>NZ_CP031264.1:5672169-7090212 GCF_003258605.2 Peterkaempfera bronchialis
GGCCGGGCCCTGCTGGGGCTCCTGAAGAGGCTACGGGATTCGCAAGGCATCGCCATGGCCCTCGCGGACCTCGCCGAGCGGGCGGCTGAGCACTTCACCTACGACGTGGACGACCGGCTCGGCTTCCTTGAGCTGCTGCGGGAGATTGCTCCTCCCAGCCGCCGTACAGAGATCGACACCGCCGTGGTCCACGCCCTCCTCGATGCAGCTGATACTGCCGATGTTGGGTACCGGCGTCTGAACTTGCTGGAGAGGGCGGCGACCGAGGCGCAGCAGCGGGGGCTGCCCGACCTGCGGGAACGTGCCGGGATGGCGCAACAGCAGACCACGCTGGAGTGGACCGTGATCCGCAAAGAGGGCACTCTCCCGCCCATGATGGTCGCCAGGCAGCGGGCGCTGGTCGATGCCGCCCCGGATCTGCGGAACGCGCTGTGGCTCACCGTGCCGGACGTCCACCCAGTGATGCGTGCGCAGGCCCAGCTGGAGGCCGACGGCGCGTTCGAGGGCCTGCTGCGGATCCCGAGCTCACGCATCAACCCGGCAGGACCCGTCTTCGTCCACCGGCCCGCGGAAGCCGACAACGACCACGCCGTGAAGGCGCAGGTCCACGGCCTGGGCCTGCTCGGAAGGCTGATCGCGACCCAGCTCGACCGTATCCACGAGCGCTTCCGGCCCGACGAGTTCGAGATGATCGACGCTCTGGAGCACGAGACGGTGCTGCCCGAACCCCGCGCTCGGATCCTCGCCCGGGCCTTCCTCTACTACTGGCTGGGGGAGACCGACGCCGCGGCGTGCGTCGCACTGCCCCAGGTCGAGCAGATCCTCCGGGAACTGCTGCGCCCCCGGGTCTCCATCATCTCCGTGGCCAAGGGGCAGACCCCCGGCGGAGTCGCCATGCTGGGCGGGCTGCTGCAGAGCATGCCGGAGGCCGGGTACCCGGAGGACTGGAGCCGAGCGCTGGACCTCCTCCTGGTCGATTCCGACCGCGGGATGAACCTGCGCAACGACGTCCTCCACGGCCTGACCGGCACCCCGCCCAAGCACCACGTCGCGCTCATCCTCCAAGCGGCGCTCTACCTGCTCAGCCACGCGCACGGGCAGCGCGCAGTACCCGGAACGATAGCCTGATCCGCTCGGGCGCGGGCCGGCCGCGCCCGAGCCGTTTCCCGAAGGAGCGCCCCGGCCCGTGGCAGCCCGCGCACGCAAAACGGGTTGACCCCGGCCGGAGCATCGACTCCCGTATTGCCCCGCGTGGCACGAAGATCCCGATCCGGACCGGCGGCCGGTGGGTCGTCGAATGTGCGAACTCCTGGATGAACGACTTCGGCAAGCGCCGGAGAGCCGCTGCCGAGTTCTTCCTCGCTCTGGCCGCCATCGTCATTACGGTCCGCTGGCTGATCCGACGCGCCTGGCCCTCTAGCTGTATTGACCACGAGCGTTGTTGACAGTCCTCGGGGCTTGATCAAAGCGAAGACCTCCGATGCAGTGGAGCTGTCTAGGACTGCACCGCACGGAGGTCTTCGTGTCCCACCGTAATGCCCGCCTGACCGTTCACGGCAGGCGGCTCCTTGTCGAGCGTGTCCGATCGGGGCGTCCCGTGGCGCACGTGGCCGCCGAGATGGGCATCTCACGCGCCACCGCCCACAAGTGGGTTCGCCGCTGGCGTGAGGAGGGGGAACCGGACCTTCACGACCGGCCCAGCCGCCCGCACACCACCCCGCACCGCACCCCGGCCGCGGTCGAGGCCCAGATATGCGCCCTGCGCCGGGAGCGCAAGCTCGGCCCGGCCCGCATCGGCCCCATCCTGGGCCTCGCCCCCTCCACCGTCCACCGAGTCCTGGCCCGCCACGGCCTGCACCGCCTCGCCTGGCTGGACCGCCCCACCGGCCAACTCATCCGCCGCTACGAACGCGCCCGCCCCGGCGAGCTGGTCCACGTCGACATCAAGAAACTCGGCAACATCCCCGACGGCGGCGGCCACAAGGTCCACAGTCGCCAGGCCGGCGAGGCCAACCGGTATGCGACCACCGCCGAACGCAGCCCCAGCGGCACTCCGAAGATCGGCTACAGCTACATCCACACCGCCGTCGACGACCACACCCGCCTGGCCTACAGCGAGATCCTCACCGACGAGCGCAAGGAGACCGCCGTCGCCTTCTGGCACCGCGCCCAGCGGTTCTTCGCCGGGCTGGGCATCACCGTCGAGCGGGTCCTGACCGACAACGGCTCCTGCTACCGCTCCCGCCTATGGCGCGACACGCTGACCGCGGCAGGCATCACCCACAAGCGCACCCGACCCTACCGGCCCCAGACCAACGGCAAGGTCGAACGCTTCAACCGCACCCTGCTGGACGAGTGGGCCTACCTGCGGCCCTACACCAGCAACACCGAACGCACCGCCGCCCTGACCGACTTCCTGCACGGCTACAACTACCATCGCTGCCACACCGCACTCGGAGGCCAGCCCCCGATCACCCGCGTCAACAACCCTGCGGGTCAATACATCTAGCGCTGGAACACTCCCACGAAGCCCCCGCATCCGACGACCTACTGGCGAACGCTCTGAGCGGCTCCTATTCGCCCCAGACTTCGCGGTAGGTGGACCTTCAGGCCGAGGTTCGGGTGGTCTCGCCGGCGTGTGACATCTGGAGCGCTGTCACTCGGAGTGTCTGGCGCGTTGGGACCACTTTGGGACCAAGCGCATTGATCGCCAGTGAGCACATACGGACGGATCTGGACGTACCTGACTGAGATAACATCTGGGCCTCCGTCAGCCCGCGTGAACCGAGCGAGCGGCCCACCTTGCAGCTCAACTCACATGCCTGGTAGGCGGGTTGGCATCCTGCTCGGGACCGGTTGAGTAGGAGGCCAATGAGCAAGTTATGAACTCACTTGACTGGGGGTCAAGGAGTTGCAGGTTCAAATCCTGTCGTCCCGACAGTGATGTCGGAGCCTCTGATCTGGGTGAAAGCCCAGGTCAGAGGCTCTTTTTATGAAATCCTGGAGAGTGCGGGCGGCGAGAATGGACCCGGTCAAGTGCGCCAAGGACTTGCCCTGGGGACCACTTGGGGACCAGACGTCCCGCACGGCCCTCACGGGCGTCACGTTCTGCCGCCCTGAGGCCGCGCCCGCGAGGCTGGTGAGTTCCCTGCGAGCGGGCGCGGGAATGGCTTTCCGTCGGGGATTTTCCCAAGTCGCGAGGCGATTCGCCGTTTTCTTCGCTTGTCTCTGCTCCACAAGATCACCAGTACTCTGAGTGACGAAGTTCGTGACCTCGTCGTTGTCTTGGGGATCACGGTCCCGTCGGGATCGTGGTGGACAGGTGGGGATGACAGGGGAGGCGGAGAGGACGAAGCCCTGCACGGCATCAAGTGCCGTGCAGGGCTTCGCGGCTGGCGGTGTCGGTGCCCGTGGGCGCCGTCGGGGTCCCGGGGGGGTGTGGCCGAAGGGGGCGAGCCGCGTGCCGCCTTCCGGAGCGTCGGCGGTGGCCGCTTGCGAGTGGCCCGGCAGGAGGGGCATGTCGCTGGCGTCGGTGGGGCGGGAGTTGAGGCCGTGCCAGATGTGGTCGAGGTGCCGGACGCGGGGAAGGCGGAGGTGAGCCGGGCCCTCCGGTCCCCGAACAGCTCTGGCGGCAACTTAAGCCCGCGCACCCGCTGGAGCTTGTTCACCTCCGCCAGCAGGCTGTCCAGCCCCAACGCGCCCGGGTCCGCCTTCAGCTCGGTGAAGAACGTGCCCCCGCCGCCCGCGCTCTCCTCGTCCGCTCCGGCGTCCTCGGCGATCAGGTCGTCCAGCCGGGACCGGGTCGCCGCCGACAGCCGGCCCACGGTGGCCGCGCAGAACCGCTCCTCAAAGGTGCTGACCGCCCCGCCCACCAGCCGGGTGATCTGTCCCGGGGCCGGCGGCTCCAGCCGGTCCTTGCGGCAGCGCGCCACCACCGCCTCCGCGAGCCGATCCCGGTTCAGCTCCACCCCGCACAGCTCGACCGCCAGCCACTCGGCGAGCTGGGCCTGGTCCCCCTCGGAGCACTCACGGAAGCCGAACGCGCCCTGGATCTCTATCCGGTGCCGCTTGATCGCCCGCCCCGACCAGTCGTACGCGGCCCACTCCTCCGCGGGCACCTTCACCTGCTGGGCGACGTACGACACCGCCGGCACCGGGATCTCCCCGGCGTCCCCCGCGGGAACCGGGCCTCCACCTCGAAGAACTTCAGCAACAACGCGAACCCCAACCGGTTCGCCCCCGACTTGTTCCGCAGCCGCTCCTGGTCCTCCTCCAGCAGCGTCCAGACCTCGATCAGGTCCTCCGGCTCCCACTCTTGCCGCACCCCGCGCTCCCTCCGGCCGTCATGACCGGACAACCTCGCCGAGCACGGCCCCCGATGAGCCCAGAAGATCAAAAGCCCTGACAAGCACACCCCAGATCCGCTACAGAGAGCTACTTGTCACTTCGCCGTAGCTTCGGGAGGACAGGGCCGTGTTTGTCGCTCGGCGTCGCGGATGGCGCGAGCGGCGTTGATGAGCCCGATGTGGCTGAAGGCTTGGGGGAAGTTGCCGAGGGCCTCTGCTGTGGTGGCGTCGGTCTCCTCGGCCAGCAGGCCGAGGTCGTTGGCGTGTGCGAGGGCGGCTTGGAAGACATGTCGTGCACGGGTGGTGTGGCCGGTGAGGGCGAGGGCTTGGGCGAGCCAGAAGGTGCACAACAAGAACGTGCCTTCTTCCCCTTGCAGCTCGTCGGTGAGGTAGCGGCGGACCAGGCCGTTGCGGTCGGTCAGCTGCGTGGCGACGGCCAGCACGGTGGACTGGACGCGGGGCTCGTGCGGCGGCAGGAAGCCGACGATGGGCAACATCAGCGCGGAGGCGTCGAGTTCGTCACTGTCGAATGCCTGGGTGAAGGCGCCCAGGCCGGGGCTCCAACCGCGTTGTTCGATGGCTTGGCGGATCAGGTCGCGCTCGTGCTGCCAGTGGGGCAGGCGTTCGTCGGCCTGGAGGGCGGGGGCCATGGTGATGGCGCGGTCCAGCGCGACCCAGCACATCAGCTTCGAGTGGAGGAAGTGTCTGCTGGGTCCGCGTCTTTCCCAGATGCCCTGATCCGGCTGGGTCCACTGCCGGGCGGCTGTCTCGGCTGCCTGGAGCAGGAGGGTGCGGGTGGCCGGGTCGAGAGGCTCATCGGGCGGAAGGGTCTGGTGGGCGGCGTCGAGGAGCTCGCCGTAGACGTCGAGTTGGCGTTGACGCCAGGCGTCGTTCCCGATCCGGACGGGGCCGCTGTTGCGCCAGCCGGTCAGGTGGAGCAGGAGCCGCTCGCTCAGGTCACGTTCCCCGCCGATGCCGTACATGATCTGCAGGTCGGCGCCGCGGTCGAGTTGGGTTGCCGCGGCCCGGGCGAGGAAGCCGAAGAACCGGTTCCTCTCCTTCTCGCAGGCGGCTGTGGAAAGCGCCTGAATGGTGAAGCTCGCGTCGCGGACCCAGGTGTAGCGGTAGTCCCAGTTGCGCATCCCGCCCGTCTTCTCGGGCAGGGAGGTGGTGGCCGCGGCGACGATGGCCCCGGTGGGAGCGAAGGTCAGGGCTCGCAGCACGCGTCCGCTGTGGCCGACCTCGTCCTGCCAGGGGCCGACGTAGCCGCGGTGGAGCTTTGACCAGGAGCGCCAGCCTTTGATGGTGTCGGACATGCGGCGCCGGATCCGCCCTGCCCGCCAGCCCGCTGGCTCACTTTCCCACGCCGGCCCGACGTGCAGGGCGAATTCGAGGCGGTGCCCCGTCGAGAGCGGGATTCGGCCGTGCGCTGTGGAGCCGTTCACCCGCAGGTCGACGGGGCTCGACAGCAGCAGGACATAGGCGCCCCCGTACGCCGCGAGCCCGCCTCGCACGACTGAGAGGAGTGGGTGGACGAGTCCGTACTCCGGGCGCGGCGCGTAGGAGGTCTCGATGTCCACCTGCCCTTCGGTGCAGGTGATCTGCCGTAGGAGCATTCCGGGGGAAGCGGTGCCGAGCGCGTGCCCGCGTTCGCGCCGCCCCAGGGCAAGGGCGTCGTGCAGGACCGCCGTACCGCCGGTCGTGCGGAAGGTCGTCTCCAGAACAAGGGTGTCCTCGACGTAGCGGCGGCTGATATCGGCCGGGCCGGTGGGGCGGATGGACCAGTGGCCGGCGTCCTCGTCGAGGAGTCGAGCGAAGATCGCCGGGCTGTCGAACCGGGGCAGGCACAGCCAGTCCACCGAGCCGTCAGAGGTTACCAGCGCGGCCGAGCGGCAGTCGGACAGCAGAGCGTGGTCACCGATCGGTCGCGCACTCATGCGTCGCAGCCCGTCCACCTTGGGCCGGGCGCGGCCCGGCTGGTACGACGTGAGCGGTCGCCTGCGCCGCGGGTCTCTCCAGGCGCCTGACGAGTGTCATGGATCCCAGCCTCCCTGCACGGCGGATTCACCCCCACCCAATCAGCACGATCGGTGGATCGCATGTGCCGACCGCCGGCGGTTGCCCCGACCGGGTGGCGCGACCTGGTGCCGCGTCCCGTGCTCGGCGTCTGGCCGGTGTACGTCGTGTCTCCTCGCCACCGCGTGGTCACGCCACCGCGTGGCCGGCCCCGCCTCAACAACGACGTCCCGAGGATGAGCCCCGGCGGCCGAGGGTGAGGAAGCACCGGTTGCCGTACTTCCACTGGTCGGTCACGCTCAGGGCCAGGTCCTCGGCGATCCTGCGGAGTGCCGGTGCTCCCAGACGTGCCCAGGGAAACGGGGGACCCTGGTGGTTGTGGATGTCTTCGAACCGGGCGGTGCAGCGCTCCTCGACGTCGTGAGGGCCGACCTCGACGATGAGGACACCCGTCGCGGTGACGAGCCGGATGCACCGGCGCAGCAGGGCGTGCGGGTCGCCGCCGATGCCGATGTTGCCGTCGATGAGCAGGGCGGTCTGCCAGTCTC
Source organism: Peterkaempfera bronchialis (assembly GCF_003258605.2). Taxonomy (NCBI): domain Bacteria; kingdom Bacillati; phylum Actinomycetota; class Actinomycetes; order Kitasatosporales; family Streptomycetaceae; genus Peterkaempfera; species Peterkaempfera bronchialis. Next base: position 5,679,080 of record NZ_CP031264.1, read on the forward strand.
CCTCGGCCGGTAGCCGGTCGAACACCGATCGGCACAGTGCGATTCCGCCGAGACCGAGGGTGTGGGCCACCGCGCGGGGAGCCGCGTCGACGCCCAGCGCGAAGATTCCGCGACCCAGGAGTGCCCTGCACAGCCGGCCCGGTCCGCAGCCGACGTCGAGAACGGGGCCGGCGCAGCGATGGAGCACGGATTCGTCGGCCGCGGTGGGCTGTGCGAACCAGCGATGCACAGGCATCCGGATCCGGCGCCCGTCCCCCAGGCGTAGGTAGACCGGTTCGCGGCCGCTGCGCAGGGCCAGTGCGTAGGGGTCTGCGTCGGCGCGGGAGGACGGGTCCTCGCCGGAGGTCATGGTGCGGCGTGGTGACCCGGTGCGGGTCGTTCCTTGGCGTGGGTGGCTCGACGGACACGGCGTAGTTTGAGTGCGAAGGCCAGGGCGGAGGCGACGAAGAGCACGCCGGTGACGGCCAACCATCGGCCGAGGTAGACGCCTTCGGTCAGTCGTGCGGCATCGGGATAGGGGATCGACAGGTCGAAGATGAGGGGGAACCAGACGAGCAGGAGCACGCCGGAGAGGAAGGCGGGTACGCGCAGGTAGTTGATCCACGGCACCTGCGGTTCGCGTGCGGCCTGGTGCCGGAGAAGCTTGTGGGCCGACAGGTCGGCGAGTGAGTACAGGGGCAGCAGGATCAGGTCGTGGAGGACCGCCGCGCCGACGAACCAGATCGCGACGGCGAGCGGGCGGACGGCGAACAGGCGCACCATGACGTAGCCGGTGACGGCGAACGAGGCGATCAGGACGAGAAGGTGGAGGGGGCTGGAGCCGTACCAGCGGACGAAGCGCGCCATGGTCATGTCCTGAAGGTGAGCCGGTGCACCCACTTGGTGTTGTTCACACCGGGGTTGGCCGGGACGATGATGCGGGCCGGGTAGCCGTGGTCGAGCGAGAGGTCCGCGCCGTTGACGTGCAGGGCGAGCAGCGAGCGGGGGTCGTGGATCTGGTTGCTCCGCAGGAGCACCGAGCTGTAGGGGCCGGGCGGTTGGACGGACTCCACCAGGACGCTTCCGGCGTGGGGGAGGCCCGCCAGGGCGGCGAAGTCGGCCAGCCGAAGGCCGCTCCAGTGCTGGTCGGAGGTGGACCAACCCTCCACGCAGGCGATCGGCAGTGCGGCGGCATGCTGGCGCATCGCCAGGAGCTGTGCGCGGGTGAAGACGAGCGTCGGCCCGTGGCCCCGGACCTCCAGCCGCCAGTCCGGCCCGACGTGGGCGGGGGTGACGCCGACGGCTGCGGCCGTCTTGTTGATCTGGAAGTCCTTCGGGCCGCCTCCCGGGTCGCGGTTGTGCGGCGCGAGAAGGGCGGTGCGCCGCAGTCGGCCGCCGATGCTCTGTCCTGCGGTGACCACCAGGAGGAGCAGCGACCCGCTCCCCACCATGGCGAGCGCGCCGCGCCGGGTCATCGTCGGTGCTGCGGGCGCGGTCGGCACCAGACCGTCGGGGTCGGGGGGCTCGGGCCGAGTGCCGGCGAGCCCGGTGCGCAGTTCCGTCAGCAGGTTGCGGGAGCGCAGGGCGCGGATCATCCGGCCGAGTTTGAGGCACACGTGGACGACGAACGCGGCGATGAACACCCAGGCGCCGTAGAAGTGCAGGGTGTAGAAGGAGCCGGGGAAGACGTAGAACAGCTGGATGTTCATGATGCCGGTGACGAATTCGAAGATCGCCCCGCCGACCAGCATGAGCAGGGACAACCGCTCCAGTCCGTGGGCGATGCTGCGGACCGGAAGCCACTCGAACAGCTTCGGGATCACTGACCACAGCTTGGCCAGCAGCACGGGCACCAGGACCACGCCGAGCGTCACGTGCACGCCCTGGGTCAGCCGGTACAGCCAGTACGGATGGGTGGGCCAGTCGAAGAGGTAGAAGCCCAGCAGGCCCTTGTCCGGGGTCTGGTCGTTGATGCGGCCGAGCCCCGGGTTGTAGGCGGCGTAGGAGAGCACCCCGGTGACGAAGAGCAGCGGGATGCCGATCAACAGCACCAGGCCGAACGCGGACGTCAGCCAGGGCCCGCGGATGGGACTGCGCCAGAAGCCGGGACGGAACGGTCCCGGGGGCGGCGGAGTCTGCTCGATCCGCCGTACGAGGGCCCGGGCACGAGCGGCCCCCTTGCCGGCCCGCGCCGCCGTGGCAGCGCGAACCCGCTCGAAGCGCCCCCGCTCGCGGCCCTTGTTCGGTCTCGGGCGCTGCGGCCCGCCTGAGCCCGGGGCCGGCCGCTTTTCGCCACTGTCCATCGGCTGTCTCCTTCGTCCCCGGCCGGCTCCCGAAGGGGATCGGACCCCGTCGTACCATCACTGTCTGTCAAGTCACCAGGTACAAACTGGCACAGATCGGGTCGGCCTTCCGGGTCTGGCGTGCATGCGGGTGGCCGTTGCCAGCCGAACGGTCGAACGTGCGTTCTGTGCGGCTCGACGGATCCCCGCCCGGTGGCCTCATGATGGTGGGGTGCGACGCCTCAGCACATGGCGCAGCGCTTCCACCCAGCCCGGCCGCACCGCGCTGACCGGGGAAGTGTTCTGGTTCGTTGTGATCGGCGCCGCCTCCACGGTGGCCCAGGCCCTGCTGTACTGGGTGCTGCGCCACTGGTCGCCGACCGTCCTGGCCGATTTCGCCTCCCTGCTCGTCGTCACGGTCCTCAATACGGAGGCCAACCGCCGGCTGACCTTTCGCGGGTCCGCGGTCCGGGCGCTCCAGGCGCATCTGGCCGCAGGCGGCCTGTTCGTGCTGGCGTACCTGGTCACCGCTGGCGCTGTCCTGCTCTTCCGCCACTACCGGCCCACCGCCTCACCAGCGGCGGAGACCCTGGTGCTCGTACCGAGCTTCGCCCTGGTGACCGTGATACGTTTCGCCGTCCTGCGGCTGGTGGTCTTCAGACGCCGCCACCGATGACCCGCTCGTGCCCGATGCGGCCGACACGCCTGCCCTCACGCAACGTCGCGCCGCCGGTCTCCACGGCCACGCGCCCTCGCCCGGACGAGTGCGCCGGCGAGCACCGTCACGGCGGCCAGCCCGTACGCGGAGGCCTGGACGCCACGCCACTGCAGTGCGTCCGCGACATACAGCACGGTGCCAGCGGCGGCGACGGCGAGCCACTCCCATGGGCCACCCATGGCCACGAGGGCCACGACGAGCAGCGCGTACCAGTAGTACGCGGGCGAGGTGAGCAGCAGCGCAGTGCCCGTGACCAGCAGCGATCCGCGCCACGGCTGCTCCGGATCGCCGCGCCGCAGGACGTGCCAGGCGCTGATCGCGACCAGCGCGACGGCGGCTGGTCCGGCCCACGCGTTCGGCAGCACCAGCCGCAGCAGCGCGAACCGTTCGACGTCGCCCGGCTCGTACCCCTCCTCCCGCAGATAGCCGGGGAGATATCCCAGCACCGCGGAACCGGATGCCAGCAGGTACGGGAGATAGGCGAGCGCCACCACGCCGACGGCTGCGAGCGCCGGGCTCGCCGTCTCCCGCAGCCGGGCACGCGGGGTCGCGTCCGGGGCCAGCACCCCCGACAGCGCGCCCGGAAGGGTGAGCGCGGGCAGCAGCTTGACGGCGATCGCCGCCCCGAGCAGCGCTCCACGGCGTGCTCCCGCGGCCGTGCCGAGCGCGGCCACCGTGAGCAGTACTCCGAGCGTGTCCACATGGGCGTCGTTGACCGCGGCGAACGGCACCGCCGGACACCATGCCCACAGCGCCACCTGCCGCGTGTCACCACCCGTGCGCTGCTGCACCAGCAGCAGTGCCACCGTCGTGGCGACGGCGAGCGCCGCACCGGCGAGTTGCAGTGGCTTGTGCCGCCCGCCTGCCGGGGAGACGACGTGCAGCAGCAGGAACCACCCCTCGGCCACAGGCGGATAGATCGTGCGCTCGGACGGCCTGTTGATGTGCGTGCACGCACCCGGCACTGGGTGGAAGTCCCACCCACGGCACGCGGTCCCGGCGGGGAAGAGCCACGGATCACGCAACCGGGCGAGCCGTGGCGCGTCCGGCGGGTAGGCGTACGGGGAGACTCCCGCGGCCTGCACCCGGCCGTCCCACGCGTAGCGGTACATGTCGTCGCTGGTGCGCGGCGGCGCCGAGAGCGCCGCCGCGCACAGGGCGATCCCGCCGGCCAGGATCAGTGCCACGGCGGTGCGCACCGGCACGCGGCGCACAGTCCACGCCGCGCCCGCGAACAGCGCCCACGCCGCGGCGTACCAGTACGGCAGCGCAGCTGGACGGCCGAGATCACCACCTGCGCGGACGGTCACGGCGACGACGGCGACGAGGGCGGCGAGCAGTGCCGTGGCGCAGAGCGTGCGTACTCCCATGTCCTTCACAGTGGCAGCCGCGAACGCGCCGGAGGGTCTCGCGCCGCCGCGTGTCGGATCCGGCCGTAGTCTTGAAGGCGTGCTGGTCCTTGTCACAGGAGGGGCCGGGTTCATCGGCTCCCACGTTGTCCGTGCGCTGGTCGAGGCCGGACACGGGGTGCGCGTGCTGGACGCGGTCCTGCCCGCGGCGCACGGCGCGGCGGCCTGCCCGCCCCCGCAGCCGCCTGGTGTCGCGTTCGTGCGCGGTGACGTGCGAGACCGGGCGGTGGTCGAGGAGGCGCTGCGCGCGGTGGACGCGGTCTGTCACCAGGCGGCGATGGTGGGCCTGGGCCGGGACTTCGACGACGTGCCCGCCTACGTGGGGTGCAACGACCTGGGCACCGCCGTCCTGCTCACGGCTATGGCCCGGCTGCGGGTGAGCGAACTCGTCCTGGCCGGGTCGATGGTCTACTACGGCGAGGGCCGCTACGACTGCGCCCGGCACGGGACGGTCAGGCCCGGCCCGCGCCGGGCCGCCGACCTGAACGCTGGGCGGTTCGAGCCCGTCTGTCCGCGCTGCGGCGATCCGCTCACCCCCGGCCTGGTGCCGGAGGAGGCGCCGCCGGACCCGCGCAACGTCTACGCGGCGACGAAAGTCGCCCAGGAGCACCTGGCCGCCGCCTGGGCGCGGGCCACCGGCGGCCGGGCGGTGGCTCTGCGCTACCACAACGTCTACGGGCCGGGGATGCCGCGCGACACCCCGTACGCCGGGGTGGCCTCGCTCTTCCGCTCCGCGCTCGCCCGAGGCGAGCCGCCCCGGGTCTTCGAGGACGGCGGTCAGCGCCGGGACTTCGTCCACGTCGGGGACGTGGCCGCCGCCAACGTGGCGGTGCTCGGCGCGGTCGGCGCCGCGATCCCGGACGGCACACTGCGCGCCTACAACGTCGGCAGCGGGATCCCGCACACCGTGGGCGAGGTGGCCGCCGCGCTCTCCGCGGCCTGCGGCGGGCCCGAGCCGGTGGTGGCCGGCGAGTACCGGCTGGGCGACGTCCGCCACATCACCGCCTCCTCGTCACGGCTGCGCAGGGAACTCGGCTGGCTGCCCCGGGTACCGTTCGCCGACGGCATCCGGGAGTTCGCGAAGGCCCCCCTGCGCGGCCGGGCGTCGGTGCGTCGGTAAGGCGCGTGCGGGAGGCGGCCTCGAACCCGCATCCACCGGAACCGCTGCGGCCCGCATCGGCCCGAAGCGCCCGGGTGCCCGAACCCCCCGCCGCCGGCGAAGACGGTGCGACGCCACCTGCCCGCGCCGCACGGCAACGGTAGCGCGCATGAGGTCATCCGGGTGCTTTATTCCATTTCCCTCCATATGCGGCAATCCGTACGCTGACAGACGTGATCGAAAGGGATCGGCCCGTTGTGGACGTCGTGCTGCCATGCCTTGACGAAGTAGCCGCCCTTCCCTGGGTGTTGGAGCGGATACCGCCCGGCTGGCGCGCCGTGGTCGTCGACAACGGCTCGACTGACGGCTCCGCCGAGCTCGCCGCGTCCCTGGGCGCGCACGTCGTGGGTGAACCGGTGCGCGGCTTCGGTGCCGCCTGCGCGGCCGGGCTGCGCGCCGCCACCGCGCCCGTGGTCTGTTTCTGCGACTGCGACGCCTCCCTCGACCCGGGGCAGCTGCCGGCACTGGCCCTCGCCGTCCTGGACGGCGCGGCGGACCTGGTACTCGGGCGGCGCAGGCCGACGACACGCGGCGCCTGGCCGGTCCACGCCCGGCTCGCCAACCGCGAGCTGGCCAGGCTGATCCGCCGCCGCACCGGCCTGCGCCTGCACGACCTCGGTCCGATGCGGGTGGCCCGCCGGGAGGCCCTGCTCGGCCTGGACCTGACCGAACTCAGGTCGGGGTACCCGTTGCAGATGGTCATCCGAGCCGCCGACGCCGGATGGCGGGTGCGCGAGGTCGACGTGCCGTACCACCCGCGCACCGGCCGCTCCAAGGTCACGGGCACCTGGCGTGGCACCTGGAACGCGGTGCGCGACATGCGCGCGGTCCTCAGCGAGCCGCCCCGGCGTCTGGCAGGAGCCCCCCGGTGAGCGGCCCGGTCGGGCTGACCGCGCTGCTGGTGATAGCCAAGGAGCCGCGGCCCGGGCACGTCAAGACCCGGCTCACCCCGCCGTTCACCCCCGCCCAGGCCGCCGCCCTGGCGGAGGCGGCGCTCGCCGACACCCTGGAGACCGTGCTGCGCTGCCCGGCCCGCCGCCGGACGCTCTTCCTGGACGGTACGCCCGGACGCTGGCTGCCGCCTGGCATCGAGGTGATCCCGCAGGCGTCCGGCAGCCTGGACGAGCGGCTGGCCGCGGCCTTCGCCGCCGTAGCGGACGGCCCCGCCCTACTGGTCGGCATGGACACCCCACAACTCACCCCGAAGCTCCTCGCCCCCGTACTGGATCCCGATGCGTGGCGGGAGTGCGACGCGTGGTTCGGCCCGGCGGAGGACGGCGGGTTCTGGGCGCTCGGCCTGGCCGCGCCCGACCCGGCGCTGCTGCGAGGCATCCCGATGTCCGCCCCGTACACCGGTGCCGCCCAGCGCGACCGACTCACCGGAGCGGGTCTTCGGGTACGCGACCTGCCGCTCCTGCGCGACGTGGACACAGCGCCCGACGCGGACGCGGTGGCAGCCGCGGCGCCGGGATCGAGGTTCGCTACCCGCTTGAAGTGCTACTCCCGCGACCTTGTCTCCTTCCAGAGGTCCACGAGGACAGACGCTCGGCCACCCAGGGGCGGCTGAGACGGAGGGCGAGTTCAGCGATCAGTGCCGGTGCTCTACCTCGCGGTCCGGGAGCAGAACGGCAAGTCCGTCGACCCCGGATTGCCGGACACCACCGACGTCCCGGTCGCCGCAAGGTACTCCCAGACCCGGTCACGCACCGATTCCGGAATAGGCTCATGGAAGGCTGCCATCGCGCTGATGCGCTGTGGTGGCCAACTTCAGCCCGCCAGGAGGAGCTGGCAGCCAGCACCACCCCGTGCTTTGCGCTCGCGCGTCCTGGCGGAGGATCAGCAGCGGGGGTGCCTCCCACGGCCGGCGCGGACAGTGGCGAGGGAGGGACCTGCTTCTCCTCCCAGCAGCCACGGTCAGCAGCTCATCGACCGGGGGTGTACTCCCGTCGCCCCTGCGACTCCCGCAGTGTCCTGCTCGGCAGCGGTAACGCTTGCCCGGCGCCTGAGGCAGAAGTGACCGAGGCAGAGGTCACGGGGACTGGTATCGAGGTCATCCAAAGACTCCGAGCGAGCACGGGTCCACGTCTCTATCTCTCTCGAACCACACGCACTTTACCGTCGGGAGGACGAGGTGCCACTCCCCACCGAGAGGAGAGCATCTTGATCAAGAACAAGCCCCGACCCCTTTCTTCAAGTTGGTGCCCCGCAGGCGGGGGCTGGAGAGAGCTGCCTCGGCCGGCACCACGAGCCTGGGGCGGCGGAGACCGCGATCCACCACCCCGATGTGGACCATCGAGTCCTCCCGCCGGACCACCACCGTCACCGTCTCCCCGTGTGCCGCATGGCTGATGGCGTTCGTGAGAGCTTCCGAAGGCAAAGGATCAGGTCGTCCGCGATGGCGCCGAACCCCCAGCCGATCAACGCCCTCGACGGAGAAGACCTCCTCGCTCACCTCGCTCGGATACCGCCGACACGCCTGCGGACAAGACGGAGGCGGCGGAGCTGCCATTCACCGACCAGGACCTCCGCAAGGCCGCCCGGAGCCCACGCCGGCCTCGTCCGCGAGCGCGCCGCGATCACCCAGCTGCCGCGCCCGCGCCCGCGAAAGGCACGCCAGGCTCGTTGAAGTCGCCAGCCGGGTCGCCGCCGACCGCAAGGCTCAGCACCTCCCGCGACAGGCCCGATACGAGCAATGGCGGCAGCTCGATGAACAGGAAGAACTCGAAACCGCAGGTCAGATGATCGAGGAAGAGTCGACCAGCACGAGCGGCTCCACAGGCCGCGCAGCTCGTACTGCCCCCCAGTGCCCGCGCCTCGACGACCCCCGCCGAGCGACCCGGCCCCGGGTGAGGGGGTACGGAGGGCGTCGGGAGCACGGTGGCCGGACTCCCGTGGCCAGTGGTCTGCGTGGCCGTGGGCGGCGTGGCCCCGGGGCCGGCCGCCGTGTCACTCCTCGGTGGGGCCGAGATCCGGCGCGTCCCGCAGGTCCACCGAGCCCCGGGCGGTGGCGTGCAGTTCGAGCACGACGATCTCGTTGCCGCCCGCCCGCAGGACCGGGCCGGGTACGTACAGCCGCTGCTGAGGGCCGCGCGACCAGTAGCGGCCCAGGTGGAAGCCGTTGACCCAGGCGCAGCCCTTGGTCCAGCCGGCCAGGTCCAGGTAGGTGTCGGCGGGCCCGGCCGCCTCGAACGTGCCCCGGTGGAAGGCCGGCCCGACACCGGGGGCGGTGGCGGACTCGTAGCGCAGCGCGCCCAGGTCGTCCAGCGGCAGCGGCCGGCTGGTCCAGCCGCCCCGCAGCGGGGCGCCGTTGACGCTGACGGGTCCGGTCAGGCCCTTGCGGTCGTGGATGGCCCGGCCGTAGTTGACCCGGCCCTGGTTCTCCACCAGCACCGCGAGGGCGGCGCCGCCGGGCGGCACCGTGAGGGCGAGCGTCTGCTCGTGGCTCTCGCGCTCCAGTACGCCGACGGGCTGGCCGTCGAGGAAGATCTGGGCGCGGTCGTGCACGCCGGGCGCGTGCAGCAGCACCGGCCCCGGGGTGCCGAGCCGGGTCTCGTACAGCACGAAACCGAAGTCCTGGCCCAGTTCCTCCATCGTCAGCGGCCGGTCGCCGGGCACGGCGGCGCCGAGCAGGTCGAGGGCGGTGAACAGCGGCGCGCGTTCGTCCAGCTCGATGCCGAGGAGGTTCAGCTTCTTCGACGGTTCGGGCAGCGGCGCCTCGGGCACGGGGGCGTGCCGGGCGATGACCTCGCGGAAGGCGGCGAACTTGGCGGTGGGGTCGCCCGCCTCGTCCAGCGGGGAGTCGTAGTCGTAGGAGGTGACGGTCGGCCGGTAGGTGTGCTTGTCGTTGGCGCCGTTGGTGAAGCCGAAGTTGGTGCCGCCGTGGAACATGTAGAGGTTGACGCTCGCGCCCGCGGACAGCATCGCGTCCAGCTCTGCGGCGGCGTCGGCCGCCGGGCGGACGACGTGCGCGCCGCCCCAGCGGTCGAACCACCCGTTCCAGAACTCGGTGCACATCAGCGGGCCCTCGGGCTGGTGTGCGCGCAGCACGGCCAGATTGCGGTCGGCGCCGCTGCCGAAGTTCACGGTGCTCAGCGCCCCGGGGACACTGCCGCGGGCCAGGTCGGCGGGCTGGTCGCAGGTGAACAGCGGTACGTCGACCCCGCGTTCGCGCAGCGCCGTGGTCAGGTGCCCGAGGTAGGCCGTGCCGTCCTCGGCCTCGGCGCCGTAGGCCCCGAACTCGTTCTCCACCTGTACCGCGAGCACCGGGCCGCCCCGCGAGCCCAGATACGGCAGTACGTGGGGCAGCAGCGCGTCGAAATAGCCGTCCACCGCGGCCAGAAAGGCCGGGTCCGCGCTGCGCAGCCGGATGCCGGGGTCGGCCAGCAGCCAGGACGGCAGTCCGCCGCCCTCCCACTCGGCGCAGATGTACGGGCCCGGGCGCAGCAGCACATACAGGCCCTCCTCGCGCGCGAGGTCGAGGAAGGCGGTCAGATCCAGCATGCCGTCCCACCGGAAACGGTCCGGCCGCGGCTGGTGCAGGTTCCACGGTATGTAGGTGTCCACCGTGTTCAGCCCAAGCAGCCGGGCCTTGCGCAGCCGGTCCCGCCACTGGTCCGGGTGCACCCGGAAGTAGTGCAGGCCGCCGGAGATGATGCGGAACGGCTCATCGTCGAGACGGAAGTCGTCTCCGTCGATACGCAAAGCGGGCATGGGGTGGTGGTCCTCTACCGTCGGGCTGAAGCTCGTGGTCGATGTTTACGCAATCATCAGCTTGTGAGTCTGACCAGGGGTCCCAGTTGTGTCAAGGCGTCTCGGATAACGCGCGGTTCCGTCGCGAGGGCTCAGCGCCGACCGCGCGGCGGCGCCGTGCTGGCACGGGTCACCAGGCGGGTCGGGACCAGAGTGGTGCCCCGCTCCGCCGCGTTGTTGCGGATCTGCCGCAGTACGCTCTCCACGCAGCGCCGTCCGACCTCGGGGAAGTCCTGGTGCACGGTGGTGAGCGGCGGTACGAAGGACGCGGCCTCGGGGATGTCGTCGAAGCCCACGACGCTGACGTCCTCCGGGACACGCCGCCCGTGCTCGTGCAGCGCGCGCAGCACTCCCAGGGCCATCTGGTCGTTGGCGACGAAGACCGCCGTGCACTCCGGAGCGGCCGCGATGCGCTGCCCGGCCAGATAGCCGGACTCCGCGGACCAGTCGCCGCGCAGCGGTTCAGGCGCCTCGCGCCCGGCCTCGGCCAGCGCCGAGCGCCAGGTCTCCACCCGCCGCTCGGCGGAGAAGGACGCCTCGGGCCCCGCCACGTGCCAGACGGTCTCGTGTCCGAGGTCGAGCAAGTGTTCCACCGCGGCCCGGGCGCCGCCCGCCTGGTCGGTGTCGACCACGCAGTAGCGGTCGCCGGCGTTGGAATCCACCACGACGACCTGCGCGTTCGGCGGCAGCGACACCATGGCGGCGTCGAGCAGATGGACCTCCATGATGATGACCACACCGTCCACAGCCAGTTCGCCGAGCCGGGTGAAGGCGCCGCGCACCTCGTCCTGGGACGGCACCGTGACCGGCATGAGCGTGGTCGCGTACTCTTCCTGGGCGGCGGACAGTGCCACTGCCTCCAGCGTGCGCATGTTGCCGGTGGTGGACATGTTGAAGAGGATCACGCCCAGGGTGCGGAACTCGCCGCGCTTGAGTGCCCGGGCCGCGCTGTTGGGCCGGTAGCCGAGTTCCTTCATGGCCGCGAGCACCTGCTGCCGGGTCGACTCCACGACCCCGGGGTAGCCGTTCGACACGCGGGAGACCGTCTGCGCGGACACCCCGGCCAGTCGGGCGACGTCCGCCATGGAGGCCCCGCGCCTGCGTCCGGCCCGCCGGTCCGGCGTCTGCCGGTGAGGCCCGCCGTCTCCGGTCCGGTCGGTTTCAGCAATGCCGTCCACCGGAGTCGCGCACCTCACTGCTGTCGTCGGCCACTTGTCGGCACGAGTTTAGGTCGCGCGGAGCGGTCTTGCACAGAAGTCGGCACCGACGTATGGTTACGCAACCATACCGCAGTCTCCGACCGTGTCCAGCGGGACAGCGGGACAGCGGTACGGCCGACACCGGTGACGGCGGCCCGCCGGTACAGCGAGGTGCGAGGCGCGCGTCGGGGTGAGAGAGCGGCGGGACCCGGATCTCCGTGCCCCGCCGCTCCCCTTTGTCGTACGGGTGTCAGTCGACGCTGAAGCCCTGATCCTTGCCGTACTTGACCGAAGCGTCCTGCCAGGCCTTGAGCCCGCTGGTCAGAGTGGTGGAGGAGACATAGGCCTTGCCGACCGTGTCGTTGAAGATCGAGTTCGCGTAGACCTGGTACGGCAGGTAGGACCAGCCGGGCACGACGTTCTTGGCGGACTCGGAGAAGACCTTGTTGGCCTGCTGGCCGCCGAAGTACGGGAACGGTGTGTCGAGGAACGCCTGGGAGTTCAGGTCCGCGGTCGTCGCCGGGAAGGCGCCGCCCTTGATCCGGGTCTGCACACCGGCGCCCTGGTCGGCGTACTGGAGGAAGGCGTAGGCGAGTTCCTTGTTCTGGCTCGCCTGCATGACGGCCAGCGAGCTGCCGCCGTTCTCGGCGCTGGCGTTCTGGCCGGCCTGCCACTGCGGCAGCGGGGCGGCCCGCCAGTCACCGGAGGCGGCTGCCACGCCGGAGCTGAAGTTGGCCGGCATCCAGGCGCCGGTCGCCAGGGTGGCGATGGTGCCGTCGGCCAGGCCCTTGTACCACTGGTCGCTCCAGCCAGGGACGGTCGAGAGCAGGTGTTCGGAGACCAACTGCTGCCACACCTTGGTATACGCGGCGGTGCCCGGGTCGTTGCCGAAGTCCACCGAGACCTTGGTGCCGTCCACCGTGTAAGGCTTGCCGCCCGCCTGCCAGATCAGGCTGGTGGTCATGCCGGCGTCGCCGGTGTCGCTGGTGATGTACGCCTTCGGGTCCGCCTTGTGCAGCTTGCGGGCCGCGTCCAGATAGGCGTCCCACGTGGTGGGGACGGCGATCTTGTACTTGTCGAAGACCTTCTTGTTGTAGAACAGCGCCATCGGGCCGGAGTCCATGGGCAGCCCGTAGACACCGCCGTTGATGCTGACGGAGTTCCACGGACCGGGGGAGTAGACCTCGGACAGATCCTTGGCTCCGTACGGACTCAGGTCTGCGACGGACTTGCCGAGGGCGAACTGGCTGAGCGCGTAGTACTCGATCTGTCCGACATCGGGCACTCCCTTGCCGGCCTGGACGGCGTTCTGCAGCGCGGTGTACTGGTCGTTGCCGGTACCCGCGTTGACCAGCTTCACATGGACCTTGGGGTACTTGGTCTGGAAGTCGGCGACGACCTGCTTGAGGGTGGGCTCCCAGGCCCACACCGTGAGGGAACCGCCCTTGTCCAGCGCGGACTGAACCGCGTTGGCCCCCGAGGTCTTGGTGCCGGAGCCGGAGCCGGGATCGGAGCCGGAGTCGTCGGAAGAACCGCAGGCGGTCAGCCCGAGGGTGGCGGCGCAGAGCACCGCGACCCCCTGTGCCCAGCGGCGAAGCGTCTTGTTCGTCATCTCATCTCACTCCGTTGTGCGTGGTGATCTGCGGCGCAGGCCCCGGCGCACCGCAAGGGTGTGGCAGGGAAAGGACCAGCAGGGGACATGAGGGGGAAATACGGCGGCCGGTACCGGCGATCACTCCTTGACGCTGCCGGCGGCGAGTCCGGACTGCCAGTAGCGCTGGAGGAGGAGGAAGGCTGCGATCAGCGGGACGATGGTCAGCAGCGACCCGGTGATCACGAGGTGGAACACGGGCTGGCCGCCAACGGTGGACGCCTGCGCGTTCCAGGCGTTCAACCCCACTGTGAGGGGGTACCAGTCCGGGTCCTTGATCATGATCAGCGGCAGGAAGTAGTTGTTCCAGGTCGCGACCATGGTGAAGAGCAGCACGGTGACGATGCCCGGTGCCAGCAGCGGCAGGCTGATCCGGAAGAAGGTGCGGATCTCGCCCGAGCCGTCCACCCGGGCGGCCTCCAGCAGTTCGTCGGGGATCGCCTCGGAGGCGAACACCCACATCAGGTACAGGCCGAAGGGTGAGATCAGCGACGGGATGATCACCGCCCAGGGGGTGTTGGTCAGGCCCACCTTGCTGAACATCAGGAAGGTGGGCACCGCCAGCGCCGTACCCGGCACGGCGACCGCGCCGATGACGACGGCGAACACTCCGCGCTTGCCGGGGAAGTCGAACTTCGCCAGGCCGTAGCCGCCCAGTACTGCCAGGAACGTCGCGCCGCCCGCGCCCGCCACCACGTACAGCAGGGTGTTCAGCAGCCAGCGGACGAAGATGTGGTCGTTGTAGGTGAATGTCTCCCTGATGTTGTCCCACAGCGCGAAGTGGCCGCTGAACCACAGGCCGAAGGAGTCCAGCAGCTTCGGCTGGGTCTTTGTCGCGTTGATGAACAGCCAGGCCAGCGGAACCAGGGTGTAGAGCACTACGAGGCTGGTCAGCACCGTCAGTAGGACGCTGCGACGGGGCCGGCCGGGGGAGCGGTGGCGCAGGAGACGCGGGGTGCGCGGCACCGGGCGCGGGAGGGACGGGGACGAAGGGGTGACCGTGGTGCCGGTGGCCGTCACTCACGCCTCCTTTCTCATGCCGCGCAGCTGGACGACATAGGCGACGATCATCGTGACGACCCCCATGACGATCGCGACCGTTGCGGCGTAGTTGTGCTGCTGACCGGAGAAGGACAGCGAGTACGTGTAGAGGTTGGGTGTGAAGTAGGTGGTGATGGCGTTGGGCGCCAGGGACTTGAGGATGCTCGGCTCGTTGAAGAGCTGGAAGCTGCCGATGATCGAGAAGATCGTGGCGATGACCAGCGCACCGCGGATCGCCGGGATCTTGATGGCGGCGATGATCCGCCACTGTCCGGCTCCGTCGATCTCGGCGGCCTCGTAGAGCGACTGCGGGATGACCCGTAGCGCCGCGTAGAAGATGAGCATGTTGTAGCCGACGAACTCCCAGGTGACGATGTTGCCGATGCTGGCGAGTACCAGATCGGGGGAGAGCGGGTCGGGCAGGGAGACTCCGAAGTGGTCGTTGATGTTGGCGACCAGGCCGAAGCGCTTGCCGTACATGAAGCCCCACATGAGGGTGGCGACGACGGCGGGGACCGCATAGGGCAGGAAGACCGAGATGCGGAAGAAGTTCTTGCCGTAGAGCCTGCCGCTGTCCAGCGCCAGGGCGACCAGCAGGGCGATGCCCAGCATGATCGGCACCTGGACCACGAGGAACAGGCCCACCCGGGCCAGTCCGGACCAGAACTCGTGGTCGCGGAACGCCTGTTGGTAGTTGTCGAATCCGACGAAGGAGTTCCCGCCGATGAGCCGGTCGCGGAAGAGGCTCAGGTAGATGGAGTACGCGATCGGTGCGAGGAAGATCAGCGCGAACACGATGAGGAAGGGGCTCACGAATCCCCAGCCGATCCAGCGGCGTCTCCTGGGACGCCCCGAGGCTGGAGCGGCCCGTCCTGCCGCTGACGGGGGTGTAATGACTGCCATGACCCATCCCTCGCGTTTGCTGCCCGAGCCCTGTCGCCGCCCGCCGGCCAAGCTGGATGATTACGTAAACATAGCGGCCCCGACGGCTTGGTCGGACGTGGACGTTTACGCAAACATTGATTAGCGTGATGCTGGCATCGCTGATCGGTGAGCGTCAAGGGCTGTGCCGAGGTTCCACTCGGCTGCCGATCTTCGGACGACGGGGGCGAAAGGGGCAGGCGTGGACGACGCAGCGGAGGGTTCGGGGGTGGCCCTCTCGGCGGCCGGGAGCTCGCGACCGCAGGCCGCGCGTCGGCGGCGGGGCGCCTCCATGGCCGACGTGGCCCGCCTGGCCGGAGTGTCCTCGCAGACCGTCTCGCGCGTCTCGAACGGGTCCTCCGGGGTGGTCTCGGAGACCCGCGACCGCGTGCTGGCCGCGATGAAACAACTGGGCTACCGGCCCAACAGCGCGGCGCGCGCGCTCAAGCGCGGCGAGTTCCGCACGCTGGGCGTCATTCTCTTCACCCTCTCGACCACGGGAAACGTGCGCACGCTGGAGGCCATCGCCACGTCTGCCGCCGAGCAGGGGTACGCGATCACCCTGCAGCCGGTGGCCGTCCCGACCCAGACCGGGGTCCGCGGGGCCTTCACGCGGCTGGGGGAACTGGCCGTGGACGGCATCATCGTGATCATGGAGGTGCATCTGCTGGATGCGGCCACGGTCACGCTGCCGCCACATGTCCAGGTCGTGGTCGTCGACTCCGACGCAGGCGACCACTACAGCGTGGTCGACACCGACCAGGTCGGCGGCGCGCACCTGGCCGTACGTCACCTGCTCGGCCTCGGGCATTCCACGGTGTGGCACCTCGCCGGGCCCGAGGGCTCCTTCGCCGCTCAGCGCCGTGCTCGGGCGTGGCGGGACGCGCTGGCGGAGGCGGGACGGCAGGCGCCGCCGCCGGTCCGCGGTGACTGGTCGGCCGAGTCCGGCTACCGGGAGGGGCTGCGGCTGGCGGACAACCCCGACTGCACCGCGGTGTTCGTCGCCAATGACCAGATGGCGCTCGGACTGCTGCGTGCGCTGCATGAACGGGGCAGGCGGGTGCCGCAGGACATCAGCGTCGTGGGCTTCGACGACATCCCCGAGGCCGCGTCCTTCGTGCCGCCGCTGACCACCGTCCGCCAGGACTTCGCCGAGGTCGGCAGGCGCTGCGTGGCGGGTGTGCTGCGGCAGATCGCGAACGCGGCGGCGGAGCCGGGTACGGTGCTCGTCCCCACTCGGCTGGCTCTGCGCGCCAGCACGGCGGTGCCGTCGCGGCGGTGAGGTGGGGGAGGGGCGCCAACCGGGGCGGGACCCGGCGGCGCGGGCAGGCGGGTGGAGCCGGGGCGGCGCTCCGGACTGACCCGACCCGACGGTTGTCTCATCCGGTTGCCCTTCGGCAGGCGGCCACCGAAGCTGCCGAACCGAGCGCCCGAGTCGCCTACCTGCTACGGCACCACGTCCTCGACCACTCGGCGAACGGGGATTCGGGGCAACTTCGCTGAGACGGCACGAGGCAACGTGGGTCCGGGGCATCGTCAATGGGACCGCCGTAGCTCTCCCATCTCACCCAACCTGCTCCAGAGCAGGTCAGGGCCACTATCGCGGAGCAACTTCGCTGAGACGGGACAAAATCCTTGCGCGTAGCCCCGCTCCTGGTGCACAGTTGCCGCCGATGGTTGCGCAAACATGCGAGGAGGTGTCGTTCGATCCGGTCGCTCGGTCACCGCCTCGACATCCGACGCGGGTGGCCGCAGACGTTCGGACGATCGTCTGCGCGCGGCGCGGACGCCGGCCGAGGGACGGTGTTCGCGGTCTTCCCCACCGGCCGATCGACCCCTGCGACCGGAGGTCAACCGGCCTGACGGTGCGGGCACCTTGGGGCCGAGACGTCTCGCCCGCCGCGGCCGGACGCACGTCGACCGCTGCCATCTCCGATGCCCTCTGGGCAACCGCTGCCTTCAGGGGCCGCCGGTCGGCCAAGACGCCTGCCGCCACCCGGGCAGACGGCCTGGCAACCAGGAAGGAAGGAGGGAGGGTCGGCTCAGCGAAAAAAGCCGGCTCGTAGTTCGGTCATCTCACGGGACGGACGGTGTCGTCGCTTTCGCGAGTTCACTCCAGCCCGTCCGCAGCATTCTCATTCATCGGGGATTGAGAAAGGAACTACGTTGAGTCATCAGTCCATACGTGGCCGACGATCGAGGGCCCTGTTCGGCAGACCAGGCGTCGCGGCACTCGCCTGTCTGGCGATGTCCGTGCCGCTGGTGGGCTTGGCGCAGGCCCCCGCCCACGCGGATGGCACGTCCGCCCAGACCTTCGTCGTCGACAACTCGACCGGATCGACGCAGGACGGCACGCCGATGGGCTCGCCGGGCGTGAAGGTGGGGGATACGTACTACACGGTCGGCGGCAGCGCGATCGCGGCCTCGGCCGGCGGTTCGTCGAACCTGGTGCTGTACGGCGGAAAGGACTGGTCGCACAAGCAGCCGGTTCATGACGCGGACGGCAACGAAATCGTCATCGCCGGGCCGGACACGCACTTCAAGGACCCGAACACAGGGGACGAGATCTACCCCTTCGCCAATGCGAAGTCGGAACGCGTCGCCTTCTCGCGGACGCCGAACGGCAAGTTCATCGTGTGGGTCCACTGGGAGATGAACTCCGACTACAACGCCTCCGAGACGCTCGGACTGATCGCCGACAAGGTCACGGGGCCGTACTCGGTGTATCAGAACCATCAGCGTCCGGGAGCGGGCACCGTGGACGCCAAGGGCGGCCACCACGTCAAGAGCCTCGACGACAGCGTCCTTCCGTCGGCGGACCTGAACACGGACAACCCGGAGGCGTTCGGCGACCGGGTCGGCAGGCTGATCGGCGATCCCTACTCCATCGGCGTGGACGGCAACAGGCTGGAGAAGCCGGCTGAGGCCAGCTATCCGGAGGCCATCCAGCTCTACAACACCAGCAACGGCGGCAGCCCGGAGGTCAACGGCAGCAGCGTCAACCCGGTGCGCTGGGAGACCCGGGCCGGCTGGAACGTCTCCGGCGACGCGGGCTTCGGCACCTCCGCGACCGGAGGCAACTGGTGGACCTTCAACTTCAACGACCTCAAGGACACGCTGCGCCTCAAGGCGCGTGCCGTGCGCATGACGGACTGGGACACCAGCGCCTGGACGGCCGCTCAGGCGAAGAGGGATCCGAACGGCGACAACGGCAATCTGACGGCGGGCACCTATGTGCAGCGCTACCCGGCGGTCAAGACCGACGATCCGGCGAATGAGGGCAAGTACGCCGCCGGCGTCGACGGCAGTGCCTATGTGGGCAGGACGACCGACGGCGTCGATGCCGTCGTCTACCCGCAGGACGCGCCGGCGGGTGGCGGTTCCAGCCAGTTGACCTTCACCCCCTGCGCCGGAGACGGGAACCTGTCGTTCGCCGTGTCCTTCCAGGAAGGCACGAGCGGCCACTTCGTCTGCGACGGTGACAGCAGCGACGCTTCACGCTGGTCCACGTACAACCAGTCGAACGCCTCGGCCACCTTCACGTTCGCCCAGGGGTACATCAAGGGTGGCAAGGCCACCGTGAAGTTCTCCGAGCAGGCCCCCGACGGCATCCTGGTCGAGGGTCGTGCGGCCGGTGGCGACTGGAAGCAGCTCGGCACGACGAGTGTCGGCAAGAAGCTCGGCACGTACGACGTCACGCTGGACCCCTCGATCGCCTTCGACCAGGCTCGCGTGACCCTCCAGGGGCAGTGGATGAAGGCGAATGAAATCACCTTCTCCGGTCTCACCACGGTCGGCCCGGTGTCCATCGGCGGCATCACCTATGGAGCCGGCGCGAGCAAGGTCTCCGGCTTTGATCCGTCGACGCTCGCCTACAAGGTCAGCGTCCCCGACCTCACCGCCATCGGCGAGGTCAAGGCGGTGAACCCCCAGGGAACGGCCACGGTCGACCAGCCGGCAAAGGCCAACAACTACGTCGCGACGATCACCGTGAAGAGCGCCGACGGGTCCGTGGTCAAGACGTATACGGTCACCTTCGCGCAGAGCGACAGCTCGGCCATAGGCGCCTACGACCCGAACGTCAAGGACAGCATCTTCCCCGAGGTCGGTGAGATCGACGCCTCCAAGACCATGAGCACCCTGGTGTCGGTCGACATGAACAAGCCGTCCGACGGTGCCGGCGCCGCCAAGCCCGCCGCTCCGCTGATCTCGCCGCAGCTGAGTGAGAACAACGTCGGTGGCGTGCTGGTGCTGCGCGGCAATTCGGATCCGCAGAAGGCGGATGCGATCTACGCGACGAACACGTCGCCGGCCACGTACGACGGCACGATCTGGCTGACGAACGACGGCTCAGACCCGACCGACCCGAACAACCCGAATCGCATCGCCTACAACACGCGCTGGAACCCGTACCCGATCGTCGTGACCCAGGGCAACAATGGCTCGACACTGGTCGACGGGGAGTTCACGATCAAGGCTGCCACGCAGACCGGCAGCGAGGACACCGGCGACCTGAAGTACTCGGACGTGGTCTCGCAGACGTTCCGGTACGCGAAGCAGGGAACGAGCGAATACGGCAGCGTCCCGATCTTCCAGCCGGTGTCGTCGCATCCCGCCGGGAGCTACCAGAACTCCCCGGGGTACCAGGAGATCAAGGTCTTCGAGCCGACGTACGGCACCGAGGTCTACTACACGATGGACAACTCCACCCCGACCCCGGCCCGCTACGGACAGAACATCGGGTACGGCAGCCGCGACTACACGATCATCAATGACACCGTGGAGTCCGGCGGCGACGGCAAGGCCTACTTCATCACCGCGGCCGACGACCAGTACATGCGTGTCTGGCAGCTCAACGACAACATGACGGCCGTCGTCAGTGACAAGGAGTACGACCTCGACGTCGGCAAGCACCGCGAGGCCCCGCAGCTGATCCGCGGGCCCCACGGGACCCACCTGTACCTGCTGACCTCCGGTCAGTCGGGCTGGTACAAGAACCAGGCCGAGTACCAGAGGACGACGGGCAGATTCATCTCGGACGGCTTCGACAATTCCGCATATCCGCGCGACAAGTACGGCTACCGCGACGGTAGTGGCGCGTGGACGAATCTCCAGCCGTTCGCCGATGGCACCACGTACAACAGCCAGGTCGGCGGCGCCTACAACCTGGGTACGAAGGACGACCCGAACTACCTGTTCAGTGGAAGCCACTGGGTCGTCGGCGATCTTGAGGACTCCTTCTCGATCTGGCTGCCGATGACCATTGACGATGACGCGGACGGCAGCGGCGCCCAGGTGTCGGACCAGCTGGTCAGCGTCGAGGGACGGGGCAACCAGGGCAAGCCCGCGACGTCGAGCTTCCCCGCGTACAAGTCCGACAAGGGCCTCGTCACCGTCAAGTACAGCGGCAAGGTGTTCATCACGCTCGACGCGGACGGCAAGGGCAAGGTCACGACGGACCCGACCGAGGAGAACATCAAGTTCGCCGTACCGGACACGTATGCCGACCTGCAGAAGCCTGAGTTCAAGGCCAATCCCGACAACCACACGCCGCGCGTGATCGACTACCAGCGGGAGCAGCAGTTCGACCCGGAGAAGTGCGACATCCCGGACACCAACGGCTGGCAGACCTGCAATGACGGCGTCTCCGGCGAAAGCCGGGCCAACGCGGCGACGTGGACCAACGGGGCCGGCTATCTGCTCGGCACCGACGACCGGCCCCTCAAGGACGCCAATGGCAACCTGATCCGCGATCCCCGCCAGGTGGCCGACCAGTCGCTGATCAAGCGGACCTCGCTGAAGGATGCGGGCATCATCCGCAACTACAGCATCAAGGCCGCCTTCGACGGCAAGGACTGGGATCTGGACAACTACGACGGCAACGAAGAGCTTTACCAGGGCACAGGCAACGACTTCTTCACCACCTTCGACCTCGGTCAGAAGCGTGATCTCAGTACGATCGGCCTGTCGTTCAAGTCGGTGGGCGGTTCCGACAACGCGCACCGCTACGGCATCTACGCCACGAACGACGTGGACGCCAACGGCAAACCGACCAACTGGCGGATCATCGCCAACAACAAGCAGAACAACGTCCCCGGCTTCCAGGCGCACAACCTGGACGGCGACACGTACCGCTACGTCAAGTACGCGAACGTCGACAACGTGGACATGTCGCACGGCAAGACCGGCCAGGCCTGGTCGCGCGGCCTCTACGAGCTGACCATCAGTGCCAAGAAGGTGATCCCGCTCGAGGTCACGGCTCTCAGGTCCGCCGTCGCGCAGGGCACCACGCTCTCGCAGATGACGGACACGTTCACCGCGAAGAGCCTCGCGGCGCTCGGTGAGAAGCTCACGGTGGCGCAGAGCCTGCTCGACGAGCTCCAGCTCGAAGGCACCGCGACCAAGCACACGCAGGACGAGGTCGACACGGCGACCACCCAGCTCACCAACGCGATCAAGAACCTGCGGACCGCGGGCTCAACGGCGTCGGTGGACTTCGCGGCGCTCGCGAAGGCGATCGACGACGGTCAGGCCAAGCTGGACCAGTCCGCGAACTACACGCCCGAGTCGATCAAGGTTCTGCAGAAGGCCGTCGACCAGGGCAAGAACATCCTCGCCCAGGTCGACGACCCGAACCTCAAGCAGGCCCAGGTCGACGAGGCCACTGCGAAGATCGACGACGCGCTCGCGGGCCTCGCGCTCGCGACGACCGGACCGGAGATCAAGAAGGTGTCGGTCGCGGACGGGGACACCGTGAAGGGCAGGACGACCTTCACCGTGACCCTGGGCGGTGACGCGAAGGACGTGTCCTACACGTACATCGAGCTCAACAAGGGCGCATCGCACGTGTGGGTCACGGACAACACCAAGGCGCCGGGCAGCACCAACAGCGGCCTCAAGCCGACACTCGTGGTCGACACCGAAACGCTCCCGAACGGGTCGTACGGCCTGAAGATCGACGCCGTGGGGACCAATGGCAGGACGACCGAGAAGACCGTCTCCTTCGTGATCGCCAACAAGGGGAGGTCGACCGTTGCTGCGGCCGCGTCGTCGACGAAGTTCGGCACCTCCGCGAAGGTGACCGTGAAGGTCACCGGACCGGGCGGCACCCCGACCGGCACGATTCGGGTGACCGATGGCAAGGCCCTGGTCGGGTCGGCGAAGCTCGCGTCGGGCAAGGCGACCGTCACGGTGTCGAAGACCCTGGCGGTGGGCTCGCACACGCTGACGGTGGCGTACTCGGGTGACAAGGCGTTCAAGGCGTCGACGGGCACCGTGAAGGTCAAGGTGGCCAAGACGTCGTCCAAGACGGCCGTCTCGGTCTCGCCGAAGTCGCCGAAGCACACGCAGAAGGCGACGGTCACGGCCCAGGTCACGACGGTGAAGCCGGCGGGCTCCGTCGTCATCAAGGTCACCCAGACGGTCAAGGAGACTGTCGTCAAGCACGGCAGGAAGGTCACGACGACGACCACCAGGACGGTCGTGTCGAAGACGCTCACGGTCTCCTCGAAGGGCAAGGCCAGCCTCACGCTGCCGAAGCTCGCCAAGGGCACCTACACCGTGACCGCCACCTACAGCGGGTCGTCGACGGCGACGTCGTCGAAGGCCGGCACGGTCCTCATCGTGAAGTAGCGCTGCCGGACCGATAACAGACGAAGCCCGCCCGAGGCACGGCCTCGGGCGGGCTTTCACGCCATTGAAGAGAGTGGCCACGTGGCCGGCTGCCAGACCCCGCATCGAGCTCGACACAGGGCGGGCCCACCGGTGGTAGGGCACGAGCCGGCACTCCACCGACTGTACGGACAGCGGGAGCGCGGGCGCCCCGTACGGGGAGCCGCCGGTCTCGGCGCAGGCCGTCGCGGTGACCCCGGCGATCCCGCGGATCCGGCACCCCGGCAAGGCTGTAGGTGCCAAGAGCCACGTCCGTGCTGGTCACGCTGCATGTTGGTACTCGCGCAGGATGCCCCCGAGGCGGTCGCGTCGGCAGACGTCGAGTCATCCAGGCCGCGGTCTCCTCCCAGACCGGGGCGGACATCCGCCGCTGGGCGAAGAAGAACAAGGTCGAGCTGTGCTTCACCCCGACCCACGCTTCCTGGGCCAACCCGATCGAGGCCCACTTCGGCCCGCTGCGGCAGTTCACCCCGGCCAACTCCCACCACCGCAGCCACCCCGCGCCAACCCAGGCACTGCACCGCTACCTGCGCCGGCGCAACACCAACGCCCGCCACCCCGACGTACTCGCCGCCCAACGCAAGGAACGTGCCCGCATCCGCAGCGAAAAGGGCATCCGCTGGGGCGGACGTCCCCTCAACACCGCAGCCTGACCAACTGCGAACCGCAGCCCCCGAGCGCCGAAGGGGGCAAGTTCAGGAGAAGGACAGCGACAGAAGGATGACTCAGGAGGCGGACGGCTCGATCTCCCCCGCAAAGACGATGACCTGGTCGATGAGGCTCCGCCGCAGATGGACGACGTCCGTTCCCGCCAGCCGGGGGCCTCCATCCGGCGTGGTGAAGACCCACTGGTACCGGGCCCACTCGTCAGGCATGTCCACCTCTGAGCAGCGCACCATCGTGCCGGTCCCCGCCGGGTGGCGCCGGATGTCCAGCACGAACCGCTCGACCGCCGCGATTCCTTCGCTGCGGCCCAACGGCCCCCAGAAGACCACGTCTGAGGTCAGGGCCTGGGAGAGCAGGGCGGTCACATAGCTGTCGTTCGAGGCGTTGAACGCGGAGATGAACGTGTCGATCGCGGAGCGTGCGGTCTCTTCCTGCATGCCCCAGTAATACCAGCCGTTTCGCGTGCGCTCGACCCGCGAGCCGCCTTCCGATCACGGTGAACCACCCCGGTCACAGCACTAGCCCAGCTCAGTGACAGGTCCGCCTGCGAGCTGAAGCTCACGGCGGAAAGTAGTCGTGAAGAAGTTGGGTGGACGCGAACGCGTAGGTCCGGACGGGGTCGAGGTGCGGTTCGTAGGGCCCGAAGCAGTCGGCCGCGAGGGTCGCGACCGGAGCGCCGCAGGGACAGGCCCGGTTGAGACCCTCGGAACAGAGGAAGACGGTCATCCCCTCGTTGTAGTGCTCAGGACTGCTGCTTCGCATCCTCGTTCCGCTGCTCGGAGTCGATGCGCGCGACGACGCCACGGAATCGGGCATGCCGAGGTGGACGGTGGTGCGCCGGGTCACGAAGTCGCGCATGGCGGCGAGCTTCTGCGAGGCGGCGGCGAGGCTTGCCTCGATCGCGGCGACCTCGCCGAGCCAGCCCTGCCGCAGTCTCCCGAGCCCCCCAGCTGCCCCGCTCTCCTGTGGGACGCGAAGGGTGGTGTAGCTCTCGGGGCGCTTCTCGGGCTTCGCCGCATACGGATTCAGGGGGCCGTCGACTCTACCGACCGCTGGAGCCCGTGAACCTGCTCTGAACTGCGACGATTCATAGACTACATGTCCGCGACGGCGAGTTGGGTGGTGGTGTTGTTGTCGCTCGTTCGTGTGGTCGTCGTGCCGCGGGCAGAAGCCGGTTGCATGAGGTGTCGCAGAGCAGGGCCCAGGCCCAGGCCCTCCGCCTCGGAGAAAACCGGTCGTGCAAAGCACTGGGGCCCGACACGATGCGGCCATGACTACAGATCTCTTGCTGGACCGAGCCCGCCGACTATGGGTCGAGCTGGCGGTGGTGCCTGTGCAGTTCTCCTCCCCGGACGGGGTGAACGTGGCGGTTTCCCCCGGATCACGGCTGTGTCCGCCGTTGTGGACGGGGATCGTGCTCCTCGGTGACGCCGGCATCGTCACTGTGCCGAGCGATCAGATCGCCGAGCTGATGGCGGGTCCCGCAAGGAAGCTGTCCCCTCAGGATCTCGTCGACGCGGATCGCCTGCGTGAGATACTGCCCGTCCTTGATGTACTGGGGCCTGCGTCTCTCTTCTATCTTGACCGGGCTGACTTTCGGCCCATGCATGCTGGCGCCGCTGTCGAGGAGGTGCCAGGCGACGACGATGGACTGGCCGCGCTGCTGGCCCGTGCCGGTGAAGAGGACGCTGGGGAAAGCGGTTTGGAGGACATCACCTCTCCCGCATGCGTCGTGCATGACGGTGACGACGTGGTTGCCGCAGCCGGCTATCGCGCATGGCCGCAGTCGGTGGCCCACCTCGGCGTCCTGGTCGCGCCGCACTGTCGCGGCCGGGGGCTGGCACGAGCGGTGGCCTCTGCGGCGGTGGCCCGCGCGCTGGACGCCGGGCTGCTTCCGCAGTGGCGAGCACGCCCGCACCCGTCAAAGCGTGTAGCGCTTGCGCTGGGCTTCCGGGAGTTGGGGGCCCAGCTCAGCGTTCGCCTCGATGACGGCGGTCCTCATGGCCAGGGCAGGTGAGGCCGCCGTCCGAACTCGACCGCAGTGAGCGTCCCGCACGAGCGGGCGTCCCGGGCGATCAGGGTGTTGCCGTCTGCGGCGTCGAGAACCGCCGAGGTAAAGGTGTGCCGGAAGGCATGGGTGGCTCGGCGAGGTTGAAGGGCTGCAGACCACCCTCGCGGGAGCGAACGACAAGCTCTCCCAGATCGACCGGCGGGCTCCGCGAACCGTTGACCTCCCCATGCAGACCCCCCGAAACCAAGCCCCGAGGTCGGATGTCAGGGGCAGGTGAGAGGGTGCGGCCATGAACATCGACGACTTCTGGACCGTCATCGAAACAGCACGCACCGACGCCGCTTCGGCCTCCGGAGACCCGGGCCAAGCGTTCGCATCGGCCCTGGTTGAGCGGCTTGCGGCGACCTCGAAGCAGACGATCCTCGAATACCAGCAGCGCTTCGATCAGTTGCACGGGGCGATCTACCGCTGGGACATGTGGGCTGCTGGCTATCTGATCGGTGGAGGATGCTCCGACGACGCCTTCATGGACTTCCGCGCCGGACTGATTGCGCAGGGCCGACAGTGGTACGAGCGGGCCGCCACCGCACCCGATGTTCTCGCCCAGCATCCAGACGTCATCGCTGCGGCGGCCGAAGGCAGCGACGAGGCGCTGTTCAACGAAACCGTCAACTACGCGGCCTCCTACGCCTACGAGCGCATCCACGGCGACGAAGACGACTGCACCTTCTACGACGACTACGACCAGTTCTGCGGACCCCGCACCGACCAGGCGCCGGCCGATATGGGCGAGAGCTTCGATTTCGACGACGCCTCGGAAATGCAGTCCCGTTTCCCCGGACTGGCCCGCCTCTTCCTTGAGCACAGCGAGGCCTGAGCCCACCGGACCCCTTCGCCGCCAAGTTCAGAGAACAGATCGCCGTGCGCACCAACCGCTACTCGGTACTTAGTACTCCAGCTGTGGATCGCGATCTTCATGTCTGGGATGCGACTTGTCGCCGGTAATGGCTCCCGGTCCACCGCCGTGTGTCCCCGGGCGCCGGCACAGACGAGGTAGACCGCGGCCGGGGAGTTCTCGATCCGTCCGGCGGTGCCGGTGTACTGGCGCTGGACCCCGACGGTGTGGATGCCCTTCTTCACATCGCCGGGCTCGTCGACGACGAGCACCGCGGCTTCGTCGTGGAGGTGCTCGACGACGTATTCGCGCACGTCATCGCGGACGGCCTCGGCATCCCAAGGTACTCCAGGACGTGGCGCGGGACATCGAGCGTGGCAGCATAGGCCAGCAGTCCGCCCGCCTTCAGCCGTCGTACGGGACCCAGGCACGCTTGCCTGCAGGGTTTTCGCCGTACCAGTAGTGCGGTGCTCCCTTGATGCTGGTGGTGTGGAACGGGTGGCCGTGGTCGTCGATGCGGATCGTGCCGGTGCGGCCCTGGGAGGACCAGTCGAGTTCGAGGTACCAGCGGGCGTCGTAGAGCTGTGTCGTTGCGACGACCAGTAGTACCTCCGCGTCCTCGGCGGAGACGCGGTACGGGAAGTCCACGGCCGCGATGGCGTGTCCTGTGTCGGTGCCGCTCCTTGCACGGATGACAGGGCGGTCGGCATCGAGGTCCACGGTGAAGTGGCGGGGTGCCTGATCGCTGCCGCAGCCCTGGTCCATGGCGTACGCGTTCCCGGCGGCCGGGTTGCCGAGGCTGACGATGCGGACGCGCAGCGCCTCCAGGACCACGGCCGTGGACGACCGCCCCTGCACTGTGACCTGCACCAACGTCTGCCGCCCGGGCACTGCGCCCTGCGACGCCGCCCACGCTCCGGCGTCCTGCTGCACCGGCGGTGGAGGCACCTGTGCGGGCGGCTCGTCGATGACGTAGTCGTAGCTGCAGCCCATGTCCCAGACCTGGGAGTCGGCGCTCCAGGTGAGGGGCAGGCCGGTGGCCGGCTTCGCGGCCGAGGCGGGACCGCTGCCGGTGGCGGAGGGGGCGGGGGCCTTGTGTGGGGGGCCGGGCGGCGCGGACCTCAGGGAGGCGGAGCCGGAGGCATCCGCCTCAAGGGAGTGGCCGCCCGACAGGGCGGACATGCTGCCCGCAGCAGCGAGCAGTGCGCAGGCGGCAGCGGTGGACGCCAGGATCCGTCGGCGGCGGTACCAGGGGCGGGGAGGGGAGGAGGGGGCGGGCCTGTCCGGGTCGGGATCGTTCTCGGGCTGCTCTGCGGGGCTGCTCCCCTCGGCGGGCACCCGGTCCGGGACCGCTGCGGGTGGCGGGATCGCTGCGGGTGGTGGTGCCGAAGCGGCCCTACGCGCCTGCTGCCGAGCCGTCATCGCCGACAGCCACAGCCGGTGCAGTTCGAGCCGCTCCTGCGGTGTCGCCCCGCAGAAGGCCGCGAGCCGCTCCACGGGCGCGAAGTCCTGAGGCACCGCCTCGCCCGCGCAGTACCGGTGCAGTGTGGAGGTGTTCATGGTGAGGCGGCGGGCCAGGGAGCCGTAGCTGCGGTCCGTGCGGTCCTTCAGCCGGCGCAGCAGCGCCGCGAACTCCTCGGCATCGTCTCGAATCGGCATTGTTCCCCCGTTGTCCGCCTG
This sequence comes from Peterkaempfera bronchialis, assembly GCF_003258605.2. Taxonomy (NCBI): domain Bacteria; kingdom Bacillati; phylum Actinomycetota; class Actinomycetes; order Kitasatosporales; family Streptomycetaceae; genus Peterkaempfera; species Peterkaempfera bronchialis. The sequence continues at coordinate 5,707,111 of NZ_CP031264.1, forward strand.
CGATCCCGCATCCCAGGGGCTCACATACCTGCACGTCAGATGGGCTGGGATGGTTCCACCGTCGCCAAGAGGGCGTCAGTCGTTGCGCGGGGATGCGGTGACCGCCGATGCTCTGGGTGTCGCACCGACCAGGGCCGGACCGGCCAAGCAGACGGCCGTCAAGGCCGCGGACAGGCTCCGTTGACGGGGCCGTCCGGGGCCCTCCTCCCGCCACGCCGCCACGGGCTCGGAGGGGCGGCCCGTAACCGACCTCCGCAGCACAGTCCGGCCATTCGGCCATTCGACCATGCGGCCATTCGAAAACGGAGAACAGACATGACCAGTAAGGCCCGCACCGCTCTCGTCGCCGGCGTCCTCACCGTCGGCCTCGGTCTCGGCACCGCCGTCCAGGCCTCCGCCGGGCCCCCGCGCAGCGTCAGCGGCAAGCCGTCCGACAACCTCACCCGCGTCGCCGACTTCTACGGCGCCTACATAGACGCGGTGATCGACGAGGACAGCGGCCACCTCGGGAAGGCCCTGCGCAGCCACTACCTCACCGCCGGCTTCCAGAAGGGGCTGAACGCCTGGGAGGCGAAGAACCACGCCAACGGCGTCCTGCGCGCGCAGAACGTGCCGCTCGCCTGGAAGGTCGCCGACAACGGCAGCATCGGCCGCAACACCGAGGTCGTCGTCACTTTGACCTTCGGCTCGGGGAAGGTGAAGCTCTTTGTCGATGTGAATCGCGGCCACCAGATCTTCCGCATCGACACCAAGAGCCTCCGCAAGTAGCGCAGCCCTCCTGCCTGGGCCACCGCATGGCCGATTCGAGGCGGTGGCCCGGGCAGGCGTCTGTGCGGAGCGGGGGGAATGCGCGACCACAGCGTAGGACCGCCGCTGTATTGCTGCCTGCCCTGGTGCGTCCCGTCGTCACCCACCCCAGGTGGGCTTCGGGGCGGGGACCTGTCGGCGCAGGACTGCGATCTCGTGCCGCGAGATCACTGTCTCCACGTCCTCGGCTGTGGAGGATCGGCACAGCAGAGCGAGCCATGCGAAGATCCGCGTGGCGACCAAGTAGAGCGTGTGCCGGATCGGTCGTTGTGTGAGTCGTCACAGGTCACGGGCTGTGAAGCCATTCAGGGTGGTGGCCTCAGCGCTGTTCAACGATGCGGGTCAAGAGTCGGTCGAGTACCTGCAACTCCTCTTCGCTGAGGACGCCGTACACCTCCGCCATCGTGCGCTGAACGGCAGCGTCGGCGGCCTTGAAGCGCGCGCGGCCGAGATCGGTGAGGTTCACGGCATGCGCTCGCCGGTCGACCTCGTTACGGTGTCGTTCGACGAGACCTCGCTGCTCAAGGTCGTCGATCTGGCGTCCCATCCCTGAGCGGTCGAGCCCGACGCGGTCCACAAGCTCGGTCTGGCTCAGCGGCTGGTCGGCGGCGAGGGACAGCAGCACGCTGTACTGCCGCGGCGTGAGCTCGAACTCGCTCAGCGCGTCGGCGAAGTTGCGGTCGGAGATGCGCCAAGCGAGAAACAGCGACATCCCGACGTGGACACCGTGGGCGGTGGCCAGCGCGCGCCGACTGCTTGCCCGAAGGTCGCTGGAATCCCTGGTCACGTCACCTGATGCTACCCGGCGAAACATGCTCCCGGATGATATTGTCCCAACTGGGAGTAGTTGATCGAGGCTGCGGCGCCATGAGTCGCCGAGCTGTGAAGGGACTGAGAACGAATGGGCCGTCTAGAGTCGAAGGTCGCTGTCGTCACGGGCGGAGCACTCGGGATGGGGGCGTCCCATGTGCGGACCTTCGTCGCCGAAGGCGCGCGCGTGGTGATCGCCGACATCCTGGAGGCGGAGGGCCGTGCACTCGCCGCCGAGCTCGGCGATGCCGCTCGCTTCATCCGTCTGGATGTGACCGACCCGGAGCAGTGGGCCGCGCTTGTCGCCGAGACCGAGCGGGAGTTCGGGCCGATCACCGTGCTGGTGAACAACGCCGGTGTCGCGGGGCCCTTCCTCCCCGCCGCAGAGCTCTCCATCGCCGACTACCGCCGCACGGTGGACGTTGACCTGAACGGCACCTTCTACGGAATGCACGCTGTCATCCCGGGCATGGTCGCGGCAGGCGGCGGGTCGATAGTGAACATCTCCTCCACAGCCGGGTTCCAAGGCAAGACCCCGAATGCTGCGTATTCGGCGTCGAAGTTCGGCGTGCGGGGTCTCGCGCGGGCCGCGGCCAAGGACTACGCAGCGGCGGGCGTTCGCGTGAACTGCGTTTGCCCGGGCATTGTGCGCACCCCGCTCATGGAGGCCACGTGGGATGAGGACGCCCAGGCGCAGGAGCGGCTGCGCGTGCCGACGGACCGCTTCGCGGATTCCGCGGAGCTCTCCGCTGCGGTGCTGTTCCTCGCCTCTGACGAGGCGTCGTATGTGACCGGCACCGACCTGCTCGTCGACGGTGGAATGAACGCCTGAGGCGCCACAGATCCGTTTCACGTGGGGCGGGCCAACAGTCACGCCCCACGTGCGCGGTCACGTGTCTGTGTTCCGTTTGGCACCGCAGGTGCTCCGCGCTGCGGAGTGCCGTAGCGCGGTTTCCCCCATGCCGGCACACTGCGATTCGCAGAACCGTGACCGAGCGGCGGAGGGGCAGATCCGGGTTCAGCGGTATTGGTACGACGAGCAGGGCATCCGCGCCGGCGAGGGCCCAAGCAGACCCGCGACCGGCTGGGCAGGCGCCAGCCACCGTGCCCTGGTCGTCGGTAGAAATCGCATCCCCGCACGGACCCGCAAGCGCGCTTCAGCCACGAGCCTGGGAAGGCCTAGGGGGCTGGCTGCAAAGACCGCCAGACCGAGTGAGGATGGCCCCTCTACCTGCGAACGCTGTACGGCGACCTGCCGTCGGCGCCGCGTGGGCCTGTCCGGCCAAAGACCCGTAGAGTCGCCCTGGCCCCGGGGGCGCGGCGTGCCGGGGGTGTCTCGTCAGGCTTCCCCGGTCGGCAGCGCATACAGCCGCGGGAGGTTGACCACGATCGCCTCCTGGGTGCTGCGGGCGATGACGACCACGGCCTCGTCGGCGGGGTCCGGGTTCTCCTCGCGGTGCGGCACGAACGGGGGCACGAAGATGTAGTCACCGGGTGAGGTGCGCAGGCGTACTTCCTCGGGCTGCGGGCCCGAGTCGTCGAGGAAGACGAACTCGGGATGCCCGCTCACCACGTAGATGGCGGTCTCGGACTCGCCATGGTGATGGTCGGAGGAGGAGGTGGAGGGGGCGACGTGGGTCTGGCCCATCCACAGCTTTTCGGAGCCCACTGTGGTGCCGCTGACTGCGGCGAATCTGCGCATGCCACCGGTCTGTGCCGTGTCGCCGTCGAGAGCGTCGGCCCGGATGTGGTGCAGGCGGGCGCGCAGGGGTGCTGCCGGATGCCCTGCGGCGTCATGGAGATGGGGATGGAAACCTTCGCCGGCGGTCGTCAACGGCTCGCTCATGAGTGGGGACGCTAAAGCGGCCGGGAAAGGATGTCAAGAGGTGTCCATTGCCCTTCACCTGCGGCAATGTTCCCGCAATGGAGGCGGGGGAGCCGAGGCCGGCCTCGCGACCAGCACCTGGTCGGGCATGATGTGCGCATGCATATCTCCGCGAAGGCGGACTACGCGACGCGGGCCCTGCTGGAGCTCGCCTGCGAACCTGCCCGCCCGCTCACGTGCGAGGCCATGGCCTCCTCGCAGCAGGTCCCTTTCCGGTTCCTCAAGTCCGTGGTGGGCGAGCTGCGCAGGGCCGGTCTGGTGCGCAGCCAGCGCGGCTGCGAGGGCGGGTACTGGCTCGGACGCCCCGCCGACGAGATCACCCTCCTGGATGTCGCGCGCGCCGTGGACGGCGAGTTGATCACCTTGCGGGGCGAGTCGCTGGCCGGGCTCGACTACCCCGGTCCCGCCGCCGGTCTGCCCGGGGTCTGGCGCCGGCTCGAAGCGGATGCCGCCGCACTCCTGGGCGGGACGACGCTCGCCGCGCTGCTGCCCGCCGCGGCGGGCGGACAGCTGAGCCACAAGGGAGCCGTGTGACGCCCGCAGCGGACCAGCCGACGGTGGAGGTGGTGGAGTACACCGACCCGCTGTGCCCCTGGGCCTGGGGATCGGAGCCCGTCTTCCGCCGGCTCCGTGCGGCGCTCGCGGGCCGCGTCCGCTGGCGTCGCGCGTACTGCATCCTCTTCGACCACGGCGACGATCCGGCGCCCGACCCGGTTGCGGAAACCGCCTGGTATGCGCGCTATGTCGAGGACGTCACCGTCCACACGCAGGCGCCCAGGGCGCCGCGACTGAGCCGCGTGGCCGCGAGTTCGTGGCCGTCCTCGCTCATCGCCAAGGCCGCCGAACTGCAGGGCGCCGATGTGGCCGAACGGGTGCTGCGCCGACTGCGGGAGACGGTCTTCGTCCTCGGCGAACCGGCGGACACTCCCGCGCTGGCGCTGTCGGCGGTACGGGGCACGCCCGGTCTGGATCTTGAGCGGCTGGCCGCCGACGCGGCGTCGGCCGCCGTGCTGGAGCGGGTGCGCGCCGACCGGGCCGAAGCCCGTCGTCCGGTCGGTGAGGTGCTGTCCGTACGCGACGGGTCCCCGCATCCCGGCGCCGCCAAGGAGACCGCCGACGGCGAATACCGGTACGCGCTGCCGACGTTGCTGGTCCGCACCCCTGCCGGGTATCGCGTCGTGCCGGGCTGGCGGTCGTACGAGGAGTACGCCTCGGCGGTCGACGAGCTGAGCCCCGGGCTGCTGCCGGCCCCCGTGACGCTGGCCCCGGCGGAGGCGCTCGCACGGTACCGAAGCCTGACCGACCCGGAGCGCAGACTGCTGACGCACGGCCCATGGCCCCCGGCCGACGCGGTCCGCGTCGAGACCGGCAACGGTCCTCTGTGGCTGCATATGGAGGAGGCCGCCGTGCACCCGGCCGGTGGCCGCAGCGCTTCCACGGCGCCCTGACAGGCCTCTGATCAGCGGTCACGGCCGTCCCGCCGAATGAGACACCAATTGGTGTCCATTGACAGTCGCCGCACGCTGCCCCCAGGATGTGCACCATGCTCACGACGCACCCCGGTGTGGTGTGCCGCTACGTGGATCTGCGGCGCACCTGCAGCGCTCTCTGTCGCTGACCGCCTGCCGCCCACGGCCCACTGGCGCCTGACCCCGCTCTCGTAGGCACCGGCCAACCGCCGCTTCGCCGCCCAGCGCCGGTCTTGTCGCGCCGCTTCCTTCGGGCCTCGTCGCCTCCCGCTCCTTCCGCGTCCCGGCCCTTTCCCCCCCGCGACCCCGCGACCCCGCCGGCGCCCGGTGCCATGCCATGGGCACCCCATGCCATGCCCTGGGCGCGGCATGCCCATGTGTGCACGAAGTGCGCACCGGCCTGCCCGTGCAGGGCTGAGCGGTCGTCCGGCACCGGGGCGAACCGCCCTTGCTCCCGATCCGCCGCCCCGACACGGGTCGGAGCCTTCGAAGAAAGACAACAGAGATGTCCGGACGACTCACGTCCCACCGCTCCAGACTGGACCTTCGCCCCGCCCGGCTGCGCGCCGCGGCCCTGGGGACCGCCCTCGCCACCGTGCTCGTCCCCGCCCTCAGCGCCTGCGGCGGCGACCCCGCTTCGGCGACCGGCAGCGCCACACTGAAGTGGGCCTCCTCCTACTTCCCCACCCACTGGGACCCGGTGGTCGGCGGCAGCGGCGCCCAGTTCCGCGAACTCGCCCTGGTGTACGCCTCGTTGACCCGCACCGACGAGAACGGCAAGGCCGTGCCCGACCTGGCCAAGAGCTGGGAGTACAACGCCAAGGGCGACCAGATCACGTTTCACCTGCACCCCGACCTGAAGTTCAGCGACGGTGAGCCGGTCAACGCCGCCGCCGTGAAGGCCGCCATCGAACGGGCCCAGCAGCAGAAGAACTCCGCGCTCTTCGGCGACCTCAAGTCGATCAGTTCCGTGGATGCCAACGGGCTGGACGCGGTGATCCACCTCACCCAGGTCGACTACCAGATCCCCCAACTCCTCGGTGAGCGCGTCCTGCAGATCGCCAGCCCCAAGGCGGCCGCGTCCCCCGACACACTGGACCAGGCCCCGGTCGGTGCCGGGCCGTTCATCGTCACGCAGCTGGTACCAGGCACCAAGGCGGTCCTGAGGAAGAACCCGGACTACTGGGACGCGAAGAACATCCACATCGACAACGTCGAGCTGACCTCGGCCCCCGACGCCCTGACGGTCGTGTCCGGACTGCAGACCGGCGTCTACAACTTCGCCGACATCGCGCCCAGTCAGGCCGAAGCCGCCAGGAAGGCCGGCCTCGACGTCTTCGTCCAGCCCGGCTTCAACGCCTCCAACATCAGCCTCAACATCAACAAGGCGCCGTTCAACAACGACAAGGTCGTCGACGCGGTCCGCTACGCGATCGACCGTCAGGAGTTCGTCGACAAGCTCACCTTCGGCTACGGCTCGGTGACCAACCAGCCGTTCCCCAAGGGGTACGTGGCCTACGACCCGCAGTCCGCGAACGACTACGCCTACGACCCGGCGAAGTCGAAGCAGCTGCTCGCCGAGGCCGGTTACAAACCAGGCGACATCAAGCTCAACCTGGTCATCCCGGCGGAGGACCCCCAAGCGGAGATCGTCCAGGCGCAGTTGGCGAAGGTCGGCATCACCGCCGACATCAAGATCGACAAGAACTGGGCCACCCCGTTCTTCGCCAAGGACCTGACGTTCTCGCTGTACGGCACCACGGGGCGTGACTCCGCCGCCCAGACCCTGACCGCGCACTTCGGCCCCAACGGCCCGCTCAACCTCAGCTCACCCTATGAGCCGGCCGGCTTCGAGGAGGCCATCGCCAAGGTCCGGCAGACCCCGCTGGACTCGTCCGACTACGCGACCGTCCTTCAGGCCGCGACCCGGGTCGGCCTGCAGAGCAAGGCGTTGATCTTCACATACTCGTCGCCCAACCTCATCGCCAAGAGCAAGTCCATCTCCGCCCTGCCCAAGAACCCGGCCCACATCGACTGGACCGGCGTGACCATCTCCGGCAGCAACTGACACTCCGTCCACTACAAGAGAGGGGGCAAGCCATGACGACGACGGAGGCACCGGCCACACCCGACGTCCGTCACCAGGCCGCCACGACCCGGACGCGGAGCGCACTGGGCCGCGTCCTGGTCACCCTCGCCCGGTCGGTCGTGATCTTCGTGCCTGTCTTCCTGGTCGCGACGTTCGTGACATTCGCGCTGCGGTCACTGAGCGGGCTCAGCCCGGCGCGGATCCAGCTGGGTGAGGACGCAGCTCCTGAAGCAATCGCCCGAGTCGAGGCGCAGTGGGGCCTCGACCGGCCCTTCCTGGTCCAGTACGGGGACTGGTTGGGCGGCATCCTGCACGGACAGCTCGGCACCAGCTGGACCCACGGCGCCGACATCTCCACCCTCATCGGCCTCGGCCTGGGCGTGAGCCTGTCGGTGGCGACCTTCGCACTGCTCATCGGTGTGATCGCGGGCTTCGCCCTCGGCGCGGTCGCGGCGCTGCGCCGCACCACGTGGGTCGACCGCGCGATCACGGGCTTTGTCACGGTGATCTCGGTGATGCCGGCCTTCGTCGTCGGCATCGTGCTGGTCGCGGTCTTCGCGGTGGGACTGCACATGTTCCCGTCCGCCGGCTACGTCCCTGCGGCGCAGGGGTTCGGCCCGTGGCTCGCCCACATCACCCTCCCGGCCATCGCCCTGAGTTTCGACGTCGTCGCCGATGTCGCCCGCCAACTGCGCACCAGCCTCATCGCGGCCTACCGCGAGAACTACGTGACGGGGGCGGTGGTCCGGGGGCTCAGTCCGCGTCGGATCTTCTTCGGCCATGTGCTGCGCAACGGCCTCGGCCCGGCGCTCGCCACCCTCGGTCTGAAATTCCCCTCCCTGGTGGGCGCCTCCGTCGTCACAGAGTGGATCTTCGGGCTCCAGGGCTTCGGCAGATTTGCCAACGACTCCGCCCAGGCCGGCGACGTACCGGCCGTGCAGGGCGTCCTCGTGGTGTCGATCGTCCTGGTCGTCGCCTTCAACCTGATCGTCAACCTGGTGCTGGCGCGCGTGACGCCGGCATCCCAGCGGGGGGTGTGACCATGGTGCGCCGCGTGCTGTCCCTCACGTCCGGCCGGATCGCCCTGGCCATCCTGACCGTGATCGCCCTGCTCGCCCTGCTCGGCCCGCTCATCGCGCCCCACGACCCGCTGGCCACCACCGACAACACCCTTGCCGACGCCTCGGGCAGCCATTGGCTGGGCACGGACTACCTCGGCCGCGATGTGCTGAGCCGGCTTCTCGACGGCTCCCGGGTCAGCGTGCTCGGCACGCTCGAGGTCGCGCTCACAGCGCTGGGGGTCGGGGCGGTCCCCGGCATCCTGTCGGTCTACTTCGGACGGGTCTTCGAGTGGATCACCCTGCGGTTGACCGACACCCTGGTCGCCCTGCCCTTCCTGCTGTTCGCCGTCGCCGTGGTCGCGCTGCTCGGCAACGGCCTCACCCAGGCGATGCTGGTCACGGGGGTGCTGGTGTCCCCGCTGTTCTACCGGGTGGCCCGCGCCGCCACGCTGGCCGTGGCCCGCTCGCCGTATGTGGAGGCGGCGCTGCTCTCCGGTGCCTCCATCGGCTGGGTCGTACGCCGCCACGTCTGGGTCAAGGTGCTCCCGCCGATCGCGGTGGCACTCGCCCAGACCATCGGCGTCGGCTTCGTCATCGTCTCGACCCTGACCTTCCTGGGGATCGGCATCCAGCCCCCCGCGCCCACCTGGGGTGGCCTGCTCGCCTCGGATCTGGGCTACCTCAGCCAGCAGCCGTGGGCACCGCTCGTCCCCGCCCTGCTGATCATGGTCACCGTCTGGGCCTGCAACCTTCTCGCCGACGCGATCCGCGACGTCTCCGGCGAAGCGGGCCGCGCGCTGGTCGACAACCGCAGGGCGCGCGCCAACCGTCTCGCTGACGCTGACGCTGACGCTGACGCTGACGCTGACGCTGACGCTGACGCCGACACCGATGCCCACGCCGACGCCGCTCACGTTCACGCCGGAGGTGCGTGATGGCCGTTCTCTCCGAGAAAGCCCTCATCGAGGTCGAGAAGGCGGATGCGGCCGAGCCCGTCCGCCCGACCGACCCGTCGACGCCGGTCCTGTCCGTACGCGATGTGCGCATCAGCGACCAGGCCGGCGGCCGTGAGATCGTCCACGGTGTCAGCTTCACGCTCACGCCCGGCAAGGCCGTCGGCATCGTCGGCGAGTCCGGCAGCGGAAAGACCCTCACCTGCCGTGCGGCGCTGGGCATCCTGCCCGCCCACTTCGGGATCACCGACGGCTCGATCGAGATCGACGGCACCGACACCGCGGCCCTCTCGTCCGCGCAGTGGACCGCCCTGCGGGGCGCCACCCTCAGCGCGGTCTTCCAGGACCCGGCGTCCTATCTCAACCCGTCGATCCGGGTGGGCGCGCAGATCGCCGAGGTCGTCCGGGTCAAGAAGGGACTGAAGCGGCGCGAGGCCCGCCGGCGAGCGATCGAACTGCTGCGCGCCGTGCACCTGCGGGACCCGGAGCTGGTCTACAGCCAGTACACCTACGAACTCTCCGGCGGCATGCTCCAACGAGTCCTCATCGCGGCGGCGATCGCCGCCGACCCGCGGATCCTCATCGCCGACGAGGCCACGACCGCGCTGGACGTCACCGTCCAGGCCGAGATCCTCGACCTGCTGGCCGACCTGCGCGAGCGAACCGGCCTGGCCCTCGTCCTGGTCTCCCACGACCTGGCCGTCGTCGCCCAGCTGTGCGACGAGGTCCTCGTCATGCGGCAGGGCGACGTGGTCGAACAGGGCCCGACCCACGAGGTGCTCCACCACCCGAAGCACGAGTACACCCGGCTGCTGATCGCCGAGCACGAACAGTACGGCCTGGACAAGTTCCTCGTCTCCGAGGAGGACGCGTGAGCACCAACCCGTCGCGGAAGCCGACCGGCTCCGAGGAGTCCGCGGTCCCCGTCCTGGAGGTCACGAACCTGGAGGTGCACTACGGGCTGCGCCGGCGCCGTCGCCGTGCCCTGCGCGGTGTCTCCCTGAGCGTCGCGCCGGGCGAGACCGTCGGCATCATCGGCGAGACCGGCTCGGGCAAGTCGACGCTCGCACGGGCCGCGCTCGGCCTGGTACGCGCCTCGGCGGGCTCGCTCGTGATCGACGGCGTGGAGGTGGGCGCGTACGGCCACCGCCAGTGGCGCGACCTGCGCCGCCGGGGCGTGGTCCAGTACGTCTTCCAGGACCCCCTTCGCAGCCTCGATCCGGACCTGACGATCGAGGCGTCCCTGACCGAACCGCTGCTCATCCAGGGCGTGCCCCGGCAGGAGGCGGCGTCCCGGACGCGCGCGTTCCTCTCCCGGGTCCGGCTCTCCGCCGATCTGCTCGACCGACTGCCCGGTGAGCTGTCCGGCGGTCAGCGCCAACGCATGGCGGTGGCCCGCGCGTTGGTGACCGAGCCGCGTCTGGTCATCCTCGACGAGCCGGTCAGCGCCCTGGACTCCGCCAACCGCGTGCAGATCCTCCAGATCCTCAAGGAACTCCGCGCCGACGGGGTGGCCCTCGTCTTCATCTCCCACGACCTCGGCTCCGTCGCCGGGGTCGCCGACCGCATCGCCGTGCTGTACCAGGGCGAGCTGGTCGAGGTCGGCACCGCCGGCGACGTCATCAACCAGCCCCAGCACGCCTACACGCGGCTGCTCGTCCGGTCCGCGCCGACCCTGCACAGCGCGGCGGCGGACCGCGCCGAACGTGAAGCCCTGCGCGCCCTCCTGCACGCCTGAGTCCACTCCAGACAGGAACAGCCATGTCCCGCACGATCCATCTCGCACTCCACCCGTACGGCGTGGGCGGTCCCGGCCAGCACGGCCTGTGGAAGGACCCGCGCGTCGCGAAGAACGCCAGCATCGACATCGACTACTACATCCGGCTGGCCCAGGCGGCCGAACACGCCCTGTTCGACGCGCTGTTCATCGTCGACAGCCAGTTCATCAACGCGACCTACCCGGCGCACTACCTCAACCGCCTGGAGCCGCTGACCCTGCTGTCGGCTGTCGCCACCCACACCCGGCACATCGGCCTGGTGGGCACGGCGAGTTCGACGTACAACTCGCCGTTCAACCTCGCCCGCCGGTTCGCCTCGCTCGACCACATCAGCGGCGGGCGGGCCGGCTGGAACGTGGTGACCAGCTTCGACACCGGCACGTCGAGGAACTTCGGGCTCGACGAGCACCTCGACTACACCACCCGCTACGGCCGCGCCCTGGAGTTCGTCCAGGTCGCCCGTGGCCTGTGGGACTCCTACGAGGACGACGCCTTCCCCGCCGACGTGGCACGCAACGTCTTCCTCGACCCGGCCAAGCTGCACGAACTCCACCACGTGGGCGAGCACTTCAAGGTCGCCGGTCCGCTGAACCTCTCCCGCTCCCCGCAGGGTCAGCCGGTGATCTTCCAGGCCGGAGTGTCCGAGGAGGGCCGTGACCTCGCCGCGCAGGTCGCCGAGGGCATCTACGCGCCGGGCGGCACCCTTCAGCAGGCGCAGGAGTACTACACGGACATCAAGAAGCGGACCGCCGCCTACGGTCGCGACCCCGACCACATCAAGATCTTCATCCACGGGGGCCCGGTCGTCGCCGCCACGGACGAGGCGGCCCGGCGCCGCGAGCGGGAGATCTTCGAGGAGGACAACGACTTCGACCGCAACCTCGCGCTGCTGGGCCGTTCCTTCGGGGCCTACGACTTCAGCGTCCACGACCTGGACGGGCCGTTCCCCGACGTCGCGCACCTCGCGGAGAAGAGCGGCCGCACGGGCGCCGCGAAGCTCATCGAGCAAGCCAGGGCAGAGAACCTGACGCTTCGCCAAGTGGCCGCGAATGCCAACCAGTTCCGGCAGTCACCCTTCGTCGGGGCGCCGCAGACCGTCGCCGACACCATCGAGCAGTGGTTCGACGCCGGCACCTTCGACGGCATCAACCTGGCCTTCCGCACCGAGGACGAACTGGACTACTTCATCGACGGCGTCGTCCCGATCCTGCAGAAGCGCGGACTGTTCCGCACCGAGTACGCGAGCGACACCCTGCGCGGCAACCTCGGTCTGCCGATCCCCGCCAACCGCCACGCCCCCGAGCGCCAGCTCGTGAACGACTGAGGGCCGCGCCATGACCGAACTGTCGGCGACGGGGGGCCGCGACGTCCACACCGTCCCCTTCCCCACCGCAGCGCCCCCGGCGGCCATCGACATCCTCATCGTCGGCGCGGGCCCGGTGGGCCTGGCGGCGGCGGTCGAGCTGACCTCGCGCGGGGTCCGGGCCGCCGTGATCGACCGCGCCCGCGGCGCGACCCTGGTGCGGGCCGGTGCGATGGGGCACACCCCGCGTGTCGTGGAGCATCTGCGGCGTTGGCGGCTGCTCCAGCGCATCCGCGACGCCTGGACCTACCCTCCGGAGTGGCACCGGGGCACCAGACTGGTCACCTCCCTGGCCGGACACGAACTGGTGCCGGCCTCCGGCCCGTCGTTCACGGACCGGGGCAGCGCCGCCAGGCACTCGGCGGACGAGGCGCTGCGCCGCCCGCAGACCGTGTTCCAGCGGGTGTTCCTCGACCACTTGGCGGAGCAGGGCGTGAGCGTGTCCGGCGGCTGGGAACTGACGGCGCTGCGCGAGGACGCGGACGGAGTCGACGCTGAGGTCGTCAACGTCGACTCGGGCCGATCGCAGACCGTCCGAGCGGCCTACGTCCTGGGCACCGACGGGGGCAGCAGCACCACGCGCCGGCTGGCCGGTATCGCCCGTGAGGGGGAGCACGCCACCGAGAAGCTGCTGCGCCTCATCGTCCGCACCGGCGACATCTCCGACCGGGTGGGGCCTGCGCCCAGCGCCACCAACATCGTCGTCAACGCCCGCGCGTCCGGCTTCCTGGCCGCCGTCAGCGCCCGTGACTGGCGGGTGTACGCGGGGCCGTACCCGCTCGACCACGAGCCCGGTGAGGACGAGCTCCTGGAGATCGGCCGGGCTGCCTTCGGCTGCGACGTGGACCTGGAGCTGCTGTCGGCGACGACCTTCTACCACGCCACCCGGATCGCGGAGACCTTCCGTCGCGGCCGGGTCCTGCTCGCCGGTGACGCCGCGCATGTGCGCACGCCCGGCGGCAATCTGGGCGAGGGCATCGGCGACGTGGTCAACCTCGGCTGGAAGCTCGCCGCGGTGCTCGACGGCCATGCCCCGCAGACCTTGCTGGACTCCTACGACCAGGAGCGCCGCCGGCACAACTGGCGTGTCGCCGACCACTCCCTGGAGCGGTCACGGCGCACGCGGGCCACCCTGGCCGAGATCCGCGACGGCGGCATTCCCGACGACGCGGACCTCAGCGACGCGGCCTCGCGGCGACGGGCCGAGATCGGCGCGCGCCTGCGTCAGGACCATTCCGGCGCGGCCGGCGTCGCCTTCGACGAGCGCTACGACGCCTCGGCGGTCGTCTGCTACGAACCCGGCCAGCTCGACACGGAGCCGCCCTGGCGAGCCGACGTCTACGAGGACGACCCGCGACCGGGTCATCGCGCACCGGACGGCCCCGTCGACCCGAGCGGCGGCACGCTCTACGACCGCCTGGGCACCTCTTTCGGCCTGCTCGTCCTGACCGAGGACCGAACGGTCGAGCACGCCTTCGCCGCCGAGGCCGCCGCCCGGTCCCTGCCGTTCACCGTCGTCCACCTCACCGACCCGGCGGCGCGCGCCGTCTACGGCACCGCCAATGTCCTGATCCGCCCCGACCAGCACGTGGTCTGGCGCGGCACCCACCTGCCCCGGGCCGGCGCCGCCACGGTCCTCGACCGGGTGCTGGGGCGGGTCGAGGCGACGGCGGTCGAGGCGACGACGGTCGAGGCGACGACGGCACACACCGGCGTACGCACACCGGCTCCGGCCGAGGCCACCGCCTGACACCGAAAGGCGATCACCCCATGGCGAGCGAGCGACCACGCTGCCGGCTCGGTTTCCACACCCACGTCCAGGGCCGCGACGACGACCGACGAGCTCGGCTTCGACGTCGGCTGGGTCGCCCAGCACCACGTCTCGCGACTGACCTGATCACCCGGTTCAACCCCGCCGTCCCCGACCACGACGCCGCCATCCGTGCCCTCGAACTCATCGCGGCCGAGGTGGCACCCGCCTTGGGCGGACAGCCCGCCCACCGGGCCGAACCCGCATCCGCATCCGGATCCGCAGGAGCGTGACATGACCGAGTACAGCGACTACCACGGCCCCGAAGGCCTCCGCACCCGCGGCACGATTCTCGTGGTTCCCGGCCGAGGCGAGACCCGGGCGACCTACGCCCGCTTCGGCAGGCGGCTCGCCGCCGACGCCTACCGGGTCCGCGTGATCGACGCCCCGGCCCTCGACGCCGACGACCCGACCGCCTCCCTGGCCGGCTTCGCCGACCGACTCGCAGACGCCGTCAAGGGCACGGCAGCCGAGGACGGTGTCATACGGCCGCTCGTCCTCGTCGGAGCCGACTCGGGCGCCGCCGCAATCGCCGCGCTGCTCGGCTCGGCGGAGACACCCGGCGGGCAGCCGGACGCCGTGGTGCTCGCGGGCCTTCCCGGCCAGGCCGCCGGGACCACCGAGGCCGTAGGGACCTGGGACGAGGAACTCGACGTCCGCACGTCCTGCCCCGCCCACCGGGGCACCCTCACCCAGGACTCCCGGGTGCGGCGCGGCTCGCTCAACGACGCGGTACCGGACGCGGTACTCATTGCGGCCCTGGACAGCGAAGCCGCCGTCCCCGCCCTGCTCCTCATCGGCGACGCCGACCCCCTCGCCGACCACGAGGCACTCGCCCGCACAGCGAAGTCCCTGCCCCGCGCCCGCCTCTCGGTCGTCCACGGCGCCCGCCACGACGTCCTCAACGACCTCCAGCACCGCTCGGTGGCCGCCGAGACCGTCACCTTCCTGGAAACCCTGCGCAACGAGCTGCGGCCGCTGATCACGGTGCGGTCGAGCGCTTGGTGAGCACCCACCCGCCCGCGCGGAGCGTCTGAACCCCGATCCCGAAAGGTCCCGTCATGGCCTCGATCCTGTCCGTCTCCGGAAGCCCCTCCCACACCTCCCGCACCACACGACTGCTGCGTCACCTCGACGACCGGCTCCGCCTCCAGGGCCACGACGTGACTCCGCTGGAGGTGCGGACCCTGCCCCCGCAGGCGCTGCTCGGCGCCGACCTCCGGCACCCGGCGATCACCGCTGCCGCAGCCCTGTTCGAGCAGGCGGACGGGGTGGTGATCGGCACCCCCGTGTACAAGGCCGCCTACTCAGGCCTGTTGAAGTCGCTGCTCGATCTGCTCCCGCAGTACGCGCTGACCGGCAAGACGGTGCTGCCCCTGGCCACCGGTGGCAGCACGGCGCACGTCCTGGCCATCGACTACGCGTTGCGTCCGGTGCTGAGCTCCATGGGCGCCTCGCACATCGTGCCCGGCTGGTTCACGCTCGACAAGGACCTCGCGGTCGGCGACGACGGCACATTGACCGTCGCGCCCGCTGCCGCCACGGCGCTGGAGCAGGTCACGGACCACTTCTCCAGCGCGCTGGGAGGCCGCACCACCGTGCTCGCGCCGACAGGGTGAACCGGCTTCCGAGCCCCCGGCTGCCGGAACCCGTCGCTGATCGATCTCGGTGAGTCCGTTGACGGCGGCGAGGCCGGCCATGTCCTCCTCGGGGGTACCCAGTCCTGACTCGTCGCCGCGCATCAGGATGTCGGTGCCGCCGTCGACCAGCACGATCGCGTCCACGCCGCCGAGGTGGGCGATGAGGGCCCGGTAGGCGGCGCGCAGCGGCTGGACCCCGGCGCGGGAGAGCGCGAAGACGGTCGGGTCCATGCCGTGCCGGGCGAGCCACCGGCAATGCGGAGATCGGCGATCAGGGACCTGGCCTGCTGCCCGGGCGCCCGGCGGTCGAGCCGGGCGCCGGGTCTGCTGTGTGTCGTCGCTCAGCGGAGGGCGATGGCCGTCCATGAGACCGGCGGCAGCTCGACGGTGAGCACGCCGTCGGCGAGTGTCGCGCTGGTGTTCACGGACGGGGTCACCCGGTACTGCTCGGTGAGCGTGTTCTTCGCGTACACGTGGGAGTCGGCGAGCGTGGCCGCCTCGACGATGCGGGACGACCCGAGGCTGCGCACGTCGATCGTGACCTGCGCCGCCTCCTTGAGGTCGCGGTTGACGAGGAAGACCGAGGCCCGGTCCTCGTCGACGGTCGCGACGGCGTCGATGACGGATACCTCGCCGTGGCGCTCCGTTGTGTACGTCGGTGCCTCGATCGCGGGCCGGATCACCTCGCCGGAAGCAAGCCGGCTCGTGATCGAGAACGGGTAGAAGGTCGTCTGCCGCCAGGCCGGGCCGCCGGGCTCGGTCATGATCGGCGCGATCACGTTGACGAGCTGCGCGAGCGATGCCGAGGTGACGCGGTCGCTGCGCTTGAGGAGCGTCATCAGCAGGTTGCCGACGACGACGGCATCCGCCACCGTGTATATGTCCTCAAGCTGCCGAGGGGCGTAGCGCCACTCGTCGTTGACCTCCTTGGACTCCTGGTGCTCCTTGAGGTACCAGACGTTCCACTCGTCGAAGGAGATGTTGATCTTCTTGTTCGAGCGTTTCTTGTATCCCACGTGGTCGGCGGTCGCGACGACGGTGTCGATGAAGTAGTCCATGTCGACCGCCGAGGCGAGGAAGGAGCCGAGGTCGCTGTCGAGCTCCTGGTAGTACGCGTGGCAGGAGACGTAGTCGACATGGTCGTAGCTGTGCTCGAGTACCGTGCGCTCCCAGTCACCGAAGGTCGGCATGCCGGAGCCGGAGGAGCCGCAGACGACGAGTTCGAGGTCCTTGTCGGCCGCCTTCATCGCGGCGGCGGTGCGGGCGGCGATCTTGCCGTAGTCGTCCGCCGTCATGAAGCCGGTCTGCCACGGCCCGTCCATTTCGTTGCCGAGGCACCACATGCGCACGTTGTGCGGGTCGGGCGTGCCGTTGGCGATTCGCAAGTCCGACAGTGCCGTGCCGGACGGGTGGTTGGCGTACTCGAGTAGGTCCAGGGCGGGCAGGATGCCCCGCGTGGCGACGTTGACCGCCAGCATCAGCTCGGAGTCGGTGAGCTTGAGCCACCGGGCGAACTCGTCGAGGCCGACCTGGTTCGATTCGAGCGAGTGCCAGGCGAGGTCGCGGCGGACCGGGCGCTTCTCGCGCGGGCCGACCGAGTCCTCCCAGCGGAAGCCCGAGACGAAGTTGCCGCCCGGGTAGCGGATGGTCGTGCTGCCGAGCTCCCTGACGAGTTCGACGACGTCCATGCGGAACCCTTCATCATTCGCGCTCGGGTGTTCCGGCTCATAGAGCCCGGTGTACACGCAGCGGCCGAGGTGCTCGACGAACGAGCCGAAGGTGCGGCGTCGGACAGGAGCGACGACGGCCTGCTTGTCGAGCTCGATGTGGGCGCGGGGCAATTCAGTGGTCCTTGTCTGTGGGATGGCGCGGGGCGTGCCGCGTGCCGAACGACGCCGCCGATCAGCGGCCTGCCCCTGCCGGAGGCACGGCAGGGGCAGGCGTGGAACGGTCCGGTGCAGATCCTGGCGCCGGTTTCAGCCCTTCACGGCACCGGTGAGACCGCCGACGATCTTCTTCTCGAAGACCGAGAAGAAGATCAGCGCGGGCAGCATGGCGAGTGAGGTGAAGGCGAGGACCCTGGCGGTGTCCGTGGAGTACTGCGAGGAGAACGCCTGGACGCCGAGCGGCAGGGTGAAGTTCGCTTGCGAGTTGAGGACGTACAAGGGCAGGACGTAGTTGTTCCAGCTGCCGATGAACCCGAGGATGCCAACGGTCACCACACCGGGCAGCGACAGCGGGATCACCATGCGGAAGAAGAATCCGAGTCGGCTGGCACCGTCGATCGCGGCGGCCTCCTCAAGCTCTTTCGGAATGGCTCTGAGGAACGGCACCAGGATGATGACGGTCGTCGGCAGGCCGAAGGCGATCTGCGGGATGATCACGCCGAACAGGTTGTCGACCAGGCCGAGGTTTTTGACGACGATGTACAGCGGGGTGATCGCGATGACCATCGGGAACATCAGGCCGGCCGCGAACAGGGAATACATCGCGCCCTTGAACTTGAATTCATAGCGCGCGAGCACGAAGCTCACCATCAGGCCGAGGACGACGGTGCCGACGGTGCTCACGAGCGCGATGATGAGGGAGTTCGCGAATTCACCCCAGAACGTCACCGACCTCAGGACACTGATGTAGTTGCCGACGACCCAGGGGTGCGGCAGGGCGGCCGGATGCGTGGTGATCTGCGCGTTGGTGCGGAATCCGCCGAGCACGATATAGAGCACTGGTGCGACGCAGACCCCGATGAAGAGCAGCGCGACGAAGTAGGTGAAGGGATTCCCCCACTTCTGCGGCTTGTCACGATTGCCACGACGGCCGACGGGCGCATTCGGCTCCCCGGCGGAGGACAACCAGGGGGTGGCGCTCGTCGCACTCATCAGGCGGCTCCTTCAGTGACGGCGCCCTTGAGGTCGCGGCGCAGGACGAAACGCTGATAGATCAGCGCGACGACGAGGGAGATCAGGAACATCACGACCGCGATGGCGTTGCCGTAGCCGTAGTTGCCCGCGTTGCGGCCCTGGGCGAGCATGTAGATCGCCATGGTCGAGGTGCCCGCAGTGCCCGAGACGTACTGACCCCAGATGATGTAGACGAGATCGAACAGCTGCAGCGAGCCGATGATCGACAGGAACGCCCAGATGCGGATCGTGGGCCCCAGCAGCGGCAGTGTGATGCGGCGCTGGATCTGCCAGTAGGAGGCGCCGTCGAGCTCAGCGGCCTCGAAGAGCTCCTCGGGGATCGACTGAAGGCCGGCGAGCATCAGAATCACCGCGAAGCCGAGGTACTTCCACGTGATGATGCCCATCAGCGTCCAGATGGCCAGCTTCGGGCTGGAGAGCCATTCAGCCTGCAGGAAGCCCAGGCCGATGTGGTGCAGCAGGTCGTTGACGGCGCCGGTGCTCGTCAGCATCAGGCTCCAACCGGTGCCGACGATGACCTCGGAGATGATGTAGGGCACGAAGATCAGGACGCGGATGATCGAGCGGCCGCGGATCTTCTGGTTGAGCAGGAGCGCGAGGATGATTGCCAGCGGGCCTTGGATGACCAGTGAGAGCACCACGATCAGGCCGTTGTGCCACAGCACTTGCTGGAACGCGGGGTCGGTGAGGATCAGCTTGTAGTTGTTCAGGCCGACCCAGTCGGTGGGCGCCCCGTAGCCGTGCCACCGGTAGAAGCCGTAGTACGCGGCGAGCGCGACCGGGAAGATCACGAATGCCAAGAACACAATGATCGCCGGCCCGGACAGGACCGCGATCTCGAGTCGCATCTTGGCACGGCCGCGGCGGCGCGCAGCCGCTTGCGGCGAAGTCGGGGACGCGGACTTGGCCGCGCCCCCGACTCCAGGCGTGCCCTGCGACTGGCGACCGGTGGCCGCGTCAGTACCCAGGGTGTCGCTCATTGTCTGATTACTCAGCCCTTCGCGGCAGCGGCGTTGGTGTCCTTGGCGATGTCGGCTGCGGTGCCCTTGCCGGCCAGCAGGTTCACGACGGCGGTGTTCATGGCGTTGCCGACGTTCTGCCCGTACTCGGTGTCAAGGAACATCACGGAGTAGGCCGCCTTGTTGAAGGCATCCAGCGCCGAGACGTTGTAGGACTCGGTGACGACGTCCTGGGCGTCCTTGTTCACCGGGATCGCGACGAAGGCCTTGCCATAGGCCTGCTGCTGGTCCTTGGTCACCAGGAACTGGAGGAACTCAAGGGCCTCCTTCGGTGCCTTCTTGGACAGCGAGTATCCGTCGAGGCCGCCCATGATGGCGGTCGGGTCGCCCTGGCCACCGGCCACCGCGGGGAAGGGGAACCAGCCCAGGTCGGGGAGCGGCTTCTGATCGGGGGTCAAGCTGCCGATCACGCCGGGGTTCCAGTTGCCCATGAGCTCCATGCCCGCCTTGTGATTCGCGAGCATGCCCGCCGACGACCCGGCGCCCTGCTGCGCCGAGGTCGTCAGGAAACCCTTCTGGAAGGGTTCGACCTTCAGGAACGAAGCCAGGTCGTCGCCCGCCTTGGTCCAGCACGGGTCGGTGAACTTGAGGGACTTGGCAGCCTCCGTCATGGTGTCCTGGCTGCACTCGCGCAGGGCGAAGTTGTAGTACCAGTGCGCGGCCGGCCAGGCGTCCTTGGCGCCGACCGCGATCGGCGCGACCTTGATCGCCTTCAGCTTCGCGACAGCGGCCTCGAGCTCCTCCATCGTCGTCGGCGTCGAGGTGATGCCGGCCTTCTGGAACAGGTCCTTGCTGTAGTAGATGCCCTCGGGCTGCGTGTCGAGCGGCATCGCGTAGACCTTGCCGCCGATCGAATAGCCTGCGAGAGCTGCCGCGCCCGCATTCGCCTTGTCGGTGTCGGTGAGGTTCAGCTCCTGGAGTTGGTCGGCGTTGACCATGGCCTGCATCTTGCCGCCACCGCGCTGCAGGAAGATGTCCGGCGCGGAGCTCGAGTTGAGCGCGGTCTGGAGCTTGCCGTCGAGGTCTTCGTTCTGGATCTGCTGGATCTTGACCGTGATGTTCGGGTGCAGCGAGTGATATTGCGCCGCGACATCCGTCCAGTACTTCGCACCGGGCCCGGGCTGCGCGTTCTCCCAGACGGTCAGCGTGACCTTGCCATCGGACGAACCGCCGCCGTCACCGTCGCTGCCGGCACAACCGGTGGCAGCAAGTGCGATGCCCAAGCCGATCGCCACAGCCGTCGCGCCGCGGGTCTTTCTCGCCATCGTGGAAACTCCGTGATCTGTTGTCACTGACATAATTTCTGGGAACAGTTCGTGCGCGTCATGTCCTGGTGGACACCAAGGAACTCGTACATGCGTCGGCCTGGGCGTTCAAGCGGCAGGCCGGCCGCGGCAACAGCGAGGTTCGGGCACGTGCGCGAAGTCGAGGCGATCACTGCGACCCTTGCTCTCCTGCTCCGGGCATGCGCGGGTGGACGTACCGGGTGGACGGGTGTGACCGTACGGGGTCGTCTCCGTTACCGGGAGGTTTCGATCGCTGGAGAGTATGCGCTCGTCGCGGAGGGGCAGTCAACGATTCATTTCCGAAAGTTGGCCGAAACTCATAACGGTTCGGCACGCTCGCGCGTCGAAAGTTTTCGATCGGTCGACCCATCGCGCCCGTTCGCCGCTGACGCCGGCTGATCGCGTGCCCGTGATGTCGCTTTGACCTCGATTCGTCGCAGTGATCGTGACTGCCTGACTTGGCTGCCGGTTCGCCCTGTTTGTTCCGCGTGATCGCGGGCGGGGCCTTCGCGTGCCGCTGCGGCTGTGCCGGGGTTCCATGGCACCCGGAAGTAGTGCGGCCTGCTCCTTGAAGTTCCAGCCTGATACTGGGACGGTTGGGTCCCCGGAGGAAGCAGTCCGGTAGTGAGCCATTCCAACCTGCTCGCGAGGCGATGCAGGTGATGTGACGGAACGGCGAAGCTCCTGGTAGATAGGTTGTCGGCCAAGAGCAACCTTCTCCGCCAGGAGCTTCGCGTGCCTGTCTGCCCGTCCGGGTTGGATCTGTCCACTTCCGTACTGCGCCTGCTGCGGGGCCGCCCGCACCCACGGCCTGTAGCGCCGGGTCGCGAAACCGCCATGATCGGCGGTCTCTCGCGGAGCCCGAGAGGCGCGAGAGAGCTGCTGCTGTCAGATCTGCGCCTTCGCGGTCCGGCGGGTCAGCGGTTGGTCAGATAGCCGCCCATGGAGGTGAAGTACTCGGCCGCGGGCATCTCCCGGCCGTCCTCGGTCCGTACACGGGTGACGGCCAGGCCGTGGTTGCGGCCGGTGCGGGCATCGGCTCCGGCGACGATCGCCACGCCGTCGCCCTCACGGTAGAAGATGCGGCCGGGCGTGCCGCCGTACCGGCCGTCGGATACGCGCGCGGCCAGGACCTCAAGCCGCCTGCCCCGGTGGAAGGTGAATGCGCTCGGATACGGCTCGGACTGGGCTCGGACCAGGCGCTCCAGGTCCTCCGCCGGCCACGTCCAGTCGATGCGGCTGTCCTCGATGGACCGCTTGTGGAAGAAGCTCGCCTGGGACCGGTCCTGCTTGGTGAACTCGGTGCGCCCGGAGGTGATCAGGCCGAGCGCGCCGATGGTGACCGGGGCGATGAGGTCGACGGTCTTGTGGAACAGATCGGTGGCCGTGTCCGTCGGCCCGACCGGTACCGCTTCCTGCCGCACGATGTCGCCGGCGTCGAGCTCGTCGTCCATCAGGTGCGCGGTGACGCCCACCTCGGTCTCGCCGTTGATCAGTGCCCAGATCAGCGGGGAGAAGCCGGCGTACTTCGGCAGCAGCGAGTCGTGCACGTTCAGCGTCCCGTGGCGCGGCAGGTTGAAGATGCGCGGGGGAATCCACGTCCGCCAGTTGTTGGCCACGATGATGTCCGGGGCGGCCTCCTTGAGCCGCTCGAACAACTCGTCGTCGTCAGGGCGGTTGCGGATGAGCACGGGGACGCCGCGCTCCTCCGCGAGGTCGGCGACCGAGTCGCTCCAGATCTTCTCGTACGCGTGCTCACTCCTGGGGTGTGTCACGACCAGCACCACGTCGTGCTCGGAGTCCAGGAGGGCCTGCAGGGTGCGGTGCCCCCACGTCTGGTAGCCGAACATGACGACCCGCATGGGGTTCCTCCTCCAGGTGGGGACTGGCCGTGCAAAGTAAAGCAAGGCTTGCCTAAGTGGTCAACTAGGCTTGCCTGGAGGCGCGTTGAGGGTCGGCTCCCGCTTGGCCGCCCGTTTTGTCCGTGGACAGCGCCACGAAATTAGCTTAGCCTCACCTAAGTTACTGGGCCGCAGTTCTTCGGCGTGCCCGAATTCCGTACTTCCCGATGCTCGACCAACGGCTGCCTGCCTGCCTGCCCGCACGGCGGCCGCCCGCACGATGGGAGTGACATGGCACAGGCTCGTACTGGCGACGCCCCTCTGATCCACGACCTCATAGGCATCGGCTTCGGGCCGTCCAATGTGGCCATGGCGATCGCGCTCAGCGAGCACAACGCACGTGTCGGCGAGGAGGAAGCGGTCTCCGCCCTCTTCTTCGAGCAGCAGCCGCGCTTCGGCTGGCACCGGGGGATGCTCATCGACGACGCGACCATGCAGGTGTCCTTCCTCAAGGACTTGGTGACGCTCCGGAACCCCACCAGCGAGTACAGCTTCCTCTGCTATCTCAAGAGCAAGGGACGGTTGATCGACTTCATCAACCACAAGAACCTCTTCCCCCTGCGGGTGGAGTTCCACGACTACTTCGAGTGGGCCGCCGGCCATGTCGACGGCATGGTCTCCTACGGCCACGAGGTCGTCGGCGTCATGCCTGTCGTCCACGACGGTACGGTGGAATATCTGGATGTGACGGTCCGGTCGGGGGACGGACTCGCGGTCCACCGGGCGCGCAACCTCGTCATCGGCACCGGCCTGCGCCCCTTTATGCCGGAGGGCGTGGAGCGCACCGACCGCGTCTGGCACAACTCCGAACTGCTGGCCAAGGTCGATGGACTGGAGGGTGCCTCGCCCTCCCGGTTCATCGTCGTGGGCGCCGGACAGAGCGCCGCCGAGAACGTCGCCTACCTCCACCGCCGCTTTCCCCAGGCCGAGGTCTGCGCCGTCTTCTCCCGCTACGGCTACAGCCCCGCCGACGACAGCAGCTTCGCCAACCGGATCTTCGACCCGGCCGCCGTCGACGAGTTCTTCACCGCGCCGGAGAGCGTCAAGCGCCGGCTGATGGACTACCACGGCAACACCAACTACTCCGTGGTGGACATCGACCTGATCGACGATCTGTACCGGCAGATGTACCAGGAGAAGGTCCTCGGCACCGAGCGTCTGCGCTTCCTCAACGTGTCCCGGCTCACCGACGTCACGGAGGTATCGGACAAGGTCCGGGCCACCGTTACCTCCCTCGTCACCGGCGAGGAGACCTCCCTGGACGCGGACGTCGTGGTCTTCGCCACCGGCTACAGCCCCGCCGACCCCCTCGGCCTGCTCGGCGAGGTCGCGCACCGCTGCCTCCGCGACGAGGAGGGCCGCGTCCGCGTCGAGCGCGACTACCGCATCGCGGCCGACCCCGACCTGCGCTGCGGCATCTACCTGCAGGGCGCCACGGAGCACACGCACGGCATCGCGTCGTCCCTGCTGTCCAACACTGCCGTCAGGGTCGGCGAGATCCTGGACTCGCTCCTCGACCGGGGCCTGAGGTCCGCTTGGGACGAGGCCCGGACGGTCGCCGACGGAACCGGCAGCACCGCCCGCTGAAGCGCTCCGTGAACCGGACCGCGATGGGCCGTCGGTCGTCTGACGGTCCGTTCGGACGCCCGGGCGGACGCGACAGTACTGTGACACCCCGTGAGAGGAAAGATCGTGCCCACTGGTATCCGCCCTGCGCCACCGGGGTTCGGCAGACCCCTCCCCAGGGCAGCCGGGGCCGCCGCCCGGCCGTTCGTCCCCGGCGAGGCAAAGGGCTAGCGTACGTCGACATGGGCACGGCTACAGTCGAACGCCCCGCGTCCGGGGGTACAACACAGGCCCGTCGGCGGCGGGTTGCGGGTTTGGGCATGCTTGTGGTGATCCTTGCGACCGCCGGGGTGGTGTCGCTGGCCGTCGGTGCGCGCGCGTTGAGCCCTGCCGAGGTGTGGCACGGGTTGTTCGCGGCGCCGGACTCCGATCAGCGGCGCACCGAGATCAGTCTCATCGTGCAGACCGTGCGGGTGCCCAGGACGGTGCTCGCGATCGTGGCGGGCGTCGCCCTGGGGGTCGGTGGGGCGCTGATCCAGGGGTACACGCGCAACCCGATCGCCGACACGGGCCTGCTGGGGGTGAACTCCGGTGCCTCGTTCGCCGTGGTGTCGGTGATCGCCCTGTTCGGGTTCGCCAACCCGTTCCAGTACGTCTGGTTCGGCTTCCTGGGGGCGGCGGTGGCCGGTGCCGTCGTGTTCGGGGTGACGAGCATCGGCCGGGGGGCCGGCAACCCGCTGACGCTCGCACTGGCCGGGCAGGGGGTCGCGGTCTTCCTCGCGGCGATGACCACCGCGGTCGCCCTGTCGGACCAGGCGTCGCTGAACGCGCTGCGCTTCTGGAACGCGGGCTCCGTTGCCGGTGTCGGATTCGACGTCATCTGGCCGGTGACCGTGTTCATCGCGGTTGGCTTGGTGCTGGCGGCCACCACGCTGCCCGCCATCAACCTGCTCAACCTGGGTGACGACGTGGCGCGTGGGCTGGGAGTGAACATCGCGCTGAGCCGGACCATCGGCATCACCGCCATCACCCTGCTGGCGGGCGCGGCGACGGCGGCGTGCGGCCCCATCGCGTTCCTGGGGCTCATGGTGGCCCACGTGGCCCGGTATCTGGCCGGGCCGGACTACCGCTGGCTGGTGCCGTGCGCGGGTCTGCTCGGCGCGATCGTCCTCCTGGTCTGCGACATCGTGGGGCGCTTGGTGGTGCGGCCGAGCGAGTTGGCCGCTGGTGTCGTCGTCGCTCTCCTCGGCGCCCCGTTCTTCGCGGTCCTGGTGTGGCGGGGAAAGTTCAGGAACGCATGAACGGGACAGGTGTGAAGCCATCGGTGGCGCCGGGCGTGCGGCTCGGCCGCGTGTCGTTCGTATGGCGGCCGTGGATCGTCTGCGTCACGCTGCTGCTGGCGGCGGCGACCTTCCTGCTGTTCTGCCTCTCCATCGGCGTCGGGGACTTCCCCATCGCCCTGCCCCAGGTGATCGCCACGATCTTCGGCCACGGTGCGCGGGTCGACCGGTTCGTGGTCATGGATCTGCGGATGCCGCGTGCCCTGGCCGGGCTCATCGTGGGTATCGCGCTGGGGGTGTCCGGGGCGATCACCCAGTCCATCGCGCGCAATCCGCTCGCCAGCCCGGACATTCTGGGGGTCACCGGGGGCTCCAGCGCGGTCGCGGTCTTCCTGGTGACGGTCTCGGGCGGCACCGCCGCGGCGATCGTCGGCTCCGTGGGCCTGTCCGCGGCGGCTCTCGCGGGCGGTCTCGGGACGGGGCTGCTGGTGTACTTCCTGGCGTGGCGGCGTGGGATCGACGGCTTTCGGCTCATCCTCATCGGCATCTCGGTGAGCGCGGTGATGGAGGCGATCACGACCTGGCTGCTGGTCACCGCCGACATCAGGGATGTCGCCCGGGCCCAGGCGTGGTTGGTCGGCTCACTGGAGGACCGGTCGTGGGACGAACTCCGGGCGGCGCTCTGGTGCCTGCTCGTCATCCTGATCGTGCTGTCGAGTGTGGCGTTCCAGTTCAAGCCGATGCACTTCGGCGACGAGATCGCCGCGGGCCTGGGTGTCCGGTATCGGATGGTCCGGGCGGTCCTGCTGCTGTGCGCGGTCCTGCTGGCCGGTGTGGCGGTGAGCGTGGCCGGCCCGGTCCCGTTCGTCGCGCTGGTGGCGCCGCAGGTGGCCATGCGTCTGGCGCGGTGCGCCACACCTCCGATGGTGGCCTCCGGTGTGGTGGGGGCCCTGCTGCTGATCGGCGCGGACCTGGTCGCGCGCACGGCGCTGCCGATCACCCTCCCGGTCGGCGTGGTCACCGCCGCGATCGGCGGCCCCTTCCTCGTCTATCTGCTGGTGCGGCCGAACCTGAGATAGCCGGTACAAGATCTGGCATCCCTGAATAAGGAGGGCTTGTGGTCGCTCAGCACACCACCGGGATCGAGTCCGGGGTCGATGACGTCGCCCGGCTGGCGGCCAGGGGCGTCAGGGTCGGCTACGGCGGCCGGACGGTCATCGACGATCTGGACGTGGCGATCCCGCCAGGGGTGATCACCACGATCATCGGCCCCAACGGCTGCGGGAAGTCGACCCTGCTGCGGACCCTGTCGCGGCTGCTCAAGCCGGCCAGGGGAACGGTCGTGCTGGATGGCGAGGACATCGTCACACTCCGGACCAGGGACGTGGCGAGGAAGCTCGGCCTGCTGCCGCAGGCACCGGTCGCGCCCGAGGGGCTGACGGTGGCCGACTTGGTCGCCAGGGGCCGCCATCCGCACCAGAGCTGGCTGCGGCAGTGGTCGTCGGACGATGCCGCCGTCGTGGAGCACGCGCTGGCGATGACCGGGGTGGCCGACCTTGCCGACCGTCCGGTCGACTCGCTGTCCGGCGGACAGCGCCAGCGCGTCTGGATCTCGATGACCCTGGCCCAGGGCACCGACCTGCTGCTGCTGGACGAGCCGACCACCTACCTGGACCTGGCGCACGCGATCGACGTGCTCGACCTGGTGGACGACCTGCACGAGTCGGGGCGCACGGTGGTCATGGTGCTGCACGACCTCAATCTGGCCACGCGCTACAGCGACAACCTCATCGTGATGAGGGCGGGGTCGATCCTGGCGCAGGGGCACCCGCGTGACGTGATCACCGCGGAGGTGCTGCACAAGGCCTTCGGACTGCGCGCCAAGGTGATCGACGACCCGGTGGGTGACCGCCCGCTCATCGTGCCGATCGGGCGAACCCACGTCCAACTCGGCTAGCTCTCGGCAAAGTTGCAGAGATTAGGGTAGGCTAACCTTAACTCGATGCAAGGGGATTCTGGATGCTCCTCCAAAGAACGGCGCGTATGAGGCCCTGGCGGCGGGCGGCGGCGATACTGTCCGTCACGACTCTCAGCGTCGGCCTGCTCGCGGGATGCGGCTCGGGCTCGGGCTCGGCCGACAGGACGAGCGGGGACACCTCGACCGCCGCCGCCGGGGTCTTCCCGGTCACCGTGGAGCACGCGTTCGGATCAACGAAGATCACCAAGGCGCCCCAGCGGGTCGTCTCCGTCGGCTACACGGACGACCAGACCATCCTGGCGTTCGGCGTCAGGCCGGTCGGCATGGTCGACCAGTACCCGAACCCGGCGGGCCGGAGCCCGGACATCAACACCCAGTGGCCCTGGGTGAAGGACAAGTGGGGCGACACCAAGCCCGAGGTCATCATGGAGAACGGTGACTCCGGCCCCAACTACGAGAAGATCGCCGCCCTGCGCCCGGACCTGATCATCGCGGTCTACTCCGAGATCGACCAGGCCGCCTACGACAAGCTCTCCAGGATCGCTCCGACGGTGGGTCGCACCAAGGCCGAGAAGGAGCCGTTCAGCGCGCCCTGGCAGGACAACGCGCTCCAGATCGCCAAGGCGCTCGGCAAGGCCGAGGAGGGCGAGAAGATGGTGCAGGACACCCAGAGCCGGCTCGACGCGGCCAGGAAGGCGCATCCCGAGTTCGCGAACGAGACCGCTGTCGCACTGTCCTGGTACAAGGACTCGGTGGCGCCGTTCACCTCGACCGATGTGCGCGGGCGGCTGCTGACGGGCATCGGCTTCAGGTACCAGACCGCGATCGACAAGGTCGCGGGCGGCAGCTTCTACACCACGCTCTCGCCCGAGCGCATCGACCTGGTCGACGTCGACCACATCTTTGTGATCGGCGACAAGGCGGACACGGAAGCGCTGAAGAAGTTCAAGCTCTTCACCAACCTGGACGCGGTCAAGAACGGCAAGGTGACCTACCTGCTGGACAGTGAGGGCCCGGCGGTCGGCGCGGCCATCTCCCAGGGCACCCTGCTGTCCATGCCGTACGCGATCGACGAACTCGTCACGTCGGCGGTCGGCTAGCGATGGCGATCAGCATCGCCCGTCCCCGGCCTGCCCAGGTCTCGGCGTGATCACGACCGGTTCGCCCGTCGCCCCGGCGACCCTGCGCACGGCGACCGGGCGGGAGGCCACCCGATGGGTCGCGGCCAAGTGCCGCGAGGTGCCGTGGCTGACGGCCGCCACCGTGCTCACCACCGTGGTCGGGGCGGCGCTCCAGGTGTTCCCGGTGCTGCTGCTCGGCCGGGTGGTCGACGGGGTGGCCGAAGGCGAACCGCGCTCGATGCTGGTCACGGTCGGGGCGTTGATGGGGGCCGCCGCGCTGCTCGGCGCGGCGGTCACCGCGGTGTCGACCTACCTGATCGGGCGGCTGGGCGCGGATCTCCTGGCGCGGCTGCGGGAAGGCTCCGTCCGGGTGGTCCTCGGAATCCCGAGCGCGCGGATCGAGCAGGTCGGCCGGGGAGACGTGCTCTCCAGGGTCGGTGACGACGTAGCCGTGATCTCCCGGGGCATCCGGACGGCGATCCCCACGGTGTTCTCGGCCGGAGTGCTGGTCGCCATCGCCACGGTCGGCATGTTCGGACTGGACTGGCGGCTCGGCCTGGCGGGCGCCGGCGCGCTGCCCGCGTATGCGCTGGCCCTGCGCTGGTATCTCCCTCGGTCCGCCCCGCTCTACCGCAAGCAGCGGGTGGCCCAGGCCGATCGCGCACAGGCGTTGATCACCGGTCTGGACGGGATCGACACGGTCCGGGCATACCGCCTTGAGCACGACTTCCGCGAGAAGGTCACCAGTGAGTCATGGCGGGTACGCGACCTCGGTATCGAGGTGTTCCGGTTCTTCGGACGGCTCGTCGGCAGGGAGAACCGCGCCGAGTTCATCGGGCTGGTCCTGATCATCGTGGTCGGGTACGCCCTGCTGGAGGCCGATGCCGCCAGCCTGGGCGAGGTGCTGGCAGCCCCGCTGCTGTTCCACCGGCTGTTCACCCCGCTGGGCGCCATCATGTTCACCTTCGACGAGGCGCAGAAGTCGGGCGCCAGCCTGACCCGGCTGGTGGGAATGCTGGCGGAGGACGCGGAAGGCCGGCTGGTGGGCGACCCCGCCGTCCCGCCGGCGGACACCGCGCCGTACCCGGTGACCGTACGGGGGCTGACCTACCGTTACCCCGGCACCGAGGAGCCGGTCCTGAGGGAGGTCGACCTGGCGATCCCGGCCGGCGGTTCCCTCGCGCTGGTGGGGGCGACGGGCGCGGGCAAGTCGACCCTGGCGGCGCTGATCGCGGGCATCGGAACCCCGCAGGCAGGGTCGGTGCGCATCGGGTCGACCGACCTCGCCGACCTGGACGAGGCCGGCGCACGAGCCCTGGTGAGCATCCTGACGCAGGAGACGCATGTGTTCTCCGGTCCGCTCGCCGACGATCTGCGGCTGGCCGCGCCGGGGGCGACCGACGCCGAGCTGATGGACGCATTGCGCACGGTCGGCGCCGACGGGTGGGTCGAGGCGCTGGCCGAGGGGCTGGACACCATGGTCGGCGAGGGCGGCGAGCGCCTGGACGTCACCAAGGTGGCCCAGATCGCCCTGGCCCGGCTGGTGCTGGGCCGGGCGCCGGTGGTGGTGCTCGACGAGTCGACCGCGGAGGCGGGCAGCGAGGGGGCCGCCGAGCTGGAGCGGGCCGTGTCGGCCGCGTGCTCGGGCCGGACCACGTTGTTCGTGGCGCACCGGCTGACCCAGGCGGTGGCGGCGGACCGGATCGCGGTGCTGGACGCGGGACGCGTGGTCGAGCAGGGCACGCACGAGGAGCTGGTGGCCCTGGGCGGCCGGTATGCACGACTGTGGCGGGCCTGGCGAGAGGCCGGTTAGGAACCCGAGGCAAGGTCAGGTCTACTCCGATTCCCGGAAAGGGTGCTGAGTCTTCGATGCTGGAATCGAGCGCTCGTCTCGTACTGCTTTCTCCCGCGCGCCTGGCCGACGTGCGCCGGCGTACCGGCGACTACTCCGACCCGACCATCGCCGAAGCATGCGCCATCGGGCTGTCGTACTGGGCGACAGGCCGGAGTCCCGACGGCATCGACCTCGCCCCGGGCACCCTGTTCTCCGACATCCTCGGGTGGGTCGACAACGGCGGCGGCGGGCCCGCCGGGTGGGAGATCGGTCCGGACGGCCGGAGCATCACCGTTCCGGCCGGCGTCGTGCCGACCGACGCGCAGCTCGCGCTGGACGACCTGGCCGACTTCCCGGACCGGCCCATCGGCACCATCGGTCCGTCCAGCGTCGCGGCCAGGCTCAAGGCCCTGGCGGAGTGGAACGACACCGAGGCCGACCGGGTCCGCCCGACCCTGGTGGAGATGTTCCGCGAGCAGGCGCGGACCAGGCCGGACGCCATCGCCATCGTCGATGAGCACCGGTCGCTGACTTACCGTCAGGCAGCTGAACGGTCCAGCCAGTTGGCCCACCACCTGATCGCACGTGGACTCACCGCCGAACAGGTCGTCGGCATCTCCCTGGGCCGCTGCGCGGACATGGTGATCGGGCTGCTGGGCGTGCTCCAGGCGGGGTGCGCGTTTGTGCCGCTCGACCCGCAGTGGCCGGCCGCCCGCCGAGCCGTCGTCATCGAGGACGCCCGGGTCGTGGTGCAGCTCAACGATTCGGGCGAGCACGCCCCGGGTGAACCGGAAGCCGTCGCCGTCGACCTCGGCGGCTGGCGGTTCGACTCCTACCCCACCGAGGGGACCGGGGTCACCGTCCCCGGCGCCTCCCTGGCCTACGTGATCTTCACATCCGGATCGACCGGGCGGCCCAAGGGCGCGATGATCCGGCACGAAGCGATCAGCGAGCGCCTGCTGTGGCAGGCCCACGAGATCCTGGGCTTCGGCCATGACGACGCTTCGCTGTTCAAGGCCCCGCTGTCCTTCGACATCTCCATCAACGAGATCTTCCTGCCGCTGGTCTGCGGCGGCAGGCTCGTGGTCCTGCGCCCCGGCGGCGAACGCGACCCGCACCACCTGCTGAGCGTGATCGCCGAGCAGCGCGTCACCTTCAGCTACCTGGTGTCGTCCATGCTGGACCTGCTGCTGGAGATCGCGGGCGACTCCGGGCGGCTGGACAGCCTGCGGCACGTGTGGTGCGGCGGCGAGGTGCTGACCCCCGAGCTGTACGAGCGGTTCCGCACCAAGCTCGGCATCCCGATGTACCACGGCTACGGCCCGGCCGAGACGACGATCGGTGTCTCGCACGTCATCTACCGGGATACGGCGGAACGCCTGTCGACATCGATCGGCAAGGCCAACCCCAACACCCAGCTCTATGTGCTGGACGACGAGCTGCGCCCGGTCCCGGTCGGGATGGGCGGCGAGCTGTACGTGGGAGGGTTCCTCCTGGGGCGCGGATACGTGGGAGCGCCCGGCCTCACGGCGTCCCGGTTCGTGGCGAACCCCTTCGCCGCCGACGGCTCCCGGCTCTACCGGACCGGCGACCTCGCGCGGTTCAACCCGGACGGGTCGCTGGACTTCCTCGGCCGGGCCGACAACCAGATCAAGATCCGCGGTATGCGGCTGGAGATCGAGGATGTCGAGGTGAGCCTCGCGGAGCACCCCTCGGTACGGCACACCTGCGTGGTCGCGAAGAAGAACGCGGCGGGCGGCACCTACCTGGTGGGATATGTGATCCCGGCCGCCGGGAGCGAGGACCTGCGGGCGGACGAGGTCAAGGCGTGGGCCGTCCGGCACCTGGTGGAGTACATGGTGCCCGCCCACCTCGTCGTGCTGAAGGAGTTCCCGCTCACCGCGAACGGCAAGCTCGACCGGCGCGCGCTGCCGGAGCCCGCGATCGGGACGGGCTCGCTCGTCCAGCCCGCCACCGACAGCGAACGCGCGGTGTGCGCCGCGGTCGCGGCGCTGCTCCAGTTGGACGAGGTCGGTGTCGACCAGGACTTCTTCCAGCTCGGCGGGGACAGCATTCTGGCGATCCAACTGCTGAGCGCACTGCGCGAGGTGGGCCTCCACGTCACCGCCCGGCAGATCTTCACCCACAGCACCGTGGGGGCGCTGGCGGCGGTGGCGAGCCGTGAGGACCTCTCCACGGTGGACCACGGCGATGTCGCGACCGGTTCCGTGGTGGGATCGCCCATCGTGCAGTGGCTCGGCGGGACCACGGACGCGATCGACGGCTTTGTGCAGTCGGTGGTGCTGAACACCCCGGCGGAGCTGAGCGCCGACGCTCTCGACGAGATCCTCGCCGCCGTGGTCCGGCGGCACGACATGCTGCGCGCCAAGCTGGTGCGCGGCGACCGCTGGAGCTTCGACATCCCGGAGCCGGACC
This sequence comes from Peterkaempfera bronchialis, assembly GCF_003258605.2. Lineage (NCBI taxonomy): Bacteria > Bacillati > Actinomycetota > Actinomycetes > Kitasatosporales > Streptomycetaceae > Peterkaempfera > Peterkaempfera bronchialis. The sequence continues at coordinate 5,740,118 of NZ_CP031264.1, forward strand.
GGGCCGCGGCGGGCTGGCAGGAGAGCGACCGGCCGCTCCACGAGTGCGTCGCCCTCGCCACCGGCGGCCTGGACCCGGCGGGCGGCGCGATGCTGCGGGCTGTCTGGCGCCGCGAGGCCCGGCAGCTGGTCGTGGCCGTCCATCACGTGGTGATGGACGGCGTGTCCTGGCGGGTCCTGATGGAGGACCTGGCCACGGCGTGGCGGCAGTGCGCCTCGGGCACGCCGATCGGGTTGCCCCCGGTGGGCACGTCGTTCCGGCGCTGGACGCAGCTGCTGGAGCGCGCGGCCTCCGACGCGGACGGCTCCTACTTCCGGCGCCCCCTGCCGGCGGCGGACGGGCCGGTGGGCAGGCGCGAGCTGACCGAAGCCGACACCGTCGCGCGGGAGCGGGTGCGGACCGTCTCCGTCGGCCCCGATGTCACCGCCGCGCTGCTGGGCGAGATACCCGCGAAGTTCCACGCGCGCGTCAACGATGTGCTGCTGACCGCGCTCGCCGTCACCCTTGCCCGGTGGCGCCGCGACCTCGGGCAGGATCAGACGTTCGCGCACATCGAACTCGAAGGCCACGGCCGTGAAGCGCAGTTCGTGGCGGGCGCGGCCGGCTTCGAGCCCGATCTGTCGCGGACCGTGGGCTGGTTCACCACCCTGTTCCCGGTGGTCGTCGACCCCGGCGCGGCGGCCGACTTCACCGCCCCCCGGTACCTGGCCGCCGCCCTCAAGGCGGTCAAGGAAGACCTCGCCCGCGTACCGGACAACGGCGTCTCCTACGGTGCCCTGCGCCACCTCGCCGGCATCGAGTTCGACGCGCCCGCACCGCAGGTGCTCTTCAACTACCTGGGCCGCTTCGACGCGGGCGCGGCCGGCGACTGGCAGCTCGCCGGCAGCACGGCGCAGCTGGGCGAGCAGCGCGACCCCAGGATGCGCCTGCCGCGCGCCCTGGAGTTCAACGCGATCGCCGAACCCGCCACCGGCGGCGAGTACGAGCTGGTCACCACCGTCTCCTGGCCCGACGGGATGTTCACCGACGAGGACATCGCGGTGATCGGCGAGTACTTCCGGGAGGCCCTGGCCGGGCTGGCCGCGCTCGACCAGGGCGGCCACTCTCCCAGTGACTTCGGCCCGCTGCCGCTCACGCAGGCGGATGTCGACGTCCTGGACGGCCCGGCGCTGCGCGACATCCTGCCGTTGACCCCGTTGCAGGAGGGCCTGTACTACCACTCGGTCTTCGACGACGACTCGGCGGGCGCCTACGTCGAGCAGCAGCTGCTGACGCTGGACGGCGAGGTGGACGCCGACCGGCTCGCGGCGGCGGCCACCCGGCTGCTCACGCTGTATCCGAACCTGGCCGCCCGGTTCGTGGCCCTCGCGGACGGCCGGGTGGTCTCCGTGCTGGAGAACGGTGTGGCGGCGCCGTTCAGCACGCTGGACCGCCCCGGCATCACCGACGACGAGATCCGCGACCACGCCGAGCGGGATCGCCGCGCCGGATTCGACCTGGCCACCGGCCCGCTGATGCGGTACACCCTCATCCGGGGCGGCCCCGGCCGGAACGTCCTGGTGCAGACCGTGCACCACATCATCGCGGACGGCTGGTCGGTGACGCCGATGCTCCGCACGCTGCTGGCCGAATACCACGCGCCGGGGAGCGGGTACCCACTCGGCGGCTTCCCCGACTATGTGCGCCTGCTCGCCGGACGCGACGACGACGCGAGCGACCGGGTGTGGCGCGATCAGCTGGCCGGTCTGCCCGGCCCGTCGCTGGTCGCCGAAGGCCACACCCCGTCCGACCGGTTCGCCGACACCGCCGTGGAACCGGACGACGACCTCGACGCCGCCGCCCGGTCGGCCGGCGTGCCGCTGAGCGTGGCCGTGCACAGCGCCTGGGCGGTGACGCTGGGCGGCATCCTGCACGCCAGGGACGTGGTGCTCGGTTCCACGGTGTCCGGGCGCGACGCGGAGCTGCCCGGCATCGAGGACATGGTGGGTCTGTTCATCAACACGATCCCCGTGCGCGCCCGGTGGGCCGGTACCACCCTGGCGCGCGACCTGCTCGCCTCGGTGCGCGAACACCAGAGCGCGGTGCTGCCGCACCAGCACGTCTCGCTGGCGAGGATCGGCCGCCAGACCGGCCCCGGCCCGCTGTTCGACACCCTGGTGGTGTTCGACATGGCGACCGATACCGACGCTCTGCGGGGGCCGGACGACACCCTGGTGATCGCCGACATCGTGAACGAGGGCGCCCCGCACTACCCGTTGACGCTGGTGGTGGAGCGCACCCCCGACGGCCGTCCGCGCTTCGCCCTGATCTACGACGGCGAGCTGCTGCGGGAGGCGAGCGCCCAGGCGATGCTGCGCACCTTCACCCGGAACCTCACCGGCCTGCTCACCCGGCCGGACGCCCTGGTCGACGCGCTGGTCGACGACCTGGCGGCCGAAGGCGGCCGACGTCCCGCGCGGATCACCCCGACGACCCTGGGCGGCCTGTTCGACGCTGCGGCGCAGCGCGACCCGGCCGCCACCGCCGTCACCCAGTGCGCTCTGGACGGCGGCACCCGGTCACTGACCTACGGCGGACTGGCGGAGGCGAAGAACGCGCTGGCCTCGGCCCTGCGCGCGGTCGGGGTCGGGCCCGGCAAGCGGGTCGCCGTCGCCGTCCCGCGCTCCCTGGAGCAGGTTGTCGCCCTGGTCGCGATCGGCACCGCCGGCGGCGCATATGTGCCGCTGGACCTGACCTACCCGGACGAACGCCTGGAGTACATCCTCGCCGACTCCGCTCCGCAGGTCGTACTCGTGGACCCCGGCCAGCTGGACCGCTTCACCGCCCTGCTGGCCCGGACGGGTGTACCGGCCCGCGTGCTCGTCCAGGGAGCCGAGCTGCCGCCGGGCGGCGAACCGCCGCTGGACACCGCCGGACCCGAGGCCGATTGGCACGACCCCGCGTATGTGATCTACACGTCCGGATCGACCGGCACACCCAAGGGCGTCGTCGTCCCCCACTCCAGCGTGGTCACCCTGCTCGCCAACACCCAGCCCGACATGGACTTCGGCCCGCACGACGTGTGGGTCCAGTTCCACTCCTACTCCTTCGACTTCGCGGTCTGGGAGCTGTGGGGCGCGCTGGTGCACGGCGGTGAGCTGCTGGTACCGGAGTACGGGCTGACCCGCTCCCCGGTCGACTTCCACCGGCTGGTCCGCGAGCGCCGGGTGACCGTGCTCAACCAGACCCCGTCGGCGTTCTACCAGTTCATCGAGGCCGACCGGTACGCCGACGAGCCGGCCACCGCACTGCGCCGGATCATCTTCGGAGGCGAGGCGCTGGATCTCGGACGGCTGCGCGGCTGGGTCGAGCGGCACGGCACCGCCTCGCCCGAGCTGGTCAACATGTACGGCATCACCGAGACCACCGTCCATGTCACCCACCGGGTGCTGACCGACGAGGACTTCGGCCTCGGTGCCGACGTCAGCCCGATCGGCGGTCCGATCCCCGGCCTGGTCACCTACCTGCTCGACGACCGGCTCCAGCCGGTGCCGCCGGGCCGGGAGGGCGCCATCTTCGTCGCCGGCGACCAGGTGTCGCTGGGCTACCTGGGCCGACCGGGGCTCACCGCGAGCCGGTTCGTGGCGGACCCGTTCGCCGGTGACGGCTCCCGCATGTACCACACGGGCGACCTGGCCCGCCGCACGCTCGACGGCGAGCTGGAGTTCACCGGCCGCGCCGACGACCAGGTGCAGCTCAAGGGATTCCGTATCGAGGTCGGCGAGGTGGAGTCCGCGATCAGGGGACTCGACGGCGTGGTCGACGCGGCCGTCACCGTGGCGGACAGCGGCGACCACCTGGTCGCGCACGTCGTGGGCCGGGTGCCCGGCGACCTCCCCGGCCTGCTGTCCGCGAAGCTGCCCGCGCACATGGTGCCGGGCCGGGTGCAGCCGGTCGACGCCCTGCCGTTGACGGTCAACGGCAAGCTGGACCGCAAGGCCCTGGCCGAGACCGTGCGGGCCGCCGGCGCTCCGGTGCCCACCGCACCCGACGGCACGGCGGTGACCACCGGCGGCTCCGCGCTCGCCGCACTGGTCGGCATCTTCGCCGAGACGCTGCCCGGCTCCGCCGCGGACGGTGACACCGACTTCTTCAAGGCCGGGGGCGACAGCATCGTCGCCATCACCGTGATCAACCGGGCCAGGGCGCTGGGCCTGCCGATCGCACCCCGGGACGTGTTCCTGCTCAGGACACCGCGCGCCCTCGCCGCGCAGCTGGCGACGCGCACGCCGCAGGCAGCGGCGCCCGCACCCGACCGCCGCGAGGACGGCCCGCTGACGCCGACCCCCATCATCCTGCGCCAGCGGGAACTGGGCGGCTCGCTCGCCCGGTTCGCCCAGGCCAGGACGGTGCCGGCCCCCGAGGGCACCGGCTTCGCCGACGCCGAGCGCGCCGCGAACGCCGTCGTGGCCGCGCACCCGGCCCTCCGGCTGCGGCTGCGCGTCGAGCACGGGGTGTGGGCACTGCGCACCGAACCCGCCCGCGAGGTCACCGTCGTCCGGGCGGACGGGACCGACGCGACGACCGCGGCCGACGAAGCCGCCGGACGGCTCGACCCCGAGTCCGGCGAGATCATCGCGTTCTCATGGCTGGAGGCGAGCAGGACCCTGGTGGTCACCGTGCACCACCTCGCCGTCGACTCGGTGTCCTGGCTGATCCTGCTGGACGACCTGGCCGCCGCCCTGCGCGGGCAGACCCTGGCACCGGCCACCACCTCCTACGCCGAGTACGCCGAAGCACTGGCGTCCCAGTCCGCCCAGGCGACCGACGGCCTCGGACACTGGATCACCACGCTTCAAGCGCCCGCTCCGCTGCCCGCGCCCGAGGGCCTGCGCCGGACCACCGTCGTGCTCCCGCCCCACGTCAGCGACCGGGTGACCGCCATCGCGCCCGCCGCACTCGGCGTCGGCCTCACCGAGCTGCTGTGCGGCGCGCTGCGCACCGCGCTGACCCGCATCCAGCCGTCGCCCACCGACCTCGCGATCGAGCTGGAGCGGCACGGCCGGGTGCCGGTGCTGGAACACCACGACTACTCCCGCACCGTCGGCTGGTTCACCGCCATCGCGCCCGTGCGGCTCACGGCGCACACCGACCCCGTCGCGGCGGCGCGCGAGCTCGCCGCACGCCAGCCGGACGAGCGCGCACACGTCGCCTACGGCCGGCTCAGGTACCTCAACCCGCAGACGGCCCCGCTGCTGACCGCCCGCCCGCAGGTGCTGTTCAACTACCTCGGCCGGGGCAGTGAGTCCCAGGCGCTGCACCTCACCGGCGGCGACCAGGGCAGCCCGTACGCCGTCGAGGCCAATGTGTGGATCGACGCGGCCACCGGAAGCCTGCACGCCGCCTTCACCCTCGCCGAGGGCGTCCCCGACGAGATCACCGAGCACTGGCGGAGCGCACTGGAGTCCATCGCGGACGCCGCCGCGACGGCCGAGCGCACGGCACCGGTCACCCCGCTCCAGCGGGGCCTGTTCTTCCAGGCCCAGCTGGCGGGCTCGGCCGGGCACTATGTCGCGCAGAGCTACTTCACCTTCGACCGCCGCCTGGACACCGGCGCCCTGGCCGAGGCGATGGCGTACGTGATCGCACGGCACCCGGCCGTGGGCGCCGGCTTCACCACCGACGACGCCGGAAACCCGGTCCAGGTCCTCGCAGCGGACCGGCGGGTCGACGTCGACACGGTCCACCTGTCGACGGACGCGGAGGTCGAAGCCCTTCGTGCCCGCGACCGCGACACGGGATTCGACCCGGGCGAGCCGCCGCTGGTCCGGCTGACCGTGGTACGCCTGCCCGGCGACCGCGACGGCCTGCTCCTGAGCTACCACCTGCTGCTGTGGGACGGCTGGTCGCGCGAGATCGTCCTGCGGGACCTCTTCGACGCCTATGCGGCCGTCGTCGCGGGTGAGCCGCTCGTCCCGGTCCCGGCCACGCCGAGCTTCGAGGACCACGCCCGGCTCCTCGACGCCAAGGACCCCGCGGAGTCGGAGCGCTTCTGGGCGGAGCAGCTGGCCGGCCTCCCCGGCCCCACGCTGCTCGCCGGACCGGCGCCGTCCCTCTCGGACGACCTGCCGCGCGCGCTGGTGCAGACGCTCTCCGCCGAGCAGTCGGACGTGCTGAGGGAGGCGGCCAGGGCGCACGGCGTCACGCTGAACTCGGTGCTGACCGGCGCGTTCGGCCTCCTGCTGGGCGCCCACACGGGCCGCAGCGACGCCGTGTTCGGCGTGACCGTCTCCGGCCGGGAGGGCGAGGGGCTGTCCGGCATCGTCGGGGTGCTGCTCAACACCGTTCCCCTGTGGACGCGGGCCCGCCCGCACGACACGGTCGGCGAATACCTGACGGCCGTGCAGACGGCCCGGGTCGAGGCGATGGACCACGAGCACCTCGGGCTCGGCGAGATCCAGCGGGCCGGCGGGCATGACACCCTGTTCGACAACCTGTTCGTGCTCCAGAACTTCCTGGACCTGGACGCGTTCGCCGAGATGAACGCCAGGCACGGCATCACCTCGGTGAAGGCCGACGACTCCACCCACTACCCGTTCACCTGGGTCGTCACCCCCGGCGACCGGCTCACGGTCAAGCTGGAGTACCGCGACGGCGACACCGGGAACGCCCGGCGCCTCCTCGGGGACTACCTGCGCGTGCTGGACGACCTGGCCCGGTCGACCGGCCCGGTCGGCGCGCTGCCGGGCCTGGGGCCGGAGCCCGAGCCCGCCGAACGCATGGACGTCGGCACGGACACCGTGGTCGACCGGTTCGACCAGGCGGCCGACCGCGACCCGCAGCGGGTGGCGCTCGTCGCCCACGGCCGGACCATGACCTTCGCCCGACTGCGGGACCGCAGCCGGGCGGTGGCCGGTGTGCTCGCCCAGCGCGGCATCGGCCCCGAGACGACCGTGGGCCTCGCGATCCCGCGCTCGCTGGACTCGATCGTGGCACTGTTCGCCGTGCTGCGCGTCGGCGCCGCGTATGTGCCGCTGGAGCTGGACCACCCCGACGAGCGGATCGCCGCCGTCGTCGCGGACGCCCGCCCCGACGTGATCCTCACCGTGAGCGCCGTGTCGCCCCGGCTGACCGGCGACCTGATCGAACTGGACCGCCCCCTGCCCGACGCCGAGCCGTTCGTGACGTTCGCGCCGGACGATCCGGACCGCCTGCGGCACCCCGCGTACACCATCTACACCTCCGGATCGACCGGGAAGCCCAAGGGCGTGGTGACCGAGTACGTCGGCCTCACCAATATGCTGGTCAACCATCAGCGCCGGATCTTCGAGCCGGTGCTGGCGGACCACGGCCACCGGGCCTTCCGGATCGCGCACACCGTGTCGTTCGCCTTCGACATGTCGTGGGAGGAGTTGCTCTGGCTCGCCGACGGCCACGAGGTGCACATCTGCGACGAGGAGTTGCGCCGGGACGCACCCCGCCTGGTCGAGTACTGCCTCGGGCACGGGATCGACGTCGTCAATGTGACTCCGACCTACGCACAGCAGCTGGTGGCCGAGGGCCTGCTCGACAACCCGGCGCGGCGGCCGGCGCTGGTCCTGCTGGGTGGCGAGGCCGTCACCCCGACGCTGTGGCAGCGGCTCGCCGAGACCGAGGGGACGGTGGGCTACAACCTGTACGGACCCACCGAGTACACCATCAACACCCTGGGCGTCGGCACCTTCGAATGCCAGGACCCGGTGGTGGGCGTGCCGATCGACAACACCGACGTGTACGTCCTGGACGCTTGGCTGCGCCCCCTGCCGGACGGAGTCCCCGGTGAGCTGTATGTGTCGGGCATCGGCATCGCGCGCGGCTATCTCGGGCAGCCCGCCCAGACCGCGCACCGATTCGTGGCGTGCCCGTTCGGTGCACCCGGCGAGCGCATGTACCGCACGGGGGACCTGGTGGTCCGGCGGCCCGACGGAAACCTGATGTACCTGGGCCGGACCGACCAGCAGGTCAAGATCCGGGGACACCGGGTCGAACCGGGCGAAGTCGAGGCCGCATTCGCGGCGCACCCGGCGGTGCGGTTCGCCGCCGCGGTCGCCCAACCCGACCCGCAGGTCGACGGGGCGTACCGGCTGGCCGCCTACCTGGTGCTGGACGGCTCCGACCTGGCGGCGGTCGCCGCCGACGTGGGCGCCCGACTGCCGGACTTCCTCCGCCCGACGCACTACGCCCAGGTCGACAGCATCCCGCTGACGGTGAACGGGAAGGCCGACACCAAGGCGCTGCCGGAGGCCAAGCCGCTGGGCGCGCTGACCACGGCGGGGGAGCGCGGGCCGGAGACCGGGACCGAGACCGCAGTGTGCGAGTTCTTCGCCGAGGCACTGGACCTGGACGACGACGAGGTGAGCGCGGTGAGCGACTTCGTGTCCCTCGGTGGACACTCCATGCTGGCGGTGCGGCTGATCGGGCTGCTCCGCCGGGAGTACGGCCCTGTGATCACGATCCGCGACCTGTTCACCCTGCGCACCCCGGAAGCGATTGCCCGCCACCTCGATGACAACCTCTGACACGCAGCGGCCCCGCCAGGGGTCCGACATCCTCCGGACCGCACTTCGCCGCAACGTCGGCGCGATGGTCGGGGGCACCGTCCTCATGGGCCTGTACCAGGCGGGTGAGACCGCCTTCCCCATCGCGCTCGGCCTGATCGTCGAACACACGCTGCGGAATCGGAGCCTCGGCTCGCTCGCCCTGTCGATCGCCGCTCTGGCCGTGATCATCACGACCGTGTCGCTCTCGTGGCGGTTCGGGATGCGCATCCTGCAGAAGGCCAACACGACCGAGGCCCACCGCTGGCGGGTGCGGGTCGCGGCCTGCGGACTCCAGCCGGTGGCCAGGGACGTCGGACTCAAGTCCGGCGAGGTGCTGACCATCGCCACCGAGGACGCCGACCAGACCGCCGACATCATCGAGGTGGTGCCGCTGCTGATCAGCTCGCTGGTCGCGGTGCTGGTCGCGGCGGTCGCGCTGGGCCTGGCCGACCTCCGGCTCGGCCTGCTGGTGATCGTGGGAACGGTCGCGATCCTGTCGGCCCTGAGCGTGATGTCCAAGCGGATCGGCAGCAGTACCCGGGAACAGCAGGCCCGGGTGGCGCGGGCGGGCGCCAAGGTCGCCGACCTGATCACCGGCCTGCGCCCGCTGCACGGCTTCGGCGGCAACCATGCGGCGTTCCGGTCCTACCGCGAGGTCAGCACGGAGGCGAAGCGCCAGGCGGTCACCGTCGCCAAGGTGAACGGCGTGTACGCGGGGACCGCGCTGGCCCTCAACGCGGTCCTCGCCGCCGCCGTGACCCTGACGGCCGGCTGGCTGGCGTTCGACGGCCGGATCACCATCGGGGAACTGGTCATGGCCGTGGGGCTGGCGCAGTTCATCATCGAACCGCTCAAGCTGTTCTCGGAGATGCCGAAGTATGTGATGACCGCGCGCGCCTCGGCCGAGCGGATGGCGCTGGTACTGGCCGCGCCGCCGGTCACGACCCCCGGGCAGGGGAGCCCGGCCGCAGGTGGAGACCTCGAGATCGACTGCGTCCGCTACGGGAGCCTGCGCAAGCTGAGGTTCAAGGTGTCCGCCGGCGAGTTCGTGGCGATCGCCGCCTACCAGCCGCGTGCGGCGGCCGACCTCGCGCGGGTCCTGGCCGTGAACGTCCCGCCTCACGCCTACGAGGGGGTGGTACGGGTCAGCGGGCAGGAGATCGCGGAGCTGTCGATCGAGGCGGTCCGCGGGCACATGCTGGTGAATCCGTATGACGGGGAGATCTTCGCGGGCACCCTCCGCACGAACATCGACCCGTCCGGCACCAGCCGGACGGTCCCCGAGGCCGTCGAGGCGTCCATGCTGACCGACGTCGTCGCCCTCCACCGCGAGGGACTCGACTACGGCGTCCGTGACCGAGGCGCGAACCTCTCCGGGGGGCAGCGCCAACGGCTGTCCCTGGCCCGCGCCCTCGCCGCCGACTCCGACATCCTGGTCCTGCACGACCCGACGACAGCCGTCGACGCGGTCACCGAACAGCTCATCGCGCGGGGCGTCGCGGAGCTGCGCCGGGACCGCACCACCATCGTGATCACCAGCAGCCCGGCCCTGCTGGACGTCGCCGACCGCGTCCTCGTCCTGGACGACGGCGTCATCACCGCCGAGGACACCCATCGCAACCTGCTCGCCACCGACGCGGCCTACTGCCTGGCCGTGGCCCGGTGACGGTGCCCGGCCGGCGGCGGCTGCCCGTGGCGACAAGGCGAACGCTGCCTGCCCGGGTACCGGTCAGGCGGGCACCAGTCAGGCGGGGACCAGTCAGGCGGGCACCAGTCAGGCGAGCGCCCAGGCGACGTCCCTGAGCAGGGCGTGCCGCCAGCCCGCCCGGTCGTGGCCCGACGCGGACCGGGAGACCCGCACGGTGGCGCCGGCCTGCTCGGCCCGGGTCTCGACCAGCTCGCAGTGGGGCAGCATCCGGGTCTCGTGTTCCCCCACGTCGAACGCGACCCTCAGACCGGACAGGTCGGGGCGGTCCCGCAGGCGCGCGGCGATGGCGCCGCCGACCGGGCCGCCCAGGGGGTCCGCCAGATCCATGGCGCCGGGTGTCCACCAGAACGCCCCCGACTGGCAGGCGACGCGCGACACCAGGTCCGGGAACTCCAGTGCCGCGTACATCGCGCTCAGCCCGCCGAGGCTCTGCCCGGCGACCACCAGCCGGTCCCGGTCGGCGGGTACGCCGACCTCCGCGACCAGCGGCAGCAGTTCGTCCCGGACCGCCTCCCACAGCACGGGCCCGCACCCGAACTCGGCCTCCCTGTCCTTGGCCGGCAGGAAGACGAGTGTCACGGCAGGCATCTCGCCGCCGGCGACGGCCGAGTCGAACGCGGTCATGGCCGGGTGCAGGTACAGCCAGTCGTCCCCGTCGAGCAGCAGGACCACCGGGCCGCCGCCGCCCACCGGGTGGACTCGGACGGTGCGCCGCCCGCCGAGCCGTTCGCTGGCCCAGCGGATCCGGGTGCGCGGAACGGGCAGGACGTCGGCGGCGCCGACGGCCGGCCAGTGCGGCTGCGCCGGGGCGTCCGGGGTCGCGGCGATGGATCGGTCACCGCCCGCACCGACCGGGTTGAACGGGTCCGCGTACGCCGCGCCGCCCGCGAGGAAGCGGTAGGTCGCCCGCAGGCGCGCGGGCATGCGCACCTCGGCGTACCAGCAGTCGGTGTCGCCCCATCGGCGCAGGGGCACCGGCTCCGACCAGCTCTCGAACTCGATGCTCGCTTCGGACCCGCGCCACAGGAACAAGGTCACCCAACCGCCGCCGTCGGCAGGCACCGACGAGGGTGTCCCCGCCGCTGCCCAGAACTCGTCGGTGCCGGGCCTGCCGGGCAGTCCGAACTCGGCGAAGGCGTCCTCCCTGTCGGCCGCCGGGCCTCGCATGGGCGTCTCCTTGTGAGAGGGAAGGGGAAAAGCTAGGCTCGTGTCACTTAGGCGAGCCTAACCTAATCTTGGCATTCTCGGGAGGCACTCGACATGAGCACCAACCCCTTCGACGACGCCGAAGGCCGTTTCCTGGTCCTGGTGAACGACGAGGGCCAGCACTCACTCTGGCCGTCCTTCGCGGCGGTGCCCGGGGGATGGGCGGTCGTCTTCGACGAGGACACCCGGGAGGCATGTCTGGACTACATCGAGACCCACTGGACCGACCTGCGTCCCCGGTCTCTCGCGGCGTCCATGGACGCGTGACCCTCACGGCGGCTGGCGGCCGGTCGGTGAGCACCAGTGAGCACTGGTGAGCGCCTGATCGGCCTCGTCGGTGAGCAGTGTCCGGGGCTGGAATGGCAGTGTCACATCCACGACGAGAGATCGAGAGATCATGCGACGACTCATCAGGGCCACGGTGGCGGTGGTCTTCGCCCTCGCCGCTGCCATGGGGCTGGGCACGCCGTCCGCGTTCGCGATCCAGGGCGGAGATCAGCTGCCCAACCAGCGCGGGACCGGGGTGGCGCAACTGTGGTTCGACGGGTGGGGTGGAGACCAGTTCATCTGCACCGCCTCGGTCGTCGGGCCGACCAAGGTCCTCACCGCGGCGCACTGCATCGACAAGACCGTACTGCCTCAGGACTATTACGTGTTGGTCGGCAGTACGCACCGCGGAGAGGGAACCAGGATCAGGGTCATCACTTGGGGCACCCGCTTCGACCTTGCGGTCGGCACGCTGAAGAGCACCGTGGTGAACCTCAACGATGTGAGGCATGTGCAGATCCGTGCGACTCAGCTGTCGCCGAAGGTCGGTGAGTACATGTACGCCTACGGCTTCGGCCGCACCTGCAGGGACTGCGGCCCGGCCGACTACCTCAAGCGCGCAAGGCTGCGGCTCCTCGACATGGACCGCGACGCCGCCGGTGGGCCCGGCTACCGGATGCGGGGCGTCCTAGCCTTCCTGTGGCCGAAGGACTCCGGCGGCCCGCTGTTCCGGGAGGAAGACATCCTGACTCAGTACGGGGTGACGTCGGAGCGCCGGAGCAACTCTACGATTCCCGAGTTCTACTTCGCCCGGTTCGACCCCAATGCGATGAATTGGCTGAACGGCATGAACGTACCCGTGAAGACCGGCTGGTAGGAGTGGACATGCGGAAGAAACTCCTCAGCGTGCTCATGGCTGCCATCGCGATGAGCACGGCCGCACCCGCCGCCCATGCCGACGGCCACGACGGCTACTACCAGTTGCGCAACAAGGCCACCGCCAGGTGCCTGGCCGGGATGTCGGACGGCAGCGTGGTCACCCAGCCCTGCAACGCGGCCCTCCGCCAGCTCTGGCGGTTCGACCTGAGCACCGGGCTGATCCGCAATTACGACTACAGGTTGTGCCTGGACGACATCACCGCAGACCTCGTAGTGGTCCGGATGTCCGGGTGCTCCAAGGACGACCCGGGGCAAATCTGGGATGTGCCCATGACGCGGTCGGGAGAGTCGGGTCGTATCAACAACCTGTTCGATGTCCGCGACCGGGAACTGGTCGGCTGGGCGTCGGGGGCGGTCAACGTGGTGGCACCGGATCTCGCCGACGTCCCCGGCAAGGTGACCTGGATCATGGACCTGGGTGGATCAGTGGTTGGAGGAGGAGGTGGTGGCGGGGTCCCGGACCCACCCGCCGTCGGAGGCGGCGGCAGGTAGCCCGATCCGCCGCTCGGTGCGCCCGAGCACAGGACACAAGGCCTGGGCCTGGATCCACACAGCCGCACTCGATGAGTGCGGCTGTGTCAGGCCGAGGCGAAGGCGTTCGAGAGCGCCGACCCGCTGAGGCTGGAGCGCGCTGCGAAGCTGCCCGGGTAGCTGGCCTGGTTCAGCTCTGGAGGGAGGCGAGCCAGCCGGTCAGGAGACGGTTGACCTCGTCGGGGCGCTCCTGCTGGATCCAGTGCCCGCAGCCGTTCAGGATGTGCGAGGAGACCAGGCCGGGGAGGGTGGCTGGGTAGGCGTCGATGGCGTCGGCCATCCAGGTCGTGGAGGCGTCCAAGGCGCCGCCGATGAACAGGGACGGCTGCTTGATCGGGGCGCCGCCGTACCGGGCGAGGTCCTCCCAGTCGCGGTCCATGTTGCGGTAGCGGTTGAGGGCCCCGGTCAGGCCGGTGCGCTCGAAGTCCGCGGCGTACACATCGAGGTCGTCCTCGCTCAGCCAGGAGGGGAGCCTGTGGGCGGGGAAGCGGTCGCGCAGCCGACCGCCGTCGCGGGTCACGAAGTGCGGGTCGGGCTCGCCCTGGGCGGGCATGGTGTCGGCGGACAGGGCCGCGTAGAAGCCGGCGAGCCAGCCCCGGACGTCGGGCTCCATCTCCGCCTCGGCGCGGCCGGGCTCCTGGAAGTAGGAGACGTAGAACTCCTGGTCGCCGCCCATCTGCGCGAAGATGTCGGTGGGGCGGGGGCCGCCGGGCGGCGCGTAGGGGACGCTCAGCAGGGCGACGGCGCGGAAGACCTCGGGGTGGAGCAGGGCGGAGGCGGCCGCGATGTTGGAGCCCCAGTCGTGGCCGACGACCACCGCCCTCTCCTCGCCAAGGGTGCGTACGAGGGTGACGTTGTCCTCCACCAGGTCGAGCATCCGGTAGGCGTCCGTCGCGGCAGGCTTGGAGGAGCGGCCGTAGCCGCGCACATCGAGCGCCACCGCCCGGTACCCGGCCGCGGCGAGGGCCGGGAGCTGGTGGCGCCAGGAGTACCAGGACTCGGGGAAGCCGTGGACGAGCAGGACCAGCGGGCCGCTGCCCTGCTCGACCAGGTGCAGGCGACCGGCGGGCGCCTCGACAGTGCGGTGGCGAAGGCCGGCGGACGGCGCGGGCTGCTGCATGGGCTTCTCCCCGGGTTCACGGGCGGACGTGGATACCCACCGATCATGCGGCGCGGCAGCCGCCCGACGCGATCAGCCTTGCCATTCTGGCAAACTTGCAGGACAGGCCCGTGCAGGCGGCGCGGCCGGAGAGAGCGGGGCGAGGATGGCGGACGACGGCATAGCCGACACGCCGGCGGCGATGGGCTCCCGGCTGCGGGCCGCGCGCGAGCAGCGCGGCGCCACGCTCACCGGCGTCGGCTGCGCGACCGGCATCTCGCTGAGCACGCTGTCGCGGATCGAGACCGGCCGGCGCAGGCCGACCCTGGAGGTACTGCTGCGGCTGGCGAAGGAGTATGACGTCTCCCTGGACGAGCTGGCCGGCACCGCACCCGCCGCGGCGGCCGGGCCGCGCCCCCCGGTACCGCAGCGTTCCGGCAACGACAAGGCGGTGCTGCCGCTGACCCGGTACGTCGGGGGCCTGCACGCCCACAAGCACGTCCTGCCCGCCATCGACGCGCCGCCGGCGCGGCCACGGCAAGTCTCCCACGACGGGTACGAATGGCTGTGCGTCCTGTACGGGCGGCTGTGGCTCGCGCTCGGCGATCAGGACCTCGTCCTGACTGCCGGGGAGGTCGCCGAGTTCGACACCCGCACCGCCCACGGAGTCGCGAACGCCGGACCGGACGGACCGGTCGAATACCTGATCATGTTCGGGCCGCAGGGAGAGCGCCTGCGGCTGCGCACCCCTCCAGCCCCCGGCCGCGGAGCCGGCCGGCCTTGAGGTCGAGCAGCGGGAGTCGGCCACCTACGACCGCGCGTTCACCCTGGCGGTCATCCGGATGTCTCGCGGGCGGGCATCCGATCTCCCTGCGATGCGTTGTCACTCGTTTCCCCCGGCGGCGGTGCTCCGCCCAAGGTGAGGGGGCCGCGCTGCCCGATCTCGTGCGGCGGTGGGGCCCACGGCCTGCGGATCCACGACTGGGCAGGGGTCGAGGTACGGCAAGCACGGGGTCCTCGCCCGCCGGAGCACCACCGACCCCACCAGGATCACCCACTGCATCGCCTACGCGCCCGCCGAGGCCACAGTGACCGGCCGGGGTCTCCGGGGCGGGTGCCTGCTGCTATTCGGCGACGAAGGTGCTGTGGCTCCAGGTGAAGACCCGCAGGCGGTCGGCTCCGGACCGGAGGGTTTCGGGGGTCGGGCGGTAGTGCTCGTAGCGATTGCCGCGGAACAGCTTCAGGGGGGCGTCGAGGTCCGTGACGTGGTGGATCCGGTGGTCGTCGGGGAGTCCACCGGCGGGGCCGCCGAGCAGGATCACATTGGGATGCTTGTCGCTCATGCTGAACCTTTCGGTCGACGCGGGAGTCAGGGTCGGCCGGTGGTTCAGCCGACGGAGGTGCCGAGGGCGGCGGAGAAGCGGTTCACGAGGTCGTCGAGGGCGATGGCGGCGGCGGGTGCCAGGTCGGTGGCACCGTCCGGCGTGGCGAGGATGTCGCTGTCCAGGACGAACCAGCCCGGGGTGATGTGCGCCGCCCCCATGGAGGACAGGACCGGACGCAGCGCGTAGTCCACCGCCAGCACGTGCGCCGGGGAGCCGCCGGTGGCCAGCGGCAGGACGGTCTTGCCAGCCAGCGCGTACTGCGGCAGGAGGTCGAGCAGGCACTTCAGCAGGCCGGAGTAGGCGGCTTTGTAGATGGGGGTGCCGACCACCACGCCGTCGGCCTCACGGATGAGTTCGGCGATCTCGGTGACCGCCGGGTGGTGGATGTCGGAGCCGGTGAGCACGTCGGCGGGCAGCCTGCGGACCTCGACCGCGGTGACCTGGTGGTGCTGTGCGTCGAGGCGGCGGGCGGCCTCGCCGAGCAGCCGGGTCGTTCTGGATGTGGCGGACGGGCTGCCGGAGAGGGTCAGGACACGGGCCATGGGAACCTCGGGGGAGTGGGGCGCGGCGCGCGGGGGGCGTCGCCGGCGGGGTGACCGCTGCGGGGTGTCAGGCGGCGGGCCGGGCGGAGGCGATCTCGAAGACCTCGGCGATGGTCCGCGCCTCCAGCAGGTCGGGAAGCGAGAGCCTGCGGCCGGTGACCCGCTCCAGGGCGGTGAGCAGGGTCAGCAGGTGCAGGGAGTCCCAGCCGGGGAGTTGGTCGAAGTCCACGGTCGCGTCCTGCGGTGTGATGTCCAGGCCCAGTTCGTCTCCGGCCACGGTGATCAGCTTCCGCAGTCCGTCGGTGTCGCTCATGCATGCGCTCCTTCCAGAAGGCCGGCCGGGTCGGCGTCGAGTTGCAGGTGGCCGGGCGGGTGCAGTGCGGTGCTCAGGTCGTGGCGGAAGGCGAGGCCCTCGCCCACGGGTGTGCCGCTCTCGTCCTGCACGGGGGCGAAGCCGTAGCGGGGGAAGAGGTCCTTGACGATGTGGTTGCGCGGGGTCGGCCGGTAGTGTCCGGTGACCGCGTGCAGGCCGGCGCCGGCGGCGAGCCCCAGGACGGTGGAGAGCACGCCCTGTTCGATGCCTCGGGAGAACACCCGGCAGCTGAGCAGGAAGTTGTCGATCCGTAGTTCGCCGTCCCTGCGCTCCAGGAAGACGGCGCCCACCAGGCCGTTGTCGCCGAACCGGTCGGCGGAGCGCACCGTCAGGACACCGGATCCCTCCGCCGCGGCGTACGCGGCGACCTCGGCAGGCTGCAGCCTCCGGGTGGTCAGGTTGAACTGGTTGGTCCGGAGGGTGAGTTGGGAGATCCGGGGAAGCTCATCGGAGGTCACCGGCCGCAGCCGGACCCGGACACCGAGTTCGTTCAGATAGTCCGCGACCGATGCGAAGCCCTGGAGGAAGTCGGTGCGGGCCACCTCGCCCCGGTAGAGCTCGGCCCGCGCGCGGTCCTCGCCGGTCAGCCGCCGGACGTCGAACCAGCCGTCCCTGAGCAGCCGTTCGACGTGGTGGGCGGGCTCGTCGTCGACGGCCACCACGGCGACCTTGGGCAACTCGCGTCGGACCAGTCCGCGTTCGAAGGTGGAGTCGTCGACGAAGACAAAGCTGCCGGTGGCGAGGTTGAGCGCGTCGGCGAGCGCGGCGATGCTCTCCGACTTGGGCCGCCAGTCGGCGGTCACGCGGACGAAGTCCTCCTCGCGCAGCGTCATGTCGGGGTGGTCGCGCAGCACGTCCAGCACCGGCTCGCGGTCGTTCTTGCTGACGGCGGCCAGCAGCACGCCCTGTGAGCCGAGCTGCTTGGCCACCCGTTGGAACGCCCGGAACGCCTCGCCCCGGTGGCCGCCGGCCGCTTCGATGCCCTCCGGGCCGTCGTCGCCCAGGATCCCGCCCCACACGGTCTGGTCCAGATCAAGGACGAGCACCTTGCTGGTGAGGCCGGCGACATGGCGGGCGAGGTGGCCGATCTCGCGGGCGTAGGCGGCCAGCAGCGGCTCGGACAGGTGCACCTTGGCGTAGACGTCCAGCCGGGGATCGGCGGCGGGGACACCCTCGGCGAGCAGCGGGTCGAGGTCGATCACGACCACCGAGGCGTTGTCCACGCCGAGGCGCAGCAGCCGGGCGTTGGCCTCCCGCCAGAGCGCGCCCAGCTCGGCGCGGGAGCGGTGGTCGATCAGCTGGGCGGTGTGACGGCGGGGCAGTGGCAGGGTGTTGAGTACGAGGGTGCCACGCACGGTGTCCGCGAAGCGGGCCGCCACCTTCTCGACGAGGGCGGTCTTCTCCGCGAGCACCCGGGCCACGTCCGCCGGCCGCCAGGGCAGCGGCACCTCGTCGAAGACCACGGCCGGGTCGAGCAGGCAGAGTGCCAGGTCGGGGGAGGCCGCGTAGAGCGCGCTGCCGGGGTCCGACAGCTCGAACACCCAGCTGTCGAAGGCGCCTTGGTACGGGCGCAGCAGCAGGCCGTGCCGGGCCAGCTCGCCGGTCAGCGGGCCGAGCAGCGGTCCGACCGTGCCGTGGCCGACGACGGCCACGGTGAGCGCGGCGGTGTCCGGGTGGGCGGCCAGCACCTCGTCGGGGTCGAGTCCGCCCAACACCCGGCCCGCGTGCGCCGTCTGGCGGGTGTCCGCCTCGGCGAGCAGGGCTCGGACGGTCGGGTACTCGGCGGCGAGCCGTCCGCCGCGGCGGAGGTCGAGCAGGGTGCGCGCCGGGTCGGCGGCCACGGGCGTCTCCATCGGGTCGTCTCCTGGGTGCGTCGGATCCGGGCTGTCGGATCCGGGCTGTCGGGTCCGGGCTGTCGGGTCCGGGCTGTCCGGTCCGGGCTGTCCGGTACGGGTGCTCGGTGCCCCGGGCGGTGTCCGGTGTGGGGCGCGGCGTCGGGAGCAGGCCGGGGGCCGCAGGGCCCATCGTGGGCGGGCCGGCTGAAGCGAGTCTGAATCGCCGCCGCCTTCCCGTGGGGGCGTGGGAGCCGACGGACCCGGCCCGCCCGGACCGCGCGCAGCGGAGCTGATTTGGCCGCGGTTGAGCGCTGGTTTGGCAGATCCCCGGAAGGTGGTCCGGTGCGTGCGCCGCCGCACCTCACGACCACCACGAGAGACCGGGAGGCACCGGTTGGACCCGCTGGAACCCGTGCGGCCGCCGCGCCGGCGAAGAGCCGGACGGTGGGTGTTGCACCACATCCTGCTGCCGATGCGGTGGTACGCCGCAGGCTGGGGGGTGCCGATACCGCCCTTCGACGGCACCGAGCAGCCCGACCCGCAGACGCCCGCCCCATCGGGCCCGCCGGTCGGGCACCCCGAGCGGCTGGTACCCGGTGTACCGCCCACCCCCGTCGAACGGGACCTCTGGGAGCGGCTCGCCTGGCTCACCTGACCCGGAGCCGGCCGGAGGACCGACGTTCAGGGGCGGTTTAGCCGACCCGCCGACCATGACCGCACGGGCGGGGCCCACCGGCGCCGCCCGTGCCCCCAGAGCCTCGACGAGGAGCACACACCCCGCGATGACCGCCAAGCCCGAGCACTCCGCAGCCGCCCCCGTCCCTGCCCGCCCCACCGCGTCCGGCGCCGATGCCACGGGTCCGCGCGCGGTCCCGTCGCCGCCCGCCGCCGTCGCCGTGGTCGGCCTGGCCTGCCGTCTGCCCGGGGCCTCCGGGCCGCAAGCATTCTGGACGCTGCTGCGCGAGGGCCGGGACGCCGTGGGGGAGCCGCCCGCCGACCGGTGGCCGCAGGACACCCCGGGTGTGCCGCGGGCCGGTGCGTTCCTGGACAGGATCGACACCTTCGACGCCGGCTTCTTCGGGATCTCGCCGCGCGAGGCCGCCGCCATGGACCCGCAGCAGCGGCTGGCGCTCGAACTCGGCTGGGAGGTGCTGGAGGACGCCGGCACCGTGCCCGGACGGCTGCGCGACAGCCGTACCGGCGTCTTCGTCGGCGCCTTCCTGGACGACTACGCCGCGTTGGTGCACCGGCGCGGCCCCGACGCCGTGGACCGCCACACCCTGACCGGCCTCAACCGGGGCATGCTCGCCAACCGGCTCTCCTATCTGCTGGGCCTGCGCGGACCCAGCCTGACCGTGGACACCGCCCAGTCCTCCTCGCTGGTCGCGGTGCACCTGGCCTGCGAGAGCCTGCGCAGCGGCGAGTCGGACCTCGCCGTCGCCCTCGGCGTCAACCTGATCGCCGGGCCCGACAGCACGCTAGGGGCCGCCCGCTTCGGCGGCCTGTCGCCGCACGGCCGCAGCCGGCCCTTCGACGCCGCAGCCGACGGCTACGCGCGGGGCGAGGGCGGGGTCGCGGTCCTGCTGAAGCCGCTGGCCAAGGCGCTCGCCGACGGCGACCCGGTGTACGGCGTCGTCCTCGCCAGCGCCACCGGCAACGACGGCGCCACCGACGGACTCACCGTTCCCGGCACCGACGGTCAGGCCCTGGTGCTGGAGGCCGCCTACCGGCAGGCCGGGGTGGACCCGGCCCGCGTCCAGTACGTCGAACTCCACGGCACCGGAACCGCCGTCGGCGATCCGGTCGAGGCGGCCGCCCTCGGCCGGGTGCTCGGCGTGGGGCGCAACCCCGGAGAGCCGCTGCTCGTGGGCTCCGCCAAGAGCAACGTCGGCCATCTGGAGGGTGCCGCCGGGCTGGTCGGCCTGCTGAAGACCGTCCTCTCCCTGCACCACCGCGAGCTGCCGCCCACCCTCCACCACGAGAACGCCAACCCGGCCATCGACCTGGCGGGCCTGCGGCTGCGCGTCGCGACCGACCTCGTCCCATGGCCGGCCCCGTCGGCCGACGTCGGGACGGGTGGCGACGCCGGGACGGGTGGCGACGCCGGCCCGCTGGCCGGTGTGAGTTCCTTCGGCATGGGCGGTACCGACGTCCATGTGGTGCTGACGGCGGCCCCGCCGACGCCCGCCGCGCCCGCGCCCGCGCCCGCCGCGCTGCCCGTGCCCGTGCTGCTCTCGGGCCGCGGACCGCGCGCCCTGCGCGGACAGGCCGCCGCCCTCCGCGCCCACCTGGACGCCCACCCGCGCTCGGCCCCGCCGAGGTCGCCGCCCCGCTCGCCACCGCCCGCACCGCCTTCGAGGACCGGGCCGCCGTCGTCGCCGGGGACCGCTCCGCCCTGCTCACCGCGCTGGACGCCCTCATCGAGGGCGAGGACGCGCCCGGCCTCACCGTCGGCAGCGCCGGTACGGTCGGCGGGACCGCCTTCCTCTTCCCCGGCCAGGGCAGCCAGCGTCCCGGTGCCGGGCTCGGACTGCACCGCCGCTTCCCGGCGTTCGCCGAGGCGCTGGACGAGACCGTGGCCGCCCTGGACCCGCACCTCGACCGCCCGCTCGGCCCGCTGCTCTTCGCCGAACCCGGCAGCCCCGAAGCCGAGTTGCTGGACGACACCGCGTACACCCAGCCGGCCCTGTTCGCCCTCGGCACCGCCCTGCACGCCCTGCTGCGCTCCTGGGGGGTGGTGCCCGACGCCGTCGCCGGGCATTCGATCGGGGAGATCGCCGCCGCGCACGCCGCCGGGGTGCTGACCCTCGCCGACGCCGCCGTGCTGATCACCGCTCGCGGCCGGCTGATGTCCCGGCTGCCCCGAGGCGGCGCGATGGTCGCGGTCGAGGCGGCCGAGGACGAAGTGCTCCCCCTCCTCTCCGGGCGGGAGGACGAGGTGGGCATCGCCGCAGTCAACGGCCCGCGCGCCGTGGTGCTTTCCGGCACCGAGCAGGCGGTCTCGCAGGTGGCGGAGCAGCTGGCCGCCCTCGGCCGCCGGACCCGCCGCCTGCGGGTGAGCCATGCGTTCCACTCGC
Source organism: Peterkaempfera bronchialis (assembly GCF_003258605.2). NCBI lineage: Bacteria > Bacillati > Actinomycetota > Actinomycetes > Kitasatosporales > Streptomycetaceae > Peterkaempfera > Peterkaempfera bronchialis. The sequence continues at coordinate 5,761,638 of NZ_CP031264.1, forward strand.
CCCTGATGGCGCCCGCGCTGGCCGAGTTCCGTACGGTCGCCGCCGGGCTGACGTACGCGCCACCCCGGGTACCGCTGGTCTCCACCCTCACCGGTCTGCCGGTCGGTCCGGACACCCTGGCCGACCCCGAACACTGGGTCCGCCACGCCCGGCAGGCCGTACGCTTCGCCGACGGAGTCCGCGCCCTGCACGGCCTCGGCGTGCGCACCCACCTCGAACTCGGGCCGGACGCCGTCCTCGGCGCCCTCGCCCGGAACACCGCCGTGGCCGACGGGCTCGGTACGGAGGTGGCCGGGGCGGCCCTGCTGCGCTCCGGGCGGCCGGAGGAGGCCACCGCGCTCGGCGCGCTCGGACTGGTGCACGTGCGGGGCGGCCGCGTCGACTGGCAGGCCTATTTCGGGACGGAGGCCGGCCCTGCGGCGGCCCGGCTGACGGCGCTTCCCACCTATGCGTTCCAGCGGGAGCGGCACTGGCTGACCGCCGGGCCCGAACTCCCCACCGCCGCACCGGACACCGTCCCGGCCACGGCAGGGCCGGTCCCCACGGCCGGTCCGGAGCCGCGCCGGCGGCCCGACCGCGACCTGCTGGAGTTGGTCCGCGCCCAGGCGGGCGTCGTGCTCGGCCATACCACCCCGCACACCCTCGGCGGGGGCAGGACCTTCAAGGACCTCGGCCTGGACTCGCTCGGCGCCGTCGAACTCCGCGACCGCCTGGCGGCGGCCACCGGGCTCGACCTGGCGGCGTCCGTCGTCTACGACCACCCGACACCCGAGGCACTGGCCGAGCACCTGCGCGGTGACGACCGCGCCGACGGTCTCGCTGACGGTCTCGCCGAGGCGGCGGTTCAGCGTGCGGTGGCGGTGGCGGTGGACGAGCCGATCGCGATCGTGGGGATGGCGTGCCGCTATCCGGGTGGGGTGGGTTCGCCGGAGGATCTGTGGCGGCTGGTGGCGGAGGGGCGGGACGCGATCTCCGGGTTCCCGACCGACCGCGGCTGGGACCTCGACACCCTCTACGACCCGGACCCCGACCGGCCGGGCACCACATACACCCGCCACGGCGGCTTCCTGGACGGCGCCGGCGGCTTCGACGCGGAGTTCTTCGGGATCTCGCCGAGGGAGGCGGCGGCGATGGATCCGCAGCAGCGGCTGCTGCTGGAGTCGTCCTGGGAGGCGCTGGAGCGCGCCGGGATCGACCCGGCGGTCCTGCGTGGCACCCCGACCGGTGTCTACGTCGGTGCGACCGCCATGGAGTACGGTCCCCGCCTGTACGAAGGTGCGGACGGCGGGGACGGCTATGTGCTGACCGGCAGCACCACCAGCGTGATCTCCGGCCGGGTGGCGTATGCGCTCGGCCTGGAGGGGCCGGCGGTGACGGTGGACACGGCCTGCTCGTCCTCGCTGGTGGCCCTGCACCAGGCCGCCCACGCGCTGCGGCGCGGCGAGTGCTCGCTCGCCCTCGCGGGCGGTGTCACCGTGATGGCCACCCCTGGCATGTTTGTGGAGTTCAGTCGGCAGCGGGGGTTGTCGGTGGATGGTCGGTGCCGGTCGTTTGCGGCGGGTGCGGATGGGACGGGGTGGAGTGAGGGGGTGGGTGTCCTCGTTCTGGAGCGGTTGTCGGAGGCGCGGCGTCGTGGTCATCGGGTGTTGGCGGTGGTGCGTGGGTCGGCGGTGAATCAGGACGGTGCGAGCAATGGTCTGACGGCGCCGAACGGTCCTTCGCAGGAGCGGGTGATCCGGGCGGCGTTGGCGTCGGCGGGTCTGTCGGCGGGGGATGTGGATGCGGTGGAGGCGCATGGGACGGGGACGCGGTTGGGTGATCCGATCGAGGCGCAGGCGCTGTTGGCGACGTATGGCCGGGGGCGGCCGGAGGGTCGGCCGTTGTGGTTGGGGTCGTTGAAGTCGAATATCGGGCATGCGCAGGCTGCGGCGGGTGTCGGTGGTGTGATCAAGATGGTGCGGGCGATGTCGGAGGGGGTGTTGCCGGCGTCGTTGCATGCGGGTGAGCCGTCGCCGCTGATCGACTGGTCGGCGGGTGGGGTGGAGTTGCTGTCGCGGGCGCGGGAGTGGCCGGAGGTGGGTCGGGTGCGGCGGGCGGCGGTGTCGTCGTTCGGGATCAGTGGGACGAATGCGCATGTGATTCTGGAGCAGCCGCCTGTGGAGCCCGAGCCCGAGTCGCAGTCGGAGTCTGTTGCGGTGCCGGTCGTTGTGTGGCCGGTGTCGGCGCGCTCGGAGGGTGCGTTGCGGGAGCAGGCGGGGCGTCTGCTGGCGTGGGTGGCGGATCGGGTGGAGCTTGAGCCTGCTGCGGTGGGTCGGGCGTTGGTGTCGTCGCGGTCGGCGTTTGAGCGGCGGGCGGTGGTGCTGGGGTCGGATCGGGCGGAGTTGGTGGCGGGGCTGGGGGCGTTGGCGTCGGGGGTGGAGTCCGCCGGGGTGGTCCGGGGTGGTGTGCTGGGTGGTCGGACGGCGTTTGTGTTCACCGGTCAGGGTAGTCAGCGGGTCGGTATGGGGCGTGGGTTGTATGAGGCGTTCCCGGTGTATGCGGCGGCGTTCGACGAGGTGTGCGCGGCGTTCGGTCCGTATCTGGAGCGGTCGCTGCGGGAGGTGGTGTTCGAGGAGACGGGTCTGCTGGACCGGACGGCGTACACCCAGCCCGCCCTCTTCGCCGTCGAGACCGCACTCGTCCGGCTGCTGGAGTCGCATGGCATCACCCCGGATCTCGTCGCGGGCCATTCGATCGGTGGGGTGGTGGCGGCGTTTGTGGCGGGGGTGTTCTCGCTGGAGGACGCGGCGGCGCTGGTGGCCGGTCGTGGGCGGTTGATGGAGTCGGCCCGTGCCGGTGGTGCGATGGCGGCGATCGAGGCCGCCGAGGAGGAGGTGCTGGCCGAGCTGGTCGGCCGTGAGGGTGAGCTGTCGCTCGCCGCGCTGAACGGGCCGCGCTCGGTGGTGGTCTCGGGGGACGAGGAAGCCGTCCTGGAGCTGGCCGAGGTCTGGCGTGAACGCGGGCGCCGGGTGAGCAGGCTGACGGTCAGTCATGCCTTTCATTCGCCGCATATGGAGGCGGTGCTGGCGGAGTTCCGGGCGGCTGCGGAGACGGTCGGGTACCGGGAGCCGCTGATCCCCGTCGTCTCGGATGTGACCGGGGCCCTCGCCACGGCCGGCGAACTGGCCGACCCCGGCTACTGGGCCGGGCACATCCGCTCCGCCGTCCGCTTCCACGACGCCGTCCGCACCCTCCGCGAGCAGGGCGTCTCCCGGTTCCTGGAGCTGGGCCCCGACGCCGTCCTCACCGCCTTCGTCCGGGACACCCTGGACGCCCTGGACGACGACACCGGTACGGCGGCCGTCCCGCTGCTCCGCCGCAACCGGCCCGAGGTGCACGGGCTGGCCGCCGCACTCGCCCGGCTGCACACCGCCGGTGCCCCGGCCGACGTGCTGCTCCCGCTGCTCCCCGGGCCGACGCCGGCCCTCGACCTCCCCACCTACGCCTTCCAGCACACCCACTACTGGTCGGCGCCTCGGCCGGCCGCCGACGCCGCCGCCCTCGGCCTGTCCGAGGCGGATCACCCCCTTCTCGCGGCGGCCGTCGGACTCGCCGACGACGGGGGACTGCTGCTCACCGGCCGGATCTCGCTCGCCGACCGGCCCTGGCTCGCCGACCACGACATCCTCGGCACACCACTGCTGCCGGGCACGGCCTTCCTCGAACTCGCTCTCGCCGCCGCCGGGCGCCTCGGAACGGACGGGGTCGACGAGTTGACCCTGCACGCCCCGCTTCCGCTGCCCGCCGACGGCTCGGTCCAGCTCCAGATCGCGGTCGGCCCGCCGGACGAACGGGGGCGCCGAACGCTGGCGATCCATGGTCGCCCACACCGGCCGGACCGTGGAGCCCAGGACGACACCGAAGGCTGGACCCGGCACGCCGACGGTCTGCTCGGCGCCCCCCAGGCCGTCCCGGTGGCGCCGACGGTGACCGCCTGGCCCCCGTCCGACGCCGAACCGCTGGACATCGACGCCCTGTACGGCAGGCTGCTCGGCCACGGCTACGCGTACGGCCCGGCCTTCCAGGGCGTCCGCGCGGCCTGGCGGCGCGGCACGGAGCTGTTCGCCGAACTCGCGCTCAACGACGAACAGGCCCGGGACGCCGCCGGCTACGGCGTCCACCCCGCCCTGCTGGACGCCGCCCTGCACCCGCTCGTCGACGCCGAGGCGGCCAGGCAGGACATCGGCACGACGGGTCTGCCGCTGCCGTTCTCGTTCGAGGCGGTCCGGCTGCACGCCGAAGGCCCGGACGTCCTGCGCATCCACTGGGTGCCCGCCGCCGAGGGCGGCGCCACGCTCAGCGCCGCCGACGCCGAGGGCCGGCCCGTGCTGTCGGTCGGGGCACTGGCTCTGCGCAGCGCACCACTCGTGGCCGCCGCTGCGACCGACGGCCGGGGCGCCCTGCACCGCGTCGACTGGCAGCGGCTGCCCGACAGCGCCCCCACCCCCGTCCCCACCCCCGTCCCCGCTGCCGTCCCCGCTGCCGTCGGCCGGGTGCTGGTCCTGGGCCATGCGCCGGAGGGTCTGACGGAGCTGCCCGCTGTGCCCGACCTGGAGACGCTGCTGTCCGCCCTGGAGTCGGGCGAGTCCGCACCCGACTCCGTCCTCGCCTTCCTCTCCGACACCGATCCGGACGCACCCGGCTCGGACACCGCCGCCCCGGACGTCCCCAGGGCTGCTCGCAGCCTGACCCGCGCAGCCCTGCTCCTCGCCCAGCGCTGGCTGGCCGAGGACCGGCTGGCGGGCAGCCGGCTGGCGTTCGTGACCCGTGGGGCCGTCGGCGCGTTGCCCGAGGACACCGTGGCCGCACCCGCCGCCGCCGGTGTGTGGGGCCTGGTCCGCAGCGCGCAGACCGAGAACCCGGACCGACTGCAACTGGCCGACCTCGACGACGAGCCGTCCTCGGCGGCGGCCCTTCCGGCGGCCCTGGCCACCGGGCTGCCCCAACTCGCCCTGCGCCGAGGAGCCGCACTCCAGCCGGTCCTGGTACCCGCCGCCCCGGCTCCCGGCGCCGGTCTCCCCGACCTCACCGGGGGCACCGTCCTGATCACCGGCGGCACCGGAGGACTCGGCGTGCTGCTCGCCCGCCACCTGGTCGCCCGGCACGGGGTGCGGCACCTCCTGCTGGCGGGCCGCCGAGGCGGGACGGCCGAGGGCGCCGAAGCGCTGGCCGACGAGCTCTCCCGGCAGGGCGCCGAGGTCCGGTTCGCCGCCGTGGACACCGGCGACCGCGAGGCCCTGGCAGCCGTCCTCGCGGCCGTGCCCGCCGACCGGCCGCTCACCGCCGTCCTGCACCTGGCGGGCGTGCTGGACGACGGCACGCTCGCCACCCTCGACGGCGGGCGACTGGACCGCGTGCTCCGCCCGAAGGCCGACGGCGCCTGGCACCTGCACGAGCTGACCGCCGGAGCGGAGCTGAAGGCCTTTGTCCTCTTCTCCTCCGTCTCCGGCATCACCGGCACCGCCGGGCAGGGAGGCTACGCGGCCGCCAACACCCTCCTCGACGCCCTCGCCCAGCACCGCGCGGCCCGCGGCCTGCCCGCCACCTCGCTCGCCTGGTCGCTCTGGGCGCAGGAAGAGGGCATGGCCGGTGCGCTGGACGCGGCGGGGATCCGCCGCTGGGAGCGGAGCGGCCTGCCGCCGCTGGACGCCGCGCGCGGCCTGGAGCTCTTCGACGCCGCACTCGCCGACCCCGCCCCGCTGCTGGTGCCTGCCAGGATCGACCGTGCGGCGCTGCGTGCCCGAGCTGCCGAGGGCCCGCTGCCCGCACCGCTGCGCGGCCTCGTCCCCGGTCACGTCCGCCGCAGCGCCGCCGCCCGGGGCGCCGGTGCGGCGGCCGGCGGGTGGGCCGAACGCACCGCCTCGCTGCCCGAGGCGGAACGGGCGAGGGTGGCGGGCGACCTGGTGCTGTCCGTGGTGGGCGCGGTCCTCGGGCACGACGGCTCCGACGTGGTGGAGGCCAGCCGGTCCTTCAAGGACCTCGGGGTCGATTCGCTGACCGCGGTCGAACTCCGCAACCGCCTGAACGCCGTGACCGGTCTGCGCCTGCCCAGCACCGTCGTCTTCGACCAACCCTCGCCGGCCGCGCTCACCGCCAGGCTGCTCGGGGAACTCGGCAGTGCCCGAACCTCCGTGCAGCCGAAGGCCGTTGAGCGTGCGGTGGCGGTGGACGAGCCGATCGCGATCGTGGGGATGGCGTGCCGTTATCCGGGTGGGGTGGGTTCGCCGGAGGATCTGTGGCGGCTGGTGGCGGAGGGGCGGGACGCGATCTCCGGGTTCCCGACCGACCGCGGCTGGGACCTCGACAACCTGTACCACCCCGACCCCGACCACCAGGGCACGTCCTACTCCCGCGAGGGCGGATTCCTGCACCGGGCGGCCGACTTCGACGCGGAGTTCTTCGGGATCTCGCCGCGGGAGGCGGCGGCGATGGATCCGCAGCAGCGGCTGCTGCTGGAGTCGACCTGGGAGGCGCTGGAGCGGGCCGGGATCGACCCGGCCACCCTGCGCGGCACCCCGACCGGCGTCTTCGCCGGCGTGATGTACAACGACTACGGATCCAGGCTCCAGCGTGCCCCCGAGGGCTACGAGGGGTATCTGCTGACCGGCAACACCTCCAGCGTGATCTCCGGCCGGATCGCCTACACCTTCGGCCTTGAGGGGCCGGCGGTGACGGTGGACACGGCCTGCTCGTCCTCGCTGGTGGCCCTGCATCTCGCGAGCCAGGCACTGCGCTCGGGCGAGTGCTCGCTCGCCCTGGCCGGCGGTGTCACCGTGATGGCCCGGCCGGACACCTTCGTGGAGTTCAGTCGGCAGCGGGGGTTGTCGGTGGATGGTCGGTGCCGGTCGTTTGCGGCGGGTGCGGATGGGACGGGGTGGAGTGAGGGGGTGGGTGTCCTCGTTCTGGAGCGGTTGTCGGAGGCGCGGCGTCGGGGTCATCGGGTGTTGGCGGTGGTGCGTGGGTCGGCGGTGAATCAGGACGGTGCGAGCAATGGTCTGACGGCGCCGAACGGTCCTTCGCAGGAGCGGGTGATCCGGGCGGCGTTGGTGTCGGCGGGTCTGTCGGCGGGGGATGTGGATGCGGTGGAGGCGCATGGGACGGGGACGCGGTTGGGTGATCCGATCGAGGCGCAGGCGCTGTTGGCGACGTATGGCCGGGGGCGGCCGGAGGGGCGGCCGTTGTGGTTGGGGTCGTTGAAGTCGAATATCGGGCATGCGCAGGCTGCGGCGGGTGTCGGTGGTGTGATCAAGATGGTGCGGGCGATGTCGGAGGGGGTGTTGCCGGCGTCGTTGCATGCGGGTGAGCCGTCGCCGCTGATCGACTGGTCGGCGGGTGGGGTGGAGTTGCTGTCGCGGGCGCGGGAGTGGCCGGAGGTGGGTCGGGTGCGGCGGGCGGCGGTGTCGTCGTTCGGGATCAGTGGGACGAATGCGCATGTGATTCTGGAGCAGCCGCCTGTGGAGCCCGAGCCTGACCCTGAGTCTGTCGCGGCGCCCGTCACCGTCTGGCCGGTGTCGGCCCGTACGGAGAGTGCGCTGCGCGCGCAGGCCGGACGTCTGCACGACCACCTCGCCGAGCAGCCCGATGTCGACGCCGACCGGGTCGGCCACGCCCTCGCTGCCACTCGCGGCGCGCTGGAGCACCGTGCCGTCCTGGTGGGTACGGCCCGGTCCGAACTGCTCGACGGGCTGCGTGCGCTGGCCGCCGGTGAGGACAGGCCGAGTGTGCTGCGCGGCCGGACCGCCCCCGGGCGCACCGCCTTCCTCTTCACCGGTCAGGGCAGTCAGCGGGTCGGTATGGGGCGTGGGTTGTATGAGGCGTTCCCGGTGTACGCGGCGGCGTTTGACGAGGTGTGCGCGGCGTTCGGTCCGTATCTGGAGCGGTCGCTGCGGGAGGTGGTGTTCGAGGAGACGGGGCTGCTGGACCGGACGGCGTACACCCAGCCCGCGCTCTTCGCCGTCGAGGTCGCGTTGTACCGACTGGTGACGTCCGCCGGGGTGCTGCCCGACGTGGTGGCGGGCCATTCGATCGGTGGGGTGGTGGCGGCGTTTGTGGCGGGGGTGTTCTCGCTGGAGGACGCGGCGGCGCTGGTGGCCGGTCGTGGTCGGTTGATGGAGTCGGCCCGTGCCGGTGGTGCGATGGCGGCGATCGAGGCCGCCGAGGAGGAGGTGCTGGCCGAGCTGGTCGGCCGTGAGAGTGAGCTGTCGCTCGCCGCGCTGAACGGGCCGCGCTCGGTGGTGGTCTCGGGGGACGAGGAAGCCGTCCTGGAGCTGGCCGAGGTCTGGCGTGAACGCGGGCGCCGGGTGAGCAGGCTGACGGTCAGTCATGCCTTTCATTCGCCGCATATGGAGGCGGTGCTGGCGGAGTTCCGGGCGGCTGCGGAGACGGTCGGGTACCGGGAGCCGCTGATCCCCGTCGTCTCGGATGTGACCGGAGCCCTCGCCACGGCCGGCGAACTGGCCGACCCCGGCTACTGGGCCGGGCACATCCGCTCCGCCGTCCGCTTCCACGACGCCGTCCGCACCCTCCGCGAGCAGGGCGTCTCCCGGTTCCTGGAGCTGGGCCCCGACGCCGTCCTCACCGCCTTCGTCCGGGACACCCTCGGCGACGACGGACCGGCCACCACGGCCGCCGCCCTGCGCCGGGACCGGCCCGAGCCGCAGACGCTGGCCACGGCGCTGGCCCGGCACGCTGCCGACGGCGCGGACGTCGACTGGGCGGCCCTGACCGGAGTGCCCGGCCGGATCGCCGACGCCCTCGACCTGCCCACCTACCCCTTCGAGCACCGCCGCTTCTGGCTCGACCCCGACGCCACTCCCGCCGACCCGCACGGCGTGGGCCTCGACGCCGCCGGCCATCCGCTGCTCGGCGCCGAACTCCACCTGCCCGACAGCGGTGGCCTGCTGCTCACCGGCCGGCTCTCGCTCGCCGCCCTGCCCTGGCTCGCCGACCACGCCGTCACCGGAGGGGTGCTGCTGCCCGGCGCCGCACTGGTCGAACTGGCCCTGCGCGCGGGCGAGCGGGCCGACGCCCCGTACCTGGAGGAGCTGACCCTGGAGGCGCCGCTCGGGCTGCCCGCCGAAGGCGCCGTCCACCTCCAGCTCTCCGTGGCCGCCCCTGCCGACGGCCGCCGGGCGCTCGCGGTGCACTCCCGCCCCGCCGGGGAGGACGAGGCCCCCTGGACCCGGCACGCCTCCGGGGTGCTCGCCACCGACGGCCCGGCCGACGACGAGGGCCTGCGGTCCTGGCCGCCCGCCGGGACCGCCGCCCTGCCGCTCGACGGCGTCTACCACCGGCTCGCGGACGACGGCTACCACTACGGCCCGGCCTTCCAGGGGCTGCGGGCCGGCTGGCGGGCCGAGGACGGCACCCTGTACGCCGAGGTCGCGCTGCCCGAGGAGCAGGCCGGTACCGCCCCCGCCTACGGCCTGCACCCGGCCCTGCTGGACGCCGCCCTCCACCTGGTCGCCCTGCACGGGCGCGCGGCCGGGCCGGACGGCGCCCCCGCGCTGGTGCTGCCCTTCGCGTGGAGCGGCGTCGCCGTGCACGCGGTCGGCGCCGCCGAAGCCCGGGTCCGGCTGAGCCCCGTCGACGGCGGATACGCGCTGACCCTCGCCGACGCGGAGGGCGCCCCCCTGGCCTCGGTGCGGCGGCTGGACCTGCGCCCGGTCGAGCCGGAGGCACTGACCCGGGCCCTGCGGACCAGCGCCGACCGCTCGCTGTACACCCTGGTCTGGCAGCCGGAGCCCACGGCACCGTCCGCCGGTCCGGTCTCCCACGAGCCGTCCGAAGCACCGGGCGGCGAGGCCGCGGTGCTGGCCGTGGCCGGGGAGCTGCCGGACCTCGCGTTGCTGCCGAGGACGGTCGCCGTCGCCGGTCCGGCCGCCCTGCGCGACAGCGCCGAGGCGGGCGCCCTGCCACCGGCGGTCCTGCTGCCCTACAGCACTCCGGCAGGCACGGCCGACCCCGCCGAGGCGGCCCGGGAGGCCGTGGCGCGGCTGCTGCCGGTGCTCCAGGAGTGGCTGGCCGAGGAACTCTTCAGCGGCTCCCGGCTGGTGCTGGTCACCCGGGGTGCGGTCGGCACCGCCGACGGCGAGCACGAGCCGGACCTCGCCGCCGCCGCAGTGCGCGGCCTGTTCCGGTCGGCGGCCGCCGAACACCCCGGCCGGGTCGCCCTGCTGGACGCCGAGCCCGGTCTGCCGGTACCGCCTGCGGCCTGGCACCCCGACCGTGAGCCGGAGGTGACGGTGCGTGGGCACGACCTGCTGGTGCCACGGCTGGTCCGGGCCGAGGCACCGGCGGGGGAGGCCCGCGAGGACACCCCGGCGTTCGGTGACGGGACCGTGGTGGTCACCGGCGCCTCGGGCGCGCTCGGCGGCCTGGTCGCCCGGCACCTGGTGCACCGCCACGGCGTCCGAGGTCTGCTGCTGCTGAGCCGCCGGGGCACCGTCGAATCCGGCCTGGCCGAGGAGTTGACGGCGTCCGGGGCGACCGTGGTGGCCGCCGCCTGCGACGTCGCCGACCCGCAGGCCGTGCGTGCCGCGCTGGACCGGGCCCCCGAGGGCCTGCCGGTCACGGCCGTACTGCACGCCGCGGGAGTGGTCGACGACGGCGTGGCCGAGGGGCTGACCGCCGACCGGGTCGCCGGCGTGCTGCGGCCCAAGGCCGATGGCGCCTGGGCGCTGCACGAGGCCACCAGGGAGCTGCCGCTCGCCGCCTTCGTCCTGTTCTCCTCGGTCGCCGGTCTGCTCGGTACCGCCGGCCAGGGCCCGTACGCCGCCGCCAACTCCTTCCTGGACGCGCTCGCCGTGCACCGGCGACGGCTCGGCCTGCCCGCCCTCTCGCTCGCATGGGGCCTGTGGGACGGCGACGGCATGGGCAGCCGGCTGGCCGCCGCCGACCTGGCCCGCCTCGCCAGGACGGGCATCGCCCCGCTGCCACCGGCCGAGGCGCTGGCCCTGCTGGACGCCTCGCTCGCCGCGCCGGAGCCGCTGCTGGCACCCGTACGGCTCGATCTGACCGCACCCGCACCCGCAGCCGCAGCCGCCGCCACGCTGCCCGCGCCCCTGCGCTCGCTGATCCGTCCTGCCACCCGGCGGGCCGCCGCAGCCGCCCCGGCCGCCCCGGTCGGCGCCGCCACCCTCGCGGCTCGGCTGGCGGCCCTTCCCTCGGCCGAGCGCGGCGTCCTGCTGCGCGACCTGGTGCGCGGCGCCACGGCCGCCGTCCTCGGCCACAGCGGGCCGCACGCGGTGGAGGAGGACCGTTCGTTCACCGAGCAGGGCTTCGACTCACTGGCCGCAGTCGAGCTGCGCAACCGCGTCAACGCCGCGACCGGCCTCAGGCTGTCCAGCACCCTCGTCTTCGACCATCCGAGCCCTGCGGCGCTGGCCGAGCACCTGCGGGCCGAGCTGCTGCCGGAGGAACCGCTCGGCAGCGGTCCGCAACGCGCCGAGGTGCCGTCGGGGCCGGCCACCGGACCGGGGGCACCGGACGACGACCCGATCGCGATCGTCGGCATCGGCTGCCGCTACCCCGGCGGGGTGCGCTCGCCGGAGGACCTCTGGCAGCTGGTCGCGGGTGGGGTCGACGCCGTCGGCCCCTTCCCCGAGGACCGCGGCTGGAGCCTGGAGCGGCTGTACCACCCCGATCCCGAACGGCCCGGCACATCGGTCGCCCGGGAGGGTGGATTCCTGTACGACGCCGCCGACTTCGACCCCGCCTTCTTCGGGATGAGCCCGCGCGAGGCACTGGCCACAGACCCGCAGCAGCGGCTGCTGCTGGAGACCGCCTGGGAGGCCGTGGAGCGGGCCGGGATCGACCCGGCGGCCCTGCGCGGCAGCCTGACCGGTGTGTTCGCCGGTGTCATGTACGACGACTACGGCTCCCGGCTCAGCCAGGCCCCGGTGGCCCCGGACGGCTACGAGGGCTACCTGGTCAGCGGAAGCGCCGGGAGCGTCGCGTCCGGCCGGGTGGCGTATGCGCTCGGCCTGGAGGGGCCGGCGGTGACGGTGGACACGGCCTGCTCGTCCTCGCTGGTGGCCCTGCACCTGGCGAGCCAGGCGCTGCGCTCCGGCGAGTGCACACTCGCCCTCGCGGGGGGTGTCACCGTCATGGCGACACCGGCCACCTTCGTGGAGTTCAGCCGGCAGCGCGGCCTTGCCCCCGACGGCCGCTGCAAGCCCTTCGCGGCGGCCGCAGACGGCACCGGCTGGGCGGAAGGAGCGGGCCTGCTCGTCCTTGAGCGGCTCTCCGACGCCCGGCGCAATGGACACCCCGTGCTCGCGCTGGTCCGGGGCTCCGCCGTGAACCAGGACGGTGCCAGCAACGGCCTCACCGCGCCCAACGGCCCTGCCCAGCAGCGGGTGATCCGGGCGGCGCTGGCGTCGGCGGGTCTGTCGGCGGGGGATGTGGACGCGGTGGAGGCGCATGGGACGGGGACGCGGTTGGGCGACCCGATCGAGGCGCAGGCGCTGCTGGCGACGTATGGCCGGGGACGGCCCGAGGACCGGCCGCTGTGGCTGGGGTCGATCAAGTCGAACATCGGTCACACCCAGGCGGCCGCAGGTGCGGCCGGCGTGATCAAGATGATCGAGGCCATCCGGCACGGGCTGCTGCCCGCGACCCTGCATGTGGACGAACCGAGTCCGCACGTCGACTGGTCGGCGGGTGGGGTGGAGTTGCTGTCGCGGGCGCGGGAGTGGCCGGAGGTGGGTCGGGTGCGGCGGGCGGCGGTGTCGTCGTTCGGGATCAGCGGGACGAATGCGCATGTGATCCTGGAGCAGCCGCCCGTGGAGCCCGAGCCCGAGCCGGAGCCTGACCCTGAGTCTGTTGCGGTGCCGGTCGCTGTGTGGCCGGTGTCGGCGCGCTCGGAGGGTGCGTTGCGGGAGCAGGCGGGGCGTCTGCTGGCGTGGGTGGCGGATCGGGTGGAGCTTGAGCCTGCTGCGGTGGGTCGGGCGTTGGTGTCGTCGCGGTCGGCGTTTGAGCGGCGGGGGTGGTGCTGGGGTCGGATCGGGCGGAGTTGGTGGCGGGGCTGGGGGCGTTGGCGTCGGGGGTGGAGTCCGCCGGGGTGGTCCGGGGTGGTGTGCTGGGTGGCCGGACGGCGTTTGTGTTCACCGGTCAGGGCAGTCAGCGGGTCGGTATGGGGCGTGGGTTGTATGAGGCGTTCCCGGTGTATGCGGCGGCGTTCGACGAGGTGTGCGCGGCGTTCGGTCCGTATCTGGAGCGGTCGCTGCGGGAGGTGGTGTTCGAGGAGACGGGTCTGCTGGACCGGACGGCGTACACCCAGCCCGCGCTCTTCGCCGTCGAGACCGCACTCGTCCGGCTGCTCGCCGAGTTCGGCGTGCGGCCCGACGCCGTCCTCGGCCACTCGATCGGCGCGGTCGCCGCGGCCCACGCCGCCGGGGTGCTCACCCTGTCCGACGCGGTCGCCCTGGTGGCGGCCCGCAGTCGGCTGATGGACGCGCTGCCGGCCGAAGGGGCCATGCTCTCCTTCCGAGCCGGGGAGGAGCAGGTCGCCGTGGCGCTCGACGGCCACCAGGCGCGGGCCTCGGTGGCCGCCGTCAACGGCCCGCTCGCGACGGTCGTGTCGGGCGACGAGGACGCCGTGCTGGCCGTCGCCGCCCGGCTCTCCGCCCAGGAGGTGAAGGCCAAGCGGCTGAAGGTCAGCCACGCCTTCCACTCCCCGCTGATGGACCCGATGCTGGACGACTTCCGTACGGCGCTCGCCGGGCTCTCCTTCGCACCGCCGGCCGTCCCCTTCGTCTCCGACCTGACCGGCCGCACCACGGCCCCCGACGAGACCGCGTCGCCCGACTACTGGGCCCGGCACGTGCGCGGGGCGGTCCGGTTCGCCGACGGTGTCCGGGCCCTGCACGGGCTCGGCACCACGCGGTACCTGGAGATCGGCCCGGACACCGTCCTCACCACGCTCGTCCCGGACATCCTCGCCGCAGACCCGGCCGTCGACCCGCAGCAGCCCCCCGCCGGCACGGCGGCGCTGCTGCGACGCGGCCGGCCCGAACCGGCCGCCCTGGTCGGCGCCCTGGCCGCCGTGCACACGGCGGGCGGCCGCGTCGACTGGAGTGCCCTGCTCGGTACGCCGAGGCCCGGCGCCGACCCGGCGGCCGAGCTGCCGACCTATCCCTTCCAGCGCACTCGGCACTGGCTCGACGCCCCCGCGCCGGCCGGTGACGTGACCGCCGCCGGACTCACCGCCGCCGACCACCCCTTCCTCGGCGCCGCCGTGGAACTCGCCGAGGGCGCGGGCACCCTCTTCACCGGGCGGCTCGCCCTGCGGGAGCACCCATGGCTCACCGGGCACACCGTCGCAGGTGCGACCGTGCTGCCCGCCACGGCCCTGCTCGACCTGGCGCTGCACGCCGGGCGGACCACGGGCGTGCCCGTCGTCGCCGCGCTGGAGCTGCACGCGCCGCTGCTGCCGCATCCCGAGGAAGCCGTCCGTCTCCAGATCACGGTCGCCCCCGCCGGCACCGACGGCGAGCGGGAGATCCGCGTCCACGCCCGCCCCGACACGGCGGCCGAGGCTCCCTGGGTGCTGTACGCCTCCGGAGTCCTCGCCCCGGCCGACGGCACCGGACCGTCCCCTGCGGCGGGCAGCTGGCCCCCGCCCGGCGCGGAGCCGGTCGACCCGGACACGCTCTACCCGGCGCTCGCGGCCCACGGCCTCGCGTACGCGGGTGCCTTCCGCACCGTCACCACGGCGTGGCGCCATCCCGACGGCAGCCTGTCGGCCGAACTCGCCGCTCCCGACGAGGGCGGACGCGACGCGGACCGCCGCTTCGCCGTCCCGCCCGCCGTCCTGGACGCCGCCCTCCACCCCTGGGCCCACGCCGGCCTCCCCGAGGACGGTCGGCCGACCCTGCTGCTGCCGTCCGCCTGGCGCGACGTCAGGCTGTACCCCGGCACGGCCGCCGGGCCGCTGCGGGCGAGGGTGGTCCCCGAGGACGCGGGCCGCGCGGCCGTGACGCTCCACGACGGGACGGGCACCCCGCTGCTGCACGCCGCCGCGCTGGAACTCGCCGAGGTCCCGGCCGAGCGCTTCATCGCGGCGGGCGGCGGCGACCCGCTGCTGGTGCCGGGCACCGCCGTGCTGGCGCTGCCGGCCACGGCCGACCCGGTCGCCGTGGTCGGCGCGCCCCGGCTCGCCAAGGCGCTCGCCGCTTCGGGACGCCCGGTCCGGCCGTACCCGACGCTGCGGCACCTTGCCGCCGACGCCGGGCACCCCGTGCCGCCCTCGGTGCTGCTGCCGCTCCCGGCCGGTCCGGCGGACGCCCCGGTGCCCGACCGGGTCGGGGCCGCCACCGCATGGGCGCTGGCGGCGCTCCAGGAGTGGCTGACCGAGGAGCGGTTCGAGTCCGGCCGCCTTGCCGTACTGCTGCCGGGCGCCGAGCCGGGCACGCCGGAGGCCCTTGCCGCCGCCGCGGTCGGCGGGCTGGTGCGCTCGGCGGCCACCGAGCACCCGGGCCGGGTCCTGCTGGTCGACACGGACCTGCCCGCCGACGACCTCGGGCGGCTGCCGGCCGTCGGGTGGCCCGACGACGAACCGCATGTGCTGGTCCGCGAGGGCCGGCTCCTGGCCCCCCGGCTCGGTCGCTCCGGCCCGGGCACGCCCGGGGCCGGCCGGGCCGCGTCCGGCGCCTTCGGCGACGGCACGGTGATCGTCTCCGGCGCGTCCGGGGCCCTCGCGGCGACCGTCGTGCGCCACCTGGCCGCCGCCCACGGGGTGCGCTCCCTGCTGCTGCTCAGCCGCAGCGGCACGGTGGCCCCGGGGCTGGCCGAGGAGCTGGCCGGGCAGGGCGTACAGGTACTCGCCGCCGCCTGCGACGTGGCCGACCCGCACGCGGTCGAGCGCGCCCTCGGCCTGCTGCCGGCCGGTCTGCCGGTCACCGGGGTGCTGCACGCGGCAGGTGTGCTGGACGACGGGCTCGTCCAGGGGCTGACCTCGGAGCGGGTGGACGCCGTGCTGCGGCCCAAGGTCGGCGGCGCCTGGGCGCTGCACGAGGCCACCAGGGACCTGCCGCTGGCCGCCTTTGTGCTGTTCTCCTCGGTCGCCGGCGTGCTGGGTACCGCAGGGCAGGGTGCCTACGCGGCCGCCAACTCCTTCCTCGACGCGCTGGCCCTGCACCGTCACGCCGAAGGGCTCCCCGCGCTCTCCCTGCCCTGGGGACTCTGGGAGGGCGAGGGTATGGGCAGCGCGCTGGGCGCCGCCGACCGGGCGCGGATCGCCCGGGTGGGCATCGCCCCGCTGCCGCCCGCGAGCGCGCTCACGCAGCTGGACGCAGCGCTGACCGCCGGTCAGCCGGTGGCGGTCGCCGTCCGGCTGGCCGCGCCCGGAGCCGGCGGGCCCGGCTCCGGTCCGGCCGCGGCGCTGCGCGCCCTGCTCCCCGGTACCGGCGCCCCCGCCGGCCGCCCGGCTCCCACCGGCACCGCCGCGACCGCCGGCCAGGACCAGGCGGCCCGGCTCGCCGGGCTCGACCCGGCCGAGCGCGGACGCGCCGTGCTGGACCTGGTGCGCCGCTACGTCGGCGAGGTGCTGGGCCACGCCGACCTCGGGGCCGTGCCGGTCGACCGGGGCCTGCTGGACCTCGGCCTGGACTCGCTGACGGCGGTCGAACTGCGTGGTCGGCTGGGAGGCGCGCTGGGCCTGCGGTTGCCCAGCACCCTCCTGTTCGACCACCCGACCGCCGGCGCCCTGGCCCGCCATCTGGAGGGTCTGCTGACCCCGCAGGCCGACCTGGCGGGCGTCGTGGCGCCGGTGCTCGCCGGGATGGCGGAGCTGGAGTCGGTACTCGCCGGACGGGCTGCTCGCGGCGCCGACGACGGCGAACTCGACCTGCTGGCGGACCGTCTCCAGTCGGTCCTGGAGCGGATACGGGCCGCCCGTGGCGAGAACGCCACCAGGCCCGCCGACCGGCTGGACGGCGTCGATGACGACGAGCTGTTCGACCTGATCGACGGGGAGCTCGGCCTCCAGTGAGGCGTCGCCCCGCCGGCCCCCGGGCCGGCGGGGCGAACGCACCGAAGCCGGGGTGGCAGGTCGGAGGAACCGACCTGCCACCCCGGCTTCGACGCGCGGACGCGACAGGGATCAGCGGGCAGCGGCGGGCGCGAGGCGGCCGCCGAGGAGGGCCAGCAACTCCTCCTGGAGGTGCTCCAGGTAGAAGTGACCGCCGGGGTACACCCGCAGGTCGAAGGAGGACGTCGTGCGGCGGTGCCACGCCGCGGCCTCGCCGGGGGTGACCCACGGGTCGGCGTCCCCGGTGATCGCGAGGACAGGCGCCTCGACGGTGGCGCCCGGAGCGGCCTGGTGGCGGTCCACCGCGGTGAGGTCGGCCCGGACGGCGGGCAGGATCATCTGCAGGGCCTCCTCGTCGGCCAGCAGGCGCGGGTCCGTGCCGCTGAGTTCCCGCAGGTGGGCGGTGAGCGCGGCGTCGTCGACGAGGTGGGCGTACTCCCCGGTGCGGACCGTGGAGGGCGGCCTGCGGCCGGAGACCGCGAGCAGGTCGGGGCCGGGGCCGGTCCGTTCCAGCCGGCGGGTCAGCTCGAAGGCGAGCAGGGCGCCCATACTGTGGCCGAACAGGCCGTAGGGCCGGTCGCCGACCGCCGCACGGACCGCGGGCGCGGCGTGGTCGGCGAGTTCGGCGATGTCCTCCATGGCCTTTTCGCGGTGGCGGTCCTGACGGCCCGGGTACTGGAGCGCGAGCACCTCCAGCTCGGGGCCGGCCGCAGCCGCCCAGGGCCGGAAGACCGAGGCGGAGCCGCCGGCATGTGGCAGGCAGACCAGCCGGACGGGCGCGTCGGGGCGGCGGCGGAAGTGCCGTACCCACAGCGAGGCATCCTCCCGCGCGGTCCCGGTCGCGGCGGGACCGTCCGGCCACGAGCGCTGCGCGGCGTCCATGGTGCTCATGCCGCCTCCCGGTGTCCGGTGCGGGCGTCGCCGGCCGAGCGGCGGGCGACGGTTCGTTCGGTGATACCGGCCCGGCCGTCGAGGTCCGCCGGCTGCTCCGCCCGGTCGGCCCGCGGGGGACCGGCCAGGTCGAGGCGGTGGTCGGCGGCCAGGATCGCGCGCTGCACCTCGCGCAGCGCCCGGCCGGGCTCGATGCCCAGCTCGGCGGTGAGGATGCGGTGCGCCGAGCGGTACACCCGCAGCGCGTCCGCCTGCCGCTCCGAGCGGTACAGCGCGATCATCAGCTGGCGGTGGAACGCCTCGTGCAGCGGGTGCTCGGCGACCAGCGAGTAGAGCCGGCCGATCAGTTCGCGGTGCCGCCCGGAGGCCAGCCCGGCGTCGATGTGCATGCCGACGCACTCCAGCCGGGCCTCCTCGGCCCAGGTGGTGAAGCCCTCCAGGATCGGGCCGGCCCGCAGGTCGCCGAGCGCGGGCCCGCGCCACAGCTCCAGCGCCGCCTCGAAGGCGGCGGCGGCCTCCTCCGGCCTCCCGGCCCGGGCGGCCTTCCGCCCGCTCTGCATCAACTGCTTGAACTCCTCGGAGTCCAGCCGGTCGTGCGGGCCCAGCCGCAGGATGTACCCGGGGGAGCGGGTGGCGATGACACTCTCCGGCCGGTCGGCGTCGGCCAGCAGCTTGCGCAGTTGGGAGATGTAGACGTGGATGGCGGCCAGATGGCGGCGGGGCGGGGCGTCCCCCCAGATCTCATGGGCGAGCTGCGGTATCGGGACCACTTCGTCCGCCCTGACCAGCAGGGTCGCCAGGACGACCTCCATGTTCCGGGCGTTGACGGTCGAGGTGCTGCTCCCGGTGTCGACGCGCAGGCTCCCGAGGATTTCGTATCGCAATGCGGACTCCCTGAGTGTGTGTCGGCCACCTCAGGTTGTCGCGCCGGATCGAGCCGCGCATCAGCGTATTCACGTACACGTAGGGGCCCGGGCCCCGTGCGTACCGGACGTACGTACGGGGCCCATGACCCGGATCACCCCCGGTCGAGGGCCCGCAACTGCGCGGCGAGCGCCAGGCGCTGCGGGAGGCGGTCCCCGGTCATCCGCAGGACGGAGAGCAAGGTCCACAGGCGGGTCTGGGGGAAGTGCCCGGGGGAGCCGTGCACATCGTCGTGCACCCGCAGCCGCAGGCTGCGCACCGAGCGCCGCAGACGCTCGGTGTCCGATGGCGGGATGATCTCGTCGCGGGCGCTGGCGACCAGCGCGACGGGGATGTCCACCGCGCTCAGCCGCCGGTGGTCCAGGGCCAGCGGGGCCAGCTCCTCGAAGACCCGGTCGGGGCCGGTGCGGGCGAGGTGCGCCAGGGTGTCCACGGTGACCCGGGGGACGGTGGCCCGCCAGGCCCGGTCGGTGAAGAAGTCGTGCACCGGCAGGCCCGCGCCGACGATGCCGCGGATCCGGCGGTCGCCCAGCGCGGCGTGCAGGGCCAGGTTGCCGCTGAAGCTCAGCGCCAGCGCGTACGTCCGCGAGGTGTCGGCCCGTCCGGCGACCGCGTCCAGGACGGCGGGCAGCAGCGCGGGCGCCGACAGGTCGTACGGGAGCGGGTTCTCACCCACCCCCGGCATCTCGGTGACCACCCCGGCCAGGCCGAACTCGGCCAGTTGGAGCAGCACCGGCGCCCACTGCTCCTTGAGGCTGATGATCCCGCCGGACATCAGCAGCAGCGGCTTGGGATCCTCCACCGACAGCCCGCCCGCCCAGGCGGCCACCGGGCCCGCGGGCGTCGGCACCTCCAGCCGCTCGATGCCGGGGAAGCCCGACGCCCAGCGGGAGAAGACGGCGCGGGCCCGCTCCTCGGCCTCCCGGCGCGCGGAGCCGGACGGGTACGGGAAGCGGGCCATGGTGTAGAACCGGCCCGCCTCCAGCAGCCTGCCCTCCCGCTCCAGCCGCTCCCCGGCCTCCGTCCAGCCCCGTACCCAGGAGCCCGGGCCGCCGTCGCCGTCGTCGGCCACGCCGTCCAGCACCGCGCCGTACTGCTCCGGGGTGATGCCCTGCGAGGTGGCCTGGGCCACCACGAACTGCTTGAGCTCGGCGAGGTCGTTCGCCGGCGCCTTGCTGGTCACCCTGTGCACTCCGCTCGTCATTCCCGTCCCTGCCTCCATTCCCGTCCCTGCCTCCGCCGTCCGCCCGCGCCGCCCACCCCGCGCCCCGCCCCGCGCCCCGCCCCGCTCACCCGGCGGACCGGGCGTCGGCCGGTGCCCGGTCCGGTGCGCCCGCCGGGGCCGGCCACTCCTCCAGCGCCTCGCGGATCTCGGCCAGCACGTCGGCGGCCTCCGCGCCGTCGATCACCCGGTGGTCGAAGGCCAGGCTGAGCCGCAGCACCGGAGCGGCGACGATCGCGCCGTCGCGTACCACCGGGCGCTCGACGATCCGGCCCACGCCGAGCGTGATCGTGGTGCCGCCCACCGAGTGGAAGCCGTCCACCGGCCGGTGGCCCAGCGAGGTCACCGCGAAGGTGCCGGTGATCAGCGGACGCAGGGTCAGGTCGCGGGCGGCGCGGGCGAACCGCCACCGGGCGCGAAGCCAGGGGGCCGCGTGCAGGGCCCGGATCCCGGCGAACTCCGGCAGTTCGGCCGGATCGCCGTCCCGCACCCGGTCCAGCCGGCGCTGCACCTCGGCGAGCCCCGCCGTGTGGGGGTCGGGCACCACGGTGGAGAGCACCACCCGGGTGCCGTCCAGGGTGCGGTCCAGGGTGATCTTCCCGGCGACCGTGGCGAACCTGGCCAGCCTGGGGCGCAGCCCGCCCCGGTACGCCGCGTTGGCCTCCGGGTGACGGGCCAGCACACCGCCGGCGGCCACCAGGACGTAGCCGGCCACCGAGCGCCGCAGCCCGTCGGCGCGTGCCCGGTCCCGGTCGGCCAGCAGCCTGGTCGCGTCGATCTCGGTGTCCAGGAAGACCGGGGAGAAATCCCGGATCGCCTCCAGGAAGAACAAGGTGTGCCGCCGCTCCCGCGGTGGCGGCGCGAGCTGGGGTGCGCGCCCGGTCGGGCTGCCCATGGGATGCTCCCTCCGTCGTACCAGCAGAGGTGCCGAGCCTGTCGGAACGGGCTAATCGGTGACTGAATCCCGGTGGTCGGTCCGCGACCGGCTACTGTGAAATCCTTGTGTCATCCGCTCAGGTGTGCGCAGTGCGTGGTTACGATCGAACGCAGCCTTGGGCGGATCCGCCAGCTCCGCCGGGCACCGGGGGAGGGATGACCCAGCCGTGATCTCAGTCCGAGACATCTGCATCCGAACCGAAACCGTCCGGCAGACCGAGCACCGTCAACTCCTCGCCGTCCTCGACGACGTGGCCGACGGGCGGGCGTCCGCCGTCGAACTCGCCGGCGACCCGGGCAGCGGCAAGACCCGGCTGCTCGCCGGGCTCGCCGAGACCGCCGCCGGACGCGGCTTCACTGTCCTGAGAGCCCTGGCCGATCCCGCCCAACAGGACCTGCCGGGAAGCCTCTTCATCCAGGTACTGCGCGGCTGGCTCGGGCTCGCCGACCGCGCCGGGCTGCGGGAGGAACTGCTCGCGGTGATCCGCCGCATCGCCGCGTCCGTGGACGACGCCCCAGGATGCCCCACGCCGGAGCGGTTGCGGGCACTCCTCGAACAGCACACCTGCCGCGGACTGCTGATCGTGCTGGACGACGTGCACGCCGCCGACCCGGCGTCACTCGCCCTGCTCGACCGGCTGGTGCGCTGGCCGGTGAGCGCGCCGCTCGCCTTGGTCATCTCCTACCGGCCCCGGCAGGCCCCGGAACGGCTCCGCGCCACACTCGCCCGCGGCAGCCAGCTCGGCACCGTCCGCCGGACCGAACTCGCCCCGCTCGGCCTCACCCAGGCCGCCGACCTGCTCGACCTGAACCCCACCGATCCGCGGCTGCGCATCCTGCACCGGGACGCCCACGGCAACCCGCTCTACCTGCAGGCGCTCGCCCGGATCTGCCCCAGCCGGCAGGCGGGCCGCCCCGACGGCCTGCTCGCCGACCTGCGCGGGCTCCCGCCCGACGCCGGCCTTCCCGATGTGCTCGCCCGCCACCTTGTCACCGAGCTCAGCGTCCTCGACCCGCAGCAGCAGACCGTCCTCGCCGCGGCCTCCGTACTCGGCGACGACATCGACGCCGCCGCGGTCGCCGCCGTCGCCGAGCTCCCCGAGGCGGAGGTCTGCCGGCTGCTCGACGGGCTCCGCCGGGTCGACCTGCTGCGCCCGCTCCCCGGCACCCCGCGCAGCGTCTTCCGGCATCCGCTGGTGCGCTGGCTGGTCTACGACGGCA
Organism: Peterkaempfera bronchialis; assembly: GCF_003258605.2. NCBI lineage: Bacteria > Bacillati > Actinomycetota > Actinomycetes > Kitasatosporales > Streptomycetaceae > Peterkaempfera > Peterkaempfera bronchialis. Next base: position 5,783,903 of record NZ_CP031264.1, read on the forward strand.
CCGACGCCTGTTGGCGGGAGGCCGCGCACCGCAGGGCGATCGCCATGCTCGCCGCGCGCGGTGCCCCGGCCGAACGGCGCGCGCTGCACACCGAACGGGCCACTCCCGGCCGGGACCCCCAGGACGCGGTGGTCCTCACCGCCGCGGCGCGTGCCGCCCTGCGCGGCGGCGACATCGGGCTGGCCGGGCACTGGCTCTCCACCGCCCTGTCGGCCGTCGACCGCGCCGGCCCGGCGACCGACCCCGACCACCGGGTCGCCCGCGAACTGCTGGACACGGCGGCCAAGCTGGCCGCCCGTACGGGCTCGCGCGCCCTGCTCGCCGAGACGGCGGCCCGGCTCGGCCGGGCGGAGCGCCGGGGTCGCCCCGCCCGGGCGGACCGCGAGGTGCGGGCGGCCGTGCCGGGGCCCGGCGTCACGGCCGCGCCCCGCCCGGCCGGCGCCGGCCGGGCCGTCCGAGCCCTGCCCGCCGCCCGGTCGGAACCCGCAGGCGCCGAGGCGCTCTCCGTGCTCACCGGCCGTGAGCGCGAGATCGCGGAACTGGTCGGTACCGGCCTGCGGACCCGCGAGATCGCCGCCCGCCTCGGCCTCAGCGCCCGCACCGTCGAGGTCCACCTCGCCCGCACCTACCGGAAGCTGGGCATCGGCTCCCGGGCCGCCCTCGTCCGGATGGTCGTGCAGTCGCTGGCCTGACGGGCGGTTCGGGACGCCTGCGGCAGTCGGCGCCCCGAACCGCCCCGGCCCGGCCCGGCCGAACCCGTGCTGAAGTCCTGCTGAAGCCCCCGCTGAAGCGGCCCTGAACGGCGATTGTCCGCGCTTCCGCTCCCCGGCTAGCGTCCCGTGCTGCGCTGCCCCCGCCCGCCGGGGACGGGTGGCAAGGACCATCCCGTCGCCGCGCGGCCGGGGGAGAGCACGGTGGGGATCGTGGATGCCGGTACTGCGCTGCACCTGGCGGTCGCCCTGGACGGGGCACCCGGCGGCGAGCCACCACCCGCCGTGCCCGCGCCGCTGGCGGTCTGGGCGGACCGGGCGGCCGAGGCCGAGCGGGGACTGCTCGACCTGCTGACACTGGACGACTCCCACGCGCCCCCGCCCGGCGCGGGATTCATCCTCGGCGACACCGCCGGGGAAGCCGCCGAACGCTCCCGCGAGGTGGCCCTGCGCCAGGTGACCGCGGCGGTCGCCCTCACCCGGATCGGGCAGCTGTGGGGCGCCGACCTCTCCGGCCGCGACCCCGACGATCCGCCGCCACCGCCCGCCGGGCCGCCCGGCTCACCTGCGGCGGGCCTGTACGCCCGGGCCGCCGCCGAAGGCCTGTCGATCCGCGAACTCGCCATCCGCAGCCTGCTCCGGCACACCTTCGTCGGCACCCCCGCCGAGGTCGCCGCCCGGATCGACGGGAATGCGCAGACCGGCGCCGCCGACGGCTACATCCTGGCCGGGCACCTCAACCCCGTCGGCTTCGACGAGTTCACCGACCGGGTCGTGCCGCATCTCCAGGAGCGCGGGGTGCTGCGCACGGCCTACACCGAGGGGGCCACCTTGCGCGAGAACCTCGGTCTGACCGCCCGGCAGCCCAGCGCCGTGCGGTGACCGCGCCGCCCCGCCCCGGCCCGGCCCTCGCGGCGCTGGCCGCCTGCCAGCTGATGGTGGTGCTGGACGCCAGCGCCGTCAACGTCGCGCTGCCCCGGCTCCGGGAGGACCTCGGATTCACCGACGCGGGGCTGTCCTGGGTGGTCAACGCCTATGTGCTCACCTACGGCGGCCTGCTGCTGCTCGGCGGCCGCTCCGGGGACATCCTGGGCCGCCGGCGGATGTTCCTCGCCGGGATGTGGACCTTCACCGCCGCTTCCCTGCTCGCCGGCGCGGCCCCCGACGGCACCGTCCTGATCGCCGCCCGTGCCCTCCAGGGCGTCGGCGGGGCCATCGCTTCCCCGACCGCGCTCGCCCTGATCGGCACCCTGTTCGACGGCCCTTCCCGGGCGCGGGCGATCGGCGTGTACGGCGCGGTGTCCGGCGTGGGCGGGGCGATCGGCCTGGTGCTGGGCGGAGTGCTCACCGACGCGCTGTCCTGGCGGGCGGTGATGTTCCTGACCGTGCTGCCGGGCGCCGCCGCCGCCCTGCTGGCCCGGCGGCACATCCCCGAATCCCCACGCGCCCCGGGCCGCTTCGATGTGCCGGGCGCGGTGCTGGCCACCCTCGGCTGCTTTGCGCTCACCTATGCCGTCGTGCACGGCGCCGAGCGCGGCTGGACGTCCGCCGGCACCCTGGCGCCGGCCGCCGCCGCGCCGCTGCTGCTGGCGGCCTTCGTCGTGGCCGAGCGCCGGGCCCCGCAGCCGCTGGTGCCGCGCGCGCTGGTGGCCGACCGCCGCCGGGCGGCGGCCAACGCGCTGCTGGCCCTGCTCTCCGCGACCAGTTTCGGCTCCGGCTACCTGCTGACCCAGTACCTCCAGCGCGGCCTCGGCTTGGGCCCGGCGGCGACCGGGCTGGCCTTCCTCCCGTGGAGCGTGCTGGTCTTCGCCGGCGCCCGGCTGGCCGCTCCGCTGGAGGCCCGCGCCGGGCCGCGCGCCGCGCTGCTGGCGGGCAGCGCGGCCACGGTGGCGGGCGCCGCCCTGCTGGCCGGCCGCACCCCCGTCGGTTACGCCGAGGGTGTGCTGCCCGCGCTCTGCCTCTTCGGCCTGGGCATCGGCCTGGCCTTCGCCGCCGTCACCCGGGCCGGTCTGGTCGCGCCGCCGGAGCTCACCGGAGCGGCGGCCGGGCTGCTGAATGTCTCCCAGCGGCTCGGCGGCACGGTCGGCCTGGCCGTGCTGGTGGCCGTCGGTGGGTTCGGCTCCGCCTTTGTGGCCGTCCTGCTCTACACCCTGGCCACGGTCGCGCTCGTGCCGTTCGCCGCCCGGCGGTCGGCCGAGGCGGCACCCGGCGCGCTCCCGGCCCCCGACCCGCCCCCGACACCCGGTCGGCCGGAGCGGCAGCCCTCGCCCGGCCGCCCCTCGGACGTCGCCCGGCGGACGGAATAGCGGGCGGCCCGCCGCTGTTGACCCGTCACCTGCCGCAGAATGCCTGCGGCCGGCCGGGCGGGCCTGCGGCTCGCGGGTGGCAGGTCGGGTGGCAAGTCGGTTGGCAGGTCGGGTGGCATTCGGGTCGGGAGAGGATCGCCGGTGAGGTACGAGGTACTCGGACCGCTCAGAGTCAGCGACGCGAACGGACCCGTCCCGATCACCGCACGCAAGACCGAGACGGTGCTCGCCGTCCTGCTGGCCCGGACGGGCCAGGTCGTCTCGGTGGACGACCTGGTCCGCGAGCTGTGGCCGCAGGGGCCGCCCCCGCGCGCCAGGGACGCGGTGTACGTCTATGTCTCGCAGCTGCGCAAGCTGCTCGCCCGCGGCGGTGAGCCCGAACCGATCATCACCCGCGCCCCGGGCTATGTGCTGTGGACGCTGCCGCAGGCCATCGACTTCCACGCGCTCCAGGAGCACCTGCCGACCGCCCGGGGCATGATGCGCGAGCGCCGCTACGAGGAGGCGTGCGACCTGCTGGAGAAGGTGGTGGCCCTCTGGCGCGGGCCGGTGCTCAACGGTCTCCAGAGCGGGCCCGTGGTGAACGCCTTCGCGGCCTGGCTCCAGGAACTCCAACTGGAGTGCACCGAGCTGCTGGTGGAGTCCAAGCTGATGCTCTCGCGGGATCGCGAGGTGGTCTCCCAGTTGCGCTGTCTGATCCGCGAGCACCCGCTCCAGGAGACCTTCTACGCCCAGCTGATGCTGGCGCTGTGGCGCTCCGGCCGGCAGGCCGACGCGTTGCAGGTCTACCGCTCCGCGCGGGACACCCTGCACCGCGAGCTCGGCCTGGAGCCGGGCTGCTGGCTGCGCAACCTCCAGCGCACCATCCTGGAGGTCCGCGCCTGACCACCGGATCCGGGCACGGTTTGGATGCGGTTTAGCCCTCGTCACCACGCTGGAGCCGGCAGGCCCATCGACGTGAGACGGAGCGAATCCTCGTGAACGATTTTCCCACCCGCCGCCTGGGAGGGCTCGAAGTCGGCGCCCAAGGGCTCGGCGCGCTCGGCCTGAGCGAGTTCTACGGCCCGACCGACCCCGACCAGGCGGTGGCCACCATCCGCCGCGCCCTGGACCTCGGCGTCACGCTGATCGACACGGCCGACGTCTACGGCCACGGGCTGAGCGAGGAGTTGGTCGGCCGCGCCGTCGCCGGCCGCCGTGACGAGGCCGTGGTGGCCACGAAGTTCGGCGTGCTGCGGACCGGCGACGGCATCGGCCAGGCCGTCCGCGGTGACGCCGCCTATGTGAGGCAGGCCGCCGACGCGTCGCTCAAGCGTCTCGGGCTGGACCACATCGACCTCTACTTCCAGGCCAGGGTCGACGGTTCCGTGCCCATCGAGGAGACGGCGGGTGCGCTGGCCGAACTGGTGCAGGCCGGCAAGGTCCGGTACATCGGGCTCTCCGAGGCCGCTCCGGAGACCATCCGCCGTGCGCACGCCGTCCACCCGCTGGCCGCCGTGCAGACCGAGTGGTCGCTGTTCTCCCGCCAGTTGGAGGATGAAGTGGTCCCGACCGCACGCGAGTTGGGCATCGGCATCGTCCCCAACGCGCCGCTCGGGCGTGGCCTGCTCACCGGGCGCTACCGCTCCACCGAGGCCTTCGGGCCCACCGACTTCCGTACGGTGGCGCAGCCGCGCTTCACCCCCGAGAACTTCCCCGGCAACCTCGGCCTGGTCGACCGGCTGGAGCCGCTGGCGATCGAGCTGGGGGTGTCGGTCGGCCAACTCGCCCTGGCGTGGGTGCAGCACCGAGGGGAGGACGTCGTCCCCATCCCGGGCACCCGCCGCATCGACCACCTGGAGGAGAACCTGGCGGCCGCCACACTCTCGCTGGGCCCCGAGGAGCTGGCCGCAATCGAGGCGGCGGTCCCCGCCGGCGAGGTCGCGGGTGCCCGGCTGACCGACTTCAGCCTGCGGTTCGTCGACCTCTGACGCCGGTCCCGGGCAGGTTGGAGCGCCGGCAGGGCCTCGGGCCCGGCCGGCGCTCCAACCTGCCCGGGGCAGGGAGGTCTCGGGGTGGAGGTACAGGCGGCGGGCGACGGCGGGTTCGCTGGGCGCGGCGGCGGCGTTTAGGGGCTTGGCAGGGGTGCTTTAGACGGGCGGCGGAGGCTGGCCGACGACCGTGCACCGGTCGTCCGTCGTCCCGTCCACCTCGCACGTGAAGGATTCGCCATGTCCGAGCGCACTGCTCAATCGGCCGCGTTCTCCCGCTTGCCGTCCCTCACCGGGCTGCGGTTCGTCGCCGCCCTGCTGGTCTTCTTCACCCATCTGTCCGTGGAGGGCTACCTGGCTCCCGGCCCGGCCTCCGCGGTGTTCCGCTACGCCTTCGGCCTGGGCTGGGTGGGGGTGGAGTTCTTCTTCGTCCTCAGCGGGTTCGTGCTGACCTGGTCGGCCCGGCAGGATGACAGCAGACCCCGGTTCTGGCGCCGCCGGCTGGTGAAGATCTTCCCGACCCATCTGCTGACCTGGCTGGCCGCGCTGCTGCTGGCGCTCTGGGCCGGCGAGGCGCTGACGGGCGGCCGGGTGCTGCCGAGCCTCTTCCTGGTGCACGCCTGGGTGCCCGACCTGGACGTCATGCGGGCCGTCAACCTGCCCAGCTGGTCGCTCAGTTGCGAGCTGGCCTTCTACCTGGCGTTCCCCTGGCTGCGGGCGCTGACCGACCGGATCCGCGCGGACCGGCTCTGGGCCTGGGTGCTGGGCCTCACGGCCTTGATCGTGCTGCTGCCGTTCGCGGACGACGCGTTTGTGCCGGGGAGCCCGCAGCTGCCCGGGATGGAGATGTCCCTGGTGCAGAACTGGTTCCTGGTGGCCCTGCCCGCCGTGCGGGCGCTGGACTTCGTGCTCGGCATCCTGCTGGCGAGGATCGTGCTGGCGGGCCGCTGGATCCCGCTCGGGCTGCCCGGGGCGGCGGTCCTGGTGGCGGCCGGTACGGCCCTCCAGCTCGCCCTGGTGCCGACGGTGTACGGGTTCACCGCGACCGTTGCCCTGCCGCTCGCACTGCTGGTCGCCGCGGCCGCGCAGGCCGATGCCACCGGCAAGGCGTCGCCGTTCCGCAGCCGCACCGCCGTCCGGCTGGGGGAGATCTCCTTCGCCTTCTACATGACGCACCACCTGGTGCTGCACTACGTCCGGGTGGCTCTGGGCGCGACCCGCGTGTGGGGCGTGCCGGAGGTGGTCGGGCTGGGTGCGGTGCTGCTGGTGGCGACGATCGGGGTGTCCTGGCTGTCGTACCGGTTCGTGGAGCTTCCCGCCGTACGCCGGTGGAGCGACCCGGTCCGTCCGGGCCGGCCGGAGTCGGTGCGGGTCACTGCGGTGTCCGGGACCTCGGCGCCGAACTGACCGCCGGGCGCCTGCCGCAGCCCGCGCGCCCGGTCCCGGGCCGGGCGGCCGTACCCCTCGGGGTGCGGCCGCTTCGGCCCGGGACCGGGCGGCGGCCGGTCAGGACAACACCGTCGTCGTGCTCTCCTGGGCGGGGCTCTCCGTCGGCGCCGCGGCGGCCACCGGCTTCGGCCGGCCGGGCAGCGCGAGGCCGACCGCCACGATCACCGCGGTGATCGCCAGCTCCCACCAGAAGGTGGTGGAGTAGGCGTTCCGCACGGACTGGCCGTTGGCGATCCCGCGCTGGATGAGCAGCGCCACCAGGGCCACGCCGAAGGACCCGCCGACCTGGTTCAGCGACAGCATGGTGCTGGTCGCACCGGAGGTCTTCTCCAGCGGCACGGTGCGGTAGAGCGAGGCCAGCGTCGGCGCACCGACGCAGCCCAGGCCGAGGCCGGCGACGACCGCGTACAGGCCGAGCAGCACCTGGTTGGTGGAGGCGTCGGAGAGTGCGTTGCCGAGGATGCCGAGCACCACCAGGGTGGCACCGAGCGGCACGAGCAGGTTGGCGCCGATCCTGTCGCTCAGCCGGCCCGCCAGCGGCATGCCGAGGAAGGTGCCGACGCCGAAGGGCGCCAGCAGCAGACCGCTGGCCATCAGGCTCTGGCCGTGCACCTGCTGCTGGTAGAGCGGCAGCAGCACATAGAGCGAGAAGACCGCCGCGCCGGTGAGGGCCATCGCGATCACGGCGGCGGTGAAGCCGCGGCTGGCGAACAGCCGGACGTCGATCAGCGGCTGGCGGCGGGTGGTGAGCGCGTGCACCACGAACCCGGCGACCAGGGCCGCGCCGAGGAGCAGCGAGACGATCACCGTGGTGGAGCCGAAGCCCTGGTGCGCGCTCTGCGACAGGCCGTAGACGAGGACCGCGAAGCCGGGGCTGAGCAGCAGGGTGCCGAGCACGTCGAAGGTGGCGCGGTCGCCCGCGGCCGGGGCGTCGGCGGGTACCACCTTCACCGAGAACACCAGCGCCGTCACCACGATCGGCACATTCACCAGGAACAGCCAGCTCCAGTGCAGGTTGTCCGCGATGACGCCGCCGAGGATCGGGCCGATCACCGGGCCCAGCGTCATCGGCAGGGCCAGCAGGCCCATCACCCTGCCCAGCCGGGCGGGCCCTGCGGCACGCGCGGTGAGCGTCATCATCACCGGTTCGATGATGCCGGCGGCCACGCCTTGCAGGATGCGGAAGACGATCAGCGAACCGATGTTCCAGGACAGCGCCGAGCCGATCGCGGTGAGGGTGTAGATCACCAGGCCGATCAGCCAGACCCGTTTGCCGCCGAAGTGGTCCACGGCCCAGCCGGTCACCGGGATGGTGGCGGCCACGGCCAGCAGGTAGCCGGTGATGACCCACTCGGCGGTGGTCAGCGTGGTGTCGAAGTTCTGGGCCAGGGGGCTGAGTCCGACGCCGACGATGGTCGCGTTGAGTGTCGCGGTGACGGACGCCAGCGCCATGACGATGATCAGCTTCACCAGGGGGCCGTCGAGCCGGTCCTCGGCTGATTGACTCATTTCGGTCCTTCGGGCAGGAGGGAAGGAAAGTCGGGGAACGGGCGCGGTCGTCGCGGCCCACGCCTGCGGAATGCGACGAGCGGTCGCAGCGGCGTACCGAAAGAGCGTATAAACAATTCCCGGTCCAGGGCCATCGGTCCTTAGAATTGCTTAAGGCCGCCGACCCGAATATCGGATCGGCGGCCTTCGCCGGGCGCCGGACGGGCAGTCAGGCGCCCATGACCTGCGGGTTCTCCGAAGGGGTCCGGCCCGGAAGGGTTTCCGGGGGCTTTAGGTCGAGTGCGGTGCGGCGGTGTCCAGCGTCAGGGCGTGGGCCGGGCAGAGCTGCTGGGCCAGCCGCAGGTCCTTTTCCAGGCGGGCGTCGGGCTCCTGCTCCAGTACGTGCACCAGGCCGTCGTCGTCGTGCTCGAAGACCTCCGGCGCGGTCAGGACGCACAGGCCCGCGCCGATGCAGCGGTCGCGGTCGGCGGTGATCAGCATGTCCGCCCCCTCACCAGGCCACCGGCAGGCGTTCCACGCTCTGCATGGTGCCGGTCCGGCGCATCCGCAGCTCCTCGGCCGGCACCGCCAGCCGCAGTCCCGGCAGCCGCCGTACGAGCGTCTCGAAGGCGATCTCCAGCTGGAGCCGGGCGAGGTTCTGACCGAGGCACTGGTGGATCCCGTAGCCGAAGGTCACATGCTGGCGGCTGCCCCGGGAGATGTCGAAGGCATACGGGTCCTCGTGCACCCGCTCGTCCCGGTTGACCATGGTCGAGGAGATCACCAGGCCGTCGCCGGCCTTGAGCACATGGCCGTCGATCTCGATGTCGGCCGTGATCCAGCGGACCCCGGCGAAGTCCGTCACCGCCGTGATCCGCAGCAGTTCCTCGATCGCGGTGACCGCCGGCACCTCGCCCGAGCGCAGCGCCGCCAGCTGCTCGGGGTGGTCCAGCAGGGCCAGCACGCCGAGCGGGATCATCGAGGAGGTGGTCTCCAGGCCGGCGATCAGCAGCACCATGGTCAGCTGCACGACCTCGTCGTGCGAGAGCTCGCCGGTGTCGACGTGCTCCACCAGCCGGCCCACCAGGCTCTCGCCGCGCTCCGCCTCCTGCGCCGTCACCAGCCGGTCGAGGTAGCGCACCAGCTCGGCCGCGGCGGCCTCGGTGCCGGCCGGGTCCTTGCCCTGCATGATGCCGGCGGTGGCGGCCTGGAAGAACGCGTGGTCCTCGTAGGGGATCCCCAGCAGCGCCGACATCACCAGCGACGGGATCGGGGCCGCGAAGTGCTCCACCAGGTCGGCGGGCGGACCGAGCTCCTCGATGCCGTCGATCAGGCCGTTCACGATCCGCTCGATGTCCGGCCGCAGCGCACGCGCGTGCTTCAGGCTGAACTCCGGGTTGAGCAGCCGGCGGTGGTGGTTGTGCAGCGGCGGGTCCTCGCCCACCAGGACCAGCTTGCGGGCCGCCGGGGCGCCCAGGTGCGGGGCCATCGTGGGATACTCGTCGTAACTGCGGTCGGACGACAGGCGTTCGTCCGCCAGCAGGCGGCGGCCCTCCTCATAGCCGGTGATCAGCCACACCTGGCGGCCGTCCCACAGGGTGACCTTGTTGATCGGGCCGCGTTCGCTGATCTCGCGGTACACGTCCGGGGGCTGGTACGGGCACGTACGGCGCACCGGGAACGACGGTGCTTCGACGGAACTGACGGACAACGCGGCCTCCGAGCGGATGTTCCCGGAATGACCACCGGGAAGAAGTCGGGTATCTCCGGCGCATGCTAGTTCTGTTGCCGGGAAAGGGGCCACGCCCCTCCTGGTCGGCATTAACCGGGGCATTGTCGCCGCTTTAGCGGGTGGTTCAGCACGGGCGCCGGGGCGGTTTAGAGGGGATGTCGGGCCGATTTAGCTGCGCTGCCTAGGGTGATCACGCGCTGCTTTCCGGCGCCTCAGGAATATCCGCGAACGGAGTTGTGGCATGGCATCGATCACCCTTCCCGGCCCGCTGGGCACCGCCGCCGACACCTTGCGGGGCTGGCTGCTCGCCCGGCTGGCGGTGCCGCCGTTCGGCCCGACGGAACCCGCTCCCGCCGTCGGCGAGCCCGAGAACCTGCTGTACCTCACCGACCTGGTCGAGACGCTGGTCAGCTATGACTCCAACAACCCGGACTTCGACGGCGCCACCCCCACGCTCGACGACCGCGCCCACGTCCGCTACGAACTGCGCGACCGGGACGGCGTGCTGCTCGGAGCCACCGAGGGCATCGGCCGGATGCTGCGCAAGGGCCCGGAGGGCAACTTCCTGGCGTACTTCTCCGAGTGGATCCGGCTGCTGGACGGCACCGTCATCCGCACCGGCGGGGTCGTCGACGACGCCCGGCTCACCGCCGGCGAGCAGCAGACCATCAAGGCCGTCGCGGTGGCGGGCCCGCTGCGCGGCGCCATCGGCTTCCGGCAGTTCCGCCCGGTGGAGACCCACAAGTCGTACGCCTCCGCGATCATCCTCTACCGCCGCTGAGCCGGCGTCGGCCGCGAGCCCGCCCACCGTGCCCGCCGGGCCACCCGCACGACCGGGCCGTCCGCACGACCGGGCCGCCCGCACGACCGAGCCACGACACCGGGAGCAGACCGTATGGACCCCGCAGAGATCCGCATCCTGGCGGCCGGCACCGCACTGCCCGGCCCGCCCATCGACAACGCCACCCTGGGCCGCCGCTTCGGCATGGACGCGCTCTGGGAGCAGTGGGTGGACGTCTTCATCGGCACCCGCTCCCGCCACCTCGCCCTCGATCTGGAGACCGGCGAGCAGCGCGACACCCTCGCCGACCTGGGGGAGCGGGCCGGCCGTCACGCCCTGGCCACGGCCGGCACCGACCCCGCCGAGATCGACCTCGTCATCCTCGGCACCGCCACCCCCGACTCCCTCATGCCCGCCACCGTGAACCAGATCGCCGACCGGCTCGGCATCGACGGGGTGGCCACCTACCAGCTCCAGTCCGGCTGCTCCGGTGCGGTACAGGCCCTCGACCTGGCCCGGCAACTGCTCTCCACCGGCCGCCACCGTACGGCCCTGGTGCTGGGCGGGGACGTCATCGCCAAGCACTACGACCTCTCGGTCGATCTGCACACCGTCCCGCCGGCCGAACTGGTCAACTACGTGCTGTTCGGCGACGCCGCAGGGGCCGCGGTGCTCAGCGGCGATCCGGCTGCCGGCCGGACCGCCGTGCGGACCTCCTTCGTCCAACTCGTCGGGCTGGGACGGCCACCGGGCCAGGTCCTGGAGTGGTTCGGACCGGTCGACCGGCACAGCGACCGGCCGTCGGCCCGGGAGGACTACAAGGCGATCGAGGAGTCCGTCCCGGAGCTGTCCGAGGAGATCCTGCACCGGCTGCTCGGGGACCTCGGCTGGAAGGCCGCCGAGCTGACCCACCTGCTGCCACCGCAGCTCTCCACCCAGATGACGAAGCGGATCGTCGAACGGCTGGCGCTGAGCGGCGCCGAGGAGATCAGCTGCGTCGGCGACACCGCCAACACCGGCAACGCACTGGTCTTCTTCCAACTGGAGCAGCTGCTTCCACGGCTCGTCCCCGGCGACCGGGTGGCCGCCATCGCGGTCGAGTCCAGCAAGTGGATCAAGTCCGGGTTCGCCCTGGAACACGTCTGACCGCCTGACCGGTCCGACCCGCACCATCCCGGCAACCCCAGCCCCACCGGCCGCACCCCGTCACCGCGAACTCCCGAAGGGCAGAGCACGCATGTCGAACGACGAGAAGCTCCGCGACTACCTCAAGCGCGTCACGGCCAACCTGCAGGACACCCGCCTGCGCCTTCAGGAGGCCGAGGCCAGGTACACGGAGCCGATCGCCATCATCGGCATGGCGTGCCGCTACCCGGGGGGTGTCGCCTCGCCGGAGGACCTGTGGCGGCTGGTGGCCGAGGGTCGTGAGGCGCTGTCGGAGTTCCCGTCGGACCGGGGCTGGGACCTCGACGGGCTCTATGACCCTGACCCGGAGCACACCGGCACCGCGTACACCCGGCACGGCGGATTCCTCACCGGCGCCGCCGACTTCGACGCCGAGTTCTTCGGTATCAGCCCCCGCGAGAGCAGCACCATCGACCCGCAGCAGCGGCTCCTGCTGGAAACGGCCTGGGAGGCGATGGAGAGCGCCGGCCTGGACCCGGCATCGCTGCGCGCCACCCCGGTCGGCGTCTTCACCGGAATCATGTACAACGACTACGGCTCCCGCCTCAACCCGCTGCCCGCAGCGGTCGAGGGGCAGATCGGCATCGGCAGCGCGCCGAGCATCGCCTCTGGTCGGATCGCCTACACCTACGGCTTCGAGGGCCCGGCGGTGACGATCGACACCGCCTGCTCCTCCTCGCTGGTCGCCCTGCACCTGGCCGCGCAGGCACTGCGCTCCGGCGAGTGCACGCTCGCCCTCGCGGGCGGTGCCACCGTGATGTCCACCCCCAACACCTTCGTGGAGTTCAGCCGTCAGCGCGGCCTCTCCCCGGACGGCCGCTGCAAGGCGTTCTCCGCCGACGCGGACGGCACCGGCTGGGGCGAGGGCGCGGCGCTGCTGCTGGTGGAGCGGCTGTCGGACGCGCAGGCCAACGGGCACCCCGTCCTCGCGGTGGTGCGGGGGTCGGCCGTCAACCAGGACGGCACCAGCAGCCAGCTCTCGGCCCCGCACGGTCCTTCGCAGGAGCGGGTGATCCGGGCGGCGCTGGCGTCGGCCGGGCTGACCACGGCGGATGTGGACGCGGTGGAGGCGCATGGGACGGGCACCCGGCTGGGCGACCCGATCGAGGCGCAGGCGCTGCTGTCGACGTATGGGCAGGGGCGGCCTGCGGGGCGGCCGTTGTGGCTGGGCTCGATCAAGTCGAACATCGGGCATGCGCAGGCGGCGGCCGGCGTGGCCGGTGTGATCAAGGTGGTGCAGGCACTGCGGCACGAGCTGCTGCCGGCGACATTGCATGTGGCTGAGCCGACCGGCGAGGTCGCCTGGGAGGCAGGCGCCGTCGAACTGCTCCGCGAGCCCGTGGAGTGGCCGGACACCGTCGGAAAGCCGCGTCGGGCCGGTGTCTCCGCCTTCGGCATCAGCGGCACCAACGCCCACGTGATCCTCGAACAGGCCCCCGCGACCGTGCCGCCTGCCGCTGTCGCTGTCGCTGTCGCTGCTGATGCCGATGCCAATGCCGCTGCCGCTGCCGAGCCGGCAGCGACGCCGACGCTGGGTGGGCTTGTCGCCCCGGTGGTGGTGTCGGGTCGGTCGGAGGTGGCGTTGGGTGTGGCGGCGGGTCGGTTGGCGGGGTGGTTGGAGGGTGGGGGTTCGGGTGTGGGGTTGTCGGAGGTGGCGGGGTGGTCGGTGGTGCGGGGGTGCGGCATGGGTTCGGTGCTGCGGTGGTGTCGGGTGATCGTGGTGAGGTGATTGCGGGGTTGCGGGCGTTGGCGTCGGGGGTGGGGCATCCGGCGGTGGTGTCGGGGCGTGGGGTGTCGGGGCCGGGTCGGGTGGTGCTGGTGTTTCCGGGTCAGGGTTCGCAGTGGGTGGGGATGGGTGCGGCGTTGGCGGGGTGTCGCCGGTGTTCGCGGGTCGGTTGGCGGAGGCGGGGCGGGCGCTGGCGCCGTTCACGGACTGGTCGTTGGGTGAGGCGTTGGGTGATCCGGTGCTGTTGGGGCGGGTCGATGTGGTGCAGCCGGTGTTGTGGGCGGTGATGGTGTCGTTGGCGGAGTTGTGGCGTTCGTGGGGTTTGCGGGTGGATGGGGTGGTGGGGCATTCGCAGGGGGAGATTGCGGCTGCTGCGGTGTCGGGGCGTTGAGTCTGGAGGATGCGGCGGCGGTGGTGGCGTTGCGGTCGCGGGCGATCCGGGCGATTGCGGGTGGTGGGGGGATGGCGTCGGTGCCGTTGCCGGTGGGTGAGGTGGAGGGTCTGCTGGCGGGGTGGGGTGGGGAGTTGGAGGTGGCGGCGGTGAACGGGCCGTCGTCGACGGTGGTGTCGGGTCCGGCGGGGGCGGTCGGCGGGTTGGTGGAGTGGGGTGAGGGTGCGGGGGTGCGGGTGCGTCGGGTGCCGGTGGACTATGCGTCGCATTCGGCGCAGGTGGAGCCGTTGCGTGCGGAGTTGTCGGAGGTGTTGGGGGGATTCGTCCGCGGGCGTCGCGGGTGCCGTTCTATTCGACGGTGTCGGGTGGGGTGGTGGATGGTGCGTCGTTGGATGCGGGGTACTGGTTCCGCAATCTGCGGGGTCGGGTGCGGTTCGAGGACGCGGTGCGGGTGTTGGCGCGGGATGGGTTCACGACGTTTGTGGAGGCCAGTGCGCATCCGGTGCTGACGGTGGGGGTGCAGGAGACGCTTGCGGGTCGGGACGATGTGCTGGTGACGGGGACGTTGCGGCGCAATCGGGAGGATCACCGTCCGTTGCTGTCGGCGTTGGCGGCGGTGGAGTTGCACGGTCACCGGTTGTCCTGGCCGGTGGATGTCCCGGCCGTACCGCCCGGCCTGCCGACCTATCCCTTCCAGCACCGCCACTACTGGCTCGACGCTCCCACCCACACCGGTCGCGGCGACGCCTCCGCGCACCCCTTGCTGGACACGGTCGTCGAACGGGCCGACGACGGGGGCCTCGTCATCACGGGCAGGATCTCCACCCGCAGCCACCCGTGGCTCGGTGAGCACACGGTCGGCGGCACCACGCTCTTCCCCGGTACGGCCTTCGCCGAACTCGCCACCGCCGCCGCCGAAACGGCCGGCCTCGGCACCGTCGGCGAACTCGTCCTGTCGGCGCCGCTGACCCTGGCCGACGGCGTGCTCGACCTGCAGATCACCATGCTGGCCCCGGACACCGACGGCCGGCGCACCTTCGACGTCTACTCCCGCCCGGAGCATGGGGGCCCGCAGGACTGGACCCACCACGCGACCGGCACCCTCGTCGGCGAACCCGCCGACACCGCACCGGACTTCCCCGAGCAGTGGCCGCCGCCGGGGGCCGTCGCGCTCGATCTCGGGGTCGCCGCCGATCGCTTCGAGGCCGTCCGGGTCGGCTACGGCCCAACCTACCAGGGCCTGCGGGCCGCCTGGCAACACGGCGGAACCGTCTACGCCGAGGTCGAGCTGCCGGAGGGCGCCCACCCGGACGCCGCCCGCTACGGCATCCACCCCGCGCTGCTCGACGCCGCCCTCCAGGCCGACGTGCTGACCGACCGGCCGGGCGAGGACGGCGGCACCCCCGCGCTGCGGCTGCCGTTCGCCTGGACCGGCCTCACCCTGCACGCCGTCGGCGCCACCCTGCTGCGGGTACGCCTCGATCGGCCCGACCCGGACACGCTCACCGTCGTGGCCGTCGACCCCGAGGGCGAGCCCGTGCTCACCGTCGAGGCCCTCGCCCTGCGCCCGGTGGACCCCGACCGGCTGACCTCCCCGGTGCCCGCCCCGCGCGGACCGGCCGTGCCCACCCGTGCCCCGGCCCGGCGCGCCGCCGGCCGCACGGCAGGCGGCTCCACCGCCGAACGCCTGCAACGGCTGCCCGCCGCCGAGGCGGAGCGGGAGCTGCGGTCCCTGGTCCGCGCCGAGGTCGCCGCGGTGCTCGGCTACGCCACCCCCGAGGAGCTAGACCCGGACCGGGCCTTCCGCGACCTCGGCTTCGAATCGCTGACCGCCGTCCAGTTGCGTGACCGGATCGCCGCCGCCACCGGCCTGCGGCTGCCGCCCACACTGGTGTTCAACCACCCCAGCCCGCGGGCCCTCGCCGGGCACCTGCACGGCCTGCTGCACCAGGGCGACACCCCGGCCGCACCCGACCGGGCCCCCGCCCGTACGCGGGCCGCCGCCGACGAGCCGATCGCCATCATCGGCATGGCGTGCCGCTACCCGGGGGGTGTCGCCTCGCCGGAGGACCTGTGGCGGCTGGTGGCCGAGGGTCGTGAGGCGCTGTCGGAGTTCCCGTCGGACCGGGGCTGGGACCTTGACGGGCTCTATGACCCGGACCCGGAGCACACCGGCACCGCGTACACCCGGCACGGCGGATTCCTGGCCGGCGCCGCCGACTTCGACCCGGGGTTCTTCGGCATCAACCCGCGCGAGGCCCTCGCGATGGACCCGCAGCAGCGGCTCCTGCTGGAGGCGTCCTGGGAGGCGATGGAGAGCGCCGGCCTGGACCCGGCATCGCTGCGCGCCACCCCGGTCGGCGTCTTCACCGGGCTGATCTACACCGAGTACGGGAGCCGGGTGCGCGGCTCCGCGCCCGAGGCGGAGGGCTACCTCGGCACCGGCAGCGCGGGCAGCGTCGCCTCCGGTCGGATCGCCTACACCTACGGCTTCGAGGGCCCGGCGGTGACGGTCGACACGGCCTGCTCGTCCTCGCTGGTCGCCCTGCACCTGGCCGCGCAGGCGCTGCGCTCCGGCGAGTGCACGCTGGCCCTGGTCGGCGGCGCGACGGTGATGTCCACCCCGGACACGTTGATCGAGTTCAGCCGTCAGCGCGGGCTCTCCCCGGACGGCCGCTGCCGGGCGTTCTCCGCCGACGCGGACGGCACGGGATTCGCCGAGGGGGTGGGCCTGCTGCTGGTGGAGCGGCTGTCGGACGCGCAGGCCAACGGGCACCCCGTCCTCGCGGTGGTGCGCGGTTCGGCGGTCAACCAGGACGGTGCCAGCAATGGCCTGACCGCCCCCAACGGTCCTTCGCAGGAGCGGGTGATCCGGGCGGCGCTGGCGTCGGCCGGGCTGACCGCGGCGGACGTGGACGCGGTGGAGGCACATGGGACGGGCACCCGGCTGGGCGACCCGATCGAGGCGCAGGCGCTGCTCGCCGCCTACGGCCAGGACCGCCCCGAGGACCGCCCGCTGCGACTGGGCTCGATCAAGTCGAACATCGGGCATGCGCAGGCGGCGGCCGGCGTGGCCGGTGTGATCAAGGTGGTGCAGGCGCTGCGGCACGAGCTGCTGCCGGCCACCCTGCA
Source organism: Peterkaempfera bronchialis (assembly GCF_003258605.2). NCBI lineage: Bacteria > Bacillati > Actinomycetota > Actinomycetes > Kitasatosporales > Streptomycetaceae > Peterkaempfera > Peterkaempfera bronchialis. The sequence goes on from NZ_CP031264.1 coordinate 5,800,773, forward strand.
CGTCGGAGAGCCCACCGCCCAGGTCGACTGGGAGGCAGGCGCCGTCGAGCTGCTCCGCGAGCCCGTCCCCTGGGCCAGGGGCGACCGGCCGCGTCGGGCGGGCGTCTCCGCCTTCGGCATGAGCGGCACCAATGCGCACGTCCTCATCGAGGAGGCGCCGGCCGCTCCGGCGCCCGCCGTCCCTGCGGAGGAGGGCGCGAGCCCGCTGCCCGTTCCGGTGGTGGTGTCGGGTCGGTCGGAGGTGGCGTTGGGTGTGGCGGCGGGTCGGTTGGCGGGGTGGTTGGAGGGTGGGGGTTCGGGTGTGGGGTTGTCGGAGGTGGCGGGGTGGTCGGTGGTGCGGGGGGTGCGGCATGGGTTCGGTGCTGCGGTGGTGTCGGGTGATCGTGGTGAGGTGATTGCGGGGTTGCGGGCGTTGGCGTCGGGGGTGGGGCATCCGGCGGTGGTGTCGGGGCGTGGGGTGTCGTCGCCTGGTCGGGTGGTGCTGGTGTTTCCGGGTCAGGGTTCGCAGTGGGTGGGGATGGGTGCGGCGTTGGCGGGGGTGTCGCCGGTGTTCGCGGGTCGGTTGGCGGAGGCGGGGCGGGCGCTGGCGCCGTTCACGGACTGGTCGTTGGGTGAGGCGTTGGGTGATCCGGTGCTGTTGGGGCGGGTCGATGTGGTGCAGCCGGTGTTGTGGGCGGTGATGGTGTCGTTGGCGGAGTTGTGGCGTTCGTGGGGTTTGCGGGTGGATGGGGTGGTGGGGCATTCGCAGGGGGAGATTGCGGCTGCTGCGGTGTCGGGGGCGTTGAGTCTGGAGGATGCGGCGGCGGTGGTGGCGTTGCGGTCGCGGGCGATCCGGGCGATTGCGGGTGGTGGGGGGATGGCGTCGGTGCCGTTGCCGGTGGGTGAGGTGGAGGGTCTGCTGGCGGGGTGGGGTGGGGAGTTGGAGGTGGCGGCGGTGAACGGGCCGTCGTCGACGGTGGTGTCGGGTTCGGCGGGGGCGGTCGGTGGGTTGGTGGAGTGGGGTGAGGGTGCGGGGGTGCGGGTGCGTCGGGTGCCGGTGGACTATGCGTCGCATTCGGCGCAGGTGGAGCCGTTGCGTGCGGAGTTGTCGGAGGTGTTGGGGGGGATTCGTCCGCGGGCGTCGCGGGTGCCGTTCTATTCGACGGTGTCGGGTGGGGTGGTGGATGGTGCGTCGTTGGATGCGGGGTACTGGTTCCGTAATCTGCGGGGTCGGGTGCGGTTCGAGGACGCGGTGCGGGTGTTGGCGCGGGATGGGTTCACGACGTTTGTGGAGGCCAGTGCGCATCCGGTGCTGACGGTGGGGGTGCAGGAGACGCTTGCGGGTCGGGACGATGTGCTGGTGACGGGGACGTTGCGGCGCAATCGGGAGGATCACCGTCCGCTGCTGTCGGCGTTGGCGGCGGTGGAGTTGCACGGTCACCGGTTGTCCTGGCCGGTGGATGTGCCGGCCGCACCGCCCGGTCTGCCGACCTATCCCTTCCAGCACCGCCACTACTGGCTCGACGCCGCCCCCGACATCAGCGACCCCGGGCACCTCGGCCTGCACACCGCCGACCACCCGCTGCTCGACGCCACCACCGATCTCCCGGACGGCACCACCCTCTACACCAGCCGGATCTCGGCGAGCACCCACCCGTGGCTGCTCGACCACGCTGTCACCGGCACCCCGCTGCTGCCCGCCACCGCCTTTGTGGAGCTGGCCCTGCACGCCGGCCACCGGGGTGCCGTCCCGCAGCTGGCCGAACTCACCCTGGAGGCCGCCCTGCCGCTCGGCGATGGCGCCGTGCACATCCAGACCACCGTGCGGCCCGCCGACGACTCCGGCGCCCGGGCACTGGCCGTCCACTCCCGGCCCGCCACCGCGGGCCCGGACGAGCCGTGGACCCGGCACGCCACCGCCCTCCTCGTCCCGCAGTCCGGCGTGCCCGCCGGGCCGGAGCCGACCGGCGCCTGGCCGCCGCCCGGTGCCGCCGCCGTCGACACCACCGCCCTCTACGACACGCTGGCCGAGCACGGCTACGACTACGGTCCGGCCTTCCACGGGGTCCGCGCCGTCTGGCGGCTCGGGGACGTCGTCCACGCGGACATCGCCCTGCCCGAGGACCGCGCGGCGGAGGCCGCCCGGTACGGCATCCACCCCGCCCTGCTCGACGCCGCCCTGCACCCGCTCGCCGCGGGCCTGCTCGCCGACGGCGCACCGGGCGGCGACGCCCCGGCCACCGCCCTCCCCTTCGCCTGGACGGGGGTCACCCTGGCTGCGACCGGCGCCACCACACTCCGGGTACGCCTCGAACGGACGGGCGCCGACTCGGTCACCCTGACCGCCACCGACCCGGCGGGTGGCCCGGTCGCGGCCGTCGAACGGATCGCGCTGCGACCGCTGGCCCCCGGCGCGCTGGTCACGGCCCGCCCGTCCGGCCGCCACCAGGAAGGGCTCCACCAACTGGCCTGGACGCCCTCCGGCGCCCTCCCCGCGCCCCGCGCGGACTGGGTCCGGCTGCCCGACCACGTCCTCGGGTCCGGCGCGGCCCTGCCCGATGCCGCCACGCTCTTCACCGAGGGCGATGCGAAGGCACCCGCCGACGTCGTCCTGCCGCTCACGGTCCTGCCCGGCACCGACGTCGTCGCGGCCACCGCCGAGCTGCTCGGCCTGGTCCGGCGCTGGCCGGCCCAGGAGCACCTGGCCGGCACCCGGCTGACCGTACTGACCCGGCACGCCGTCACCACCGGCCCCGCCGACGGCCGGGTCGAGCCCGTCGCCGCTGCCCTCTGGGGCCTGCTGCGGAGCGCCGCGACCGAGCACCCCGGCCGCTTCGCCCTGCTCGACACCGACGATACGCCCGACTCCCCCGGCGTCCTGGGCGCCGCCCTCGCGCTGGACGAGCCGCAGCTGGCCCTGCGCGGGGGTGAGGTCCTCACCCCGGCGGTGGTCCCGCTGCCCGCGGAACCGGACCTCACCGCGCCCGCCGACGGCGGTGCGTGGCGGCTCACCCCGACCGGCGACACCCTCGACGCACTCGCCCTGCTGCCCGCACCGGACGCCGACCGCCCGCTCCTCCCCGGGGAGGTGCGCATCGCCGTCCGCGCCGCCGGGCTGAACTTCCGCGACGTGCTCATCACCCTCGGCGTCTACCCGGACCAGGCACAGCTCGGCACCGAGGCGGCCGGTCTGGTCACCGCCGTCGGTGAGGGCGTCACCACGCTCGCCCCCGGCGACCGGGTCACCGGACTGGTGAACGGCGGCATCGGGCCGGTCGCGGTCACCGACCACCGGCTCCTCGCGCGCATCCCCGCCGACTGGACCTTCGCCCAGGCCGCCGCCGTGCCTGCGGCCTACCTCACCGCCTACTACGCACTGGTCGACCTGGCCGCACTGCGCCCCGGCGAACGGCTGCTGGTGCACTCGGCGGCCGGCGGGGTCGGCATCGCGGCCGTCCAGCTCGCCACCCACCTCGGCGCCGAGGTGTTCGGCACCGCCGGGCCCGGCAAGTGGAAGACGCTCGCGGCGCTCGGCATCGACCCGGCCCGCACCGCCTCCTCGCGGACGCTGGACTTCGAGCGGCAGTTCCTGGAGACCACGGCGGGGGAGGGCGTGGACGTGGTGCTGAACTCCTTCACCGGCGACTTCGTCGACGCCTCCCTGCGACTGCTCCCGCGCGGCGGCCGTTTCATCGAGATGGGCAAGGCCGATCTGCGGGACCCCGTCGCCGTGGCCGGGCAGCACCCCGGCGTGACGTACCGCTCCTTCGACCTGCTGGAGGCCGGGCCGCAGCGCATCGGCGAACTGCTCACCGAACTGCTGGCGCTGTTCGAGCGCGGGACGCTGAGCCTGCCCCCGATCACCGTCTGGCCGGTCGGCCGGGCCGGTGAGGCGATCCGCCACCTCGGTCAGGCCCGGCACACCGGCAAGGTGGTCGTCACCGTCCCGGCGCCGCTCGACCCGGCGGGCACCGTCCTGGTCACCGGAGGCACCGGCACCCTCGGCGCGCTCACCGCCCGCCACCTCGTCCGGGAGCACGGCGCCAGGCACCTGCTGCTGGTCGGCCGGCAGGGACCGCAGGCGCCCGGCGCGGCCGAGCTGGCAGCCGAGCTGACCGGCCTGGGTGCACAGGTCACCGTCGCCGCCTGCGATGTGTCCGACCGCGACGCTCTCGCGGAGCTGCTCGCCGGCGTCCCCGCCGAGCACCCGCTGACCCTGGTGGTGCACGCCGCCGGCGCCCTGGCCGACGGCGTGCTGGAGACCCTCGGGGCGGAACGGCTGGAGGCCGTCCTCGGCCCCAAGGCCCGCGCCGCCGGGTACCTGGACGAGCTGACCCGGCAGGCGGACCTCGCCGACCTGGTGCTGTTCTCCTCCGTCTCCGGGGTGCTCGGCGGCGGCGGGCAGGCCAACTACGCCGCCGCCAACGCCTACCTGGACGCCCTCGCCCAGCGCCGCGCCGCCGACGGCCTCCCCGCGACCTCGCTCGCCTGGGGCCTGTGGCAGCAGGCAACCGGTCTGACCGGCCATCTGGACGGTACCGACCGGGCGCGGCTGGCCCGCGGCGGCCTGGTGCCGCTGGGCGACCGCGAGGGCCTGGCGCTGCTGGACGCGGCCCGGCGAACGGGCCGGCCGGCCGTCGTCACCGCCCGCTTCGACCTGCGGGCCGACGCCGGTCCGGACGACGTCCCGGCGCTGCTGCGGTCCCTGGTCCGCACCCCGGCGCGGCGCAGCGCCGCCGCCGGGCCCGCCGCCGGGGCACCCGCGTCGCTGGCGACGCGCCTGGCCGCACTGGACGCGGCCGGCCGGGCCGAGGCCCTGCTGCAACTGGTGCGCTCGCAGGCCGCGGCCGTCCTCGGACACGGCACCGCCGACGAGGTCGCCGACGACCGGGCGTTCAAGGAGATCGGCTTCGACTCGCTGACCGCCGTCGAGCTGCGCAATCGGCTCGGCGCGGCGACCGGACTGCGGCTGCCTCCCACCACCGTGTTCGACCACCCCACCCCGCAGGCCCTGGCCGGTCATCTGCACCGGACTCTCGCCCCCGAGGACGACGGCCCCGACCCGGTGCTGCGCGAACTCGATCGGCTGGAGGCCCTGCTGCCGGCGCTGGCCGCCGCGGACGGTACCCGCGGGGCGGTCGGCCGGCGGCTGCGGGAACTGCTCTGGCGCTTTGACGACGGTCCGGCCGAGGCCGCCGAGGAGTCGGCGGCCGACCTGGCGACGGCCACCGACGAGGAATTGTTCGCCGCCTTGGACGACGAGTTCGACCGACCCGGAACGGAGCTCTGAGATGGCCGAGACGACCGCACCGACCACGACCACGCCAGGTACGCCCGGTACGCCCGGTACGCCCGTCACGCCAGGTACGCCCGGCGCCGCGGTCGCCGAGGAGAAGCTGCGCGACTACCTCCGCCGGGCCACAGCCGATCTGCGCCAGGCCCGGCGCCGCATCCAGAGCCTGGAGGAGCGCGCGCACGAGCCGATCGCCGTCGTCGGGATGGCCTGCCGGCTGCCTGGCGGGGTGCGCACCCCCGAAGAGCTCTGGCGGCTGCTCGCCGACGGCCGTGACGCCGTCGGCGGATTCCCCGACGACCGGGGCTGGGACCTCGACACGCTCTTCGACCCGGACCCGGACCACCCCGGCACCTCCTACGCCCGGGAGGGCGGCTTCATCGAGGGCGCGGGGGAGTTCGACGCCTCCTTCTTCGGCCTCGGGCCGCGCGAGGCACTGGCCATGGACCCGCAGCAGCGACTGCTGCTGGAGACCGCCTGGCGTACCTTCGAGTCCGCCGCCGTCGACCCGGCCGCGCTGCGCGGCAGCCGGACCGGGGCCTTCGTCGGCATGATCGCGCAGGACTACGCGCCCCGTCCGCACGAGGTCGACGGCGAGCTGGACGGCTATTTCATGACCGGCAACGCCGGCAGCATCGCCTCCGGTCGGCTCGCCTACCACTTCGGCCTGCTCGGGCCCGCCCTCACCGTCGACACCGCGTGCTCCTCCTCGCTGGTGGCCATGCACCTCGCCGCCCGGTCCCTGAGGTCGGGCGAGAGCGATCTCGCGCTGGCCGGAGGGGCCTGCGTACTGGCCCACCCCCGGGTCTTCCTGGAGTTCAGCCGCCAGCGCGGCCTGGCCCCGGACGGGCGCTGCAAGCCGTTCGCCGCCGCCGCCGACGGCACCGGACTCGCCGAGGGCGTGGGCCTGCTGCTGCTCGAACGGCTCTCCGACGCTCGGGCCAACGGCCGCCGGGTGCTGGCCGTGCTGCGCGGCTCCGCCGTGAACCAGGACGGGCCGAGCAACGGGCTCACCGCCCCGAGCGGTCCTGCCCAGGAGGAGGTGATCCGGCAGGCCCTGGCCGACGCCCGGCTCACCCCCGGGCAGATCGACGCCGTCGAGGCGCACGGCACCGGTACCACCCTCGGCGACCCCATCGAGGCCGGCGCCGTCCTCGCCGTCTACGGGCAGGGCGAGCGCGAACGGCCGCTGCGGCTGGGCTCGCTGAAGTCCAACATCGGCCACACCCAGGCCGCCGCCGGGGTGGCCGGCGTCATCAAGATGATCCTCGCCCTGCGGCACGCAACCCTGCCCGCGACCCTGCATGTCGACGCGCCCACCCCGCACGTCGACTGGTCCGGCGGAGCCGTCGAACTGCTCACCGAGGCCGCGCCCTGGCCCCGCACCGGCCGACCCCGCCGGGCCGCCGTCTCCTCCTTCGGGATCAGCGGCACCAACGCCCACGTCGTGCTGGAGGAGGCACCCGAACCCGAGGCCGCCGACGACGCGCTGCCCGCCGAGGAGGCCGCCGACCCGCGCGCCCACGCCGAGCTGCCCTGGCTGCTCACCGCCCGTACCCCCGACGCACTGCGCACCCATGCGCTGGCCCTCGCCGCGTATGCGGCGGCCGGCGCCTCCCGGGTGCCGGGCGACACCGCCCACTGGCTCGCCCACGGCCGGGCGCGCTTCCCGCACCGCGCGGCCGTGCTGACCGACCACCTGGAGGAGATCGCCCCCGCCCTGCACGCCCTCGCGGCCGGCCGCGCCCACCCCGCGCTGGTGCGGGGCACGGTGGGACCGCCCGGCAGGACGGCCTGGACGTTCTCCGGCCAGGGCTCCCAGCGGGCCGGCATGGGGCGCGAGCTGTACGCGGAGTACCGGGAGTTCGCCAAGGCCCTGGACGAGGCATGCGACGCTCTCGACCCGCATCTCGAACGCCCGCTGCGGGACGTCCTCTTCGCCGAGCAGGGCACCCCGGACGCCGCCCTGCTCGACCGCACCCGCTACACCCAGCCCGCGCTGTTCGCCCACCAGAGTGCGCTGGCCCGGCTGCTCGGCACCCGGCTGGCGCCGCCGGCCGCCGTCCTCGGGCACTCGATCGGCGAGATCTCCGCCGCCCATCTGGCCGGTGTGTTCGACCTGGAGTCGGCGGCCGCCCTGGTCGCGGCCCGTGCCCGGTTGATGGACGAACTCCCGGCGGGCGCCGGGGCGATGCTCTCCGTCCTGGCCGCCGAGCAGCAGGTCGTCGGGCTGCTCGAACCGTACGGGGACGCGCTCGGCCTCGCCGCGGTCAACGGCCCGGCGTCCACCGTGGTGTCCGGCGACGCCGAGGCGGTGGCCGCGTTCGAACGGACCTGCGCCGGGCTCGGCCTCCGCACCCGCCGGCTGACGGTCTCGCACGCCTTCCACTCCGCGCACCTCGACCCGGTCCTGGAACGGTTCCGCGCGGAGGCGGCCCGGATCGCCTACCGGCCGCCGCAGCTGCCGGTGATCAGCAACCTCACCGGCGAGCCGGCCGACCCGGAGCGGATCGCCGGGCCCGACCACTGGACCGAGCACATCCGCGCCACCGTCCGCTTCGAGCAGGGCGTGCGGAGCCTGCGCGACCACCTCGGCATCTCCGCGTACGTGGAGCTCGGCCCGAACGCCACGCTCAGCGCGCTCACCGCCGTCATCCATCCGGAGGCGGTGCACCTGGCGGCACAGCGGCGTGAGCTGCCGGAGCCGCGGGCGTTCGCGGCGGTGCTCGCCGGGGCCGAGGTGCACGGCCTGCCGGTGAGCCGGGCGGCCCGCCCGGCGCCCGACCTCGCGCCCGACACCGTCCCCGGGCATCCGTTCGCCGCGGACCGCCACTGGCTGGCCACGCCCCTCCCGGCCGGGGCCGCACCCTCCGCCCAGGTGAACGGCGAGGCTCCCGCCGGGCCGCCCGGGGGACTGCCCGCGGACGAACCCGTCGCGCTGCGGCGGCAGTGGGAGGACGCGCTTGAGGAGCAGCGCACCGAGCTGCTGCTGGCCCTGGTCCGGGAGCAGGCCGCGGCCGCCCTCGGCCACACGGACCCGGCGCAGGTCGGCGACCAGGACCGCTTCCAGGACATCGGCTTCTCGTCCTTCAGCGTCCTGGACCTGCGCAACCGGCTGGTCACGGCGACCGGCCTGGAGCTGGGCCCGGTGGTGGCCTTCGACCATCCGACCCCTGCCGAACTCGCCGCACACCTGCACGGGCTGCTGGGCGACGCCGCCGCACCCGTCGCCTGATAGCCCGTCAGAAATGCTGTCCCGTACGCCACCCGTACCCGTCGTCGAGGAGAGAGTCCCGGTCATGCGCCTTGGAGTCACCTATCTGAGCATCTCTCCCTCGGTGGACCGAGCGTCCGCCCGGCAGAAGTACCTGGACTTCGGCCGCCAGGTCGAATGGGCCAACGACAAGGGCTTCGCCGGGATCTGGGTCACCGAGCACCACTTCTCCGGCTACAGCCTCAGCTCCTCACCGCTGCTGCTGCTCGGACACGCCGCCTCGCTCGCCCCCGACCTGCGGATCGGCACCGGCATCCTGGTGCTGCCGCTCTGGGACCCTGTCCGGCTCGTCGCCGACGTCAACACGCTCGACCAGCTCTCAGGCGGCCGGCTGGACCTCGGCATCGGGCGCGGCTACCAGCCGCACGAGTTCCTCGGCTTCGGCCGCGACCTGGACAGCAGCCGGGGCGCCTATGAGGAGTCCATCGACCTGGTGCTCCGGCTGCTCACCGAGACCGAGGTCACCCACAAGGGGGAATTCCACCGGATCGACGCCCCGGTCTCGGTGCTGCCGCCGTCCTTCCAGGCCCCGCATCCGCCGGTCTGGGCCGCCGCCGTCAGCCCCGAGTCCACCCGGCACGCCGTCCGGCGCGGCTTCCACCTGCTGGGCCTGGCCCTCTCCACCCCGGACGAACTCGCCGCGCAGTGGCGGACGGTGGCCGCGCTCGCGGCCGAGGAGGGGGTCAGCGCCGAGGGCCGCGAGTACGCCGTCAACCGCTTTGTGCACGTCGGCACCGACCCGGCCGGGCGGCGGGCGGCCGCCCGCGAGGTCGCCCGGCAGATCCAGACCTCCCGGGCGCTCGCCCAGGGCGCGTACCCGACCGGCGGCGTCCCGCCGATCCCCGTCGCCATCGACCCCGCCGACGAGGAACTCGCCTACCAGCGGCTGCTCGCCGGCTCGCCCGAGCAGATCGTCGAGCAGCTCCACGAGCTCGCCGCCGCCGGGGTCACCCAGGTCAACGCCGCCTTCGAGTACGGGACGCTGCCCGCCGAGACCGCGTTCGCCTCGATGCGGTTGTTCGCCTCCGACGTGATCCCCGCCCTCGCGGAGCTGCCCGCCATCCGCTGACCCCCGGCACGGACGGGCTGATCCCCGGCACGGACGGAGGGGGCGGGACACCCACGGTGTCCCGCCCCCTCCGTTCTCCGTACCGGCTCCGTCAGGCGCCGACGAGCCCCGCCAGTTCGGCCAGCCGGGTGTAGGACTCCCGGCGGTCGACCGGGTCGTAGGTGTTCGCCACCACCATCACCTCGTCGGCACCGGACTCGGCCACGAAGGACTTCAGCTTCGCCGCCACCGTCGCGGGGCCGCCGACCACCTCCGCGCGCAGGTCGTTCAGCGGCGGCGCGCTCAGAGCGGCCTCCTCGGCCGGCGTCGGCCGGTACGCGAGCGCCTCCTCCACGGGCAGCAGCGCCGAGGAGTTGTCCGCCGCGTGCTGCGCCAGCGCGAGCCGCCACGGCGTGGCGAGCGCATCGGCGTGCGCGTCGTCCCGGCCCACCACCACCGTCAGGGTGAGGATCGCCCACGGCCGCGCACCCTCGTACGCGGGCACGAACTCCTCCCGGTAGCGGCGCAGCGCTTGGAAGGCGTTGGCCGGGTTCTGGTAGGCCGCCAGATAGGCGTAGCCCAGGCCGAGCCGGCCGGCCACGACGGCCGAGGAGCGGCTGCCGCCCAGCAGGAACACCCCGGGCAGCGGTGCGTCGTCCGGCACCGCCCGGACGGAGGCCAGCTCGTGTCCGGCCGGCAGCACGTCCCTCCCGCCGAACGCCAGGAGCTGGGCGAGCTGCCCGGTGAAGACCTCGGGGGCGACCGAGGAACGGCGCAGCGCGGCCGCGGTGGGCCCGTGCTCGGTGCCGCTGGAACGGCCGATGCCGAGGTCGATCCGGCCCGGGTGCAGGGCCTCCAGGGTCCGGAACTGCTCGGCCACGTGCAGCGGCGCGTGGTTGGGCAGCAGCATGCCGCCGGCGCCGATCCGCAGCCGGGTGGTGCGGGCCGCGAGGTGGGCGATGACGATCTCGGGCGCCGAGATGCCCACCGCCGCCTGCGCGTGGTGCTCGGCCACCCAGTACCGGCTGAAGCCGAGCTCCTCGACGTGCCGGGCGAGCCGGACGGCTTCGCCGAGCAACTCGCCGCTGCTCACGCCGGCCCGTCGGGGGCCCTGGTCGAGGACGGAGAACGCGGTCATGCCCACTTCCTGAGGGTTCGGCCCCCGGCGTGCCGGGGACGTGGATCGGTGGTGGCACCCGGACGCACGGCTCTGCCGTCCGGGTGCGGTCCGGCCTGCGGGCCGGCGGGTCGGCCCGGGCGGTTCACACGCCCGCCGCTGCCGGGTAGGGGTGCGGGACGCCGAAGTGGTCGCGCAGCGTCGACCCCCGGTAGTCGGACCGGTAGACGCCGCGCTTCTGCAGGATCGGCACCACCAGCTCGACAAAGGCCCGCAACCCGTCGGCGAAGACGTCCGGCATCAGGGTGAAGCCGTCGGCCGCCCCCGAGGCGAACCACTCCTCGGCGACGTCCGCGACGTGCTCGGGCGTCCCGACGGCCTCGATGTGCGCCCCCCGCCACGGGGCGTGCCCGGCGAGCTCGTCCAGCCGCTCCAACCGCCTGAGCGCCTCGCGCCGGCTGTCCGCGATGGTGGTCATCAGCCCGGGCAGGATGTTGATCGCCCGGGGGTCACGCCCATGCCGCTCCGCCCGGGCCCGGATGTCGGCGGCGTAGGCCAGCGCCACCTCCGGCGTCTTGGCGCCGGAGAACACCACGTCGGCGGTGCGCCCGGCCAGTTCACGGCCCGGCTCGGAGGCCCCGGCCTGCACGACGAGGGGGTGGCCCTGCGCGGACGGCGGCAGCGGCAGCGGCCCGCGGACGCTGAAGTGCTGCCCGCGGTGGTCGATCGGCCGCAGCCGGCGCGGGTCGGTGAAGCGCCCGGTCTGCACGTCCGCCACCAGAGCGTCGGGCTCCCAACTGCGCCACAGTCCCTTGACGATGTCGACGAACTCCTCGGCGCGCGCATAGCGGTCGGTCCGCGGCGGGAGTCCGCTGCCGCCGAAGTTCGCGGCCACCTGCGGGATGTACGTGGTGACGGCGTTCCAGCCGGCGCGGCCGCCGCTGAGGACGTCCAGCGACTTGAACCGGCGGGCGATGTTGTAGGGCTCGTTGGAGGTGGTGGAGGCGGTGGCGATCAGGCCGATCCGCTCGGTGGCCGCGGCGACCGCGGTCAGGATGAGGGTCGGCTCCAGGTAGTAGGCGCCGTGCGGGCTGTAGTCGATGTCGCCGAAGACGCCGGGCGTGTCGGAGAGGAAGACCGCGTCCATCCGGCCGCGCTCGGCGAGGCGCGCGGCTTCCACCCAGGTCTCCACCTTGGCGAAGCCATGCGGGTCGGAGCCGGGTTCACGCCAGGCGGCGGGGTGGACGCCCATGGCGCCGCCGACCATGTGCAGGTTGAGGTGGAGCTCACGTCCGGTGCTCATGGGCCTTCCTGGGAGACGGGCCGTCCAGCTGTGGGACGGCGTCCAGCAGTGCGCGGGTGTAGGGGTGCCTCGGTGCGGCGAAGACGCCGCCGACATCGCCGGACTCCACCGTCCGGCCGTCCTTCATCACCATGACCTCGTCGGCGATGTGATGGACGACCCCGAGGTCGTGGGAGATGAAGACATATGCGACGCCGAGTTCGGCCTGGAGGTCCAGGAGCAGGTCGAGCACCTGCGCCTGGATCGAGACGTCGAGTGCGGCCACCGGCTCGTCCAGGACGATGATCCGGGGGTGCGGGGCCAGCGCCCGGGCGATTGCCACCCGCTGGCGCTGCCCGCCGGACAGCTGGCGGGGCCGGCGCCGCAGCAGCTCCCGACCGAGGCCGACCTGGTCCATCAACTCGTCGACCCGGCAGGCGTGTTCGCCGCGCGGCAGGCCGGTGGCGGCCAGCGGCTCGGCAAGGATCCGGGCCACGGTGTAGCGGGGGTCGAAGCTGCTGAGCGGATCCTGGTGGACGACCTGGACCCGCCGGTGCAGCGCGCGCCGGTCCCGGGCGGACAGGCCGAGCCAGGACTTCCCCTCCACCTCGACGGAGCCGGTGTCCGGTGCGGTGAGCCCGAGCAGGATGCGCCCGGTGGTGCTCTTGCCCGAGCCGGACTCGCCGACGATGCCCAGCGTGCGGCCGGCCCGCAGGGTGAACGAGACGTTCTCGACGGCGGTCAGCCTGCCGCGTCCCGGCACGGCGAAGGACTTGCCGACGCTCCGGGCGGCGAGCACCACCGGCGCCTCGGCCGGGTCGGCGTGCCGCGGGCGCGGGATTCCGGCGCGCGGGCCGGAGAGCCGGGTGCCGCGGGCGTGCGCGTGCGGCACCGCGTCCAGGAGCTGCCGGGTGTACGGATGACCGGGGTTCGCCAGTACCTCGGCGGTGGGACCCTCCTCGACGACCTCGCCGTCCTTCATCACCAGTACCCGGTCGGCGACCTTGGCCACCACCGCCAGATCGTGGCTGATCAGCAGCAGGGCCATACCGGCCCGCCGCCGTTCGGCGAGCAGGTCGAGGATCTGCGCCTGCACCGTGACGTCCAGGGCGGTGGTCGGCTCGTCGGCGATCAGCAGGGCCGGACCGGCCGCAATCGCCGAGGCGATCAGGGCCCGCTGGCGCAGGCCGCCCGAGAGCTCGTGCGGATACTGCCGGGCGCGTAGCTCCGGGTCGGGCACGCCCGCGTCGGCGAGCAGCCGCAGCACCCGCTCGGGCACCTCGGTGCGCGGGACGCTGCGGTGGGCGTGCAGGGCCTCGGCGATCTCGTCCCCGACCCGGCGCAGCGGGTCGAGGGAGACCAGGGCGTCCTGGAGGACGAAGCCGATCCGGCGCCCGCGCAGCGGACGCCACTGACGGCCGGTCAGCGATCCGGCCTCGCGCCCGTCGATCCGGAAGGTGTCGGCGGTCACCCGCGCGCCGGGGCCGGCCAGGCCGACCAGGCTGCGCGCGGTCACGCTCTTGCCGGAACCGGACTCCCCGACCAGGGCGACGCTCTCGCCTGCCCGCACGGTGAGCGACAGCCCGCGCACCGCCCTGACCGGGGCCCGGCGGCCGGGGAAGGAGACGGTGAGCCCGCGCAGCTCCACCAGCGGCTGCGCCCCGTCGCCGGGGGCCTGCGGGCCGGCGCCGGTCGCGGTGCCGAGGCGCGGCCGGGTGCCGGTCCCGGGGTCGCCGATCACCGGGCCACCCGCCCTTCGGCCCGGTCCTGCAGCCACTGCCCGAGGGCCGAGACGGCCAGCACGGCGACGGTGATCGCCGCACCGGGGAAGACCGCGGTCCACCAGGCGATGTCGACGTAGTCGCCGCTGCCGGCGAGCATCGCACCCCATTCCGCGGTCGGCGGCTGTGGTCCCAGGCCCAGGAAGCTGAGTGCCGACCCGGTGACGATCATGCCGCCGACGCCGACCGTGGCAAGGGCCAGCAGCGGGCCGACCGCGTTGGGCACGATGTGCCGGACGACGACCTGGAGCCTGGACCAGCCCAGGACGGTCGCGGCCTCGACGAACTGGGCGCCGCGGATCCGCAGCACCTCGGCGCGCACCAGCCGGGCGTACCCGGGCAGGGTGACCAGCGCCAGGCCGACCACCAGGTTCCCGGTGCCGGTGCCGAGCACCGCGACGACCAGCAGCACCAGCAGCACACCGGGAATGGACATCAGGACGTCCAGCACCCGCCCCACCACCTGGTCGGCCACCCGGCCGCCCTGGGCGGCGATGACCCCGATCACCGTGCCGGCGGCGAGGGCCAGGGCGGAGGCGGAGAGACCGATCAGCAACGACGGCCGGGCGCCGTGCACCACACGGGAGTAGATGTCGCGCCCGTTCTCGTCGGTGCCCAGCCAGTGGTCGGCGCCGGGCGGCAGCAGGGTGCTTGCCGGGTCGGCCGCGTCCGGGCCGGTGCCGGTGAACAGGCCGGGCGCCAGCGCGGCCAGCAGGAGCAGGGTGCAGGCGGCGAGCGCCAGGATGACGCCGGGGCGCCAACGGGTGATGGCCACGGTTTCCTCCTCAGGCCCCTCGGGTGCGCAGCCGCGGGTCGATCAGGCGGTACGACAGGTCGACGGCGGTGTTGACGACGGTGTAGACCAGCCCGGCCACCAGCACGATGCCGATGACCAGCGGCAGGTCCTTGTTGCGGACGGCGGTGACGGCCAGCGTGCCCAGGCCCTGCCGGGAGAAGACCGACTCGACGACCACCGCCCCGCCGATCAGCGAGCCGGTGAGCCAGCCGACCAGCGTCGCCACCGGCAGCAGTCCGTGCCGCAGTCCGTGCCGCAGCCGGACGGCCGCCTCGCCGACGCCTCGGGTACGGGCGGTGGTGACGAAGGGCTCGTCCAGGGTCTGTTCCAGCCCTCGGCGGAGCACCCGGGCGATCACTGCGGCGGGTGCGGCCGCGAGCGCCAGCGCGGGCAGCACGAGGCCGTCGAGGCCGGGTGCGCCGAGGGCGGGGAACCAGCGGAGCTTGAACGAGAACACCCCGAGCAGCAGGGTGCCGAGCCAGAAGGCCGGCACCGCCACGCCCAGGCCCTCCAGCAGCGAGACCGGGGTGCGTACCCAGGGCCGGCGGCTGGCGCCGAGCAGGGCCGCCGGCACCGCGATCACGACGGTCACGACCACGGTGGCGGCGAGCAGTTGGAGGGTGGACCCGAGCTGCTGGCCGATCGCGGTGCGCACCGGCAGGTGCAGCACATACGAGTCGCCGAGGTCGCCCCGGAGGATGTGGGACAGATAGGTGAGGTACTGGAGCGCCAGTGGGCGGTCCAGGCCGTACTCCCGGACGATCTCGGCCCGCACCCCGTCGCTGTTGGCCCGGAGGCCGGTGAGCAGGTCGACCGGGTCGCCGGAGGTGAGGTGGAGGGCGAGGAACGCGACGGTCACCGCGCCCCACAGCACCAGGACGGAGCCGCCCAGCCGCCGGGCGACCGCGCCGATCACTGCGACAGCCAGGCGTCGGCGAAGTTGGGGAAGCTCTGCTGCTCGAAGACGACGCCGTGCACCTTCGCGGACGTGCCCAGCACATAGGCGTTGTTGAACAGGGGCAGGATCGCGGCGTCGTCGGTGACCTTCTGCTGGACCTCGGCGTAGAGGCTGCTCTGCTTCCGCGGGTCGCCCGCGGCCAGTGCCTCGGCGAGCTTCGCGTCGACGCCGGCGTCGTGGTAGCGGGCCGCGTTGTTGTCGATCTTGGTGGTGGGGATGTGCGCGCTGCCGAAGATCAGCCGCAGGGTGTCCGGCGAGAAGTTGTTGTTGCTGCTGTTGAGCAGGTCGTAGTCGCCCGCGAGGACGCGCTTGACGTAGCTGCCGGCGTCCAGGTTCTGGTTGCGCAGCTCGATGCCGAGCTGCTTGGCGGCGGCCTGGATCTGGGTGGCCAGGGCGATGTGCGGGCCGAAGTAGTCCCCGACGTAGAGGAAGTCGAGGGTCAGGCGCTTGCCGTCCTTGGTGCGGTAGTTCTCCGCGTCACGGCCGGTCCAGCCCGCCTCGTCGAGCAGGGCGGCAGCGGCCGCCGGATCGTAGGTGTACTGATCGGCGATGGCCTTGCTGTAGCCGGGCGTGGTGGGGGAGAGCGGGCCCCGGGCGACGGGGTACACGCCGAAGTAGAGCTTCCGGACGATCAGCGGCCAGTCGATGCCCGCCCGCAGGGCCTTGCGCAGACGGACGTCGCTGAGCGTGCCCTGCTCCGTGTTCGGGCTGTAGCTGAACGGGACACCGGGGGCGACGGCGCTCTGCACGGCGAACGCAGGGTCGGCCTTCAGCTTGGCGACGTTGACCGGGGCGATGGCCGAGGCGGCGTCCGCCTGGCCGCTCGTCAGGGCGCCCAGGCGCGAGGAGTTCTCGGGGACGACGCGGACGGTCAGGCCGTCCAGGTGTGCCGGGCCCTGGTTGGCCGCGCCCTCCGGCGCCCAGGCGTAGCCGTCGCGGCGCTGGTAGGAGATGCCCTGCTGCGGAGTGAATCCGGCGGCGCTGGTGAACGGCCCGGTGCCGACAATCTTCGAGCAGAGTGCCTTGGGGTCACCGGTCAGCGTGGCGGGGGACTCGATGCCGAGGCTGGGGGAGGCGAGCCCGGAGAGGAAGGAGGAGGCGGGGGCGGCGAGCGTGACCTCCACCGTGTGGTCGTCGACCACGGTGGCCGAGCGGTAGTTCTCGATCAGCTGCGCGGCACCCGCGGACTTGGTGGCCGGGGCCACCACGTGGTCCAGGTTGGCCTTCACGGCGGCGGCGTCGAAGGGCGTGCCGTCGCTGAAGGTGACGCCGGGGCGCAGGGTGAAGGTGTAGGTCCGCTGGTCGTCGGATATCTTCCAGGACTTCGCGAGCCAGGGGTGGATGGCGCCCTTGTTGTCCTGCCACACCAGCGAGTCCAGCACCGCCCGGGAGAAGAGCGCGTCCGCCTGTCCCTGGTGCGGGTCGAGGCAGGTCGGGCCGTAGGGGACGGCCAGGGTGAGGTTGCCCCCGGCCCTCGGCGAGCCGCCGGCGGCCGGGTGGGCGGCGTCCTTCTCGGTGCTGGAGCAGGCGGCGGCCAGCGGCAGGAGGGTGGTGAGGGCGGCGACGGCGACGCCCGGTCTGAACGTGAACCGCCGGATGCGGGAGGTTCGCAGTCGCTCGGCGGCGGGGGCGGTGTCGGGCGTGGCGGGGTCGGTCGTGGCAGTGCCGGGCAAGGCAGTGCCGGGCAGGGAAGTGTCGGGCGTGTGCATGGCAGGGCTTCTCTCCGAGGCGCGGGATCGGCGGCCTTGGCCACCGGGTTGACGTGTCGGGATCGCCGCGAGGGCCACCGCCCCCGCCCCTCGGTGAGCGCAGGGCGGTGCGGTGGCTCAACGCGGCGAAAGACACAGCGCGCTGTCGGTACGGGAGAGGTCGATCGCCCGGCGGGTGGCTGCGAGCAGCAGGCGCATGCCTGGCAGGCCACGGCTGGCGGACACTCCGTACTCCTCGGACTGCGGCTCCGGAACCGGAGCGTCGATGGACCGTCAGCGGTTGCGGTGAGCCATCTGTATCACCGGCCTGCTGATCTTTACAGTTAATCAGACTGAACTTACTTGTTCAATCCCTGTCCGGGCAGCGGGACGCAGGGCGCGGCGCAGCGCGTCGACCTGCGTGGCCAGCGAGTGCCGGCTCAGTGCCGCCTGCGGGTCCTTGATGTCGAAGCCGTGGTACGCCCCGGGGAACACGTGCAGTTCCAGCGGCACCCCGGCGCGGGTCAGCCGGAGGCCGAAGTCGATCACCTCGTCCCGGGACAGCTCCAGGTCCCCGACCGACAGGTAGACCGGGGGCAGTCCGGTCAGGTCGTCCGCCCTGGCCGGCGCGGCGTGGGCGGGCACATCGGGGTGGCCGGGCGGCAGCGGGTGCAGGTAGGCGCCCCAACCGGCCAGCGAGGCCGCCCGGTTCCAGGTGCGGGGGTCCAGCACGAGCCGGCTGGACGGTGTGGTGTGCCGGTCGTCCAGTACGGGGGCGTGCAGCAGCAGCAGGCTCGGCAGCGGGCCGCCGCCGTCGCGCAGCGTCAGCGTCAACCCGGCGGCGACCGCCGCTCCCGAGCTGCTGCCCGCCACCGCCACCCGCGAGCCGTCCACGGCCAGCCGGTCGCCGTTCCGGCGCAGCCAGTTCAGAGCCGTCAGGCAGTCCTGCCGTGCGGCCGGGTAGGGGTGCCGGGGTGCCAGCCGGTAGCCGACCGAGACCACCACCGCGCCCGCACCTTCGGCGTACAGGTCGCACAGCGGGTCGAACCACTCCAGCCGCTCGCCGGCGGTGAATCCGCCGCCGTGCACGAACAGCACCGCAGGCCGTTCCGGGGCGGGGCCGGTGGGCCGGTAGATCCGGACGGGCACCGGCGGCGCACCCGGGTCGAGCGGATCGCGCACCACCAGGTCCTCCCGCTCGGGCGCCGCCGCGCCGGGCCGCAGCGATGCCATGCCGGAAACGGGGGAGAGGAAGCCTCCCAGCAGTTCCGGGTCCAGTCGGGGGGCGATGTCCTGCATGGGTTCTGGCCTTCTTCCTGTGGTGGCGGCCGGACGATCGAGGGCGCAAAACTGAACTCATCAGTTCAAGTGAGTTGTAGCAGTAATCTGTGCGCTACCGTAGGTATGTGACCGAAAGTGGACGCTCGGCTGCGGGGCGCGGCCGGATCGACAAGCGCAGCGCCATCCTCGAAGCCGCCGTCAAGGTGTTCACCCGGGAGGGCTACGCCCAGGCGGGCATCGACGCCATCGCGGCGGTGGCCGGCGTGGCCAAGCCCACGGTCTACAACCACTT
Source organism: Peterkaempfera bronchialis (assembly GCF_003258605.2). Taxonomy (NCBI): domain Bacteria; kingdom Bacillati; phylum Actinomycetota; class Actinomycetes; order Kitasatosporales; family Streptomycetaceae; genus Peterkaempfera; species Peterkaempfera bronchialis. The sequence goes on from NZ_CP031264.1 coordinate 5,819,562, forward strand.
CGGTGACAAGGAGAACCTGTTCCGGATCGTGATGCGGGACGGCGCCGAGCGCACCTCCAGCCGCATCATCGCCGCCCTCGCGAGCCTCCCCGACGACGGCCAGGACCTGGAGGGCGAGCTGGAGCGCGTCGCCCACCGGGTGATCGAGTGTCAGCTCGGCGACGAGGGGTGGGGACTCCAGCGGCTGCTCTACGCGGAGGCGGCCCGGCTCCCCGACCTCTACGACCAGGTGGTGGCCCGGGGCTCCCAACCGGTGCTGGACGTCCTCTGCGGCCGACTCGCCGGCCTGGCCAACCGCGGTCACCTCGACTTCGACGACCCCGCCGTGGCGGCCACCCAGTTCATCGCCCTGGTCTCGGGCAATCTCCCCGGCCTGTCCGCGCTCGGCACCCGCCCCGTCGACCGCGCCGACCTCGACGCCGCCGTCCGCACCGGGGTGGACGCCTTCCTCCGCGCGTACGGCACCCAGCGCCGCCGCCGACCCCGCCGGGGCTGACCGGCCCGACGGCGCCGGACGCCGACCCGGCCACCCTCACCCCGGAGGGACCGGTGCTCGGGTGGGCCGACGCGCCGGCCGGACCGTCAGCGGGTGCCGAAGGTGTCGCACTGGTCCATGTCGCCGGTCTTGTACCCGGTGCTGAACCACTTCTGCCGCTGTGCCGAGGAGCCGTGCGTCCAGGTTTCCGGGGTCACCTTGCCCTCGTACTGCTTCTGGAGGCGGTCGTCGCCGATCGCCGCCGCCGCGTCCAGGCCCTCGTTGATGTCGGCGCGTGACAGCTTGCTGATCAGCGGGCGGCCGGTGGACTTCTGCGGGGTGGTGGTCGCGTGCTTGGCCCAGACCCCCGCGTAGCAGTCGGCCTGTAGCTCCAGCTTCACCGAGTCGCTGTCCGCGCCCTCGTCGTCGTCCGCCTCGTCCATGGTGCCCAGCAGGTTCTGGACGTGGTGCCCGTACTCGTGGGCCACCACATAGGACTGCGCGAACGGTCCACCGCTGGCCCCGTACTCGGTGCGCAGTTCCTCGAAGAAGGTGAGATCCAGGTACACCTTGTTGTCCCCGGGGCAGTAGAAGGGCCCGTCGTCGGACGACCCCTTGCCGCATGCCGTCGGCACCGTGCCGGTGAAGTAGACGGTCTTCGCCGGGGTGTAGCCGTCGAGTTCGCTGTCCCAGAAGTTCTGGAGGCTGTTGACCACCGCGGTGATGCGGCAGTCGTCCTTGGTGTTGGCGTCCGCGCCGGTGCGGCAGTCGGACTTCTCGACGGCCTTGGCCGGCGCCGCATCGGTGACCGAGTCGCCGGACAGCCCCACATCGTCCGCGTCGACCCCCAGCACCAGCGCGACCAGCAGTCCTATGACCCCCAGGACCCCGCCGCCGGCCGCGACCTTACCGCCGGATATTCCGCGCCGGTCCTCCACCTGGGAATTGTCGAGTTCTGCGTCATCGTCAAACTTCATCGCGTTCCACCTCGATAGGAGCACCAGCTGTGCGAAGTGGAACACTATCCGGAACGTGACAGTCCGTCGGTCATGGACATGGTCGATCAATCGGCAACTGCACAGGTCAACGGGCGAATCACCGGCGCTTCGTCACATCCGTTAACAAGAGGACGGGACCGCTGGTAAATCCCTGTGGTGTCCAGCCCGGAAATCCGTGGCGGGCGTCGACCGGTCTCCTCTCCTCAGGCCGAGAGCAGCATCGCGACCACCACCATGGCAAGCAGCCCGATGTACGACCAGGCGTAGGTACGGTCGGGGATCCGCGGCGGGCGCCGCCGCAGCACCGCGATCACCGGCAGGGCTCCGAGGAGCAGCGCCGAGGCGGCGCGGAGGTCGATGAGACCCACCAGGTGCAGATGCGCGTCTGCGGCGGCGGGGAGGGCTGCGGCGCTCAGGGAGACTGCGGTGGCCGGGAGCGCGATGGCGAGGGTGAGAGGGTTGGCCAGCGCGGTCGCCAGGTGCATCGTGTGCCCGGCACGCCGCATGGCGGGGACGGTCATGACGCTGCCTCCCACGCCGAGGAAGGCCGCGACCGCGCCGACCGGCACGCCGAGGACGGCCGGCAGCGGACGCGGAGCATCGGAGGCCGCCTCGGCCCGGGTGCGCGGGCGCAGGAAGCCGGGGCGCAGGAGCAGGTCGGCGATGGTGAGGGCGACGTACGCGACAAACGCCCAGCGGACCGGACCGGCCGGGGCGAAGCGCGTGGCGAGAGCGCCGGCCGAGGCACCGGCGGCCAGCAGGAGGAGCAGCGCGCCGCTGCCGCGGAGCGCGAGGAGCACCCGCCGTGGTGTGACGGCCGTCGCGAACCCCGCGTTCACCACCATCACCAGGGCCGAGGTGGCCGTGGCCACCCGCATCGCGTCCGCGCCGAGTGCGGCGTCCGCCCACACCACGACCGGCACCGCGACGAACCCGCCGCCGAACCCGAACAACACCGTGGTCACCCCGGTGAGGAGTCCGATCCCGATCAATGCCACAACATCCACAGACCCCACTCCACCAGCTGCGACAGACCTCTCGCATGCGATGGTCGGCATCATTCCTTCGCGTCTCGGCCAGTAGGGTGGCCAGGTGAAGAACGTCCCCCTGGCCGACGTCGACCACATCGACCGGGCCGTCCTGCCGATCGGCACCGACTACCCGCCCGGCCACGTACTGGACTGGCACGCCCACCGCCGCGCGCAGTTCCTCTACGGCGCCACCGGGGTCATGGTGGTCGACACCGCCGACGGCACCTGGACCGTTCCGCCCGAGCGCGCCGTACTGATTCCGGCCGCTACCCGGCACCGGGTCCGCATGCTGGGGGTGAGCACCCGGAGCCTGTACATCGAGCCGGATGCTGTCCCCTGGTGGCCCGCCACCTGCACGGTCGTGGACGTTCCGCCGCTGCTGCGCGAACTGCTCCTGGCCGCTGTCGACTTCGAGGTCGACTACAGCCTGTCCGGGCGCGAAGGCTGCATCGCCGCGCTCCTCCTGTACGAGATCGCCGAGCGCGCCCCGCTCCCGTTCCACGTCGGAATCCCCGCCGCCGCCGACCTCGCGAAACTCTGCCGCGAGTATCTGGCCGCCCCGGACGTCGGCGTCACCAACGCCGTCTGGGCCGCGAGGACGGCCATGAGCGAACGGGCCTTCACCCGGCGCTTCCGCTCCGAGACCGGTGACAGCCCCGCCGTCTGGCGGACCCGCGCCCGCCTGCTCGCGGCCGTCCCGCTGCTGCGCACCGCGTCGGTCAGCGAGGTCGGTGGCCGTCTCGGCTACGCCTCCCCCGCCGCGTTCACCGCCGCCTTCACGCGCGCCTTCGGCATGCCCCCGTCCCGCTTCGCCAGTAGCAGTGGAGTTCACGCGGGACACGACGGGCGATGAGGCCGAGGTTGAAGAGGACGCTGGGCCCGGCTGTCACCGCGACCAGTGCGCCCATGGCGTCGGCCCGGCGGTGATCAGCGGGTCGTGCAGATGGGCCAGGCACAGCGCCCCAGGCACAGCGCCCCAGCCACGGCGTCCTTCCGCAGGTCAGGACAGGAGCCACGCCTGGTTCTGGGTACCGGCGCACGGCTCGGTGTGAACCGTGTCGGAGTTGGTCACGTTGGCGAGGCAGTACGCCTGCGCATAGCCGAGCTTGATCGTGGCGTTGCGGTTCCCGGTGGCCGACACCAGCCAGGCCTGGTTCTGGGTACCGGCGCACGGTGCGGTATGGATCTTGTCGGTGTTGGTGTCATTGGTCAGGCAGTAGCCCTGCGCATAGCCCAGCCGGATCGTGGCGTTGCGGTTGCCGGTGGCCGACACCAGCCAGGCCTGGTTCTGGGTACCGGCGCACTGCCCGGTGTGGATCTTGTCGGTGTTGGTGTCATTGGTCAGGCAGTACGCCTGCGCGTAGCCGAGCCGGATCGTCTCGTTCGGGTCGCCGGTGCCGGCGGCGGCGCTGCCGGTCAGGCCCGTGGAAGCCATGACCAGGACCGCCGCAGCCGCTCCGGCGGTGCGGGTCCTGGTGCGGAGGGCGGCGGTGCGGAGGGTGGCGGTGCGGAGGGTTGCGGTGCGGATGCCGACGGACACAGGGCGACTCCCGGAAGCGGACAGGACCGTGCGGGCACGGGGGAGGGCCAGGCCCTCGCCCGCTGGGACACGGAGCGGATGCGCATCACCGTAGCCAGCGCATCGAGCCACGCCCGGGTGAGACCCGAGGACGCCACCCGCATGGCGCAGCACACCCCGGTTGCAGCAGGGAGCGGCGGGCACGGTGCCCGCCGCTCCCTGCTGGTCCGGGAAAGCCCGGCAGTACCGCGCCCCTCTGCCGGAGCGCCCGGGTCAGGGCGTCAGTCGGTGATCTCGATCTTTCCGCTCGGGGCCTCGGCGGGTGCGGCGGGCGCCGCAGGGGTGCCGGTGCCGCGTCGGGTGAGGTTTCCCAGGAGCTGTGCCAGGTCGACACCGGTCGTGGAGCTGAGCAGTTCGACGCCCTGGGCGACGTTGTCCGCGACCGTACGGGAGAGTTGGCTCGCCCCGTCGGTGGAGATCACCGTCAGCTTGTCCACGGCGGCCAGCGGCTCCGACGCCTTGGCCACCACCTCCGGCAGCACCTCGACCAGCATCTGGAGCACGGCCGCGTCGCCGTACTGCGCGAACGCGTCCGCCTTCTTCTGCATCGCCTCGGCCTCGGCGGACCCCTTGGCGGCGATGGCGGCGGCCTGCGCCTCGCCCTCGATCCGCACGGCGTCGGCCAGCGCCGCACGGTGCGCCTTCTCGCCCTCACCGGTCAGCCTGGCCCGCTGTGCGTCCGCCTCGGCCTCCTTGACCAGGGCGATACGACGCGCCTCCGCCTCCTGCTCCGCCTGGTAGCGGGCCGCATCGGCCGGTTTGCGGACCTGGGTGTCGAGTTCGCGGTCCGTCAGGGCGGCCCGCCGCTCGGCGACCTTCTCCTGCTCGGCGAGGATCTGCTGCTGGCGGTCGGCCTCGGCCAGCGGACCGGCGGCGTTCGCCTGCGCCTGGGCCTCGTCGGTCTGCGCCTTGATCTCGGCCTGCTTCAGGTACAGGGTCCGCTGGGCGATGGCGATCTCTTCCTCGGCCTTGAGACGGGCCTGCTCGGCGGCCCGGCGTGCCACCGCCTCCGCGATGTCTGCCTCCTGCTTGGCGCGCGCGGCCTCGGGGCGGCCCAGGTCCTCCAGGTACGAGCCCTCGGTGGTGATGTCCTGGATCTGGAAGGCGTCGAGCACCAGGCCCTGCCCGGAGAGGCTGGCCTCCGCCTCCTCCGCGACCTGCCCGGCGAAGGCGGCCCGGTCCCGGATGATGTCCTCGACCGACATCCGGCCCACGATGGAGCGCAGCGCGCCGGAGAGCACTTCCTGGGTGAAGCCGACGATCCCGTCCTGCTGCATCAGGAAACGCTGGGCTGCGGCCCGGATCGAGTCCTCCGTGCCGCCGACCTTGACGATCGCGACGCCTTCGAGGTTCGCCTTCACTCCGCGCAGGGTGACGGCGCCGCGCACGGCCACCGGGATGTGCCGACTGGACAGGTCGAGGCTGAACTTCTGCTGGACGAACGGCACCACGAAGACGCCACCGCCGACCACGACCTTCTGCCCGCTGTTGTCGGTGAAGACCCGTCCGGTCTCCGGGTCCGTGGCCTTCTTGCCGCGCCGCCCGGTGATGATGAACGCCTCACTGGGTCCGACGACCTTGTAGCGGCTGACGACCACGAGGGCGAGCAGGACGACGAGTACGACTATCCCCACCACCGAGGTGAGTACAGGGCTCATGACGAATTCCTTGCGTTGGCAGACAGAACAGACAGGGGGCGAGGCTGCGAAAGGCAGCGGTGCGGATCGGGACGGAACGGGTCAGCGTTCCACGGCGCGGACCGTGACGGACGTGGGCGAGAGCGTCGACTCCACCCAGACCTCGGTGCCGCGTGCCACGGGAACGATGCTTTTCGCCGCGTACTTCACCCGCTGGCCCGCAAGGTACACGAGCACCTCGCCGTAGCCGTCGGCCGGAATCCCGGTGATCACGGTCCCGGAACAGCCGACCAGATCAGCGCCGCGCGGCGCCCCGGCACCCCGGTCGCTCATCAGCGCCCGGCTCAGCCGCCACGTCAGCCACCCCGCCCCGGCCCCGGCGCCCACCCCCACCGCGATGGCGGCGGGCACCCCGAGCCCGGTGGTCCCCAGCACGATCGCCCCGGCGAACCCGAGCATCGACAGGAACCCGGCGATCACCGGCAACGACAACAGCCCGTCGAGCCCGCCGGCCAGCCCGTCGAAGACGCCCTCCATGACCCCGTCGAAGATCAGGGACACCAGGAGCAGCCCCAGACCCGCAAGGCCGAGCCCGAGAAACCAGCCCATCCGTACCACCCCGCGTCTCCGGAAAACCCTGAAGCCAGCCTGATGCTTTCACACGTGGGTGGTGCGGGTCATTGCCCGGGTCCAGCAGCCCTCGCCCGCCTCCGCTGCCGGGCTCTGCCCGATCCCTCGGCCCCGTCACCCGGTGAACCTTCGCCCTGCGGCCGGCACCGAGACGGCCGCCACGGCAGCGCTCCCGGGGCGGCCGCCGGCCCGATGTCGAACTCGGCGATGCCGCGCTGGCCCTGCTTCGGCGGTGATCACCCGTGCGGTCTGGGCGACGCCGGTGAGCACCGACCGGGCGTTGGCGCGGGTGCGCGACCACCCGACCATGCGATGTCGTCGACCGCCAGCCATGGTTCACCGGCCACGGCCGACGGGGTCACTCCGGTGAACGCCACGATGTCCCGGTGCAGATGGGACTGGTCGGCATAGCCGCTCTCCGCCGCGACCCGGGCCGCGCCTTCACCCGCAGCCAGGCGGTGGACGGCATGGTCGAAGCGGACCAGATTCGCAGCGCGCTTGGGAGGCAGGCCGACCTGCGAGTGGAACCGGGACCACAGGCGCTTACGGCTCCAACCGACCTCGGCCGCCAGTTCTACGACCCGGACCAGGCCGCGGCTGACGACGATTCGGTGCCAGGCCCAGGCCACCTCCGGGGCCACGGATGGCACCGCCGCACATCGGCGGGCGAGCAATGCGTCCGTCAGCGCGAAGCGTTGCTCCCAGGAGGAGGCATCGTCCAGTTGTTCACGGATCCGAGACGCCTCCCGGCCCCAAAGGTCGTCGAGGGCCACCACGGCACCGTCCAGGTCGGCCGGGGAGACACCCAGCGTCGCGCGTGCGACCACTGGGGACAGGCGCACCTGGACGCCCTCGAAGTTCTCCCCCCGCAGCCGGACCGCGCCTCGGCGCCCGGCCCCCGGCCCGGCGACGAAACTTCCCCGATGCCGACGCCCGGCGGCATCGTCCACGAAGGGCGAGCCGGAACCGAACTCCAGAGCCAGCATCACGGTGGGATGCGGGATCACCCTGAGGTCAACCGGGGTCAGGCCACGGTCGCGGAACCCAGCCATACGGACACCGGCCACCCTGCTGGGCCGCTCCGGACAGGCAACGTCCAACCAGGCCGTATGGTCGCGTTCCCCCGCGCCGGATCGCATCCTCGAATGCTACGCGAGCCGACTGTCCGGAACACTTGTCCAATCCATCCTGTGCCGCTCGAAAAGTCGTCGCCGACGCGCTCCAGAAGTCCTCGGACGTGCACCTCAACCCATCGGCTGGTGGCAGCAGGCGTCGTGGCACAGGGTGCGGCCGACCTCCAGCCAGGCGGCGTGCTCGGCGGGGCCGTGCCGGTGAGCGGGGTGGGTGGCGAGCAGGTCGGCCTGGTGGTGGGGTACGCCGTCGCGGACGGCCATGGGGGTGCGGACCAGGGAGGCGAAGTCGGTGAAGGGGTCGCCGTCGACCACGGTGAGGTCGGCGATCTTGCCGGGTTCGACGGTGCCCAGGTCGTCCTGGAGGCCGAAGAGCCGGGCCGGGACGGTGGTGGCGCAGTGCAGTGCCTGGGCGGGGGTGAAGCCGTGGGCGTGCAGGGCGCGCAGTGCCAGGTGCAGGTGGAGGCCGACCGGGACGAGGGGGGCGTCGGTGCCCAGCGCGAGGGTGGCGCCATGGGCGACGAGGGTGCGGTAGTCGCGGATCTCGGTGGCGAGGGCGTGCAGCTGCTGGGCGGTGGGGGCGGTTCTGGCGGCCTCGCGCACGGTGGCGGTGTCCCAGGGCGGCATAAGGGCGGTCACCCGCGGGTCGTCGGCGAGGGCGGGGTCCGCGCCGAGCAGCGGCAGGGCGGTGAAGGGGGTGGCGATGAGGGCGAAGGCGCCGTCCGCGTACTCCTGGAGCAGGTCCTGGTGGATGTGGCCGAGGGGCGTGGTGGCGTGCCCGTACTCCAGGCGCTGGGTGGCCTGGAGGTGGGTGGTCAGGTCCTGGCCGGCGTCGCGGCCGGGGAAGCACAGATGGCTGCCGCAGGGCACGCCGAGCCGGTGGGCGGCGCGGGCGGCCAGGGCCATGGTCCAGCCGGGCGCGCGGACGTAGGTCTTGACGAAGTCGGCGTCCAAGGCGGCGGCGCGTTGCATGGTGCGGCGGACTCCGGCGCCGGTGCGGTGGGCGCGGCCCATGCTGTACGCGACGCGGGAGCCGTCGATCAGTTCGGCGGTGGCCAAAAGCCGGGGGCCCGTCGAGCGGCCGGCCGCCAGGGACTCGCGCAACCGGGCGCCCTCGTAGGCGAAGCCGCCCATGGAGGCGGTGGTGGTGATGCCGTAGGCGAGCGCGAGCAGGTTCTGCCGGCCGCCGTAGATGTCGGGCCACGGGTGGGTGTGGCTGTCGAACAGGCCGGGGATGACGGTCCGGCTGGAGGCGTCGATGGTGCGGCCGGCCGGCCGGTGCGCGCGGTGCGGTTCGACGGCGGTGATCCGGTGGCCGGTCAGCACGATGTCCACGTCGTGCCGGGGGTGCTCGGCGGTGCCGTCCCACAGCTGGCCTGCATGGATGCGGACGGTGGTGCGGCGCGGCGGCAGGCTGCGGCGGGCGGTGAGGGCGACCGGGACGGTGCGCCGCTCGGTGCCCTCCCGGTCGGTCAGGCGCAGCCTGCCGTTGGAGAGGTAGAGCAGGGTGCGGGAGTCGGCGGCCCAGGTGGGGTGGTCGGCGGGCTCGTCGGTGAGTTGGCGTGGCGATCCGGCGGGGGCGCCCTCGGGAGTGACGGGCAGCAGCCACAGGGCGGACTCCAGGACGAGCGCCATCCAGCGGCCGTCCGGGGACCAGACGGGCCCGGCGGCGCAGCGGTCGGAGAGCGACTGGTGGCGGGCGGGCAGGTGGCGGGCGTCGGCGCCGGTCGCGGTGTCGATGACCCGGATGAGGTTGTACCCCTCGCGGAAGCGCCGGTTGAGCCGGTTGCGGTCGCAGAACGCCAGATACCGGCCGTCCGGGGACCAGCTGGGGGCGCCCGGTAGGCCGCCGCCGCCGAGCGGCGCGGCCAGGACCCGGTGGGTGCCGGTGGCCAGGTCGTGCAGCAGCAGGTTGCCGGTGGTGTCCTGGCAGGCCAGGCGGGTGCCGTCCGGGGAGAGGGCCGGGTGGACCCGGCCACCGGTGGCGAGCACTGTCTCGCTGCCGTCGGCGATGTGGTGGCGGTGGACGGCGGCGAGCCCGTCGCGGTCGGTGCAGTACAGGATGGAGCGGCCGTCCGGCGCCCAGGACGGCATCTGCAGGTAGCGGGCGGGGTCCTCCCGGACGAGCCTGCGCGGCGCGGCCCCGCCGAGGGGCATCAGCCACAGGTCGTTGAGCGCCGCGAAGGCGACGTGTCTGCCGTCCGGTGCGAGGGCGGGCAGGTGGATGCCGCGCACCCGGGCGGGCGCGGTGGAGTCCAGGTCGCGGCGCTTCGGCTGGTAGCGGGGGCGGTGTACCGGCTGGCGGGCGGTGAACGGGATCTCCTCGACCGTGTGCGAGGACAGACTGCGGACCCGGATGCGGCCGTCGGCGAGGTACAGCAACCGGTCCGCACCGATCCACTGGGGCGGCGCCGCGGCGAGGTCCTCGGTGGTGGTGACCGGTCGGCCGTCCACCATGAGCGCGGCGCCGGCAGCGGGCAGGGACGGGGAGTCGGTGGTGCTGGTCAGATGGAGGTGGGCGACGCGGCCGTCCGGGGAGAGGGACGGGCACAGCAGGCGGCCGGCGGCCACGGAGCGCAGGAGGGTGACCCGGCCGCCTTGGGCGGAGACCCGGGCGAGGGTCAGACCGCCGTCCGTCCCGCCGCCCGTCCCGGCGGCTGCGGCGCGGACGAACACCACCTGGCGGCCGTCCGGCGTCCAGGCGGGGTCGTAGTCCTCGTACGGGCCGCCGGTCAGGCGGGTCAGCCGGCCGCTGCGCAGCTCCAGGGTCCAGATGCCGTAGGAGCTTCCGGTGACCGCGTCGCCGCCGCGCTCGGAGGAGAACGCGAGCCGGGTGCCGTCCGGTGACCAGGCGGTGCCCCGGTCGTCCCAGGGGCCGCCGGTGAGCTGCCGCAGGCCGGTGCCGTCCGGCCGCATGGTCCAGAGGTGGAAGCCGCCGCCCCGGTAGGCGCAGAGCGCCACTGCCGAGCCGTCCGGGGAGAAGGCGGGGCGGGTCGGCTCCAGGTCCCAGTCCGTCAGCCGCACCGCTTCTCCGCCGTGGCGCGGGATCCGCCACAGGATGCCCTGCACCTCGGCGATCAGCCATGCCCCGGTCGGGCAAGCGGTGACGGACCCTCCCGTCGCGGCGGTGCGGACCAGGGTCGTACGACTTGTGTCGGCGGCGGACGCGGGCGGTGCGGCCGGGGGCGTTGCGGCGGCCAGTCCGGCGGCGGATGCCGCGTGCAGGGGAAGCCGCGCCGGCTGACGCCATGGGTCTCCACCACAGGTGCTCCTCACCGGGCAGGGGGCGGGCGGGTCGCGCGGCGGCGCTGAACCGGACTGGAGCGTTCCACCCGGGCGGCTCCCGCCAAACAACGGGTCGAGGCCGACGAACGGCTGAAGATATCGTCCGAGGGCCCGCAGAATGCGGGGGGAATTCGCATAGCAAATGGGTCGAGCCAGTTTTGGAAGCCTGCGCGGATTTCGCGAGGCTGCTTCTTGCGGTGACTTTATCCATAGGCGGTCGGGGAATTGAAGAACATTCTGGCCGAGGCGCGGGAAAGGCGGTTAGGGTGTCGCTCATGATGGACTCGTACGCTGACCCGGGAACTCCGGATCACCGAAGCGCGGCGCGTTACCTGTGGTGGCTGACCATGAGTCAGCGCCGACGGGTCGTGGGCGGCGCGGTGCTCGGTACCCTCTGGATGGTCTGCCTGATGCTGCCGCCGTACCTCATGGAGCGTGCGATCGACGACGGGCTTCAGCCGGGGAGGACCGCTGTCCTGGTCGGGTGGGTGGCCGCGCTGATCGGCGTCGCGCTGCTCAACGCCTGGCTGGGCATCATGCGCCACCGCACCATGACGCGAGTCCGGATGGACGCCACCTTCCGGACGTTGACCGACTCGCCCTGGGCATCCTCTGCTTCGCGCTGGCGCAGCTGCTGCTGGGCCGCTTCGCCCGGTACATCGGGTACCGCTTCGGTGAGCGGACCCTGGCGCGGATCCGCGAGCGATTCGTCGAGCGGGCACTCGCCCTGCCCGCCTCGGTGGTCGAGCGCGCGGGCGCCGGTGACCTGATGACGCGCGGCACCGCCGATGTCGCCACCGTCGGCACCACCCTGCGCGACGCCGGGCCCGAGGTCTTCGTCGCGCTCGTCCAGGTCGTCTTCATCCTGGCCGCCATGCTTGCGATCAACCTGCCGCTGGGCATCTGCGGGGTGCTCTGCCTGTCCGGGATCTGGTTCGCCACCCGCTGGTACCTGCGCCGTGCCCACGCCGGCTACCTCGCCGAGGGCGCCGCCGCCTCCGGGCTCGCCGAAGTGCTCAGCTCCACCGCCGCCGGGGCCCGGACGGTCGAGGCGCTGGGCCTGGAGGAGCGCCGGATCGCCGCCGCCGCCGAGGCGATCGAGAGCTGCCGCGTCACCCGCACCCACACGCTCCACCTGCGCAGCGTGCTCTTCCCGGTGGTCGAGTTCTCGTACATCGCCCCGGTCGCGGGCATCCTGCTGATCGGCGGGGCCCTGCGCGGCAGCGGCGCGGTCAGCGTCGGCGCGGTGATCTCCTGCGCCCTCTACTTCTGGAAGCTCGCCGAGCCGCTGGACAAGGTCCTGATGTGGCTCGACCAACTCCAGCGCAGCAACGCCTCCTTCGCCAGGGTCGAGGGCATCGGCCGGATCGAAGCGCCGGTCGTGACCGGCGGCGAGCAGCCCGCCGACGACCGGATCGACGTGGTCGGCGTCCGGTACGCCTACCAGGGGGAGCGGGACGTCCTGCACGGTGTCGACCTGACGGTCCGCCCTGGCGAGCGACTGGCGGTGGTCGGCCCCTCAGGTGCCGGAAAGTCCACCCTGGGCCGACTGCTGGCCGGAGCGGAGGCGCCGCGCACCGGCCGGGTGACGGTGGGGCAGGTGCCCGTCGCCGAGCTGGACCCGGCACAGCTGCGCCGCCATGTCGTCCTGGTCTCCCAGGAGCACCACGTCTTCCTCGGCACCGTCCGGGACAACCTCCGGATCGCCGCGCCCGGCGCCACCGACCAGGAGCTGCACGCGGTGCTGGCCGCCGTGGACGTCGACTGGGTGGATGAGCTGCCGGACGGGCTGGACACCGAGGTCGGCTCCGGCGGGCACCGCCTGGACGCCCAGCAGGCTCAGCAACTCGCCCTGGCCCGCGTGGTCCTGGCCGATCCGCACACGCTGATCCTGGACGAGGCGACCTCCCTGCTCGACCCGGCCACGGCCCGGCACACCGAGCGCTCGTTGGCGGCCGTACTCAAGGGCCGCACCGTGATCGCCATCGCCCATCGCCTGCACACCGCGCACGACGCGGACCGGGTCGCGGTCATGGACGGCGGCCGGGTGACCGAACTGGGCAGCCACGCCGAACTGTTGGCGGCCAACTGCGGCTATGCGGCGCTGTGGAGGTCCTGGCACGGCGCCTGACCGCGCACCTCACCCCTCTCGACCAGTAGCCGAAGCAGCACGGGAGCGAGCCCGCTCCCGAATGCGACCGCAAGGCCTGGCCGCGTTCCTACGCGGCCAGGCCCAGGCCCAGGACAAGGCCGGGGCTATGCCGACCGCAGGGTGAGCAGCGTGATCTCGCTCGGCGCGAAGACGCGGAACGGCGGCCCCCAGAAGCCGGCGCCCCGGCTGGTGTAGAGCTGGGTCCGCTCCCCGTGTCGGCTCAGGCCGTGCACCACCGGCTGGTCGATCCGGACCAGGAAGTTGAACGGCCAGATCTGGCCGCCATGGGTGTGTCCGGAGATCTGCAGGTCGATACCGGCGTCAGCGGCCTGTCCCACGTACTTGGGCTGGTGGGCGACGAGCAGGACCGGCTGGTCGGGGTCCGCCCCCGCCAGTGCGCCGTGCAGGTTCGCGCGGTGTCCAGCCAGGCCGGAGGACTCCGCCGTCACGTCGTCCACACCCGCGAGCACGAGGAGGTCCCCGCCGCGCTCCACCACGACATGGCGGTTGTGCAGCGGTTCCCAGCCCAGTTCCGCCATGCGGTCAAGCCAGCCCTGGGCCTCCCCGAAGTACTCGTGGTTCCCCGTGACGTACACCTTGGCCAGCCGCGACCGGATCGTCCCGAGCGGCGCGGACTGCTCCCGGCGCTGGGCGGGGGTGCCGTCGGCGATGTCGCCGGCGTGGACCACGACGTCGGCGTCGAGCGCATTGACCGCCTCCGCGACCCGCGCCGACCAGTCGGCCCGGTCGATCGGCCCGTAGTGGGTGTCGGCCAGTACGACGACACGCGTTCCGTCCAGACCCCCGCCGAGCCGCGGGACGACGAGGTCGAGCCGCTTCACCCGTGGTACGCGCATGGCCTCGTGGTGTCCCCAGGCCAGCAGTCCGGCCGAGACCACGGCCACGGCCACGGCGATGATCCTGGCCGGGCCCACGCCGCCGACGCCTAGCCCCATCAGTACGAGGTGCAGCAGCCCGCCCAGCGCCGACCAGGTGAACAGTACCCAGACCACCCCGAGAGCGCTGTCGGCCACGCGCGCCGCCCGGTCGGACCGCCGCTGCCCGTGGCCCGCGGCCATCAGGAAGGGGAAGGAGACCAGCCCGGCGGCGAAGACGAGCGTGCCGGTCAGGACGACCGGGAAAGGCCAGTCGACGCCGGAGGCGAACAGCGTCCACCAGGGCAGGAGGAACAGCACGGTGAGGACGAGGAGCACCACGCCCCCGCCCAGCCGCCTCCGAAGGGACCGCCGAGCGCTCGGCACCCCGGTTCCAGTCTCGGCCTCAGGGGGCGCGACGGCCACGACGGCCTCCGTCCCGCCGGCACCTGCCGACCGCGGGTCCGACTCCGACCAAACGGATTCGCCCTCTGACACTGCGCTGCCCCTCACATCCGCTGTCCGTCCGACCAGTCGCTCCCCATCATCCGCCACGCGGTGTGCGATGGGGCGGCCCGGGTCCTGCCGTACCCCTCAAGCGACGTGCCTCGGCAGGACCGGCGGACGGCACAATCCGACCGCTGGGGCACATGGAGCCGGCAGTGGCCTTCTGCCATTCCGCTTGCCATGCCCGCACGACATGGAATGATCACTCCAAGTAGCAGAAGAGGGACCATGGGTGACGGCCATCGGCAAGCCGGGGTGGGCGCGCAGGCTCCGGAACAGGTCGGCAAGAGGGTCGCGCGTTCCGTGGCTGCGACGCTCGCCGCAGCTGCCACGCTCACCCTCGGTACGCCGGGGGGCAACGCCTTCGCCATCGACCACGTCCACTGTGTCGGCGGGGAGAAACTTCGGCGGGTGGTGGGTCGACCGGGCCGACTTCTACGGCAGCTTCGGCCCAGGCGCACAACCAGCGGCGGAATCAGCCGCAACTGCTCTGCACCACGCAGCCAGACGCGCCCGCGACCGGGGGTTTCCACCCACCAGCTGGGCGGCCCATATCCACATGGGGGCCTGATCCCACCGGCCGAGCCCGGGACCCGGCGATGGCCGGGTCAACCGGGTCGTGCCCGCGATGGGTGCGCTGTCAGGGTGGGCGGCTGCTGACCTGCCGTCGGTCGGTTACTCCGGCTTGGTGGCCGGGGTGGGCGCCGGGGCTGTGGGCTCGGGTGTGGTGGCCGGGGTGCTGGCTGCTCGTGCGGCCTTGCGGCGGCGCAGTTTGCGGTGGACGGACCAGCCGATGGCCGCGAGGACGATCAGCAGGCCGATGAGCCAGGTCCACGGCATGGCCCACACGCTGGTCTGGCCGACGGCGGGGGCCGGGGGCGATGCGAGCGTGAAGATCGTCGTGTAGGGGGCGAGTTCGACCTTGGTGCGCAGTCGGCCGCCGGGCCAGACGTCCGTGAGCTTCTGGGTCAGCCGTACCGAGTTGCCGGGCAGCAGCAGCGGGACGTCGGCTGCCTCGGTGGTCTTGGCGAACGCCCCGAACAGGCCGTCCGTACGCAGGCTCTGCCGGGCCTGGAGCGGCACATTGCCGGTGTTGGCCACCGTGTAGCTGACCGTCGCCGTACCGGGGCCGGTCGGGTTCCAGCCTCCCTGGTAGTGCACCGAGAGGTTCTGCACCGCGAGGGTCGGATGCAGGGGCCCGGAGACCTGGAGGTACATCCGGATGCCGACCCGCCGGTCGACCAGGACGTTGTTGCCCTTGGTGTCGAGCGCGGTGCCGGACGAGGAGGCCACGATGCCGCCGACGTGGAAGCCGGGGGTGGCGTTCCTCGGTACGGCGACGGTGAACGGGACGACGACGCTGGAGCGGGCGGGGACCCGGACCACGGTCTTGGCCATCCGGATCCAGCTGCCCACATCGACCGACTTGCGGGCGGCCGGCAGCACGTCGAAGCCGCCGACCTGGGTGTTGAAGGCGTCGCTGGGATACACCGTCAGGCTGAGTGGCTTGTCGCCGAAGTTGTCGACCGCGACAAAGTCCTCGCGTGAACTGCCGGGCTTGAAGTCCTGGTAGGTG
Organism: Peterkaempfera bronchialis; assembly: GCF_003258605.2. Taxonomy (NCBI): domain Bacteria; kingdom Bacillati; phylum Actinomycetota; class Actinomycetes; order Kitasatosporales; family Streptomycetaceae; genus Peterkaempfera; species Peterkaempfera bronchialis. Next base: position 5,835,437 of record NZ_CP031264.1, read on the forward strand.
AGGGTGGGCCGGGTGTCGGGCTTGTGCTTGGTGGCTCCCTGGATCGACCAGGCGACCTGGTTCGGTGCGGGCTTGCCGGGCGAGGGGCTTGCCGTGGGGGAGGGGCTTGCCGTCGGGGACGGCGATGCCGGTGCGGCGGTCGCGATGCCCGCCGGCAGCACCGTCGCGCCCAGCAGCACCAGCAGCGCGAGCAAGCCCGCTACAAGGCATCGGAAGGAGCGGTCTTCCGGATGATCCGTGTCGGCGACGCGCTCTGCCAGCATCGTTGCCCCTTCTCTGCCGTGATGGTGGCTGTTGTGGTGGTGGGGTCCGGTCGGGGGTGGGGGGTCGCCTCCGACCGGACCCTGGTGTGGGGGGTTTAGATGGCGGTGAGGGTCATGGTGGCGGTGTAGGTGCCGGTCTTGGTGGTGGTGGGGGCGAGGAGGTTGAGGGTGGCGCCGATGTGGGCGGTGCCGTTGGCGGTGCCGACTCCGGCGGTGGCGAGTTGCTGGGATTTGGCGAGTCCGCCGTTGGTGCCGGGGTTGATGGTGGTGCCGGGGGTGACGGTCTGTCCGGTGGCGGTGTCGAGGACCTTGGGGGTCCAGCCGAGGTTGGTGGCGGCGATGGTGTCGCCGTTGGTGCTGGTGAAGTCGGCGACCTGGCCGACGACGTTCCAGCCGGGGCTGTGGGTGCGGGTGTCGGTGACGGTGACGGGGTTGATGTCGCCGCTGGTGGTGAGGGCGGTGGCGTCGCCGGTGAGGACGGGGGTGGGGAGGGTGACGGCGGCTGCGTTGTCGACGCTGATGGTGAGGCCGCCCTGCTGGGTGACGGTGGTGGTGATGTTCTCGGTGGTGCTGCCGTAGGCGATGGTGACGCCGATGGTGGGGGAGGTGGTGGTGCCGTTGCCGTCGGTCTGGTTGGCGGTGAGGGTGTGGCTGCCGGGGGCCAGGTCGGTGTTGGGGGTGCAGGTCCAGGAGCCGTCGGTGGTGACGGTGGTGGTGCAGACGGTCCTGCCGGTTTCGTCGGTGACCTTGATCGTGGCGCCGGGGGCGCCGGTGCCCGAGATCGCCGGGGTCTTGCCGCCGCTGATCGTCCCGTCACCCGGCGAGCTGATCACCGGAGCACCCGGAGCGTCCGGACCGGTCGACTTCACCGTGAAGTCCTTGCTCTGGTTGAGCAGCATGCTGGTCACGGCCACCGTGTGCCTGCCGGCCGCGAGCCCCTTGCCGTTGGGCGTGAAGGCGTAGCTGAAGTTGCCCGACGTGTCCGCCGTGACCGTGGCCAGCGGGTTTCCGTCGAGGGTCAGCTTCACCGGGTGGTCCGGCAGGAAGCCGGTGGAGGTGATGTTCACCATGCCGTTGGGCAGCACGGTGGTCGAGGGCGACAGTGTCAGCGTGTCCTCCAGCTCGCGCTGGGCGGCCTGCGCCTTGGCTGTCATCGGGTTCCCCGCCGCTGCGGCCGAGGCGAGAGCGGGCACGAACTTGCTGGCGTCCACCGTGCCCCAGCCAGATGCCACGTCATAGCCCGGTGCGGCGTAGTAGCCCGGGACGGTCTTGTAGGTGTTGTTGCCCGTGGTCACGTCGACCAGGCCGTTGGCCACCGGGTCCTTGGCGAGCCTCTGGTACAGCAGCTCGTTGATCGCGCCCAGCGGAGCGCCGTGGATCTGCGTCGCCATGGCGACCACGCCGGCGAACAGCGGGGCGGCCTCGGAGGTGCCGTTCTGGCTGTTCATCGTGATGTCCGGCAGCGAGCGCATCTTGCTGCCGCTGATGGAGGCGATGCCGTCCTGGTAGCTCGGCCGGGCGTAGATCTCCGACAGGCCGGCGCCCTCGATCGGGTCGAGGGGGAAGACGTCGTTGCCGCACGGCGGGCACGGCGCGGTGTGCGACGGCCGGCTGCCGCCGACCGCGGTGACCCACGGCGAGTCCGCCCAGGTCGCCGACGCCGGACCGGAGGAGACCGTGCCGCACTGCTTGGTCGCGGTCGTCAGGTTCTGCGCGGCGCCGCAGTCACCGGTGGCGTTGACGATCGGCACGCCGTAGGCCGCGGCCATGACCTCGCCGATGTCCTGCGCGGTGATCTCCTGCTTGCCACGGCTGTAGTCGGTCTCGCTGCTGCCGTCGCTGATGGACATCACGTCGGCCAGGTGGTTCTGGCTGACGAACTCCATGCCCTTGACGATCTCGGGCATCGCGACCTCGCTGGACGCGTCACCGACGATCTCGCTGTCGGACGGCGTCGCCACGATCAGGATCTTGGCGTACGGCGCCAGCATGTGCGCCGCCTCGACATCCAGCCGCAGCTCGCCCTGCCAGGCGCTGCACGAGCCGTACGAGCCGAGCGCCACCATGCCCGCCGGGCAGGTGCTGGGCAGCGAACCGCTCGGGTAGACCGTCTCGATCGTGGCGTGCGGCAGCCCGACCGTGTCGTCGAACGCGTTCATGGTGGCCTGGATGTTGGGGTCCTCCCAACCCTCCATCAGCGCGATCGTCGTGCCCGCCCCGTCGATGCCCTGCTTCCACAGGGAGTCGACGTGGTACGAGAAGATGTCCCGCAGATCGGCGCTGCCGTAGGACTGGGGGTTCCGGCCGCCGGAATTGATCTTGGCGGTGATCTTGTCGAGCGCCGTGGTCAGCGTGGCGATCCGGTCGTCCTTGCTGGGGCTGTCGCTCGTCGCCGACGTGCTGTGCGCGGTGCTGGCCAGGGCTGCTGTCGCATTGGACAGCAGCATGCCTATCGCCACTGCGGCACCTACCGCAGGGGCGATGGCCCTGCGTGGCACTTTCCGCATTCATGCCTCCGGAAGAATCGAATGACTGGTGGTGCTGATGGGGTCCTGCGACGCCGGATCTGTTCGATGCGCGGCGGTCTGAGGGGCGCTCGCCGGATCAGGACACGGCTGAGCTGTTGTGGTGGTGGGGTCCGGTCGGGGGTGGGGGGTCGCCTCCGACCGGACCCTGGTGTGGGGGGTTTAGATGGCGGTGAGGGTCATGGTGGCGGTGTAGGTGCCGGTCTTGGTGGTGGTGGGGGCGAGGAGGTTGAGGGTGGCGCCGATGTGGGCGGTGCCGTTGGCGGTGCCGACTCCGGCGGTGGCGAGTTGCTGGGATTTGGCGAGTCCGCCGTTGGTGCCGGGGTTGATGGTGGTGCCGGGGGTGACGGTCTGTCCGGTGGCGGTGTCGAGGACCTTGGGGGTCCAGCCGAGGTTGGTGGCGGCGATGGTGTCGCCGTTGGTGTTGGTGAAGTCGGCGACCTGGCCGACGACGTTCCAGCCGGGGCTGTGGGTGCGGGTGTCGGTGACGGTGACGGGGTTGATGTCGCCGCTGGTGGTGAGGGCGGTGGCGTCGCCGGTGAGGACGGGGGTGGGGAGGGTGACGGCGGCTGCGTTGTCGACGCTGATGGTGAGGCCGCCCTGCTGGGTGACGGTGGTGGTGATGTTCTCGGTGGTGCTGCTGTAGGCGATGGTGACGCCGATGGTGGGGGAGGTGGTGGTGCCGTTGCCGTCGGTCTGGTTGGCGGTGAGGGTGTGGCTGCCGGGGGCCAGGTCGGTGTTGGGGGTGCAGGTCCAGGAGCCGTCGGTGGTGACGGTGGTGGTGCAGACGGTCCTGCCGGTTTCGTCGGTGACCTTGATCGTGGCGCCGGGGGCGCCGGTGCCCGAGATCGCCGGGGTCTTGCCCCCGCTGATCGCTCCGTCACCCGGCGAGGTGATCACCGGAGCGGCCGAAGCGTCCGGAGCCACGGTGCCGTGGACGACCTGGGTGAACTCCTTGCCGCTGACCGTGAGGTTCAGCTTGACGTCGATCTCCCACATGCCCGCGGCCGGGTTGGCGACGTGCAGCGTGCCGGTCGCCTTGGTGACACCGTCGACCGTGGTGGCCGCCGAACCCACCGAGGTGGAGAGCTTCCCGCTCGGGTCGACCAGGTAGAAGGTGTACGGGTTGTCGGTGCCGGCGTCGTCCGTCTGGAAGGTCACGGTGAGGTCCTTGCGACCCGCCGCGACCGGGAAGTTGAACGTGCTGGTCTGGCCCTGGTCGCGCCCCACCGTGCTGGTGATCAGGGTGTCGAACGGGCCGCCGGCCGCCGGGATCAGAGTGCGGCGGGACACCGGCAGCGAGGTCGCCGCGCCGCTGTCGGCGGTGAACTGCACCGACTGCGGGTGGTCACCCGGCTCCGCCGGCATCGCGATGTGCAGCGGGACGCCGACGCTGCTGTGCGCCGGGATCACCACCGGGCCGGACGCGGGCGCGGTCACGAAGTGCCGCCCAGAGGCCTTGAACGACACCGAGCCGGTGTACGTGCCCGGCACATTCGGCGGGTCCTGGAGGTGCGAACGGCCGTTCGCCCAGAGGATCTTCGCCGTCCACTTGCCCGCCTCGGGGTGGGCGATCTCGGTGTGCTGGAGGTTGGGGACCGTACCCAGCCTCCCCGCCCTGGTCGACGGCGTGCCGTAGTCGTACGAGATCTGCCGCAGCCGGCCCTTGGGGTCGACCAGCGTGAACGACAGCACCGCCCCATGGGTCGGGTCCGGCCAGATCATGTCGGCGTCGAGCCGGTCGAGGCCGGCCGGCACGGTGAAGGTGACCGGGGCGGCGGCCCTGGCGCCCTCGGCGGGGACCGGCAGGCTCGGGTCCGGAGCGCTGACGTCCTCGGTGACCACATCACCGATCTGCGTGGGCGTGCCCAGCGACCGGTAGCTGCCGGTCACCGTCGTCGCCGTGTCGCCGGTGTTGTACAGCTGCACGGTCTGGTCGTTGGTCGTCCCGGGGTTGCCGGTCAGGTCCAACTGGGTCTGCGGGGTGACCAGGGCGGGGGAGTCGCCGCCGCCCGTGGCCAGCGTGCTGCCGGGCATCTGCTGCGCCGCCTTGACGGCGGCGTAGATGTCCAGCAGCCCGGAGCCCTGCTGGTCGGCCGGTGCACCGATGTCGGTGGCCGTACCGGTGAGGATCTGCTTGACCATCGCGGGCGTCGGGCTGGTGCCGCTGTGCGAGTCCCGGTACGCCTGGATCACATCGGCCGCCGCGCCCGCCACGAACGGAGCCGACTGGCTGGTGCCGCCGAACGCCTCGGTCGCCGTGTTGGTCGGGCAGCCGCTGCCCGCCGGGTTGCAGGCCGCCTGGCCGCCGTAGCCCGGGGCGACCAGGTCGACGACCTTGTTGTTCGGCGTCACACCGCCGGAGGAGAGCGGCGTGATGTCGCCGTTGCCCCAGCCGGTGTAGCCGTACGCCTGCGCGTTCAGCCGCAGGGTGTTGGTCGCGCCCACCGCGATCACCTGCGGGTCGTCCGCCGGCGAGGAGATGGTGCCGGAGACACCGCTGTCACCGGAGGAGACCACCACGGTCACCCCGGCGGCCACCGCAGCGTCGTTGGCCGCCCAGTGGGTCTTGTAGCTGCCCGGTCGGGGCGAGTAGCCGTAGGACTCCGAGATCACATCGACGTGGTACTTGGTGACCGCGGTGTCGATCCCGGCCACGATCTGCGACTCGGACCTGGTACCGGAGTCGGACTGCCCGGCGATGCTCTCCGGCGTGTCCATGTTGCCCGCGTCGACCAGCGACGCGTCCGGCGCGTCGCCCCTCAGCACGAAGGTGCAGCCGGTCGGCAGACCGGAATACGGCAGCTCCTTGGCGAAGTCGTAGACGACCGTGCCCTGCGCACCGATGGACGAGGCGTCACCGTACGCCTCGTCGTTGCTCTTGTCCTTGGTGTAGTCCGGGGCGCCGATCACCACGTGCGAGCCGTCCGTGCGGGTGAAGTTCGGGTTGCCGGCCAGGCTGTTCATCCCGTCGATCCCGATGAGCACCCCCTTGCCGGTGGCTATCGAACTCGCCATGCGCGGGGCGTTCGGGTCGTCGCTCTGGTAGTGGATGTCGGCCAGCGCCTCCGGCTCGTTCAGCGGCTTGGCCGGGTCGCTCGGGCAGAGCGCCGGGTCCAGCGAGGCCGGGTCGTCCACGGTGGCGGTGGTGGCGGTGGCCAGCACCTCGACCTGCGCATCGGGGACGATCTTGCTGACCCCGGAGTTCCGGCTGAGCCGCTTCACCTCGTCCGCCGACAGCTGGGCGGCGACGGCGTTCACGCTGACCAACTGCCTGATGTCCGTACCGCCGTGGCTCTTGATGTCGGACACGATCGACGCCTGGTCCGAGTGCGCGGCGGCGATCCGCTGCGCCCCCTGCGTCCTGAGGTTCAGGTTCGCGTGCTGGTCCTTCATCCAGACGATCACCGGACCGCCGGCGCCGGCGCCGTCCAGTACCGGAGCCGGGGAGACGGTGGCGGTCGCGGCCGCTGCGGGAAGCATCGAGCTGCCCCACGCGGTCACCAGTGCTGCGCTCAGCGACAGGATCGTCGCGGTCCTGAGGAGGTGACGGCGCTCTGATGGAGAGCCCGAACCGCCCGGTGGTGCATTGCGCATCGGTACCCCTTCTCGTGGAGGGAGTGCCGAGCGGGAGGGATCGCCCGTTCGGCTGCGCGAGCGTGGCACGGGGCGTGGCGTCACAGGAACGAGCGATTAATGGCGGAAACGCGACAGGCGACAGATCCGCCACATCTCCGCCACATGCTGACTGGGGCGTTCCGTTGCGGGGGTGGCCGCTGAGCTGGGCGAATCCGATAAAGGACCATTCGCGGTACCGTAATTTTCCGTATGTATCCGACTTAAGCGGGCATCCGGACAGATCGGGCGGCCGCCCCCTTGCCGTCGGTTCCCGGCGGTCCGGACGGCGTGGACGGCCCGGGACGGTTGCGGGGCTGCGCAAGTGGGGACAAAGCTGACGTTCCATCAGTCCGGCCCGATTGGCGGAACGCCGCCGCGCCGATGACTTTGCCGGTGGGCGTGTCCAGGGCTCGCCGCCGTCTCCGGGACCTGGGGTCGCTAGGGCTTGTTCAGGTAGGTGAGGACGGCGCGGACGCGGCGGTTGGTGTCGTCGTCGTCGGTGATGCCGAGCTTGCCGAACATGGAGGTGGTGTACTTGCCGATGGCACTCTCACTGAGAAAGAGCCGGCGGCCGATGGCCTGGTTGGACAGCCCCTCGGCCATGAGGCCCAGCACGGAGTACTCGCGTTCGGTGAGCCGCTTGAGTCCCCGGGTCGGCGAACTGCCGGACAGCAGCCTTGCGATGACGGCCGGGTCCATGGCGGTCCCGCCGCCCGCGACGCGCTCCAGGGCGCCGATGAACTGGTCGGCGTCGAACACGCTCTCCTTGAGCAGGTAGCCGACACCGCCGGAGCCGTCGGCCAGGAGTTCCCGGGCGTACAACTGCTCGACGTGCTGGGAGAGGATGAGGACCGGCAGTCCGGGCATCTCGTCGCGGGCGGCGAGGGCTGCCCGCAGGCCCTCGTCCGACTGGTTCGGCGGCATGCGGACGTCGATGACGGACACATCCGGGCGCCACGTCCGCAGCGCCGCGAGCGTCTCGGGCCCGGTGGCCGCCGTCGCCACCACCTGATGCCCGCATGCCTCGATCAGGCGGACCATGCCGTCACGCAGGAGGTAGAGGTCTTCGGCTACAACGATTCGCATGGCACCGCCATCCTGACATGGGTCGGACCGCCCGGCGGGCTGCTGATCTCCAGGGTGCCGTCGAAGACCGCGAGGCGGCGGCGCAGGCCCGCGAGCCCGCCGCCGGTCCGGACGTCGGCTCCGCCCCGGCCGTCGTCCTCGACCTCGGCGACGATGCCGGTGCCGTCCCGAGTGAGGGAGATGTGCGCCCGGGACGCCTGGGCGTGCCTGACCGCGTTGGTGAGCAGCTCGGCGATGCCGAAGTAGACGGCGGACTCGATCGGCGGGTCCAGACGCAGCGGGGTGTCGGCGCTGACGGCCACATCGAGGGGGATGTCCAGGGCGAGGGCGCGGACGGCGTCGACGAGCCCGCGCTCGCTCAGTACCGGCGGGCTGATCCCCCGGATCAGCTCGCGCAGCTCGGCCAGCGAGGCGGTGGCGCCGGCCTGCGCGTGCCGCATCAGTGCCCTGGCCTGGTCGGGGTCGGACTCCATCAGTTTCCCGGCGGTCGCCAGGGAGAGCCCGAGCGCGACCAGGCGGGCCTGCGCTCCATCGTGCAGATCCCGCTCGATCCGGCGGATCTCGGCGGCTTGGGCGACCGTCGTGTCCGCGCGTTGGGCGGTCAGCTCCTCCACCCGGTCGGCCAGCGCCATCGCGGGCGACGGGCGCAGGAACCGTACGGCCACCGGCTTGATGGGCCGCCAGGCGTACGGGGCGGAGGCGATGGCCACGACCGCACCGAGCGCCCCGAGGAGGCGCGCGGCGGGCTCCGGTCGGCCGAGCCCGAGGACCGCCGCGGCCACCCCGGCCGGCGGCAGGGACGCGACCACACCGGCGGTGAGCGGCGCGATCCCCGTGAACCGCAGGTCGCGCCAGGTGGCGGGGTCGCTCCACCGGACCCGCCACCGCTGGTCCATGAGGGCGTCCCGACGGGTGCGCTCATAGGAGAAGCCGTTCCACCAGTACCCGGTGGACATCCGCGTGACCTGCCCGGCCTGCCGGTATCCGGCGGGGATGACGGTGGCGGTCCACCTCGCGACGAGGAAGCGGACGATCCGGCAGACCGGGCGGGACAGGGCCAGCGTGCCCACGCAGACCAGCATGAACGGCGCCACCCACGACCACGGGTTTCCCGCCCCCCACCAGATCCCCAGCGCCACGGCGGCGGCCCACACGGCCGGGACCAGCATGCTCACGGCCGCCACGACACACGCCCGCACAAACCCCACCCCGGCGCTCGCCACCCACGAACCCAGCTGTCTCATGACTCTTCCCCCGCCTTCCGTTCGGTGCTCCCACTCTGCACCGCGCGGAGCCCGCTGCCGCCCTGATCAGCCGGAGAGTGGGGCCGGCCCCACCCACCCGTGTGTCCAGGCCGATACCGCCCCGGCCCGGCACTTCGTAGCGTCGGTGAGCATGGAAACCGACAACGTCAGACCCCGCTGCTACGGTCCGTGGATGACAAGAATCGTGCCCTACACCGGTGGCGAGAAGGAAAGCCTGCACGCCAGCCTCGACCGGCATCGCGATGTGATCCTCTGGAAGCTCGACGGCCTTGACGACGAAGCACTGCGGCGACCCATGACTCCGTCAGGGACCAACCTGCTGGCCATGGTGAAGCACTTGGCAACCGTCGAATACGGGTGGTTCTGCACAACGTTCGGGCGCGAGACCGAACCGTTCTGGTTCGATGCCTACACAGAAGACATGACCGTGGAACCGCACGAGTCCACCGCAGACATCGTGGAGTTCTACGGCCGCGCCCGAGCCGCCGCCGACCAAGCGATCGACGAGATCCACCTTGACGGCCTCGGCACATCCTGGAACGGCATCACCGTGTCCATGCGCTGGGTGCTGATCCACATGATCGAAGAGACCGCACGACACGCGGGACACATGGACATCGTGCGAGAGCTCATCGACGGAGCAACCGGCGACCACCTGCGCGCCTGACACCCCAATCCGGCCACGGCGGACGGGGGAGGGGCTCCGTCCGCCGTCTTTGCTGCTCCGGGTGACAGGGCCTCTCGCGGCAACCCGCAGGCCGCCGACCACCGGCCCCGGCGGTTGCGAAAGTTTCGCCGTGGTGGGTGGTCGTGGAGCCCTTGTGGGGCTGGGAGTTGCGGCTTCCGAAATGTTTCGACTGATAGCCCTGGTGATCACTGGTGAGTTTCGGTGAACTTTCGGAAACAACTCATTGACGGGCGCTTTGATCCGGGCGCATACTCTCCAGCGATTGAAATGTCCGCGTAACGAAGAAGCGCCTTCGTACGGCCATCGGTCTGCTCTTCCCGGCTGCGTTGCATGACGTGGCGTGCGCTGTGCCGTCCCCTTCGGGGACCGGTCGTCATTCCCGGGTTGCCCCTGGCCCCGGGCCGTTCGTTCGGCTCTGCCGGCTCGTATCGCGCCGTCCGGATGTTCCCCTGTCAGCCTTCATCAGGAGGAAGCACGCTCATGGGTCATGTCTCTGCCCGTTGGACGGGCGGTATACGCAACCGTGTCAGGCTGCTGGTCGGTGCCACGTGTGCCCTGGCGCTGGCCGTGGCCGCGCTGGCCATGCCCAGTACCGCCAGCGCTGACACGACGATCACCTCGAACCAGACCGGTACCAACAACGGCTACTACTACTCGTTCTGGACCGATGGCGGCGGTTCGGTCTCGATGAACCTGGGTTCCGGTGGCAACTACAGCACCACCTGGAGCAATGTCGGCAACTTCGTCGCCGGCAAGGGCTGGAGCACCGGCGCGCGCAAGAGCGTGAACTACTCGGGCAGCTTCAACCCGTCCGGCAACGCGTACCTGGCCCTGTACGGCTGGACGACCAACCCGCTCGTCGAGTACTACGTCGTCGACAACTGGGGCACCTACCGGCCCACGGGTACCTTCAAGGGCACCGTCACCAGCGACGGCGGCACCTACGACATCTACCAGACGACGCGGACCAACGCCCCGTCGATCGAGGGCACCAAGACGTTCAACCAGTACTGGAGCGTCCGGCAGTCGAAGAAGACCGGCGGCACCATCACCACCGGCAACCACTTTGACGCCTGGTCCAAGTACGGCATGAACCTGGGCAGCTTCAACTACATGATCCTCGCCACCGAGGGCTACCAGAGCAGCGGCAACTCCAACATCACGGTGAGCGACGGCGGCAGCGGGAGCACCACGGGCGGGACCACCACGGGTGGCACGACCACGGGTGGCACCACGACCGGTGGCACCACGACGGGTGGCAGCACCACCGGTGGGGCGACCACGGGTGGTACCACGACTGGTGGTTCCACCACGGGTGGGGGCGGGACGCCGGGTGGTTGCAAGGTCGCCTACAACCCGAACTCGTGGCCGGGCGGTTTCACGGCCGATGTGACGATCACCAACACCGGTTCCTCTGCGATCAACGGGTGGAACCTGGGCTTCACGCTGCCCAGTGGCCAGTCCGTGGCCAACGCCTGGAACGCCAACATCTCGCCCAGCAGCGGTGCGGTGACGGCTTCGAATGTCTCGTTCAACGGCCAGATCCCGGCGAACGGCGGGACCGCGTCGTTCGGCTTCCAGGGCACCTGGAGCGGATCCAGCTTCAGCAAGCCTGGCTCATTCACCCTCAACGGCACCGCCTGTTCCGTGGCCTGACCGCGCACCAGGCCATCCGAGGCTCGGCATAACCAGAGCGGCCGAGGTATCCGCGTTCCTCGGCCGCTCGCCGCCACCCCCACCCGCGGTCCGCCGCCTGCACGAGTAGGAACCCCCCATGCGCATCGCCCCCCATCTGTCGATACGCGGCCTGGTCACGGGTCTGGCCGTCGCCGCGATGGCCATGGCAGGCACCGTCTCCCTCGGTGTCAACGCCACCCCGTCGCACGCCGCCACCTGCAACGGATACGTCGGACTCACCTTCGACGACGGCCCGTCCAACGACCACACCCCGGCCATACTCAACGCACTCAAGCAGAACGGCCTGCGGGCCACCATGTTCAACGAGGGCCAGTACGCCGCCTCCTACCCCGCCCAGGTCCAGGCCGAGATCAACGCCGGCATGTGGGTCGGCAACCACAGCTACACCCACCCGCACCTGACCCAGCAGAGCCAGGCCCAGATCGACTCGGAGATCTCCCGGACCCAGCAGGCCATCTCCAGCGCGGGCGGCGGCACGCCGAAGCTCTTCCGTCCGCCGTACGGTGAGACCAACTCCACGCTGAAGTCGGTCGAGGCCAAGTACGGCCTGACCGAGATCATCTGGGACGTCGACTCGCAGGACTGGAACGGCGCCAGCGTCGACGCCATCGTGCAGGCCAATGCGCAGCTCGGCAACGGCCAGGTCATCCTGATGCACGAGTGGCCCGCCAACACGCTCACCGCGATCCCGCGCATCGCGCAGGGCCTGGCCAGCCGTGGACTGTGCGCCGGCATGATCTCCCCGCAGACCGGCCGCGCCGTTGCCCCCGACGGCGGCGGCACCACCACGGGTGGCACGACCACGGGTGGCACCACGACCGGTGGCACCACGACGGGTGGCAGCACCACCGGTGGGGCGACCACGGGTGGTACCACGACTGGTGGTTCCACCACGGGTGGGGGCGGGACGCCGGGTGGTTGCAAGGTCGCCTACAACCCGAACTCGTGGCCGGGCGGTTTCACGGCCGATGTGACGATCACCAACACCGGTTCCTCTGCGATCAACGGGTGGAACCTGGGCTTCACGCTGCCCAGTGGCCAGTCCGTGGCCAACGCCTGGAACGCGAACATCTCGCCCAGCAGCGGTGCGGTGACGGCTTCGAATGTCTCGTTCAACGGCCAGATCCCGGCGAACGGCGGGACCGCGTCGTTCGGCTTCCAGGGCACCTGGAGCGGTTCCAGCTTCAGCAAGCCCGCTTCGTTCACCCTCAACGGCACCGCCTGCTCCATGGCCTGACGCTGCACCAGGCCGTCACGGGGCCCGGATCGCTTCCACGCGGTCCGGGCCCTGGCCGTTCACGCAGGTATCTCCCGCGCGCCTGAGGATCACTCCATCCCGGGGTGCTCAGACGCCGCTGCCCGAAGTCTCCACCGGATAGGGGACGTCCCATGGACGTCCTGCGGACCGCCGTCAGCTTCTTCGGCGCCGAGGACCCCGCCGAGGACGACGGCAGCCCGACCGCCAACCGGACCAAGTCCCTTGCCCTGCTGGCGAAGCCCACATCACCGCGCAGCTGGCCCACAACGCCCTGGTCCGCCCGCTGGCCTCCTACGGCGGACAGGGCCAGCGACCCGTGCGCGGCGGGCCTCCTGACGGAACGGAACGGAACGCAGCCGGCGCACCGAGCCGAAAAACGCTTGGACTCCGCAGACACCGTCGCGGGACACTGGGGTTCCTGGCTCCTCCGTACTCGTACGAATGCGTCGCCACGAGCCGCGTGGTGGCTCCGTCGTCGTTCCCGAGGGCATTCACTCGAACCGAAGCTCCCGCGGCCAGTGGAGCAACCGCTTCTCCCGGGAGAAGCGCGTGGCGGGCTGCCGCACGACACCACGGGGTTGGGATGGGATCGCCTACATCGCGCGGGGGTACTCCCGGCAGGGGCTCGGTGCTCCTCGCACTTCGCTACTACGGACGGGAGTTGCTCCGGCTCCGGCGGCAGACGGTGCCCGCGATGCTGCTGCCGGCACTGGGCAACATCGGCATCAACTACATCGCGCCGCTGGTCGTCGCCAAGCTCGTCGGCCGAATCGCCGGCGACGCCGGAATCGACCTCGGCTCGACGCTGCCCTACATCCTCGTCTTCGCCTGTGTCCTGCTGCTCGCCGAGACACTGTGGCGCATCGGCCTGCACAACCTGAACCGCCTGGACGCCCTCGGTATCGAGCACCTGTATGTGATCGGCATGGACGAGCTGTTCGCCAAGGACGCCGCGTTCTTCCACGACAACTTCGCCGGATCGCTGACCAAGCGGGTCCTGAGCTTCGCCTCCCGCTTCGAGGCGTTTGTCGACACGCTGACGTTCTCGGTGGTGGGCAGCCTCGTCCCGCTGATGTTCGGGTCGGTGGTGCTGTGGCGCTACGAACCGCTGCTCGTCGTCGGACTCCTGGCGATGATCGCGCTGACGGCGCTCTGTGTGACGCCCCTCATCCGCCGCCGCCAGGCGCTCGTTGCCCAGCGCGAGGAGGCGATTGCCCGGGTTTCGGGCCACGTCGCCGACAGCCTGACCAATATGGACACCGTCCGGGCGTTCGCCGCCGAGGAACGCGAGGCCGCCGAGCACCGGTCCCGCGTCGCGGAGTCGCGGCGGCTCTCGCTGCGGTCGTGGGACTACGGCAACCTGCGTATCGACACGCTGGTCGCGCCGCTGTCCGTGCTGACCAATGCGCTGGGCCTGCTGCTCGCCATCGCACTCGGCGGCGGCAGGCACGGCGTGGAGGCGGTCGTGGTCGCCTTCACGTACTACACCAACGCGACGCGGATCATGTTCGAGTTCAACCAGATCTACCGCCGCCTGGAGAGCTCGATGACGGAGGCCGCACAGTTCACCGAACTGCTGCTGACGTCGCCGACCGTACTCGACCCGGCGTCGCCGGAGCCGCTGCTCTCCCGGGCCGCCGAGGTCCGCTTCGAGCAGGTGACCTTCGCCCACGGGGGCGCCAAGCCGCTCTTCGAGGGCCTTGACCTGGCCGTGCCCAGCGGGGCGAAGATCGGGCTGGTCGGCCGGTCCGGCGGCGGCAAGACCACGCTCACCCGGCTGCTGCTGCGTATGACGGATATCGAGGCCGGCCGCATCCTGATCGGTCGTCAGGACATCAGCCGGCTGCGCCAGGCCGACCTGCGCAGTCTGATCGCCTATGTGCCGCAGGACCCCGCGATGTTCCACCGCACGCTGCGGGAGAACATCGCGTTCGCCCGACCGGACGCCACCGAAGCCGAGATCCGCCGGGCGGCCGAGGCGGCACACGTCACGGAGTTCGCCGACGCGCTGCCGGACGGCTTCGACACCATGGTGGGCGAGCGCGGAGTCAAGCTGTCCGGCGGACAGCGCCAGCGGGTCGCCCTCGCCAGAGCGATCCTGCGCGACGCGCCGATCCTGCTGCTCGACGAGGCGACCAGCGCCCTGGACTCCGAGAGCGAGCTCCTCGTCCAGGAGGCGCTGTGGCGGCTCATGGAGGGGCGCACGGCGCTGGTGGTGGCGCACCGGCTGAGCACGGTCGCCAATATGGACCGGCTGGTCGTCCTGGACCGTGGACGGATCGTCGAGCAGGGCACACACCAGGAGTTGCTTGCATCGGACGGCTCCTACGCCAAGCTGTGGCAGCACCAGTCGGGCGGCTTCCTGGACGACAGCCCCGCCGCACGAGCCGACCTGAACTGAACGGGCAAGGCTCGGCAGCCCGGGTCGGCGCCCGGAGTCGGCGTGCACGGCCGGTCAATTCCGCGGCGGCGGCTCCGGCCTCGGGATTGGTGGGGACGACCATCTGCGAGGACCAGCCGTGGAAGTCCTCGCGGTCGGCCGCCGGGACCCCGAGGAGTCCGCAGATCACCGCCATCGGGAGCGGCAGCGCCAGGGCTGCGACCCGCCGGGCGGTGAACTCCTTGGACACCAGTCGCCGCAGGCGGGTGTGGAGCGGCGGATCGACCTGGCGCATATCGTCGGCCCTGGCATGATGCACCTGGTGATGACCGATCAGCCCCGAACCTCAACCTCCGAACCTCTCTTCGACGCACCTCTCTTCGACCACCGTTCCGCCGCGTGTGACGCACTGCATGGCCTGGCCGTCGGTGATGCGTTCGGCGCACAGTTCTTCGTACCCGAGAACCGGACCGCCCTGGACGAGCGCTGCCTCCCGCCCGGCCCGTGGCCGTGGACGGATGACACCGAGATGGCCTGCTCGGTCTTCGACGCGCTGCGGCTGCGGGGCTCGGTGGACCAGTGGGGGTTGGCGCGCTCCTTTGCGCGGCGGCATGACTTCGACCGAGGGTACGGCCCGGCGATGAACCGGCTCCTACGGCAGGTCCGCGAGGGCGGCTCATGGCGAGACCTCGCCGCCGGGCTGTTCGACGGGCAAGGGTCCTTCGGCAATGGCTCGGCGATGCGGGTGGCGCCGCTGGGAGCCTGGTTCGCCGTGGACCTGGAGGAGGCCGCCTGGCAGGCCGCGCGCTCGGCCGAGGTCACGCATACCCACCCGGAGGCGGTGGCCGGAGCAGTGGCCGTCGCGGTCGCGGCCGCCTGCGCCGCGCGCAGCCGTGGCCGCCGCATCACGCCGCAGGAGCTGTTGCAGCCAGTGGTGGAGCTGACCCCGGCGGGAAAGGTGCGCGACGGTGCGGCCGAGGCGCTCTCCCTGACCGACCAGCCGCATGTGGAGCTGGCCGCCCACCGGCTGGGCAACGGGCGGCTGGTCAGCGCGGTGGACACCGTGCCGTTCACGCTGTGGTGCGCGGCCAGGCACTTGGACGACTACGAGGCCGCGCTGTGGGCCACGGCCTCGGCGGGCGGGGATGTCGACACCACCTGCGCGATCGTGGGCGGAATCCTGGCTTCCCGCCTGGGCGTTGACGGCATCCCGAGGCACTGGCACGACACCGTGGAACCGCTGCCGCCATGGCTGGAGCCGGATCGGCTCGGCACCGACGCGAGCCCAACGGACTTCCCGCAGACGGTGCCGATCAAGCACCCGAAGCCGATCCAGCCTCCCGACCTGGTGTGGACACCCGGCGAGTGGCAGCGGATCCGCCATGGCGTCCGGGCCCAGGCCATGGAGGAGAAATGGAACGCCTACCTTGCAGATGACCGGCTCCTGCTCAGCCGCAGCTCGACCGACCACTGCCTCTTCGAGGTAGCCGTCGAGCCGACTGCGGACGGTTGGCGGCCGGTGAGCGCCTGGGTGGAGTCCGCCCGCGACCGATACCGGCGCGGGACCGACGAGGCGGAGAGCGCCTTCCTGGAGATGCTCCTGAACATGTACTTCGGCAAGGCCGACCGACCGGAGCTGTGGGAGCGCTACCGCCGGCTGCGCTTCGGCGGTTGACCCACCTGCCCGACCTGATGACCGACGCCGCCGACGCGTTCCGTTCGCGACCGGGTGTGGTTACGGCTCCGCCCGGATGCGACGCGGATCATGGTTGCAGTGCGTGCGGCGGAAGACCGTCACCGGGTCGCCTCCGGGTGAGGCTGCGGCCGGAACTCGTGGACCACCTCGATACGGCCGACGATGTGCTGGTTGAACGCGTCCAACTCCTCCGCCGGCACCCACAGCTCCAGGATCGTGCTGCCGCCCGCCTGCTGAACCGGATGTCTCCTGGCCGCGCGGCGACTCCAGGGTCTGGCGGGTGGCCTCGGGCGCGGACGAGGCGTATGTGAAGCTGAGCCCGACCCCGGGGGACTGCGCGCGCGAGGTGCGCGCCTACCGGTACGCGGACCGCTCCCTCGCCGCCTGCGGGCCATTATGACCTCGCCGCTGCCGGGCCGTGCCGTCAGGGGTCTCTCCCTCACGGCCGAGGCTGAATCCCGGGTGCACGAGTCCGCCGGCCGACTGCGCGGACGGTGGCACGATCACCCCGAGTCGGTCTCGCCCCGGGTACGCGACGGCATCAGGGCGTCTATGGCCGAGCAGGCGGACGAGGCCGCAGTCTGTCTGGAGCGCACCGCCGAGCACCTCACCGAGGCTCAGCGCGCCCTGGTGCAGCGGGTGGCCCGAGAGCTTCCTCGGCTGGTCGAAGCGCCCACGGCTGACCGACGCGAACCCGGTACCGCCTCCGCCGAATCAGGCGGGAGACAACTTCCAACCCGGACTGTTTACACGCCGTTGATCTGCTGTTATGTTCCTCAATGGGAGCGCTCCCATGACGCTTCATTCACCCCACCCCCCACCCCCGAAGCGGCTGCGGTGGGCTACGGCTTCGGGGGATGTCGCCGGAAGGTCTCCACCTTGAACAGAAGCAGAAAACTGTCCTTAATCTCAGCGGTTGCGACCCTCTTCTCCTCATTGGGCCTGCTCTTCCTCGGTCAGGGCACCGCTGAGGCGCATGGCGTCGCCATGATGCCGGGTTCGCGCACGTACCTCTGCTACAAGGACGCCGTCACCTCCACGGGTGCGCTCAGCCCGACCAACGCGGCCTGTGCCGCTGCGATCGCCCAGAGCGGCACGACGCCCCTGTACAACTGGTTCGCGGTCCTGGACTCCAATGCGGGTGGCAAGGGTGACGGCTACGTCGCCAACGGGACGCTGTGCAGTGCGGGCAACAAGTCCCCGTACGACTTCTCCGCCTACAACGCGGCTCGTGACGACTGGCCCAGGACCCACCTGACGTCCGGTTCCACGATCCAGCTCCAGTACAGCAACTGGGCCGCACACCCGGGCAGCTTCCGGGTGTACGTCACCAAGCCGGGCTGGTCGACGTCGAAGGCGCTGGCCTGGGCGGACCTGGATCTCGTCCAGACCGTCACCAACCCGCCCCAGGTGGGCACCCCGGGCACCGACGGTGGCCACTACTACTGGGACCTGCCGCTGCCCTCGGGTCGTTCGGGCAACGCCATGGTCTTCATCCAGTGGGTGCGTTCGGACAGCAACGAGAACTTCTTCTCCTGCTCCGACGTCGCCTTCGACGGCGGCCACGGTGAGGTCACCGGCATCAGGGGCGGCTCGACGCAGCCGCCCACCAGCCCTCCGCCCACCACCGCCCCGCCGACCACGCAGCCGCCCACCAGCCCCCCGCCCACCACGAAGCCGCCGACCACGCCTCCGCCGACCAACCCCGGCAACGGCTCGTGCATGGCCACCTACTCGATCACCAGCTCCTGGAGCGGCGGATTCCAGGGCCAGATCGAGGTCATGAACCACGGCACCTCGCCGACCAGCAAGTGGTCGGTGAGCTGGACCCCGGGTACCGGAACACAGGTCACCAGTCTGTGGAACGGCAACCTCGCCAGCGGCAGTGGTGGCGCCGTGACCGTCACCAACCTCGCCTACAACGGAACCATCGCCCCCAATGGCTCCACCACCTTCGGTTTCCTCGCCAACTCCACCGGAAACAACCTCCCGGTCGGTTCGATCAGCTGCAGCTTCTGACAGGCTGACCGACTGACGCCGGTGTCCGGGCCGCGTTGTCGCCGTCGTGCAGACCGTCCCCACCGACGACGCCGGCACCCTCACTCACCGACCGAGCCTGCTGTCCGAGGCCGTTGACCACCGGGCCCTGGGCGGAGCCGGTACCGGGCGCGGCACCCGACCAACGGCGCGGAACTGGAAGAAGACCTCCTCGACCGCCGAGCACGTTCCGAAGCCGAGGGCTGGACCGGTGAGACCGAAGGCATCGACCTCACCCTCACCTTCCTCCGGGCCAAGCGCGACGAGACGCAACGCCGAGCCCAGCGACCACCCGTCGACCTCACCGCCGCCACCCTGCACACCCTCACCGGCGCCTATGTCCTGCACACCCTCGACCGGTTCGAACGCTGGCCGCCACCGCCGAACGGCTGGCCACCGCCGCCGCCAGAAGCCCCGACCCGCAGCTGGCTGAAGTCGCTGGTGCTGAGCCGCATCGCCACGGTACGGCAGGAGCCGCCGCAGACCTTCCCGTCGGCCCTGGGACGGGGGGCCCTGGTGCGCGGCCTCTGCCTCAGGGTCCGCTCGCTGCCGCGCTTTGCGCTTGCCGCGTGCCTGGTCGCAGCCGGGTTCGGCGGGGTGGCGGTCTGGCAGCACCGCCAGGCGCAGGACGCCCGGGTCCAGGCGGCGCAGGTGCGGCGCTCCACCGCAGAGCTGTCCCGGGTCCTGACCGCGCCCGACGCCGCTGTGCGTTCCGCCCGGCTGTCCGGCGCCGGGACGGGGACCGTGGTGGTCTCCCGCAGGGTGGACAGGGCGGTGTTCCTCGCCGCTACGCTGCCCTTGCTGCGCAGCGGCGAGGTGTACCAGCTCTGGTTCGACGACGCGGGGACGATGCGCCCGGCCGGACTGCTCCCGGCGCCGCGTTCCTCCGCCGTCGCCGTCCTGCTGGACGGCCCGGTCGGCCGGGCGACCGGCGTGGGCATCACCGTCGAGGCGGCTGGTGGCTCGACCCGGCCCACCACCGCTCCGCTGGCCCTGGTCCTCTTCTCGTAGCGGCGGCGCCGGGGGGAGATCCCCGGTGCCACGACCCGTCCTGGCGGCCTGATGTGACCTGTCGGTGAGCAGCTGGTGAGGCGGAGGGTTTGATGCCATCGGGGCGATTTCGGGCGGCGGGGCTGCGCGGATCGGTATCAACCCGGACGTACCCGGCGTCGCCGCAGCGTATGGGCTGCCCAAGGGGGTGTTTTGCACGGCTGAGGGCAAGTACGGTTCTCCGACCAGGTGATCAGATCCGGTCACCCTGTCCCTCTGTGTTGGAGACCGGTTTATGCGAAGACAGTCTGTGGGGAGCCGTGCCGCGGCGGTGGTTGCCGTGGTACTCGGTCTGGTGGGCACGGCGATACCGGCGCAGGCCGTGTCGGCCAAACCCGGTGTGCGGGTGTCGCCTTCGGGTGGTTCCCTGACCCGGGCTCAGGCGGTCAAGGTGTGCCCGGAGAACATCCGCGACGCCGTGACGATCCGGGCGCGGGTCCTGGTGGGCAAGGCATGGAAGACCACGTCGGCGAAGCCGAAGACCGGCAGCGCCTGTGCCTCCCTGGTGCCGGGCAAGCTCGTGGCGAAGCCGGGCACCTACAAGATGCAGTTCCAGGTGGTGCGGCCGAAGAACGTCACCGTCACGGCGGCCAGGACCGCCAAGGTCGTGGCGTCGGCGGTGAAGGTCTCCAAGCCCGCGGTGACCACCGCGAAGGTGTCGGCGGCGGTCTCGCCGGTCTTCGGGCAGAAGGTGGCCCTTCAGGTCAAGTCGGGCTCCTCCTGGAAGGCCGTCTCCACGGTGACCGTGAAGACGACCGGCGGGTCGCAGACCGTCTCCTATGCCCGCCCGAAGGCGGTCGGGACGTATCGGATCCTGTCGCAGAAGGCGACATGGGCCTTGGAGAAGGCGTCGTCCTCCTTCACCATCGCCGCCCCGAAGCCCACCCCGACCCCGACGCCCACCCCCAAGCCCACCCCGACCCCCACTCCCACCCCGACTCCCACCCCCACGCCGACTCCCACGCCCACCCCGACGCCGGAGCCGTCGTCCGAACCCTCGATACTGCGGCTTGTCTTCGACACCTCCGCCGAGGACTGCGACATCGACGATCCGGTCACGCTGTCCACCCCCGGCGCCGACGGGACCATCTCCTGGGGTGACGGCGACGACCCGGTCGCGCTGTCCGCCGCCCCGACGTGGACCTTCACCACCGAGGGCGTCCATGAGGTGACCCTGACCGGCACCATCCCGGCACTGCACGCGCTGGCCTCCGGCGCGGACTGCCTGACCCGGGTGGACCGTTGGGACGCCGAGACCGGCACGACCGACCTCAGCGGGGCGTTCCAGGACGCCTCCAACCTCACCTCGGTGGCGACGCCTCCGCCCGGTGTGACCACGCTCGCCTACACGTTCAGCGGCGCCACCTCGTTCAACGGCGACATCAGCGGCTGGGACACCTCCCAGGTGACCTCCCTCCAGGGCACATTCCGCTGGGCCTCGTCGTTCGACCAGCCGATCGGCGGTTGGAACACCGCGAAGGTGACCAACCTGGACGACACGTTCTACAGTGCGTCGTCGTTCAACCAGCCGATCGGCGGTTGGAACACCGAAAAGGTGACCAGCCTGGACGGCACGTTCTACGGAGCCTCGTCGTTCGACCAGCCGATCGGAGGCTGGAAGACCTCGAAGGTGACCAGCCTGGACAGGACCTTCGCCACGGCCACCGCGTTCAACCAGCCGATCGGCGGTTGGAACACCGCGAAGGTGACCAGCCTGGACGGCACGTTCTACGGAGCCTCGTCGTTCGACCAGCCGATCGGTGACTGGGACACCTCCCACGTGACCAGCCTGAGTGCGACGTTCTCCAGGGCCACCGCGTTCAACCAGCCCATCGGCGGGTGGAACACCTCCCGCGTGACGGACATGAGCAACACGTTCTCCAACGCCCTCTCGTTCAACCAGGACCTGAGCCGCTGGAACGTCGGAGCGGTCGTCGTCATAACGGGCTACGACGCGGGTGCCACCTCCTGGCAGGAGAGCGGCAAGCCGCACTTCTCGTAGTACCGGCCCGGTCATCCGACCGGGACCAGGCCGCAAGGCCACGCACATCGGGCAGACGGAGGCAGTAGCCGCCGGACGCCCGGGGCGGTCCGCCACCTCCCGGCGGACCGCCCCTTTGCATGGAAGCCCCCGTCCGGGCAGCAGAGTCTGTGACGGTGCTCTGTTACAGAGACGACGGCCGACCGTGACGACTCCTACGGAGGGCCGCGACGAGGCGCACCTAGCGTCAGCGGTGTCAGGCTCCCGGCCATCCGGGTCGGGGCCGCACACCAGGAGATCGCCCTATGCCCCGTATCACGGTTTCCCGCTTCACCCTGCCGCTGGCACTGACCGGCGTCGCGGCGGCCGGCATCCTGCTCGCCCCCGCCGCCGCTGCGGACAGCGGCACGGGAGCGCAGCCGTCCGCAGCCCCTGCCCGGGCGGTGCCCACCCTGACGGAGCCTTCGGCCGTTCCGTCCGCCGTTCCGTCCGCCGTCCCGGCGCCGGCTCGCCCCGACGCCACCGGCGGCCAGGTCCGGGCCGTTCCGCGCGGCGGTGCGCAGGCCGGAGAGGCCGACACCGCTCCGTCGGTCGCGATGATGGCGGGCGGTGCCGGGCTGGCCGCCGCAGGCGCCGCCGCCGTGGGCTTTGCCGTCCTGCGTCGCCGTGCCGGTGCACAGGGCTGAGCACGGCCGCAGCCGCCGTGGCCGACACCCCGCGTGGGTGCCGGCCGCGGCGGTCGGCCTGCTTCTGCTCCTGCTGGGCGGCTGCCTGATCGACCGGGCGGCCGACCGGCCCGCGGTGCGGATCGCCGTCTCCACCGCCGAGTCCGGCCCGGGTACATCGGGCCCGGTGCGCGGCGGCGGCTCGCCCCGCCCGGCGGGGCCGTCGGTGCTGGCACCGTCCCGGCCGACCAGGCTGGTGATCCCGGCGGCCGGGGTCGACGCCCCTGTACGGGACCTCGGCCTCAGCCCCGACGGCACGCTCGAAGTACCGCCCATGGACCGGGCCGACGAGGTGGGCTGGTACCGCAATGGACCCACCCCGGGCGCGCTCGGACCGGCCGTCCTGGTCGGCCACTACGACACGGTGCACGGCCCTGCGGTCTTCCACCGCCTGCCGGCGCTGAAGCCGGGCGCCCGCATCCGCATCCTGCGGGAGGACGGGACGACGGCAGTCTTCCGCGTCAGCCGGCTGTTGCAGTACCCGAAGAGCGGCTTCCCCACCGACCTCGTGTACGGCGACACGGACGGCGCCGAGCTCAGACTGATCACCTGCGGCGGCACCGTCGGGGCGGACGGTCACTGGACCGACAACATCATCGTCTTCGCCGACCTCCTTCCGCCCCGGCCGTAGGCTGCGAGGGGTTCCCCGCTCGGCGACCCGCCCGGCGACCCGTCCGGCGAACCCGCCCGGCGACCGGCCCGCGCTCGTGGGCCGGACCCGCAGCGTCCCGCGAGCGCCGGACGCTGCGGGCCGGTGAGGGCGTACACAAGCGCAGGACACAAGCGCGAGAGAGGCGACAGCACGGTGAGGACAGACGGCCGCACAGCCTGGCGGCGGATCACGGGCGCGGTGGCCCTCGCGATGGCGGGCGCGGTACTCGCGGTCGGCTGCGGTGCCCCGGGCCAACTGCACGACGGGGGCCGTACCCGGCCCGTGGCCGTGCGCCCGACCCCGCAGCCGCTCTGGCCGGCGGCCAAGGTCGCGGCCACGCCCACACCCCGGGCCCGGGGCGGGCTGTCGGCCCCCTCGCCCATACCGGGCATCACGGTGGCCTCGGCCGACATCCGCACCGTGTCCGTCACCAAGCTGCTCGCCGGGGACCCGGCCCTGGAACGGGACGAGCGGGCCGTGCTGCCGACCTGCCCCAACTGCGACCTGCTGCCGCCGCAGTACCGGGACCTGACGGGCGACGGCCGACCCGAACTCATCACCGCCCTGGTCACCCCGGGCGACCGCGCGGTGCTGCATGTCTACACCCTGAAGGGGACGCAGATCGTACCCATCCTCAACCTCCCGGTGTCGCCAGGCTTCACCGCCGACACCGTCGGCCGCGACCTGGTCGTCCAGGAGCCGACCACCGCGTCCATCGAGACCAGCAGCCGCTACCAGTGGGACGGCAGCCGACTCGCCTTCGCCGCCCGCCAGATCAAGGCCACCGGGCCCGGCTCCGCAGTGGACGCCCTGGCCTGCATCCCCGGCGTCGCCGACGGCACGGGGGCCGACGCCGAGCCCAGCGCCGTGCCCAGCCCGGCGCCGGTCCGGATGCCGCCCCCGACGGCGGCACCGGAACTGCACCCGGCCTCGCCCGTGCAGCGCGGCCGGGCGGCGCAGCCCGTGCCGTCGGCCGCTCCGGGCCGGGACGGCGGGGTGGCACGATGACCGGCGCCCGACCCGACCCGCCGCGCATCCTGCTGGTGGAGGACGACGAGGTGATCCGCGAGGCCACCCGCATGGCCCTGGAACGCTATGGATTCCCCGTCACCACGGCGGGCGACGGCCTGGAGGGGCTGGAGCGCTTCCGGGCCGACCGGCCCGATGTGCTGCTGCTGGACGTGATGCTGCCGCTGCTGGACGGCGTGGGCCTGTGCCGCCGCATCCGGGAGGAGAGCCAACTGCCCATCCTGATGATGTCGGCCCGCACCGAATCGGTCGACGTGGTCTCCGGGCTGGAGGCCGGGGCGGACGACTACATCGTCAAGCCCTTCGAGAGCGCCGTCCTGGTGGCGCGGATCCGCACCGTGCTGCGCCGCACCCGCGCCGTCGCCGCGCCCCCGCCCGGCGCGGTGGACCCGGCCGGGATATCCGGGACACCCGAGTCGCCCGGGTCACCCGCGTCCCCGGGTACGGCCGTCGAACCGGCGGCGGCTGCGGAACCGGCGGCGGCCGCCGAACCGGCGGGCGGACCGCCGGGCAGGGTGCGGCTCATCGCCGGGCTGGAGGTCGACACCGAGGGCATGGAGGTCAAGGCCGACGGCCGCCGGGTGCCCCTCACCCCCACCGAGTTCCGGCTGCTGCTGGAGTTCACCGCCGCCCCCGGCGTGGTGCTGGAGCGCCAGACCCTGCTGGAGCGGGTCTGGGACTACGCCTGGGGCGCCGACAGCCGGGTCGTGGACGTCCATGTGCAGCGGCTGCGGGCGAAGATCGGCGCCGACCGGATCGAGACCATCCGGGGCTTCGGCTACAAGCTGCGGCGCCCCCGATGACGCTGCGCCGCCAGATCGCCGCCACCGTCGCCGTGGTCTCCTGCCTGGTCGCGCTCACCGTCGGCCTGCTGGTCCACCGGGCCTCCGTCCGCCAGCACACCGACCAGGCGCGCAAGGCAGCGGAGACCGCCCTGACCGCGATGCTCGACCTGTACGACCGCACCGGCGACCTGGCCGGCTGGAACAGCGCCCAGGACTCCGCCGACCTGCCGGACCCGCTGCGCCGACTGGCGCAGCGCGGCCACCGGGGATCGATGCTCGGCCCGGGCCCGAACGGCACCGCGATGTGGGCCGCCGCCGGGACCGGGGGCAAGGTGCTCTCGGTCCGCGTGGACTACGCCGACGACGAACGGGCCATCGCCGACCTGGACCGGGCCATCCTGGTCGCCGTCGCGGCCTCCGTCTTCGTCACCGTGCTCGCCGGAATCCTCGTCGCCGACCGGATCAGCAGCCGGCTGCGCACCGCCGCCCGCAGCGCCCGCACCATCGCCGGCGGCGACTTCACCGCCCGCATCGGACCGCTGGGGCGCACCCGCGACGAGGTCACCGAACTCGCGGCCGCCGTCGACTCCATGTCGGCCGCGCTGCACCGCAGACTGCGGAACGAGCAGCGCTTCACCGCCGATGTCGCCCATGAACTGCGCACCCCGCTCACCGGGCTGGTGACCGCAGCCGAACTGCTGCCCCCGGGACGGCCCACCCAGCTGGTGCGCGACCGGGTACGCGCCCTGCACCGCCTCGTCGAGGACCTGCTGGAGGTCTCCCGGCTGGACGCCCACGCGGTGGCGCCCGACCTGGCGGACGTACGGCTGGGCGAGACGGTGCGGCGGATCGTCGGCGCCACCGGCCTGGACGTCGAGCTGCGGATCGTCTCCGACACCGTCGTCACCACCGATCCACGCCGGCTCGACCGGGTGGTCTCCAACCTGGTGGTCAATGCGCACCGGCATGGCGCACCGCCCGTAGAGGTGGTCGTGGAGGCCGCCGCCGCAGGCCCGGTGATCACCGTGCGCGACCACGGGCCGGGCTATCCGGAACCGCTGCTGCGCGACGGACCGCAGCGGTTCCGCACCGGCGCCGAGGCACGTGGTCGCGGCCACGGGCTGGGCCTGACGATCGCCGAGGGCCACGCCGCTGCACTGGGAGTGGGGATGGAGTACGCCAATGCACCGGGCGGCGGCGCCCGTACGGTGCTGCGACTTCCTCGGCAGCCGGGCCCATCGGCGCCCTGAGCGGACCTCTCTCCTCCGATGGCGTGAATCTGCTTCGGCGACAGTAGACATGCGGGCTCCCCCTGGCTAAGGTTTCTCGTGTAGCCAAGCAAGTCAGCGATACGCGGCAGACACGAACTGGCGCGTGCGGTGTGCGGTACGGCAGTGGAACCCCGGGGCCGGGAAGTAGTCGAAGGCGCCGGAGTTGGCTGCCGGACCGGGCGGCCCTCGGGGTCGCCATCCAGCACCGCAGGAGTTCAGCAGTGCCCGTCCACAGCAGTGACAAGTAAGGAGAGGAGAGCACGCCATCAGGATCGCCCGCCCCGCGGCGACAGCCCGGGCGGGTACCGCAGGCCCCGGATTGGAAGGTGGTCCCCGGTCACGCATCCGCGATCCCCGCATCCCCGCCCCAAGAGGCGGCCGTGCGGACAGAAGGCCGACGGTCTCCGTCGGTAGATGGTGTTGAACCCCTCGGGGCCCCGGTGCTGTACGGCATCGGGGCCCCCTCGACGCGTCCGCATCCCCACGTCCAGATCCCCATCGTCCAGATCCCGACCCCAAGAGGTTGAATGACCCCCGATACCCGCCCCAACCCGGCCGACCGACTCGATGACGACGACTACCCCGCCTACACCATGGGCCGCGCCGCAGAGATCACCGGCACCACCCCGGCCTTCCTGAGGAGCCTCGGCGAAGCCCGCCTGATCACCCCGCTGCGCTCGGACGGCGGCCACCGCCGCTACTCCCGCTACCAGCTGCGCATCGCCGCCCGTGCCCGCGAACTGGTCGACCAGGGCACCCCCGTCGAGGCCGCCTGCCGGATCATCATCCTGGAAGACCAACTCGAAGAGGCCCTGCGGCTCAACGAGGAACTACGCCGCCGCCCTGCCGACGACCCTCACTAGCCGATCTTCTTGGGAGGGCCCATTCGCCCCACCCGGACCGCCCCCGGCGTCGTGGCTCCCGAGCGGGCGGCAGTGAGGATCAGGCGGGTGACGGCCTCGGGGCGGGCGATCATCGCGAGGTGCGGGGAGTCGACCTCGATGGTGTGCGAGTGGGCCCGCCGGGCCTCGAAGCGCTCAAGGGCCGGGGCGATGGTCCTGTCCCGGGTGGCGACCAGGGTCCAGGAGGGGATGGTCTTCCAGGCGGCGGGACCGGCCTTGTCGGCGAACGCCGAGGCGCTGATCGGGCGTTGAGTGGCCGCCAGTACGGCCGTGGTGACCGCCGGAATACCGGCGGCGAACACTGCTCGGAACCTGTCGGGCCTGATGGAGAGTTGGGTGGCGGTGGTTCCGTCGGGCTTGGTGAACGGTGTCGAGGTGAGGGCCGCGTTGAGTTGGCTGCCGGGGAACTTGGCGGACAGGACCGAGAGCACCTCACCCTCGTCGGGGACCAGGGCGGCGATGTAGACCAGCGCTTTGACCTGGGTGTTGCCGAACGCGGCGTTGCTGATCACCGCGCCGCCGTAGGAGTGGCCGACCAGGACGATCGGGCCTCGGATGGTCCGCAGGACGCTGGCGATGTACGCCGAGTCCCCGGGCAGGCCCCGCAGCGGGTTGGCGGGGGCGATGACGTGATAGCCGTCCCGCTGGAGGCGCCGGATGACCGCGTCCCAGCTGGACCCGTCGGCGAAGGCGCCGTGCACCAGCACCACCGTGGGCTTGGCGGCTGCGGCTGCGGCTGCGGTTCCGGTTCGGGCTGCGGTTCGGGCTGCGGCTCCGGCTGCGGCGGGGGAGGCGGTGGCGGCGGCGCCGGCGGTGGTGGCGGCCAACGCGGTTGCCGTGAGCACGGCGGCGAGCACAGAGGCGCGACGAGGACGCGGACGTATGTCAGCGGTGGTCGGCATGGCCATGTGGTCTCTCCTTCGAACGCCTGGTCGACCGTACGACCAGCGTTGCGGACGCCCGCCGACCGGGCGCGCGCAGCGGACCACGCGGGTGAACCGGGTCCGCCGCCCGACCAGGAGTTCAGCGCGGCCCGCCCCCGTCGGTACGGGCCTCGATGGCGTGCAGCACCGCCACCATGTCGGACCCGCCGTACCCCAACGCCACGGTCTCGCCGAAGAGGGCGTGGCAGACATCCAGCAGCGGCGATGCCAGGTCGGACGCCCTGGCGGCCTCGGCGATCAGCCGGTTGTTCTTGAGGACGTCCAGGGCGGCGGCCTGGACGGCGAAGTCGCGGGTCAGCAGCTTGGGGGCCTTCATTCGGGACACGCTGCTCGCCATCGGGCCGGCGTCGAGCACCGCCAGGAACTGCTGCCGGTCCAGGCCGTGCCGATCGGCGAAGTGGAACGCCTCGGTGAGGCCGGTGACCATGGTGATCAGAAACAGGTTCACCGAGAGCTTCATCAGCAGCGCGCTCGGGACCGGTCCGCAGCCGAACGCCTCCCGGCACATCGGCCGGAGCAGCGGGCGGACCGCCTCCACCGCCGTCTGCGCTCCGGCCAGCATCGCCACCAGCTGTCCGGCCTCCGCGGGCTTGCGCGAGCCGGAGACGGGAGCCTCGACATAGCTGCCGCCGGCCGCGTGGATGTCGGCTTCGAGCCCGCGTGAGTAGTCGGGCGAGGTCGTCCCCATGTGGACGATCGTGTGCTGTGCGACCAGGGCGGCGAAGTCCGGTGTGCCACGGCCCAGGGCGGAGTCGATCGCGGCGCCGTCGGCCAGCATGAGGATCACGACGCGGGCCTGCTTGAAGACCTCGGCGGGAGTCGCCGCCACCGTGGCACCGGCCGCACGCAGCGGCTCGCACTTGGCGGCGGTGCGGTTCCAGACGACCAGCGCAGTCCCGGACCGGGCCAGATTGAGGGCCATGGGCTGCCCCATGACGCCAAGGCCCAGGAAACCCACATCCACTGCGCACCGCCCTCTGCTCTGGTCTATGACGCTCGTCATAATAGTGATCCCCATGACGGCCGTCATAGTGGGTCTGTGTGCGTCGTCTATAAGCTGGCCCGGCCTGCGGGGGAGACGACCGTTCCCCCGCCCGTCAGTCGGTTGGAGGTCGGCGATGGCGGTTTCCGAGCGGGGGCCGCGCGAGCGGATGGTGTTCAGCGCGGCGCAGCTCATCCGGCGCGACGGGGTCGCCGCGACGGGCATGCGTGATGTCGTCGCCCATGCGCAGGCGCCGCGCGGATCGCTCCAGCACTACTTCCCCGGCGGCAAGGAGCAGCTTGTCAACGAGGCCGTGGACTGGGCCGGCCGCTATGCCGCCAAGCGCGTCGGCCGCTTCCTCGCCGAGCTGTCCGAGCCGTCCGAGCTGTCCGAGCTGTCCGAGCTGTCCGAGCCGTCCGAGCCGTCGCCGAGCGGGCTCTTCGCCGCGATGGTGCGGCAGTGGACCGATGAGTTCGAGGCGGTCGGGTTCGCGTCGGGTTGCCCTGTTGCGGCGGCGACGGTGGATTGCGCGGAGTCCACCGCCTCCACCAGAGCCGCTGCCGCAGCCGCGTTCGCCCGCTGGAACCGGCCGGTGGCCGAGGCGCTGAGGGAGATGGGCGTCCCGGCCCAGCGGGCCGACGCGCTCGCGACGCTGATGATCAGCGCATTGGAGGGAGCGATCCTGATCGCCAGATCCGAGCAGGACGTCCGCGCCCTCACCACCGTGGCACGGGAACTCGGGCCCCTCCTGGACGGCGCTGTCACCCGAGGGGACTGACGCGGCAGGCGGGGCCCGCCGTGCGGCGGAGGCGTACGGCCTCAGCCGCTGATCCGCAGGGCTGCCACCCCGTCCGGCGTGCCCGCCACCAGCTGCGCGTCCCCGGACAGGACCAGTGCCGTGACGGGGCAGCCGAGCCGCAGGTCCAGCTCGGTACCGACGTCGTCCAGCCGACGCACCCGCAGCAGCCCGTCCGCCCAGGCGGCGGCCACCACCAACCCCCGGTCGATAGCGACGGCGGCCACGGCGGTCACCGGGCAGGGGCGGGCGTCCCACGGTTCGGGCATCGGGTCGGCGCCGGGTCCCCAGAGCCGTACGCAGCCGTCCAGGCCACCGCTGACCAGCAGCGGCACACCCTGGCCGACCGGCGCGTCGGCCGGCAGGGCGACGCCCGAGAGTGCGGTGACCGGTCCCCGGTGGAGCCGGTGCCGCTCCTCCCGCCAGTGCACCCGACCCTCCACGTCGCCCACTGCGGGCGGCTCGCTCGGCAGCCCGGCGAGACAGGCCACCGCGCTCAGCTCGGCGGCGGCCCGCTGCCGCAGCAGATCCAGGGCCGCTGTCAGGTGGTACGGCTCCAGACCGGCCGGTACACCCGAGCCGGCGGCGGCGGCGGGGGCGGCGGTGGCGGTGGCGGGGGCGGCGGCGTCGAAGGCGGCCTGGATACGCGCCCCCACCTGGGCACCCTGGTCGGCGGGGGCCAGCACCTCGGGCACGCCCCAGACGTCCAGCAGGACGACGCTGCCGCCCGGAGCGCAGGCCAGCGACCGCAGCGGCCTGGGCTCGGGGACGGCGATCCGTCCGGTCGGGTGACCGTCGGCCGCCGACAGGATGCGGACGGCGCCCGTCGGGTCGGCCAGCAGCAGCTGCCCGGCGTACGGGCCGGTGCCCGCCGCTGCGGCGGCCACCGGGCCCGGCCAGCGACCGGCCGAGCCCGCAGCGGGACGCCACTGCGCCCATTGCGCCTGCCACCCCGCGCCGGCGGCCGTCGGGGCCAGTCGCTCGGCGGCCGTGTCGTCGCGGCCCAGCAGCCGGGTCCGCAGTACGGCGGCTCGTACGGCCGGGTCGTCCTGCTCGACCAGCGCGGGCCCGGCGGCGTGCCAGGCGG
The DNA here is from genome assembly GCF_003258605.2 of Peterkaempfera bronchialis. Taxonomy (NCBI): domain Bacteria; kingdom Bacillati; phylum Actinomycetota; class Actinomycetes; order Kitasatosporales; family Streptomycetaceae; genus Peterkaempfera; species Peterkaempfera bronchialis. Next base: position 5,866,155 of record NZ_CP031264.1, read on the forward strand.
CGGCGAGGGCGGCGTTCGGGGTACCGGCCTCCAGGGCGGCGGTCACCGCCACCGGGTGGGCGTGCACCAGGAAGGCCGGGTCGGAGAGCAGTTCGCCGGAGTTGCCCGCGAGCAGGGTGTGGGTGAGCAGCAGGGACAGCCGGTCGGGGTCGGCCGAGGGCAGGTCGGGGCCTCCGCCGTCGGCCCGGGGCACCGTCCGGGCCAGGGACCGCACCGCTGCGGTGTGGTCCGGTTCGGTGGCCGCGACCACGGAGGGCAGCGGCAGCGGACGCAGCCACCAGCCATCGGCGGCGGGGGTGGCCGCCGGGAGCCATCGGGCGGCCTCCCGGACCGCTTCGGCCTCGCCGTACAGGGCGGTCCAGGCGTCCAGGCCGATGGGGCGGTCCACTGCCGCCAGCGCCGCGACGGCGGCCCTGGCGTTCTCCGGCACCGCCGCCCACCACGCCCGGCAGACGGCCTCCGCCTCCGCGCCGCCCGCCGCCGTGCCCGCAGTCTCTGCGCCGACCGCCCCCGCCGCTGCCTCCGCGTCAACCGCCTTCGCGCTCGCCGCTGCCTCTGCGCCGACCGCCCCCGCCGCCGCGTCGCCCGCACTGGACGGGGCCTGCGGGGTGCGGGCGGCGAGCAGGGCCAGGCCGGGGTTGGGGTACACCTGGTCCGCCGTGAAGGCGGAGTGGCCCCGGGTCGACGCGGCGTACCAGGCGGCGAACCGCTCGCGGTCCGTCCACTGCGGATCGTCCAGGTCCAGCACCGCCGGGTCGGCGACGGCGGTGAAGGCGTCGGCCAGGGCGGAGCCGGTCGCGGCGTCGACGACCATGCGCAGGTGGGGGAGGGCGAGCAGCGGGTCCAGCAGTTCGGAGACCAGGCGCTGCGGCTCGTCGGGCAGCCCGGGGCCGCCCGCCAGGTGCAGGTCGGCGACGCAGACCACGGTGGTGCGGGCGTCCTGCTCCAGCGCGGCGACCAGATCGCCGGGCGTACGGGCGGGGACGTTCAGCTGGGCGGCCATCAGCCAGGTGGCGCTCCGCACCGTGAGACCGGCGGCGGGCAGCAGCGAGTGGACGCGCTGCGTGTGCGGCGTGGCCGGGTCGGTGCAGGCGGCGGCCAGCCATGCCAGCAGGTGGGTGCGGCCGCTGCCCGGCGAACCCGTGACCCGGCAGAGCCGAGGCGCCCGGTCGTCCTGCCGCCAGCCCAGCAGTGCCCGTCCGGCGGGCCGCCGTCCTGCCCGTAGCGGTGGTATCCGGCGCTCTTCCACGGTGCTCTCCTCCCGTGCGCCGGCTACTGCTGCTCGGCCACGTGCATCATCAGGTCCTTGATGCCCTGCTCCCGGGAGTCCGCGGTCTCCCCGTAGTCGAAACTGTGGGTGAACTCGGCCTCCGGGAAGGTACGAGCCATCCACAGCGCACAGTAGTGACCGGGCATCAGACAGGGCTCCAACTCGCAGTAGACCCTGGTGACCGCCTCCGGCTGGACGCCCGCAGCCGAGAGCCGGTGCCACACCAGCTCCTCGGGGTGCGGCAGGCCGGGCGCGGTGGAGTCGGTGACGATCTGGCGTTCGCCGCGCGCGCCGACGTACTCGAAGGCCGCCGAGAAGTGGACGTTCAGCGGGTGGCGGATGTCGTCCAGCACCCGGGGCCACCAGCCCTCGCGGTCCGCGAACGCCGCCTCGTCGATGTCGCGCAGCTCCGCGCGCAGCCGGCGGTAGGTCGCCAGCGCGGCGTCCATGCCATGGGCGTCGTCGATACCGGGCAGCAGCCGGTCCAGGGTCAGCAGCGAGGCGGCGAATGCCTCCGTGGTGCTGTTGACCGGCATCGGTTCGTTCAGCAGCAGCGCCCGTACGCTGCCGTCGTCGGCCAGTCGGAGCTCCGCGCCCCGGTCGCTGCCGAGCCGCAGCCCGCCGTCCTCGGCCTCGTCCCGCACCTCCGGCGCCGCGAAGTACGGCCCCACCTGCACCGGCAGCCCCACGGACCCCAGCAGCCCGGGGCCACCGGCGTACCGGTGCAGTCCACCGGGCCCGAAGTGGGTGGTGAGGGCGGTCTCAAGGTCGCTGCTGCTCATATGCTGAGCCCTTCACTGTCGTCGGCGGCAGGAGCCGACAATACCGGACCGTATGCGGGCGGTTCAGTACAGGAACGAATCGAAGTACTCGCTCCACAGTCCGTCCGGCTGGGCAAACGCGATGGAATCCCTGGTGCCGACCTCATTGCGGACGGATTCCTCGGCCCGGGAGAGATCCTCCTGGTCCGGGTCCTCGCCCGGAATCTCGCGGGCGATGAGGAGAAGGGTGTAGGCAAAGGCGGAGACATCCGCGTTCACCGGCTCGTACAACTCCTCGGCACCCGGCGAGACATAGACGACCCCGGTGTCCCGGTCGATGTAGACGCCGGCGTCGCGGACCGAGATATAGCCGATTTTCAGGAGATCCCGGTCCTCCCAGGCGTCGAGCTCCACCTCGTCCTCGGGCTCGATCGCGCCCCCCGGTGCCCCGGGGTTCGCGGCGGCGACCGCCGAGGTCATCAGGAAGAGACCGGAGCAGTGGGGGATGCCCGTCTCCCAGAGGAAGCGCGCCGTCTCCTGGTGGTGGACCAGGTCGGCGATCTTCTGCTCGTCAGCCCTCAGCAGGTCCCCGGTGGAGGACGCCGGGTCGATGTCGAAGAGCACGTGGGGACTCCCGCCCGCTAGTCGAAGTTCGTGGTGCCCGCGGTGCCGCGGTGGTTTCCGCCCGCATGGTCGGAAACCAGCTGGTCCATATACCTCTGGAACGGCGCATTGCGCAGACCCTTGTCTTTGACCGAGCTGTCGTACTGTACACCATGGGTGACGTCGAGATTGGGGTTGTGATCGGGGTCCTGCACGTACATGTAAAGCCACCGTTCGCATGTTGAACCGCTTTGGCACGGCCTTCGCTCGGTATACAGACCATCGATCCCGTGCTCCTGGCCACCCTTTACGAGCGGGTATCCGATCGAGCGCTCCGAGTGGTTTCTCTTGTTGCTGCTGCGGCCTACCAGTATGTAATCCTTGCCGTCCTCGCCGACATATCGGAGCGACGCGTAGTTGTTGCCCTTGCTGTAGTCCTGCTTGGCCCTTCTGACGTTCTCCACCGCGAGCGAGAGGTCCGACGGCTCGGTGAGGCGCCGGGACTGCACCACATCGGGATCGTCGTTGCCGACGCGCTTCCGGGTCCGCTGGTTGGTGGAGTAGGCCTGCTTCTCCTTCGCGGTCGGGTCGTTGACCTTGCCGTTCGAGGTCACCGAGTCGAGGTGGGTGCCCGTCGTACCGGTCACCTGCGAGAGCTTTCCGTTCTTCAGCTGGTGCACCTGGCCGTCGTCGTCCACGAAGAAGGTCGGGGTGTGCCCGCCGCCCCCTCCCTGCCCGCCGCCGTTGCCGGACCCGCCGTTCCCGGACCCGCCGTTCCCGGACCCGCCGCTTCCGGAGCCCTCGCCGCCGCCGTGTCCGATCCCGCGCGTGTCGTGCTGCCGGTCGAGGCTGTCGAGCTCGGTCCGGTGGTGCTGGTCGGTCTGCTTGGTGTTGCGGTGGTGCTGCTTGACCCGGTCGGCGATGCTGTCGAGGTGGCCGGTGACCTTCCCCAGGCCGTCGTCGAGGACGTCCTCGACCCGCTCGATGGCGCCGACCAGGTGGCCGAAGGCACCTCCCTTGCCACCGCTTCGGCGGCGGCGGGCCGAGCCGGTCCGGAAGTGCGTGTGGCGGTCCCTGGCCTTCTGGCTGGTGGCCTTGAACCCCGAGTGCGCGTTCTCGAAGTCGGCGTCGTCCAGCTCCATCATGTCGCTCATATGCCGAGTCCCTCCCGCACACCGGTCGTACCGGCGTTCAGACCGCTGTCGAGTGCCTTGCCCAGGTCCGGGACGTCGCCGTCACCCAGGTAGCTGTTGAGTCCGTCGGTGGCGAGCTGCACCACGATGCCCTCGATCACCGAGACCACCGCGTCCTCGACCATGCCGGTGGCGTAGTCGATCAGCTGCTGCTCCAGCTCGCGCAGCAGCCGGCGGCAGATCTCCCGGCAGACCGTGGTCTCGGCCAGCGCCGCCGCCTCCGAGAGCCCGAAGGTGAAGGCCGCGGCCGCCGTCGCGGCGGCGATCGAGGCGGCCAGGATGCCCAGCTGGACGACGACCGCGCCCTTGGCTATCTCCACGGCCACCGCCGCCCCGTCCAGCACCGTGCCCATCACCCGCAGGGCGTCGGCGAAGTCCTGGAGGTGCCCCTTGGAGGTCTTCTCCCAGGCGGCGGCGAACGCCTCGATCGCCTCACCTTTGCTGGACCCCGCAGTGAGGTGGTACGACGCCTGCGTCCCCGCCACCCGCAGGTCCTCCAGGTGGTCCGCCATCGCCCGGTAGTCGTCGGCCGAGGCCCGCAGCTCGTCCTCGTCCACATCGGGCCAGTCGATGCCGATCACGTCCAGGAGCCACACCAGCTCGCTCGGCAGCATCACGGACATGCGCTCCCACCCCCGTACTCGCCCACCTGATGTCCAGTCAAACTATCGCGTATCCCACCCGCTTTCACGTGCACATGCCGGATCCGGTTTCCCCCGGGCCCTGTCCTGCCCGCCCATGCCGGGAAGGGAGTGGCGTCGGTGCCGGGGCTGGTGGGGTTGTGCTGTTCGACGGGGGCGTGAATTCGGGCTTTTCGGGGGCGGATGTGACGTGGGTTATATGGCGTGGGTCACATATGGGGCGGTTTGGCATGGTCTGCGGTGTGATCTGGGCAATATGACCTGCCTCACTATGGGCTCGCGTAGTGGATATTTGGGGCGTTCCGGTGCTGTTCGGGGCGGGTGCGGGGTGCTGGAGCCTGCTGGGTGTACGAGGCGCCTTAGTAAGAAGTGGTGATTGACCTGAGGTTTGAGCGCCGTCAACACTCGCTGATATCCCCCGACGGAAGAGGTAATTCCCGTATGCAGTTCTCCGCGATGTCCAAGTTCGGTCACCTGGTCAAGGCCAAGAGGATTTCCGTGGGCGTCGGCGCAGCCGGCGTCGCCGTTCTGGCCGGTGTTGTCGGCGCTTCGCCGGCCTCCGCTGCCACCGCCTCCAGCGCCTCCGCCGCCTCCGCCCGCAGCGGCAGTGTCGACGGCTGGATCAAGCAGTCGCTGTCCGTCATGCACAAGCACGGCATACCCGGCAGCTACAACGGCATCTACCGCAACCTGATGCGCGAATCCAGCGGAAACCCGATGGCCATCAACAACTGGGACTCGAACGCGAGGGCCGGCATCCCGTCGAAGGGGCTGCTCCAGGTCATCGAGCCGACCTTCAAGGCGTACCACGTCAAGGGCACGTCCTGGGACATCTACAACCCGGTCGCGAACATCACCGCCGCCTGCAACTACGCGGCCCATGTCTACGGCTCGATCGACAATGTGAACTCGGCTTACTGAGTGTGAGCGACGGGCCTGCTGCGGACGCGGCCGATCCACCGGATCGGCCGCGTCCGCAGTTGCTTCGCATGCGCGCGGTGCCTGCGATTCGGGAATACTGGTCCCTATCAGCAAGCCGCGCACAAGGAGATGGTCACTGATGACCTCCCATCCTCACTCCGCTTCGGCGGTCACGGGCGCCATCGTGCTGACCCTGACGGTGGCCGCGATGCTGGCCCTGGTGGCGATCCTGCTCTCGACCTGACGCCGACCCGTCCCGACCTGCGCGGACGCGGTCGGCGGAGCCCGCTCGGCGGTGGTCCGATTGGCGTAGCGGGACCGCCAGGGTGAGACTGGGATGCGTGAGGCATGTTCGAAGCATGCGTGCACCCGTCCCCGGTCGAACCGGAACCAGTACAGTCCGAAACCCAGCACAGCACGGACGGGTGTGACCGGCCCCAGCTACGCAAAGGCCGCCGTGCGGCCGATCCGACCGGGTCCTCCCCGAGTGCCCGGCAGCGCATCCCACCGGGACCGGTGCAACTTCCCATGGGAAGGGCTCCAGTCAGATGCCGACCCTTTGCCGTCCTGCCGTAGCGGTTCCCGAACACACCATCTCCATGGCGGAGACGCTTGCCCTGGCCCGCCGGCTGCACGCCGCGCACCCGCAACTCGGCCTGGTCCTGAGGCTCATCGAGAACACGGGTGTGCGTGAGCGCCATCTCGTACGCCCCATCGCCGAGACGCTGATCCACCCGGGCTTTGAAGCGCGCAACGCGGTCTATGAAGAGGAGGCCAAGGCGCGCGTCCCCGAGGTGGTCCGGACGGCGCTGGGCAGTGCCGACATCGGCAGCCGGGACATCGACGCGATCTTCTTTGTCTCCTGCACCGGGTTTCTGATGCCCTCGTTGACCGCGTGGATGATCAACAATCTCGGGTTCCGCAATGACACACGGCAGATCCCCATCGCCCAGCTGGGCTGTGCGGCGGGCGGCGCCGCGATCAACCGGGCGTGCGACTTCTGCCTCGCGTATCCGGAAGCCAACGCCCTGATCGTCGCCTGCGAGTTCTGCTCGCTCTGCTATCAACCCACCGACACCGGTGTGGGATCGCTGCTGTCGAACGGGCTCTTCGGCGACGCGGTGGCTGCCGCAGTGGTCAGAGGCGACGGCGGCGTCGGAGTCCGGCTGGAGCGGAACAGCTCCTACCTGGTGCCCGACACCGAGGAGTGGATCTGCTACGCGGTCAAGGCGACCGGTTTTCACTTCCAGCTGGACAAGCGGGTGCCCACCACGATGGCGATGCTCGCTCCGGCCCTGCACACCCTGGCGGCCAGCCACGGCTGGGATGCCTCGGCGCTCGACTTCTACATCATCCATGCGGGCGGCCCCCGGATCCTCGAAGACCTCCGCCAGATCCTGGGCGTCGAGGCATCGGCCTTCCGGCACAGCAGGGGGACGCTCACCGACTACGGGAACATCGCCAGCGCCGTGGTGCTGGACTCGCTGCGCCGCATGTTCGACGAGGATTCCCTCCCCGACCGGGCCCAGGGGGTGATCGCCGGGTTCGGCCCCGGGATCACCGCCGAGACCTGCGTGGGGACATGGTCGGCGTGACCGAAGACCAGACGACAACCCCCGTGCTGGGGCTGGGAAGAGGAGCACACAGTGGCGACCGAGACCCGCGTATGGGACTGCCCCTTCAACCACAACCAGGCGCTTGAATTCGACCCGCTGCTCAAGCAGTTGCTCACCGAGGCGCCCATCGCCCGCATCAGCATGCCCCATGGCGACGGCCACGCCTGGCTGGTGACCCGGTACGAGGACGTCTCCACCGTGGTCACGGACCAGAGGTTCAGCCGCGCCGCCGGTATCGGGCGAGACCTGCCGAGGATGACGCCCGAGCCGATCGCCCAGAGCGAGGCGATCAACCTGATGGACCCGCCGGCGCACACCCGGCTCCGCAAGCTGGTGGCCAAGGGGTTCACCCCCGCCCAGGTCGAGCAGATGGAGCCCAAGGTGCACGCCATCGTGGACCGTCTGCTGGACGAGATGGCCGCGCAGCCGGCTCCGGTCGACTTCACCCGGCACTTCGCGTCACGGCTGCCGATCACCACCATCTGCGAGGTCCTGGCCATACCCGAGGCCGACCAGCCGCGCATCCGGCAACTCGCGATGGCGATGATGTCCACCTCCTCGGGGCGGCAGGCGACGCGCGAGGCCAAGGCCGAGCTGCGGGCGTACTTCCTGGACCTGTCGGCCCGCCGCAGGGAGCAGCCCGGTGAGGACCTGATCAGCGCGCTGGCCATGGCCCGGGACGGGGACGAACTGCTCGACCCGACGGAGCTGGCCGTTATGGCCATGGTGCTCACGGTCACCGGGCATGACACCAGCACCTACCAGCTCAGCAACATCCTCTACACCCTGCTCACCCACCCCGAGCAGCTGGCACTGCTGCGCTCCCGTCCCGAGCTGCTGAACCAGGCGGTCGAGGAGCTGCTGCGGTTCATCCCGTTCCGCCATGGAGTCGGCATCGCCCGGGTCGCCACGGAGGACGTGGAACTCGGCGGGGTGACGATCCGGGCAGGCGAGGTCGTGCATGTCTCCTACCTCACCGCCAACCACGACCCCGAGGTGTTCGAGCGGCCGGACGAGCTGGACATCGAGCGTCCCCCCGCGATGCATATGACGTTCGGTCACGGCACGCACTACTGCATCGGCGCCAACCTGGCCCGCGCGGAGCTGCGCATCGCCTTCGCATCGCTGCTCCAGCGCTTCCCCGAGCTGCACCTCGCCGTCCCCGCCGAACAGGTCCCGTGGCACATCGGCTCCATCTGGCGCTACCCCGAGGAGCTGCCCATCGCGTGGTAGCCCCGCAGCCCTCCCGTCGGTATCCCGTCACCGGTCCAGCAGGGGTTCGCTCAGCATGGAAGACCTTCATCGTGATGCATCCGGCCTCCCGGCCGACACCCGGGGGCGGCTGGCGGAACTCAATGACACCAAGCGGCGGGCGCGTTGCGGCCCGAGCGGTCGGGCGACCGAGGTGCAGCATGCCAAGGGGAAGCTGACGGCTCGGGAGCGGATCGCGCTGCTGCTGGACGAGGGTTCGTTCAGCGAGGTGGAGCCGCTGCGGCGGCATCGGGCGTCCGGTTTCGGGCTGGAGGCCAACAAGCCCTACACCGATGGTGTGGTGACCGGGTGGGGGACGGTGTACGGGCGGACGGTGGTGGTCTATGCCCATGACTTCCGGATCTTCGGTGGTGCGCTGGGTGAGGCCCATGCGCAGAAGATCCACAAGATCATGGACATGGCCATCTCGGTGGGGGCGCCGCTGGTCTCGCTGAACGACGGCGCGGGTGCCCGGATCCAGGAGGGCGTGACCGCCCTCGCCGGTTACGGCGGCATCTTCCAGCGCAACAGCCGGGCGTCGGGGGTGATCCCGCAGATCTCGGTGATGCTCGGCCCGTGCGCGGGCGGTGCGGCGTACTCGCCGGCGCTGACCGACTTCGTCTTCATGGTCCGCGAGACCTCGCAGATGTTCATCACCGGCCCGGATGTGGTCAAGGCGGTCACCGGCGAGGACACCTCCCATGACGGGCTGGGTGGCGCGGATGTGCACGCGGAGCTGTCCGGGGTGGCGCACTTCGCCTACGACGACGAGCAGACCTGCCTGGAGGAGGTCCGCTATCTGCTCTCGCTCCTCCCGCAGAACAACCGCGAGACACCCCCGGCGGTGCCGGCCGACGACCCGGCCGACCGGCGCTGCGAGGCGCTGCTGGACCTGGTCCCCGCCGACCCGGGCCGCTCCTATGACATGCGCAAGGTGATCGAGGAACTGGTCGACGACGGCCAGTACATGGAGGTCCACGAGCGCTGGGCCACCAACGTCATCGTCGCGCTGGCCCGCCTGGACGGGCGGGTCGTCGGCCTGGTCGCCAACCAGCCGCAGTCCCTCGCCGGGGTGCTGGACATCGAGGCATCCGAGAAGGCCGCCCGCTTTGTGCAGCTGTGCGACGCCTTTGACATCCCGCTGCTCACCCTGCTGGACGTGCCCGGCTTCCTGCCCGGCGTCGACCAGGAGCACGGCGGCATCATCCGGCACGGCGCCAAGCTGCTCTACGCGTACTGCAACGCCACCGTGCCGCGCATCCAGCTGATCCTGCGCAAGGCGTACGGCGGCGCCTATATCGTGATGGACTCCCGCTCCGTCGGTGCCGACCTCTCCTACGCCTGGCCCACCAATGAGATCGCCGTGATGGGCGCCGAGGGCGCCGCCAACGTCATCTTCCGCCGGGAACTCGCCGCCGCCGACGACCCCGAGGCCATGCGGATCCGCATGGTCAAGGAGTACAAGTCCGAGCTGATGCACCCCTACTACGCCGCCGAACGCGGCCTGGTGGACGACGTCATCGACCCCGCCGACACCCGGGCGGTCCTCATCCGCGCCCTCGCCATGCTGCGCACCAAGGACGCGGCCCTGCCGCACCGCAAGCACGGCAACCCGCCGCAGTGAGGACGCGGGTCGAGTCCTCACTGCGGCGGGTGAGGCTCAGCTGCCCGGCTCCGCCTCGGTGAAGAAGCCGCCGAGCAGGCGGGCGTCGACATGGTCCGGGGCCAGCTCGCCGTGCTCGGCGATGACGGCCTCCGCATGGACCTCGGCGTTGTCCTGCGGCTCATAGCCCAGGGCGCGGGCGGTGGAGAGGTCCCACCAGGCGCGGGTGTTGGCGCTGATGCCATTGACCACGGTGTGGCCCACCTCGGGCGCGGTGAGTGCGGCATGCACCAGCCGGCCGCAGTCGTCCGGGCTGAGCCAGGTGGAGAGCATCCGGGTGGAGCGGGGCTTGGGGAAGCAGGAGCCGATCCGGATGGAGACCGTCTGCACGCCGTACTTGTCGGCGTAGAGCGAGGCCAGACCCTCGCCGAACACCTTGGAGAGGCCGTAGTAGGTGTCGGGCCGGGTGGGGACGGAACTGCCGATCAGCTCGCCGCTGCCGGGGGCGGGCAGCGGCACGAAGCCCACCGCGTGGTTGCTGCTGGCGAAGACGATGCGCGGGACGCGCTCCTGCCTGGCCGCCTCATAGAGGTGGTAGGTGCCCTCGATATTGGCGTGCAGGATCGCCGAGAAGCGGTCCTCCAGCGAGATGCCGCCGAGGTGCACGATCGCATCGACGCCGCGTACGGCCCGGCGCACCGCGTCCGCGTCCGCGAGGTCGAAGGTGAGCGCGTCCGGTGCGTCCTCGATGGGCTTGATGTCGGCCAGGCGCAGCTGGTAGCCGTACCCGGGCAGTCGCTCGCGCAGCAGGGTGCCGACGCCGCCGGCGGCACCGGTGAGCAGGACGGTTCGGGGCTGGGACATGACGGGTGGTGCTCCTTACCAGCTGGTGACGGTGTGCGCGCTGATGTGGTCGAGGTCGAAGTCGTCGCCGAGGCCGGGGCGTTGCGGCAGCAGGACCGTGCCGTCCTTGTCCATGGCGTCGACCTGGGAGTGCAGGTGCGGCGGGACCTCGTCGAAGTCGACCTGCGGGTGCAGCAGTCCGCGCTCGTACCAGCGTCCATTGAGGGTGGCGCCGAGCAGCGAGAGGTTGCCGGAGCCGTTGCCGTGCACCTCGCAGTCCATGTTGAACGCCTCGGCGAGGTGCAGGGTGCGGACGGCGGGGGTGATGCCGCCGACGTCGGTGACCCCGGTGCGCAGGATGTCGCAGGCTCCGGCGGTGACCCACTCGGCGCGGGTGAAGTTCTTGCCCCAGCTGGTCTCCGGGCCGATGACCGCGATGTCGAGCTGGTCGGCGAGCCAGCGGTAGGAGGAGACGGACGCCTCCTCCATGGGCTCCTCGAACCAGTAGTAGTCCAGCTCCTGGAGGGCTCGGCCCAGCTTGAGGGCCTCGGTGCGCGAGTACCAGTGGTTGGCGTCCAGCATCAGCTCGATGCCGGGGCCGACGGCTTCGCGGACGGCGGTGCAGGCGGCGATGTCCAGCTCGACGGAAGGGGCACCCGCCACCGGGGGCATCCAGGTGTGCAGCTTGATGGCCCGGTAGCCGCGCTCGACCAGCTGCTCGGCGAAGGCGGCGTAGTCGGCGGGGGTGGCCAGACCGCCGGGGATCTCGTCGCCGCACATGGTGGAGGCATAGGCGGGGACCCGGTCGCGTGCGCCGCCGAGCAGCTTCCACACCGGCAGGGCGGTGCGCTGCCCGGCGAGGTCCCAGAGGGCGAGGTCGACAGAGCCCAGGGCGCGGTCGGTGAGCCTGCCGTGGCCGCCGCGCTGCTTGCGGGCGAGGGAGGTCCAGAGCCGCTCGCGGTCCAGCGGGTCCTGGCCGAGCAGGGCGGGGCGGATGTAGCCGTCCAGTACGGCGGGGCGCAGATGGTCGGGGTGGACGAGGACCCGGCCGCTGACCCCGTCGCTGTCGGTGACGGTGAGCAGCGCCTCCTTGACCTCGTGGGCGGCGGAGGGGTGGCGGTGGCCGTGGGTGTCGACGGCGGTCCTGGCGACGGTGGTGAAGACCGACACCTCGATGCGGGCGATGGTCGCGGACACGGTCGGCTGCCTCCTGGGCGGTGCGGTGGGGGTGGGGGGGAGCCGGGCCGTCCGCAGTCCTCCGGCTGCGGACGGCCCGGCGGGCGGGGCACCGGTCAGTGCTGGGCGTCCCACTTCTTCTTGGCGTCGGTGAACGCGTCCGCGACGGTCTTGGCGAAGTCGGCCGCGCTGAGCCGGCCGAGCAGCACCTTCTGGAACTCCGGCTCGCTGTCGGCCTTGGTGATCTTCGAGTACTGGGGAAGGTACACCGGGGGCTGGACCAGCGTGGTGGTGGTGCCGTTCAGCAGGTCGCCGGCCTGCTTGGTGATGCCGGAGGAGGTGTACCAGCCGTCCTGGTAGGCGTCGGTGTTGGCGGGGATCTGGCCGACCTGCTCGTTCCAGTAGCTGTTGGCGGTGTGCGAGTCCAGGAACTCCATGAACTTCCAAGCCTCGGCCTGGTGCTTGCTGCTCTTGAAGATGCCGAAGCCGTCCACCGGGTTGGCCAGGGTGCTGGTGCCGGCCGGTCCGGCGGGCAGCAGCAGACCGGCCACCTTGTCGCCGAACGCCTTCCTGACGTCGGAGGTGGAGCCCAGGTTGTGGTGCACCATCGAGACCTGGCCGGCGGTGAACTGGGCGATCATCTCCGGGTAGGCGTTGTTGACGTCGGCCTCCGGGGTGGTGGCCTTGTACTGCTCGGCGATCCTCTTGATGAACTCCACGTTCTTGGGGTCGTCCACGGTGGACTTGCCGGAGGAGTCGAACATCTCGGTGACGCCGGAGTAGGCGTATGCCTCGGAGAGGACCTGGAAGACCGAGCCGGCGCCGCCGCGGATGGTCCAGCCGTACTCGTTCCTGCCCTTGTCGGTGAGCTTGGCCGCGTCGGCGAAGAGTTCGTCCCAGGTGGTGGGGGCGGTGAGCCCGGCGGCCTTGAAGCGGTCGGCGCGGTACCAGATGACATCGGTGTTCCCCGAGGACGGCAGGGTGTAGAGCTTGCCGTCGCCGCCCGCGCTCCTGACCGTGGTGAGGAAGGACTCGGAGATCTTTCCGTCGAGGCTGCTCTTGGCGAGCAGGTCGTCCAGCGGGATCAGCGCCTTCTGCGCGGTGAGGGTGCCCAGCAGCGAGGTGGTCGCGCCGCCGATGTCGGGGGTGCCGCCGCCGGCGATGGCGGTGTTGTACTTCTCGCCGATCTCGGAGCTGGTGACGCCGACGTACTTGACGGTGATGTCCGGGTTGGCCGTCTCGAAGTCCTTGATCAGCTTCTTGTAGAGCGGGGTCCGTGCGGGACCGGCGTTGTTGTCCCAGAAGGTGATGGTGACCTTGCCGCCGGATTCCGCGCCGGAGTCGCCGGACGAGCCGCAGGCGGCGAGGGGGAGGAGGACGGCGGCCGTGGCCGCAGCGGCAACCGTGCGCAGCAGGCGCGAACGGGACATGGGTGGGGTCCTTTCGGGGGCGGCTCTGTCAAAGATGCGGGGCGGGGCCTGGGAGTGCGTCGTGGTGCGCGGGGTTGTGGTGCCGTCAGCCCTTTACGGCGCCGGCGCTCAGGCCCTGGACGAGGTAGCGCTGGACCACGGCGAAGACCAGCACCACCGGGACGGCGGCGACCACGCCGCCGGCGGCCAGCGCGCCGAAGTCGACCGTGTTCTCGCCCATGGTGGTGGAGAGGCCGACGGGGACGGTCTGCTTCTCCGGGTCGTTGAGGAACATCAGGGCGAAGAGGAAGTTGTTCCAGCTGCCGATGAAGGCGAAGGAGCCGACGGCCACGATGCCGGGCCGGAGCAGTGGCAGCACCACGGCCAGGAAGGCGCGGATCCGGCCGCAGCCGTCGACCATCGCCGACTCCTCCAGCTCGACCGGCACATTCCTGACGAAGCCGCTCATCAGGATCATCGCCAGCGGCAGTTGGAAGGTGGTCTCGGCGATGACCAGGCTCCAGCGGGAGTCGATCAGGTCGAGGGTGCGGAAGATGTTGAAGAGCGGGATCAGCATCATCGCGCCCGGGACGAACTGGGTGCAGAGCAGCGCCAGCATGAAGGCCCGGCGGCCGCGGAACCGGAACCGGGCCAGCGCATAACCGCCCATCAGGGCGAAGACGGTGACCACGGCGAGCGTCGCCACGGCGACGGCGACGCTGTTGCGGAAGAAGACCGCGAAGCCCATGGTGTCCCACACCGTGTGGAAGTGCTCCGTGGTGAGCGGCCAGGGCAGCAGGCTGGTCGAGCCGACCGGGCGCAGCGCGAAGAGCAGCATCCAGTAGAAGGGGACGACGGTGAAGACGGTGTAGACGGCGAGCGGGAGGAAGAGCCGCAGGGCGCGTCCGTCGCGGCCCCGCCGCCGGGCCGGCGTCGCCGTGGGAGCCGGTGCTGCCTCGGCGGTGCCGCTGGTGCCGCTGGTCGCGCTGCTCGCGGTGGTCATGGCGGGGGTCTCCGGGGAGGCGGTGGTGGTCATGGCGGTCCGCTGGCTCACTTGTCCTCACCGAACTTGCTCAGCCGCAGATAGAGGATCGAGCAGAAGAGCAGGATCACAAAGGCGGCCGTGGTCAGTGCCGAGCCGTAGCCGAAGTCGTAGGACTTGCGGGCGGTCTGGGCCACATAGAGCGGCAGGGTGGTGGTGGCGCCGGCCGGGCCGCCGCCGGTGAGGGTGTAGAGGAGGTCGACGTTGTTGAACTCCCAGACCCCGCGCAGCAGGGTGGCGAGCACGATGGCGTCCCGCAGGTGCGGCAGCGTCACATGGCGGAAGCGGCGGATCCGTCCGGCGCCGTCCACCGAGGCCGCCTCGTACAGCTCCTTGGGGACGGATTGCAGGTCGGCGAGGATGAGGATGGCGAAGAAGGGGACGCCGCGCCAGAGTTCGGCGACGACCGCGGCGGAGAAGACCGTGTCGGGATCGCTGAGTACCGAGGTCCCCTGGCTGCCGAGGCCGGCGTCGGCGAGGTAGTGGAAGACGCCGGTGGCGGGGTTGTAGAGCAGCATCCAGATGCTGGTGGTCAGCACGCCGGAGACGGCCCAGGGGGAGAAGACCAGGGCGCGGGCGACGGCCCGGCCGATGAAGGTCTCATTGACGATCAGGGCGAGTGCCAGGCCCAGCAGCAGTTGCAGGCCCACCTCGGCGACCACCCACTTGGCGGTGAAGCCGAGGCTGTGCCAGAAGAGTTCGTCGTGCAGCAGCCTGCGGAAGTTGCCGAGGCCGGCGAAGCCGTCGTCCCAGGGCTCGGTGAGGTTGCGGTGCTGGAGGCTGTAGTAGACGACGCTGCCGATCGGGAGCAGCAGGAAGGTCGCCAGCAGCAGCAGCGTCGGGGAGATCAGCGCATAGGGGGTCAGCGCCCGCCGCAGCCTGGGCGCCGAGGTGCGTGGGCGCGGTGCCGGCGGGGCGGGTTTCGGCCCGGTGCTTTCGATCCCGGTGTCGGCGAGAGCCATGGCTGTGCTCGCCTCCTTTCTTCCCAGGGCCGACGGTGGTCCGGCGGCGGTTGACGACAGTTCAGGATTGCCGTGACGCCGGTCATCCTCGCCCGTCGCCAGCGCAACATCACCTTGGACGGCGTTCACATGCGTGGACACATTAGGCAGGTGCTGTAGCCGCGTCAAGACCCTTCTTCCGGAGAGAAGTATCAGGTTGTGCGAGGTGTTGGAGATCCCGTCGGCTCTGTGAGGCAGGGCTTTGCTGCTCATCCAGCGTTCAAGGATGTGTACAGCGGTCACAATGGTGTATAACGCTGTTGCGGTGGCCGCCCTTCGGGCCGCGTTCCCACCGAACCGACACCTAGGGAGAACCAACCCCCATGTCCGAAAGCACCCAGCCCCTCGCCGACCGTCTCGACGGACTGCTGTTCTTCCCCGTCACCGCCTTCGGACCGGACGGGACGGTGGACCTTGCGGCGTTCCGGGCGCATGTGCGGGCCCGCGTGGACGCCGGTGCCGCCGCCGTCTTCGCCGCCTGCGGCACCGGCGAGTACCACGCGCTGGACCTGGACGAGTACGAGGCCGTGATCGCCGCCGCCGTCGCCGAGGTCGACGGCGCCGTCCCCGTGCTGGCCGGTGTCGGCCATGGCACCGCGCTGGCGCTGAAGTTCCTGGAGCGCGCCGAGCGGGCCGGTGCGGACGGGGTGCTCGCCATGCCGCCCTACCTGGTCAAGCCCGACCAGGCCGGTCTGCTGCGCCACTACACCGCGCTCGCCGACGCCACCGGCCTCGACATCATCGTCTACGGCCGCGACAACGCGGTGCTGATGCCCGAGACGGTGGTCGAGCTGGCCCGCCTGGACAATGTCATCGGCTACAAGGACGGCGTCGGCGACCTGGACCTGATGCAGCGCATCGTCAGCGCCGTGCGCACCGCGCTGCCCGGCGAGCGGTTCCTCTACTTCAACGGGCTGCCGACCGCCGAGCTGACCGCCTACGCCTACCGGGGCATCGGCGTCTCCCTGTACTCCTCCGCCGCCTTCTGCTTCGCCCCCGACCTGGCGCTGGCCTTCCACGCCGCACTGCACAGCGGCGACGACGAGACGGCCAACCGCCTGCTGGACGGCTTCTTCGGCCCGCTGGTGGAGCTGCGCAACCGGGGCCGTGGCTACGCTGTGGCCCTGGTCAAGGCCGGGGTGCGGATCGAGGGGCTGGAGGTGGGCGAGGTCCGGCCGCCGCTCTCGGAGGCGGCCGAGGAGCACGTCAAGGAGCTTGCCGCGCTCATCGCCCGGGGCCGCGCCCTGCTCTGACCGGCCGCCACCGGCCCTCAGGCTCGCGGGCGCCCGGAAGACCGAGGACAGCCCGGGCGCCCGCGTTCCCCCCTGCGCCGCCGGACCACTCCGACCGCCCCCGCCCACCACCCCCGAAAGGCACCGATGCGCACCTCCGCCTTCCTCTACCCCTGGGACGTCGTCGGCGACCCGGCCGCCGCCCAGCGCATCGCCGACCTGGGAGTCCAGCAGGTCACCCTGGCCTCGGCCTACCACAGCACCAGGGCGCTGACCCCACGTCACCCCGGCCACCGGATCATGGCCGCCCGCCACTCCGCCGTCTACTACCCGCCCGACCCCCGGCGCTGGGCCGACCGCGCGCTGCGACCCCAGGTACAGGGCTGGATGCCCGGCGACGACCCCTTCGGCGAGGCCGCGGCGCGGCTGCGGGAGGCCGGTCTGCGGGTGCACTCCTGGGTGGTGCTGGCCCACAACTCCCGGCTGGGCGCCGACCACCCCGGCACCTCGGTGCGGAACGCCTATGGCGACCCCTATCCCTGGGCCCCGTGCATCGCCCGGCAGGAGGTGCTGGACCATCTGGTCGACCTGGCGGCGGAGGCCGCCGCGCGGCCCGGAGCCGAGGGCACGGAGCTGGAGTCCTGCGGCTGGTACGGGCTGGCGCATCTGCACGCCCACGACAAGATCTCGGGTGTCCCGCTCGGCGGCGCGGCGCAGTATCTGATGTCGCTCTGCTTCTGCGGCGACTGCCGGCGCGGCTATGAGGCCGCCGGGGCCTCGGCGGTGGAGCTGCGCGCCGCCGTGCGCACCGCGCTGGAACCGCTCTGGCGCGGGGAGCCCCCGGCTGCGGGGGACCGCCCGGCTGCGGGGGACCGTCCGGTGCGGGACGCGCGGAGCGCGGAGTGGGCCGAGGTGGAGCGGCTGCTCGGCGCCGACCTGGCCGGGGTGACGCTGGCCCACCGCGCCGCCGTCGCGCTCCGCTTCCAGCAGGCGGCGGTGGCGGCGGTACGGGAGGCGGCGGGCCCCGGCTTCCGGGTGATGCTGCACGCCGACCCGGCGCCGCACCGCAGCGGGCCCAACCCGGGCGTGGACCCGCAGCGCATCCTGGCGGCGGCCGACGGTCTGGTGCTGCCGTGTACGGGCGGGGCCGAGGAGCGGGCCGAGATCCTGCGCGCCGTCGGGCCGCACCGGCGCCTCGGAAGTGTCCTGGCCGCCAATCTCACCGTGGTCTCCGGAATGGGCGGACGGCCGGGCGAACTGGCCGCCGCCGCACGGGAGGCAACGGCGCTCGGCGCCGGCGAACTGCGGCTCTACCATGCGGGACTGGCCTCCGACCAGGATCTGGAGCTGGTGCGCGGGGCCCTGAAGGAGCTGTAGCAAGCCCAGCCCGCAGGGCCGTGCCCCTTGCCGGGCCGCCGCTTCGCGCGGCGGCCCGGGAGGCGGCTACAGCCGCCCGGCGCCGGAGAGCAGCCCGACCACGGCGGGTAGCAGGGCGGTCGGGGTGACCTGGGCGCGCAGCGTCGGGGTCCATCCGGCGTCGGTGCCCAGGGCCAGATCCGGGTTGGCCGCGTTGAAGGCGCCCACGATGTCGGTCCGGACGCCGTTGACCAGGTTGCCGGAGGCGGTGATCGCGGTGCCGCCCCAGTTGTGGATGGCCTGGGCGGCCTTGGCGCCGCGCGTCAGGGTGAAGTAGTTGTGCTCCGCGACGATCTGCGACTCCTTGCCGACGCCCCAGCTGTACTCGTACTCACCGGGGTTGTCGACCACGTAGTGGTTGTTGTAGACGTCCACCTGGCCGAACCGCACCCGGGGCGCCCGCTGGATGGTGCTGTCCCACTTGTTGTGGTGGAAGGTCACCCGCAGATGGCCCGGGTCCACGGTGGAGCTGTTGCTGCTGCCGACCAGGTTGGTCTTGTCGTGGTCCTTGAAGACGTTCCAGGACGCGGTGACGTAGTCGGAGCCGTTGGTGATGTCCAGCTGGCCGTCGTGCACCTGGTAGGGGCGGCCGAGGTGGAGGGGCTGGGCCGAGTCGGGGTTGCGCCCGTCGGTGAAGGTGTTGTGGTCCACCCAGACATGGGTGGCGGTGGCGAGGGCGAGCGAGTCGTACTCGGAGTTCCAGTTGCCGGTGGCGTCGTCGGTCGGGTCCCAGGCCGGGAAGCAGTCGGCCGCGTCCTCGAAGGTCAGATTGCGGATGATCACATTGTCGACGTTCTTGACCAGCAGCCCGCCGCCCAGGATGCGGGCCTTGCCGTCGATCCCCACCAGGGTGGTGTTGGAGCCGACCCGGATCTGCACCTGGGCGGCCTGCTTCTGCTGCGACGCCTTGCGGGCGTCCTCCAGCGGGCCCGTGGGGACCCGGTCGGTGCCCCAGGTCTGCTGGTTGTAGGCGGCGAGGTAGTCGGCCAGGTTGTAGCCGTCGGTGGCGTAGTCGGCGCAGCTCAGCGCGGTGCCGGCGTCGTCCGTGTTGAGGTCGATGGTGCCCTTGACGTAGATGATCTTCGGAGTGGCGTTGGAGCCGTTGCCGGAGTTCTTGCCGCCCAGTGCCGCGACCAGTTCGGCGCGGCTGGTCACCACGGAGGTGTGGGCGGCGTCGGCGGCGGCGCCTCCGGTGGTCCCGGTGGTGGCGGCGCCCCAGCCGTCGCGGGGGGCCAGGGCCGCATGGCCGACGCGGTCCCAGTGCGGCTGCACCGACTGCTTGCCGCCTGCGGCGGCGGGCGCGGCGGTCAGGGCCAGGGACAGCACGGCGCAGCCGAGAGCGGTCCCGGCGAGGCGGGCGCGGGGGTGGAGGCGCACAGCGGTTCTCCTTATCCGTGATTCATATGTATGAACGCCATTCGCATTCATGGCCGGGACCCTAGGGAGGGCGCCACGCTGATGTCAATGCGTCGGTCACAGAGCGTTCGCTGACCAACCGTCAGGACATGTGAAAGGCGGCGCACCCCCGTCTCACGGGGATGCGCCGCCGGGTCGGGGCGGAGCGGCCGGCTACAGGTGCCGGCAGGCCAGGGTGAGCCGGTCCCGGGCGTCGAAGAGGGCGTCCCGGATCATCTGCTCCCGGCCGGGGGTGAGCCTGGCCACCGGCACCGAGCAGCTCACCGCGTCCCGGGCGGGGCTGCGGTACGGGACGGCGATGCCGAAGCAGCGCAGGCCGGCGGTGTTCTCCTCGCGGTCGACCGCATAGCCGTGCTCCTGGACCGTCCGCAGCTCCTCGATCAGCCGCTCGCGGTCGGTGATGGTGTGCTCGGTGACCGCCTCCAGCCGCTCCGGCAGCAGCTGCCGCACCTGGTCGTCGGTGTGCGTGGCCAGCAGCGCCTTGCCGAGCGAGGTGGCATGCGCGGGCAGTCGCCGCCCCACCCGGGTGAACGGCCGCAGGCTGTGCTGGGACTGGCGGGTCGAGAGGTAGACCACGTCCGTGCCGTCCAGCCGGGCGAAGTGGATGGTCTCGGTGGTGTCGTCGGCCAGCCGGTCCAGGACCGGTCGGGCCGCCGCCACCGCCTCGTCACCGTCGATGTACGAGGCGCCCACCAGCAGCGCCCGCACCCCGATCCCGTACCGGGTGCCGGTGCCGTCGGTCTCCACCCAGCCCAGCTCGACCAGGGTGCGCAGCAGCATGTAGAGGCTGCTCTTCGGGTAGCTCAGAGCCGCCTGTACCTCGGCGAGGCTGTGCATTCCGGGCCGGCGGGCGAAGAACTCCAGCAGCTCGACCGTCCGCAGTGCGGACTTCACCTGGGAGCCGCCCGCTGCGGCGGTGCTCGGCACGGACATGCCCTTGACCCCTTCTGTCACGCAACGTATTGTCCTGCAAGTTCAGCAAGATGTACGTCGTTCAGTATACGGAACGCCAGTGTGCGGGCGAGTCGGGGTGTGCGGCGACGAGCAGAGAGCGCGCCCCCTCGCCCCGCAGCACAGCAATCGGGAGGTTGCGACTGTGGATACCGCCCCAGTATGGAGCGCCGACCCGCGCACCGGAGAGCAGCGCGAACAGGTCGCGGTGGAGTCCTCGGCCGCCGACGTCGACACCGCCGTACGCGCGGCAGCCGCCGCCCTGCCCGCCCTCGCGGACCGGGCCGTACGCAGGGAGCTGCTGCGCACCGCCGCCGCCCTGCTGGAGGAGTCGGCCGACGAGGTGATCGCCACCGCCGACGCCGAGACGGCGCTCGGCACCGGCCGCCTCACCGGGGAACTCGCCCGCACCTGCTACCAGTTGAGGGCCTTCGCCGATGTGGTGGCGGACGGCTCCTACCTCGGCGTGGTGATCGACCACGCCGACCCCGCCGCCCAGCCCGCGCCCCGCCCGGACCTGCGCCGGATCAAGGTGCCGCTGGGCGTCGTCGCGGTCTTCGCTGCCAGCAACTTCCCGCTCGCCTTCAGCGTCCCCGGCGGGGACACCGCCAGCGCCCTGGCCGCCGGCTGCCCCGTGGTGGTCAAGGCCCACCCCGACCACCCGGCCACCAGCGCTCTCTGCGCCCGCATCCTGCGCCGCGCCGCCGCCAAGGCCGGACTGCCGGAGGACGTCGTCGGCCTGGTCCACGGCTTCGAGGCGGGCCCCGCGCTGGTACGCCACCCGCTCACCGCCGCCGTCGGCTTCACCGGCTCGGTGCGCGGCGGGCGCGCGCTGTACGACATCGCCGCCGCCCGGCCCCGCCCCATCCCCTTCCACGGCGAACTGGGCAGCCTCAACCCGGTGGTGGTCACCGAGCGGGCCGCCGACACCCGCGCCGAGGAGATCGGCACCGGCCTGGCCGGGTCCTACACCCTGGGCATGGGTCAGTTCTGCGTCAAGCCCGGCCTGGTGCTGCTCCCGGCCGGCGCAGCCGGCGACGCGGTCGCCACCGCGACCGCCACCGCGGCGGCCAAGGCCCCGACCGGCCCGCTGCTGGACCCCCGGATGCGGGAGGCGTTCCTGTCCGGCGTCCGCACCCGGGCCGGACTGCCCGAGGTGGAGCGGCTGCTGCCCGCCGACGAGACCCCCGCCGACGAGACCCCCACCGGCGGCGCCCCGCTCGCCGTGCGCCCCGCCCTGCTTGCGGTGCCCGCCGCCAGGCTCGCCGACGGCGGCGCCCACGACCTGCTGCTGGACGAGTGCTTCGGCCCGGTCACCGTGCTCGTGCGCTACCGCTCCACAGCGGAGCTGACGGCGGTGCTCGCCCGCCTGGAGGGCAACCTCACCGCCACCGTCCAACTCGCCCCCGACGAGCACGGCGCCGAGACCGCCGACCTGCTCGCCCGGCTCACCCCGCTGGCCGGACGGGTGGTGGTCGACTCCTGGCCCACCGGCGTCACGGTCGCCCCCGCCATGCAGCACGGCGGCCCCTACCCCGCCTCCACCAGCGGCTCGACCTCGGTCGGCGCCACCGCGATCGAGCGCTGGCTGCGCCCGGTCGTCTACCAGAACACCCCGCAGCCGCTGCTCCCGGCGGAGCTGCACGACGCCAACCCGCTGGGCATCACCCGCCTGGTGGACGGCGTCCTGGAGGGCTGACCACACCAGTGCCCCGCACGGTCCCCGGCCGCGCCGCCCACGGCCGGGGACCGCACACCGCCGCGCCGGACGCGGGCAGGCGCGGCGGACGTCAGCGCTCGATCGGCAGGTGGCGGGGACCGCGCAGCACCGGGCTGCTCCGGTACGGGGGCGGATCCTCGACCAGCCGGGGCCTGTCCAGGTGCCGGAGCAGCGCATGAAGCGCGATCTGCGTCTCCAGCCGGGCGAGCGGGGCGCCGAAGCAGTTGTGGATGCCGCTGCCGAAGCCGAAGTGCCGGTTGTCCTCGCGGGTCGGGTCGAAGCGGTCGGGGTCGCGGAACCGCACCGGGTCCCGGTTGCCGGAGGCAAGCATCAGGATGAGCGGGGCGCCCCGGGGGACGGCGGTGCCGGAGACCTCGAGGTCGGCCAGCGGGGTGCGCTGCGGCAGCATCTGCACGGGCGGCTCATAGCGCAGCAGCTCCTCCACCGCCCGGGGCATCAACTCGGGTGCGCCGCGCAGCCGTTCCAGCTCCTCGGGGTGGCGCAGCAGGGTGAGCATGCCATTGGTGATCAGGTTGACGGTCGTCTCATGGCCGGCGATGAGCAGCAGGACGGCGGTGGTCATCAGCTCCGGCCGGGTGAGCCGCCCATCGGGGCCGTCGTCGTTGACGAATGCGGAGAGCAGGTCGTCGGACGGGTGGCCGCGGCGCCCCTCGGCCAGCTCCCCCAGGTACAGGCCCATCGCCCGGCGGGCCTCCCGGCCCGCGTGCCGGTGCTCCTCGGGGTTCTGGCCGGGGGAGGGGTCGAGGCTCTCGACGATCGTGTTCGACCAGGCGTGGAACCGGGGTTCGTCGTCGCGCGGTACGCCCAGCAGCCGGCAGATCACGGTGACCGGGAGCGGATAGGCGAAGTCGTCGACGATGTCGATCCGGTCCCTGCCCTGGAAGCCGGCGATGAGGTCCTCGGCGACCTGGGTGATGGCCTCGTACATGCCATCGATCCGGCCCGGGGTGTGGGGCGGGCCGAAGGGCCGCATCGCGAGGCGGCGGAGCCGGTCGTGTTCGGGGTCGTCGACCGCGATGAAGGACGGCGGCAGCCCCTCGTCGGCGGTGTCGATCAGGTCCGGGACGGTGCGGTTGCGGCGGTCGGAGCTGATGCGCGGGTCATGGAGCAGGGCTGCGATGTCGTGGTAGGTGCCGACCAGATAGCTGCCGTCGTCCTGCCGCGCCACCTTGCTCTCGCGGAGTTCGGCGTAGAGCGGATAGGGGTCGGCGCGGTTGGCGTAGTCGGTGATCCGGTGCAGCAGGGTGTCCGCAGCCATGCGCGGGGGCTCCTCATCGGTGGGGGAAGGCGGTGGTCTCAGCCGGCCGGCCGCAGCAGGGTCAGGCGCCGGTCGGGCAGATGACCGGTGAGGGCGACGGTCGGGCCGTGCGAGAGCACCTTCGGGTCCGGCACGGCGGAGGGGACGGGGGCCAGGGTCTCCGGCCGGTCGGCGGCGCCGGGCTCGGGCGGGAACGGGGCCGCCGTCTCGATCAGATGCCGGTAGTACTCCAGCCACTTGGCCCGGTTGACGCTCACGGCCGCCGTGACGCGCCCCCGGTAGCCGTAGACGGCGACCAGCCGAGCCTCCCTCAGCGAGCCCTGGGCGATGACCACCTGGTCGGAGAAGGTGGGCACGCCGACCGACTTGATGTTGAGCCCGAACTGGCTGGACCAGAAGGCCGGTACCGCCAGGTGCGGGAGTCTGCGCGGCCCGGGGTTGACCATGTTGTGCGCCGCCACCTCGGCCTGTGCCACCGCATTGCCCCAGTGCTCCAGGGAGAGCATCTGGTACTCGAAGAGCGGGTGCGGGAAGCGGGCCACGTCCCCGGCGACGAAGATCTCGTCGGTGACGATGCCGTACATGTCGAAGGCGCGGCACCCCGCGTCGCAGGCCACCCCGAGCCGGCCTGCGGCGAGCCCGGAGTCGGCCAGCCATTCGGTGTTGCGGACGGCTCCCAGGGCGACCACGGCGACGTCGGCGTCGATCGTGGAGCCGTCGGAGAGCTCGGCGCCGGTGAGCCGGCCGTCGCCCTTCAGCGCGGTGACCGTCACCCCGCAGCGCAGATCGACGCCATGGGCGCGCTGCAAGGTCGCGGCCAGCGCCCCGAGCGTCCCGCCGAGCGCGCCGACCAGCGGGGCGGGGCCGCGCTCGGCGACCGTCACCTCGATCCCGCGCTCCCGGCAGGCGGAGGCGATCTCCGAACCGGTGAACCCGGCGCCGATCACCAGCACCCGTCGCGGCCCGGCGGCCAGCCGCTCGGCCAGACCGGCCGCGTCATCGCTGGTGCGCAGCGTGAAGACGCCGTCCAGGGCGGCCTCGGCGGGGTTGGGCCAGGGCCGGGCCCGGGTCCCGGTGGCGATCAGCAGCCGGTCGAAGGGCAGCTCCCCGCCGTCGGAGAGCAGGACCCGCCGCTCGATGGGGTCGACCCCGGTGGCGCGTACGCCGAGCCTCCACCGGGCGTCCACCGCACGGCGCCGGGGCAGCCGGGTGTCCGCTGCCGCCACCCGGCCGAGCAGCACCTGCTTGGAGAGCGGCGGCCTGTCGTACGGGCCGTGGGGCTCCTCCCCGACCAGGGTCAGCGAGCCGGTGAAGCCCTCCTCGCGCAGCGTCTCGGCGGCGCGCAGCCCGGCCAGCGACGCGCCGACGATGACGATCCGCCCCTTGCGCAGGTCATCGGACATCGGCGTCCGCCTCCCCGTCGTCCACCAGGATGGCCTGCACCGGGCAGGCCGCCACGGCCCGGCGGACGCGTTCGCGCTGCTGCTCCGGGGCGACCGGGGTGTACAGCAGGGCCTCCTCGCCATGCATCTCGAAGACGTCCGGGGCGAGGAACGCGCACTGCGCATAGCCCTGGCAGCGGTTGAGGTCGACGACGATGTTCATCCCGAGCCACTCCTCCCGCCCCTCCCGCCGCGACGCCCGCCGCGACACCCGTCGTCTCCGTCGTACCTCCGATCCGGCGGCGGCGCGGGCGGTGGTACTCCGTCGGTGGGTTTACGCAGGGTGAGCGGGAGAAGGGCGCCCCTCGTTTCGAAACTTTCGAAGCCGCCCTCCGGAGGGCGTGGAGCCACTGGCTCGCACGCCGTTCAGGACTCGCCGAAAGTCGCGATGGGGCCGGTACGGGTGTGACTGCTGGTAAGGGAGGAAGTGTCGTGATGATCACGAATCTTGACGCTCCGCAAAACTTGGCCATACGGTTCCCGGAAACATTCGCCATATGGGCGAAACCTTCGATGGGGAGCAGCCGTGGGGTCGGGCGTGGCGGGCAGCAGGACACACAGACAGAGATGGCTCGCGGTGGCAGCCGCGATGGCGATGGCAGGTGCCCTCGCCGGATGCGGCTCCGGCAGCACCGAAGCACGCGACACGGGCGGCACCATCACCGCCTACATCTACGGCGACGACTCGGTGGACGTCCAGCGGGCCGCCGTGGCCAGCTTCAACAAGACGTCCTCGGTCAAGGTGAAGCTGGTCGAGATACCCGGCGCCGACTACGTCGACAAGCTGCGCGAGGCGATGAACTCGACCAGCGCCCCGGACATCTTCTTCAACTGGGGCGGCGGCTCCATCAAGCCGTATGTCGACAAGGGCCAGCTGGTCGACTTCACCGACCTGATCCAGGACGACCCCAAGCTGAACAGCGCCTTCCTGCCCTCCGTGCTCAAGGCCGGCGGCCTGAAGGACCGGATCTACGGCATCCCGATGCGAGGGATGCAGCCGGTGATCCTCTTCTACAACAAGTCCGTCTTCGCACAGAACCACCTCAAGCCGCCCAAGACCTGGGACGAGCTTGAGCAGATCATGGCCACCCTCAAGGGCAAGGGCATCACCCCGTTCGCGCTGGGCGGCGCCAACACCTGGCCCGAACTGATGTGGCTGGAGTACCTGGTGGACCGCATCGGCGGCGCCAAGGTCTTCGCCAAGATCCAGGACGGTGACTCCTCCGGCTGGGGCGACCCGGCAGTGCTCAAGGCGGCCGAGACCGTCAAGCAGCTCGTCGACGACGGCGCCTTCGGCTCCGACTTCACCCGTGTCTCCTACACCACCGGCGCCGCCCCGACCCTCTTCGCCAAGGGCAAGGCGGCCATGCACCTGATGGGCTCCTGGGAGTACTCGACCCAGCTGGGCAAGTACCCGGAGTTCGCCAAGAACAACATGGGCTGGACCGCCTTCCCGACCGTGGCCGGCGGCGCCCGCAACGCCGCCGACGTGGTCGGCAACCCCAGCAACTACTGGTCCATCAACACCCACACCAAGCACAAGGACGCGGCGATCGAGTTCGTCAAGACCATGGCCTCCGAGGACTATGCGATGTCCCTGGTCAAGAACGGCGACATCCCCACCTCCTCCATCGCCGGCCTGATGCTCACCTCGGCGCCCAACCCGGAACTCGCCTCCTTCCAGTACGTGATGGTGCAGACGGCGCCCGCGTTCACCCTCTCCTGGGACCAGGCGCTGCCGGCCGACCGCTCCACGCCGATGCTGGAGGAGGTCAGCAAGCTCTTCTCCGGCAAGACCACGCCGAAGGAGTTCGTGGCGGCCATGAAGGCCGTCAAGTAGCACTGCCGACGCCTCCCCATCTCCCCGGCGGAGCACGAACGTTGCTCCGCCGGGGACCTGCCCGGGAGCGGTTCGCCCCCACCCGGCCCTTGCGCCCGGGGAGCAGGACATCCATGGTGGGAAGGACAGCGTTCCCAGGCGGGGACCTTGATCCGGTGCGGGGGAGGGAGAACCGTGGTCGGCGATGGCGCATGGGAGTTCGTGGATGACCGGGGCAGGAGGACGGGTGCCCCCGAGCGTCCCGAGCGGATCGTGGGGTATGCCCGGTCCGCCGCCACCCTGTGGGACTTCGGGCTGCGCCCCTGCGGGCTGTTCGGCTCGCAGCACGACGGCGCCCGGCCCGACCCGGTGAAGACCGGCGCGATCCCGCCGGGCGAGGTGGCGTACTTCGGGTCCGGCGGCAGCCTGGACGAGACCGCCCTGCGCGAGGCCCGGCCGCAGCTCGTCGTCGGCGTCGTCTACGACGACGACGCGCTCTACGGCCTCCCCGCCGAGACCGCCCGGCGGCTGGAGAGCGACCTCCCCACCGTCGCCCTGCGGGTCGGCGGCGGCAGGTCGCTGCCCGCCATCCTGGACCGCTTCCGCGACCTGGCGGTGGCCCTCGGGGCCGACCCGGCGGCAGCTCCGCCCGCAGCGGCGCCGGAACGCCTCACCGCCGCCGAGAGCACCCTGCAACAGGCCGCGCGGGACCACCCCGGCCTGCGGATCCTCGCCCTCTCCGGAGACGGCGGCGACTCCGTACACCTCGCCCGCCCCGACGCCTGGCCGGACCTGCGCCACCTGGCCGACCAGGGAGCCGACCTGCTCGACCCCGGAGCGGGCGCAGGGAAGAGCTGGCGGTCCACCGACTGGGACGCGGCCGTGGAGCTGCGCCCCGACGTCATCCTCCACGATGTGCGCGGCAATGCGTCCGGCGCCGCAGAACTGGACTCCATCCCGCAGTGGCGGCAGCTGCTGGACGGCGCGCACGGCCGCACCGTCGCCTGGAACCCCGAAGCCCCATGCAGCCCCGGCGCCTACGCGGACTTCCTGGAGGCCGTCGCCACGGGCATCAACGGCTGACCGGCGCTGCACGGTCGCTGCGGCTGCGGCTGCGGCTGCGGCGGCTGCGGCTGGGGCTGCGGCGGCTGCGGCGGGTCGCGGCGGGCGCTAGGCCGGGTTCTGGGCCTCGGCGTCGTCGGGTGGCTTGGCGGTGCCGCGAGGCTTGCCGAAGAGCATCTGGAAGACGCCCGTCCGGAAGAGCGTCACATGGGTGGTGACCTGGAGGACCAGCCAGGTCACGGCATACAGGGCGCCGTCCAGCGCGGGCACCGTGTCGACCGGAAGCGTGTACGCCATCACCACCCGCAGGACGGCGTCGACCAGGAGCCCGCACCCCCAGAGCACGGTGAGCCCCCGCCAGACCCTGCGGAACGACGCCTCGGTCTCCCAGAGCCGTTCGAGCAGGTCGGACTTGCCCGGCAGCAGGGCCTTGAGTGCCCGGTAGGTGAACGGCCGCGCGGCGAAGAGGGTCCCCAGCAGCCACAGCGCGGCCAGCGCCGTGAAGGCGCCGTTCCTCGCCAGAGCGACCCGAGGGCTGCCGGTGATGAGGGACCCCAGGGCGCCGAGCACCAGGATGGCGACGGTGAAGACGCCGATGGAGTCGATCTTCCGGTGCCGGATGACGGAGTAGACCGTATGCAGCGCCGGCGCCGACCCGCTGATCAGCAGCGAGGTGATCTCACCGCGCCCCGAGGCCCGGAGGAGGTAGTACAGCGCCACCGGAAGCACGATGTCGCAGAGGATGGTCACCAGAAAGTGAACGCGCGAGGTGTCCTTGCCGCCGGCCGCCCGGCCGTCGGTCGGATCGGCACGGTTCACGGGGGCCGCGGACATCGCAGGCATACTCCTCAGGTTCTACGGCTGGCTGTCCCCCGTCGATTCGGACGGTGGATCGGTGCGGGTGCAGCGGTCGAATATCTCCGCGATCTCTCTGCCGCATCTCGCGAGGTCGATATCGGGATCGAACATGTGCTGCCGCAGCGCGTTGTCGATCGCGCCCCGGATGGCGATGGCCATCACCAGCGGGTCGAACTCCCCGAACTCGCCCGCGCTGCGCCCCTTGTTGAGGCAGTCGACCAGCGCATCGACGGAGGCGACGGCCTGCTCGACCGGCCCCATGGCCGCAACGTCGCGGAACCGGGAGCCGATGACGATCTCGATCAGGGCCATCGTGTGCGCCGGATACCGCTCCATGAAGGTGAAGCTGGACTCGATGTAGGCCCGCAGTTTGCCCCGGTACGTCCGCTCGCGCTCCATCCTGGGCACCGTGATCTCTCCGGCGACGCGGAAGATGGTGGCCATCACTTCGGCGATGAGTTCGGACTTCCCGGCGAAGTAGTAGGAGATCATCCCGGTGCTGCTCAGCCCCGCGCGTTTGGCGACCCGGCTGAAGGAGGCGTAGGGATAGCCGAGTTCCGCGACGGTCTCGATCGCCGCCTGCACGATCTGCGCCCGTCGGGCCTCTTCCGTGAGGGTGCGGCCGCCGTGCGCCCCGCCGCGCTTCGTACCCACGGGTAGAAAGTAGCACGGTCAAGAAATCGGTCACCAGCCTTGTGCCGTCGGGGTATCGGGGCTGCCCGGCCGCCCTGCGGCTCAAGGGCGGTCGGCGACCGGCACGCGCAGCGCCTGTTCACGGATCGCGTCGACCAGCTCCATGCAGGCCACCGCGTCGTCGCGCCGGCGGATCTCCTCGGGAGCGGACGCCGCGCCGCCGGTCCGGACCGCCTCGGCGAAGTCGGTGAAGCAGCGCCGCAGTTGGTCCGCCGCAGGCAACGTGAAGTGCTCCACATGGTCCTGCTCCTCCAGCACCAGCGTCGGCTGGTACGCGGGAGGCGGAGTGAAGGCCCGGTCCACCGTGAGCCGGGCCCGGTCGCCCCAGAGCGAGTACGACGACCGATAGCTGTGCTCGAATCCGAAACCGATGTCGGCCAGCACCCCCGAGGGGGAGACCAGCAGCGCCTGACCCGACAGGTCGAGCCCGTCCGACGCCCGGGTGCGCAGCGTGGCCCCCGCCACCCGGAGCCCGCCGCCCAGCAGCAGGCAGGCCGCCCGCAGCGGGTAGACCCCGACGTCGAGCAGAGCACCGCCGCCCAGCTCCGCCACGTACCGGATGTCGTCCGGCGGCAGCGGCGGGATGCAGAACGCGCTGTGCAGCGCGCTCGGCTCACCGAGCCGCCCCTTCGCCAGCAGGTCCGCCACGGCGCTGTGCTGCGGGTGGTGCAGGAACATGAAGTTCTCGCGGAGCACCAGGTCGCGGGCCTCGGCAAGGCGCACCAGGTCACGCGCCTCGGCCGCGTCGACCGCGATCGGCTTCTCGACCAGGACGTGCTTGCCCGCGCGCAGTGCCTCGGCCGTCCAGGCGTGGTGCAGGGAGGTGGGCAGCGAGATGTACACCGCGTCGAGGTCGTCGCGCTCCAGCAGGGCCTCGGGGGCGGATGCCTCGCAGCCGAAGCGGGCGGCGAACCGCCCGGTCTTCTCCGGGCTGCGGCCGGCCACCGCCACCAGGTCGATCCCCGGGGCGGACGCCAGCGTCGGCAGCGCGCGCCGCCAGGCGATGGAGGACGTGCCGAGCGCGCCGAACCGCACTGGCCTGGCCTGGGCCGGTTCCGTTTGGGCCGGTTCCACCTGCGGCGCTTTCACAGCGACCGGAGTGCCGCGACCAGGGTCCTGGCCTGCACATTCAGGTGATGGCTGTACCGCAGCAGGGTGTCGAGCTGGCACCGTGTCATCCAACGGAAGTCCTCGGGGACCGCGGTGGGGAAGTCGTCCCCCACCTCGATGATCAGATAGCGGCTCTGGGCATGCTGGAAACGGCCGCCCTCCTCCGACAGTACGGTGTCGAACCAGGTCCGACCGGGCTGCCGCCGTCGCACCTCCTCCAGGAAGGGCGGCTGGTCGTCGGCGGGCAGGTGCGCGTAGTTCTCCGGCGTGCACTGCACGGTCGGCGCCAGCTCCAGGACGTCCAGGAAGCCCGGCTCCACCCGCGCATTGACCAGCGCATGCAGCACGCCGCCGATCCGCTTCACCAGCAGCGCCGCGATGCCGATCCCGTGCGGTTCCAGCAGTGGCTGCGACCAGGCGGGCACCTCCCGCCGATGCGAGCTGACATCCACCGCCACGACGCTGAAGAACAGCCCGCGCTCATGTGCGATGGCCTTCTCCGTACGGTGCCAGCCGGTCGCCTCGGCCAGCGGCAGCGGCTCCGTGGCGACCTCGTGCTCGGCCCGGCGGCGGGTGATCCAGCTGCGGATCTCGGTGTCGGTGTGGAGACTGCCGGTCCGTGCGCTGTCGGCTGCCTCGCCGTCGCCGTCGCTGCCGCTCTGCCAGTCCGGTATGCAGGAGAGCACCGTCCGCGCGTCCATGTTGACCAGGTTCTCGGACCCCAGCAGCGCATTCACCTGGCCCAACGTCAGCCAGCAGAAGTCCTCGGTCGCCTCGACCTCGGGACCGACCTCGACCACCATGTTGCGGTTGCGCTTCCGGAAGAACCACGAACCCTGCTCCGACTGGAGCACGTCCGCCAGCACCCGCCCCGGCGGGCAGTCCCGGAAGCACCCCAGATACGGGACGGCCGAACCACCGTGCACCCGGGTGTAGTTGCTCTTGGTCGCCTGCACGGTCGGCGACAACTGCACACCGTTGACATTGCCCGGCTCCGACTTGGCCTGCATCAGCAGATGGAGCACCCCGCCGATATCGCGGACCGCAATCCCCAGAATGCCGATCTCCGGTTGGTGGATGATGGGCTGCGCCCATTCACGGACCGGCCCGAAATCGGAACGGACCCGCAGACCCTGGACGGCGAAGAACCGTCCACTGCGATGCCGGAGATCCCCGGTATCGGGGTCGAATCCCCAATCCCGCAGCTCGGCAAAGGGAATCCGGCTCACCTGCTGGGCCTGCTCCCGCTGCCGCTCCCCGAACCAGGCGAGGAATTCCGCGTTGCTCATCACCCCGCCGTCGACAGCGGCGGCGGAAGCCGCAAGCCGCGCCGCCAACCGGACATCGGGATGGCGCAACGGTGGCGCTGCGCTGGTGTTGTGCATCGCTCTGCCTCTCGCTGGCTCAGGCTCCGGGGCCGGACACCGGGCGGATCCGCCTCGTACGCGGACCGCCCACTGCCACCGCAGCCTGCCTCAGGGAATTCGGGCGTACGCCTAGACTCTGCCACTTGTCCGTGGCGGCACACCCGGCTATGGGGGCGGGCCGATCCACCGGTTAGGAGTTCCCCTAGAGCTGGCGGTGAGAGCCCTTTGCGTGCTCTGCGCTGTGTAACGGTGAAGCGGCCGTGATCCTGTCACCCGGGTGTTTGGAGCGCTGTCGATGACCGAGTCGGTAACCGTGGACTCCTCGATTCCTTCATCGTCGCCGTCGGAGCCGATCGCGGTCGTGGGTCTCGCCTGCCGCCTCCCCGGGGCAGCAGACCCCGACGCGTACTGGGAACTGCTGGAACAGGGCCGCAGCGCGATCACCGACGTCCCGGAAGGCCGATGGGACCGCACCCTCGCGGCACAGGCGGCAGTCGCACCCGATGGGCGGAGCATTCCGGCACGGGGTGGATTCCTGGACGCCCCGGGCGCCTTCGACGCCGCCTTCTTCGGTATCTCGCCGCGCGAGGCCGCAGCCATGGACCCGCAGCAGCGGCTGGTCCTCGAACTGGGCTGGGAGGCCCTGGAGAACGCCAGGATCGCCGCCGACGGGATACGGGGCCGCCGCGCCGGAGTGTTCGTCGGAGCCACCGTCGAGGACTACGCCGCCCTGGTCCACCAGCAGGGTCAGGAGGCGGTCGGGCACCACACCATGCCCGGACTCAACCGGGGACTCATCGCCAACCGCCTCTCCTACGCCCTCGGACTGCGCGGCCCCAGCATGACCGTGGACAGCGCGCAGTCCTCCTCGCTGGTCGCCGTCCAGATGGCCTGCGACAGCCTGCGCAACGGCGACTGCGACCTGGCACTCGCGGGCGGGGTCCACCTCAACCTCGCACCCGAGACCACCATCGCGGCGGCCCGCTTCGGCGCCCTGAGCCCGGACGGGCAGTGCTTCACCTTCGACGCCCGTGCCAACGGCTACGTCCGGGGAGAGGGCGGCGGCCTGGTCGTCCTCAAGCCGCTGGCCAGGGCCCTGGCGGACGGCGACCGCATCCGGGCCGTCATCCGCGGCGGCGCGGTCAACAACGACGGCACCGGCGAGAGCCTGACCACGCCGGACCCCGCCGCCCAGGAAGAGGTCCTCCGCCTCGCCTGCGCCCGCGCCGGAGTCGACCCCGGCCACATCGGCTATGTCGAACTGCACGGCACCGGAACCCGGGTCGGCGACCCGATCGAGGCGGCGGCGCTGGGGGCCGCCTTCGGCACAGCCCCGAGCCGCAAGTCCCCACTGCGGGTCGGCTCGGCCAAGACGAACATCGGCCACCTGGAGGGCGCGGCCGGGATCGCCGGCCTGCTCAAGGTGGTGCTGTGCCTGGAGCACGGCCGGTTGGTGCCGAGCCTGAACTTCGCTGCGCCGAACCCCGACATTGCCCTGGAGCAGCTGCGACTGCGGGTGCAGCAGGAGACGGCCGAGTGGGCTTCGGGAGGGGGACGACGGCCGCTGGTGGCGGGTGTGTCCTCCTTCGGCATGGGCGGGACGAATGCGCATGTGATCGTCGAGCAGGCCGAGCCGGTGGGGGAGCCGGAGCGTTCCGGTTCGGCTGGTGGTGTGGTGGTGCCGTGGGTGGTGTCGGCGCGGTCGGGTGAGGCGTTGCGGGGGCAGGTGGAGCGGCTGGGGTTGGTGGCTGGTTCGCCGGTGGATGTGGGTTGGTCGTTGCTGCGGTCGCGGTCGGTGTTTGAGCATCGGGCGGTTGTGGTGGGGGCTGGGGTGGTGGCTGAGGGTTCGGTCGCCGATGTTGGGCGTGGGCCGGTGTTTGTTTTTCCGGGTCAGGGGGCGCAGTGGGTGGGGATGGCGGTGGGGTTGTTGGATGCCTCGCCGGTGTTTGCTGCGCGGTTGGGTGAGTGTGAGGGGGCGTTGGCGCCGTTTGTGGATTGGTCGCTGGCGGATGTGTTGCGTGGGGTTGAGGGTGCGCCTGGGTTGGACCGGGTGGATGTGGTGCAGCCGGTGCTGTGGGCGGTGATGGTCTCTCTCGCTGAGTTGTGGCGGTCGTTCGGGGTGGAGCCTGCGGCTGTGGTGGGGCATTCGCAGGGGGAGATCGCTGCGGCTGTGGTGGCGGGGGGTCTGAGTCTGGCGGATGGTGCGCGGGTGGTGGCGTTGCGGAGCCGGGCGATTGTGGCGTTGGCCGGGCGCGGCGGGATGGTGTCGGTGGCGTTGCCCCGGCTGGACGTTGATGAGTTGCTGGGTGGGTTTGCGGGTCGGGTGTCGGTGGCGGCGGTGAATGGTCCGTCGTCGGTGGTGGTCTCCGGTGACGCGGATGCGCTGGATGAGTTGATGGCTGTGTGTGAGGGGCGGGGGGTGCGGGTTCGGCGGATCGAGGTGGACTATGCGTCGCATTCGGCCCATGTGGAGGCGATCCGCGAGGAGTTGGCGGAGGTCCTGGCACCGATCGCGCCTATGTCCGGCACGGTGCCGTTCTTCTCGACGGTGACGGGGGACTGGCTGGACACCTCCGGTCTGGACGCGGAGTACTGGTACACCAATCTGCGGCAGACGGTGCAGCTTGAGCCTTCGGTGCGGGCCCTGCTGGGTGAGGGGCATGGGGCGTTTGTCGAGGTGAGTCCGCATCCGGTGCTGACGATGCCGATCGAGGAGACCGTTGAGGCCGTAGGGTCCGAGGCGGTGGTCACCGGGACGCTGCGGCGTGGTGAGGGTGGCCCCGAGCGGTTCTATGCCTCGCTCGCCGAGCTATGGGTCCGTGGCGTGGCGGTGGACTGGACTCCGGCGTTTGCCGGGCTTGAGCCGCGTACGGTCGACCTGCCGACGTACGCCTTCCAACGCGAGCACTACTGGCTGGGTACTGCCGAGGAGCCCGTACGCGAACTTGCGGTGAACCCTGCCGACCAGGGTCGGGCGACGCTGGACCTGGTACGGGAGCACGCGGCCGTGGTGCTCGGCCACAGGGACCCGGATGCGATCGACCCGAAGCGCTCCTTCAAGGAACTCGGGTTCAACTCGGTCACCGCCGTCGAGCTGCGCAACCGCCTGAACACGGCCGTCGGGCTGAAGCTCCCCACGACCGTGTTGTACGACCACTCCTCGCCTGCACGGCTCGCGCAGCACATCGACAACGAACGGCAGGGAACCGGTCACCCCGAGCAGAGCGCCGTGCCGGTGGCCGCCGCACCGGGTGAGCCGATCGCCATCGTCGCGATGAGCTGCCGTTACCCAGGCGGTGTGCAGTCGCCCGAGGATCTGTGGCGGGTGGTGCGCGACGGGCTGGATGTGGTGTCGGAGTTCCCGACCGACCGGGGATGGGATCTGGACTCCCTGTACGACCCCGATCCTGAACTCTCGGGCAAGACCTATGCGCGCGAAGGAGGCTTCCTGGACGCGGGCAGTTTTGATGCCGCGTTCTTCGGGATCTCGCCGCGTGAGGCGTTGGCGATGGATCCGCAGCAGCGGTTGCTGCTGGAGACCTCGTGGGAGGCGCTGGAGCGGGCCGGTATCGAGCCCGGATCGGTGCGCGGCAGCCTCACGGGTGTCTTCATCGGTGCGATGTCGCAGGAGTACGGGCCGCGACTGCACGAAGCGGGCGAAGGGGTGGAGGGCCACGTCCTCACCGGGACCACGACCAGTGTGGCTTCCGGACGCATCGCGTACACGCTGGGTCTGGAAGGGCCGGCGGTGACGGTGGACACGGCGTGCTCGTCGTCGTTGGTGGCGATGCATCTTGCGGTGCAGGCGCTGCGGTCCGGTGAATGCTCGCTGGCGCTCGCGGGTGGTGCCACCGTGATGTCCAGCCCTGGTCTCTTCGTGGAGTTCAGCCGGCAGCGGGGTCTGGCTCCGGACGGGCGGTGCAAGCCCTTTGCCGCGGCGGCGGATGGAACCGGTTGGGGCGAGGGTGTCGGTGTGCTGGTGTTGGAGCGGTTGTCGGATGCGCGGCGCCTTGGGCATGAGGTGTTGGCGGTGGTGCGGGGTTCGGCGATCAATCAGGACGGTGCGAGTAATGGGTTGACGGCGCCGAGTGGGTTGGCGCAGCAGCGGGTGATTCGGGCTGCGTTGGCGGGTGCGGGGTTGTCGGCTGCTGATGTGGATGTGGTGGAGGCGCACGGTACGGGGACGACGCTGGGTGATCCGATCGAGGCGGAGGCGTTGCTGGCCACGTATGGGCGGGGGCGGGATGCGGGTCGTCCGTTGTGGTTGGGGTCGGTGAAGTCGAACATCGGGCATGCGCAGGCTGCGTCGGGTGTGGCTGGTGTGATGAAGATGGTGCTGGCGATGCGGCATGGGGTGCTGCCGGCGACGTTGCATGTGGATGAGCCGTCGTCGCATGTGGACTGGTCGTCGGGTGCGGTGGAGTTGCTGTCGGAGGCCAGGCCGTGGGAGGGGTACGGGCGGCCTCGGCGGGCGGGGGTGTCGTCGTTCGGGGTGAGTGGGACGAACGCGCACGTGATCATCGAGCAGGCCGAGCCGGTGGGGGAGCCGGAGCGTTCCGACTCGTCCGATGGTGTGGTGGTGCCGTGGGTGGTGTCGGCGCGGTCGCGTGAGGCGTTGCGGGCTCAGGTGGAGCGGCTGGGGTCGGTGGCTGGTTCGCCGGTGGATGTGGGTTGGTCGTTGCTGCGGTCGCGGTCGGTGTTTGAGCATCGGGCGGTTGTGGTGGGGGCGGGGGTGGTGGCCGAGGGTTCGGCTGCCGATGTCGGGCGTGGGCCGGTGTTTGTTTTTCCGGGTCAGGGGGCGCAGTGGGTGGGGATGGCGGTGGGGTTGTTGGATGCCTCGCCGGTGTTCGCGGAGCGGGTTGCGGCGTGTGAGGGGGCGTTGGCGCCGTTTGTGGAGTGGTCGCTGGCGGATGTGTTGCGTGGGGTTGAGGGTGCGCCTGGGTTGGACCGGGTGGATGTGGTGCAGCCGGTGCTGTGGGCGGTGATGGTGTCGCTGGCCGAGCTGTGGCGGTCGTTCGGGGTGGAGCCTGCGGCTGTGGTGGGGCATTCGCAGGGGGAGATCGCTGCGGCTGTGGTGGCGGGGGGTCTGAGTCTGGCGGATGGCGCGCGGGTGGTGGCGTTGCGGAGTCGGGCGATTGTGGCGTTGGCCGGGCGTGGCGGGATGGTGTCGGTGGCGCTGCCCCGGGTCCAGGTTGATGAGTTGCTGGGTGGGTTTGCGGGTCGGGTGTCGGTGGCGGCGGTGAACGGTCCGTCGTCGGTGGTGGTCTCGGGCGATGCCGATGCGCTGGATGAGTTGATGGCCGTGTGTGAGGGGCGGGGGGTGCGGGTTCGGCGGATCGAGGTGGACTATGCGTCGCATTCGGCGCATGTGGAGGCGATCCGCGGGGAGTTGGCGGAGGTCCTGGCGCCGATCGTGCCGGTGAGTGGTGGGGTGCCGTTCTTCTCGACGGTGACCGGGGAGTGGCTGGACACCTCGGGGTTGGGCGCGGAGTACTGGTACACGAATCTGCGGCAGACGGTGCAGCTTGAGCCTTCGGTGCGTGCTCTGCTGGGTGAGGGCCATCGGGTGTTTGTGGAGGTGAGTCCGCATCCGGTGCTGACGATGCCGGTGCAGGAGACTGCCGAGGCCGTTGACGCCGAGGTGGTGGTGACGGGGACGTTGCGGCGTGGTGAGGGTGGCCCGGAGCGGTTCTATGCCTCGCTGGGCGAGCTGTGGGTGCACGGCGTGTCCGTGGATTGGGCTCAGGCGTTCGCTGGGCTTGAGCCGCGCAGGGTGGAGTTGCCGACGTATGCCTTCCAGCGTCAGCGGTACTGGCTGGAGTCTGGGCGGCCTGCGGCGGCGGCTGATCCGGTGGATGCGCGGTTCTGGGAGACCGTCGAGCGTGAGGACCTGGAGGGTCTGGCGGCGACGCTGGGTCTGGCGGACGGCGGTTCGCTGGGTGAGGTGCTGCCCGCGCTGTCGTCCTGGCGTAAGAACCACAAGCAGCGCAGCACGGTGGACGGTTGGCGGTACACCATCGCCTGGCGGCCCCAGCCCGCACCGCCCCGTGCCGAACTCCATGGCCCCTGGCTGCTGGTCACCTCGGCCGCGCTCCAGGATGACCAACTGGTCCAGGGAACCTTGCGGGCGCTGGAAGCAAGCGCGTCCCAGGTCCGGACGCTTGTCGTGGATGCGCAGGATGCCGACCGGGCGCGTCTCGCCGAGCGTCTCGGGGCGGAGGCGTACGCCGGAGTGCTGTCCCTCCTGGCCCTGGACGAGACCCCGGATGCCGTGCAGCCTGCCGTACCCGCCGGCCTGGCCATGAGCCTCGCGCTGGTGCAGGCCCTGGGTGACGCCGGGGTCGCGGCTCCGCTGTGGTGCGTCACACGGGGAGCGGTCGCGGCTGCGGGCGACGTGGCACCGGCCAACCCCGTACAGGCCGGGGTCTGGGGCCTCGGCAGGGTCGCCGCACTTGAGGACCCCACTTGCTGGGGCGGCCTGGTGGACATGCCCGGCACGGCCGACCAGCGCGCGGCGGAACTGCTGGTGGACGTGCTGGCCGCAGGAGGTGCGGAGGACCAGCTGGCGATACGCGGCTCCGGGCTGTTCGGGCGCCGACTCGTCCGCGCACCCCTCGGCGGAAAGCCCGCGCGGCGGGCCTGGCATCCGCGCGGCACGGTGCTCGTCACCGGGGGCACCGGCGCGCTGGGTGCCCGGATGGCCCGCTGGCTGGCCGCAAACGGCGCGGACCACCTCGTCCTCACCGGCCGCCGGGGCGCCGAGACGCCCGGGGCCGCCGAGCTGCGCGACGAGCTCCAGGCGCACGGCACCCGGGTGACCCTGGCCGCCTGCGATGTCGCCGACCGGGAGGCGCTGGCCGACCTCGTACGCCGGGTCGAGCAGGACGGCGGCGAGGTGATCCGGGCCGTGGTGCACGCCGCCGGGGTCAGCGAACTGGGCGCACTGACCGAGGCCGGGACGGCGGATCTGGCTGCCGCCCTCGCCGGAAAGGTCGCCGGTGCCGCGAACCTCGACGCCGTACTCGACCCCGCCGAACTCGATGCCGTCGTCTACTTCTCCTCCATCTCCGGCACCTGGGGCG
Source organism: Peterkaempfera bronchialis (assembly GCF_003258605.2). Lineage (NCBI taxonomy): Bacteria > Bacillati > Actinomycetota > Actinomycetes > Kitasatosporales > Streptomycetaceae > Peterkaempfera > Peterkaempfera bronchialis. Next base: position 5,904,932 of record NZ_CP031264.1, read on the forward strand.
TGGCCGACCACGGCGTCTACGCCGCTGCCAACGCGATGCTCGACGCCCGTGCCGAACAGCGGCGCGCGGACGGACTGCCCGTACTGTCGATCGCCTGGGGGCCCTGGGCGGGCGGCGGCATGATCGCCGACTCCATCCAGGACGTACTGCGCCGCCGTGGCGTACCCGTCATCGATCCGGAGACCGCCGTCGCGGCGCTCCAGCAGGCGTTGGACCACGACGAGACCCTGGTGGCCGTCGCGGATGTGGACTGGCAGCGGTTCGGGGCGGTGTTCACCTCCGTCCGGCAGAGCCGACTGCTGGAGGAGATACCGGAGGCACAGCCCGCCGCCGAGGAGGAGGACGCCGGTCAGCCGCCGGCGGCAGCGCTCGCCCGGCAGTTGGAGGGCCTGGACAGCGGACAGCGCTCCCGGATGCTGCTCGACCTCGTACGGGAGCATGTCGCCCTGGTGCTGGGGCACGGCAGCGCCGGGGCCGTGGATGCGGAACGGGCCTTCAAGGACCTGGGCTTCGACTCGCTGACGGCGGTCGAACTGCGCAATCGCCTCGGCCGGACCACGGGGCTGCGCCTGCCCACCACGGTCGTCTTCGACCACCCGAACCCTGCGGCGTTGGCCGACTACCTCGGTGCACAGGCCCTTGGGGAGCGTAAGCCGGAGGCGGCCCCGGTCGCGGTGCCGACTCCCGCCGCCGATGGGGACGACCCGATCGCGATCGTCGCGATGAGCTGCCGCTTCCCTGGCGGGGTGCGGTCGCCCGAGGATCTGTGGCGGGTGGTGCGCGACGGGCTGGATGTGGTGTCGGAGTTCCCGACCGACCGGGGATGGGATCTGGACGCCCTGTACGACCCCGACCCGGACCGGGCCGGGACCAGCTATGTGCGGGAGAGCGGATTCCTGCATGACGCGGGTGACTTCGATGCCGCGTTCTTCGGGATCTCGCCGCGTGAGGCGTTGGCGATGGACCCGCAGCAGCGGCTGCTGCTGGAGACCTCGTGGGAGGCGCTGGAGCGGGCCGGATTCGACCCCAAGTCCCTGCGCGGCAGTACGACCGGCGTCTATGTGGGCCTGGCCGACCAGGAGTACGGCAGCCGACTGCGCGCTGCGGCCGGTGAGGCGGAGGGGTACCTCGCGACCGGCGCCGCATCGAGTGTGGCTTCCGGGCGCATCGCGTACACGCTGGGTCTGGAAGGGCCGGCGGTGACGGTGGACACGGCGTGCTCGTCGTCGCTGGTGGCGATGCATCTGGCGGTGCAGGCGCTGCGGTCCGGCGAATGCTCGCTGGCGCTGGCCGGGGCTGTGATGGTCATGTCCGACCCGGGGCCGTTCATTGCGTTCAGTCGGCAACGGGGTCTGGCTCCGGACGGGCGGTGCAAGCCCTTTGCGGCGGCGGCCGACGGGTTCGCGCTGTCGGAGGGCGCCGGGATCGTCGTACTGGAGCGGTTGTCGGACGCGCGGCGCCTCGGGCATGAGGTGCTGGCGGTGGTACGGGGTTCGGCGATCAACCAGGACGGTGCGAGCAACGGTCTGACGGCGCCGAACGGCCCTTCGCAGCAGCGGGTGATCCGGGCTGCGCTGGCCAATGCCGGACTGTCGGCCGCTGATGTGGATGTGGTGGAGGCGCACGGCACGGGGACGACGCTGGGTGACCCGATCGAGGCGGAGGCGCTGCTGGCCACCTATGGGCAGGAGCGCGAGGCCGGGCGGCCGTTGTGGCTGGGGTCGGTGAAGTCCAACATCGGGCACACCCAGACGGCTTCGGGTGTGGCCGGGGTGATGAAGATGGTGCTGGCGATGCGGCATGGGGTGCTGCCGGCGACGTTGCATGTGGACGAGCCGTCGCCGCACGTCGACTGGTCGTCGGGCGCGGTGGAGCTGCTGTCGGAGGCCAGGCCCTGGGAGGAGTACGGGCGGCCTCGGCGGGCGGGTGTCTCGTCGTTTGGGATCAGTGGGACGAATGCGCATGTGATTGTCGAGCAGGGGGAGTTGGTTCCTTCCGGCTCGTCTGGTGCTGCTGCTGCTGCTTCGGCGGCTGGTGGTGTGGTGGTGCCGTGGGTGGTGTCGGCGCGGTCGGGTGAGGCGTTGCGGGGGCAGGTGGAGCGGCTGGGGTTGGTGGCTGGTTCGCCGGTGGATGTGGGTTGGTCGTTGCTGCGGTCGCGGTCGGTGTTTGAGCATCGGGCGGTTGTGGTGGGGGCGGGGGTGGTGGCTGAGGGTTCGGCTGCCGATGTTGGGCGTGGGCCGGTGTTTGTTTTTCCGGGGCAGGGGGCGCAGTGGGTGGGGATGGCGGTGGGGTTGTTGGATGCCTCGCCGGTGTTCGCGGAGCGGGTTGCGGCGTGTGAGGCGGCGTTGGCGCCGTTTGTGGACTGGTCGCTGACGGGTGTGTTGCGTGGGGTTGAGGGTGCGCCTGGGTTGGACCGGGTGGATGTGGTGCAGCCGGTGCTGTGGGCGGTGATGGTGTCGCTGGCTGAGTTGTGGCGTTCGTTCGGTGTGGTGCCGTCTGCGGTGGTGGGGCATTCGCAGGGGGAGATTGCTGCGGCTGTGGTGGCGGGGGGTTTGAGTCTGGCGGATGGTGCGCGGGTGGTGGCGTTGCGGAGCCGGGCGATTGTGGCGCTGGCCGGACGCGGGGGCATGGTGTCGGTGGCGTTGCCCCGGCTGGACGTTGATGAGTTGCTGGGTGGGTTTGCGGGTCGGGTGTCGGTGGCGGCGGTGAACGGTCCGTCGTCGGTGGTGGTCTCCGGTGACGCGGATGCGCTGGATGAGTTGATGGCGCTGTGTGAGGGACGGGGGGTGCGGGTTCGGCGGATCGAGGTGGACTATGCGTCGCATTCGGCGCATGTGGAGGCGATCCGCGGGGAGTTGGCGGAGGTCCTGGCGCCGATCGTGCCGGTGAGTGGTGGGGTGCCGTTCTTCTCGACGGTGACCGGGGAGTGGCTGGACACCTCGGGGTTGGGCGCGGAGTACTGGTACACGAATCTGCGGCAGACGGTGCAGCTTGAGCCTTCGGTGCGTGCTCTGCTGGGTGAGGGCCATCGGGTGTTTGTGGAGGTGAGTCCGCATCCGGTGCTGACGATGCCGGTGCAGGAGACTGCCGAGGCGGCCGACGCCGAGGTGGTGGTGACGGGGACGTTGCGCCGTGGTGAGGGTGGTCCGGAGCGGTTCTATGCCTCGCTGGGCGAGCTGTGGGTGCACGGCGTGGCGGTGGATTGGGCTCCGGCGTTCGCTGGGCTTGAGCCGCGCAGGGTGGAGTTGCCGACGTATGCCTTCCAGCGGCAGCGGTACTGGCTGGAGCCGACGCGGCCTTTGACGGCGGCTGATCCGGTGGATGCGCGGTTCTGGGAGACCGTCGAGCGTGAGGACCTGGAGGGTCTGGCGGCGACGCTGGGTCTGGCGGACGGAGGTTCGCTGGGCGAGGTGCTGCCCGCGTTGTCGTCCTGGCGTAAGAATCGCAAGCAGCGCAGCACGGTGGACGGTTGGCGGTACCGGGTCGTCTGGCGGCCCCAGCCGGAGCCGCCCCGCGCCGAGCTCCATGGCGCCTGGCTGGTCGCTGTCCCCGAGGGTCACCAGGACGACGACCTCGTCCAGGGTCTGCTGAAGCAACTCCGTGGCACCCAGGCCCAGGTGGCCGAGGTGTCCGTGCCCGCCGACGCCGACCGCGCAGGGCTCGCGAAACTGCTGGCCGCCGGGGTTGGTACGGCCGAACCGCCCGTAGGTGTCCTGTCGCTGCTGGCCCTGGACGAGGCGGACAGCAGCCATGGCGCCGGTGTCTCGCGAGGGCTGCTCGGCACCATCGCCCTGGCCCAGGCCCTGGAGGACGCCGACCTGCGCGCCCGGCTGTGGTGCGTCACCCGGGGCGCGGTCTCCACCGGGGCTGCGGATGGGGCCGTCAGCCCCGCCCAGGCGGCGGTGCGGGGGCTGGTCCGGGTGGTCGGACTGGACGACCCGGAGCGGCGGGGCGGGCTGGTGGATCTCCCCGCTGTGCCGGACGAGTTGTCGATGCAGCGCCTGGTCGGCCTGCTGAGCAGCGGCGGCGCCGATGGCGGTGAGGACGAGTTCGCGGTACGCCGGTCCGGCGTCCAGGTACGGCGCATGGTCCGTGCGCCATTCGATCCGGCGCGGGGTAGCGGCGAGCCATGGCGTCCCCATGGCACCGTCCTGGTGACCGGCGGGACCGGCGCGCTCGGCTCCCATGTCGCCCGGTGGCTCGCCCGCAGCGGCGCCGAGCACCTTCTGCTGACCAGCCGAAGCGGCCTCGACGCCCCCGGGGCCACCGAGCTGTACGACGAACTCACCGGCGCGGGCTGCCGGGTCACCGTCGCCGCCTGCGATGTGACCGACCGGGCGGCGGTCGCCAGGCTGCTGGACACCGTCCCCGACGGCCTCCCGCTGACTGCGGTCGTGCACACCGCCGGAGTCGTGGGGGAGGCCCGGCCACTCGCGGAGACCCCCGTGGACGAGGCGGTGGCGGCGGTACACGCCAAGGTCACCGGCGCGCTCAACCTCGATGCGCTGCTGGCGGACCACCCGTTGGAGGCGTTTGTGCTCTTCTCCTCCGGCGCCGGTGTCTGGGGCAACGGCGGCCAGGGCCCGTACGCGGCGGCCAACGCCCACCTCGACGCGCTGGCCGAACGGCGCCGCGCCCAGGGCAGGCCCGCCACCTCCGTCGCCTGGGGTGCCTGGGCGGGGGGCGGCATGGTGGACGAGGCCGTGGCCGAGCAACTGCGCCGCCGTGGCGTACCCGGGATGTCGCCCGAATCGGCGGTGCAGGTCCTGCACGAGGCCGTGTCCGCCGAGGAGACCGCGCTGGTGGTCGCCGACATCCGCTGGGAACGGTTCCTGCCGGCCTACTCCGCGCACGGGCACCGTCCGCTGCTGGACGAGGTGCCCGAGGTACGGGAGCTGCTCGCCGCCCGGCAGACGGCGGCGGACACCCCCGCGCCCGAGGACGACAGGGGATCGGAGCTGCTGCGGCAGCTGACCGCTCTCCCGGAGCCCAAGCGCCGGCGCAGGCTGGTCGAACTGGTCCGTACGCACGCCGGTGCCGTGCTGGGCCACTCCTCGGCGAGCGCGGTCAAGCCGGGGCGGGCCTTCCGCGAGATGGGCTTCGACTCGCTGACCGCCGTCGAACTGCGCAACCGGCTCGCCACGGCAAGCGGGCTGAAGCTTCCGGCGACGCTGGTGTTTGACCACCCGACGCCGAATGCGCTCGCCGAGTATCTGCACGCCGAACTGCCGCTCCCACTGCCCGGCTCCGACGCGGTACCCGCCGAACTCCAGCAGGTGGAGACCGCCCTCCGGCAGGCGGCGGACCCGGACACCCGGCGGGCGATCACCGAAGGGCTGCGCGCCCTGCTGGACGCATGGGCGGGTCCGGACGGCGAACCGGCCGAGGAGACCGCCGCCGTCGACGACGAACTCGTCGCCGCCACCGACCAGGACATGTTCGACCTGATTGACAGGGAACTCGGGATTTCCTGAGCCGACACCCCGTCCAGACTTCCCGTTTCTCGAAGGGCTGACGCTTCCATGGACAACGAGGACAAGCTCCGCGAATACCTCAAGCGGGTCACCACCGAGCTGCGGCAGACCCGCAGCCGGTTGACCGAGGTCGAGTCGCGTGAGCACGAGCCCATCGCGATCGTCTCGATGGCGTGCCGCATGCCCGGCGGCGTACGCACTCCCGAGGAGCTGTGGCAGTTGGTGGCCGAGGGCACCGACGCCATCGCGCACATGCCGACAGATCGCGGTTGGAACCTCGACACGCTGTACGACCCGGACCCCGACCGACCGGGGACCAGCTATGTGCGCGAGGGCGGCTTCCTGTACGACGCCTCCGAGTTCGACGCCGCGTTCTTCGGCATCTCGCCGCGCGAGGCCGTGGCGATGGACCCGCAGCAGCGGCTGCTGCTGGAGACCACATGGGAGGTGTTCGAGCGGGCGGGCATCGACCCCGACTCGGTACGCGGCAGCCAGTCCGGCGTCTTCATCGGGTCGAGCAACCAGGGCTATGCCGTCGACGGCAGCGTCGCGCCGGACGGTGTCGAGGGCCATCTGCTGACCGGTGGGTCGGCGGCCGTCTTGTCGGGGCGGCTGGCCTACAGCTTCGGCCTCGAAGGCCCGGCGGTCACCGTCGACACCATGTGCTCGTCGTCGCTGGTGGCGCTGCACCTGGCGATACAGGCGCTGCGCCACGGCGAGTGCTCCATGGCACTGGCCGGCGGCGCCACGGTGATGGCCTCCACCCGCAACTTCGTGGAGTTCAGCAGGCAGCGCGGCCTGGCCACGGACGGGCGGTGCAAGCCCTTTGCCGCGGCGGCCGATGGAACCGGCTGGGGCGAGGGCGTCGGCGTACTCCTGCTGGAGCGACTGTCGGATGCGCGGCGCAACGGGCATCAGGTGCTGGCGGTACTGCGCGGCTCCGCGATCAACCAGGACGGTGCGAGCAACGGCCTGACGGCGCCCAACGGCCCCTCGCAGCAGCGGGTGATCCGTGCCGCGCTGGCCAGCGCCGGACTGTCGGCCGCCGATGTGGATGTGGTGGAGGCGCACGGTACGGGGACCACGCTCGGCGACCCGATCGAGGCCCAGGCGCTGCTGGCCACCTATGGGCAGGAGCGGGCGGAGGGGCGTCCGCTCTGGTTGGGGTCGGTGAAGTCCAACATCGGGCATGCCCAGGCCGCTTCGGGTGTCGCCGCCGTGATCAAGGTGGTCGAGTCGCTGCGGCACGGTGTCATGCCGAAGACGCTGCACGCCGAAGAGCCGTCGCCGCACGTCGACTGGTCCGCCGGGACGGTGAAGCTGCTCACCGAGGCGCAGCAGTGGCCCGACACCGGGCAGCCCCGGCGGGCGGCCGTGTCGTCCTTCGGCGGGAGCGGCACCAATGCGCATGTACTGCTGGAGCAGGCCCCGGCCGAGGAGGGCGGGGATGCGGCCGAAGGCGACGGCGCGGTTGAGGGCCGGTCGCCGGGTGCGCTGCCGTGGGTGGTGTCGGCGCGGTCCGCAGAGGCGTTGAAGGCGCAGGCGGACCGGTTGGCGTCGTCGCTGGACGGCAGCGGGCTCTCCCCGGTGGATGTGGGCTGGTCGCTGGCGACGACTCGGGCGGGCCTGGAGGAACGCGCCGTCGTGGTCGGGGCCGACCCGGAGGAACTGGTTGCCGGGCTGCGGGCGGTGGCCCGGGGGGAGAAGCCCAAGGGCGTGGTGCGGGGTGTCGCCGAGAACCCGGGCGAGGGCGCCGAGGTCGTCTTCGTCTTCCCGGGGCAGGGGGCGCAGTGGGTGGGGATGGCGGTGGGGTTGTTGGATGCCTCGCCGGTGTTTGCTGCGCGGGTTGCGGCGTGTGAGGCGGCGTTGGCGCCGTTTGTGGATTGGTCGCTGACGGATGTTCTGCGCGGGGTTGAGGGTGCGCCCGGGTTGGACCGGGTGGATGTGGTGCAGCCGGTGCTGTGGGCGGTGATGGTGTCGCTGGCCGAGTTGTGGCGTTCGTTCGGGGTGGAGCCTGCGGCTGTGGTGGGGCATTCGCAGGGGGAGATCGCTGCGGCTGTGGTGGCGGGGGGTCTGAGTCTGGCGGATGGTGCCCGGGTGGTGGCGTTGCGCAGTCGGGCGATTGTGGCGCTGGCCGGGCGCGGGGGCATGGTGTCGGTGGCGCTGTCCCGGCCGAAGGTCGATGAGCTGATCGGGCCGTGGGATGGCCGGGTGTCGGTGGCGGCGGTGAACGGGCCGTCGTCGGTGGTCGTCTCCGGTGACGCCGATGCCCTGGATGAGTTGATGGAGGTCGCCCGGGAGCGGAAGGTCCGGGTTCGGCGGATCGAGGTGGACTATGCGTCGCATTCGGCGCATGTGGAGGCGATCCGCGAGAAGTTGGCGGAGGTCCTGGCACCGATCGCGCCGACGTCCGGTGGGGTGCCGTTCTTCTCGACGGTGACCGGGGACTGGCTGGACACCTCCGGCCTGGACGCGGAGTACTGGTACACCAACCTGCGGCAGACTGTGCACCTGGAGCCAGCGGTGCGGGCCCTGCTGGCTGAGGGGCATGAGGCGTTTGTCGAGGTGAGCCCGCATCCGGTGCTGACGGTGCCGATCGAGGAGACCGTCGAGGCCGTGGAGGCCGAGGCGGTGGTCACCGGGACGCTGCGCCGTGGCGAGGGTGGCCCGGAACGGTTCTATGCCTCGCTCGGTGCGCTGTGGGTGCACGGGGCGGCTGTGGACTGGACCCCGGCGTTCACCGACCATGGTCCCCGCAGGGTGGAGCTGCCCACGTATGCCTTCCAGCGGCAGCGCTACTGGCTGGAGTCTGGGCGGCCTGCGGCGGCCGATCCGGTGGACGCGCGGTTCTGGGACACGGTCGAGCGTGAGGACCTGGAGGGTCTGGCGGCGACGCTGGGCCTGGCGGATGACGACGGTTCGCTGGGTGAGGTGCTGCCCGCGCTGTCGACGTGGCGCAAGGGCCGCAAGCAGCGCAGCACGCTGGACGGTTGGCGGTACCGGGTCGTCTGGCGCCCCCAGCCCGAGCCGCCCCGCGCCGAACTCCACGGCACCTGGCTGGTCGCCGTCCCCGAGGGCCACCAGGACGCCGACCTCGTCCAGGCGGCACTGCGGAGCCTCCGCGACGCGGGCGCCGACGCGGCCCTTCTCCCACTGGGCGAGGACGGGATCGACCGCCGGGCGGTGAGCGCGCGGCTGGACGAGTGGACGGCTGTCAGCGGAGTCCTCTCCCTGCTCGCACTCGATGAGCGGCCCCAGCCCGGCTACCCCGGGGTCACGACCGGGCTCGCCCAGTCGGTCGCCCTGGCCCAGGCCCTGGTCGACGCCGCATCCGAGGTGCCGCTCTGGCTGGCCACCACCGAGTCCGCCGCGACCGGTGCTTCGGACGATGCGGTGCGCCACCCGCTCCAGGCCGCGATCTGGGGCTTTGGGCGGGTCTTCGCGCTGGAGCACCCCAAGCTGTGGGGCGGGCTCATCGATCTCCCCGGCCTGCTGGACGACCGCAGCGCCGCCACGCTGTCCGCAGTGCTCGCTGCGGACAGCGACGAGGACCAGCTGGCGATCCGCGACTCGGGCCTCTTCATCCGCCGGCTGGTCCGCGCTCCGCTGAGCGGCCGGACGAGCGCAGCGCCCTGGCGTACCAGCGGCAGCGCGCTGGTCACCGGCGGTACCGGAGGGCTGGGCGCGCACACCGCCCGCCTGCTGGCCCGCAATGGCGCCGAGCACCTGGTACTCACCAGCAGGCGCGGCCCCGACGCGCCCGGCGCCGCCGAACTCCGCGACGAACTCGCGGCCATGGGCGTGCGGGTGACCATCGCCGCCTGCGATGTGACCGACCGCGAGGAACTGGCCGGGCTGGTCGAGCGGGTCGAAGCCGAGGGCCCGGCGTTCCGTACGGTGGTGCACACGGCTGGCGTCGGCCTGCTGGTCCCGCTCGCCGACACCTCCCTGGAGGACTTCGCCGAGGGCGCCCGCGCCAAGCAGCTGGGCGCCGAGAACCTGGACGCGCTCTTCGACCGCGACGGGCTGGACGCCTTTGTGCTGTACTCCTCGGTCGCCGGAACGTGGGGCAGCGGTGACCACGGCGCGTACGCCGCGTCCAATGCGTTTGTCGACGCCCTGGCCGAGAACCGCCGTACCCGGGGGCTGACCGGTACCTCGATCGCCTGGGGGATCTGGAGCCCCGAGGGCGGCGGAATGGCCGTCGACGTGGTGCAGGAGCAACTGCGCTGGCGCGGCATCCCCTTTATGGACCCGCAGTTGGCGGTGGCCGGGTTGCAGCAGGCACTCGACCACGACGAGACGTTTCTCGCGGTGGCCGACATCGACTGGGAGCGCTTTGTCCCGGTCTTCACGGCCGCGCACCCGCGACCGCTGCTGCATGAGGTACCGGAGGTGGCACGGGCGCTCGAAGCCGACCGGGCCGTCGCGGACACCGCCGTCGATGTGTCCGCCACGCTCCGCACCGAACTCGCCGGACTGCCGGCGGCCGAGCGGGAGCGCAGGCTGTCCGACCTGGTGCGCGGGCAGGTGGCGAGCGTGCTGGGCTACGCGGAGAGCAGCGACATCGCGCTCGGCCGGGCCTTCCGTGAGCTGGGCTTCGACTCCCTCACCGCCGTCGAACTGCGCAACCGCCTCAACGCGGCCACCGGCCTCAAGCTGCCCGCCACCGTCGTCTTCGACTACCCGAACGTGAAGGAACTGGCCGGACACCTCCGCACCCACCTGGTGGACGAGGACGCGGCACCGCTCGCACCCGCCGTCGTCATCGCCCGCTCGGACGACGAGCCGATCGCGATCGTCTCGATGGGGTGCCGCTTCCCCGGCGGCGTGCAGTCGCCGGAGGACCTGTGGCGGCTGGTACGGGACGAGGTCGACGCGGTGTCGGGGCTCCCGGCCGACCGGGGCTGGGACCTGGAGAGCCTCTACGACCCGGACCCGGACCGGGCGGGGACCACCTACGCCCGGGAGGGCGGCTTCCTCGACTCGGCCGGTGACTTCGACGCCGGGTTCTTCGGGATCTCGCCGCGTGAGGCACTGGCGATGGATCCGCAGCAGCGGTTGCTGCTGGAGACCTCGTGGGAGGCGGTGGAGCGGGCCGGTATCGACCCGAGGAGCCTGCACGGCAGCCGGACCGGCGTCTTCGTGGGCGCCGCCTACCAGGGCTACGGCAGTGGGCTGGAGGCCCCCGAGGGACTGGAAGGACACCTGATCACCGGCACGGTGACCAGCATCGCCTCCGGCCGGATCTCCTACACGCTCGGCCTGGAAGGGCCGGCGGTGACCCTGGACACGGGCTGCTCGTCGTCGTTGGTGGCGATGCATCTGGCGGTGCAGGCGCTGCGGTCCGGCGAATGCTCGCTGGCGCTCGCCGGCGGCGCGGCGGTGATGGCCGAACCGATCGGACTGGTCGGTTTCAGTCGGCAGCGCGGACTCGCCTGGGACGGGCGGTGCAAGGCGTTCGCGGCGGCTGCCGACGGCATGGGCATGGCCGAGGGTGTCGGTGTGCTGGTGTTGGAGCGGTTGTCGGATGCGCGGCGCCTTGGGCATGAGGTGTTGGCGGTGGTGCGGGGTTCGGCGATCAATCAGGACGGTGCGAGTAATGGGTTGACGGCGCCGAGTGGGTTGGCGCAGCAGCGGGTGATTCGGGCTGCGTTGGCGGGTGCGGGGTTGTCGGCTGCTGATGTGGATGTGGTGGAGGCGCATGGTACGGGGACGACGCTGGGTGATCCGATCGAGGCGGAGGCGTTGCTGGCCACGTATGGGCGGGGGCGGGATGCGGGGCGTCCGTTGTGGTTGGGGTCGGTGAAGTCGAACATCGGGCATGCGCAGGCTGCGTCGGGTGTGGCTGGTGTGATGAAGATGGTGCTGGCGATGCGGCATGGGGTGCTGCCGGCGACGTTGCATGTGGATGAGCCGTCGTCGCATGTGGACTGGTCGTCGGGTGCGGTGGAGTTGCTGTCGGAGGCCAGGCCGTGGGAGGAGTACGGGCGGCCTCGGCGGGCGGGGGTGTCGTCGTTCGGGGTGAGTGGGACGAATGCGCACGTGATCATCGAGCAGGCCGAGCCGGTGGAGGCCGTGGGGGAGTTGGAGCCTTCGGATTCGGCTGATGGTGTGGTGGTGCCGTGGGTGGTGTCGGCGCGGTCGGGTGAGGCGTTGCGGGGGCAGGTGGAGCGGCTGGGGTTGGTGGCTGGTTCGCCGGTGGATGTGGGTTGGTCGTTGCTGCGGTCGCGGTCGGTGTTTGAGCATCGGGCGGTTGTGGTGGGGGCGGGGGTGGTGGCTGAGGGTTCGGCTGCCGATGTTGGGCGTGGGCCGGTGTTTGTTTTTCCGGGTCAGGGGGCGCAGTGGGTGGGGATGGCGGTGGGGTTGTTGGATGCCTCGCCGGTGTTTGCTGCGCGGGTTGCGGCGTGTGAGGGGGCGTTGGCGCCTTTTGTGGATTGGTCGCTGGCGGATGTGTTGCGTGGGGTTGAGGGTGCGCCTGGGTTGGACCGGGTGGATGTGGTGCAGCCGGTGCTGTGGGCGGTGATGGTGTCGCTGGCCGAGCTGTGGCGGTCGTTCGGGGTGGTGCCTGCGGCTGTGGTGGGGCATTCGCAGGGGGAGATCGCTGCGGCTGTGGTCGCGGGGGGTCTGAGTCTGGCGGATGGCGCGCGGGTGGTGGCGTTGCGGAGCCGGGCGATTGTGGCGCTGGCCGGACGCGGGGGCATGGTGTCGGTGGCGCTGCCCCGGGTCCAGGTTGATGAGTTGCTGGGTGGGTTTGCGGGTCGGGTGTCGGTGGCGGCGGTGAACGGGCCGTCGTCGGTGGTGGTCTCCGGTGACGCCGATGCGCTGGATGAGCTGATGGCGCTGTGTGAGGGCCGGGAGATCCGGGCGCGGCGGATCGAGGTGGACTACGCGTCGCATTCGGCCCATGTGGAGGCGATCCGCGAGGAGTTGGCGGAGGTCCTGGCACCGATCGCGCCGACGTCCGGTGGGGTGCCGTTCTTCTCCACGGTGACGGGGGAGTGGCTGGACACCTCCGGCCTGGACGCGGAGTACTGGTACACCAATCTGCGGCAGACGGTGCAGCTCGAACCAGCGATGCGCTCGCTGCTGGGTGAGGGCCATCGGGTGTTTGTGGAGGTGAGTCCGCATCCGGTGCTGACGATGCCGGTGCAGGAGACCGCCGAGGCCGCCGACGCCGAGGTGGTGGTGACGGGGACGTTGCGCCGTGGTGAGGGTGGTCCGGAGCGGTTCTACGCGTCGCTGGGCGAGCTGTGGGTCCGTGGCGTGGCGGTGGATTGGGCTCCGGCGTTTGCTGGGCTTGAGCCGCGCAGGGTGGAGTTGCCGACGTATGCCTTCCAGCGTCAGCGGTACTGGCTGGAGCCGACGCGGCCTTCGACGGCGGCCGATCCGGTGGATGCGCGGTTCTGGGAGACCGTCGAGCGCGAGGACGTGGACTCCCTCGCGGACACCTTGCAGACCGACGTCCGCGAGTCGCTGCGCGATGTGCTGCCCGCGCTCTCCGTGTGGCGCAGGAACCGCAAGCAGCGTGACACGGTCGACAGTTGGCGGTACACGATCGCCTGGCGCCCCCAGCCCGAGCCGCCCCGGACCGAACTCGACGGCACCTGGCTGGTCGTCGTCCCGGTGAGCCATGAGGACGACGACCTGGTCCAGGCCACCCTGCGGGCCCTGGAGTCGGCGGCTGCGCAGACCCGGGTGATCGCCGTCGGACCGGAGGACGCCGACCGGGCGTGGCTCGCCGACCGGCTGCGGGCGGTGCCCGGCGGTGGCGGGGAACCGTTCGCGGGGGTGCTGTCCCTGCTGGCGCTGGACGAGCGGCCGTGGACTCCGCAGTCCGCGCTGCCCGCCGGCATGGTGCTGACGACCGCGCTTCTCCAGGCGCTCGGCGACGCCGGGGTGGATGCTCCGCTGTGGTGCGCGACCCGGGGTGCGGTCTCGGTCAACCGCTCGGACCTGCTGGACCATCCCGTACAGGCGATGGCGTGGGGCCTCGGGCGGATCGCCGCCTTGGAGTACCCGCAGCGCTGGGGCGGTCTGCTCGACCTGCCCGAGGCGCTGGACGAGCGCGCCGCGCGGCGGCTTGCCACGGTCCTGTCCGGCCGGCTCGGCGAGGACCATGTGGCGCTGCGCCCGTCGGGGCTCTTCGCCCGCAGGCTGCTGCGGGCCGGGGCTGGGCGGCCGGTCGGTGACGGGTGGGTGCCGAGCGGCAGTGTCCTGGTGACCGGCGGGACCGGCGCGCTGGGCGGCCATGTCGCCCGCTGGCTGGCCCGCCGTGGCGCTGAGCATCTGGTGCTGGTCAGCCGCCGGGGCGCGGACGCCCCCGGGGCCGGGGAGCTGGTCGCGGAGCTGGCCGAGTTGGGTACTCCGGCGACCGTCGTCGCCTGCGACGTCTCCGACCGGGAGGCGGTGCGCCGGTTGGTCGACGAGCTGCCGGGCGGGCTGCCGCTGACGGCGGTGGTGCACACCGCAGGTGTGATCGACGACGGTGTGATCGACGCGCTGACCCCTGAGCGCGCGGCGGGTGTGCTGCGGCCCAAGGTCGATGCGGCGCAGGCGCTGCACGAGGCGACCCGCCATCTGGACCTCTCGGCGTTTGTGCTCTTCTCCTCGATGGCCGGGACGCTCGGCGGCCCGGGGCAGGGCAGCTACGCGGCGGCCAACGCCTTCCTGGACGCCCTGGCGCAGCAGCGCCGGGCCGACGGGCTGCCGGCGACGTCCATCGCCTGGGGTGCCTGGGCGGGCGGCGGGCTGGTCGATGAGCGGATGGGGCAGCGGCTGCGCCGTGACGGTGTGCCGCCGATGGCCCCGGAGTTGGCGCTCTCCGCCCTCCAGGGCGCCCTGGACCAGGGCGAGACGTTCCTGATCGTGGCCGATGTCAACTGGAAGGTGGCCGCCGCCCGCGCTGTGGCGGCGCTGCGGGAGTTCCCGGAGGTGCAGTCGGCCAATGCCGGCGCGGCCAAGGAGGCCGCCGGGCAGGACGGCCCGCCGCTGGTGCGGCGGCTCGCGGGCCTGGCGCCGGGTGACCGCAGGGCGGCGCTGCGGGAGGAGGTGCGGACGTACGCCGCTGCGGTGCTCGGCCATGACACCTCGGACGCCGTGCCGGACGGCCGGGCCTTCCGTGAGCTGGGCTTCGACTCGCTGACCGCCGTCGAGCTGCGCAACCGGCTGGCCGAGGCGACGGGGCTGCGGCTGCCGGTGACCCTGGTGTTCGACCACCCCAGCGCGTCGGTGCTGGCGGCGTTCCTGCATGACGAGCTCTTCCGTACGGCGGACCGGGCCGCCGGTGCGGCGCCGGTCCCGGTGGTCGCGGTGGACGACGATCCGGTGGTGATCGTGGGGATGGGCTGCCGGTTCCCGGGCGGGGTGCGTTCGCCGGAGGACCTGTGGCGGCTGGTGGCGGACGGTACGGATGCCATCTCCGCCTTCCCGGAGAACCGTGGCTGGGATGTGGAGCGGCTCTACGACCCGGACCCGGACAAGGCGGGCCGCTTCTATGCGCGCGACGGCGGGTTCCTCTACGACGCGGACCACTTCGACCCGGCGTTCTTCGGGATCAGCCCGCGTGAGGCGCTGGCCATCGACCCGCAGCACCGGCTGCTGCTGGAGACCTCCTGGGAGGCGTTCGAGCGGGCCGGGATCGACCCGGCGACGGTGCGCGGAACGCAGGCCGGGGTGTTCGTCGGGTCCAACTACAACGACTACGGCTCGCGGGCGCGACGGGCACCGGAGGGCCTTGAGGGGTATCTGGCCACGGGCAGCGCGAGCAGCGTCGCCTCGGGGCGGATCGCCTACACCTTCGGCCTGGAGGGGCCTGCGGTGACGGTGGACACGGCCTGCTCGTCGTCGCTGGTGGCGCTGCACCTGGCGGCGCAGGCGCTGCGGTCCGGTGAATGCTCGCTGGCGCTGGCCGGCGGTGTCACGGTGATCTCCACGCCGGACACCTTCATCGAGTTCAGCCGGCAGCGGGCCCTCGCCCCCGACGGCCGCTGCAAGGCGTTCTCGGCGGACGCCGACGGTGCCGGCTGGGCCGAGGGCGTCGGCCTGGTGCTGCTGGAGCGGCTGTCGGACGCGCGCCGCAACGGGCACACCGTACTCGCGGTCGTCAAGGGCTCGGCGGTCAACCAGGACGGCGCCTCCAACGGCCTCACCGCTCCCAACGGCCCGTCGCAGCAGCGGGTGATCCGGCAGGCCCTGGCGGGCGCCGGGCTGACCCCGTCCGAGGTGGACGCGGTGGAGGCGCACGGTACCGGCACCCCGCTGGGCGACCCGATCGAGGCGCAGGCGCTGATCGCGGTCTACGGCCAGGACCGGCCCGCCGACCGCCCGCTCTGGCTGGGCGCGCTGAAGTCCAACCTCGGGCACACCCAGGCGGCTTCGGGTGTCGCCGGTGTGATCAAGATGGTGATGGCGATGCGTCACGGGGTGCTGCCCAAGACCCTGCACGCGGAGAACCCGTCGCCGCACATCGACTGGTCGGCGGGCGCCGTACGGCTGCTGGACGAGCGGCGCGACTGGACTCCCGGGGACGGCCCCCGCCGGGCGGGTGTCTCCGCCTTCGGTATCAGCGGCACCAATGCGCATCTGATCCTGGAGGAGCCGGAGCGCCAGACCGAGCCCACCCCCGAGCCCACCCCCGAGGCCCGGCCCGAACGACGGCAGCCCGTCCCCTGGCTGCTCTCCGCACGCGGCAAGGCCGCCCTGCGCGAGCAGGCGGAGCGGCTGCTGGCCCAGGTCACCGCCGACCCCGGCCTCCGCGCGGCCGACATCGCGCTGTCGCTGGCCACCACCCGCGCGAGCTTCGAGGACCGGGCAGCGGTCGTCGGCACGGACCGGGAGTCCCTGGTCGACGCGCTCACCGCGCTCGCCGAGGGCCGTGACCACCCCCGACTGGCCGTCGGCCGCAGCCGCCCCGGCAAGGTGGCGTTCCTCTTCACCGGCCAGGGCTCGCAGCGGCCCGAGGTCGGACGGCGGCTGTACGCCACAAGCGAGGACTTCGCCGACGCGCTGGACGCGGTCTGCGCACACATGGACACCCATCTGGAACGTCCGCTGCGCCAGGTCCTCTTCGCCGAGGCCGGTACCCCCGAGGCGGCGCTGCTGGACAGGACCGCATACACCCAGGTCGGCCTGTTCGCCCTGGAGGTCGCGCTCTTCCGGCTGCTGGAGGGCCTGGGCGTGCGCCCGGACTTCCTGCTGGGCCACTCGATCGGTGAGCTGGCCGCCGCCCATGTCGCCGGGGTGCTGTCGCTGGAGGACGCCTGCCGGCTGGTCGCCGCCCGGGGACGCCTGATGCAGGCACTGCCCGGCCGAGGAGCCATGGTCGCCGTCCAGGCGTCCGAGGAGGAGCTGCTGCCGCTGCTGGCGGGCCGCGAGGCCGAGGTGAGTATCGCCGCGCTCAACGGCCCGACCGCCACCGTGATCTCCGGTGACGAGGACGCGGTCACCGCGATTGCCGACCGGCTCTCGGCCGAGGGGCGCAAGACCCGGCGGCTGCGGGTCAGCCACGCCTTCCACTCGCCGCACATGGAGGCGATGCTGGAGGAGTTCGGCGCCCTGGCAGCCGAGTTGCAGTACCACGAGCCCCGGCTGACCGTGGTCTCCAACGTCACCGGCCGGCCCGCCACCGCCGACGAGCTGTGCGACCCGCAGTACTGGGTGCGGCAGGTGCGGGAGGCGGTGCGGTTCCACGACGGCGTCCGGGTGCTGGAGCAGGAGGGCGTCACCACCTTCCTCGAACTCGGCCCCGACGGCGTCCTCACCGCCCTGGCCGGCGACTGCCTGACCGGCGCCGACCCGGCGCTGATCCCGCTGCTGCGCCGCGACACCGAGGAGGGCGACGCCCTCACCACCGCGCTGGCCCAGCTGCATCTGCGCGGCCACGGGCCGCAGTGGGCACGCTACTTCGCGCCGCTCGGCGCGCGGACGGCGGAGCTGCCCACCTATGCCTTCCAGCACCAGCGGTACTGGCTGGAGGCCACCGGGGAGCCGGAGGACGTCTCGTCCGCCGGACTTGAGGCGGCAGGGCATCCGCTGCTCGCCGCCACCGTCCCGCTGGCCGGTTCCGACGGAGCGCTCTTCACCGGCCTGCTCTCCACCGACCGGCACCCGTGGCTGGCCGACCACGCCCTGGACGGCCGGGTGCTGCTCCCGGGCACCGCGTTCCTGGAACTCGCCCTCCAGGCGTGCGAGCGGGTCGGCGCGGGCCAGGTCGAGGAACTGGCCCTGGAGGCCCCGCTGGTCCTGCCCGACGGCGGCACGGTGCAGTTGCAGCTCGCCGTCGGCGGTGCCGACGACTCCGGCAGCCGCACCCTGACCGTCCACTCCCGGCCGACCGCCGAGGACGACGGCGGCGACCTGCCGTGGACCCGGCACGCCAGCGGCACCCTGGCACCCGCACCCGCGCCCGCACCCGCACCCGCACCCGCGTCGGACGGCGGCGACGGCGACGGCGGAGACCCGGCCGCCTGGCCGCCGCCGGGAGCGCACCCGGTCGAGGTGTCCTCGCTCTACGAGCGGATCGCGGAGAACGGATTCGCCTATGGACCGGCGTTCCGTGGCCTGCGGGCCGCCTGGCGCGACGGTGACGAGGTCTTCGCCGAGGTCGCCCTGGACGAGGAGTTCCAGCCGGACGCGGCGGACTTCACCCTGCACCCGGCGCTGCTGGACGCGGCGCTGCACACGGTCGCCCTGGCCGCACCCGGCGCCGACCGGACCGTGGTGCCGTTCAGCTTCGGCGGTGTCTCGGTGACGGCCGCAGGCCCGGCCGCACTGCGGGTACGGCTGACACCGCAGGGGCCGGACGCCTTCTCGGTACGGGTCGCCGACGACTCCGGTACGCCGGTCGCCGCGATCTCCACCCTGGTGCTGCGGCCGGTGGACTCCGGCCGACTGGCCGCAGCCGGAGCCGGACCCAGCGCGCTCTACCGGGTCCAGTGGACGCCGCTCGCCCTCCCCGGCCGTACCGACGCCCCCGTCGCCGTGCTCGGCGACCCGGCCGGATACGCCGACCTGGCCGCACTCCGCGCCGCCGTCGACGCGGGCACATCCGTACCCGCCACGGTGCTGGCGCACCTTCCCGGGGACGATGTGGCCGACATCGCCGAGGCGACCCGGCGGGCGACCCACCGGGCACTGGAACTGGCGCAGTCCTGGCTGGCCGACGACCGGTTCGCCGACGCGCGGCTGGTCCTCTGCACCCGGCACGCCGTGGCCACCGGCACCGCCACCGCCTCCGGCGACGCCGACACCAGCCCCGGCATCAACCTGCCGCAGGCCGCCGTCTGGGGCCTGATCCGCACCGCCAAGGCGGAGAACCCCGGCCGGTTCGCCCTGCTCGACCACGACGGCTCCGCCGAGTCGCTGCGCGCCCTACCCGCCGCCACGGCGACCGGCGAACCCGAGGTCGCCCTGCGCAACGGCGCCGCCACCGCACCCCGGCTGGTCCGCGCCCGGACCACCCCCGCCGGCCCGCTCCCCGGGTTCGACGGCCGGGGCACGGTCCTGGTGACCGGCGCGAGCGGCATGCTCGGCCGCCTGGTCGCCCGCCACCTGGTCACCCGGCACGGCGCACGGTCCCTGGTACTCGCCGGACGGCGCGGCGCCGCCGCCGAGGGCATGCCGGAACTGCGCGACGAACTGCGCGGCCACGGCGCCGATGTCGAACTCGCCGCCTGCGACGCCGCCGACCGCGACGCCGTCGCCCGGCTGATCGACGCCATCCCCGCCGACCGCCCGCTCACCGCTGTGGTGCACACCGCCGGAGTGCTGGACGACGGCGTCTTCGACGCGCTGACCCCGGAGCGGCTGGACCCGGTGCTGCGCGCCAAGGCCGACGCCGTACTCACCCTGGACGAGCTGACCCGGGACCTGGACCTCTCCGCGTTTGTGGTCTTCTCCTCGCTCGCCGGGACCTTCGGCGGCGTCGGCCAGGGCAACTATGCGGCGGCCAACGCCTTCCTGGACGCCTTCGCCCACCACCGGCACGCCGCCGGACGCCCGGCGGTGTCGCTGGCCTGGGGCCTCTGGGCCGAACGCAGCGGGATGACCGGCAAGCTCGGCGAGGCCGACCTGCACCGGCTGGCCCGGGGCGGAGTACGGCCGATGGACTCCGCCGAGGCCCTGGCGCTGCTCGACACCGCCCTGGCCGGGGACGAGCCGCTGCTGGTCCCGGCCAAGCTGGACACGGGGGCGCTGCGGGCCGCCGACGGCTCGGTCCCGCATCTGCTGCGCACCCTGGTACCGGTCCGGGCGCCGCGCGTCGCACCGGCCGGCCGGTCGCTGCCCGGACGCAACGGGCAGCAGCCCGGGGCGGAGCAGGGGCCACAGAGCGGCGGCCTGGGCGAGCGCCTGGCCGGGCTGCCGGCCGAGCAGCGGTTGCGGACGGTGCTGGACACGGTGCTGGGGCAGGCCGCCCTCGTCCTGGGCCATGCCTCGGCCGACGCGGTCGACCCGGAGCGCGGCTTCCTGGAGTCGGGCTTCGACTCGCTGACCGCCGTCGAACTGCGCAACCGGCTGGGTTCCGCCACCGGGGTCCGGCTGCCGGCCACGCTGCTCTTCGACTACCCGGCGCCCACCGCACTGGCCGGGCATCTGCTGGAGAAGCTGGCCCCACCGGTGGCGGCGGCCCGGCCGCAGGACCCGGAGGCGCTGCTCGGTCAACTCGACGCCTGGGAGGCCGAGTTCACCGGACCGGTGGCCGACCCCCGGGTCCAGGAGGGGCTGCGAGAGCGGTTGCAGCGGCTGCTCGCCAAGCTGGACGGCAGCGCGGCGCCCGAGGACGCGGCCGTGGAGAGCCGCCTGGACGAGGCGTCGGACGACGAGCTGTTCGACTTCATCGAGAACGAACTCGGGGGCTCCTGAGCACCCGCCGCGGTGCGGGCGGACCGGGGGCCTCGGCGACCGGCCCGCCCGCACCGCACCCCATTGTCTGAGCGATTCCCCAGACCCTCCCGGCGCTGCTCGGCAGCGGGCCGCCGACCCAGCACGATGGGTACCGGGCCTGCCGGACGCCGAGGGCGGACCGGGCAGCAGACGGGCGGGCGGCGGGGCGGCTCTGCCCGGTCCGCGCAGTCGCAGTGGACCGTCGTCCACCGCCAACCGACAACCCTCGTCCCCTGGATGGAAACGTGAAGGCTCTCGTGCTCGCGGGAGGATCGGGTACGCGCCTGCGGCCCATCACCCACACGTCCAGCAAGCAACTGGTGCCGGTCGCCAACAAACCGATCCTCTTCTACGGCCTCGAAGCCATCGCCGAGGCCGGAATCATCGAGGTCGGCGTCATCGTCGGCCACACCGCCAAGGAGATCGAGCAGGCGGTCGGCGACGGCTCCGACTTCGGCCTGGAGGTCACCTACATTCCGCAGAGCGCGCCGCTGGGACTCGCCCACGCCGTGCTCATCGCCCGGGACTTCCTCGGCGACGACGACTTTGTGATGTACCTCGGCGACAACTTCGTCTTCGACGGCATCAGCGATGTGGTCGACCAGTTCCGCAAGGAGCGGCCGGACGCCCAACTGCTGCTCACCCGGGTGCCCAACCCCACCGCCTTCGGGGTCGCGGTCGTCGACGAGCAGGGCCGCATCACCGGGCTGGAGGAGAAGCCGGAGCGCCCCAGCAGCGATCTGGCGGTGGCGGGCGTCTACCTGTTCACCCCCGCCATCCATGAGGCGGTCCGCGCCATCGCCCCCTCCCGGCGCGGCGAGTTGGAGATCACCGACGCCATTCAGCGGATGGTCGACCGGCGGCTCGATGTGCGCTCCACGGTGATCTCCGGCTACTGGAAGGACACCGGCAACGTCACCGACCTGCTGGAGGTCAACCGCACGCTGCTGGAGGGCCTGGAGACCCGGATCGAGGGCTTTGTCGACGGCGAGAGCGAGATCATCGGCCGGGTCCGGATAGCGGCCGGGGCGGAGGTCCGCGGCTCACGCATCGTCGGCCCGGTCATCATCGGCGCCGGCAGCGTCGTGGTCGACTCCTACATCGGCCCGTCCACCTCCCTCGCGGAGAACTGCCGGATCAGAAACAGCGAGATCGAGTTCTCCATCGTGCTGCGGGACTCGTCGTTCGACTCCATCCGCAGAGTCGAGGCGTCGCTCGTCGGACGCAACGTCCGGGTGACCCTGGCCCCCCGGGTGCCCGCCACCCACCGGCTCATCATCGGCGACCACGGACAGGTCCAGATCTCCTCATGACGGCGACGCGGACCATCCGACTGCTGGTGGTGACCGCCGTGGCGGCCGAACGGGACGCCATCGCAAAGGGGCTCGGCGGCACCGACAGCAGCCTTGACGCCGGACCGCTCCGCGCCGACCTGCTGGCGGCCGGCGTCGGCCCGGCCGCAGCGGCGGCGGGGGCCGCCACCGAGCTGACGGCGGCCGGGCTGCGGAACGACCCCTACGACCTGGTGATCACGGCAGGCATCGGCGGCGGGTTCCTGCCGCTCGCCCCCGTGGGTTCCCTGGTGGTCGCCGACGCGATCGTCGCCGCGGATCTGGGCGCCGAGTCCGCCGAGGGCTTCCTGCCGGTCGAGACGCTCGGCTTCGGCCGATCGGTGCACCGGCCGCCGCAGCCGCTCTGTGCGGCGGTGGCCCGGGCGCTGGGCGCCGTACGGGGGCCGGTCCTGACCGTGTCCACCGCCACCGGCAGTGCCGCCCGGGCCCGGGAGCTGTCCACCCGCCACCCCGGAGCCGCAGCCGAGGCGATGGAGGGCTTCGGCGTGGCCGAGGCCGCCGCCGCCCACGGTGTGCCCGTACTGGAGATCCGTGCGGTCTCCAATGCGGTCGGCCCCCGCGACCGAGCCGCCTGGCGGATCGGCGACGCGCTGACGGCACTGACGGCGGCCTTCGCCGAGCTGCGGGACGGCGCCTGCCTGGACGCTCTGGAGCGCCCGGAAGACCGCCCCGAGGGCCGGGCGGGCGGCCGGGCGTCGGACCCCCGCTGACGGAGACTGCCCTGCTCGGAGCGGTGATTCCAAGGGTTTCCCCAGAGAACGAGGCCAGGGCACTCATCCACGGCCGCCTTCGGGACATGCTGTCGGAGTGGGACGACTCGGAGTGCACGGCACCGTCCCCCACCAGCTCGGCGCGGCGCGAGCCAGGCAGTCCAGCAGTTCCGCAGTCCCGCAGTTCCTGAAGGCCGCGAGTTCCTTTCCGTCACCACGACAGCATGGGGCAAGTTCCAATGGCTAATGAGGCGAAGCTTCGGGACTACCTCAAGTGGGTCACCGCTGACCTGCATGATGCCCGGCGAAAGCTCCAGGAGTTGGAGTCCAAGCAGCAGGAGCCCATCGCGATCGTCGGCATGAGCTGCCGGCTCCCCGGAGCCGTACGCTCACCCGACGACTTCTGGGAGCTGCTGGCCACCGGCACCGACGCCATATCCGACTGGCCCGCTGACCGGGGCTGGGACGTGGACGGTGCCGACCATGCGCGCGAGGGCGGGTTCGTCTACGACGCGGCCGAGTTCGACCCGGCGTTCTTCGGGATCTCGCCGCGCGAGGCCCTTGCCATGGACCCCCAGCAGCGCCTGCTGCTCGAAGCCTCCTGGGAGGCGTTCGAGCGCGCCGGCATCGACCCCGCCTCCGTGCGGGGCAGCCGCAGCGGCGTCTTCGTCGGATGCAGCGAGCAGGGCTACAGCAGCGGCCTGCGGGACGTCCCCGACGATGTGCGGGGACACCTGCTGACCGGCAACTCCATGTCGGTCGTCTCGGGACGCGTGGCCTACACGCTGGGCCTTGAGGGCCCGGCGGTGACGGTGGACACGGCCTGCTCGTCGTCGCTGGTGGCACTGCATCTGGCGGCGCAGGCGCTGCGGTCCGGCGAATGCTCGCTCGCCCTCGTCGGCGGGGTGACGGTGATGTCCACGCCGGGTGCCTTTGTGGAGTTCGGACGGCAGGGCGGTCTTGCCTCCGACGGCCGCTGCAAGGCGTTCGGTGAGGGTGCGGACGGCACCGGCTGGTCCGAGGGCGTCGGCATGATCCTGGTCGAGCGGCTGTCGGATGCGCGGCGCCTCGGGCATCAGGTGCTGGCAGTGGTGCGGGGTTCGGCCGTCAACCAGGACGGCGCGAGCAACGGCCTGACGGCGCCGAATGGCCCGTCGCAGCAGCGGGTGATCCGGGCTGCGCTGGCGGGTGCGGGTGTGTCGGCTGCCGAGGTGGATGCGGTGGAGGCGCATGGTACGGGGACGGCGCTGGGTGATCCGATCGAGGCGCAGGCGCTGCTGGCGACATACGGTCAGGGGCGCGAGGCCGGGCAGCCGTTGTGGCTGGGGTCGGCCAAGTCCAACATCGGGCACACGCAGGCTGCGGCCGGTGTCGTCGGCGTCATCAAGATGGTGCTGGCGCTGCGGCACGGGGTGCTGCCCGCGACGCTCCACGCGGACCAGCCGTCCTCGCATGTGGACTGGTCGGTGGGCGAGGTACGGCTGCTGACCCAGCCGGTGGAGTGGCCGGAGAGCGGTGACCGGCCGCGCCGGGCCGGGGTCTCGGCGTTCGGCGTCAGCGGCACCAATGCGCACGCCATCCTCGAAGAGGCTCCTGCGGTGGGCGAGGAGGAGGCGGCGGAGCAGCAGGCCGCCGCTGCTCCGGAGGTGCTGCCGGTGCTGCCCTGGGTGGTGTCCGGGCAGGATGAGAAGGCGCTGCGTGAGCAGGCCGCCCGGCTGATCGCCCATGTCACCGCGCACCCCGAGGACGACCTGCACCACCTGCACGACCTGGCCTGGTCGCTGGCCGCCACGCGCTCGGCGCTGCGGCACCGGGCTGCGGTGCTGGGCAGCGGCCGGGACGACCTGCTCGCGGGGCTGGCCGCAATCGCCCAGGGCGAGCGGGCCGATGGTGTCGTCACGGGTACCGCGCAGCCCGAGGGGAAGACGGCGCTGCTCTTTGCGGGGCAGGGTGCGCAGCGGGTGGGGATGGGGCGTGGGTTGTATGAGGCGTTCCCGGTTTTTGCGGGGGCGTTTGATGCGGTGTGTGCCCATGTCGACGGGGAGTTGGGGCGTTCGCTGCGTGAGGTGGTCTTCGGTGACGATGCGGAGCTGCTGAACGGGACGGGGTTGACTCAGCCTGCGTTGTTCGCGGTGGAGGTGGGGCTGTTCCGGCTGGTGGAGTCGTGGGGTGTCCGGGCGGATTATCTGGTCGGGCATTCGGTCGGTGAGCTGGCGGCTGCGCATGTGGCGGGGGTGCTGTCGCTGGAGGATGCCTGCCGGTTGGTGGTGGCGCGTGGTCGGTTGATGCAGGCGCTTCCGTCCGGGGGCGCGATGGTGTCGGTGCAGGCTGCTGAAGCTGAGGTACTGCCGCTGCTGGCGGGCCGTGAGGCCGAGGTGAGTATTGCGGCGCTGAACGGCCCGACCGCCACGGTGATCGCGGGTGATGAGGCCGCCGTCCTGGAGGTCGCCGCGCACTTCGCCGAACTCGGCCACAAGACCACGCGGTTGCGGGTCTCGCATGCGTTCCATTCGCCCCGGATGGAGCCGATGCTGGCGGACTTCCGGGCGGTTGCGGAGAGTGTGGAGTACCACCAGCCTGCGATTCCGGTGGTCTCGAACGTCACCGGTCGACTGGCCACGGCCGAGGAGTTGACCTCGCCGGAGTACTGGGTGCGCCATGTCCGGCAGGCGGTCCGCTTCGCCGACGGCATCGGCTGGCTGGAGCAGCACGGGGTCACCCGCTTTGTGGAGCTGGGCCCGGACGGCACCCTGACCGCCATGGCCCAGGGCTGCGTGGAGGGCGCCGACCATCTGCTGGTCCCGGCGCTGCGCGGCAACCTCGCCGAGGCGACCGCGCTGGCCGTCGCCGTCAGCCGGCTGCATGTGCACGGCTTCGCCCTTGACTGGGCGGCGCTCCTTCCCGGGGCCCGGCGGGTCGAGCTGCCGACGTATGCCTTCCAGCACGAGCGCTACTGGCTCGAACGGTCCTGGCAGCAGGCGCGGCATGAGCTGCCCGCCGCCGACGGCCGGAGCTACCGGGTGACGTGGAAGCCGCTCTCCGGGCTGCCTGGTGAGGTACGGGTCGCCGGGCGCTGGCTGGTGGTCGCGCCGGAGGGCGCCACCGGAGGCGACGGCTGGGACGGTGCGCTGGTCGAAGCACTGGTCGCGCGAGGCGCCCTGGTCGAACGGGTGGAGTGTGCCCCGGACTCCGACCGGGCGGAACTGGCCGCGCGGCTGACCGAGGCGGCCGGGCAGGAGCCGTTCGCCGGAGTGGTGTCGTCGCTGGCCCTGGCAGCGGGCGAGCGGGACGGCACACCCATGGGCGTGCTGACCACGACGCTGCTGGTGCAGGCGCTCGGTGACGCCGGGGTGGCCGCTCCCGTCTGGGCGGTGACACGCGGCGCCGTGTCCGTCGGACGCTCGGACGCGCCCCCGACCGCCCCTGCCGGCACCGCCGTCTGGGGCCTTGGCCGGGTGGTGGCGCTGGAGCATCCCGACCGGTGGGGCGGTCTGATCGACCTGCCGGAGTCATGGGACCGGCGGACCGCCTCGCGGCTCGCCGCCGTACTGGTCGACGGCGACGAGGACCAGGTGGCCATCCGCCCGTCCGGCGTGTTCGCCCGTCGGCTTGTACGGGCGTCCGGTGACGCGGCCTCGGCAGAGGGCGGCTGGGCGCCGCACGGCACGGTGCTGATCACCGGGGGTACGGGCGCGCTGGGCGCCCGGGTGGCCCGCTGGGCGGTCGAACGCGGCGCCGAGCAGGTCGTCCTGACCAGCCGGCGCGGCCCGGAAGCCCCGGGGGCTGCGGAACTGGAGGCGGAGCTGTCCGCCACGGGCGCCCGTGTGTCGGTCGTCGCCTGCGACCTGGCCGACCGGGACGCGGTGGCGCGGCTGCTGGAGGCGCACCCGGTGGACGCGGTCGTCCACGCGGCCGGGGTACTGGACGACGGCGTGATCGACACCCTGACCGCCGACCAGTTCGCCTCCGTGATGCGCGCGAAGGCCGTGTCCGCCGTCCACCTCGATGAGCTGACCCGGGACCGCGACCTCTCCGCGTTCGTCCTCTTCTCCTCCTTCGCGGGCACGGTCGGCTCCGCCGGTCAGGCCAACTACGCGGCGGCCAACGCCCTGCTGGACGCCGTGGCCGAACGGCGCGTCGCAGCGGGTCTGCCCGCCACCTCGATCGCCTGGGGTCCCTGGGCGGGCGGTGGAATGGCCGCCGAGGTGGGGAGCGGACAGCGGCAGCGGCGCGGGGGAGTGGGCCTGCTGGACCCGGACCCGGCGCTGGCCGCGCTCCGGGCGGCGGTCGCCTCGGCCGATCCGGTCCACTTTGTCGCGGACATCGACTGGGAGCGGTTCGGCCCGGCGTTCACCGCAGTCCGCCGCAGCCCGCTGATCGCCGACCTGTACGAGGCACCGAAGGCCGACACCGCCCACCGCACCGGCCCCTCCGAGCTGCGCCACCGGCTGGCCGGCCGACCGGCGGACGAGCAGGCACGGGAACTGCTGGACCTGGTGCGTACCCGGGCCGCCGCCGCGCTGGGACACTCGGGCCCGGAGGCGGTCCCGGCCGACCGGGCGTTCCGGGACCTGGGCGTCGACTCGCTGATCGCCGTCGAACTGCGCAACACCCTGGGCGCCGACTGCGGCGTGCCCCTGCCGTCCACCGTGGTCTTCGACTACCCGACGCCGCTGGCGCTGAGCCGCTATCTGCGCGGGCAGCTCCTCGGCGGCGACGCGGACGCCGACGGGGACGCCGACGCCCGGCAGCCCGTGGCGGGCGCTGTGGCGGTCTCCGACGATCCCGTGGTGATCGTGGGGATGAGCTGCCGCTTCCCCGGAGAGGTGCGCAGCCCCGAGGACTTCTGGACCCTGCTGGCCACCGGCCGGGACGGCGTCGCCGACTTCCCGCAGGACCGGGGCTGGGACCTGGACGCCCTGTACGACCCGGACGCGCGCCGCGAGAACACCAGCTACACGCGACTGGGCGGCTTCCTCTCCGGGGTCGACGGCTTCGACGCCGGGTTCTTCGGGGTCTCGCCGCGCGAGGCGCTTGCCATGGACCCGCAGCAGCGGCTGCTGCTGGAGGCCTCCTGGGAGGTGCTGGAGCGGTCCGGGATCGCCCCGGTCTCGCTGCGCGGCTCCCGTACCGGCGTCTTCGTGGGCACCAACGGGCAGGACTACCCGGCGCTGCTGGCGGCCTCGACCGACGACTTCGCCGGGTACATCGGCACGGGCAATGCGGCGAGTGTGGCGTCCGGGCGGATCTCCTATGTGCTGGGGCTTGAGGGTCCGGCGGTGACGGTGGACACGGCGTGCTCCTCGTCGCTGGTGGCGCTGCACTTGGCGGCGCAGGCGCTGCGGTCGGGGGAGTGCGACCTGGCGTTGGTGGGCGGCGTGACGGTGATGTCCACGCCGGGGGCGTTCATCGAGTTCAGCAAGCAGGGCGGACTTGCCGTTGACGGGCGGTGCAAGGCGTTCGCGGACGGCGCGGACGGCACCGGCTGGTCCGAGGGCGTCGGCATGCTTGCCGTGGAGCGGTTGTCGGATGCGCGGCGGCTTGGGCATCGGGTGTTGGCGGTGGTGGCGGGTTCTGCGGTCAATCAGGATGGTGCGAGTAATGGTCTGACGGCGCCGAATGGTCCGTCGCAGCAGCGGGTGATTCGGGCTGCGTTGGCGGGTGCGGGTGTGTCGGCTGCCGAGGTGGATGCGGTGGAGGCGCATGGTACGGGGACGGCGCTGGGTGATCCGATCGAGGCGCAGGCGCTGCTGGCGACCTACGGTCAGGGGCGGCCGGAGGGCCGGCCGTTGTGGTTGGGGTCGGTGAAGTCCAACATCGGGCATACGCAGGCTGCGGCCGGTGTGGCTGGTGTGATCAAGATGGTTTTGGCGCTGCGGCATGGGGTGCTGCCGGCGACCTTGCATGTGGATGAGCCGTCGTCGCATGTGGACTGGTCGGCGGGTGCCGTGCGGCTGCTGACCGAGTCGGTGGAGTGGGCCGCTGCCGAGGACCGTGTGCGTCGGGCGGGTGTGTCCTCGTTCGGGCTGAGCGGTACCAATGCGCACATCATCCTGGAGCAGGCTCCCGAACTCGCCGAGTCTGAGGGCGAGTCTTCTGCCGCCCAGCCGGAGCTGGTGCCCTGGGTGCTCTCTGCCCGTGGGGTCGACGCTCTGCGTGCCCAGGCCCGGCAGTTGCTGGCCCGGCTCGACGCGGACGCCGAACTCTCGCCGGTTGATGTGGCGTACTCGCTGGTCTCGACGCGTTCGGTGTTTGAGCGCCGGGCGGTGGTGTCGGGTGCGGGGCGGGCGGAGTTGGCCGCTGGGCTGTCTGCTTTGGCGGAGGGCGGTGAGCTGCCGGGGGTGGTCCAGGGGACTGCCGGTGAGGGGCGGACCGCGCTGCTCTTTGCGGGGCAGGGTGCGCAGCGGGTGGGGATGGGGCGTGGGTTGTATGAGGCGTTCCCCGTCTTTGCCGAGGCGTTTGATGCGGTGTGTGCCCATGTCGATGGGGAGTTGGGGCGTTCGCTGCGTGAGGTGGTCTTCGGTGACGATGCGGAGCTGCTGAACCGGACTGGGTTCACTCAGCCCGCGTTGTTTGCGGTGGAGGTGGCGCTGTTCCGGCTGCTGGAGTCGTGGGGTGTCCGGGCGGATTATCTGGTCGGGCATTCGGTGGGTGAGCTGGCGGCTGCGCATGTGGCGGGTGTGTTGTCGCTGGAGGATGCCTGCCGGCTGGTGGTGGCGCGTGGCCGTCTGATGCAGGCGCTTCCGGTCGGCGGCGCGATGGTGTCGGTGCAGGCCGCAGAGGCGGAGGTGCTGCCGCTGCTGGTCGGTCGCGAGGCCGAGGTGAGCGTTGCGGCGCTGAATGGCCCGGCCGCCACCGTCATTGCGGGCGACGAAGCCGTCGTCCTGGAGGTTGCCGGGGAGTTGGAGCGGCAGGGTCGCAAGACCAAGCGGCTGCGGGTCAGCCATGCCTTCCACTCCCCCCGGATGGAGCCGATGCTGGCGGACTTCCGCGCCGTCGCGGAGAGTGTGGAGTACCACCAGCCCGTGATTCCGGTGGTCTCCAATGTGACCGGCGAGCTTGCCACGGCCGAGGAGTTGACCTCGCCGGAGTACTGGGTGCGCCATGTCCGCCAGGCGGTCCGCTTCGCCGATGGCATCGGCTGGCTGGAGCAGCACGGGGTCACCCGCTTTATCGAGCTGGGCCCGGACGGCACCCTGACCGCCATGGCCCAGGGCTGCGTGGAGGGCGCCGACCATCTGCTGGTCCCGGCGCTGCGTAAGGACCGCCCGGAGTCAGCCGCGCTGCTGGCGGCGGTGTCGGGGCTGTTCGTGCGGGGTGGCGATGTCGACTGGGCGGAGTTCTTCCCGGGTGCCCGCCGGGTGGACCTGCCGACGTATGCCTTCCAACGTGAGCGCTACTGGCCGACCCTCGCCCTCGCCCCTGCTTCTGCCGCCGATGCGGGGAGCGGTGTCGATGCCCGCTTCTGGGACGCGGTCGAGCGTGAGGACCTGGATGCCCTGGCCAGCACGCTGGGCGTGGACGAAGGGTCGCTCGGCGGGCTGGTACCGGCGTTGTCCTCGTGGTGGCGCGGGCAGCGCGAGCAGTCCGTGGTGGACGGCTGGCGCTACCGGGTGACCTGGAAGCCGCAGCCCCCCGCGCCCGGCGGTGCGCGGCCGGCCGGGCGTTGGCTGCTGCTTGCGCCCGAGGGCACGGAGCTGGATGGCCTGGCGGCCTATGGCGCTGCGATCGAGTCGGTGGTGTGGGACCCGGCTGCGGAGCGTGATGTCCAGGCCCGGCGGATCAGGGAAGCGGTCGGCGAAGAGGCCGTCGCCGGTGTGCTGACGCTGACGCTGCCGGTCTCCGCCGACGCAGGGCCGGACGGTGTGCCTGCGGGCGTGCCCGCCACCGCGCTGCTGGTGCAGGCGCTGGGTGACGCTGGGGTGGCGGCTCCGCTCTGGGTGCTGACCCGTGGCGCGGTGTCGACCGGCCGCTCGGACGCGGAGCCCGATCCGGCGCAGGCGGCGGTCTGGGGTCTGGGCCGGGTCGCGGCGCTGGAGTACCCGGACCGCTGGGGTGGCCTGGTCGACCTCCCGCAGCGGCTGGACGAGCGGGCGACGGCCCGGCTGGCGGCCGTCCTGGCGGACGGCGCCGAGGACCAGGTGGCCATCCGCCCGTCCGGCGTCTTCGCCCGCCGGCTCGTACGGGCCCAGGGCGGCGAGACCGGACAGGAGTGGCGTGCACGCGGCACCGTGCTGGTCACCGGCGGGACGGGCGCGCTGGGCGCCCGGGTAGCCCGCTGGGCGGTCGAACGCGGCGCCGAGCATGTCGTCCTGACCAGCCGACGCGGCCGGAAGGCCCCGGATGCGGCCGGGCTGCGGGCGGAGCTGCGTGCGCTGGGTGCCAAGGTCACCATCGCCGCCTGCGATGTGGCCGACCGGGATGCGGTGGCGCGGCTGCTGCGCAGGTACCCCGTGGATGCGGTGGTGCATGCGGCGGGCGTGCTGGACGACGAGGTGATCGATGCGCTGACGCCCGAGCGGTTCGCCCCCGCGATGCGCGCCAAGGTGCTGGGTGCGCTCCACCTCGATGAGCTGACCCGGGACCGGGAGCTGTCGGCGTTTGTGGTCTTCTCCTCGATCGCCGGGGTGTGGGGCAGCGGCGGCCAGGCCGCCTATGCCGCCGCCAACGCCGCCCTGGACGCGCTGGTGGAGTCGCGGCGCGGCCGTGGCCTGGCGGGTACTGCGGTGGCATGGGGTCCGTGGGCCGAGGCGGGGATGGCGGCGGACGCGGACGTACGGGAGCAGCTTCGGCGGCGCGGCCTGGCGGCGCTGGAGCCGCAGTCCGCACTGCTGGCGCTGGAACGGGCCCTCGCCCTGGGCGATGTGTCCGTGGCGGTGGCCGATGTCGACTGGGGCCGGTTCGCCGCCGCGTTCGCCAGCGGTCGGCCCAGCCCGCTGCTGGCGGAGCTGCCGGAGGCCGCGCAGCAGCGAGACGACGGTACGGACGCACCCGGCGCCCGCACCGCCGGTTCGGCGCTGCGGGAGCGGCTGGCCGGGCTGTCGGCCGAGGAGCGGGACCGTGACCTGCTGGACCTGGTGCGCCGTCAGGCCGCCGTGGTGCTGGGCCACGCCGATCCGGCCTCGGTGGAGCCCGCCAGGGCCTTCCGCGAGATGGGCTTCGACTCGCTGACCGCCGTGGAGCTGCGCAACCGGCTGACCGCCGGGACGGGGGTGGCGCTGCCGTCCACGTTGGTCTTCGACCACCCGACGCCGCTGGCCGTCGCCGGGCACCTGCGCGACCAACTCTTCGGCGCGGAGCATGCGGCCCCGTCGGCCGTCACGCCCCTCGCGGCCGTGGACGACGACCCGGTGGTGATCGTCGGGATGGGGTGCCGCCTGCCGGGCGGGGTCTCCGGTCCCGAGGATCTGTGGCGGGTGCTCTCCGCCGGGCAGGACGCGATCTCCGGCTTCCCCGCCGACCGTGGCTGGGACCTGGACACCCTGCTCGGCGCCAGCGACACCCGGTACGGCGGCTTCCTGCCCGACGCCTCCCACTTCGACCCGGCGTTCTTCGGCATCAGCCCGCGTGAGGCCGTGGCGATCGACCCGCAGCAGCGACTGGTGCTGGAGACCTCCTGGGAGGCGCTCGAACGGGCCGGGATCGGCCCCGGTTCGCTCAGGGGCAGCCGGACCGGCGTCTTCGTGGGAGCGGGCAGCTCGGGGTACGCGGCCGGTCTGCGGCAGGTGCCCGAGGGGCTTGGCGGCCATCTGCTGACCGGCAGCGCCGGCAGCGTGGTCTCCGGCCGGGTCTCCTATGCGCTGGGTCTTGAGGGTCCGGCGGTGACGGTGGACACGGCCTGCTCCTCCTCGCTGGTCGCGCTGCACCTGGCGGCGCAGGCGCTGCGCTCGGGGGAGTGTGACCTCGCGCTCGCGGGCGGTGTCACGGTGATGGCCGACCCGGGTGCGTTCGTCGAGTTCAGCCTTCAGGGCGGTCTGGCCGCCGACGGCAGGTGCAAGGCGTTCGGGGACGGTGCGGACGGCACCGGCTGGTCCGAGGGCGTCGGCATGCTGGTGGTGGAGCGGCTGTCGGACGCCCGCCGCCACGGGCACACCGTGCTCGCGGTCGTCGCGGGTTCCGCGGTCAACCAGGACGGCGCCTCCAACGGCCTGACGGCGCCCAACGGCCCGTCGCAGCAGCGCGTCATCCGGCAGGCCCTGGCGAACGCCGGGCTGACCCCGTCCGAGGTGGACGCGGTGGAGGCGCACGGCACCGGGACCACCCTCGGCGACCCGATCGAGGCGCAGGCGCTGCTCGCCACCTACGGCCAGGACCGGCCGGAGGACCGCCCGCTCTGGCTCGGCTCGGTCAAGTCCAACCTCGGGCACACCCAGGCCGCCGCCGGGGTGACCGGCGTGATCAAGATGGTGCTGGCGCTGCGGCACGGCCGGCTGCCGCAGACCCTGCACGCCGACGCGCCGTCGTCCCGGGTGGACTGGACGGCGGGCCGGGTGCGGCTGCTGACCGAGCCGGTGGAATGGCCGGAGACCGGCCGTCCGCGCCGGGCCGGGGTCTCCGCGTTCGGCGTCTCCGGCACCAATGCGCATGTGGTGATCGCGCAGGCTCCGGCGCCGGAGCGGCCGGCGGACCCGCCGACCGCAGCCACCTCCCCGGTGGCCCCCTGGGTGCTCTCCGCGCGCAGCGCGGCGGGCCTGCGGGCGCAGGCGCAGCGGCTGCTGGCGCATCTGGAGGCGCGTACCGGCCTGGCACCGTTCGACGTGGGCTACTCGCTGGTGACGACCCGTTCGCCGTTCGAGCACCGGGCCGTGGTCTCCGGCACCGCGCGTGAGGAGCTGCTGCGCGGCCTGGCGGCGGTCGCCGAGGGCGGCGCCGTGGCCAACGCCGCCGTGGGGGACGCCTCCTCGGAGGGCCGGGTGGCCTTCCTCTTCGCCGGTCAGGGGACGCAGCGGCTCGGCATGGGCCGGGAGCTGTACGAGGCGTTCCCGGCGTTCGCCGACGCCTTCGACGCGGTCTGCGCCCAGCTGGACGACGCGCTGCCGCGCCCGCTGCGCGAGGTGGTCTTCGGCGACGACGCGGAGGTGCTGAACCGGACGGAGTACACCCAGACCGCGCTCTTCGCGGTGGAGGTGGCGCTCTTCCGGCTGGTCGAGTCATGGGGGGTCAGGCCGGACTATGTGGTCGGGCACTCCATCGGGGAGCTGGCGGCGGCGCATGTCGCGGGGGTGCTCTCCCTGGAGGACGCCTGCCGCCTGGTGGTGGCCCGGGGCCGTCTGATGCAGCAGCTGCCCGCCGGCGGGGCGATGGTGGCGTTGCAGGCCACCGAGGACGAGGTGCTCTCCCTGCTGGGCGGCCGCGAGGGCGAGGTGAGCATCGCGGCGCTCAACGGCCCGCAGGCGACGGTCATCGCGGGCGACGACGATGTGGTGCTCTTTGTCGCCGAGCACTTCGAGCGGGAGGGGCGGAAGGCGAAGCGGCTGCGGGTCAGCCATGCCTTCCACTCGCCCCGCATGGAGCCGATGCTGGCCGCCTTCCGGGAGGTGGCCGCCGGGCTGGAGTACGGGCAGCCGAGGATTCCGCTGGTCTCCAATGTGACCGGAGAGTTGGCCACCCCGGAGGAGCTGGCCTCGCCCGACTACTGGGTGCGGCACGTCCGGCAGGCGGTGCGCTTCGCCGACGGCATCGGCTGGCTGGAGCGCAACGGTGTGACCCGGTTCCTGGAACTGGGACCCGACGGGACGCTGACCGCCATGGCGCAGGGCTGCCTCCGGCAGACCGGCCTGCTCGCCCTGGCGACCCTGCGCGACGACCGGCCCGAGGTGGGCGCGCTGGTGGCGGCGGTCTCCGGCGCGTATGCGAACGGCGTGGCCGTCGACTGGCGCTCCTTCTTCGCCGCGACCGCCCCCGGTGCCCGCCCGGTCGAGCTGCCCACCTATGCCTTCCAGCACCAGCGCTACTGGCTGGAGGTGCCCGCCGGGACCGGCGACGCCTCCTCGATCGGCCTCGCCCCGGCCGACCACCCGCTGCTTGGCGCGGCCGTCCCGCTGGCCGCCAGCGGCACCGTGCTGATGACCGGACGGCTGTCGCTGCACGCCCAGCCGTGGCTGGCCGGGCACCGCATCGCGGACGCGGTGGTGCTGCCCAGCACGGCGCTGCTGGAACTGGCCGTACGCGCCGGAGACCAGGTCGGCTGCGGCCGGGTCGGCGAACTGACCCTGGAAGCACCGCTGGTCCTCGCCGACCACGGCGCGACCCAGCTCCAGCTGCGCATCGAGGAGCCGGACGCCTCCGGCACCCGTGCGCTCGGCGTGTACGCCCGACCCGCCGCCGACGGCGAGGACGGCGCCGATGGCAGCGGCACCCCCTGGACCCGGCACGCCGGCGGTGTACTCGGCGTCGGCACGCCGCACCGGCCGCAGGACGGCACCGACCTGGGCTTCGACTTCACCGCCTGGCCGCCCGCCGACGCCCGGCCCGCCGAGGTCGACGGCCTCTACGACCGGCTCGCCGAAACCGGATTCGGCTACGGCCCGCTCTTCCGGGGGCTGAAGGCGGCCTGGCAGCGCGGTGACGAGGTGTTCGCCGAGGTCGCCCTGCCCGAGGGCACGGAGGCCGAGGCCGGACGCTTCGGACTGCACCCGGCGCTGCTGGACGCGGCCCTGCACCCGCTCGGCCTCGGCCTCTTCGAGGACCTGGGCGACGGCCGGATGCTCTTCTCCTGGAGCGGCGCGACCCTGTACGCGGCCGGTGCGACCACCCTGCGCGTCCGGCTGGTCCGGCGCGGCCCCGACACCCTCGCCCTCCAGGCGGCCGACGGCACCGGGCAGCCGGTCCTCACGGTCGACTCGCTGCTGCTGCGCCGGATCGGCGCCGGACCGCTCGGCGCCGCCGCCTCCGGGCAGGCCCCGGGATCGCTGCTGCGCCGGGACTGGGTGCCGGTGGCCGTCCCCGGTGACGCGGACACCACCGGCTGGGCCGTCCTGGACGGCGACCGCACCGGGCTGCCGCAGCTCCTCCCGCTGCCCGTGGACGGCTCCGCCGCGACGGCCGAGGTGGTGCTGGTGAGCAGCGGCCCGGACGCCGGACCGCTCCCGCTGGAACTGCTGGAGCAGTGGCACGCCGACGGCCACCCCGGCCGACTGGTCGTCCTCACCCGGGGCGCGGTCGCCGTGGGCGACGAGGCAGCCGACCCGGCCGCCGCCGCGCTCCGCGCCCCGGCCCGCGCCGCACAGGCCCGGTACCCCGACCGGGTCGTCCTGGTCGACCTGGACGCACATGGGGAGTCGCTGCGCGCCCTGCCCGGGGCCGTCGCCTCCGGCGAGCCCGAACTCGCCGTACGCGGCGGTGCGGTGTCGGCAGCGCGGCTGGTCAGGATCGCCCCGGCCGCGACGGCGGACCTCGATCCGCACGGCACCGTGCTGGTGACCGGCGAGCTGGCCGGGCCGGTGGCCGAGGCCCTGGCAGGACGGGTCGCCGTATGGACCGCCGCGCCCGGCGAGGACCCGGCCGAGGCGCTGGCGCGCATCCCGGCCGAACGCCCGCTGACCGCCGTGGTGCACACCACCGACCTGGCGGGGGTCGACGCCGCCGACCAGGCGCTGCGCCTCCATGAGCTGACGGCGCACAGCGGCCTCTCCGCCTTTGTGCTGCTCGCCGCGACCCGCGACGACGCCGACGCCGGCGGGGACGGCCAGACGCAGGAAGCCGCGCTCGCCGCCCTCACCGCGCTCGCCGAGCGCCGCGCCGCCGACGGCCTTCCCGCGCTGGCGCTGGTCCCGCCGCACGGGCCCGGCATCGCGGCGCCCCCCGCACCGTCCCCGCTGGCCGCCCTCTCCCCCGGGAGACCGCCGAGCTGCTGCCCGCCGCGCTCGCCGCCGGCCGCACCACCGTGCTGGCCGCCCGGCTGGACACCGCCGCCCTGCGGTCGCCCGGCACACCGCTGCCGCCACTGCTGCGCGGGCTGGCGCCCGGCAGCGCCCGCCGCACCGCCGCCCGGGGCCAGGCCACCTCCGGCCTGGTGCAGCGGCTGGCCGGACGGACGGCGGCCGAACGGGACCGCGCGCTGCTGGGCGCGGTCCGCACCCAGGTCGCGGTGGTGCTGGGCTATGCCGGAGCGGAGGAGGTGGAGCCCGCGCGGTCCTTCTCCGACCTGGGGTTCACCTCGCTGACCGCCGTGGAGCTGCGCAATCAGCTCGGTACCGAACTCGGGGTGACGCTCCCCGCGACGCTCGTCTTCGACTACCCCACGCCGTCCGCACTCGCCCGGCACCTGGCCGACGAACTCTTCGGCGAGCAGCCCGACACGGCCGTACCCGCGCTGCCGGCCACCCTGGTCGACGACGACCCCATCGTCATCGTCGGCATGGCCTGCCGCTACCCCGGCGGCATCCGCACCCCCGAGGACCTGTGGGAGCTGGTCGCCACCGGCGGCGACGGGATCTCCCCGCTCCCCGCCGACCGGGGCTGGGACCCCGACCGGCTCTACCACCCCGACCCGGACCACGCGGGCACCGTCTACACCCGCGAGGGCGGGTTCCTGCACGACGCCAGCCGGTTCGACCCGGGCTTCTTCGCGATCAGCCCGCGTGAGGCGCTCTCCATGGACCCGCAGCAGCGGCTGCTGCTGGAGACCTCCTGGGAGGCCCTGGAGCGGGCGGGCATCGACCCGCTGGCGGCACGCGGCAGCCAGACCGGCGTCTTCGCCGGGGTCACCTACCAGGACTACGTCACCATCCTGGCGGCGGCCGAGGACAGCTTCGAGGGCTATGTCGGCACCGGCAACTCGCCGAGCGTGCTCTCCGGCCGTATCTCCTACGCCCTCGGGCTGGAAGGCCCGGCCGTCTCCGTCGACACCGCCTGCTCGTCCTCGCTGGTCGCGCTGCACCTGGCCGCGCAGGCGCTGCGGCAGGGCGAATGCGACCTGGCGCTGGCCGGTGGCGTCACCGTGATGTCCACCCCCGGCTCGCTGATCGAGTTCAGCCGGCAGCGGGCGCTGGCCGAGGACGGCCGGTGCAAGCCCTTCTCCGCCGACGCGGACGGTGCCAGTTGGGCCGAGGGCGTCGGCATGGTCGTGGTGGAGCGGCTCTCCGACGCGCGGCGCAACGGCCACACCGTGCTCGCCGTCGTACGGGGCAGCGCACTCAACCAGGACGGCGCCTCCAACGGCCTGACCGCCCCCAACGGCCCCTCCCAGCAGCGGGTGATCCGGCAGGCCCTGGCCGCCGCCCGGCTGGCACCGCAGGACGTCGACGCGGTGGAGGCGCATGGCACCGGTACCACCCTCGGTGACCCCATCGAGGCGCAGGCGCTGATCGCCGCCTACGGCCAGGACCGCGACCAGGACCGGCCGCTCTGGCTCGGGTCGCTGAAGTCCAACATCGGCCACAGCCAGGCCGCCGCCGGGGTCGGCGGCGTCATCAAGATGGTCATGGCCCTCAACAACGGCCTGCTGCCGCAGACCCTGTACGCGGAGCACCCGAGCCCGCACGTCGACTGGTCGGCCGGCGACGTACGCCTGCTCACCGAGCCCGTGCCCTGGCCGGAGACCGGCCGACCGCGCCGGGCCGGGGTCTCCTCGTTCGGCATGAGCGGCACCAATGCGCACGTCATCATCGAGCAGCCGCCCGCGCCGGACGCCGAACTGCCCGGCGGGTTCGGCCGCGCGGCCGGTGCCCCGGCCGCCACCGGCGGCGAGGTGCTGCCGGTCGTGCCGGTCGTCCTCTCCGGGCGTACCGAGGAGGCGCTGCGGGCCCAGGCCGCGCGGCTGCACGCACATCTGCTCGGCAACGGCGGGCAGAGCCTGGCCGACCTCGGGTTCTCACTGGCCACGTCGCGTTCGGCCTTCGAGCACCGGGCCGTGGTGCTGGCCGCCGACCGGGACGCGCTCGACCCGGCGCTGCGCTCGCTCGCCGAGGACGGCCTCGTCACCGGCGCCGACGTGGTGCGCGGCGTCGCCCGGGAGAGCGCCGGGCCTGTCTTCGTCTTCCCCGGCCAGGGCGCGCAGTGGGTGGGCATGGCGCGGGAACTGCTGGACGCCTCGGTGGTGTTCGCGGACCGGATCGCGGAGTGCGAGTGGGCGCTGCGGCCGTTTGTGGACTGGTCGCTGACGGCGGTGCTGCGGGGCGAGGGGGACCCTGCGGAGCTGGAGCGGGTGGATGTGGTCCAGCCCGTGCTGTGGGCGGTGATGGTCTCGCTGGCGGAGCTCTGGCGGTCGTTCGGTGTGGTCCCGGCCGCCGTGGTGGGCCACTCGCAGGGCGAGATCGCCGCCGCCTGCGTGGCGGGCGCGCTCTCCCTGGAGGACGGGGCCCGGGTGGTCGCGCTGCGCAGCCGGGCGATCGTGGGCATCACCGGTGCGGGCGGCATGGTGTCGGTTCCGCTGGCGGCCGAGGTGGTGCGGGAGCGCATCCGGCCGTGGGGCGAGCGGCTGGCGGTCGCCGCGGTGAACGGGCCCGGGTCGGTGGTGGTCTCGGGTGAGGCCGCCGCGCTGGACGAGCTGTTCACCGCGCTCACCGGCGAGGGGGTGCGGGCGCGGAAGGTCGCCGTGGACTACGGCTCGCACTCGGCGCAGGTGGAGGCGATCCGCGACGAGGTGCTGGAGGCGCTGTCCGGCATCACGCCGCGCGCCGCCGAGGTGCCGTTCTGCTCGTCGGTGACCGGCGGTTGGCAGGACACGGCGGAGCTGGGCCCGGAGTACTGGTACACCAACCTGCGGGAGACGGTGCGGTTCGAGGAGGCGGTGCGGGGCCTGCTGGCGGACGGCCACCGGTCGTTCATCGAGGTGAGCCCGCATCCGGTGCTGGCGGTGGGACTGCGGGAGACCGTGGACGCCGTGGGCGTGGACGCGGCGGCGCTGGGCTCGCTGCGGCGCGGCCGGGGCGGCCTGGACCG
The DNA here is from genome assembly GCF_003258605.2 of Peterkaempfera bronchialis. Taxonomy (NCBI): domain Bacteria; kingdom Bacillati; phylum Actinomycetota; class Actinomycetes; order Kitasatosporales; family Streptomycetaceae; genus Peterkaempfera; species Peterkaempfera bronchialis. The sequence continues at coordinate 5,944,235 of NZ_CP031264.1, forward strand.
GTTCCTCACCTCGGTCGCGGAGGCCCATGTCCAGGGCGTACCGGTGGACTGGCGGGCCGTCTTCGCGGGCAGCGGTGCACACCGGGTGGACCTGCCGACCTATGCCTTCCAGCGGCAGCGCTACTGGCCGAAGGTCCGCGAGGCCGCCGCAGCGGCGGCCGGGGACGGCGCGCTCACCGCGGACTCCGTGGAGGCGCGTTTCTGGGAGACCGTCGAGCAGGAGGACCTGGAAGCGCTGACCGGCGCCCTCGACCTCGGCTCCCTCGGCGGCGACGCGCCGCTGAGCGCCGTACTGCCCGCCCTGTCCACCTGGCGCCGCAGCAGCCGTGAGCGGTCCACCACCGACGCCTGGCGCTACACCGTCACCTGGGCGCCGCTGACCGGGCGTGCCACCCCGGGCCCGCTCTCCGGGACCTGGCTGCTTGTCGTCCCGGCAGACACCGCCGGGTACGACGACCTGGCGACCGCCGCCGAGAAGGCGCTGCGGACCGGCGGGGCGCAGCACACCGTACTGGTCCGGCTCGCCGACGACGACGAGGGCGAGCCGGGCCGCGAGCAGCTGACCGCGCGGCTGCGGTCCGCACTCGGCCACGGTGACGGCGACGGTGACGGTGACGGCGACGGCGACGGCGACGGCGAGGAGACCCGGCGGATCTCCGGTGTGCTCTCGCTGCTGGCCCTGGACGAACGCCCGCACCCCGACCACCCGGCCGTGCCGCTTGGCCTGGCCGGCACCCTCGCCCTGGTGCAGTCGCTCGGCGACCTCGGGGTCGACGCTCCGCTCTGGTGCGGCACCCGTGGCGCCGTGGCGACCGGCCGCTCCGAGACGGTCGCCGCCCCGGCGCAGTCCCTGGTCTGGGGCCTCGGCCGGGTCGCGGCGCTGGAGCACTCCGAGCGCTGGGGCGGCCTGGTCGACCTGCCGCCCACCCTGGACTCCCGCGCCGGGGCCCGGCTCTGCGCAGCCCTCGCCGCACCCGACGGCGAGGACCAGATCGCGATCCGCGCCTCCGGGACCTTCGGCCGCCGCCTGGTCCGGGCGCCGCAGACCGACGCCTCGGCGGAGGTCTGGCGTCCGCGCGGCACCGTCCTGGTCACCGGCGGCACCGGAGCGCTCGGCGGCCATGTCGCCCGCTGGCTCGCCGGACGCGGCGCCGAGCATCTGCTGCTGACCAGCCGCCGGGGCCCCGACGCGCCCGGCGCGGCCGAACTGCGCGCCGAACTGGCCGCGCTGGGCTGCCAGGTCACCATCGCCGCCTGCGATGTCGCGGACCGCGACGCGCTGCGCGCGCTGCTGGACGCGGTGCCCGAGCAGTACCCGCTCGGGGCTGTGGTGCACGCCGCCGGTTCGCTGGACGACGGCGTGATCGACTCGCTCGACCCGGCCCGGATGGACCCGATCCTGCGCGGCAAGGTCACGGCCGCGCTCAACCTGCATGAGCTGACCAGGGACCTGGACCTGTCGGCCTTTGTGATGTTCTCCTCCACCGCCGGAGTCATCAGCGGCGCCGGCCTCGGCAACTACGCCCCGGGCAACGCCTTCCTGGACGCCCTGGCCCAGCAGCGCCGGGCCGCCGGCCTCCCGGCCACCGCCGTCGCCTGGGGCCTGTGGGCCGAGGGCGGCATGGTGCAGGACGCGGCGGGCGACCGGATGCGCCGCTACGGCGTCCACCCGATGGCGCCCGACCTGGCCTGCATCGCCCTCGGCCGGGCCCTGGACCACGCCGACACCGCCGTGGTGGTCACCGACATCCGCTGGGACACCTACGCCGTCGCCTTCACCGGCCCCCGGCCCAGCGCCCTGCTCCGCGACCTGCCCGACGCCCGGCGCGCACTGGACGCCGCAGCGCAGACGGCCCCCGCAGCCGGTGACGGCCCGGACGCCTCCTCGCTCCACCGCCACCTGGCCGACCTGCCCGAGTTCGAGCGCGACGGCGCCGTGCTGGACGTCGTACGCGCCTGCGTGGCGACCGTCCTCGGCTACCCGTCGCCGGACGCGGTCGACCCCGACCGGCCCTTCACCGACCTGGGGATCGACTCGCTCAGCGCGGTCGAACTGCGCAACAGCATGAACCGGCTGACCGGCCTTCGGCTGCCCGCCACCCTGGTCTTCGACTACCCGACCTGCACGGGACTGGCCCGCTTCGTCCGCACCGAGGTGTCCGGCACCCAGCCGGGCACGCCGGAGCCGCAGGGGCGGGCGGCGCTGGCGCCGTCCGCCGCCGCCGAGGACGACCCGATCGCCATCGTCGCCATGAGCTGCCGCTTCCCCGGGGAGGTGCACACCCCGGAGCAGCTGTGGCGGATGCTGCACGACGGCGCGGAAGCGCTGGTGCCGTTCCCCACCGACCGGGGCTGGGACCTTGACGCGCTCTACGACCCCGAGCCCGGAAAGCCCGGCGCCGTCTACACCCGCGAGGGCGGCTTCCTGCACGACGCCGGCGGGTTCGACCCGGCCTTCTTCGGGATCTCGCCGCGTGAGGCCGTCGCCATGGACCCCCAGCAGCGGCTGCTGCTGGAGATCGCCTGGGAGACCTTCGAACGGGCCGAAATCGACCCCGCCTCCCTGCGCGGCAGCCGGACCGGCGTCTTCGCGGGCACCAACGGCCAGGACTACACCGGGATGCTGGCCGCCTCGGGCGAGGACTACGAGGGGTATCTGCTCACCGGCAACGCCGCCAGCGTGGTGTCCGGGCGGCTCTCCTACACCTTCGGGCTGGAAGGCCCGGCGGTGACGGTCGACACCGCGTGCTCCGCCTCGCTGGTGGCGCTGCACCTGGCCGTGCAGTCGCTGCGCTCCGGGGAGTGCGACCTGGCGCTGGCGGGCGGACTCACCGTGATGGCCTCGCCCGGACTCTTCCTCGACTTCAGCCGGCAGCGCGGCCTCGCCGCCGACGGCCGCTGCAAGGCGTTCGCCGACGCCGCCGACGGCACCGGCTTCTCCGAGGGCGGCGGCATGCTGCTGGTCGAGCGGCTCTCCGACGCCCGCCGCAACGGGCACCGGGTGCTGGCGCTGGTACGCGGCTCCGCCGTCAACCAGGACGGCGCCTCCAACGGCCTGAGCGCCCCCAACGGCCCCGCGCAGCAGCGGGTGATCCGGGCGGCGCTGGCCGGTGCTGGACTGTCGCCGTCGGAGGTGGACGCGGTGGAGGCGCATGGCACCGGGACCACGCTGGGCGACCCGATCGAGGCGCAGGCGGTGCTGGCGACCTATGGCCAGGGCCGGGCCGAGGACCGGCCGCTCTGGCTGGGGTCGATCAAGTCCAATGTCGGGCACACCCAGGCGGGCGCCGGCGTCGCCGGGGTGATCAAGATGGTGCTGGCCATGCAGCACGGTGTGCTGCCGCAGACCCTGCATGTGGACGCGCCCTCGTCCCATGTGGACTGGACGGCGGGCCGGGTCCGGCTGCTGACCGAGAACACCCCGTGGCCGGAGAGCGGCGACCGGCCGCGCCGGGCCGGGGTCTCCTCCTTCGGCATCAGCGGTACCAACGCCCACCTGATCCTGGAGGAAGCCCCGGCCGCCGAGACTGCGGACCAGGTCGACGCATCGGCGCCGCTGCCCGTGGTGCCGTGGGTGGTGACGGCCAAGAGCCGTACCGCCCTGCGGGCCCAGGCGGAACGGCTGCTGGCGCACCTGGCGGCCCACCCGGACCAGGAGCCGCGCGACCTCGGCCGCTCGCTGGCCGCGACGCGGGCGGTCTTCGACCACCGCGCGGTGGTGCTGGGTGCGGGGCGGGCCGAGCTGCTGCGCGGGCTGGAGTCCGTGGCCGCTGGCGAGTCCGCTGCGGGCGTGGTCGCCGGGTCGGCGCGGGCCGAGGGCAAGACGGCGCTGCTCTTCACCGGGCAGGGTGCGCAGCGGGTGGGGATGGGGCGTGGGTTGTATGAGGCGTTCCCGGTCTTCGCTGAGGCGTTTGATGCGGTGTGTGCGTGGGTGGATGGGGAGTTGGGGCGTTCGCTGCGTGAGGTGGTCTTCGGTGCCGACGCTGACCTGCTGAACGAGACCGGGTTGACTCAGCCCGCGTTGTTCGCGGTGGAGGTGGCGCTGTTCCGGCTGCTGGAGTCCTGGGGCGTCCGGGCGGATTATCTGGTCGGCCACTCGATCGGTGAGCTGGCGGCTGCGCATGTGGCGGGCGTGCTGTCGCTGGAGGATGCGTGCCGGCTGGTGGTGGCGCGTGGCCGTCTGATGCAGGCGCTGCCGTCCGGTGGGGCGATGGTGTCGGTGCAGGCGTCCGAGGCTGAGGTGCTGCCGCTGCTGGCGGGCCGTGAGGCCGAGGTGAGTATCGCGGCGCTGAACGGCCCGACCGCCACCGTGATCGCGGGCGATGAAGCCGCCGTCCTGGAGGTCGCCGGGGAGTTGGAGCGGCAGGGCCGCAAGACCAAGCGGGTGCGGGTCAGCCACGCCTTCCACTCCCCCCGGATGGAGCCCATGTTGGCGGACTTCCGGGCGGTTGCGGAGAGCGTGGAGTACCACCAGCCCCGGATGGCCGTGGTCTCCAATGTCACCGGAGAACTGGCCACGGCCGAGGAGTTGACCTCCCCCGAGTACTGGGTGCGCCATGTCCGGCAGGCCGTCCGCTTCGCCGACGGCATCGGCTGGCTGGAGCAGCACGGCGTCACCCGCTATGTCGAGCTGGGCCCCGACGGCACCCTGACCGCCATGGCCCAGGGCTGCGTGGAGGGCACCGACCATCTGCTGGTCCCGGCGCTGCGCAAGGACCGCCCGGAGACGGCCGCGCTGCTCACCGCCCTGGCCCAGGCGTTCACCAAGGGCGTCGGACTCGACTGGGCGGCGGCCTTCCAGGGCAGCGGCGCCCGCACGGTCGCCCTGCCGACGTACGCCTTCCAGCGGCAGCGGTTCTGGCCGAAGCCCCCCGTGCTGCTGGGCGATGTCGGCTCGGTCGGGCTCGGGTCGGCGAACCACCCGCTGCTGGGTGCGGCGGTCGGCATGGCCGGGGGCGAGGAGTTCCTCTTCACCGGCAGGCTGTCGCTGCGGACTCACCCCTGGCTGGCCGACCACGCGCTGACCAGCACCGCGCTCTTCCCCGCCACGGGCTTCCTGGAACTGGCCCTGCACGCGGCCGACCAGCTGGGCTGCGAGCGGGTGGAGGAGCTGACCATCCTCACCCCGCTGACGCTGCCCGAGCACGGTGCGGTCCGCACCCAGCTGCGCGTGGAGGCACCGGATGCGTCCGGCAGCCGCGCGCTGAGCGTGTACTCGCGCCCCGAGGACGCGCCCGAGGAGCAGCCGTGGACGCTCAACGCCGCCGGGCTGCTGGCCGCAGGCAGCACGGCCGCGCCGGAGGACGGGCAGCGGCCGTATGACTTCGCCGTCTGGCCGCCGCAGGACGCGGTTGCGGTGCCGCTGGACGGCTTCTATGAGCGGTTCGCCGAGCGCGGCCACCTCTACGGTCCGCTCTTCCAGGGGCTGAAGTCGGTCTGGCTGCGCGGTGACGAGGTGTTCGCCGAGGTCGCCCTCCCGGAGGGGCACGACCCGGACGCCGCCGCGTTCGGCCTGCACCCGGCGCTGCTGGACGCGGCGCTGCACGCGGTGATGTATGTGCCGCTGGAGGACGCCGACCGGCTGCCGTTCTCCTGGAGCGGGGTGTCGGTCGAGGCGGTCGGCGCCAGGGCGCTGCGGCTGCGGATGGTCCAGGAGGGGCCCGAGTCCATCTCCCTCGCGCTGGCCGACCCGGCAGGCCGACCGGTGGCCTCCATCGGCGCGCTGACCCTGCGTGAACTCACCGGTGACCTGGCCGGCGGCCCGGCGGGCGGCACGCACCATGACGCGCTCTTCGCGCTGGACTGGGCCACGGTGCCCGCCGCCGCCACCGCTCCCGCACCGGGCGCCTGGACGGTGGTCGGGGCCGACCGGGCGGTCGAGTTGGGTGACGCCCTGGACGCCGCCGGGTTCCCGGTACGGGTCCACGCCGACCTGGCCGCGCTGGCCCGCTCCGGGGCGGAGATCCCCGAGACGGTGCTGCTCGCCCTGCCCGGCACCCCGGACCGGGAGGCCGGTGACCTGGCGGCGGCCACCCACGCGGTGGCCCGCGAGACCCTGGCCCTGGTCCAGCAGTGGCTGGCCGAGCCCCGGTTCGCCCATGCCCGGCTGGCCGTGGTCACCCGGGAGGCGACGGACGCCGGACACCGGCGGCCCGATCCGGTACAGGCCGCCGTCTGGGGCCTGGTGCGGGCGGCGCGGTCGGAGAACCCCGGCCGGTTCCTGCTGCTGGACCTCGACGGGGCCGCTGGTTCACCGGCGGCGGTGCCGGGGGCGCTGGCCTCGGGCGAACCCGAACTGGCGGTGCGCAGCGGGGCCGTGTACGCGCCCCGGATCGCCCGGGTCGCGGCCGAGCAGTCGCTCACCCCGCCCGAGGGGGCCGCCGCCTGGCGGCTGGGCATCGAGCGGAAGGGCACCCTGGAGAGCCTGCGCCTGGCCGAGTGCCCCGACGCCGTCCAGCCCCTCGCCCCCCGCGAGGTCCGGATCGCGGTGCGGGCCGCAGGCGTCAACTTCCGCGATGTGCTGACCGCGCTGGGCATGTACCCGGGCGATGCCACCGCCATCGGCCTGGAGGGGGCCGGGGTGGTGACCGAGGTCGGCGCCGAGGTGACCGGGCTGGCCCCCGGCGACCGCGTCATGGGCATGTTCGCGGGGGCCTTCGGGCCGCTCGCGGTGGCCGATGAGCGCATGGTGGCGCGCATCCCGCAGGGCTGGTCGTTCGCCGAGGCGGCGACCGTGCCGATCGTCTACCTCACCGCCTACTACGCGCTGGTGGACCTGGGCGGGCTGAGCGCCGGGCAGTCGGTGCTGGTCCACGCGGCGGCGGGCGGCGTCGGTACGGCGGCGGTGCAGCTCGCCCGCCACCTGGGCGCCGAGGTCTTCGGCACCGCCTCGCCCGGCAAGTGGGACGCGCTGCGCTCGGCGGGTCTGGACGACGCGCACCTCGCCTCCTCCCGCGACCTGGACTTCGAGAAGGCGTTCCTGGCCGCCACCGGCGGCCGGGGCGTGGATGTCGTCCTGGACTCGCTGGCCCGGGAGTTCGTGGACGCCTCGCTGCGGCTGCTGCCGCGCGGTGGGCGGTTCCTGGAGATGGGCAAGACCGACGTCCGCGATCCGCAGCGGGTCGCCACCGACCACCCGGGCGTCGCCTACCGGGCGTTCGACCTGGTGGAGGCGGGCCCGGAGCGGATCGGCGAGATGCTGGCCGAGCTGGTCGCCCTCTTCGAGCAGGGCGTACTGCGACCGCTGCCGCTGACCACCTGGGACGTCCGGCAGGCCCCGGAGGCGTTCCGGTTCCTCAGCCAGGCCCGGCACATCGGCAAGGTGGTCCTCACCGTGCCCGTGTCCGCCGACCCGGAGGGGACCGTGCTGCTCACCGGCGGCCTGGGCGGGCTGGGCAAGGTAACGGCCCGTCATCTGGTCGCCGAGCGCGGCGTACGGCACCTGGTGCTGGCCGGCCGGCGCGGTCCGGACGCCCCCGGGGCTGCGGAGCTGCACGCGGAGCTGACCGCGCTGGGTGCCGAGGTCACCATCGCCGCCTGCGACGTGGCCGACCGGGACGCCCTGGCGGCGCTGCTGGCGGCGATCCCGCCGACCCATCCGCTGACCGAGGTGGTGCACACCGCCGGGGTGCTGGCGGACGGGGTGGTCACCTCGATGACCCCGGACCAGCTCGACCGGGCGCTGCGGCCGAAGGTCGACGCGGTGGTCAATCTGCATGAGCTGACCCGGGACGCTGACCTGGCCCGGTTCACGGTCTTCTCCTCGGTGGCGGGCACCTTCGGCGGCGCCGGGCAGGCCAACTACTCGGCCGCCAACGCCTTCCTCGACGGGCTGGCCCACCACCGGCTCGGCCTGGGCCTCCCCGCCACCTCGCTCGCCTGGGGCACCTGGGTGGCGGACGCCGGGATGACCGGCGAGCTGACCGAGGCCGACCGCCGGCGCCACGCCAGGACCGGCATGGTCCCGCTGGGCCCGGACCAGGGCATGGAACTGCTGGACACCGCCTCCGACCTGGGCCGCGCGGTGCTGCTGCCGATGGACCTCGACCTGGCGTCCATGCGGGACCGTCCCGAGGCGCTGCCGCTGCTGCTCCAGGGCCTGGTCCGCAGGCGGCCCCGCCGCACCGCCGAGGCCGGCGCGTCCGGCTCCGGAAGCGGCGCCGCGAGCGGCCCCGACCTGGCGGAGCGGCTGGCGGCGCTGTCCCCGGCCGACCGCGAGCAGTTGCTGCTGGACCTGCTCTCCGCGCAGGTGGCCGCCGTGCTCGGGTACTCCTCGGCCGATGAGATCGAGCCCGAGCAGACCTTCAAGGAGCTGGGCTTCGACTCGCTGACCGCCGTCGAACTCCGCAACCGCCTCAACGCGGTCACCGGGCTGCGGCTGCCGGCCACCCTGGTCTTCGACTACCCGACACCGCTGGGTCTGGTCGGCCAGTTGCTGACCGAGATCGAGCTGCCCGACGCCCCCGGCGGCGCGCAGACCCTCCTCGGCGAGCTGGACCGCTTGGAGGCCGTACTCGGCAGCACCGCCCTGGACGGCGAGGACCGCTCCACGGTCGCCGCCCGGCTGCGGGAGCTGGCGGCCCGGTGGCAGGAGAAGCCGGGCACCGGCGCCCCCCTGGGCGGGGCGGTCCCGGAGCAGGACCCGGACGACGACGCGGCCCTCGCATCGGTCGAGACGGCGAGCGAGCTGTTCGACCTCATTGACAAGGAACTCGGCACGTCGTGATCGACACGTTGGGACAACGGAAACCGCTCGGCTCGGCTGGAGGATGTGGCGTTCGTGGCTGACGACGAAAAGTACGTGGAATACCTCAAGCGGGTGACGGCGGAACTGCGGCAGACCCGCCGTCAGCTGCGCGAGGTGCAGGCCCGGAGCCAGGAGCCCATCGCGATCGTCGCCATGAGCTGCCGCTTCCCCGGCGGGGTGCGGTCGCCCGAGGACCTGTGGCGGCTGGTGGACGAGGGCCGGGACGCGATCGGGGAGTTCCCCGCCGACCGGGGCTGGGACATCGAGGGGCGCTTCGACCCAGACCCCGACACCCCGGGCACCTTCTACGCCCGCGAGGGCGGCTTCCTGCACGACGCCAGCGAGTTCGACGCCGGCTTCTTCGGCATGAGCCCGCGCGAGGCGCTGGCCACCGACCCGCAGCAGCGGCTGCTGCTGGAGACCTCCTGGGAGGTCTTCGAGCGGGCCGGTATCCGGCCCGCCACCGTGCGCGGCAGCAGCACCGGGGTCTTCGTCGGCGCCGCGACCTCCGGCTACGGCGTGGGGCCGGTGGAGGTCCCCGAGGATGTGCACGGGCTGATGCTCGCGGGCAACGCCACCTCGGTCGCCTCCGGCCGCATCTCCTATGTCCTCGGACTGGAGGGCCCCACGGTCACCGTGGACACCGCCTGCTCCTCCTCGCTGGTGGCGCTGCACTGGGCGGTCCAGGCGCTCCGGTCGGGGGAGTGCGACCTGGCGCTGGCCGGCGGCGTCGCCGTGATGGCCACCCCTGGGCTGCTGTTCGAGTTCAGCAGGCAGCGCGGGCTGGCCCCGGACGGCCGCTGCAAGGCGTTCTCCGACGACGCGGACGGCACCGGCTGGTCCGAGGGCGTCGGCATGCTGCTGGTCGAGCGGCTCTCCGACGCCCGGCGCAACGGGCACCCGGTGCTCGCGGTGGTACGCGGCTCGGCGGTCAACTCCGACGGCGCCTCCAACGGCCTCACCGCGCCCAACGGCCCCTCCCAGCAGCGGGTCATCCAGCAGGCCCTGGCCGGTGCGGGACTCACCGCCGCCGAGGTGGACGCGGTGGACGCGCATGGCACCGGGACCTCGCTCGGCGACCCGATCGAGGCGCAGGCGCTGCTGGCCACCTACGGCCGGGGGCGGGACGAGGACCGGCCGCTCTGGCTCGGCTCGCTGAAGTCCAACCTCGGGCACACCCAGGCGGCGGCGGGCGTCGCCAGCGTCATCAAGATGGTGATGGCGCTGCGCCACGGCACGCTGCCGCGCACCCTGCATGTGAGCGAGCCGTCGTCGCATGTGGACTGGTCGGCGGGCCGGGTCCGGCTGCTGACCGAGCCGGTGCGGTGGCCGGAGACCGGCGACCGCCCCCGGCGGGCCGCCGTCTCCTCGTTCGGTATCAGCGGCACCAATGCGCACACCATCCTGGAGCAGGCCCCCGAGCCCGAGCCCGCCGAAGCCGAAGCCGAAGTCCAGCCGACCGAGGCGCCCAGGGCCGGGGCCCGGCTGCCCGTGGTGCCCTGGATCGTCTCCGCCCGCAGCGAGGCCGCCCTGCGCGCCCAGGCCGCCCGGCTGCTCGCCGGGCCCGCGGCCGACGACCGGATCGACCCGGCCGACCTGGGCCATGCGCTCGCCACCACCCGGCAGACCTTCGAGCACCGCGCCGTCGTCGTCGCCCCGGACCGCGCCGCCGCCCTGCGGGCGCTGGCGGCGCTGGCCGACCCGGACGGCGACGGCACCGGGCCCGGAGTGGTCCGGGGCCGCCCGCTGCGCGGCAGCACCGCCTTCCTCTTCTCCGGCCAGGGCGCCCAGCGCCCGGGCATGGGCCGGGAGCTGTATGAGGCGTTCCCGGTCTTCGCCGAGGCGTTCGACGCCGTCTGCGCCCACCTGGACGGGGAACTGGACCGCCCGCTGCGCGAGGTCGTCTTCGGCGACGACCCCGAACCGCTGGACCGGACCGACCTCACCCAGCCGGCCCTCTTCGCCGTCGAGGTCGCCCTCTTCCGCCTGTTGGAGCACTGGGGCGTCAAGGCCAAGTACCTGGTGGGGCACTCGCTCGGCGAGCTGACCGCCGCCCATGTGGCCGGGGTCTGGTCGCTGGCCGACGCCTGCCGGCTGGTGGCGGCGCGCGGTCGGCTGATGCAGGCGCTGCCACCCGGCGGCGCGATGGCCTCCGTGGAGGCGTCGGAGGCCGAGGTCCTGCCGCTGCTCGCCGGCCGCGAGGGGGAGGTGGCCGTGGCGGCGCTCAACGGCCCCCGGTCCACCGTGGTCTCCGGTACCGAGGCCGCCGTGGCGGAGATCGCCGACCACTTCCGGCAGCAGGGCAGGCGGACCCGGCGGCTGCGGGTCGGCCACGCCTTCCACTCGCCGCTGATGGACGCCGTGCTGGCGGACTTCCGGGCCGTCGCCGAGCAGGTCGAGTACCGCGCCCCCAAGACGGCCGTGGTCTCCAATGTGACCGGCAGGCTGGCCACCGCCGAGGAGCTGTGCTCACCCGAGTACTGGGTGCGGCATCTGCGGCAGGCCGTGCGGTTCGCCGACGGCGTCGGCTGGCTGGCCGAGCACGGGGTGACCCGGTTCCTGGAGGTCGGCCCGGATGGCACGCTGACCGCGATGGCGCAGGCGTGCCTGCCCGAGGACGGCGACCGGATGTCGTGGGCCGCGCTGCGCGGGGACCGGCCCGAGGCGGCCTCGCTGCTGTCGGCGGTGGCGGGCGTCTTCGCGCATGGAGCGGCGGTGGAGTGGCCGGCGGTCTTCGCGGACCGGCCGACCTCCCCGGTGGAGCTGCCCACCTATGCCTTCCAGCGGGACCGCTACTGGCTGCGGATGGCCGCGCCGCTCGGCGACATGGCGGCGGCCGGGCTCGGCGCCGCGAGCCACCCGCTGCTGGGCGCGGTGGTGCGGGTGGCCGACGGCGACCAGGTGCTGCTCACCGGCCGCCTGTCGGTGCAGTCGCACCCCTGGCTCGCCGACCACGCCGTGGCGGGCACGGTGCTGCTGCCCGGTACGGCCTTTGTGGAGCTGGCCGTGCGCGCCGGGGACGAGGTGGGCTGCGCGCTGCTGGACGAGCTGACGCTGGAAGCCCCGCTGGTGCTGCCCGAGAAGGGCGCGGTGCACCTTCAGCTCGCGGTCGGTGCGCCCGACGCCACCGGCAGGCGGCCGTTCCGGGTGCACTCCCGGCCGGAGGGGCAGGAGGACGCGGACTGGGTCCGGCACGCCGGCGGTCTGCTGGCCGCCGCCCCCACCGACGTACGGGCCTCCTTCGACCTGGCGGCGTGGCCCCCGGCGGGCGCCGAACCGGTGCCGCTCGGGGGGTTCTACGCCGACCTGGCCGCCACCGGCTACAGCTACGGCGACGCCTTCCAGGGGCTGCGCGCCGCCTGGCGGCTGGGCGGTGAGGTCTTCGCCGAGGTCGAACTGCCGGAGAGCCTGCGCAAGGAGGCGGGCCGCTTCGGGCTGCACCCGGCGCTACTGGACGCCGCGCTGCACGCTCAGCTGGTCGGCCCCGGTGACGGGCCGTCAGCGGTGAGTCTGCCGTTCGCCTGGAGCGGGGTGTCGCTCCAGGCGTCCGGCGCCCCGGCGCTGCGGGTACGCATCGCCAAGGCGGCCGGCGGCGTCACCCTGGAGCTGGCCGACACCGACGGCCGCCCGGTGGCCTCGGTGGCCACGCTGGTCTCCCGCGAGGTCCCGGCGGACCGCCTCCGCGCGTCCGACGGCTCGGCCGGCGACTCGCTGTACCGGGTGGAGTGGACCCCGGCCGGCGAGGCCGCACCACCGGCGTCCACCGACGGCTGGTACGTCCTCGGCGAGGACCCGACCGGCCCGGGCGCCGCATTCGCCCACGCCCCCGACCTCGCGGCACTGCCCGACGCCCCCGGCGTGGTGCTGCTGCCCTGCGGCCCCGGCCCGCAGAACGACCGGTACGGCGACCCGCAGGGCCCGGCGATCCGGGTGCTCACCGCCCTCCAGGAGTGGCTGGCCGACGAGCGCCTGGAGCCGTCCCGCCTGGTCGTGGTCACCCGGAACGCGGTGGCCGTGCACCCCGGGGACGATGTGCCCGCCCCGGCCGAGGCCGCCGTGTGGGGCCTGGTCCGGTCCGCCCAGGCGGAGAACCCCGGCCGACTGCTGCTGCTGGACCTCGACGGCGAGCAGGCGTCGTACGCGGCGCTGCCCACCGCCGTGGCCGTCGCCGCCGAACGCGGTGAGCCGCAACTGGCCGTACGCGACGGCGCGGTGCTGCTGCCCCGCCTCGCCCGCGCCGCCGCGCCCACCCCGGCGCCGGACGCGCCCGTCCCGGCGCCGGACGCGCCCGCCCCGCAGCACTGGGACCCGCAGGGCACCGTCCTGATCACCGGCGGCACCGGCACGCTGGGCGCGCTGGTGGCCCGTCACCTGGTCACCGCGCATGGCGTCCGCAGCCTGCTGCTGACCGGCCGACGCGGCCCCGACGCCCCGGCGCGGCCGAGCTGGCCGCCGAACTGACCGCGCTGGGCGCCGAAGTCACCGTCGCCGCCTGCGACGCGGCCGACCGGGACGCGCTGGAGCGGCTGCTCGCCGCCATCCCCGCCGACCGCCCGCTGCGCGGGGTGGTGCACACCGCAGGCGTCCTGGACGACGGGGTCGTCGGCTCGCTGACCCCCGAGCGGCTGGCCCGGGTGATGCGGCCCAAGGCCGAAGCGGCGCTCCATCTGCACCAGCTGACCCGTGGGCTGGACCTGTCGGCGTTTGTGCTCTTCTCCTCGGCGGCGGGCCTGCTCGGCGGAGCCGGGCAGGGCAACTACGCGGCGGCCAATGTCTTCCTGGACGCGCTGGCCCAGCACCGCAGGGCCCACGGCCTGCCCGCCGTCTCCCTCGCCTGGACGCTCTGGGCCGGGCCCAGCGGCATCACCGGCCACCTGGGGCAGCAGGAGCTGGCCCGGATCGCCGGGTCCGGGCTCCCCGCCCTCTCCGCCGAGCAGGGCCTGGCCCTGTTCGACCAGGCCCTGGCCACCGGCGAGGCCGTGGTCGCCCCGATCCGCCTGGACCTGCCGGTGCTGCGCCGTACGGCCGCCGCCGGCCGGCTGCCCGCCCTGCTCAGGGGCCTGGTCCGGACACCCGGCCGCCGCACCGTGGACACCGCGCCCGGCACCGCCACCACCCCGGCGCTGGCCCGGCGGCTCGCCGGCCTCTCCCCGGCCGAGCAGGAACGCGCCCTGCTGGAGGTGGTGCGCAGGCACGCCGCCGCCGCGCTCGGCCACAGCGGCGCGGAGGCGATCGGCGCGGAGGCGTCCTTCCGGGACCTCGGCTTCGACTCGCTCACCTCGATCGAGCTGCGCAACGGCCTCAGCGCCGACACCGGCCTGCGGCTGCCCGCCACCCTGGTCTTCGACCACCCCCGCCCGGCCGCGCTCGCCCGCCACCTGCGGGACGAGATCGCCGGGACCGTGCAGCAGGCCGCCGCCGCCCCGGTCGCCACGGCCGACGAGGACGACCCCATCGTGATCGTCGGCATGGCCTGCCAGTACCCCGGCGGCGTCGCCTCGCCCGAGGACCTGTGGCGCTTTGTCGCCGACGGCGGCGACGCCATCTCCGCACTCCCCACCGACCGGGGCTGGGACCTGGACCGGCTCCCCGGCCAGGAGGCCGGATTCCTGTACGGCGCGGCCCACTTCGACGCCGGCCTCTTCAACATCTCGCCGCGCGAGGCGCTGGCGATGGACCCGCAGCAGCGGCTGCTGCTGGAGACCTCCTGGGAGGTGTTCGAACGGGCCGGTGTCGACCCGCTGTCGCTGAAGGGCAGCCGGACCGGGGTCTTCGTCGGCGCGATGGGCTCCGGGTACGCCTCCGGTCTCCAGTCCATCCCCGACGGCATGGAGGGCTACATCGGCACCGGCATCTCCGGCAGCGTCATCGCCGGACGGGTGGCCTACACCTTCGGCCTCGAAGGCCCCACCATGACCATCGACACGGCCTGCTCCTCCGCGCTGGTCGCCCTGCACCTCGCCGCCCACGCCCTCCGGCAGGGCGAGTGCACCCTGGCGCTGGCCGGCGGCGTGACCGTGATGGCCACCCCCGGCACCTTCACCGAGTTCACCAAGCAGAACGGCCTCTCCTCCAACGGCCGCTGCAAGGCGTTCGCCGCCTCCGCCGACGGCACCAGCTTCTCCGAGGGCGTCGGCGTGCTGCTGCTGGAGCGGCGGTCCGACGCCGAACGCCACGGCCACACCGTGCTCGCCGTGGTACGCGGCTCCGCCACCAACCAGGACGGCGCCTCCAACGGCCTCACCGCCCCCAGCGGCCCGTCCCAGCAGCGCGTCATCCGGCAGGCCCTGGCCAACGCCGGACTGACCCCCGCCGAGGTGGACGCGGTGGAGGCGCACGGCACCGGCACCTCCCTCGGCGACCCCATCGAGGCACAGGCGCTCTTCGCCACCTACGGCCAGGACCGGCCGCAGGACCGCCCGCTCTGGCTGGGCTCCTCCAAGTCCAACTTCGGCCACACCCAGGCCGCCGCCGGAGCCGCCGGGATCATCAAGATGGTGATGGCGATGCGCCACGGCGAACTGCCGAGGACGCTCCACATCGACGAGCCGTCCCCGCACATCGACTGGTCCAGCGGCACCATCCAACTGCTCACCGAGCCCCGCGCCTGGCCCGCCGGCGGAGACCGGCCGCGCCGCGCCGGAGTCTCCTCCTTCGGCATCAGCGGCAGCAACGCACACGTCATCATCGAGGAGCCCCTGACGGCGCCTCAGCCGACGGCGCCGCGCCCCGACACCCCCGCCGGGCCGTACGCCCTGACGGTCTCCGGGCAGACCCCGGCCGCCCTGCGCGACCAGGCCAAGCGGCTCCGTACCCACCTCGCCGCCCACCCCGAGGCGGAGCTGCACGACCTCGGCCATGCGCTGGCCACCACCCGCCACGCCCTGGACCACCGCGCCGTCGTGGTGGCCGAGGACCGCGAGCAGTTCCTCACCGGGCTCGCCGCGCTCGCCCAGGGCACCCACGACACGGCGGACCTGGCCGTCGGCGCCGCCGGGACCGGCGGTCGCACCGCGTTCCTCTTCAGCGGCCAGGGCACCCAGCGCCCCGGCATGGGCCAGGAGCTGTACCGGCGGTTCACGGTGTACGCGGAGACCTTCGACCGGGTCTGCGCCGAACTCGACCGCCACCTGGACGGGCCCCCGCTGCGGGACACCGTCTTCGCCCCCGAGGGGTCCGAGGCGGCGGCCCTGCTGGACCGCACCGCGTACACCCAGGCGTCGCTCTTCGCCGTCCAGACCGCGCTGTACGCGCTGGTGCGGTCCTGGGGCGCCCACCCCGACGCCCTGCTCGGCCACTCCATCGGCGAACTCACCGCCGCCCACGCCGCCGGGGTGCTCACCCTGGAGGACGCCTGCGCCCTGGTGGCCGCCCGGGGCCGGCTGATGCAGGCGCTGCCCGAGGGCGGCGCCATGACCGCCGTCCAGGCTGCCGAGGACGAGGTACTGCCCCTGCTGGACGGCCTGGAGCGGCAGGTCTCCATCGCCGCCGTCAACGGCCCGTCCGCCGTGGTGCTCTCCGGCGACCAGGACGAGGTGGCCAGGATCGCCGACCACTTCACCGCGCTCGGCCGGAAGACTAGGCGTTTGCCGGTCAGCCATGCGTTTCACTCACCACGTATGGACGCGATGCTGGCGGAGTTCGCAGAGGTCGCGGCGGGCGTGCGGTACGCCCCGCCGACGATCCCCGTGGTGTCCAACCTGACCGGGCGGACCGCCACCGACGAGGAGCTCCGCTCGCCCGACTACTGGGTCCGGCACGTCCGGCACGCCGTGCGGTTCAGCGACGGCATCCGCCGACTGGAGGCCGACGGCGTCGCCACCTTCCTGGAACTCGGCCCCGACAGCACCCTCACCGCGATGGCCCTGGACAGCCTCCGCGACCCGGCCCCCGGCACCCTGGCCGTCCCGCTGCTGCGCCGCGACCGCCCCGAGGTCCGCACCGCACTGCTGGCCGCCGGCCAGCTGCACGTCCGAGGCCCCGGGCTCGACCTGGCGGCCCTGTACGGCGACGACGCCCGCCGGGTGGAGCTGCCGCCGTACGCCTTCCAGCGCGAGCGGTACTGGCTCCAGCCCGAGCCGCCGTCAGCCCCCGCCACGGCGGGCGGCGCCGGCGCGGCCGACGAGCAGTTCTGGTCGGTGGTCGAACGGGCCGACCTGGCCGAGCTGACCGGCTGGCTGGGCCTCGACGGCGACACCCCGCTGAGCGCCGCACTGCCCGCCCTGTCGTCCTGGCGGGACCGCCGCCGCGACCAGTCCGCGATGGACTCCTGGGAGTACCGGATCAGCTGGCGCCCGGCCCCCGACAACGCCGCCGCCTCCCTGACCGGCACCTGGCTGCTGCCGGTGCCCGCCGAGCACGCCGCAGACGCCCGGACCGCCTCGCTGGTGGACGCGCTCACCGCGCACGGCGCCCACGTCGTGCCGCTCCCCGTGGAGTGCGCCCGCGCCGACCGCGCCGCCCTCGCCGCGCTGCTGGCCGAGCACCCCGGCGCCGACCGGGTGCTCTCACTGCTCGCCCTGGACGAGCGCCCGCACCCCGACCACCCCGCCACCCCGCGTGGCCTGGCCGCCACCGTGGCGCTGCTCCAGGCCCTCACCGGCACCGACACCGGCAGCGACACCGGCAGCGACACCGGCACGGGCAGCGGCGCACCGCTCTGGTGCGCCACCACCGGCGCGGTGGCCGTGCACGACGGAGAGGCCGTCACCTCGCCCGTCCAGGCCGCCGTCTGGGGCCTGGGCCGCGCCGCCGCCCTGGAGCACCCGCAGCACTGGGGCGGCCTGGTGGACCTGCCCGGCGGCAGCGGCACCACCGCGCTGCCCACCCGGGTCACCGACCGGCTCTGCGCCGTACTGGACGGCGCACCCGGGCCGGACGGGCGACCGGGCGAGGACCAGGCGGCGGTCCGGGCCTCCGGGACCTTCCTGCGGCGGCTGGTCCACGCCCAGCGGTCCACCGACGGACCGGGCGAGCCCGTCGACTGGACCGGCACCGTGCTGCTCACCGGCGGCACCGGCGCACTCGGCAGCCGCATCGCCGACTGGCTCGCCGACCAGGGCGCCAAACGCCTGATCGTGGCCGGTCGCAGCGGCGCCCGCGCCGAAGGCGCCGCCCCGCTGGCCGCCCGGCTCGCCGACGCGGGCGTCGAGGTGACCTTCGCCGCCTGCGACCTCGCCGACCGCGAAGCCCTCGCCCGGCTGCTGGCCGAGCACCCCGTCGACGCGGTGGTGCACACCGCCGGCGTCCTGGACGACCGGCTGATCGACACCCTCACCCCCGAGAGCCTGGAGACGGTGCTGCGCCCCAAGCTGGCCGCCGCCCGCAACCTCCATGAACTCACCCGGGACCGCGAGCTCTCCGCCTTTGTGCTCTTCTCCTCCATCGCCGGTTCGATCGGCTCCATCGGCCAGGCCAACTACGCCGCCGCCAACGCCTATCTCGACGCCCTGGCCCAGCAGCGCCACGCCGAAGGACTCCCGGCCACCTCACTGGCCTGGGGCCCCTGGGCCGGCGGCGGCATGGCCGTCGAGAACGCCGAGGTCGAGCAGCGGATGCGGCGCAGCGGTATGCAGCCGCTCGACCCGCAGCTGGCACCGGCCGCACTCGGCCGGGCCCTCGCCCACGGCGACACCCTGCTGGCCGTCGCCGACGTCGACTGGTCACGCTTCGCCCCCGGCTACACCTCGGTCCGGCGCAGCCCGCTGCTCTCCGACCTGCCGGAGGTACGGGACCTGCGCGCGGCCCGGCCGTCCCCGGACGACGAGGCCGACCCGGCCGGGAAGCTCCGCGCCCAACTGGCCGGGCTGTCCGCCCCCGAGCAGGAGCGGACCCTGGTCCAGCTGGTCCGCGACCAGGTCGCCCGGGTGCTGGGACACGCCACGGTGGAGCGGGTCGAGGCCACCCGCGCCTTCAACGCGCTGGGCTTCGACTCGCTGATGGCCGTGGAACTGCGCAACCGGCTCGGCATCGCCACCGGCCTCCAACTGCCCGCCACGCTGCTCTTCGACCACCCCACCGCCCGCGACCTCGCCGCCCAGCTGCGCGGCCGACTGGTCGCCGACACGGGCGGCGGAGCGCCGCTGCTCGCCGACCTCGACCGGATCGAGGCGGCGCTGGCCGAGGTGGACCAGGACGACGCACAGCGCGCCCGGATCGGCGTACGGCTCCAGGCGCTGCTCACCCGCTGGAACGGCACCCATGGCACCTATGGCACCCACGGCACACCGGGGAGCGGCGGTGGCGACGTGGCGGACGACATCAGCGACCGGATCAACTCCGCGGCGGCGGACGAGATCTTCGACTTCATCGAGAACGACCTTGGCATCTCCTGAGCGGCGGCTACAGGACCGGGAGCGGGAGAACGGGTGAACACGCATGAGCGATGAAGAGAAGATCCTCGGCTACCTGAGGAAGGTCACCGCCGACCTCCACCAGACGCGGCAGCGGCTGCGCGAGGCCGAGGCCAGGAACCAGGAGCCGGTCGCGATCGTCGCCATGGGATGCCGCTTCCCCGGCGGGGTCACCGGCCCGGAGGAGCTGTGGCGGCTGCTGCGGTCCGGTACCGACGCCATGGCCGAGTGGCCCCACGACCGGGGCTGGGACGTCGACGCCTGCTACGACCCCGAGCCCGGGACACCCGGCCGCAGCTACACCCGCACCGGAGGCTTCCTGGACCGGGTCGGCGACTTCGACGCGGGCCTCTTCGGCATCTCGCCGCGCGAGGCGCTCGGCACCGACCCGCAGCAGCGGCTGCTGCTCGAAGTCTGCTGGGAGGCCCTGGAACGCGCCGGGATCGACCCGCTCGCGCTGCGCGGCAGCCGCACCGGGGTCTTCGCCGGCACCAACCTCCAGGACTACCCGACTCTGCTCTCCCTCTCCGCCAGCCCGGAGGCCGGCGGCGTCGGCAACTCGCCCAGCGTGGTCTCCGGCCGGGTCTCCTACACCCTGGGCCTGGAGGGCCCCGCCGTCTCCATCGACACCGCCTGCTCGTCCTCGCTGGTGGCGCTGCACCTGGCCGCACAGGCGCTGCGGGCGGGGGAGTGCGACCTGGCGCTGGCGGGCGGCGTCACCGTGATGTCCACCCCCGGGGTCTTCCTGGAGTTCAGCCGGCAGCGCGGTCTGGCCGCCGACGGCCGCTGCAAGGCGTTCGCCGACGCCGCCGACGGCACCGCCTGGGGCGAGGGCGTCGGGGTCCTGCTGGTGGAACGGCTCTCCGACGCCCGCCGCAACGGCCATCCGGTACTCGCCGTGCTGCGCGCCAGCGCGGTCAACCAGGACGGCGCCTCCAACGGCCTCACCGCCCCCAACGGCCCGTCCCAGCAGCGCGTCATCTGGCAGGCGCTGTCCGCCGCCGGACTCTCCCCGGCCGATGTGGACGCGGTGGAGGCGCACGGTACGGGGACCACGCTGGGCGACCCGATCGAGGCACAGGCACTGCTGGCCACCTATGGCCAGGACCGGCCGGACGGCAGCCCGCTGTGGCTCGGCTCGGTCAAGTCCAACATCGGGCACACCCAGGCCGCCGCCGGGGTGGCCGGTGTGATGAAGATGGTGCTCGCGATACGCGAGGGGCTGCTGCCGCAGACCCTGCATGTGGACGCGCCGTCCTCCCATGTGGACTGGACGGCCGGCCGGGTCGAACTGCTCACCGAGGCCCGCCCCTGGCCCGAGCTGGACCGGCCGCGCCGGGCCGGGATCTCCTCCTTCGGCGTCAGCGGCACCAATGCGCATGTCATCGTCGAACAGGCACCGCCCCCGGACGGTTCCGAGACCACCGACGCCCCCGAGGCCGCCGGCGTACTGCCCTTCGCCATCTCGGGGCGGGGCGAGGCGGCGCTGCGCGCCCAGGCCGCACACCTCCGCGACCACCTGCGCAGCGGCGCCGGGCGGACCCAGCGGCCCGCCGATGTCGCCTGGTCGCTGACGGCTTCCCGCCCGGCGCTCGACCACCGCGCCGTGCTGATCGCCCACGACCCGGACGAACTGCTGCGGAGCCTGGACGCCTTGGCCTCCGGCACCCCCGCCGCCGGTCTGGTGCGCGGCCTTGCCGACACCGAGAGCGGGCCGGTGTTTGTGTTCCCGGGTCAGGGGGCGCAGTGGGTGGGGATGGCGGTGGGGTTGTTGGATGCCTCGCCGGTGTTTGCTGCGCGGGTTGCGGCGTGTGAGGCGGCGTTGGCGCCTTTTGTGGACTGGTCGCTGGCGGATGTTCTGCGTGGGGTTGAGGGTGCGCCTGGGTTGGACCGGGTGGATGTGGTGCAGCCGGTGCTGTGGGCGGTGATGGTCTCTCTCGCCGAGCTGTGGCGGTCGTTCGGTGTGGTGCCGTCTGCGGTGGTGGGGCATTCTCAGGGGGAGATCGCGGCGGCTGTGGTCGCGGGGGGTCTGAGTCTGGCGGATGGCGCGCGGGTGGTGGCGTTGCGCAGCCGGGCGATTGTGGCGTTGGCCGGGCGCGGTGGGATGGTGTCGGTGGCGCTGTCTCGGCCGGATGTTGATGAGTTGCTGGGTGGGTTTGCGGGCCGGGTGTCGGTGGCGGCGGTGAACGGGCCGTCGTCGGTGGTGGTCTCGGGCGATGCCGATGCGCTGGATGAGCTGATGGCCCTGTGTGAGGGCCGGGAGATCCGGGCGCGGCGGATCGAGGTGGACTACGCGTCGCATTCGGCCCATGTGGAGGCCATCCGCGAGAAGTTGGCGCAGGTCCTGGCACCGATCGCGCCGGTGAGCGGCACGGTGCCGTTCTTCTCCACGGTGACCGGGGACTGGCTGGACACCTCCGGTCTGGGCGCGGAGTACTGGTACACCAATCTGCGGCAGACCGTGCAGCTCGAACCGGCGGTGCGGGCCCTGCTGAGCGAGGGCCACCGGGCGTTTGTCGAGGTGAGCCCCCACCCGGTGCTGACCATGCCCGTCCAGGAGACCGCCGAGGCAGCCGACACCGGCGTCGTGGTGACGGGAACGCTGCGCCGTGGTGAGGGCGGCCCGGAGCGGTTCTATGCCTCGCTCGCCGAGCTATGGGTCCGTGGCCTGGCCGTGGACTGGGCTCCGGCCTTCGCCGACCACGCCCCCCGTACGGTCGACTTGCCGACGTATGCCTTCCAGCGCCAGCGCTACTGGCCGCAGCCCGCCCCGGCCCGGGTGGTGACCGGGGACACCGCCGACGCCCGGTTCTGGGAGGCGGTCGACAGCGGCGACCTCGGCACGCTGACCGACGCCCTGGCCCTGGACACGGAGGCCCTGTCCGCCGTCGTGCCCGCGCTCTCCGACTACCGCCGACGTGCCGTGGAGGGCGCCACCGCCGACTCCTGGCGGTACCGGATCACCTGGCGTCCGCTGCCCGGCGGACCCGCCCGATCGCTGACCGGCAGCTGGCTGGTGGTGGCCCCCGCGCAGCACGCCGGGAACGCCACGGTCGGCGCCGTTCTGGACGCCCTGCGGCGGGCCGGGGCCGACCCGGTGACCGTGCCGGTGGACCCGGAGTCCGACCGCGACGGCTGCGCGGCGGCGCTGGAGGCCGCACTGCGGACCGGCGACGGCGACCCGCGCGGCGTGCTGTCGCTGCTCGCCCTGGACGAGGGCCCGCATGCGGCCCGCCCCGGCCTGCCGCGCGGCTTCGCGGCCACGGTCGCGATGGTGCAGGCGCTGGACGGTCTCGACCTCCGCGCCCCGGTCTGGTTCGCCACCCGAGGTGCGGTCGCCACCCGGCCGCACCATGGCGTCGACTCCCCGACGCAGTCGCTGGTCTGGGGCTTCGGCCGGGTCGCCGCCCTTGAACAGCCCGCCCGCTGGGGCGGTCTCGTTGACCTCCCCGAGACGCTGGACGTCACGGCGGCCGACCGCCTGGCCGGTGTCCTGGCCGGGACCGACCATGAGGACCAGGTGGCGATCCGGCCGACCGGCGTGCTGGCCCGGCGGCTGGTCCGGGCCGCCACCGGCGGGATCGGCGGCGCCCGCCGCTGGACCCCCTCCGGTACGGTCCTGGTCACCGGCGGCACCGGGGCGCTGGGCCGACATGTGGCCCGCTGGCTGGCCCGCAGCGGCGCCGAGCATCTGCTGCTGGTGAGCCGCCGGGGCCGGGAGGCGCCCGGCGCAGACGAGTTGGAGGCCGAGCTGACCGGCCTGGGCGCCGGCGTCGAGCTGGTCGCCTGCGACATCGCGGACCGGGACGCGCTCGGGGCGCTGATCGCCGCGATCCCCGCCGAACGCCCGCTCACCGCCGTTGTGCACACCGCCGCCGTCCTGGACGACGGCGTGATCACCTCGCTGACCCCGGAACGGCTCGCCCGGGTGCTGCGGGTCAAGGTCCAGGGCGCCCTCAACCTGGATGCGCTGACGGAGCGTCACGAACTCTCCGCCTTCGTTCTCTTCTCCTCCTCGGCCGGTACCTTCGGCGGCCCGGGCCATGGCAACTACGCACCGGGCAACGCCTTCCTGGACGCCCTGGCCGAGCAGCGCCGGGCACGCGGCCTGCCGGCCACCGCCGTCGCCTGGAGCGGCTGGGCCGACGGCGGCATGGCCGAGGGCACCGTGGGGGAGCGGTTGCAGCGGCACGGCGTACGGCTGATGGACCCCGGCACGGCGGTCTCCGCATTGCAGCGGGCCCTGGACCACGACGACACCTCACTGGTCGTCAGCGACATCGACTGGGAGGTCTTCGGCGCCGAGCTGGCCCAGGGCAGGCCGCGCCGCCTCTACGCCGACCTGCCCGACCTTCAGCGGGTGCTCGCCGCCACCCGGCAGCCCGACCGGGACGGCGCCCCCGCCGACGGCCCCGCGCTGGCCGACCGGCTGGCCGAACTCGGCGAGAGCGACCGGCGCCGGGCCGTACGGGAGCTGGTCCGGGCGCATATCGCCCATGTGCTCAACCACCCCGACCCGGACGATGTGGAGCCCACCCGCTCCTTCCGGGAACTGGGCTTCGACTCGCTCACCGCCGTCGAGCTGCGCAACACGCTCGGCGAGGCCACCGGCCTGCGGCTGCCGGCCACCCTGGTCTACGACTACCCGACCCCCGCCGCGCTGGCCGACCACCTCAGGGCGGAACTGGCCCCGAGCACGGCGGCCTCTGCCTCGGCCCCCACACCTGTCCCGAGCGCTGCCCGGACCGACGACGACCCCATCGCCATCGTGGCGATGGGCTGCCGCTTCCCGGCCGGCTCCGACTCCCCCGAGGCGTTCTGGCGGCTGCTCTCCGACGGCGTCGACGCGGTCGCGCCCTGGCCGGACGACCGTGGCTGGGACCTGGACGCGCTCTATGACCCCGAGCCCGGTGTGCCGGGCCGGAGCTATGCCCGCACCGGCGCCTTCCTGGACGGTTTCGCCGACTTCGACCCCGGCTTCTTCGGTATCTCGCCGCGTGAGGCGCTGGCCATGGACCCCCAGCAGCGGCTGCTGCTGGAGACCTCCTGGGAGGCGTTCGAACGGGCCGGGATCGACCCGCTGTCGCTGAAGGGCAGCCGCACCGGAGTCTTCGCCGGGACCAACTACCAGGACTACTCCTCCCGGCCCATCGCCGCCGGTCAGGGGGCCGACGCCCACCTGGGCACCGGCAACTCCGCCGCCGTGATGTCCGGCCGGATCTCCTACACCCTCGGGCTGGAAGGCCCGGCCGTCACCGTCGACACCGCCTGCTCCTCGTCGCTGGTCGCGCTGCACCTGGCCGCGCAGGCGCTGCGGGCGGGGGAGTGCGACCTGGCGCTGGCGGGCGGCGTCACCGTGATGTCCACCCCGGGCCTCTACCTGGACTTCAGCCGGCAGCGCGGCTTGGCCGCCGACGGCCGCTGCAAGGCGTTCGCCGACGCCGCCGACGGCACCGGCTGGGGCGAGGGCGCGGGCATGATCCTGCTGGAACGCCTCTCCGACGCCCGCCGCAACGGCCACCCCGTGCTGGCCCTGGTCCGGGGCTCCGCCGTCAACCAGGACGGCGCCTCCAATGGCCTCACTGCCCCCAACGGCCCCTCGCAGCAGCGGGTGATCCGCCAGGCGCTCGCCGCCGCCGGACTCTCCCCCGCCGAGGTGGACGCGGTGGAGGGGCACGGCACCGGGACCACGCTGGGCGACCCCATCGAGGCGCAGGCGCTGCTGGCGACCTACGGTCAGGACCGCGACGAGGACCGGCCGCTCTGGCTGGGCGCGGTGAAGTCCAACATCGGGCACACCCAGGCCGCCGCCGGTGCGGCCGGACTGATCAAGATGGTCCTCGCCCTGCGGCACGGGCTGCTCCCCAGGACGCTGCATGTGGACACGCCGTCCTCGCATGTGGACTGGGCGGCGGGCCGGGTCCGGCTGCTCACCGAGAACACCCCCTGGCCTGAGCTGGGGCGTCCGCGCCGGGCCGGGGTCTCCTCCTTCGGCATCAGCGGCACCAACGCCCATGTGATCCTCGAAGAGGCCCCCGCCCCCGAGCACTCCGAGTCCGCCCCCGAGCCCGCCCCGGCGCAGCCCGCCCCGGTCGTCCCCTGGACGGTGGCGGGCCGCACCCGGGCCGCCCTGCGGGCGCAGGCCGAACGGCTGCTGGCGCATGTCCGCGCCCACCCCGAGCTGGCCCCCCGGGACATCGGCCTCTCGCTGGCCGCGACCCGCTCCGCGTTCGAGCACCGCGCCGTGGTGCTCGGCTCCGACCCGGCCGAACTCTGCGCGGGCCTCGCCGCCCTGGCCGCCGACGAGACGGCCCCCGCCCCCACCCCCGGCCTTGCGGTCGGCACGGCCAAGGGCGACGGCGGGCTGGCCTTCCTCTTCACCGGCCAGGGCGCCCAGCGCACCGGCATGGGCCGCGAGCTGTACGACGCCCACCCGGCCTTCGCCGAGGCATTCGACGCGGTCTGCGCGCACCTTGACGGGGTGCGCGAGGTGGTCTTCGGCGACGACGCGGAGCGGCTGGACCGTACCGGGGCCACCCAGCCCGCGCTCTTCGCGTTCGAGGTGGCGCTGTACCGGCTGCTGGAGTCCTGGGGGATCGAACCCGACTACCTGACCGGTCACTCCGTCGGCGAGCTGGCCGCCGCCCATGTGGCCGGTGTGCTCTCCCTCCCCGACGCCTGCGCCCTGGTCACCGCCCGGGGACGGCTGATGCAGGACCTCCCCGCCGGCGGCGCGATGTACTCCCTCCAGGCGTCCGAGGACGAGGTCGCCCCGCTGCTGGCGGGCCGCGAGGCCGAGGTGGACATCGCCGCCCTCAACGGCCCCGCCGCCACCGTGATCGCCGGTGACGAGGACGCCGCCGCCGAGATCGCCGCGCACTTCGCCGGGCTCGGCCGCAGGACCGCCCGGCTGCGGGTCAGCCACGCCTTCCACTCGCCCCGGATGGAGCCGATGCTCGACGCGTTCCGGGAGGTCGCCGGGACGCTCGGCTATGCACCGCCCCGGATCGGCGTGGTCTCCGGAACGACCGGCCGACTCGCCACCGCCGAGGAGCTGACCTCGCCCGAGTACTGGGTGCGGCACGCCCGCCGGGCGGTCCGCTTCCATGACGCCGTCAGCTGGCTGGCGGACCACCAGGTCACCCGGTTCCTGGAGATCGGCCCCGACGCCACCCTCACCGCCATGGCGCAGGCGGCCGTCGACCCGGACCGCGCCCTGCTGGTACCGGCGCTGCGCAAGGACCGCCCGGAGACCCGCACCGTGCTGGAAGCCGTCGCCCGGCTGCATGTGCACGGCATCTCGCCGGACTGGCGGGCGCTCCTCCCCGGGGCCCGGCGGGTGGAGCTGCCCACCTATGCCTTCCAGCGCGACCGCTACTGGCTGGCCGCCGGACCCTGGACCGGCGACCTGGAGGCCGTCGGCATCGACCCCGCCGGGCACCCCTTCCTGGGGGCGGCCGTCACCCCGGCCGGTACCGACACGGTCGTCCTCACCGGCAGGCTCTCGCTGGCCACCCACCCCTGGCTGGCCGACCATGCCGTGCTGGGCCGGGTGATCCTGCCCGCCACCGGCTATCTGGACCTGGCCGTCCACGCCGGTGACCGCACCGGCTGCGGCCACCTCGCGGAACTCACCCTGGAGACCCCGCTGGTCCTCCCGGAGAGCGGCGCCGTCCAGCTCCAACTGGTCGTGGACGGCGCGGACGACTCCGGGCAGCGCGCCTTCGCCGTGCACTCGCGGCCCGCTGGCGCGGACGTCCCCTGGCAGCGGCACGCCCAGGGACTGCTGGGCCCCGGGCCCGACCGGCCCGGCCCGGCGGCGGAGCTGACCAGCTGGCCGCCCGCCGGAGCGGTGGAGGTCGCCTCCGACGGCCACTACCAGCGGTTCGCCGACGGCGGATTCCACTACGGCCCGGCCTTCCAGGGGCTCGGCACGGTCTGGCGGCGCGGCGACGAGGTCTTCGCCGAGGTCGCGCTGCCCGAGCAGTGCCACCCCGACGCCACCCGCTTCGCCCTGCACCCCGCCCTGCTGGACGCCGCCGTCCAGGCCCTGCTGGTCGACCTGCCGACCGGCCCGGAGGCGGCCGAGGGGACCGGTACCGGCGAGGCCATGCTGCCGTTCGCCTGGAACGGCCTCACGCTGCACGCCGAGGGCGCCACCGCCCTGCGCGTACGGCTGGCACCGGCCGACCGCCCCCGCACCTTCTCCGTCCTGGTCACCGACACCGCCGGGCAGCCGGTCGCCACCGCTGACGCCCTCTCCCTACGGGCGGTGACGGCCGATCAGCTGCACCGCGACCCGGCCGACCCGCAGCGCACCGGGCAGCACACCCCGCAGGCCGCCCTGCTGGTCGCCGACTGGCGGGCGGCCGTCCCCGCGTCGCAGCCTCCCCGGCCGGAGACGGTGCGCTGGATCCTGCTCGGCGAGGGCGACGACCGGGTGGCGAAGGCGCTGGACTCCGCAGGCGTCCACCTGGAGTCCTACGCCGACCTGGAATCGCTCGGCCGAGCCGTGGACACCGGGATGGCCATGCCGGAAGCCGTCCTGGTCGCCTGCGACCCGCGCGCCCGCGAAGGCCGGCCCGTACCCGAGGCCCTGCACCGGCTGCTCGGCGAGACCCATGACCTCTGCCGCCGCTGGCTGACCGATGAACGGTTCACCGCGTCCCGGCTGGTCCTGGTCACCCGAGGCGCCATCGCCGCGACCGCCGAGGAGGGCGTCCACGACCCGGCCGCCGCAGCGCTGTGGGGCCTGGTGCGGTCCGCGCAGGCGGAGCACCCCGAGCGGTTCCAGCTGATCGACCTGGACGACACCGACGCCTCCGAGCGCGCCATGCTCGCGGCCGTCGCCGCCGCCCACCCGCAGACCCTGGTCCGCGACGGTGAGCCCCGGCTGCCGGGCCTCGCCCGGGTGGAGCCCGCCGCGACCGCGCACCCGGACCCAGCTGGCCCGGACGGCACCGGCACCGTCCTGGTCACCGGGGCGACCGGCGCCCTGGGCGCACTGACGGCCCGTCACCTGGTCGTCCGGCACGGCGTACGGTCCCTGCTGCTGGCGAGCCGCCGGGGACCCGCCGCCGACGGCGCCGACGCCCTGGTCGCCGAACTCACCGCGCACGGCGCCGAGGTGCGCCTGGTCGCCTGCGACGCCGGAGACCGGGCGGCGGTCACCCGGCTGCTCGCCGAGGTCCCCGCCGGACACCCGCTGACCGGGGTCGTCCATATCGCCGGGGTGGTCGACGACGGCACCCTGACCTCCCTGGACGGCAGCCGGTTCGACCGGGTGCTGCGGCCGAAGGCGGACGCCGCCTGGCTGCTGCACGAGCTGACCGCCGACCTCGGCCTCTCGGCCTTTGTGCTCTACTCCTCCGTCGCCGGGACCTTCGGCTCCGCCGGGCAGGCCAACTACGCCGCCGCCAACGCCTTCCTGGACGGCCTGGCCGCCCACCGCAGGGCGCTCGGCCTGCCCGCGACCTCGCTGGCCTGGGGGGCGTGGGCGGACGGCAGCGGCATGACCGCGAGCCTGGCCGACACCGACCGCCGCCGGATGGCGCGCGGCGGCATGCGTCCGCTCACCGCCGACCAGGGCCTCGCCCTGCTCGACGCGGCGCTGGCCACCGACCGGCCGGCCCTGGTCGCCATGGCGCTCGACCCCGGCCGCAACGCCGTCGACGCACTGCTGCGCCGACCCGGCGCTGCTGCGCCGCGCCGCACCGCCGAAGCGCACCGCCCGGGGCCCGCCGCCCTGGCCGCCCGGCTCTCCGGGCGCACCCCGGAGGAGCGCCGGGCCGTCCTGCTCGACCTGGTACGCGGACAGGCCGCCGCCGCGCTCGGCCATGCCTCGCCCGAGGCGGTCGAGCCGGACCGGCTCTTCACCGAGCTCGGCTTCGACTCGCTGACCGCCGTGGAGCTGCGCAACCAGCTCGGCACCGCCACCGGACTGCGGCTGCCCCCCACGCTGCTCTTCGACTTCGCCACGGCCGACGCCCTCGCCGCCCAGCTGGACCGGCGGCTCGCCGAGCAGCCGACCGCCACCGCCGCACCGGCGGAGGGGGCCGCCCCCGCAGCCCGGTCGGAGGACACCCTCGGTGCCCTCTTCCGGCGGGCCTGCGAGTCCGGCCGGGTCGACCAGGGCTTTGAACTGCTCCAGGCGGCGGCCGAACTGCGGCCCACCTTCACCACCCCGGCCGAACTCCCCACCGTCCCCGAGCCGATCAAGCTGGCGAGCGGTACCGGCGCCCCGCCGCTGGTCTGCTTCAGCTCCTATGTGGCGCTGGCCGGTGTGCACCAGTACGCCCGGTTCGCCTCCGCCTTCCGGGGCGAGCGCGACGTCTGGGCGATGCCCACCCAGGGCTTCGGCACCGGGGAGCCGCTGCCCGCCTCGCTGGACGCCATCGCCCGCCTCCAGGCGGAGTCGGTGGCCCGGCAGCTGGACGGCGCCCCGGGCGTGCTGCTCGGCTCCTCCTCCGGCGGCGTGCTGGCGCTGGCCGCCGCCCGCCACCTGGAGGAGTCCGGGACCCCGCCCACCGCCGTGGTGCTGCTGGACACCTATATGCCCCGCGCGGACTCGCCGTTCCTGCGCTTCTCCCAGGAGATGATCGGCGGGATGTTCGACCGCGAGTCGATGTTCGCGCATATGGACGCCGACCGGCTGACCGCGATGAGCTGGTACATCCGCATGATCGGCGAATGGGAGCCGGGCGCGCTCTCCAGCCCGGTCCTGCTGGTGCGCTCCAGCGAGCCACCGCTGCCCGCCGACACCACCGGCCCGCTGGAGCCGCACCAGTGGCAGACCTCCTGGGACCGGGCGCACACCGTGCTCGACGTCCCCGGAAACCACTTCACCATGATGGAGTCGCATGCCCGCTCCACGGCGGCGGCGACAGCCGACTGGCTGCGCACCCTCAAGCCCTGACGCCCCGACGCGCCGGCATGCGAATATCTCCCCGCCTTCGCCCGGCGGCCTTTAGCAACTTTCCTAGTGCGCCCCGACCGATACTGGCGGTATGGCAGTGAGGATGAGCACGGAATCATTGAAAGCGCTGACCGACGGCTGGCTTTCCTGGGATCTCGACGCATGGACGCGGCATATTGTGCAGCGCCATTTCGACCCCGCGACGGGGTCGGCGTTCTGGCTGAAGCAGCGCGGCAGCCTGGACTTCGACCCGCTGGAGATCACCCGGTACGAGGAGCTGGCGGCTTTCGGCAACTTCGACCTGGCCACCCTCCGCGACCAGGACCCGGCCGACTTCGTCCCCCAGGACGTGCCGCGCCCGCTGGCCGGACGGGTCTTCGAGTCGGCCGGGACCACCGGCAAGCCGTGCCGGGTCTTCTACACCGAGGCGATGGCCGAGCACTGGGCGGCCTGGCGCCAACTCGGCCGCACCATGGCCGGGTTCGAGCCGGGCGGCACCTGGCTCGACGCCTGTCCCAGCGGCCCGCACCTGGTCGGCCAGGAGGCCGACCAGCTGGCCGACCTCTACGGCTCCACCGTCTACTCCATCGACCTGGACCCCCGCTGGATCAAGACGCTCATCCGGGGCGGCCGGCTCGCCGAGATGAACGCCTATGTCGACCATGTCATCGAGCAGGTCACCGACATCCTGGAGAGCCGGCCGGTGGACTATCTGCGGACCACCCCCGCGATCGTCCAGGCGCTGATCAACCGCCGGCCGGAGCTCACCTCCCGGCTCAAGGGCGTCTACCTCGGCGGCACCCAGCTCACCCCCGACTCCTACCGCCGCTTCTCCGAGGCGCTGGGCGGCGGCGTGATCGGAGCGACGTACGGCAACACCTTCGGCAACGCCAACGGCCTGCCGTCGCCCGACGGCGGCAGCACGCTGCCCTATGTGCCCAACTACCCGCACACCACCATGGCCGTGGTCGACAAGACCGACCCGACCCGCGTCGTGGAGTACGGCGAGGAGGGCCGGGTGCGGCTGATGGTGCTGCACGAGGACCTCTTCCTGCCCAACGTCCTGGAGCGCGACCAGGCGCTGCGCTATGAGACCCCGGCCGAGTGGCCGTGCGACGGGGTGGCCAATGTGCAGCCCCTGAAGATATCCACCGCCAGCCCCGAAGGTCTCTACTGAGACGCACCGCGCACACCGCCGTGCCCGCCTGGTCGTGGCATTCACCCCGAATTACGATCGAAAGGTAGGGCGGTCATGCTGCGCACCGATGTGATCCGGCCGCTGCACGAATTGCTCGCGGAGCACGCCGATCGCCTCGGCGAAAAGACCGCATTCCATGACGCGCGGGGCAGCGTGACCTATGCCGCGCTGGAGCGGCGCACCCGGCTGCTGGCCGGGCATCTCGCCGCGCTGGGCCTGGAGCGCGGCGACAGCGCGGCGCTCTACCTCGGCAACTGCCTGGAGACGGTCGAGAGCCATCTCGCCATCGCCCGGTCCAGTGCGGTGGGCGTGCCGCTCAACCCGCACTCCACCGACGCCGAACTGGCGTATCTGCTCGACGACAGCGACGCCCGGGTGGTGATCACCGACCCCGCCCACCTCGACCAGATCCGCCGGATGCTGCCGCAGCGCCCCCGGCTGGCCGTCGTGGTCACCGGGGACGGGCCCGCTCCGCCCGGCGTCGCCTCGTTCGAGTCCATGGCCGCCACCGAACCGCCCGTCCCTGCCCGGGACGACGCCGGGCTGGACGACCCCGCGTGGATGCTCTATACCTCCGGCACCACCGGCCGGCCCAAGGGCGTGCTCTCCACCCACCGCAAGTCGATGTGGGGCACCGCCGCCTCCTATGCGCCGCTGCTCGGACTCTGCGAGTCGGACCGGGTGCTCTGGCCGATGCCCATGTTCCACATGGTGGCGCACAACCTCTGCGTACTGGGCGTGGTCGCCGTCGGCGCCACCGCGCGCATCCTGGACGGCCTGGCCGCCGGGGACATCGTGGAGGCGCTGCGGGAGGAGCGCTCCACCTTCCTGGTCGGCGTCCCGACGATGTACCACCAACTGCTGGAGACGGCCCGGGAGACCGGCCTCGGCGCACCCGAGCTGCGGATCTGCATGGTCGCCGGGTCCGCCTGCGCCGCCTCGCTGCACCATGACTTCGAGGACGCCTTCGGCATCCGGCTGCTGGACAGCTACGGCTCCACCGAGACCGGCGGCCCGATCACCGCCAATCTGCCGGACGGCCCCCGCTTCCCCGGCTCCTGCGGCATCGCGGTGCCCGGGCTGACCGTGCGCCTGACGGACCCCCGGACCGGGGAGGAGGTGGCCGACGGCGAGGAGGGCGAGATCCGGGTGCAGAGCCCGGCCGTGATGCTCGGCTACCACCGGCAGCCCGAGGCCACCGCGACCGTGCTGAGCGACGGCTGGTACCGCACCGGGGACCTGGCCCGCCGCAATGCGTCCGGCTTTCTCACCATCACCGGCCGGATCAAGGAACTGATCATCCGTGGCGGCGAGAACATCCACCCCCGCGAGGTGGAGGACGTCCTGATCCAGGTGGCCGGCGTCGCCGAGGCCGCGGTGGTGGGCCGACCGCACCCGGTGCTCGGCGAGGTACCGGTGGCCTATGTGGTGCCCGGCCCCGCCGGGGTGGACCCCGGAGTGCTGCTCGCCACCTGCCGCGAGCAGCTTTCGTACTTCAAGGTGCCGGAGGAGCTGTACGAGGTCGACCGGATCCCTCGGACGGCGATCGGCAAGGTCACCCGGCAGGCGCTGCTCGACCTGCCCGCCCGGCTGCGGCTGGCGGGCGGGACCTTCCATGCCTCGCTCCTCGCCGTCGACTGGCAGCCGCCGGCGCTTCCCGTTGCGCCGCCGCCACCGGACGGCTGGGCCATGATCGAGGCCGGTACGGACATCCCGGCCGCCCCGATCCCGGGTATCGCCGTACTGCCCTGCCTGCCCGACCCGGCCGGCCGGGCGCCGGTCCAGGTGCTGGAGCAGGTGCGGCAGTGGCTTGCCGACGAACGGTGGGAGTCCTCCCGGCTGGTGGTGGCGACCCGGGGCGCGGTGGCCGCCGTACCGGGCGAGGAGGTGCCCGACCTGGCACACGCCCCGCTCTGGGGCCTGCTGCGGACCGTCCAGGCGGACCACCCGGGCCGGGTCGTCCTGGTGGACCTCGGCCCCGACGCGGAGCTGCCGGACGCGGCGGCCGTCGCCGCCACGACGGATGAACCGGCGGTGGCGCTGCGGTCCGGCGAGGCCCTGGTACCCCGGCTGGCCCGGGTCCCCGCCGACACCGCGCCCCGCCCGGCCCTCGCTCTGGACCCCGATGGCCTGGTGCTGCTCAGCGGCCCGCTCGGCGGACCCGGCTCGGTGCTCGCCCGGCAGCTGATGGCCGAGCACGGCGCACGCCACCTGCTGCTCATCGGACCCGGCACGGCCGACACGGCGGACGCGGCGGACGAGGCGGACGAGGCGGCCCTCCGGGCAGAGGCGGCGGAGTTCGGCGCCACCGTCACCGCCGAGCCCTGCGACCCGGCCGACCGCGACGCCCTGGCCGCACTGCTGCACCGGCTGCCCCGCCCGCTCACCGCCGTCGTCCAGATCGCCGACCCGGCCCCCGACCGGCTCCAAGCGGCGCTCCACCTCCATGAACTGACACAGCATCATCAGCTGGCGGCCTTTGCCACCATCTCCTCGGCGGCGGGCCTGACCGGCGCCCCGGGCCACGCCGACCATGCCGCCGCCGGAGCCTTCCTGGACGCGCTCGCCCACCACCGCCGCGCCCACGGCCTGCCCGCCACCTCCCTCGCCTGGGGCCCGCCGGACGCAGCCGACGGCCTCGCCGCCCCGCCGACCTGCGGGGCGCCGCCCTCTTCGGCCTCGCCCTGACCGGCGACCGGGCCGCCCTGGTCGCCGCCGACCTGGACCTCGACCACGTCGCCGGCGCACCGGTCCCCGGGCTGCTGCGCGACCTGGTACGCCCCACCGGCGCCGCCGCCCCGACCGACGGCCCGGACGCGGCGGACCTGGCCCGCCGCCTCGCCGAAGCGCCCGACGCCGCACGCGGCCGGATACTGCTGGACCTGGTGCTCGCCCAGGTCGCCGCCGTCCTCGGCAGCGGCCCAGCCGACCCGACCGGGGCCGACCAGCCGTTCAAGGACCTGGGCTTCGACTCGCTGACCGCCGTCCGACTGCGCGACCGGCTGGCCTCGGCCCTCGGCATCCGGCTGCCCGCCACCCTGGCCTTCGACCACCCCACCCCAGCCGCGCTCGCCGACCATCTGCGCACCGAACTGGCGCCGACCCCGAAGCCCGCAGCCACCCGAACCGCCGACCGACCCGACCGGCCCGACCACGACGACCCCATCGCCATCGTCGCGGTGGGGTGCCGCTACCCCGGCGGCGTCCGCTCCGCCGAGGACCTCTGGCAGCTGGTGGACCAAGGCACCGATGCGGTCGGCGCCTTCCCTCTCGACCGGGGCTGGGACGTCGACAGCCTCTTCGACGAGGACCCCGACCGGCCCGGCACCTCCTACGCCCGCGAGGGCGGATTCCTGTATGACGCGGACCGCTTCGACGCCGCCCACTTCGGGATCAGCCCCCGCGAGGCCCTGGCGATGGACCCGCAGCAGCGGCTGCTGCTGGAGTGCGCCTGGGAGACCTTCGAACGGGCCGGTATCGACCCCGCCTCGGTCAAGGGCAGCAGGACCGGGGTCTTCGCCGGGGTGATGTTCGGCGACTACGGGACGCGGCTGCACCGCCGGATACCCGACGGCGTCGAAGGCTACCTGGGCAACGGCAGCGCCGGCAGCGTCGCCTCCGGCCGCGTCTCCTACACCTTCGGCCTGCAAGGGCCCGCCATCACCGTGGACACGGCCTGCTCGTCGTCGCTGGTGGCGCTCCACCTGGCGGTGCGGTCGCTGCGCTCGGGCGAGTGCGCGCTGGCCCTGGCCGGCGGGGTGACCGTGATGGCCACCCCCTCCCCGTTCGTCGAGTTCAGCCGGCAGCGGGCGCTCTCCCCGTCCGGCCGCTGCAAGGCGTTCTCGGCGGCGGCGGACGGTACGGCCTTCGGCGAGGGCGCCGGCCTGCTGCTGCTGGAACGGCTCTCCGACGCGCGGCGCCATGGGCACCCGGTACTGGCCGTGATCCGGGGCAGCGCCGTCAACCAGGACGGCGCCTCCAACGGCCTGACCGCGCCCAACGGCCCCGCGCAGCAGCGGGTGATCCAGGAGGCGCTGGCCGACGCCGAGCTGACCGCCGATCAGGTGGACGCGGTGGAGGCGCATGGCACCGGCACCGCGCTGGGCGACCCCATCGAGGCGCAGGCCCTGCTGGCGACCTACGGCCAGGACCGCCCGCAGGACCGGCCGCTACGGCTGGGATCGCTCAAGTCCAACATCGGGCACACCCAGGCAGCCGCCGGGGTCGCCGGAGTCATCAAGATGGTCCAGGCGATCCGCCACGCCACCCTGCCAAGGACCCTCCACCTGGACCGGCCGTCACCGCATGTGGACTGGTCCGCCGGGGCGGTGGAACTGCTGGCCGAGGCGGCCCCCTGGCCGCAGACCGGCCGCCCCCGGCGGGCCGGGGTCTCCTCCTTCGGCGTCAGCGGCACCAATGCCCACCTGATCCTGGAGCAGGCGCCGGACGACCCCGCCGAACCCCGGCCCCCACGCCCGCGGACCGACCCCGCCACCGTGCCCTGGGTGGTCTCCGCCCGCAGCGAGGCCGCGCTCGACGCCCAGCTGGCACAACTGCGGGACACCGCCGCGCTGCTGGACCCGGTGGACGCCGGGCTCTCGCTGGCCACCGGACGGGCCCGGCTGCCGCACCGGGCCGTGGTGGTCGGCGGAGACTTCGACCGCCCGGAGCGGGGACGCGCCTCCGGCGGCAGGCTGGCGGTGCTCTTCACCGGCCAGGGCGCCCAGCGGCCCGGCATGGGGGAGGAGCTGTATGACGCCTTCCCGGCCTTCGCCGACGCTTACGACGAGGTCTGCGCCGCCCTGGACGCCCATCTGGAGCAGCCGGTCCGCGAGGTGGTCCGCACCCGCCCCGACCTGCTGGACCAGACCGCCTACACCCAGGCCGCGCTCTTCGCCGTCGAGGTGGCGCTGTACCGGCTGGTCGCCTCCTGGGGCGTCACCCCCGACGCGGTCGGCGGCCACTCCGTGGGCGAACTCGCCGCCGCCCATGTCGCGGGCGTGCTCACCCTGGAGGACGCGGCGGCCCTGGTGGCCGCCCGAGGCCGACTGATGCAGGCGCTCCCGCCCGGCGGCGCGATGGTGTCGCTGCGCGCCGCCGAGGCCGACGTCCGGCCGCTGCTGGACGGCCGGGTGGACATCGCCGCCGTCAACGGCCCGCAGGCGGTGGTCGTCTCCGGCGACGAGGACGCGGTCCTGCGGGTGGCGGCGCACTTCGCCACGGCCAAGCGGCTCAAGGTCTCGCACGCCTTCCACTCCGCCCATATGGACGCCATGCTCGGCGACTTCCGCACCGTCGCCGAAAGCCTCACCTACCACGCCCCGGCCGTCCCGGTGGTCTCCCTGCTGACCGGCCGGATGGCCGACCCGGACGACCTCTGCTCGGCCGACCACTGGGTCCGCCATGCCCGCCTGCCCGTCCGGTTCGCCGACGGCGTCCGCACCCTGCACGGCGAGGGCATACGGACCTTCCTGGAACTCGGCCCCGACGGCGTCCTCACCGCCATGGCGCAGGAGTGCCTGAACGGCGCCGGGGACGCGGTCCTCGCCGCAGCGCAGCGCCGTGGCCGCCCCGAGGCCCGGTCGCTGGTCACCGCCCTCGGACGGCTGCACGCCACCGGCACCGAGATCGACTGGGCAGCCTTCTTCGCCCCCACCGGCGCCCGCCGCACCGACCTGCCCACCTATGCCTTCCAGCGGCAGCGGTACTGGCTGGACGCCGAGCCGGACGGCGGTGACGCGCTGTCGATCGGCCAACGCCCGGCCGCACACCCGCTGCTGGGCGCGGCGGTCCCGCTGGCCGACGGCGACGGGGTGCTGCTCACCGGCAGGCTGTCGCTGCGCACCCATCCCTGGCTGGCCGACCACGCCGTGCGGGGCACGGTCCTGCTGCCCGGCACGGCCTTTGTGGAACTGGCCGTCCGCGCCGGGGACGAGGTCGGCTGCGACACCCTGGACGACCTGGTCATCGAGGCGCCGCTGGCCCTGCCCGCGCAGGGCGGGGTGCTGCTCCAGGTCCGGGTGGGCGCCCCGGACGCCACCGGTCGCAGGCCGGTCTCCGTACACGCCTGCGCCGAGGAGGAGCAGGACGGTACCGGCGCCGACGCGGTCTGGGTGCGGCACGCCGCCGGGTTCCTCGCGGCCGGCGGCCCGGACGGCGCCGCCGAGCCGTTCGCGCCCATGGTGTGGCCGCCGGTCGGCGCCGAGCCGGTGGACCTGGACGGCGCCTATGACCGGCTGGCCGGCAGCGGCCATGGCTATGGGCCGGTCTTCCGGGGGCTGCGGGCAGTGTGGCGGCGCGGCGAGGAGGTCTATGCCGAGGTGGCCCTGCCGGATGACGCCCGGCAGACCGCCGCCGGATTCGGCCTGCACCCCGCCCTGCTGGACGCCGCGCTGCACGCGGACATCGTGACCGCCCCCGACGACGGCTCCGCCGGTCGGCTGCGGCTGCCCTTCTCCTGGAGCACCGTACGGCTGCTCGCCCCGGGCGCCGCCGCACTGCGGGTGCGGCTGGTGCGCACCGGGGACGACGCGGTCGCGCTGGACGCCGCCGACGCCTCCGGCGCCCCGGTGGTCTCGGTCGGCGCGCTGCTGACCCGGCCGGTCCCGGATGGCGGGGTGGCGGCCCCGGGCGGCTCCGCTCATCGGTCGCTGCTCCGGCTCGACTGGGTTCCCATACCCGGGACGGCCCCCTCCGGCAGTGGCCCGGCGCCGCTGCCACGGGGGTGGGTGGTCCTCGGGGGCGAGACCGCGCCCTTCGAAGGGCGGACCCTCCCCGACCTGGCCGCCGTCGGCGACCTGGTGCAGGCGGGAGGCGCGGTGCCCGAGGTGGTGGTGGCACCCCTCGCGGCGGACCCCGCCGGTGACGGGACGCCGCCTACGGAAGCGCTGCACACGGCCGCCCACCGGGCGCTCGCCCTGGTGCAGCAGTGGCTCGCCGACGACCGGCTCGCCTCCGCGACCCTGGTGGTGGCGACCAGCGGCGCGGTGACCGGCGCGGCGGGCGGTACGGTGACCGACCTGGCGCACGCGGCCGTCTGGGGCCTGGTGCGGTCCGCCCAGGCGGAGCACCCCGGCCGGATCGTGCTGGCCGACCTGGCCGACCTGGCCGACCCGGCGCTGGTCGCCGGGGTGGAGTCCGGAGAACCGCAGTTCGCGGTGCGGGCTGGAGCCGTGCTGGCACCCCGGCTGGCGCGGACTCCGGGCGGCCCCGCCACGGCCGCCCCGGCGACACCGCTGGACCCCGAGGGCCTGGTACTGATCACCGGCGGCACGGGGATGCTCGGCGGGGTGTTCGCCCGCCACCTGGTGACCGAACGCGGAGCCCGCCATCTGCTGCTGGTCAGCAGGGCCGGACGGGACGCCGCCGGAGCCGCCCGGCTGGAGGCCGACCTGACGGCGCTCGGCGCCGAAGTCACCGTGGCCGCCTGCGACATCGCCGACCGGGACGCGCTGGCCGCCCTGCTGGACCGCACCGGCCGCCCGCTGACCGCAGTGGTGCACGCGGCGGGCGTGCTCGACGACGGCGTCATCGCCTCCCTGACCCCCGACCGGATGGACGCCGTGCTGCGCCCCAAGGCTGACGCCGCACTCCATCTGCATGAGCTGACCCGAGACAGCGACCTCGCCGCCTTTGTGCTCTTCTCCTCCGTCGCCGGCACCCTCGGCGGCCCCGGCCAGGGCAATTACGCGGCGGCCAACGCCTTCCTGGACGCCCTGGCGCAGCACCGCCGCGCCCACGGGCTGCCGGCCACCTCGCTCGCCTGGGGCCTCTGGGCGCAGCAGAGCGGCATGGCCGCCACCCTGGACACCGCCGACCGCAGCCGGATGGCCCGGGACGGCATGCGTCCGCTCGCACCCGAGCAGGGCGTGCAACTCTTCGACGCGGCCGGTGCGCTGGACGAGGCGGCACTGATCGCCGCCCGGCTGGACCTCGCCGCGATACGGACCCGGCCGGAACCGGTGCCGCCGCTGCTGCGGGGCCTGGTACGGGCCCCCGTCCGGCGCGGCGGCGAGAGCGGCGCGGAGAGCGGCGGCGAGGCGGTGTCCTGGCGGCGCCGACTGGCCGACCGGCCGGAGGAGCAGCGCGAGGCCGCCCTGCTGGAGCTGGTACGCGCCCAGGTGGCGCTGGTGCTGGGCTTCGGCGGCCCGGACGGCGTCGATCCGGCGCAGAGCCTGGTGGAGGCGGGCTTTGACTCGCTCACCGCCGTGGAACTGCGCAACCGGCTCGCCACGGCGACCGGGCTGCGGCTGTCGACCACGCTGGTCTTCGACCACTCCACGCCATCCGCGCTCGCCAAGCACCTCCAGGCGGAGATCGCCGCCGACCTGCCTCAAACACCCACCACCGCCGCTGCTTCCGGCACCGCAGACCCGGCGGAGACCCTGGCCGCGCTCTTCCGCGAAGCCTGCCGGTCCGGCCGGTCCCAGCAGGGTTTCGCCTTCCTGCGCGGGGCCGCGCTGCTCCGGCCGTCCTTCGCCGCCGCCCCCGACTTCGGCCGCGACCTGGCGCCGGTCAGGCTGGCCTCCGGCGGCGGGGACCGGCCCGGCATCCTCTGCCTCTCCTCCTATGTCGCCCTGGGCGGCGTCCACGAATATGTGCGCTTCGCCTCCCACCTCCGGGGCAGCCATGACCTTCTGGCGCTGCCCAACCCCGGCTTCGAGCGGTCCGATCCGCTCCCGGGGAGCAGGGAGGCGGTCCTGGCCATGCACACCGAGACCGCCCGCCGCCGGCAGGCTGCGGACGGCCCGGTCGTGCTGCTGGGGTCCTCCTCCGGCGGCGTCCTCGCCCACGCGGTGGCGAGCCGCCTCGCCGAGGACGGGACACCGCCCGCCGCCGTCGTACTGCTGGACAGCTACCCGCCGACGGGCGTCGACTCCCCGCTGCGCGGCTTCCTGGACCGGCTGGTCGAGGGCATGTACGCCCGCGAGGAGGCGTTCGCCGGTCTGGACGCCGCCCGGCTGACCGCGATGAGCCGCTACTTCGACCTCTTCGCCGACTGGCAGCCGGCCCCGCTGCCGGTCCCCACCCTGCTGCTGCGCGCCTCGCAGCCGCTGCCCGGGACCGGCCCGGAGGAGGAGTGGCGGACCTCCTGGCGCGAGGCACGCACGGTCACCGAGGTGCCCGGCGACCACTTCACCCTGATGGAGGCGCACGCCGGAACCACCGCTCAGGCCGTACGGGACTGGCTGGACGCGACCCTGGGCGGCTGACCGTCCGCACCCAGCAGAACGACTGTGGCCCGGCCGCCGGAAGGCGACCGGGCCACAGCCCTGTGGTGCGGTGGCGTCAGCTGCTCGCCGACCGGTACTTGCGCACCGCGAGGGTGCGGCAGACCGCGACGACGACAACCGACCAGAGGACCGAGACCAGCGTGGCGTGCTGCATCGGCCAGACGTCGGAGTGGGTGAGGCCCGGGTTGCCGAAGAGGTCCCGGCACGCCTGGACGGTCGCGCTGATCGGGTTCCACTCGGCGGCGTACCGCAGGACGGCGGGCAGCGTGGCCGGGGCGACAAAGGCGTTGGACAGGAATGTCAGCGGGAAGAGCCAGATGAAGTTGGAACCGGCCGCCGCCTCGGGCGACTTCACGGAGAGCCCGATCAGCACGCCGATCCAGGAGAGCGCATAGCCGAGCAGAAGCAGCAGCAGAAACGCCCCCGCCGCCTTGAGGAAGCCATGGTGGATCCGCCAGCCGACCACCAGCGCACAGCCGATCATCACCGCGATGACGATGAGGTTCTGCACGAAGTCGGCGGCGGTGCGCCCGGTGAGCAGCGCACCGCGTGCCATCGGCAGCGAGCGGAACCGGTCCACCATGCCCCGGTGCAGATCGGTGGCCATGCTGACGCTGCTGGTGCCGGCCGTCACAAAGGCCACGGTCTGGGCGAAGAAGCCCGGCATCATGAATTCGCGATAGGCCATGGTTCCGCCGCCGCCGGGAATGCCGAAGGAACCGGCGAAGATATAGGCGAAGAGCAGGACGAACACCACCGGCTGCACCAGGGACAGCAGCAGGACCTCGGGAATCCGGAACATCCGGACGAGATTCCGCCGGGTGATGACCCAGGAGTCGTGCAGGGATCTCAGCAGGCCGTCGGGCCGGAATCCGTCCGCCTCGTCCACCGTCGCCACGGGTGCCGTGGTCGCCGCCACCGTCATCACTGCTCCTTCTCGTTCTTCGCGGTGGCGCCGGCCGCCGCACGGTCCCCGGTGAGGGCCAGGAAGACCTCGTCCAGGGTGGGGCGGCGCAGGCCGATGTCGTCGATCTCCACGGAGGCCGCGTCCAGGGCCAGGATCGCCTCGGCGAGCAGTCGCACCCCGCCCTCGACCGGGACCGAGATCTGCCGGTCGGTCAGGTCCACGGTCGGCTTGCCGAGGCCCAGCCGGGCGAGGATCGACACCGCGTCCTCGATCTGCTCGGGTCCGCGTACCACCACCTCGATGCGCTGGTGCCCGGTCTCGGCCTTGAGCGCGGCGGGCGTGCCCCGGGCGATCACCCGGCCGTGGTCGACCACCGCGATGTCATGGGCGAGGCGGTCGGCCTCCTCCAGGTACTGGGTGGTCAGCAGCAGCGTCGTACCGTCCGAGACCAGCGCCTCGATGGACTCCCAGAGCATCAGCCGGCTGCCCGGGTCCAGGCCCGCCGAGGGCTCGTCCAGGAAGAGCACCGGCGGACGCACCACCAGGGCGGCGGCGAGGTCCAGGCGGCGGCGCATGCCGCCGGAGTAGGTGCTGGACATCCGGTCGGCCGCGTCGGTCAGCCGGAACCGCTCCAGCAGCTCGTCGGCCCGGCGGATGGCCGTCCGCTTCCGCATGCCGTAGAGCTCGCCGACCATGCGCAGGTTCTCCCGGCCCGTCAGCCGCTCGTCCACGGCGGCGAACTGGCCGGAGAGCCCGATGGAGCGGCGGACCTGAGCGGGTGAGCGGACCACGTCATGGCCGGCCACGGTGGCGGTGCCCGCGTCGGGCCGCAGCAGGGTGGTCAGCAGGCGGACCGTGGTGGTCTTGCCCGCGCCATTGGGCCCCAGCAGCCCCAGCACGCTGCCCTCCGGGACCTCCAGGTCCACTCCGTCGAGTGCTCTCACCTCGCCGAATGACTTCACCAGGCCCTCGGCGTGAATAGCGCCCGGCATGGACTTCTCCGTCCTGTCTGCGGAAGGCACCGGGCGGTGCCCCGCGTTCTGAGTGGAATTCCCGGCCGCCCGGCTGCCCGGCCCATCGGGGCACGGCGCGGCCGGGCGGCTTCTCGGGTCTCTCGGTTTCTCGACGTACCGGTCGTCGGGCTATTCGGCGATATAGGTCCGGCCGACCCAGACGAACACCTGGAGTTCACGGTCGCCGTGGCGGATCTTCTCCGGCGACGGCTCGAAGTGCTCATAGCGATTGCCGCGGGCGATCTTCAGGGTGGCGTTGCGGTCCGCCACGTACCGGATTCGCTCGTCCTCCTTGAGCTGCGACGAGACTCCGCCGCGGAGGATCACATTCGCTTCTTCTGTCAGCATGGCAGGCCGTTCCTTCCTCGGTTCTGCAGCGGGCGGCTCAGGTGGTGGCGATGAGCCTCAACTCGGGGTGGGCGGTGCCGCCTTCGATGGCGGTGGAGGCGATGTGGGAGGCGACCCGGGCGTCGACGGGGTCGTTGGCGGGGTCGTCGTGGACCGCGAGGTGCTCGTAGGTGGTGGCGCGCTGGGCTGGGGTGCGGCCGGCGGCGCGGATCAGGTGGATGAGCTCCAGCAGGTTGGAGCGGTGCTTGGCGCCGGCCGAGGAGACGACGTTCTCCTCCAGCATCACCGAGCCGAGGTCGTCGGCGCCGTAGTGCAGGGTGAGCTGGCCGGCCTCCTTGCCGGTGGTCAGCCAGGAGCCCTGGATGTGGGCGACGTTGTCCAGGAAGAGCCGGGCCACCGCGATGATCCGCAGGTACTCGAAGACCGTCGTCTGGGTGCGGCCCTTGAGGTGGTTGTTCTGCGGCTGGTAGGTGTACGGGATGAAGGCGCGGAACCCGCCGGTGCGGTCCTGCACGTCGCGGATCATCCGCAGGTGCTCGATCCGCTCGGCGTTGGTCTCGCCGGTGCCCATCAGCATGGTGGTGGTGGACTCCACGCCCAGGTTGTGGGCGGTCTCCATGATCTCCAGCCAGCGCTCCCCGGACTCCTTCAGCGGCGCGATGGCCTTGCGCGGGCGCTCCGGCAGCAGCTCGGCCCCGGCTCCGGCGAAGGAGTCCAGCCCGGCGGCGTGGATGCGGGAGATCGCCTCCTCCACGCTCACCTTGGAGATCCGCGCCATGTGCTCCACCTCGGAGGCGCCCAGCGAGTGGATCACCAGCTGCGGGTACGCGGCCTTGATCGCCGAGAAGTGCTCCTCGTAGTACTCCACCCCGTAGTCCGGGTGGTGGCCGCCCTGGAACATGATCTGGGTGCCGCCCAGCTCCACGGTCTCCGCACACCGCCGCAGGATCTCCTCCAGATCCCGCGACCACCCCTTGTCGCTCTTCGGCGGCGCATAGAACGCGCAGAACTTGCACGCCGTCACACAGACGTTGGTGTAGTTGATGTTCCGCTCGATGATGTACGTCGCGATGTGCTCCGTGCCCGCATAGCGCCGTCGCCGCGCGGCGTCGGCGGCGGAGCCCAGGGCGTGCAGGGGGGCGTGCCGGTAGAGGTCGAGCGCCTCTTCGGGGGTGATCCGGCCGCCGGCCGCCGCGCGGTCGAGGACGGACTGGAGCTCGGGGTGGGCAGTGTGCGGTGGTCGGGGCATGGGTCCGGCCTTTCCGGGCGGATGAAGGGGCGTGGTACCGGTCATGTCTGGTTCTCTGCCTGGTCGACGGCGTCCAGCAGCCGCACCCGCACATCACGGGGGAAGCCCGCCTCCCCGCCGCCGACCCGCCGGGCGAACTCCGTGATACCCGCGAGCTGCCGCGCGCCGAGGCTGAAGTCGAGTGCGGTGGTGTAGTAGCGCTCCA
Organism: Peterkaempfera bronchialis; assembly: GCF_003258605.2. NCBI lineage: Bacteria > Bacillati > Actinomycetota > Actinomycetes > Kitasatosporales > Streptomycetaceae > Peterkaempfera > Peterkaempfera bronchialis. Next base: position 5,988,401 of record NZ_CP031264.1, read on the forward strand.
GCGTCTCCGCGTCGAACGCCTCCCAGCGGGACGCCTGCTCGCAGACCTTGGCCACCTCGGCCAGCGACAGGTCCCGCGACGCCAGCAGGTCGGCGTGCACCTGACGGACCGTCTCCGGCTCCCTGGCCAGGAAGTCCCTGCGGGCGGCGAAGACCGCGAAGACAAACGGCAGCCCGGTCCAGTCCCGCCACATCGCGCCCAGGTCGTGGACCTCCAGGCCGAGCAGCGGGGCCTCGTGCAGCGCCGCCCGCAGCGCGGCGTCACCGATCACCACGGCCGCCTGCGCCTCGTTCATCATCGCCCCCAGGTCCGGGGGGCAGGTGAAGTACTCGGGCCGCACGCCGATCGACTCGGCGAAGAGCAACTGGGCGAGCCGGACCGAGGTACGGCTGGTCGAGCCGAGCGCGACCGGGGCGCCGTCCAGCTGGTCCAGCGGGACCTGGCTGACGATCAGGCACGACATCACGGGCCCGTCGCTGCCCACCGCGATGTCCGGCAGCGCCACCAGGTCGTCGGCGTGCCGCAGGAACTCCATCAGGCTGATCGGCCCGATGTCCAGGTCCCCCTTGGCCAGCGCGTCGCTCAGGCCGTCCGGGTCGTCCTTCCGCAGATCCAGGTCGAGCAGGCTGCCCGTCCGTGCCAGCCCCCAGAAGAGCGGCAGGCAGTTCAGGAACTGGATGTGGCCGACCCTGGGCCGCCGACGTGCTGTGCGCGGGGGCGACACGCCCTCCGCGAGGAGTTGTTCAGCCATCTCTCAGTGCTCCCAGCGTTTTCGAGGATCGGGACAGCAGGGCGGCGGGACAGCAGGACGGCGGGACAGCGGAGTCGATGAGGCCGGACGGCCGCTACGCACCGTGCGGCACGGCGGTCAGGGCGAAGTGCTCGGCGAGCACCGCCATCACGTCCGCCGCGCGGCTGGAGAGGTAGAAGTGCCCGCCGGGGAAGACCCGCAGGTCGAACCCGCCGGTGGTGTGGTCGCTCCAGGCGCGGGCCTCGTCCAGGGTGGTCCTGGGGTCGTCGTCGCCGACCAGGACGGTGATCGGGCACTGCACCGTGGCCCCGTCCGCACTGCGGTAGGTCTCCACCGCCCGGTAGTCGCTGCGGATCGCCGGAAGGATCATGCGCAGCAGCTCCTCGTCCCCAAGGAGCTTCGCATCGGTCCCGCTCAGTGCGCGCAGCTCGGCCACGATGCCGTCGTCGTCGCGCCGGTGCACCCGCTCGTCCCGGTTCCGGGACGGCGCCCGGCGGCCCGAGGCGAAGATCTGCACCGGGCCGCTGCCGGCCTGTTCCATGCGCCGCGCCACCTCGAAGGCGACCACGGCGCCCATGCTGTGGCCGAAGAAGGTCAGCGGCCGGTCGTCCCAGCCGCCGAGCGCCCGGGTGACGCTCTCCGCCAGCTCCTCGATCGAGTCGACGCCCTTCTCCTTGCGCCGGTCCTGCCGCCCCGGGTACTGCACGGCGAGCACGTCCACATCCGGGCTCAGCTCGGCCGAGACCGGGAAGTAGAAGCTCGCCGAGCCGCCGGCGTGCGGAAAGCAGACCAGGCGTCGGCTTGCGTCGGGAGCGGGGTGGAACCTGCGGCACCACAGGTCGTCCGTGGGGGGTGGACTCATGGGACTGACGTGTCCTTCCAGCGAATCGGCGCACCGGGACCAGAGCGGTGGGCGCGGGACGTCCCGACGGAATCGGGCACTGGTGTGCGGCGCGAGCGGTGTGCTGCCCGTCGGGGCCCACTATCCAGCGCGCCCCGACGGGCAGCACAAGGTCTGCCCGGCCGATGCGGCGGAAGTCTGGTCGTTTCCCCGGTTCTTGCCGGGGCCCGGCGGGTGCCGGTGGTGCTCCCCGGCGGCGGCGACCTAGCCTCGGGGAGTGCGGACCCGGGCGTGGTCAGACCCCGCTCCGCCCCCCTGTGACCGGCACCCTCCCGAGGAGGTTCGTCCATGACGACCGAGACCGCACCCGGCACCGGCGGAGCAGCGCCCGGCACCCGGCGCCGCACCCGGGCCCTGGCCGTGCTCGGCGGGGTGGTCGCGGCGTTCGCGGTCTGGGTGGTGGCCGTGCCGGTACTGGGCGTGGACCTCGACGCCCGGATGGGCTCGGGGTCCGGGGCGGACCCGCAACGGGTCGGCCCCGGGGCGGTCCTGGTGGCGAGTCTGCTGGTCGGGCTGGCCGGCTGGGGGCTGCTCGCCCTGCTGGAGCGCGGCGCCCCGGAACGGGCCCGCACCCGGTGGACGGCCGTCGCCGTCGTCGTCCTCGTCCTCTCCCTGGCCGGCCCCCTGCCGGGCGGTGCCACCACCGCCGCGAAGGTGGCGCTCACCTGTATGCACCTGGCGGCCGGGGCGGTGCTCATCCCCCTCCTGTCCCGCTCGGCCACCCGCCGGTGACACCCCCCACCCACTGCCCCGCGCTCGGCTTCCCGCCTGGCTCCGCTCCGGGATTCCCGCCTGGACCCATGCCCGGCCTCGCTCCCGGCGCTGTGCCTGGCCCCGTGCCGGGCCCCCTGCCGGGCTCCGTGCCTGACCTGGTGTCGGGCTCACTGCCCGGCCTCACGCCGAGCCCCGCCTCGGGCTTCACACCTGGCCCCGCGCTTGGCTCCGCGCCGGGCTTCCCGCCTGGACCCACACCCGGCCCCACGTCCGGCCCTTTGCCCGGCCCCGCCCCGGGCTCCGCGCCCGGCCTCGGCCCCGCTCCCGGGTTCGGCTCCGAGGTGGCGAGATGACCCTGGCGTTCCTCTGCGGTCCGGAGCCGGCCGAGGACGACGGGGCCGGTGCCGCCGCCTTCCATGCGGCCTTTCCGGTGATGCGCCACCACTACGGCAGGGTCGCGCAGTGGACCGGCCTGGACACCGCCGCCCTGCTGCACGGCCGCGGCGCCCCGGCGGGCCGGGTCGCGCTCGCCACGGCGATGCTCGGCATCCATGACGTCCTCGCCGTACACGGCATCCGCCCCGCCGTCCTCGGCGGACTCGGGGTGGGGGCACTGGTGAGCGCCTGCCTCGCCCGCGCCCTCCCCCGGCAGGACCTGATCGGCCTGCTGCTCGACAGCGACAGCGACAGCAGCGACGCCGCCACCCTCGGCGGCACCGCGCTGGCCTTCCTCCCGGCCGGCCACGACCCCGCCTGGTACCGGGCCGCCGACCCCGGGAGCGTGCGTACCGAAGCCGTGCTGGGGCTCGACCCCAGCGGCCGGTACCGGGTCCTGCTGCTGACGGGGGTCCGCGCCGCCCTGGAGAAGCTCGCCGCCGAGGCCCCGCCCGGCGCCGTCCGGGTACACGAGGGCAACGGCGCCGTCCTGCACAGCCCGCTCGGCCGGCAGGCGGACGGCATCCCGTTCACCGCCCCCGCGCTGCCGCTCTGCTGCGGTCCCGACGGCACCACCCTCACCACGGCGGACGACGTCGCACGGCTCTTCCGCCGCACCACGCCGGCAACGGCCGACCTCGACGCGATGCTGCGGGAGATACACGGCCACGGCACCCGGCTCGCCCTGGTCCTCGGCCCCTCACTGCCGAGGAACCTGGTCCGCTTCCCCTTCCCCGTGGTGCACATCGAGTCGCCCGGCGACATCAGCGCCGCCATCTCGGCCATCCTCGACTTCGGCGTACGGCTGCCCACCGCCAGGTGAACGCCTGATGGGTGTGCCCTCCCCGGCCGGAGCCGGGGAGGGCACACCCATCAGGGGCGGCGGCCCGCCCTCAGACCGCGAACTCCGCGTCCGCGTCCGGCCCGTAGACCTCCACCGCATCGCTGGTCCGCCGCACATGGATGCATTCGCCGGGGCACTCCCGGGCGGAGTCCACCACATCCCGCAGCAGCGGCAGCGGGACCCGTGCGGTCGCCCCCGGAGCCTGCCGCAACTCGTCGTCCTCGCCCTTCACATAGGCGAGGCCGTCGATATCCAGCTCGAAGACCTCGGGCGCGTACTGGGCGCAGATCCCGTCCCCGGTGCACAGATCCTGGTCGATCCAGACCTCAAGCTCCTGGTCGTTCTGTGTGGTCGTCTGCGTGGACATTCCACCTGCCTGCCGATCCTGTCGGAATGGTTGAGGGGACCCGGACTCCGGGCCGTCAGACCCGCATGGCCTGCGGGGACTCACGGCGGTCCGGGTCCGGTCCCTGGTACTCGCGGATGATCTCGTACCGGGTGTTGCGCTCCACCGGGCGGAAGCCGGCGTCCCGGATCAGGTCCAGGATGTCGTTGCGGGTCAGCTTGTTGGGGGTGCCGAAGTCGTCCGCGTCATGGGTGATCTTGTACTCCACGACCGAGCCGTCCATGTCGTCCGCGCCGTGGCTCAGCGCCAGCTGCGCCGTGGCGAGGCCGTGCATCACCCAGAAGACCTTCACATGCGGGACGTTGTCGAAGAGCAGCCGGGAGACCGCGAAGGTCTTCAGCGCCTCGGCGCCGGTCGCCATCGTGGTGCGCGCCTGGAGCCGGTTGCGGACCTTGCCGTCCTTCATGTCCACGAAGTCATGCTGGTAGCGCAGCGGGATGAAGACCTGGAAGCCGCCGGTCTCGTCCTGGAGTTCGCGCAGCCGCAGCACATGGTCCACCCGGTGCCGGGGCTCCTCGATGTGCCCGTAGAGCATGGTGCAGGGCGTCTTGAGACCCTTGCCGTGCGCCAGCCGGTGGATCCGCGACCAGTCCTCCCAGTGCGTGCGGTGGTCGACGATGTGCTGCCGCACCTCCCAGTCGAAGATCTCCGCGCCGCCGCCGGTCAGCGACTCCAGACCGGCGTCGATCAGCTCGTCCAGGATCTCGCTGGCGCTCAGCCCGGAGATCGTCTCGAAGTGGTGGATCTCGGTGGCGGTGAACGCCTTCAGGCCGACGTTGGGCAGCGCCTTCTTCAACTCCCGCAGCGAGCGCGGGTAGTAGCGCCAGGGCAGCGACGGGTGCAGGCCGTTGACGATGTGCAGCTCGGAGAGGTTCTCCCCCTCCATCGCCTTGGCCAGCCGCACGGCCTCCTCGATGCGCATGGTGTACGCGTCCTTCTCGCCCGGCTTGCGCTGGAAGGAGCAGTACGCGCACGAGGCCGTGCACACATTGGTCATATTGAGATGGCGGTTGACGTTGAAGTGGACGAGGTCGCCGTTCTTCTCGGTCCGCACATGGTGCGCCAGCCCGCCCAGCCAGGCCAGGTCGTCGCTCTCGTACAGGGCGATGCCGTCCTCGCGGGACAGCCGCTCACCCGCGAAGACCTTCTCCTCCAGCTCGCGCTTGAGCCCGATATCCATTCCCAGCAGTCTCCTCGGTAGGTGCCCATGGCAGAGAGAGTGGGCGAGCGTCCGCGACGCCTCGCCGTCAGTAGATTCCTTCGGGAACCGCCCAGGTGGCCTGCAACGGCTGGATGTTGGCGACACCGTCGCACGGCGGCCCGGCCGGGAGCCGGTGGCGCACGGCCTGGTCGCGCTCCAGGACACCGGGCAGGAACAGGTCCTCGTGCAGCACGGTGAGCCGGACCCGGCCGACCTCCCCGTACTCCACCGTCCGGGACGGATCGCCCCGGTCGACCACGTCCATGGTCACCTGCGGATAGTGCGGGACATACGGAAGGACGTCCCCGCCGTCCTCCGCCGGCAGCCCCGTCGCGCCGCCGAAGGTGTTCTCGTACGCCGTCCCGATCAGGCCGCCGCCGAGCGCGTCGGCGAACTCCCGGTACATCGCCGGCAGGATCTGCGTCCCGCTCAGCCACACCCCGGAGAGCCCCGCCACCAGCTCCGGCCGGCGCCGCAGCAGCGCCTGGAACAGTGCCGGAGTCGTCTCCAGGTAGTCGACCCCGGTGCTGCTCAGAATGTCGGTGATCTGCCCCGTCAGATGGTCCACATAGCGGTTGACCTCCGCGAGCCGGCCGGCCCCGATCAACCGCCTGATCCAGCGCGGGTCGAGATCGATCCGGTACACCACCGATTCCTGCGACCGGGCCACCTGCGCGGCCCCCAGCCCCACCGGATGCGGCCCGCCGGGCGTGGCATGCACCCAGGTCCGGCCGCTGCGGAAGCCGGCCGCCGCCAACCCGGCACCGCGCCAGGCGGCGCGGTGGGCCGACATCGCCTCCGTGAGGAAGACCCGGCACGGCCTACCCATGGTGCCCTCCGACTCGAAGACGCACCCGGTCGGCGGACCGGACGCACCCTGCGGCACGAGGTCGACGGGGTCCACCTGCCGCAGCACCTCCGGCATCAGGTCGCCGAAGGCCCGCAGCTCCCCGTACCGCGTGATGTCGAACGGGTCGAACCCCAGCGCGCCACGCCGCTTCAGCCAGAACGGGGAACCCGAGACCGGGTCGAAGTGGCGCCGCACGACCTGCCGGGTCCACGCGTCCAGGTCGGTGGCCGACTGCCGCTCCAGCCACTGCCCGGAGAGAAGGGCGTCCGGTGATCCGGTGATCGCCATCACCGTTCCTTTCCTCAGGGCAAGGTCACGAGCGCGGGGCATCGGGGCCCGGGGCTCCCCCGTGAGCAGCCCGCTCATACTCGCCGAGGTCTCTCTGGGGAAATCCCCACACCCGGAACCGGTTTGCTGGAACAGGGCACCCGCCCCCCGCGACGCACACCCACCCACCCGCGCAGAGCAGAGCAGCGAGAGGCGGCCCCATGCCCACCACGACCGACCGACTGACGATGGCGTACTCGCCCTGCCCCAACGACACCTTCGTCTTCCACGCCTGGAGCCACGGCCTGGTCCCCGGAGCCCCCGAGATCGACGTGACGCTCGCCGACATCGACATCACCAACGGACTGGCCGAGCGCGAAGAACTCGACATCCTGAAGATCTCGTACGGCGCCCTGCCCCACGTCCTGGACCACTACGCACTGCTGCCCTGCGGCGGCGCACTCGGCCGGGGCTGCGGCCCGCTGCTGCTCCGCAACGACCAGGCCGGCCCGGACTCCCTGGTCGGCGCGACGATCGCCGTCCCCAGCACCCACTCCACGGCCTACCTGCTCTTCCGGCTCTGGGCGGCCCGCGCCGTCCCCGGCTACACCGGAGAGGTCGTGGTGATGCCGTTCCACGAGATCATGCCCGCCGTCCGCGACGGCCGGGTCGACGCGGGACTCGTCATCCACGAGGCCCGCTTCACCTACCACCAGTACGGCCTGCACTGCCTCGCCGACATGGGCGAGGAGTGGGAGAAGGACACCGGACTGCCCATCCCGCTCGGCGCGATCGTCGCCCGGCGCAGCCTCGGCGCCCAGCAGCTGAACGCCCTCGCCGACGCCCTCCGCAGCTCCGTCCGCTACGCCTGGAACGCCCCCGAGGCGTCCCGCGACCATGTGCTGCGCCACGCCCAGGAGATGGCCCCCTCGGTGGTCGACCAGCACATCGAGCTCTATGTGAACACCTTCACCGCCGACCTCGGCGAGAGCGGCTACGCGGCCGTACGCGCACTGCTCGACCGCTCCGCCGACGCGGGGCTGCTCCCGGCCGTCGCCCCCGCCGCACTGGACTTCCCGCCCGCCCGGCAGGAACGCTAGGAGTTCTCTTAGAGCCGGTCCGGCAGCGCCGGGGGACCCCCTCGGACCTGCGCATAATCGGGCGGAGGCGGCAGTCCGGCGGAGGCCGCGCGACGCCCCAGCACCCCCGGTACCCGGTCCTGCCAGGGACCGCCCGCACCCGATGGGTTCGTTCATCTCCCGGCGGTGTCCCGGTGTCCCGGTGACACCCTGCGCCCGCTGTCGAAGGGAACCGACCTGTGAGCGAGGACCGGCTTCGCGACTACCTCAAGCGCGTCACCGCAGAGCTGCACCGCACCCGCAGCCGCCTGCGCCAGGTCGAGTCCAAGACCGCGGAACCGATCGCCATCGTCGCCATGAGCTGCCGCTACCCGGGCGGGGTACGGACCCCCGAGGAGCTGTGGCGACTCGTCGACACCGCGACCGACGGCATCTCCGCCTTCCCCGAGGACCGGGGCTGGGACATCGACGCGCTGTACCACCCGGACCCCGACCGGCCGGGCACCTGCTACACCCGCGAAGGCGGCTTCCTGCACAGCGCCGCCGACTTCGACGCCGACTTCTTCGGCATGTCGCCCCGCGAAGCCCTCGCCACCGACCCCCAGCAGCGGCTGCTGCTCGAAATCTCCTGGGAGGCGTTCGAGCGCGCCGGCCTGGACCCCGGCACCCTGAAAGGCAGCCCCACCGGCGTCTTCGTCGGCGTGATGTACAACGACTACGGCTCACGCTTCCCGGAACCCCCCGCCGGTCTCGACGGCTACATCGGCAACGGCAGCGCCGCCAGCATCGCCTCCGGCCGGATCTCCTACACCTTCGGTCTTGAAGGCCCGGCGGTGACGGTGGACACGGCCTGCTCGTCATCGCTGGTCGCCCTGCACCTGGCCGCGCAGGCGCTGCGGGCCGGGGAATGCGACCTGGCCCTCGCCGGGGGAGTCGCGGTGATGTCGACACCGGTGACCTTCCTGGAGTTCAGCCGCCAGCGCGGCCTCTCCGCCGACGGCCGCTGCAAGTCGTTCGCGGACGGCGCGGACGGCACCGGCTGGGGCGAGGGCGCCGGAATGCTGCTGCTGGAGCGGCTGTCGGATGCGCAGCGCCTCGGGCATCAGGTACTGGCGGTGGTACGGGGATCCGCGGTCAACCAGGACGGTGCGAGCAGCGGCCTGACCGCGCCCAACGGCCCCTCGCAGCAGCGGGTGATCCGGGCTGCTCTGGCCAGTGCCGGGTTGACGGCTGCCGAGGTGGACGCGGTGGAGGCGCACGGTACGGGGACGACGCTGGGCGACCCCATCGAGGCGCAGGCCCTGCTGGCGACGTACGGTCAGGGGCGCGAAGAGGCGCAGCCGCTCTGGCTGGGCTCGCTGAAGTCCAACATCGGGCACACGCAGGCGGCGGCCGGGGTCGGCGGCGTCATCAAGATGGTGCAGGCGCTGCGCCATGGACGGCTGCCGCGCACCCTGCACGTCGACGCCCCCTCCTCCACCGTGGACTGGTCGGAGGGGAACGTCCGGCTGCTCACCGAGCCGGTGGAGTGGCCGGAGAGCGGTGATCGGCCGCGCCGGGCGGGGGTCTCGGCGTTCGGCGTCAGCGGGACCAATGCGCACGCCATCCTCGAAGAGGCTCCTCCTGCGGCCGTCGATGAGGAGGGGGAGCAGCCCACCACTGCTGTGGAGGCGCTGCCGGTGCTGCCCTGGGTGGTCTCGGGCCGTACCCCCGAGGCGCTGCGGGCCCAGGCGGCGCAGTTGCTGGCCCACTTGGACACGCACGCCGACGCGGACCCGCGTGAGGTGGCGTACTCCCTGGCCACCACCCGGTCCGCGTTCGACCACCGGGCGGTGGTGCTGGGCGAGGACCGCGCCGCGCTGGTCCAGGCCCTGGGCGCGGTGGCGACCGGCGAACCCGCGCCTGGCGCGGTGGTCGGCACCGCCCGGCGCGGGGGGCGGCTGGCGTTTCTGTTCGCTGGGCAGGGTGCGCAGCGGGTGGGGATGGGGCGTGGGTTGTATGAGGCGTTCCCGGTTTTTGCGGGGGCGTTTGATGCGGTGTGTGCGTGGGTGGATGGGGAGTTGGGGCGTTCGCTGCGTGAGGTGGTCTTCGGCGACGACGCGGAGCTGCTGAACGGGACGGGGTTGACTCAGCCTGCGTTGTTTGCGGTGGAGGTGGCGCTGTTCCGGCTGCTGGAGTCGTGGGGTGTCCGGGCGGATTATCTGGTCGGGCATTCGGTGGGTGAGCTGGCCGCTGCGCATGTGGCGGGGGTGTTGTCGCTGGAGGATGCGTGCCGGCTGGTGGTGGCGCGTGGTCGTCTGATGCAGGCGCTGCCTTCGGGTGGGGCGATGGTGTCGGTGCAGGCGTCCGAGGCTGAGGTGCTGCCGCTGCTGGTCGGTCGTGAGGCCGAGGTGAGTATCGCCGCGCTGAACGGCCCGACCGCCACCGTGATCGCGGGTGATGAGGCCGCCGTCCTGGTGGTGGCCGCGCACTTCACCGCACTCGGCCGCAAGACGACGCGCCTGCGGGTCAGCCACGCCTTCCACTCCCCCCGGATGGAGCCGATGCTGGCCGACTTCCGGGCCGTCGCGGAGAGCGTGGAGTACCACCAGCCCGTGATTCCGGTGGTCTCCAATGTGACCGGTCGACTCGCCACGGCAGAGGAGTTGACCTCGCCGGAGTATTGGGTGCGGCATGTCCGGCAGGCCGTCCGCTTCGCCGACGGCATCGGCTGGCTGGAGCAGCACGGCGTCACCCGCTATGTCGAGCTGGGCCCCGACGGCACCCTGACCGCCATGGCCCGCGCCTGCCTGACGGACGACGGCGACCCGCTTCTCACCCCGACGCTGCGCAAGGACCGCCCGGAGGGCGCGAGCCTGCTCACCGCCGTCGGTGAGCTGTATGTGCACGGCACCGGCGTGGACTGGACGGCGCTCCTCCCCGCCGCCCGGCCGGTGGATCTGCCCACCTATGCCTTCCAGCGCCGCCGCTACTGGCTCGACGCCGCAGCCGGGACCAGGTCCCGTACCGGAGCGCATCCGCTGTGGGGAGCCACCGTCACGCTGGCCGACTCCTCCGCCGTGATCTCGACGGGGCGGCTCTCCCGGCGCACCCATCCCTGGCTGGCCGACCACACCACCTTCGGCAGTGCGCTACTGCCCGCCGCCGCGCTGGTCGACCTGGCCCTGCATGTCGGCGGCCAGACCGGCAGCGACCACCTGGCCGAACTGACCGTGGAGGCACCCCTTCTGCTGCCGGAGCGGGACCCGGTCGAGATCCAGACCGTGGTGGACGGCCCGGCCGACGACGGACGGCGCACCTTCTCGATCCACTCCCGCCCCCTCGACACCGGCGCCGGCGAGGGCGGCGGCGACCACCCGTGGACCTGCCACGCCCGGGGCATCCTCGCCACCCACCCGGCGGCCCACCCCGAGCAGCCCGGCACCGACCTCTGGACCTGGCCGCCCACCGACGCCCAGCCGGTCGACGTGGACGGCCTGTACCGGACCCTGGACGACCACGGTGTGCAGGTCGGCCCGGAGTTCCGCAGCCTGCGCGCCGTCTGGCGGCATGGCGACGACGTCTTCGCCGAAGCCGAACTCCCCGAGACCCGCCAGGGAGACGCCGCACACTTCACCCTGCACCCGGCGCTGCTCGACGCGGCCGTGCAGGCGCTGCCGGCGCTGGGCCTCCCCGCCGTCTCCGCGCTCTCCTGGACGGATGTCACCCTGCATGCGGTGGCCGCCGAATCCATCCGGATACGGATCACCCGGCAGCCCGACGGGCCCCTGGGCCTGCACCTCGCCGACGCCCTGGGCGACCCCGTTCTCTCGGTCGGCGCGCTGGCCGTACTCCCGGTCGGCGAGATCAGCCTTCCGGCGGCCCAGGACACCGACCTCTACGCGCTGGAGTGGGCCCCGCCCACCCCGCTCACCCCGACCGTCCAGCCCGCCCAGCCCGCGAGCCTCGCCGTTCACCCGGACCTGGCAAGCCTGGACGCCGCCGTACAGCAGGGTGCCGACCTCCCGGCCGCCGTGGTCCTGCCCTGGCCGACGGCGACCGGCGACGACCTGGCCGCCACCGTCCACGAGGCGACCACCCGGGCGTTGATCCTGCTTCAGGACTGGCTCGCCGACGCACGCTACGCCGCGTCGCAGCTCGTCATCCTGACCCGCGGCGCGGTCGCCACGACACCGGACGAGACGGTGCACGACCTCGCAGCCGCCGCCGTCTGGGGCCTGGTGCGCTCCGCGCAGTCCGAGAACCCCGACCGGTTCGCCCTGCTGGACATCGACGCGGCCGACCCGGACACCACCCCGCCGGGCGAAGCGCTGGCCGCAGCCCTGCGCCTCGGCGAACCGCAGCTCGCCCTCCGTGGCGGACAGCCGCTGGTGCCACGGCTCACCCGCCCCCGCACACCCGGACCGGAGTCGCGTCCCGGTGCCTCCTTCGACCCGCAGCGCACCGTACTCGTCACCGGCGCGACCGGGACCGTGGGCACCGCCGTGGTCCGCCACCTGGTGGAGCGGCACGGAGTACGCCGCCTCCTGCTGGCCGGGAGGCGGGGCGCCGACGCTCCGGGAGCCACCCGCCTTGCCCGCGAACTGGCCGACCTGGGCGCCGAGGTCTCCCTCGCCGCATGTGACGTGGCCGATCGCGCCGCAGTGGCCGCACTGCTCGCCGCCGTCCCCGACGAACACCCGATCGGCGCGGTCGTACACGCCGCCGGAGTCATCGACGACGGCGTGATCACCTCGCTGACCCCCGAGCGGGTCGACGCCGTCCTGCGCCCGAAGGTCGACGCGGCGGTCCACCTGGACCAGCTCACCGCCCACCTGGACCTGTCGGCCTTTGTGCTCTTCTCCTCGGCCGCCGCCACCTTCGGCGGCCCCGGGCAGGGCAACTACGCGGCAGCCAACGCCTTTGCCGAGGCACTCGCCCACCGCCGCCGGGCCGAGGGACGCAACGCGCTCGCGATCGGCTGGGGCCTCTGGTCGCAGAGCAGCGGAATGACCGAGGCGCTGGACGAGTCCGACCGCCACCGGATCGCCCGCAGCGGCATCGGCGCCCTGCCCACCCAGGACGCCCTGGCGCTCCTCGACCGCTGCCTGGCACACGACCGCTCCACGCTGCTGCCGGTCAGGGTGGACCTCCCGGCACTGCGCGCGGGCGGCGCCGAGCCCCCGGCCCTGCTGACCCACCTGGCGGGCCGTCCCGCCCGGCGGCAGGCCGCCGCCTCCGGGGCCGGTTCCGGGGCCGGGGGCGCCATGGGCTCATGGGCCCAGACGCTCGCGGGGCTGTCCGAGAGCGACCGGCGCGCAGCCGTACGGGACGTCGTCCGTACCGGGATCGCGGCCGTACTCGGCCATACCTCCAAGGCGGCGATCGACCCCACCCGCGCCTTCGGCGATCTCGGCTTCGACTCGCTGACCGCCCTGGAACTGCGCAACTCCCTGGCCCGGAAGACCGGCCTGCAACTCCGTGCCACCCTGGTCTTCGACCACCCGACGCCGGACGCCGTCGCCGACCACGTACACCGCGAACTGACCCGCGCGGCCGGTCCGCAGACCGGCACCGATCTCGGCACCGACCTCGGCACCGACCTCGGCGGCGAGGCCGGGACGGCTGGCGCCGCAGCGTTCGGGGAACCGATCGCGATCATCGGCATGAGCTGCCGGTTCCCCGGCGGGGCCGACAGCCCGGACCGGCTCTGGCACCTCCTGGCCGACGGGGGCGACGGCATCGCGGAGTTCCCGGAGGACCGGGGCTGGGATCTGGACGCCCTCTACGACCCGGACCCCGACTCCCGGCGCGACGGCACCACCTACACCCGAAGCGGCGGCTTCCTCGCCGGCATCGACCGCTTCGACGCGGCCTTCTTCGGCATCTCACCGCGTGAGGCCACGGCGATGGACCCGCAGCAGCGGCTGCTGCTGGAGGCGTCCTGGGAGGCGGTGGAACGGGCCGGTATCGACCCGGTCTCCCTGCGGGGCAGCCGTACCGGCGTCTTCGCCGGAACCAATGGGCAGGACTACACCAACGTCCTGCGTACGGCGGCGGAGAGCGCCGAAGGCTACCTCGGCACGGGCAATGCGGCGAGCGTGCTGTCCGGCCGGGTCTCCTATGCGCTGGGCCTTGAGGGTCCTGCGGTGACCGTGGACACGGCCTGCTCGTCGTCACTGGTGGCCCTGCACTGGGCCTCCCTCGCCCTCCAGTCCGGCGAATGCACCATGGCCCTGGCCGGGGGCGTCAGCGTGATGACCACCCCTGCGGCCTTTGTGGAGTTCAGCCGCCAGCGCGGTCTTGCCGCCGATGGGCGGTGCAAGGCGTTTGCGGAGGGTGCGGACGGTACGGGGTGGGGTGAGGGTGTCGGGGTGGTGGTGTTGGAGCGGTTGTCGGATGCGCGGCGGCTTGGGCATCGGGTGTTGGCGGTGGTGGCGGGTTCGGCGGTCAATCAGGATGGTGCGAGTAATGGTCTGACGGCGCCGAATGGTCCGTCGCAGCAGCGGGTGATCCGGGCTGCGTTGGCGGGTGCGGGTGTGTCTGCTGCCGAGGTTGATGTGGTGGAGGCGCACGGGACGGGGACGGCGCTGGGTGATCCGATCGAGGCGCAGGCGTTGCTGGCCACCTATGGGCGGGGTAGGCCGGAGGATCGGCCGTTGTGGTTGGGGTCCGTGAAGTCGAACATCGGGCATACGCAGGCGGCGGCCGGTGTGGCTGGTGTGATCAAGATGGTTTTGGCGATGCGGCATGGGGTGCTGCCGGCGACCTTGCATGTGGACGAGCCGTCCTCGCATGTGGACTGGTCGGCGGGCACCCTTCGGCTGCTCACCGAGACCGTCCCCTGGCCCGACCTGGGGCGTCCGCGCCGGGCGGGCGTGTCCGCCTTCGGCTTCAGCGGGACCAATGCGCACATCATCCTTGAGCAGGGTCCCGCCGCCGCCATCCCCGAACCGGCCGTGGAGCCGGCCGCCGACGCAGCGCCGCTGGTGCCGTGGGTGCTCTCCGCCCGTAGCCGGTCGGCTTTGCAGGCCCAGGCGGAGCGGCTGCTGTCCCATGTGCAGGCCGACCCGGAGCTGGTACCGCAGCACATCGGGCTCTCGCTGGTCTCGACGCGTTCGGTGTTTGAGCACCGCGCGGTGGTGTCGGGTGCGGGGCGGGCTGAGCTGCTGCGGGGGCTGGAGTCGGTTGCCGGGGGAGAGTCGGCCGCAGGTGTGATTGTCGGCTCGGCGCAGCCTGAGGGGGCGACGGCGTTTCTGTTCGCTGGGCAGGGTGCGCAGCGGGTGGGGATGGGGCGTGGGTTGTATGAGGCGTTCCCGGTCTTTGCGGGGGCGTTTGATGCGGTGTGTGCATGGGTGGATGGGGAGTTGGGGCGTTCGCTGCGTGAGGTGGTCTTCGGTGACGATGCGGAGCTGCTGAACGAGACCGGGTTCACTCAGCCTGCGTTGTTCGCGGTGGAGGTGGCGCTGTTCCGGCTGGTGGAGTCCTGGGGTGTCCGGGCGGATTATCTGGTCGGGCATTCGGTGGGTGAGCTGGCGGCTGCGCATGTGGCGGGTGTGTTGTCGCTGGAGGATGCCTGCCGGCTGGTGGTGGCGCGTGGCCGTCTGATGCAGGCGCTTCCGGTCGGCGGCGCGATGGTGTCGGTGCAGGCCGCAGAGGCGGAGGTGCTGCCGCTGCTGGTCGGTCGCGAGGCCGAGGTGAGCGTTGCGGCGCTGAATGGCCCGGCCGCCACCGTCATTGCGGGCGACGAGGCCGTCGTCCTGGAGGTTGCCGGGGAGTTGGAGCGGCAGGGTCGCAAGACCACGCGGCTGCGGGTCAGCCATGCCTTCCACTCCCCCCGGATGGAGCCCATGCTGGCGGACTTCCGGGCCGTCGCGGAGAGCGTGGAGTACCACCAGCCCCGGATGGCCGTGGTCTCCAATGTGACCGGCGAGCTGGCCACGGCCGAGGAGTTGACCTCGCCCGAGTACTGGGTGCGCCATGTCCGCCAGGCGGTCCGCTTCGCCGATGGCATCGGCTGGCTGGAGCAGCACGGCGTCACCCGCTTCATCGAGCTGGGCCCGGACGGGACACTGACCGCCATGGCCCAGGCGTGCATGGCCGGTGATGACACACTGCTGGTCCCGGCGCTGCGTAAGGACCGCCTGGAACCCGCCGCGCTGCTGGCGGCGGTGTCGGGGCTGTTCGTACGGGGCGGCGCAGTCGACTGGACGCAGTTCTTCCCTGGGGCCCGCCGGGTGGACCTGCCGACGTATGCCTTCCAACGCGAGCGGTACTGGCCGACCCCCGCCCTCGCTTCCACTCCTGCCGCCGATACGGCCAGCGGTGTTGACGCCCGCTTCTGGGAGGCGGTCGAGCGTGAGGACCTGGATGCTCTGGCGAGCACGCTGGGCGTGGACGAAGGGTCGCTCGGCGGGCTGGTACCGGCGCTGGCGACGTGGCGGCGGGCCCGCCGTGAGCAGTCCGTGGTGGACGGCTGGCGCTACCGGGTGACCTGGAAGCCGCAGCCCCCCGCGCCGGGCGGTGCGCGGCTGGACGGCCGTTGGCTGCTGCTCGCGCCCGAGGGCACGGAGTTGGACGGCCTGGCCGCGTACGGCGCAGTTGTCGAACGGGTGGCGTGCGCCCCCGACGCCGACCGCGAGGAACTGGCCCGATGCCTGCGCGAGGCTGCCGGTGATCTGCCGGTTGCGGGGGTCATGTCGCTCCCCGCGTCGGCCGGTGGTGCGTGGGCGACGGCCGAGCTGGTGCAGGCGCTGGGCGACGCGGGGGTGGCGGCTCCGCTCTGGGTGCTGACCCGTGGCGCGGTGTCGACCGGCCGCTCTGACGCGGAGCCCGATCCGGCGCAGGCGGCGGTGTGGGGTCTGGGCCGGGTGGCGGCGTTGGAGTACCCGGACCGCTGGGGTGGCCTGGTCGACCTCCCCGACCGGCTGGACGAGCGGGCATGGGCCCGGTTGGCGGCCGTCCTGGCGGACGGCGCCGAGGACCAGGTGGCCATCCGCCCCTCCGGTGTGTTTGCCCGTCGGCTCGTACGGGCCCAAGGTGGCGAGCCCGGTCAGGAGTGGCGGGCACGCGGCACGGTGCTGGTCACCGGCGGCACGGGCGCGCTGGGCGCCCGAGTGGCCCGCTGGGTGGCCGGTCGCGGCGCCGAGCAGGTCGTCCTGACCAGCCGACGCGGCCCGGAAGCCCCGGGCGCGGCGGAGTTGGAGGCGGAACTGCGCGCGCTGGGCGCCAAGGTCACCATCGCCGCCTGCGACGCGGCCGACCGCCCGGCGATGGCCCGGCTGCTGGCCGAGCATCCGGTCGACGCTGTGGTGCACGCCGCAGGTGTCGGGGATGCGACGCCGCTGGCGGAACTGCACCCGAAGTACTTCGCCGAGGTCATGGCGGCAAAGGCGGAGGGCGCCGCCCATCTGGACGAGTTGCTGGCGGATCGGCAGCTGGATGCGTTTGTGCTCTTCTCCTCCATCGCCGGCGTCTGGGGCAGCGGCGGACAGCCCGCCTACGCGGCGGCGAACGCCGCTCTGGATGCTCTGGCCGAACGGCGCCGTGCCCGGGGCCTCCCCGCGACCGCCGTGGCATGGGGACCGTGGGCGGACGGCGGGATGGCGTCCGGCGAAGGAGCGGACGACCAGCTGAGGCGCTGGGGCCTGGTGCCCCTGCGGCCGGAGCCCGCGTTCCGGGCGCTGGAACGGGCGCTCGGGTCGGGCGACGCCACCGCGACGGTGGCCGATGTCGCCTGGGACCGCTTCGCCACGGCGTTCACCAGCCGCCGCCCGAGCCCGCTGCTTGCCGAACTGCCCGAGGTACGTCAGGCGTTGGAGGAGACCGGCACGACCGACCCCGCGCTCCGGGAGCGGCTGGCCGTACTGCCCGCAGCCGACCGGAAGCGGGCGCTGCTGACCCTGGTGCGTACGGGTGGCGCAGCGGTCCTGGGCCATGCCGACGGACAGGCGCTGGAGGCGGGCCAGGCATTCCGGGATCTGGGTTTCGACTCGCTGACCGCCGTCGAACTGCGCAACCGGCTCAACGCCGAGACCGGCCTCCGCCTCCCCACCACGCTGGTCTTCGACTACCCGACGCCGAGTGCCCTGGCCGACCACCTCTATGCCGAACTCTTCCCGGAATCGGAACCGGCGACCCCCGGCGAGCCGGACGAGGCCGCCGTGCGGGAGGCGCTCGCCGAGATCCCGGTCGCCCGGCTCCGCGAGGCCGGCCTGCTGGGCGCCGTACTGGCCCTGGCCGGGCCCCGGCCACTGCCGCAGGCCGCCGCCGCCGATGACGACGACGCCATCGGCACCATGGCGGTCGACGATCTCGTGCAGCTGGCATTGCGCGGTACGGACGGCTGAGCCGCCGGACGCCCGGCCTGGCCCGGCCCGGACCGGCCCCCGGTCACACACACCGACGGAAGCCCGAAGCAAGGAAATGTGGAGCTGAGCATGGCCACGTCCGACGATCAAGTCATCAAAGCCCTTCGGGCCTCGCTGCGTGAGAACGAGCGGCTGCGCAAGCAGAACGAGCAACTGGCGGGCGCCGCGACCGAGCCCGTGGCGATCGTCGCGATGGCCTGCCGCTATCCCGGTGGCGTGCAGACCCCGGAGGACTTCTGGCGCCTACTGGCCAAGGGCGAGGACGCCCTGTCCGAGTTCCCCGTCAACCGGGGCTGGGACCCGGACCTTGCCGCACCGGGCGGGGGACCGGCCCTGCTCGGCGGATTCGTCCATGAGGTGGACGAGTTCGACGCGGCCTTCTTCGGGATCTCGCCGCGTGAGGCCATGGCGATGGACCCGCAGCAGCGGCTGATGCTGGAGGCGTCCTGGGAGGCGGTGGAGCGGGCCGGTATCGACCCGGTCTCGCTTCGGGGCAGCCGCAGCGGCGTGTTCGTCGGGTGCAGCAACCAGAACTACGGCGGTGCCGCTGGCCGGGAGGTGCCCGAAGGCATCGAAGGGCACATCCTCACCGGCAATGCGGCGAGTGTGGTGTCGGGCCGGGTGTCCTATGTGCTGGGTCTTGAGGGTCCGGCGGTGACGGTGGATACGGCGTGCTCGTCGTCGCTGGTGGCGCTGCACTTGGCGGCACAGGCGCTGCGGGCCGGGGAGTGCGACCTGGCGTTGGCGGGCGGGGTGACGGTGATGTCCACGCCGGACGTGTTCGCGGAGTTCGGGCGGCAGGGTGGTCTCGCCGTTGACGGGCGGTGCAAGGCGTTTGCGGAGGGTGCGGATGGTACGGGGTGGGGTGAGGGTGTCGGGGTGGTGGTGCTGGAGCGGTTGTCGGATGCGCGGCGGCTTGGGCATCGGGTGTTGGCGGTGGTGGCGGGTTCTGCGGTCAATCAGGATGGTGCGAGTAATGGTCTGACGGCGCCGAATGGTCCGTCGCAGCAGCGGGTGATCCGGGCTGCGTTGGCGGGTGCGGGTGTGTCTGCTGCCGAGGTGGATGCGGTGGAGGCGCATGGTACGGGGACGGCGCTGGGTGATCCGATCGAGGCGCAGGCGTTGCTGGCGACGTACGGTCAGGGGCGCGAGGCTGGTCGGCCGTTGTGGTTGGGGTCGGTGAAGTCGAACATCGGGCATACGCAGGCTGCGGCCGGTGTGGCTGGTGTGATCAAGATGGTTTTGGCGCTGCGGCATGGGGTGCTGCCGGCGACGTTGCATGTGGACGAGCCGTCGTCGCATGTGGACTGGTCGGCGGGTGAGGTGCGGCTGCTGACCGAGCCGGTGGAGTGGCCCGAGACCGGTGATCGGCCGCGCCGGGCCGGAGTCTCGGCGTTCGGTGTGTCCGGGACCAACGCTCATGTGGTCGTGGAGCAGCCCCCGGCTTCGGACGACGTCGAGACGCCTGTCTCCGCGCCGCTGCCTGTCCTGCCGTGGGTGGTGTCGGGGCGGAGCCCGGAGGCGCTGCAAGCCCAGGCACGGGCACTGCTGTCATCCGTGGAGAACCGCCCCGACATCGGCCTGCATGACGTCGGCCTCTCGCTGGCCGCGACGCGTTCGGTGTTTGAGCACCGCGCGGTGGTGCTGGGTGCGGGGCGGGCCGAGTTGCTGCGGGGGCTGGAGTCCGTTGCCGGGGGAGAGTCGGCCGCAGGTGTGATTGTCGGCTCGGCGCAGCCCGAGGGGGCGACGGCGTTTCTGTTCGCTGGGCAGGGTGCGCAGCGGGTGGGGATGGGGCGTGGGTTGTATGAGGCGTTCCCGGTCTTCGCTGAGGCGTTTGATGCGGTGTGTGCGTGGGTGGATGGGGAGTTGGGGCGTTCGCTGCGTGAGGTGGTCTTCAGTGCCGACGCTGACCTGCTGAACCGGACTGGGTTCACCCAGCCTGCGTTGTTTGCGGTGGAGGTGGCGCTCTTCCGGCTGCTGGAGTCCTGGGGTGTCCGGGCGGATTATCTGGTCGGTCACTCCATCGGTGAGCTTGCCGCCGCGCATGTGGCGGGTGTGCTGTCGCTGGAGGATGCGTGCCGGCTGGTGGTGGCGCGTGGCCGTCTGATGCAGGCGCTGCCGTCCGGGGGCGCGATGGTGTCGGTGCAGGCATCCGAGGCGGAGGTGCTGCCGCTGCTGGTCGGTCGCGAGGCCGAGGTGGGTATCGCGGCGCTGAACGGCCCGGCCGCCACGGTGATCGCGGGTGATGAGGCCGCCGTGCTGGAGGTCGCCGGGGAGTTGGAGCGGCAGGGTCGCAAGACCAAGCGGCTGCGGGTCAGCCACGCCTTCCACTCCCCCCGCATGGAGCCGATGCTGGCGGACTTCCGGGCCGTTGCGGAGAGCGTGGAGTACCACCAGCCCGCGATTCCGGTGGTCTCCAATGTGACCGGAGAACTGGCCACGGCCGAGGAGTTGACCTCTCCCGAGTACTGGGTGCGCCATGTCCGCCAGGCGGTCCGCTTCGCCGACGGCATCGGCTGGCTGGAGCAGCACGGCGTCACCCGGTTCCTGGAGTTGGGCCCGGACGGAACTCTGACCGCCATGGCCCAGGCGTGCATGGCCGGTGACAACGCACTGCTGGTCCCGACGTTGCGCAAGGACCGCTCCGAGAGCACGGCCGTACTCGGGGCGCTGGCGCGGGCCCATGTACACGGTCCGGCGGTCGACTGGGCCAGGGTGTTCGCCGGCACAGGTGCCCGGCCCGTCGAGCTGCCGACGTACGCGTTCCAACGTCGGCGCTACTGGCTGGACTCCACGCCCTCGCAGCGCACCGGCCTTGCGCCCACCGATGTGGACACCCGCTTCTGGGAAGCCGTCGAACGCGAGGACCTTGAGGCCCTGGCCGGTGACCTGGGCGTCGACCGCGACGTGCTCGGCGCCGTGGTACCGGCGCTGTCCTCCTGGCACCGGAAGCAGAGCGACCTTTCCGCTGTGGGCTCCTGGCGTTACCGGGTCACGTGGAAGCCGATCACCGTGGCCACCGATACGAAGCCCGCAGCGGGCACCTGGCTGGTCGTGGTCCCCGCAGCGTTGGCGGATGACGCGTACGTCCGCAGCGTCTGCGGCGGCTTCGAGGCCCAGGGATACGACGTCCTGACCTGCGACGTCGGTGAGTGCGACCGGACACGGCTCGCTGCCGAGCTTCGTACTGCCGTCGGTGACCGGCCGGTTGCGGGTGTCGTGTCGCTGCTGGCGTTGGCCGGTGGTGTGTGGGCGACGGCCGCGCTGGTGCAGGCGTGCGGTGATGCCGGGGTGGCGGGCCGGTTGTGGACCTTGACGCGGGGTGCGGTGTCGACCGGGCGGTCCGACGGTGTCCTGGACACGGCGCAGGCTGGGGTGTGGGGTCTGGGCCGGGTGGCGGCGTTGGAGTACCCGGATCGCTGGGGCGGCCTGGTCGATCTGCCGGAGCAGTTGGACGGGCGGGCGTTGGCCCGGTTGGCGGCTGCGGTGGCGGACGGTTCCGAGGACCAGCTGGCCATCCGCTCGTCCGGGGTGTTCGCCCGCCGTCTGGTACGGGCCCGGGGCGGCCAGACCGGCCGGGAGTGGCGGGCGCGTGGCACGGTGCTGGTCACCGGCGGTACGGGCGCGTTGGGTGCCCGGGTGGCCCGCTGGGCGGTGGAACGCGGCGCCGAGCAGGTCGTACTGACCAGCCGCCGTGGCCCGGAGGCCCCGGGCGCGGCGGAACTGGAGGCGGAGCTGCGCGCGCTGGGCGCGCGGGTCACCATCGCCGCCTGCGATGCGGCCGACCGGGAGGCGATGGCGCAACTGCTGGCCGAGCACCCGGTGGACGCGGTCTTCCACGCGGCGGGAGTGGTGGACGACGGGATCATCGACTCGGTCGAACCGGAGCAGTTCGCCGCCGTACTCCGGGCCAAGGCAGACGCCGCGCACCACCTGCACGAACTCACCCGGGACGCCGACCTCTCGGCATTTGTGCTCTTCTCCTCCCTCGCCGGGGTCGTGGGCAGCGCCGGCCAGGGCGCGTACGCCGCCGCCAACGCCGTGCTGGACGCGCTCGCTGAGCAGCGCCGAGCCGAGGGGCGCCCGGCCACGTCGGTCGCCTGGGGGCCCTGGGCCGGGAACGGTATGGCCGCGACGGCCGCAGTCGAGCGGCGTCAGCGCCGGGGGGCGGTCGCGCCGCTCGACCCGGAACTGGCCCTCTCCGCGTTGCAGGATGCGCTCGCCTCCGCCGAACCCACGGTGCTGGTCGCCGATGTGGACTGGTCCCGGTTCGGCCCGGCCTTCACGGCGATCCGGCCCAGCCCGCTGGTCAGCGGCCTCTACGAAGCGGCACCGCCCACGGGGGGCGAGCAGGCGGGGGAGTCCTCCCCGCTGCGGCAGCGGCTCCGCAGCCTGACGGCGGACGGCGGGGTGGCGGCTCTGCTGGACACGGTCCGTTCGTGCGCTGCGGGCGCGCTCGGCTTCGCGGGGCCGGCCGAGGTGCCGGGTGACCGCGCGTTCCGCGATCTGGGCGTCGACTCGCTGATCGCGGTCGAACTGCGCAACGCCCTGGCCAAGGTCTGCGGGGTGCCGCTGCCGGTGGGGGTGGTCTTCGACCACCCGACGCCGGTGTCGCTGGCGCGGTTTCTGTACGGCGAGGTCACAGGCCATGCGGAGGCCGAGGGCGATGTGCCCGCGACCGGCTCGGACGTCCGGGCCGACCCGATTGTGATCGTGGGCATGGGGTGCCGCTTCCCGGGTGGCGTCGACTCCCCGGAGGCCATGTGGCGGCTGCTCTCGGAGGGCGTCGACACGGTCGCCGGGTTCCCGTCCGACCGGGGGTGGGACGACCTGGGTGCGTCCTACTTCCGGCGCGATGCGTCGCTGCCGGGCGAAGGCCGTGGGGACGTCGGGGCCTTTCTGCACGGGGTCGACCGGTTCGACCCGCTCTTCTTCGGTATGAGCCCCCGTGAAGCCCTGGCCACCGATCCGCAGCAGCGGTTGCTGCTGGAGGTCTCCTGGGAGGCGGTGGAGCGGGCCGGTATCGACCCGGTCTCGCTGCGGGGCAGCCGCTCGGGGGTGTTCGTCGGTACCAATGGGCAGGACTATCCGGCACTGCTGGCAGCCTCGACCGACGACTTCGGCGGACACATCGGTACGGGCAATGCGGCGAGTGTGGCGTCCGGGCGGATCTCCTATGTGCTGGGTCTTGAGGGTCCTGCGGTGACGGTGGATACGGCGTGCTCGTCGTCGTTGGTGGCGCTCCATCTGGCGGCGCAGGCGCTGCGGTCGGGGGAGTGCGACCTGGCGTTGGCGGGTGGCGTGACGGTGATGTCCACGCCGGGTGCCTTTGTGGAGTTCGGGCGGCAGGGTGGTCTTGCCGCCGATGGGCGGTGCAAGGCGTTTGCGGAGGGTGCGGATGGTACGGGGTGGGGTGAGGGTGTCGGGGTGGTGGTGCTGGAGCGGTTGTCGGATGCGCGGCGGCTTGGGCATCGGGTGTTGGCGGTGGTGGCGGGTTCTGCGGTCAACCAGGATGGTGCGAGTAATGGTCTGACGGCGCCGAATGGTCCGTCGCAGCAGCGGGTGATTCGGGCTGCGTTGGCGGGTGCGGGTGTGTCTGCTGCCGAGGTTGATGCGGTGGAGGCGCATGGCACGGGGACGGCGCTGGGGGATCCGATCGAGGCGGAAGCGCTGCTGGCTACCTATGGGCGGGGGAGGTCGGAGGATCGGCCGTTGTGGTTGGGGTCGGTGAAGTCGAACATCGGGCATACGCAGGCTGCGGCCGGTGTGGCTGGTGTGATCAAGATGGTTTTGGCGATGCGGCATGGGGTGCTGCCGGCGACGCTGCATGCGGACGAGCCGTCATCGCATGTGGACTGGTCGGCGGGCAACCTTCGGCTGCTGACCGAGCCGGTGGAGTGGGCTGCCGCTGAGGACCGAGTACGCAGGGCGGGTGTGTCCTCGTTCGGGCTGAGCGGTACCAATGCGCACATCATCCTGGAGCAGGCTCCCGAACTCGCCGAGCCTGCGGCCGAGCCTTCCACCTCGCAGCAGTCGCTGGTTCCGTGGGTGGTCTCCGGGCGGGATCAGGCGGCGGTGCGGGCGCAGGCCGGGCGGTTGCTTGCGCAGGTGAACGCCCACGCCGATGTGTCGGTGACCGACATCGGGTTCTCGTTGGCCTCGACGCGTTCGGTGTTTGAGCACCGGGCGGTGGTGTCGGGTGCGGGGCGGGCGGAGTTGACGGCTGGGCTGTCCGCTTTGGCGGAGGGCGGTGAGCTGCCGGGGGTGGTCCAGGGGACTGCCGCCGAGGGGCGGACGGCGCTGCTCTTTGCGGGGCAGGGTGCGCAGCGGGTGGGGATGGGGCATGGACTGTATGACGCGTTCCCGGTCTTTGCCGATGCGTTTGATGCGGTGTGTGCCCATGTCGACGGGGAGTTGGGGCGTTCGCTGCGTGAGGTGGTCTTCGGTGACGACGCTGACCTGCTGAACGAGACCGGGTTCACCCAGCCTGCGTTGTTTGCGGTGGAGGTGGCGCTCTTCCGGCTGGTGGAGTCGTGGGGTGTCCGGGCGGATTATCTGGTCGGTCACTCCATTGGTGAGCTTGCCGCCGCACATGTCGCGGGCGTGCTCTCGTTGGAGGATGCGTGCCGGCTGGTGGTGGCGCGTGGCCGTCTGATGCAGGCGCTGCCGTCCGGTGGCGCGATGGTGTCGGTGCAGGCCGCAGAGGCTGAGGTGCTGCCGCTGCTGGTCGGCCGCGAGGCCGAGGTGAGTATCGCGGCGCTCAACGGCCCGACCGCCACCGTGATCGCGGGTGATGAAGCCGCCGTCCTGGAGGTCGCGGGCGAGTTGGAGCGGCAGGGTCGCAAGACCAAGCGGTTGCGGGTCAGTCATGCCTTCCACTCCCCCCGGATGGAGCCGATGCTGGCCGACTTCCGCGCCGTCGCGGAGAGTGTGGAGTACCGCCAGCCCGTGATTCCGGTGGTCTCCAATGTGACCGGCGAGCTGGCAGCAGCCGAGGAGTTGACCTCGCCCGAGTACTGGGTGCGCCATGTCCGCCAGGCCGTGCGCTTCGCCGACGGCATCGGCTGGCTGGAGCAGCACGGCGTCACCCGCTTCATCGAGCTGGGTCCGGACGGCACCCTGACCGCCATGGCCCAGGCGTGCATGGCCGGTGACGACGCACTGCTGGTCCCGGCGCTGCGCAAGGACCGCCCGGAGTCAGCCGCGTTGCTGACGGCGGTGTCGGGGCTGTTCGTACGGGGTGGCGCAGTCGACTGGGCGCAGTTCTTCCCGGGCGCCCGCCGAGTGGACCTGCCGACCTATGCCTTCCAACGCGAGCGCTACTGGCCGGACCTTCTGCACGGCGAGCACTCGCGCTCCCATCAGGACGGGGACGACGCCCGTTTCTGGGAGGCGGTCGAGCGTGAGGACCTGGAAGTGCTGACCGCCGACCTCGGTATCGACCGCGATACGCCGTGGAGCGAGGCGGTGTCGGCGCTGTCCACCCGGCGGCGTCTCGACCGTGAACGGTCGATGGTCGATCAGTGGCGCTACCGGGTCGTGTGGGAGCCGGTCGCCGATGTCGTCCCGGCCTCGCTGTCGGGCCGGTGGCTGGCGCTTGCGCCGACGGGACGGCCCGACGACGGCGTGACCGACGCGGTACTGCGTGCGCTCGGGAACGGCGGGGCCGAGGTGCTGCCGGTCGAGTGCGCGCAGGGGATCGCCCGTCCCGCCCTGGCACAGCGCATCCGGGAGGCCGCCGGTGACCGGCCGGTTGCGGGTGTGGTGTCGCTCCCGGCGCTGTCCGGTGACACGGGGGCGACAACCGAGCTGGTGCAGGCATGCGCTGACGCAGGCGTGGTGGCCCCGCTCTGGGTGCTGACCCATCGCGCGGACGCGGAGCCCGACCCCGCGCAGGCGGCGGTCTGGGGTCTGGGCCGGGTCGCGGCGCTGGAGTACCCGGACCGCTGGGGCGGCCTGATCGACCTCCCGCAGCGGCTGGACGAGCGGGCATGGGCCCGGTTGGCGGCCGTCCTGGCGGACGGCGCGGAGGACCAGGTGGCCATCCGCCCGTCCGGCGTCTTCGCCCGCAGGCTCGTACGGGCCCAGGGCGGCGAGACCGGACAGGAGTGGCGTGCGCGCGGCACGGTGCTGGTCACCGGCGGTACGGGCGCGCTGGGCGCCCGGGTGGCCCGCTGGGTGGCCGGTCGCGGTGCCGAGCATGTAGTCCTGACCAGCCGACGCGGCCCGGAGGCCCCGGGCGCGGCGGAGTTGGAGGCGGAACTGCGCGCCTTGGGCGCCAAGGTCACCATCGCCGCCTGCGACGCGGCCGACCGCCCGGCGATGGCCCGGCTGCTGGCCGAGCATCCGGTCGACGCCGTCTTCCACACCGCAGGGGTGGTGGACACCACGATGCTGGCCGACCTCGGGCCGGACAGGGTCGCGGAGGTGATGGCGGCCAAGGCGGACGGCGCGGCCCAGTTGGACGCCCTGCTCGGGGACCGGCCGCTTGACGCCTTTGTGCTCTTCTCCTCCATCGCCGGGGTCTGGGGCAGCGGCGGCCAGGCCGCCTACGCCGCCGCCAACGCCTACCTGGACGGTCTGGCCGAGCGCCGGCGGGCCCGTGGGCTCGCCGCGACCGCCGTGGCATGGGGGCCGTGGGCGGAGGGCGGTATGGCGTCGGTGGCGGACGCGGAGGAGCAGCTGCGGCGGCGGGGGCTGCCGGCGCTGCGGCCCGAGGCCGCGCTGAAGGCGTTGCAGCGGGCGCTGGACCAGGACGACACCTCGGTCGTGGTGGCCGATGTCGACTGGGCGCGGTTCGCCCCGGCGTTCACCAGCCGCAGGCCCAGCCCGCTGCTGGCCGGTCTGGCCGAGGTGCGGCAGGTCCTGGAGGCCGAGGGCGTGCCCACCGCCGAGGACCCGTCGGGCGGCATCAGGCAGGAACTGGCCGACGCGTCCGCTCCGGAACGCGAGCAGGCGCTGCTCACCCTGGTCCGCAGCCGGGCCGCCGTGGTCCTCGGCTTCTCCGCTCCCGGGGCCGTGGAGCCCGCCCGGGCGTTCCGCGAACTGGGCCTGGACTCGCTGACCGCAGTGGAGCTGCGCAACCGGCTCAATGCCGATACCGGGCTGCGGCTCCCCGCCACCGTGGTCTTCGACTATCCGACGCCCCAGCTTCTCGCCGGGTACCTGAACAGCTCGCTCTTCGGGGACGAGACGGACACCGAGGCCGTGCTGCTCGCCGAGGTGGAGCGCACCGCCGCCAGGATCGCCAAGGCGTCCCTGGACGAGGATGCCCGGGCCGTCCTCAAGGCCAGGCTGAAGAGTCTGCTGTCGGAGGTGGACGCGGCGGACGGCGACGGGGACGCCAAGGCCGTGGTGTCGCAGCGGCTGGACGGCGCCTCGGACGACGAGCTCTTCGACTTCATCAACCGGGAGCTCGGCCGGTCGTGAGCACTGTGCCGCCACCGCCACCCCCCGCCCCCCGGCAGCGGTGGCGGTGGCAGTGGCGGCACACAAGAGCTGCGGCCGGGTCCCGCGCGCTCTGCGCGGGACCCGGCCGTCGGCTGCTTCAACTACTGCGGCTGCTTCAACTACTGCGGCTGCTGCGACTGCTGCGGCTGCTTCAACTACTCTGGTCGGCTACTTCACAAACTCCGGCAGTACGCGCGGCGGCCAGTGGCCGACGGTCAGCATCCCCATGGAGTGCGCCCGGGACACCAGGGCAGCGCGGTTGGGGGCCTTGAGCTTACGCAGCATCAGCCCGACGTGGTACTCGACGCCCTGGCGGCTGAGATAGAGCCGCGCGGCGAGCTGCACGGTGGAGGCGCCGCTGGCCACGCCTTCGAGGACCAGGGCGTCCAGCTTGCTCAGCATGGGCTTGCGCCGTGCCACCGAGTCGTCCGGGGCGGCGGCCGAGGTGTCCTCGTCGGGCTGCACCAGGACGACGATGCCCGACAGGCGGTCCGTGGTGCCCTGCACCGCGATGCCGGTCAGCTCGCCGGAGAAGACGTGGTTGGTGCCGCCCAGGCCGACCATGCGCTCGACGAAGCGGTTGCAGCGGCCCTCGGCGAGCCGGGTGAAGTGCCGGCCCATGACGGCGGGTGCGCTGGGGTGGAGCAGCTCGTACAGGCTGCGCCCGCAGGTGTCGGCAGAGGTTCTCCCGAACTGCCGGTAGAAGTCGGGGTCCGCCGCTATCACATTCAATTCCGGATCGAGGCTGGCCATGCAGGTGCGGCGGTGCGGGCGTGCCCGGATTCTTTCTTCGGTGGCCTGGCCGGGAAGTGCGGGGAGCGTCGCGGTGAGAGTTCCCAGCGCAGGCTTCGTGACACTAGTGATTTCCTGGTCCATAGAGGCTTACTGTCTTTCTGGAGTCAGAAGTGAGCGGGCTCGAAGGCGTGGGGGAGCCGAATACGGGGAGAGGGGCCGCCGAGACTTCGGAGGGTGGGCCCGGGAAAGGTGACTTCTGTACTTTGCTTACCTGTGCAATGAGCTTAGAAAGCACCGTCAGGTCAGTCAAGCAAGGCCCTGGCCATAGCTCAAACACTGTGGTTTCGGGGTTCTGTGGTTCGGTCGCTCCGGATCGGGCGGGCGGTGTGGTTCGGTGGTCTGGACCTCTGGATGGTACGGTCGGCCGATCGCCATCACCGCAGTTCAGAGGCGGGAAGCAGCCCAGCTCCCGCCGTGCCGGTACGGAGCGGGGAGGCGCACCCGCCCCCCGTACGGCAGCGGACCGTACCACCCGGTGGGCCGCTGGGCCCGGCGGGTCACCTCCCCGCGCCCCGCTGGTCGAGCGCCGGAGCCAGTGCGGAGCGGCCCTTGATGCCGAGTTTTCGATAACAGCTCGTCAGATGCTTCTCGACCGCCCGGACGGAAATGGACAGCTGGTCGGCGATTGCCTGGTTGCTGGAGCCGGTGGCCGCGAGCCGGGCCACTTTGTGTTCCGCCGGGGTCAGCGGCAGGGGTGACATCCGGGGCTCCGGGGAACCGTTTCCGAGCCGGATCCGTATGCGCTCGGCAAGCGAGGGCGCCCCGCACCCGACGGCGAGGTCGAGTGCCCGGCGCAGCGCGGCCGCGCCCCGGGAATTCGGGGCTCCCAGCCGTTCGCCCAGGGCCGTCAGCGCCTTGCACAGCTCGAAGCGATTGGCCGAGGACTCCAGAATTTCCACGGATTCCTCCAGGAGTTCCAGTCCGCGTCGACCGGGTGTCACCAGCCCCTGCACCGACAGCGCCCGTCCCACCGTGGCGGGGGCGCCCCATGCCTGCGCCTGCTCCACCTCGTGGCGGCTGAGTTCGGCCGCCCGCACGGTGTCGCCGAGTCTGTGGTGCATCAGGGCGGCCCGGGAGGCCCAGGGCAGCAGCACCGGGTTGTGCCAGCTGATCTGCTCCAGCCGGTGTCCGGCGTTGAGGAAGTGGTCCAGTGCGGCCTGCCGGTCGCGCTGGCGTGCGGCGGTGGCCCCTTTGACCATGGCGAGCAGGGCCGCGAGGTGCTGGGCCTCGACCCCGACCCGGTGGCGGCGCAGGATCTGCTCGGCGAGCCCGGGTTCGTCGGCCTGGAGGGCGACGACGGCGAGGGTGGACGCCGACATGGTGGTGAAGCCGCCCTGGTCGGAGCCGGACAGCTGGTACGCCTCCAGGATCTTGGCCCTGGCGTCGGCGAGGTCGCCGGAGGCGAGGGCCACCAGGGACTGCTCGGTCCGGATCACCGCCTGCTCCACGTCGCCCTCGCGGCGCTCCGCGATCCGGTACGCCTCGTCGAGCCAGGCCATTACGCCGTCCACATGGTCCGCCCCGGCCAGGACGGCCGTGGTCAGCGGAAGGGTGGTGTGCACATGGACCGGAGAGGGGGGTTCCCGGTCCAGCAGCTGCATCGAGAGCCGGGCCGCTTCGGACGCCGGGATGGAGTTGGCGGCGGTGGCCGCATAGATCAGTACGGCGAGCAGTTCCCGTTCGCCGACGGTGTCGATGGCGGGGTCGGGGCCGAGGCCGGAGAGCCGCCGCACGGAGGTGGCGAGGTCGGCCGGGTCCCAGGCCGACATATAGCGCAGCCGTGCCTCCAGCCGCAGCGCCAGCTCGCGGTCGGGCCCTTCGAGCTGCCCCGATCCGGTCAGGTCGCCCGCGATCCGCCGCAGCATCTCGTCCACCTGGAGGGAGACCGAGTCGATGACGATCGGCCCCAGCCTGGCCAGCGCCGCAGCCTGCTCCCGGGTGGAGTCCAGCAGTGGGACGGCCTGCGCCACATGCCGTACGGAGGCGGAGGTGGCGAAGCTGCGTTCCACCGTGGCCAGGTCCACCAGCAGCCGCGCCCGGTCGGGGCCGGCCGGTGAGCTGTCCAGCAGCGCCCGCCGCAGATACTGGGCGGCGGCCTTGGGGGCGCCGCGCCGCAGCGCGCTGTCGGCCGCGGTGCGCAGCACCTGGGCCGCCCACGGCCCCTGCGGGGTGATGACCGCCATCAGCTGGTCCGCGACCTGCTCGGCCGGGCGGCCGGAGCGGTGCAGCAGCTCGGCCGCGACCACATGCATCGCGGCCCGTTCGGAGAGCGGCATGCCCTCCTCGACAGCGTCCTGGACGACCGGGTGGACGAACCGCGGCCGGGCCAGGCCGGTGACCAGCCCGAGCGCATGCAGGATGCGCAGCGCCTCGGCCTGCCGGACCGCGTCTAACCCGGCGAGTCGGCCGAGCAGTTCGGCGTCCGGGTCCGGGTCGAGGATGGTCATGGCGAAGGCGGTCCGGCGGACCTGTTCGGGCAGCGAGGTGAGCAGGACCAGCAGCCGCTGCCGCAGCAGTGAGGGGCGCAGCCCGGCGGCGTCCGCCGCGTGCTCGGCGGACGGCTTCAGACCGCGGAAGGCGGCTTCGGTCAGCAGGGAGGTCAGAAAGAGCGGGTTGCCGCCGGACGCCCGGTGGCATGCGGTGACGAACTCCTCGTCGGCCGGCCCGTCGCAGTGGTGGTGCACCAGCGTCCGGGTGCCGGCGATGCCCAGGCTGGTCGGGACGATGGTGTGCTGTGCGTGGCCGGTCAGTTCGCGGACCGACGGCAGCTCGGCGCGGATGTCGCCGTCGAGCAGGGTGCAGACCAGCAGCACGCGTTTCGACTGCATACGCCGGGCGAAGTGGCGCAGCCAGTGCAGCGACTCGGCGTCCGCCCAGTGCAGGTCGTCGATGAGGATCAGCAGCAGCCGGTCGCGGCTCATAGTGGCCACCAGCGTCGACAGGCCGTGCAGCACCGCCTCGAACTCGGGGGCCCGGTGCGGGTACGGACGGCTGGTCAGGGTGTCGTCCGCCAGCGCCGGGCGGGAGTTCTGGGCCGCTCCCGAGAGCCAGCGCTCGACGTCGGCGGGGGACGCCCGGGAGAGCGCGGGTTCCAGCAGCTGCCGTACGACGCCGAAGGAGAAGTCGTGCTCCATCGACGCCGCGTTCGCCCGCAGGGTCAGCGCGTCCAGCCGGGAGCCGAGTTCATTGACGCTCTCCAGCAGGGCCGACTTGCCGATCCCCAGCGGGCCTCTGACGAGAAGCATGGAGCCGCGTCCCGCCTGTGCGGCGAGCAGCGCTGCCGCCACCAGGTTGTGAGCGCTTTCCCGTTCCAGCAACACTGTTGATCCCCCCACATGATTGTCGGACGCAGCTGCGGGCGGCTGTTGGCGGGGTCTACGACCGCGCCGCACCGGAAGTTCACCCTCCTTCCAGGAGCACGGACGGCGGGGCCGGCGGGTTCCCGGACGGCGTCAGCGGTCGGTGCGGAGCCGATCGTGCATGAGCGTGTGCCCGAGCCCGGCGGCCAGTTGCGCGGCCTCGGCCTGCAGGGAGCAGGAGGAGTCCCGCTCGCCGAGCCGGTCCCGGGCCGAGGCGAGCTGCGCCAGCGCGAGGACGTACAGGTCGGCCGCCGGCGATACCCGCAGCCGCTGCACGGCGCACTCCAGCAGCCGCACCGCCGGATCGCCCTCCGCCAGCAGACCGGAGATCAGGTCCACCGTCCCCAGGGCGCTCGGGGTAGCCCAGCGGGCGGCCAGCCGCTGCTCCTCGGCGAGCAGCCGGGCCGCCTCCGCCGACTCGCCGGAGCAGGCGTGGGCGATGGCCCGGACCGGGCGCCAGGCCATCAGCCCGGGGCTGGTCCAGCCCCGGGCCAGCAGCCACCGCCCGCACTCCCGCAGCTCGGCCGCCGCCTCCTGCGGCCGACCCTGGGCCAGGCGGAGGACCCCCCGGGCGAAGAGCAGTTGCGGCCAGGAGTAGCGCTGCTCCCCGCCGACCGGGCAGTCCAGGTAGGCGATGTTCTCCGCGGCGTCCAACTGGTCGCGGGCGACCCGGATCCGTACCTCCAGTGCCTGCACCGCAGGGGCCATGGTGGGATGCCAGGCGCTGATCGGCATCTCGATCCGGGCCATCGCCAGGTCCCGGGCGGCCCTGCCGATGTCTCCGCATCTCAGGTGCAGTTCGCAGCTGAAGAGCAGCGCGAGCCCGACGAGCGGCGGCATCTGCCGCCGTCTGGCCTCGGCGAGGGCGGCGGAGAGGCCGGTGTGGGCGGCGTCGACCTCGTCGGTGACGCCCAGCGCGCGGCAGGCGAAGAGCCGTGGGTAGAGCGGCAGTCCACGGAGTGGGAAGTCCAGCGCGGCGAGGCCGAGGTTCCGGGCGCGGGCGGCGTCCTGGCCGACCGTTGCGGCCTGCCAGGCGGCGGCGGCCAGGCCGGACGGGTCCTGCGGTACGGCCGGCAGCGCGGGCATGTCCGACAGGATGCCCTCCAGGCCGCTCTCGTCCAGCCGGGCGTTCTCGGCGAACCAGTGCAGGGCGAGCAGCGCGGCCCGCTCCTGCTCGTCGTCCCGCGCCGCCGGGTAGGCCGCCGCCAGGGCGTGCCGCGCGGCCACCGCGTCCCCCCGGGCCAGCAGCAGGTCGGCGGCAGTGGGCCGGTTCCAGGTGCCGCCGTGGCGGCCGGTGCCGTGCAGGGCCTGGACCAGGAACCGGTCGGCGGCGTCCGGGTCCGTCAGGCAGCCGGCGGTGCCCAGCTCCACCAGCAGCCGGGCGTGCTCGTCGGCGGGCAGCGGCTCCTGGAGGGCGCGTGCCAGGCAGCGCACCGCCCGCCGGTGCTCGCCACGGGCCCGGCATGCGGCGGCGACCCGGCGGAGGGTGCCGCTGACCCAGGGCGCCCCGGAGGGCCGGGCCCGCAGCAGCAGGTCGGCCAGGGCCTCGTCCTGGAGGGCGGCTTGGTGGCCGAGTTCGGCGGCCTGCTCGTACAGGGCCTGCCGGTCGGCGTCGTCCATCGCGGAGAGCACCCGCTCGGGGTTGACCAGGCCGGTCAGCCGGGGCGGCTGATCCGAGGTCACCAGACCGGCGGCGCGCAGGGCGCGGAGCGCGGAGACGGTGGAGGTCTCCTCCAGGCCGACCAGGGCGGAGACCAGCGGGACCGGAAGCAGGTCCCGGCAGGCGGCCATGCCGCGCAGCAGGGCCAGCGGCTCCGGCGCCATGCCCCAGGTCAGGTCGGCGGTCCGGTCCGGGGCGGCCGTCGGCGGGGTGCTGCCGGGCCGGGGGCGCTGCCGGGTCGGCAGCCCGTTCCCCGGGGGCGGGGTGCGGCGCCGGTCCGCCGGGACCGGGCCAGCTGCGCGGTGCGCTGGGCGGGCACCGTCGGGGGCGGCGGCGGGTCCAGCCGCACCACATGCCCGCGGACCGGCGGCGAGCAGACCAGGGTGAGCAGTTCGGTGCAGGAGGCGGGGACGTCCGGCGCGGTCCCCGTCATCGAGATCATCACGGTCAGCCGGGTGGAGCGCATCCGGCGCAGCACGGCGCAGAGCACATCGAGGGAGTGGGGGTCCGCCCACTGCACATCGTCGACGGCGAGCGCCAGCGGGCGTCGGCGGGCGGCGCGCAGCAGCGCCTGGCTGAACCCCTCGACCAGCACCGAGCGGCGAGGGGGCGCGGTCAGTGCCTGCTCCAGGTCGGCCGGGCGCTCGGCGTCGGGGAGCGCGGAGGCCAGTTGCAGGGCCACACCGCAGGTCGACTGCTGTTCCGAGGGGGATCCCCGGCCGGTCAGGACGGTCACCCCCGAGGCGGAGGCGAAGGCCGCGGCGCGGCGCAGGAAGGTGGTGCGTCCCGCTCCGCGCGGCCCGATGACGGCGATGGCCGTGGGCACCCCCGCGCGCACCTCCGAGGCCAGCCGCCGTACGAGGGACGGTCCGACGCCGCGAACGGTCAGCGGCCGGCCGTAGCCGTAGAAGGGCTCCCCGGTGTCCTCGGTGTCCTGGTGATGGGCGAGTTGGGGGTGCATGATGCGGACTCCTTGATTCCGAGGCGTGGGTCTGCCATGGGTGAGGAGCGGTGGGTCACAGCGGAGCGGGGGTTCCGGGCTCCGGCTGCGGTGTGCGGCGGGCGGTACGCCCGGGTGGAGGAATGCTCCGGTAGTGTGTGGCAGATGGGGGGATTGTCAGGAGCATGCAGCACAGCTTACAAGGTTTACTTGAACGTGCAACATCCGGCATTTGAACATATTCCTCTCGCATGGCGAGATGGATCGCCCCGATCACCTGTGTGTCGCACCAGGGGAGAGGGCGCTGCCCGTCATCCTCAGGAGGCCCGGCAGCCCGGCGTCGCCCGTGTCCGCGTCCCGATCGCCCCGATCGTCGCGGCCGTGCGGTGGGCTGGTCATCCTGTGGCCGTCTCCTGGGAGAGAGAAGGTGGGGCCGCCGCCCCGGGGGTCACCCTACAGCAGCGATAGCAGGAACATGCCAACAATCGGGGAGTGGCCGGAACCCTGCCCCGCCGACTACGCGGGCTCGCTGTCGGTGGCGCCGTCGAGCAGCGAGCGCAGCCTGCGCCGCCCGGAGCTGCCGAGCTTGCGGTAGACCGAGGTCAGATGCTGCTCGACGGTGCGCTGGGTGACGAACAGCGCCTCCGAGATCTCCTGGTTGGTCCGGCCGTCCGCGGCCAGCCGCGCCACCTGGGCCTCGCTCGGGGTGAGCGAGGCGAGGCCGCTCGACATCGGGCGGCGCGGCCGGGCGCCGGTGGCCAGCAGCGCGTGGTGGGCCTGTGCGCGCAGCACCCGCGCCCCCAGCGCGTACGCCGACTCCAGCCCCCGGCGCAGGACCTCCCGCGCGGCCTCGGTACGGCCCGACTCATGCAGCGCCGCCCCCTGGGCGATCAGCACCCTGGTGAGCTCCAGCCGGGCGGGCGAGTCCTCCAGCATCGCCAGCGCCTCCTCCAGCAGCGCCAGCCGCCGCACCCCCGTCTCAGCCCCTGCCTTAGCCCCCGCCTTGGCCCCCGTCTCGGTCTGCGCGAGCAGGCTGAGACCCGCGCCGAGCGCATACGGCAGATCGCCGCGCCGGGCGCGGAACACGGCCTCCTCGGCCAGCGCCCGGGCCCGCCCGCCGTTCCCCAGGGCGAGATGGGCGCGGGCCGCCCAGACCCACCAGGAGGAGACCGCCGGGCTGGTCCGCGCCCACTGCACCTGGCGCCGGCCGCACTCCAGCAGGTCGGCCAGCGCGGCCTCCGGCTCGCCCTGGGCCAGCCGCAGCCGCCCGCGCGCCGCCAGGTACTCGTTCCACCGCCAGGTGTCCGCAGCGGCCTTGGCGAACCGCTGGGCGGCGACCGCCTCCGCACCGGCCAGGTCCCCGTACTCCAGCAGCACATGGATGCGGGTGGAGGCCGGCAGCAGCTGGGCCATGCCCGACGTCCCCGGCGGCGCCAGGTCGAGCGCCGTCCGGGTGGCGTCCAGCGCCTCCGGGAGGGCCCCCAGCCGGTAGGCGGCCTCGGACCGCAGGCCGCTGCACACGCTGTAGGAGAGCGTGCTGTGGTCCTGGTCCGCGCTGCCCATGATCCGCCGGTACGCCGCGTCCGCCTCGTCGGGCCGGTCGGCGTAGAGCAGCACGGTCGCGGCGCTGGCCAGGAAGAACGGCGAGTCGGCCGCCGACTCGCCGCGCCGCAGCACCCGCCCGGCCGCGGCGGCGGCCTCCGCCGCCCGGTCCCCGCGCACCACGACGACGCCGGCCCGGGCGGCGAGCAGGCCGCGCTCCCCGGGGGTGTGCCCGGGCAGCTCCAGCCCGAACGAGGACTCGCCGAGGATGTCCCGGTAGCTCGGCAGGTCCTCGTAGGCGGCCAGCAGCCGCTGCCCCTCCAGCAGCCGGGAGAGGTCCCCGGTGGCGTCCCGCACGGTGGGGGTCTGCTCGGCCAGCAGCCGCACCGCCTGCGCGGCCTGCCCGCTGCGGACCAGCCCGCTGGAGAGCGACGAGAGGACGAAGAAGCGCGGCAGCGGCTCATGGACATGCTCCAGCGCCAGCTGGAGATGGCGCACGCTGGCGTGCGTGTCGACCGCGGCCTCGGCCAGGCCCAGTTCGACCAGCAGGGCGGCGTCGGCGGCGGGGTCCACCTCATCGGGCAGGCAGTGCCGCAGCAGGTCCACGGCGAGCGCCGGGGCGCTGCGGAACGACGCCTCCCGGGCGGCCTCGCGGAGCACCGTGACCGCCCACTCCCCGGTCGCCGGCAGCTCGGTCATCAGCAGGTGCGCGGCCACCTGCTCGGCCCGCGCCCCGTCGTCCAGCAGCAGCCGGGCGGCCCGTCGGTGGCTCTCGGCCCGCTCGGCGGACGGCATGTCCGCCAGGATGACCTCCCGGACGATGCCGTGGTTGAACGACCAGGTCCGGCCGTCCTCGGTGCCGGTCAGCAGGCCGAGGGAGCCCAGCGTCCGCAGGGCCGGGACGAGCGTCGCGACATCCAGTCCGGCCAGCCGGGCACAGCTCTCGGCCGGGCTGCCGTCCCCGAGGACGGCCATTGCGCGGGCGGCGGCCATGGCGGCCGGAGGCTGCTGCCGCAGGACCCGCAGCATGGGCTCGGCGAAGAGGCTGCTGTCATGGGCGGAGATGCGCTCCAGGCTCTCCACGGTGGGCGGTTCGCCGTGCAGCCGCAGCGCGGCCAGCAGAGCGTGCACCAGGAACGGGTTGCCGCCGGTGGCGGCCAGGCAGGCGGCGTGGAACGCCTCGTCGGAGGTCCGGCCGAGGACCTCCTGTACCAGCTCGGCGATCCCGTCGTGGGTCAGCGGCCGGGGGCGGATCACACGGCAGAGCGGCTGCGCGGCCAGGTCGTCCAGCAGGGCCGCCCCGGTGGCCCGGTCCCCGGTGCGCTGGGAGACGGCCAGCAGGACCGGCAGCCCTTCGAGGCGGCGGGCGAGGTGCACCAGGAACCGCAGCGACGCCAGGTCGGCGCAGTGCGCGTCGTCCACCGCGATGACCAGCGGCCCCTGCTCCGCGAGATGCGAGGTGAACCAGTAGAGCCCGTGCAGCACCGCGAAGGAGACGTCCTCCGCCAGGTCCATCATGCTGCCGTGCAGCGCCTCCGAGCCCAGCGCCTGCCGCGCCGCCCGGGCGTTGCCGGACAGCAGCCGGGCCCGCTGCTGCGGGTCGGCCGAGGCCAGCAGCGGTTCGAAGAGCCGCCGCACCGCACCGAACGGGAAGTCGCGCTCCAATGCGTCGCAGCGCGCCTCCAGGACGCGTATGCCGTTCAGCCGCGCCTCGGCGGTCAGGCTGCGCAGCAGTCGGCTCTTGCCGCTGCCGACCGGCCCTTCCAGCAGGGCGATGGCGGCTCCTCCGGCGCGGGTGCCTCGGACCAGGGAGGAGAGCGCGGCGCGTTCCTGCTCGCGGTCGACGAGTGTCGCAAAGGTGCAGGGCGGAGGTGCCTTCGGGCGCGGCAGGTCGCGGTCCGTCCGCTGATCGGCGTGGTCAGCGGCATGCTGCGGCTGATCGGTCACGTTCGGCATCCTATGCACAGGAACAGGGCGGGCGCGCGCCCATCCTCGCCGAGGTGAAGGTGGGCAAATCCCCAGAGAGCAGCCGGGGTTGACGGTCCGTGGGATCAGCTCGCCCGGGCCCCGGGGAGCGACGGTGCATGGCAGTGCAGCCGCTCCTGCCAGGGCCGGGTGCGGATCTCCTCGGCGTGCGGCAGGGGCAGGCAGAGGTACACGTCCCGCCCGCCGTCCCCGTCCGGGGTCGGGGCGATGTGCACCGTCGGGATGGGCAGGTCGGGGAACTCGTACCAGAAGGGCGTGCCCGCGCCCAGGTCGATGCGGTAGAGGGGGAACCTCGACCAGTTGTTGACCGTGACGGCGGTGTCGAAGACATCGAACGCCCGGGTGGACATCACCCGCCGGGAGACCCCCAGTCGGCGGTGGGCGTTGAGGAAGGCGATCTCGTCGCGGACCTTCTCCTCGGTGTTGGCCTCCAGCCCGGCCCGGATGGCCCGGGCGGTCTCCCCGAGCGGCCGGGACCGCAGCTCGGCGGCGGTCGTCCCGGTCCAGCTGTTGGTGACGCAGTTGCCCCAGTACCCCTCGGGCAGCGCGCCGCCGAGCTGCGACTGGGCGCCGACCACCAGGCCGAGCCACTCGGTGGCGGCGTCCGGCCGGGCCCGCAGCCGACCGAGGACCTGCCAC
Organism: Peterkaempfera bronchialis; assembly: GCF_003258605.2. Lineage (NCBI taxonomy): Bacteria > Bacillati > Actinomycetota > Actinomycetes > Kitasatosporales > Streptomycetaceae > Peterkaempfera > Peterkaempfera bronchialis. The sequence continues at coordinate 6,026,569 of NZ_CP031264.1, forward strand.
AGATGGGCGGTCAGCGCGTCATTGGTGGACACCCACCGCCCGGTACCGGCCAGGTCCGCCGTCGCGACCTCCTTCAGCGCGGCGACCTCCGCCGCCGCGAAGCGGGTGGCGACCGTGGCCAGCCGCTTGAAGCCCAGCCGCGCGGTGGCGTGCAGATGGGTACGGCGCGGTACGGCGACAAAGGCCCGGTCGCGGATCGCCTCGGCGCTGCGGGCCGGCTCCCCGAGGGCGTCCAGCAGCCCCCGGTCGTGGCAGGGCGCGGCGGGGGCGAGCCCCCGGTGGACCCGCGACCAGCTCTCCAGGAAGGCCAGGCTGCTGCTGCCGTCGGCCAGGCTGTGGTTGATCACCACGCCGAGGATCGAGCCGCCGCCCCGCATCCGGGTCAGCCGCACCTTGAGCAGCGGGGTGTCCCGGTCGACCACCCGGAACGGGCCGACCTCGCGCAGGAAGTTGCCGACCACGGGCTCGGCCCGCCGGTCGGGCCCGTAGTCCGGCATGGGGTCGGGTGAGGACGCCTCCACAAAGCGGGCGCCCGCGTCGTCGCAGAGCACGCTGAGGCCGCCGTCGGCGTCCCGCTTCAGCCGGCCCGCCAGCATCGGGTAGTGCCGCAGCGTCCTGGCCAGCGAGGCGCGCAGCGCCGCACCGTCCAGCGTGCGGCGGTAGAAGAACGTCAGCGGGGTGTAGACCGGGCCGGTCAGCAGGTCGTACCCGCTGAGCCGGACCCGGTCGCCGCTCGCCTCACCGGCGCGGACCCGGAAGGTCTGCTCCGTGCGGCTCTTCACGGGGGTGCGGAAGGTCGTCACAGCTCTGCTCGCCTCCGCCGGTCAGCCCCAGGTCACCATGAGCGAGTCCACGCCGTAGTGCACGGCCCGGTCGCGCAGCGGCACCTGGTCGGCGGGGACCGCGAGGCGCAGCGTGGGGAACCGCTCGAAGAGGCGGCGCAGGCCGATCCGCAGGGTGGCGCGGGCCAGGTGCTGGCCCAGGCACTGGTGGATGCCGAAGCCCAGCGCCAGGTGCTTGCGCGGGACGCGGGTCACATCCAGCGCGTCCGGGTTGTCGAAGAGGGCCGGGTCGCGGTTGGCGGCGGGCAGCGACAGCACCACCGTCTGACCGGCCTTGATGGTCCGGCCGCCGATCTCCACATCCTCCAGCGCGCAGCGGCTGGAGCCCATCTGGGAGATCGTCAGATAGCGCATCAGCTCGTCCACGGCGGTCTCGTACAGCTCCGGGCGGGCCCGCAGTTCGGCCAGTTGGTCGGGGTTCTCCAGCAGCGCGAAGGTGCTCAGCCCGAGCATGTTGGGGGTGGTGTCCAGGGAGCCGCCGACGGTCAGCACCGCCAGGTTGACCAGCTCCTCCTCGGTGAGTTCGCCGGTCGCGATGAGCTGGCCGAAGAAGTCGTCGGCGGGCTCGTCGATCCGGGTCTTGACCATCCGCCCGAGGATCTCGTTGATCGACTCCAGGTGGTGGATGAACTCCCCGAGGGTGTACGTGAGCTTCATCAGCGCGCCGAAGTGCTCGGACATGTCCGAGACCAGCTCCGGCGAGACGCCCATCAGCGAGCAGACCGACCGGGCGGGCACCGTCTCGGCGAAGACCTTCAGCAGGTCGACCGGCGGCTCCAGCCCGGCCATCTCGTCCAGTACCCCGTCGATGATCCGGGTCAGCTCCGGCTCGTGCTGCTGGATCCGGCGGACCGTGAAGTGCCCGGCCAGCAGCCTGCGGTACTTGGAGTGCTCGGGCGCGTCCGTCTTGGCGAAGGCGCCGGGCGGGGACGGCTGCGGCACATACTCCGGGATGGGGAACGGCGGCGCGACCACATGGGCCAGCAGCTCATTGCGGTGGCTGAAGCGGTCGTCGGCCAGGATCTGCCGGACGTAGTCGTGCCGGGTGACCAGCCAGCCGTCGCGGTCCCCGGGGGCGACCTGGAAGGTGATCGGGCTGATCGGGTCCTGCTCACGCAGCCGGGCGTACTCCGCGGGCGGGTCGAACGGGCACTTGCCGCGCTCGCTGGGGATCACGGGTGGCTCGGGCCTGGTGGTCATGTCGTCTCCGTCCGGTCCGGCCCTGGGGCGCGGTCCGTGTGCTGCGGGGGAATGGGGGAGGGGGAGGGCTCAGGCCCGCTTGACGGCCAGCGGGAGATGCCGCGCGCCGTACACATTGGTGCCGTGGTAGCTCAGCCGGGCGCCGGGGTCGACCCGGATGTCGGAGAACCGGTCGAGCAGCAGGTCGATCACGATGCGGCCCTCCAGCCGGGCCAGCGGCGCCCCGATGCAGTAGTGGATGCCATGGCCGAACGCCGCCTGCCGCGCATTGGAGCGGCCCGGGACGAAGGCCGCCGGGTCCTCGAAGGCCCGCTCGTCGTGGTTGGCCGACAGCAGCCAGAGATGGACCAGGGTGTCCGGCGCGACGGTCACCCCGCCGATCTCCACCTCCCGGACCGGCACCCGCTCGATCCGGGTGAAGGGGGGCCGCAGCCGCAGCGTCTCCTCGATCAGCGCCGGGATCAGCGACCGGTCCTCCCGCACCGTCCGCAGCAGCTCCGGGTGCCGGTCGAGGCAGAGCACCGTATTGCCGACCAGCACCGAGGTGGTGATGTGCCCGGCCAGCAGCAGCAGGGTGGCGAAGCTGACGATGTCCTCGTCCGTCAGCCGCTCCCCGTCGATCCCGGCCTGGACCAGGGTGCCCAGCAGGTCGTCGTGCGACCGCTCCCGGCGCGCGGTGATGAACTCCTGGAGGTAGCCGGAGATCCGGACGGCGGTCTCCTCCATCCGCTGCACGCTCTGCGGGTCGTCGGGGTCCGTGGAGAGCAGCTGGTCCGCCCAGCCCTGGAAGAGGGACCGGTCGGAGAGCGGCACCCCCAGCATCCCGGCGATGACGGTCACCGGGAGCGGGTTGGCGACCGCGTCCACCAGATCGAAGTGGTCGGAGTCGACGGCGTCCAGCAGCTCCGTGGTCAGCTCCGTGATCCAGGGCTCCAGACCGGCGATCAGCCCGGTGGTGAAGGCCCGGCTCACCAGCCGCCGCATCTTGCTGTGCAGCGGCGGGTCGAGCAGCAGCAGGGTGCCGCGCGGCGCCTGCCGCTCACCGCCGGAGAGCCGGCCCACGGTGTCGGAGGAGAACGTCGCCGGATCGGAGAGGATGCGCTGCACCTCCTGGTGGCGGAAGACATGGGTGTTGCCCGCCTCGTCCCGCCACACCGGCTGCTCGTCGCGCATCCGGCGCAGCCAGGCCAGCAGCGTCGCCCCGCCGTCCGGCTCCACCGTGGGGGCCTTGCCGACCTCCGGGCCGGGGACCCGCGGCGGCGGTGCATCGGGCAGGACGTCCACGCTGTCGTGCTGCGCCACCAGAGATTCCCCTTTCGCGCGGCCCGGCGGTAGGCCAGGACCGGATGTCGCACCGCCGGCCGGGGCCGGGCGGGTCGGCCGTCGACTCAGCCCAGCACGGCGGGGGGACGGCGGGCCAGCGTCTCCGGCGGACTCTAGGGATTCACCGAGTCCCGGACGCTGACGTGGGGTGCCGCGATTGTCTGGAGGAATTCCCAGACCCCGGCGGCGGCGGTCCGCAACCGGGCACCGCCGACCGCAAGATGGCCTTCCACGGTTCTGAAGGGCAGAGGGTCCGTATGGAGATCGCGATCGACCGGGACAGGTGCCTGGGGGCCGGGCAGTGCGTGCTGGCCGCCCGTGAGGTCTTCGACCAGGACGAGCGGGACGGCCTGGCCTTCCTGCTGGTCGAGCGGCCGGCGGACCGGCTGCGGGAGGCGGTGTACGAGGCACGTGACACCTGCCCGGCCGGTGCCGTCACCGTCCGGGAGGACTGACCCGGGGGGACTGACACCGAAAGGCGAAGCGATGAACGAGGTCGGTCTTCCGAAGCTGCTGCGGCGCCCGGACCGGGCGCTGCTCTCCCGGCTCGCGGACTCGGCGGCGGCCACCGACGGTGCGGTGACGACCAATGAGCAGTTCCTCGACTGGCTCTCCCGCCGCTGGTGGGCGCATGCACAGCAGGTACGCCCCACCCGGCTGGACCGGATGGCGGACTGGTACGTCGAGCCCCGCACCGGCGACCTCCGCCACACCAGCGGGCGGTTCTTCTCCGTGGAGGGGCTGCGGGTGCGGCGCGGCGACGGCCCCGTCCCGGACTGGGACCAGCCGGTGATCGTCCAGCCGGAGACCGGGCTGCTGGGCCTGCTGGTCCGTGAGATCGGCGGTCTGCTGCACCTGCTGATGCAGGCCAAGGCCGAACCGGGCAACATCGGCGGCATCCAGCTCGCCCCCACCGTCCAGGCCACGCCGAGCAACTACGACCGGGTGCACGGCGGCGCGGCGGTCCCCTATGTCGGGCACTTCCTCGCCCCCGCGCCGGAGCGGGTGGTGGCCGAGGTGCCGCTGCCCGGACCCGGCCCCTGGCTGGCGCAGGGGCGCAACCGCGCCCTGGTGGTGGAGGCCGGCCCCGAGGTCGGCGCCGGGCCCGACTTCTGCTGGCTGACCCTCGGCCAGGTCAATGCGCTGCTGCGGCAGCCCAACCTGGTCAGCGCCGACGCCCGTACGGTGCTTTCGACCCTGCCGGACTGGCACGCCGACGCCGGCACCCCTGACGCCGACACCCCTGACGCCGACGACCCGTACGCGGCAGCCGAGACCGACCGCTGGATCGCCCGCTGCGGGGCCGCGCACCAGGCCACCGTGGAGCGGACGGCGCTCTCCCGGGTGGCCGGCTGGAACCCCTCGCCGTCCGGGCTCGCCGACCGCAGCGGGCTGCTCTTCGACATCGTCGCCGTGGATGTGCGCTCCGCCCGCCGCGAGGTGCCCGCCTGGTCCCAGCCGCTGCTGAGGCCGCACCGGCCGGGCACGGCCGCCCTGCTGGTCAAGGAGGTCGGCGGGGTGCCGCGGCTGCTGCTCGGCGCCCACCCGGACCCCGACCGGCCCGGCAGGGTGGCGCTCGGCCCGACCGTGCGGTCCACCCCCGACCCGTACACCGACCCCCGTACGCCCTGTCTGGACGCGGTGCACCACGCACCGCCGGAGCGCGTCCTCTTCGACACCGAGCTGTCCGAGGAGGGCAGCCGCTTCCACCACGCCCGCACCCGCCACCTGGTCATCGACGCCTCCGCGCTGCCCGACGGAGCCGACGGCCGCCACCACTGGGTGAGCCTCCCCGGGCTGGACCGGCTGCTCGACCGGGGCCACCGGCTCGACGCCGAGGCCAGGACGCTGCTCGCCGCCCTGCGAGCGGTCCGATGACGGCCGCCCCGCACGGCCGCCACCGCCCGAGCACCCGAAGGGGTCCCATGCGCGTCCTGTTCGCCGGCCTGTCCGAGAAGTCGCACCTCTACGGCATGGTGCCGCTGGCCTGGGCCCTGACCTCGGCCGGCCACGAGGTGCTGATGGCCAACGCCCCCTCGCTCACCGACACCATCACCCGGGCCGGACTGGTCGCGGCACCGGTCGGCCGGGACCACACCCTGCACCAGGCGATGGCCGCCGCCCGGGACTCCCAGGACAACGACATGGCCAACTGGAGCCGGCTCGGCCCCGGGGAGGTGGACTGGCCCGCCATCCGCGCCCGCTACGAGATCAGCGTCCCGTACGGCTTCGCGCTCTACAACGAGCCGGTGATGGACGGCATGGTGGCGCTGGCCCGCAGCTGGCAGCCGGACCTGGTGATCCGCGACCCGCTCGCCTACGCCGGAGCCGTCGCCGCCCGGGTCAGCGGCGCCGCCCACCTCCGGCTGCTCTGGTGCGCGGACGTCTACGGGCAGGCCCGCACCACCTTCACCGAGCTGATGCGGCAGGCCCCCGAGGACCAGCGGGTCGACCCGCTCGCCGACTGGCTGGACGAGCGCGCCCGCCCGTACGGCGTCAGCTGCGACGAGGAGCTGGTCAACGGCCAGTACACACTGGACACCCTGCCGCCCAGCCTGCGACCGCCCAGCGCGCTGCGGCAGCTCTCCATGCGCTACCAGCCCTACAACGGCTCCGCCGTGCTCTGGGACTGGCTGCGCGAACCCCCCAAGCGGCCCCGGGTCTGCCTCACCCTCGGGCAGTCCAACACCGAAGCGTACGGCGGCGACTATGTCTCGGTACCGGAGATCCTGGCCGCCCTCGCCCCCCTTGACGTGGAGGTGGTGGCCGCGCTGCTGCCCCGGCAGCGCGAACTGCTCGGGCCGGTCCCCGGCAACGCCCGGATCGTGGACGACGTGGCCCTGAACACCCTGCTGCCCAGCTGCTCCGCCGTCATCCACCACGGCGGCTGGGGGACCTTCTCCACCGCCCTGGTCAATGCGGTGCCCCAGCTGATCCTCTCCACCCTGGTCGCCGACCAGGAGCTGCGCGGCCGGTCCCTGGAGCGCCAGGGCGCCGGGATCTTCGTACACCACAGCCAGGTCGACGCCGATCAGGTGGTCCGCCACACCCGGCGCCTGCTGGACGACCCGGGCTTCGCCGCCGCCGCCCGCCGCCTGCGCGACGAGTCGGCGGCCATGCCCACCCCGCATGAGACGGTCGCCGTACTCGAACGGCTCACCGCCGAGCGCTGACCGGCCCGCAGCCCGCAGCCCGCTGTACCCCAGACCACGCACCCATGGGAAGGAGACCGGCGCCCCCGCCGACCTGGACCGCCCAGGTCGCCGCGCCGCAGCCCAGATGAGTCAGACGAGAATCCTGGTGACCGGCGGCGCCGGCTTCATCGGCTCGCACTATGTGCGGACCCTGCTCGGCCCCTCGGGCCCGGGCGAGGTCTCCCTCACCGTCCTGGACAAGCTCACCTACGCGGCCAGCCTCGCCAACCTGGACCAGGTCCGCCGGTCCGACCGGTTCACCCTCGCCGTCGGGGACATCTGCGACGAGGAGTTGGTCGGCCGGCTGGTCGCCGAGCACGACCAGGTGGTCCACTTCGCCGCCGAGTCCCATGTGGACCGGTCCATCGCCGACTCCGGCGAGTTCGTCCGCACCAATGTGCTGGGCACCCAGGTCCTGCTGGACGCCGCGCTGCGGCACGGCGTGGACACCTTCGTCCATGTCTCCACCGACGAGGTGTACGGCTCCATCCCGACCGGCTCCTGCTCCGAGTCCCAGCCGCTCGCCCCCAACTCTCCGTACGCCGCCTCCAAGGCAGCCTCCGACCTGATCGCCCTCGCCTACCACCGCACCCACGGCCTCGACATCCGGGTCACCCGCTGCTCCAACAACTACGGGCACCACCAGTTCCCGGAGAAGCTCATCCCGCTCTTCGTCACCAACCTGCTGGACGGCAGGACCGTCCCGCTGTACGGCGACGGGCTCAACGTCCGCGACTGGCTGCACATCGACGACCATGTCCAGGGCATCGAGCTGGTGCGCGCCAAGGGCCGCGCGGGCGAGGTCTACAACATCGGCGGCGGCACCGAGCTGAGCAACGCGGACCTGACGGCGCTGCTGCTCGACGCCTGCGGAGCCGGCCCCGAGAGGGTCGAGTACGTCGCCGACCGCAAGGGGCACGACCGCCGCTACTCCGTCGACTGGAGCAAGATCCACACCGAGCTGGGCTACAAGCCGGGCCGGGACTTCGCCGACGGCCTCGCCGAGACCGTCGCCTGGTACCGCGACCACCGGCCCTGGTGGGAAGCGCTCAAGGCACGGGCCGCACTGCCCGCCTCCGGAGCGGCGCCATGCTGAAGTGCCGCACCCTCGGACTGCTCGACGTCACCTGCGGCGACCGCCCCGCCACCCCCAGCGCCCCCAAGGTGCGCCAGGTCCTCGCGCTGCTGATCGCCCGGCGCAATGAACTGGTGCCGATCCCCGACATCGCCGCCGAACTCTGGGAGGGCAGCCCGCCCCGCAGCGCCACCGCCACCGTGCAGACCTACATCTACCAGCTCCGCAAGCTGCTGGAAGGGGACGACCCCGCCGACGCCGGGACCGGCCCGCTGCTCACCAAGAGCTCCGGCTATCTGCTCCGGCTGGCCTCCGGCGAGTGCGACGAGGAGGAGTTCGACGGCCTCTCCGCGCTCGGCCGGACGGCGCTGCGGCAGGGCGACGCACGGGCGGCGGCCGACCTGCTGGGCGCTGCTCTGGCGCTGTGGACCGGCCCGCCGCTCGCCGATGTCGGCCAGGGCCGGATGCTCCAGGCGCACGCCCTGCGGCTCCAGGAGCGGCGGATGCACACCATGGAGCTGCGGATCAGCGCCGACCTCCACCTCGGGCTCCACCGCGAACTGGTCGGCGAGCTCAAGGAGCTGGCCTGCGCCCACCCGCTGCACGAGTGGTTCCAGGGCGGCCTGATCATCGCCCTCCAGCGGTGCGGGCGCCGGGGCGAGGCCCTCCAGGTCTACCAGCGGCTGCGCGAGGTCCTCCGCGACGAACTGGGCCTGGACCCCTCACCGGGACTCCAGCGCATCCAGCAGCGGGTCCTCACCGACCAGGTCACCGCCGCCGACCTGAGCCTGCTGGCCGGCTGAACCACGCAGCGGCCCGACGGCCGAACCGCCCTCAGCGGGGCTCCGTCGCCCGCCAGAGGTCCCGTACCGAGCTCTCCAGCGACCGGCGCGGCGACCAGCGCAGCAGCTCCCGGGCGGCACCGATGTCCACCCGCATCCAGTCCGGGTCGGCCGGAGACCTGGTGGTGCGCCCGGTGTTCTCCACCACCCGGGCGGCCATCCCGCTCGCCGCGATCAGCAGGTCCACCATGGTGCGCACATGCACCACCGCGCCCCGCCCGATGTTGATCACCTGCCCGCCGACCGGCAGCAGCGCCGCCGCCACGACCGCCTCGGAGGTGTCCCGGGCGTCCACGAAGTCCCGGCTGGCCCGCAGCGGGGCGACCCGGACGAGCGCCTCCCCCTCCGACCGGGCGGCCTCCCGCAGCTGCCGGGCCACCTGGCCCAGCAGGCTGTTCGGCGGCGTGCCCGCGCCGATCACATTCGCCAGCCGCAGCACCACCGCATCGGCCCGCCCCGCCGCCGACGCCTCCAGCACCGCCTCGGTCCCCAGCAGCTTGGACTGCCCGTAGGCGGTGGCGGGGTCCGTCGGGGTGCGCTCGTCGACGGCCGTCCCCACCGGCTGCGGGGTGTACTCGTGCATCGATCCCAGATGGACCAGCCGGGGCCGCCACGAGGCGCCGTCCAGCGCCTCCAGCAGCCGCTGCACCAGCAGTTGGTTGCCCTGCCGCATGTACTCCGCCGAGGACGACCAGGCCGTACCGGCGGCGTTGACCACCGCCACCGGCTGCTCGGTGTCGATCATCCGGGCCAGGTCGCCCGGGCCGCCGTTCACCAGGTCCATCGGGAAGAAGCGCCATGCCGCCGAGGTCTTGACGGGCTGCCGGGCCACCGCCAGCACCTCATGGCCGGCGGCCTGGAAGGCGGCTCCCGCGTGGCGGCCGACGAAGCCGGTGGCCCCCAGGACGACCACCCGGCGGGTCGTGCCGTCCCGCCTCCCGGCCAGCCCCTCCGCGCCGCCCACCGCCATCGCTGCCTCCTCGCGGGTCCGTCCCCGCCGCTTGTGCGCCCTCGCAGCGGCCGTGCCCCGCACCGGGAGCGAGCGCCGCCGACTCACCATGGCACGCCGGGTTCGAGCCTCCCTCCAGGATGAGTGGACTCGACCGTGCCCTGCTCCGCCCTCCATCAGCCCTCGAACACCGCGCCATATCGTTGCGTCACCATGAAGGTTCGAGAGATGGCGGTGCCGGACGCGTTCCGCATCACGCCGCACAAGCTCACCGACCTGCGCGGAAACTTCTATGAGTCGTTCCGCTCCGACAGGCTGGCCGAAGAACTCGGACGCCCCTTCCCGGTGGCGCAGGTGAACTACTCGGTGTCCAGGAAGGGAACGCTGCGCGGGCTGCACGGCACCCTGCTGCCGCCCGGCCAGGCGAAGATCGTCTGCTGTGTGCGCGGAGCCGTCCTGGACATCGTGGTCGACCTGCGGCTCGGCTCGCCGGCCTTCGGCGTCCACGAGGTCAACTGGCTGGACGCGGACTCCGGGGACACCGTCTTCGTGGCGGAAGGGCTGGTGCACGGCTTTCTGGCGCTCGCCGACGACACCTGCATCAGCTACCTCTGCTCCACCGAGTTCGTCCCCGGCACCCAGCTCGACATCGACCCCTTCGATGCCGAACTGGCGCTGCCCTGGCAGTTGACCGAGGAGCCGGTGATGTCCGCCAAGGACTCCGGGGCCCTCTCGGTCGCCCAGGCCCGGGACGCCGGCCTGCTCGCGGACTACGACGCCTGCCTGGCCCACTACGCCTCGCTGCGCGGCGGCGCGGTGGCGTGACCCGCCCTCGCCCGCCCGGCAGCCGGAACGAAGGTATCGGACATGTCCAGCAGCACCCCGTCCCCCCGGCATGTCGCCGTGTTCGTCTTCGCGGACTTCGGGCACGTCAACCCGACGCTCGGGCTCGCCCGTGAACTGGTGGCCCGGGGCCACCGGGTGACCTATGTCGTCGACCGCCGGTTCACCGAGCCGATCGAGCGGACCGGCGCCCGCGTGGTGGGGTACGACTCCGCGCGCGGAGCGTTCTACCGGGCGCCCGACCCCACACACGCGCAACTCGCCGCCGACGGCTACCAGCTGCTCCTGGAGTCCATGGAGACGGTCTTCCCGCTGGCCCTCGCCGCCTTCCGCAACGATCCGCCGGACCTGGTGCTGTACGACTTCGAGTCCTTCGCGGCCGGACGGGTGGCCGCCCATGTGCTGGGCGCCGCCTCGGTGCAGCTGTGCCCCAGCCATGCGTCCAATGAGACGTTCTCGATGCGGGCCCGGATGTTCCCCGCCGACGAGGCGCTGATGCGCGACGGCGCGCTGGCCTTCATCGACTTCATGGAGGCGCACGGGATCGGCACCGACCAGCTCGCCCGCTACGGCACCGAATGGGACCGGCGGAACCTGGTCTTCCTGCCGAGGGAGTTCCAGATCGAGGGCGAGACCTTCGACGACCGCTACGCCTTCGTCGGCCCCTCGGTCGCCGAGCCCGACGGCGCCGTCCCGTGGTCGCCGCCGCGCGACGGCAGGCGGCTCGCCCTGGTCTCGCTGGGCACCGAGTCCACCGGGCAGCGCGATCTCCTGCGGGCCTGCGCCGAGGCCTTCGACGGAGCCGACTGGCAGGTGGTGATGACCCTGGGACGCGGCGGCGAGCGGCCCTGGCGCCACTCCCTGCCGCCGCATGTGGAGACGCATGAGTGGCTGCCGCACCCGGCGGTCCTGCCGCACGCCGACATCCTGGTCTGCCACGGCGGGATGGGCTCCATCATGGAGGCGCTGTACTTCGCCACCCCGGTGGTGGCCGTACCGCAGGTGCTGGAACTCTCGCTGAGCGCCCAGCGCCTGGCCGACCTCGGCCTGGGCCGGATGGTCCCGCACCAGGGGCTCACCGCGGCGACGCTGGCCCGGGCGGTGGAGGGCGTGCTGCTGGACCCGGGCACGCCCGAGCGCCTGGCCTGGATGCGGGAGCGGGTGCGCGGGGCCGGGGGCGCGGTACGCGCGGCCGACCTGCTGGAGCGGTGGGCCGCCGAGCCGGTCCCGGTCGGCTGACCGCACCGCAGACGGCCGCACGGACAGACAGGTCGGCCGCCCCTCCCGGGAGGGGCGGCCGACCTGCCTGGACGGCGTCGTCAGCGGTGCCGGGAGACGAAGTCGCTGAGGGTCGCCACGCTGTGGTCGATCATCTCGTCGGTGAGGCCGGGGAAGACCCCGATCCAGAAGGTGCGCTCCGCCATGAGGTCGCTGTTGGTCAGCGGACCGCTCACCCGGAACTCCCTCTCCAGATAGGCGGGGTGGCGGGTGAGGTTGCCCGCGAAGAACCGGCGGGTGGCGATCCGCTGCGCCTCCAGCTGGTCGATCAGCTCCCCGGGCGGGAACGGTGCGTCCGGCTGCACGGTGATCGCGAAGCCGAACCAGCTGGGGTCGCTGCCGGGCGTGGGCTCGGGCAGCAGCAGATGCGGCAGGCCGTCCAGACCGGCCCTCAGCCGCGCCCAGTTACGGCGCCTGGCCTCGCCGAACTCCTCGATCCTGCCGAGCTGGTTGAGCCCCAGCGCTGCCTGGAGGTCGGTCGACTTCAGGTTGTAGCCGATGTGGGAGAAGATGTACTTGTGGTCGTAGCCCGGCGGCAGGGTGCCCAGCTGCTGCTCGAACCGCTTGAAGCAGCGGTTGTCCTCACCGGGTTCGCACCAGCAGTCGCGGCCCCAGTCGCGCAGCGACTCCACGACCCTGGCCAGCGCCAGATTGTCCGTCAGCACACAGCCGCCCTCGCCCATGGTGATGTGGTGGGCGGGATAGAAGCTCTCCGTGGCCAGGTCGCCGAAGGTGCCGGTCAGCCGGCCCCGGTAGGTGCTGCCGAAGGCGTCGCAGTTGTCCTCGATGAGGAAGAGGCCCCGGTCCTCGGCGAGTTGGGCGACCTCCTCGACCGCGAACGGGTTGCCCAGCGCATGGGCGACCATGATGGCCCGGGTGCGCGGGCCGATCGCCTGCTCGATCCGCTCGGGGGACGGGTTGTAGGTGCCGAGCTCCACATCGGTGAAGACCGGGACCAGGCCGTTCTGGAGGATCGGGTTGACCGTGGTGGGGAAGCTCGCCGAGACGGTGATGACCTCGTCGCCGGGGCGCAGCCTGCTCTCCTCCAGCTGAGGTGAGGTCAGCGCGCTCAGCGCCAGCAGATTGGCGGACGACCCGGAGTTGGTGAGATGCGCCTTGCGCAGCCCGAAGTACTTCGCCAGTGCGCGTTCGAAGCGGCGGGAGCTGACCCCGGCCGCGATCCGCATGTCGAGGGCCGCCTCGACCAGGGCGACGCGGTCGTCCTCGTCAAGGACCGCACCCGACGCCTGCACCAGGGTGACCCCGGGGATGAATCCCGTGGTGGAGGTGTTCTGGTGGTACTTGCGTACCCGTTCGAGAATGTCGCTCTTGTCGTTGCCCATCGGCTGCGGCCTCCTGTCGATACCGTGCGGGGATGTGCGCCGCGCGTCGCCGCGGGCGTGGACTCCGGCGAACCGCTACCCGGCGGGCAGTTCCACGCCGAACTCGAACAGCGCGGCCACGGCCTCGGCGATGCCCTCGGGCGAGTCGACATGCACCATCGGGAACGGGAACCTGATGACGTCCTTGATCAGCGAAGGCCCCAGCACCAGGCCGAGCCGCACCCCGTGCGCGGCCATCTCCTCGGTGAGACCGCCCAGGTCCACCGGCTCCACCATGTTGCGGACCATCATGTCGCGGACCTCGGCCCCGGTCCGCAGCTGCCTGCGCTCCAGGCAGGAGGCGACCGGCAGCTGCGGGTCCGCCACCTCGATCGCGTCGACCCGCTGCCGGAACAGCTCGCCCGCCTCCCGGTGCAGCGGACTGTGGATCGCCGCGCTGCTCTCCGGGCTCACCAGGATGGACCCCGGCGGACATTCCGCCGCGAGCCGGTCCAGCGCGTCCCGGTATCCGGAGAGCAGCAGAATCCGGCACGACCCGGTCACGTCATGGCCGAGATCACCGGCCAGATAGACGCCCTCCCGCTTCTCCCCGTAATAGAAGGAAGCGTCGAAGTCCAGCGGCAGAAATGCCGAGGCGAATCCCTGGACACGGGCGCCCTCGGTCGCCTCCGGCACATGCTGGCTGTGGAAGAGCAGATCGATCAGGTCCTGCCGTCCGATGGACCCCGCCACGCAGCCGCTGACGATCCCGCCGAGGCTGAGACCGCCCACGACGGCCGGGCGGATACCCGACTCCCGCAGCACGTCATGGATTCCCAGCATGGCCGCGGCGAGCGCCACGGCACTCGCCGAGAGCCGCAGCTGCTCATCGTCCTCGAATCCGGTCTGGTGCAGCAGCGCATCCGTGCCGATCCCGGTCCATTCCGCAGCCTGCCGATAGGACTCACGCACCGCCGGATGGGACTCGTAGAAATCGAGAACGCCTTTCGGCTTATAGTTGAACTGGTGCGTGCCGAAGAAGAAGGCCAGAGTCATGATGTCATCGTAGGCAGCCGGGACTAGTGAATTCTCCAGTTCTCGACCGCCGTCTCTAGGGATCTCCTCACTCTCTTTCCGGCCATGCTGGACTCCATGAGGAACCTCCGCAGCCCGGCCGCGCGGCAGCGCGCACGCTCCCACGTCGTGCGGGCGGGGGCGGCGAGCGGAGACCGGGTGCGGTTGACCGTCTACGACCTGCTGACCGGGACCTTCTACACCCCGAGGACGTTCTTCTACCGGACCACGCTGGACGCCGGGGCGCTGCGGGACTCGCTCGCCCGGACCCTGGTGCACTACCCGCTGCTGACCGGTCGGCTGGAACGCGACCGGGACGGCGGGCTGAGCGTCCGCTGCAATGACGCCGGGGCCGTCTTCACCGAGGTCGACGCGGACGAGCCCATGCCCGACTACGGGCTCGGCCGGTCGGCCCGGCCGGAGTTGCGGCGCTACCTCCACGAGGTCAATCCGTTCCTGGTGGTCGGCCGGGACGCTCCGCTGCTCACCGTGAAGGTCACCCGGATGCGCGGCGGCGGCTCGGTGCTGGGCGTGGCGATCAACCACTGCGTGGTGGACGCGACCAGCCATCTGGCGTTTCTGCGGCACTGGTCGGCCGAGCACCGGGGTCTGGACCACCCGCTTCCCTGCCATGACCGGGGCCTGCTGGACGCGCTGGGCGCGCGGGTGGAGCCCGGTGCCCGCGAGCGGAGCGAGCAGTACGCGGTGACCCGCCGCCGGGAGAAGTGGGCCTTCATCGCCCGGGTCAACGCGGGCGCGGCCCGGATGCGGACGCTGACCCTGCGGTTCCCCGCCGAGGAGGTCGGGGCGATCAAGGAGGCGGCGGCGGCCGGTCTCGCCGGTACCGGCCGGTGGGTCTCGACCAGCGACGCCTTCACCGCCCATCTGTGGAAGGTGCTGGCGGAGCTGCGGGCCCGGCCCGGGGAGAGCCGCGAGTCCCTGGGCCTGATCGTCGGCGTCCGGGCGGCGCTCGGGTCGGCCCTCCCCGAGCACTACTGGGGCAATGCCGTCACCAACTCCCGGCCCGCGCTGACCGCCGCCGAGCTGCGGTCGGCGCCGCTCGGCGCCGTCGCCGAGACCGTGCGGGCCGCCGTCGCGGGCGTCACCGAGCAGCGGGTCCGCGACGAGATCGGCTTCCTGGACGCGCAGCGGGCGGCGGGCCGCTCCCGGCGCGTCCTCAGCCGTATGTCGCTGGAGGCGTTCGACTCCGCCGTCGCGCTCAACAATGTGGGCAAGCTGCCGGTCTACGGCGTGGAGTTCGGCGGCGGTCGGCCCTTCTGGTACGAGTTCCCCGCCAGCCCCGTGCCGTGGACGGTGCTCATCACCCCGACCCCGGCCGAGGACGACAGCCGCGATGTGCGGCTGAGCCTGCCGCGCGACCAGGCCCGGGTGCTCGGCGAACCCGGCTGGCAGCGACGGCTGCACGCCCACGCCTACGCCTACGCCGACGCCGACCGGCCTCGGTAGGGCCGGTCGGCGTCGGTGCTGGCTGTGCCGGTGCTGGCTGTGCCGGTGCTGCGTGTGCCGGTGCTGCGTGTGTCGGTCGCTGCGGGCGGTCCGCTACTTGCCCCGGCCGCCGGCCGGGTCCGCTCCATACAGGGCGTCATGGAGCACGCTGCCGACCTCGGCGACCGCCTCCCGGTCGGACCGGGTGCCCGCCAGCGCGTCGAGCATCATGAAGTCATGGGTGATGCCCCCGTAGTGGGTGGTGGTGACCGGGACCCCGGCGGCGCGCAGCTTGGCCGCGTAGGCGTTGCCCTCGTCGAGCAGGACGTCCGAGTCGGTGATCAGCAGCGCCGGCGGGAGGCCGCGCAGCTGGTCGACTCGGGCCCGCAGCGGGGCGGCCAGCGGATTTTTGCGGTCCGCGACTTTGGGCGCGTAGGCGTCCCAGAACCACATCATGGCCTTGCGGGTGAGCCAGCAGCCGTCGGCGAAGCGGCGGTAGGAGGCGGTGTCGAAGCGGGCGTCGGTGACCGGGTAGAGCAGCACCTGCTGCTTGAAGTGCGGCCCGCCGCGCTGCTTGGCCAGCAGGGTGACGGCTGCGGTCATGTCGCCGCCGACCGAGTCGCCGGCGATGGCCAGCCGGGTCGGGTCGACGCCGATCTGGCGGCCGTGCCGGGCGAGCCACTTGGCGACCGTGTAGGACTGCTCCAGCGGCACCGGGAACTGGGCCTCGGGGGAGGGCGTGTAGTTGACGAAGACCACGGCGGCGCGTGCCCCGTTGGCGATCTGCCGCACCAGCCGGTCGTGGGTCTTCGCGTTTCCGAGGACCCATCCGCCGCCGTGCAGGTAGACCACACCGGGCAGCGTGCCCTTGACCCCGGCCGGTCGGACGACCCGGATGGAGACCGGGCCGGTGGGGCCGCCGGGGACGGTCCGGTCGCTGATGTCGGCGGGCAGTTTGGCGATCGGCTGCGCCTGGAGGTTGTCCAGCACCTTGCGGGCCGCCGCGTAGGAGAGCGTGTAGAGCGGCGGTTCGTCGGCGGCGGCCAGCTGGTTGAGGAAGGCCTGGGCCTGCGGTTCCAGGGTCACCGGGGGCTTTCCGCAGAGCGCCGGCGCCGGGGCGTGCGCCCGGGCGGGGCGCACGGCGGGGGCCACGGCGGCGGCCGGGGCCGCCTTCCGGGCGACGTGCCCGGTACAGGAGGCGAGAGCGGCGGTCGTGAGGACCGCCGCGACCAGGCCCGGCAGGGCCGTGCGCCGGTGAGGGGCGTGAGGGGCAGAGGTCATGGCTCATCTCGTTCCGGAGAGGGATCCCCTGTGCATCCTCTGCGGAAGGCACCCCCCGGGGCATGCGGATGTAGGCCGTAGGGGTGATGGGGACGCCGCCCGCGCATCGTCAACGGGCCGATCATCGGACAGTATTGCTGCCACGTGGCTGTGCAGCGCAGATCCGTCCCCCCGCCGCCCGATCGGAGAGTCCCGTGGCACCTCCCCGGAGCCTTGCCCGGCGCATGGTCGCGAGCGGACTGCTGCTGGCCCTGACCGCGACCGGCGCCACCGTCACCTCCCCCGCCGGCGCCGCCGCTGCGGACCCGGTCTTCGCCGCCGCCTCCGGGGTGGTCTTCCCCGGTACGGCCCCCGGCCCCGCGCACGCCTCGCTCGGCCGACACGGCTTCACCCTGTCGAACGCGGTCCTCTCCGCGACCTGGTCGGTGGCGGGCAGCAGAGTGGCCCTCGCCTCCTTCAGCAATGCGGCGGCGGGCAACCGCCTCCCGGTCGGGCCGGGTGAGCTCTTCACGCTCACCCTGGCCGACTCCACCGCCATCACCTCCTCCGCGATGACGGTCACCTCCCCGCCGTCGCTCTCCCGTCTGGCACCCCGCAGCGATGCGACCCGCCTGGCCGAACGCGAGCCGGGCAGCGCGGTGACCACCGCCTTCCACTGGGCCGGGGGCGGCAGAGCCCTCGATGTGGTCTGGACGGTCGAGCTTCGCGACGGCGCCAACACCGTCCGGCAGCGGTTCGCCATCACGCCGGTCTCCGGCACCTTCGACGTCACCGCCGTCCGGCTGATCGACCTGCGGCTGCCCGGCTCCCGGGTGCTCGGCGGCGACGACGGCAGCCCGGTCGCGGTCGGCGGCCCCGGCGCCGAGACCGCCTTCCTCGGGGTGGAGAACCCGCTGGCCAAGGCCACCGTCTCCGGCTCCGCCGTGGCCGTCTCGGTACCCCGCTCCGGTGCCCTGGCCCCGGGGAGGACCTATGCGTACACCGCCTCGATCGGCGTCTCACCGCCCGGCCAGCTGCGCCGCTCCTTCGCGTACTACGTGGAACGGGAGCGCGCGCAGAGCCGCCGCACCTTTCTGCACTACCAGAGCTGGCTGGACCTCAAGCCCCCGGGCCTGGTGATCGACGGCGCCGACCTCACCTCCTCGATCGACCTCTTCGGCTCCGAGCTGACCCGGCGCGGCGCCACGGTCGACACCTTCTGGGTGGACGACGGCTGGGACTACCTGCGGGCGCCCCGGCAGGCCGACGAGTCCCGGCTGGACGTCTGGTCGTTCGACCCGGTTCAGTTCCCCACCGGGTTCGCACCGCAGCGGGCCGCCGCCGCGCGCTACGGCGCCTCGCTCTCGGTCTGGATGTCCCCCTTCGGCGGCTACGGCGAGAGCGCCACCCGCCGCCTGCGGCTCAACGCGGCCAAGCCCGCCGACCAGCGCTACCGGACCGAAGGCGGCACCGCGTTCACCCTCGCGGACCCCCGCTACGCCGACCGCTTCCGCTCCGTGGCCTTCGACATGATGGACCGTCAGGGAGTCCGGGGCTTCAAGATCGACGGCATCGGCGGCGGCCTCTACCGGAGCGGCCCCGACGCCGCCCACCTCGCCGACTACCAGGCACTGCTCGACCTGACCCGGGAGATGCGCGACCACCGCCCGGACGTGTGGATCAACGCCACCGTCGGCACCTGGGGCTCGCCCTACTGGCTCTGGTATGTGGACTCGGTCTGGCGGGACGGCGCCGACGCCTCGCAGGCGGGCACCGGCTCCCCGCAGCAGCGCTACGTCAGCTACCGGGACTCCCAGACCTACCGCAACATCGCCGAGCAGAACCCGCTCTTCCCGATCCCCGCAGTGTCCAACCACGGCATCATCTTCTCCGACCGGACCTCGCAGTTCAGCGCCGACCACGACCTCGCCAAGCCCGAGGTGCGCGCGGCGGTCTCGGCCGACATCCGCTCCTACTTCGCCCAGGGCCTCGCCCTCCAGGAGCTCTACGTCCGCAACACCCTGGTACGGCCGCCGGTCCCCGGCGCCGACTGGTTCTGGGACACCCTCGCCGCCAACGCCCGATGGGCCCGGAACAACGCGGCGCTGCTCGCCGACGCGCACTGGGTCGGCGGGGACGCCGCCACCGGCGGGATCTACGGCACGGCGGCCTGGAGTTCGGCGGCGGGCGCCTCCCGGGGGGTGCTGATGCTACGCAACCCCTCCGGGGTGCCGCAGACCTTCCGGGTCGACCCGCAGGCCGTCTTCGCACTGCCGCCCGGCGTCGGCGGCGGCTACCGGTTCACCGAGAAGGACGGCCTGCACCAGGGGTTCGACGCCACCCGGGGACGCGCCGCCCCCGTCACCCTCAAGCCGTACGAGGTCGCGGTCTTCGAGGCCGTACCGACGGGCTGAACGGCAGCCATGCCGTACGGCCCCCGCTCCGGGCCCGCTCAGCGGCCCGCCCCGGGAAAGGGATGTGTGGAGATGTGCAGCAGACCCAGGCTGGTGCCGGCCGTCGTCGCGGCAGTGGCGGCCGTCCTGCTGGCGGCGGACGGGCTCGCCGTGGTCACCGCGACCGGGGCGGCCGAACCGGCCGCCACGCCGCCGCCCGGAGTGGACCGCCTGGTGCCCAAGCCCGTCGCCGCGCGGGCCACCGGGGGCACTCCGTTCACCCTCGGCGCCGCGAGCCGGATCGTGGCACCCGGCGCGGCCCGGCCGGTCGGCGACTACCTGGCCGGGCTGCTGCGCCGCTCGACCGGCTACCGGCTCCCGGTGACCTCCGGCACCCCGCAGAGCGGTGACATCGTGCTGGAGGTGGCAGCGGGCGGCGCACCGGCCGGGCACGCCGACGAGGGGTACACCCTTGTCACCGGTGGCGAGACCGCGACGGTGCGTGCCGACCGCCCGGCCGGCCTCTTCCACGGCGTCCAGACGCTGCGTCAGCTGCTGCCCGCCTGGGTGGAGAGCCGGAGACCGGTGGACGGGCCGTGGACCGCGCAGGCGGCGGTGGTCTCCGACTACCCGCGCTTCGGCTACCGAGGGGTGATGCTCGATGTGGCCCGCAGCTTTCTGACGGTCGACGAGGTCAAGCACTATCTGGACGGGATCGCCCAGTTCAAGGTCAACACCCTGCATCTGCACCTCACCGACGACCAGGCGTGGCGCCTCGCCGTGGACACCCCGGCGGAGAACCCCTCCGGCCTCGACTACACCGCACTGACCTCGGTCGGGTCCAAGGGTGGGGCCGACGTCCGGAGCACCGACGGCAAGCCGCTGGGCACCGAGCCGGGCCGCCGGGGCTTCTACACCCAGGACGACTACCGGGACATCGTCTCCTACGCCGGATCGCGCTTCATCACGGTCGTCCCGGAGATCGACGGGCCCAGCCACACCAACGCCGCCCTGGCGTCGATCCCGCAGCTCAACCCCGACGGCGTCGCCAAGCCGATGAACGACACCGGCGAGGTCGGCTACTCCACCCTGGACACCCGCTCGCCGACCACCTATGAGTTCCTGCGGACGGTCCTCACCCAGCTCGCCGCCCTCACCCCCGGCCGCTATCTGCACATCGGCGGCGACGAGGCCCATGTCACCAGCCATGACGACTACCTCGACTACCTCCGCCGGACCCTGCCGATCGTGGGCGGCCTGGGCAAGACCGCCATCGGCTGGAACGAGTACGCCGCAGCGGACCTCCCGGCCGGCTCCCTCATCCAGTACTGGAAGGGCCCGATGGCACCGGTGCTCACCCAGGTGGCCCGGGGCGCCAAGGTCATCATGTCCCCGGCGGCCATCACCTACCTGGACCAGAAGTACACCGCCGACACCCCCATCGGGCTCTCCTGGGCATGCAGCGGCGGCTGCGACTACGACCACTCCTACGACTGGAACCCGGTCCGGGACGGCCTCCGGGAGGCGGATGTGGCCGGCGTGGAGGCGGCGCTCTGGTCCGAGACGGTGCGCGGCATCGACCAGGCCGACTGGCTCGGTTATCCGCGTCTGGTGTCGGTCGCCGAGGTCGGCTGGACCCCGCAGGACCGGCGGGACGTCCGGGACTTCACGGCTCGGCTGGCACCGCTCGGTACCCGGCTGACCCTGCAAGGCGTCGACTTCCGGCCCTCCCCCGGGGTGCGGTGGACCACCGACGTCAGGGCCGGGGACTCGGCGCTCCCCGGGCCGGGCGCCCTCTCCGGCGGGATCGCCTGGTTCACCGCCCCGGGCGCCGCCCAGGACCGGGTCGCGGCCTTGATCGACTTCGGTGACGGCTCCGCCCCCGTGGCCGGAGCCGTCACCCAGGAATGGCCGGCCGGCGCCCTGTCGGCCGGCGGCGTCTTCACCGTCACCGCCCCCGGCCACCGGTACACCCGCCCGGGGACGTTCAGCGGCAGGGTGACCGTCACCACCCCGCTCGGCCGGCGGTCGGCCCCGTTCACCGTCACCGTCGGCCCGCCGCGCTGACGGAGGCGCGGGCACAGCGAACGGGGAGGGCCCGGGGGACCGGGCCCTCCCCTTGGTCGGTGCGACCGGGAAGCGCTGACGGATCAGCGACAGACCCGGGTCGCAGCGCGCCAGCTTCTGGTCCAGTGGGCGGCGTGGCGGTGGCCCTTGCTGTCGCGGTACGCCTTGTGCCAGGTCCTCGACCAGTGGCCGGGGCGTGCCACACACGTGCGGTGGTGTGGCGAGGTACGGGTGCTCACGGTGGGGGACGCCGGTGCCGCCGACGCCGCAGTCGCCGAGGTGAACGCGATCCCGCCCGCCAGCACGCTGGAGGCGGCACCGACGGCGAGAAGCCGGACAAGCCTGTTGGTGCGCATCATGTGACCTTCTTTCCTGCTCGTGGGACGAGCACGAACCCCGGCTTATCACCCCATATGTCCGCCCGGTCACCCGACTGTGGCGACCGAGTGAACGCCACGCCCGGCACTACGGCGAACGGGTGGTGCCGCACCCCGCCGGGCAGCGGCCGCCCCCGCTGCGGCCCGCCCAGGGCCCCCGAGTTGCCGATTCATCCCGCTCTGTGACGATGGCGGAGGTGTGCGTCACCGTGCCCGCCCCGCACCGTCGTGGACAGGAGACCCCCATGGCCGAGCCGCCGCCGCCTCCGCAGGGCCCCGTCCTGGAGCCCGCCGCCAGGGAGTTGGCGGATGCCACCGCCCCGCACCCGCGCAGCTACGAGGTGGAGCCCGAGCAGGGCCGCGACCTCCTCGCCGACCTCCAGCGGGGCGCCGACGTGGCCAAGCCCCAGGCCGACGAGCAGTGGGTGACCGTCCAGGGCGGGCCCACCGGCTCGGTACGCACCCGGATCGTCCGGCCCCCGGGCACCTCCGGGCAGCTGCCGGTGGTGCTCTACCTCCATGGCGCGGGCTGGGTCTTCGGCGACGAGACCACCCATGACCGGCTGGTGCGCGAACTGGCCGTCGGCGCCGAGGCGGCGGTCGTCTTCCCGCTCTACGACCGCGCGCCGGAGGCCAGATACCCCACCCAGATCGAGCAGAACTGGGCGGTGGGGCAGTGGATCGTCGCCGAGGGGGCCGGGCACGGTCTCGACGCCTCCCGCCTCGCGGTGTGCGGTGACTCGGTCGGCGGCAATATGTCCGCCGTCTTCGCGCTGATGGCCAAGGAGCGCGGCGGCGTCCCGCTGCGGGCGCAGGTGCTGCTGTACCCGGTCACCGACGCCGACTTCGGGACCTCCTCGTACCGGCAGTTCGCCGACGGCTACGTCCTCACCCGGGACGGGATGATGTGGTTCTGGAACCAGTACACGGACGACCCGGCGCAGCGTGCCGAGGTCTATGCCTCACCGCTGCGGGCCTCCCTTGACCAGCTGAGCGGACTGCCCCCGGCGCTGGTGATCACCGGCGAGGCCGATGTGCTCCGGGACGAGGGCGAGGCGTACGCCGCCAGGCTCCGCGAGGCCGGGGTCGAGGTCACCGCCGTCCGGGTGCTGGGCATGGTGCACGACTTCCTGATGCTCGACAGTCTGCGCGACTCCCGGGCGGCCGGCGTCGCCCGGCGACTCACCGTGGACGCCCTGCGGCGGGCCCTGCACGGCTGACGGCCCTGCGCGGCTGACGGCGCTGCATAGCTGACGGCGCAGCACTGCTGACGGCGCAGCACCGCGTGCACCCGCCGGGCGTCCCCGGCGGGTGCACGCGGTACCGGTCCTACGGCGCCGCCCTCGCCGCGTCACTGCGCGGCGGCGGCCGTCCCCGAGGGCACCGCCCGGGTCGCGGCCCGGGACGCCTTGGGCTCCAGTGCCCGCTGGGCGAGTTCGCCGAAGAGCAGGCCGAACGCGGTCCACAGGGTGAGCTGGATGGCGAGCGCCGCGATGCGGAACTGCCACAGCAGGGTGGCCGAGAAGTCCGCCGGCACCTCGTTGACGGCCGGCAGCAGGGCGTACGCCAGGCCGACGACCACCGCGAACGCGGCGCCGGCCGCGACGGTGGCGTACCAGTTGCCCCACCGGGGCGCCAGGTAGCGGCCGAGGAGCACGGCGGCGACCGCCAGCAGCACGCTGAGCAGCATCATCAGGAAGTACAGCGCGGTCCGCTTGCCGATGGTGTCGGGTTCGCCGACGGACGGCGGGTTGGCCGGGTACTTCAGGAACGGCACCAGGTAGACGGCGACCAGCGCCGCGAACGACAGCAGCGCCGCAGTCGCCCGGGGGCTGAAGCGGCCGACCCTGCCCAGGGCGAAGCAGAAGGCCAGGGCGGCGATGCCGCCCATGGCGACGCCGAAGATCAGGACGCCGGTGGCCAGCCCGGCGGTCGACTGGAGCGTGCGGCTGACGAGTTCGACCTCATGCTCGTGCTCGTGCGCGTGGGACTCCTCGAAGGCGATGGCGGCGTCGACCCGGGACTCCCCGAGCAGGTACGCCGCGACAAAGGCGAGCACGCCGGCCGCGAGGCCGGCCAGCATGCCGCGGATGAGCAGGGTTCTGGCGAGGGCGGAGTTCATGTGCTCGGCTCCGGTCAGTGGCAGGGGAAGCCGAGGAGATGGCGGCCGTCGTGCACCCACTCGTGCACGGTCTCGCCGGAGATCAGGGAGGTGGCGCCCTGCTCGGCGCCGACGAAGTAGAGCAGCACCAGCATCAGGACGCCGAAGAACACGGCCCACGGCAGGATCGCTCGCACCGGAATCGGGGCGATGCCGGGCTGGGCGGGGGAAACGGCAGGGGGAACAACGGACTCTGCCATGGCAGCCTCCTCTGGGAACACGCGTCCCACTCGTTGGAGCACGACGACGGTGCCGGGTCTGACTCACCGGAGGCCGCCGCCCTCCCCGGGGTGGAGGAGAGCGGTGCCTGCTCGGCATACAGTGGCGCGACCGTGCCGGCCTCTCACCGGACTTCCGTCACACCGTCGTCACATCGACGCGACGGTACCGCGAACCGGCAGACCGGCCAAGAGCGCGCGGACGGGCGCCCGCACCTCGCCCCGTCCCGGACCGCATGGCCGAATCGGCCTGGCGGCAGGCGAGTTGGAGGGTTTGGTGCACCTGTGGGCGAGTGGGAGGGCAGTCCGATGACCGTCAGGGTGATCTTCATCTCAGCGGCGGGCAGCGCCGCGCTGCGGGAGGCGCGGTTCGACGACGGCGGCCCGCTGGACGCGGCCGGGCTGCGCCGGGCGCGGACGGCGGCCGGCACCCTGCCCCCGGCCCGCCGGAGCTACGCCTCCCCGACGGCGCGCTGCCGGGAGACCGCCGAGGCCCTGGGGTTGGCGGCCGAACCCGTGCCCGCGCTGGGCGGCTGCGCGATGGGCCGCTGGCGGGGGCGCCGCCTGGACGAGGTGATGGCCGCCGAGCCGGAGGCGGTCGCCGGGTGGCTCTCGGACCCCTCCTGCGCACCGCACGGCGGCGAGTCCCTGCTGGAGCTGCACACCAGGGTCGCCGGCTGGCTGGACGCGCTGCCCGGCTCAGGGCTGGCGGGCTCTGGGCAGGCGGACTCCGGGCAGGCGGGCTCCGGGCGGGTGGTGGTCGTCGCCGAGCCCGATGTGGTGCGCGCCGCGCTGGTCCATGCCCTCGGGGCGCCGCCGCAGGTCTTCTGGCGGCTGGACGTACCCCCGCTCACCGCCACCGAACTCAGCGGGCGCGACGGCCGGTGGAACCTGCGCTGCGGCACCCCGCTCGGCAGCTGAACCAGCCCCCTCCGCCGACGGACATCTGCACGGCTGTGCAGCCTTGCAGGCGCTCCGTCGCGGCCCATAGGGTGGGCCCGCCGTGGTGCTCGGGAAGCCGGTGCGATACCGGAGCGGCCCTCGCCACTGTGATCGGGAAGTCCGTACTCCACCGTCCCCCGCCCGCCGGGGGAGGAGGCCACGGGAGGCCGTGAGGCGTCCGGGAAGGCCGGTGCACGGACGTCGGACCCGTCAGCCAGGAGACCGGCCACGGCACCGTACGACGTCCATCCACGAGGTGCTGGAGAGACCGCCGCAGATGAGCCTGCCTGCCTGTGCCGCCCGTCCCGCCTGTGCCGCCCCTGCCGCAGGGCCCGCGCCCGAGCGCGCGTCGAACGGAGCCGAGCGGTGAGCAGGCGCCCCGAACCGCCCCGGATCACCTTCGGCGGGAAGCCGGCCGTGGTCCTCAGCCCCGAGGACTACCAGTCCCTGGCCGCCGCACGACGGCAGGTGGGCGGCCAGGCCACCCGGATCAAGGTCCTCAGGCGCGAGCTGGCCGACGCCGTCGCCCTGCTGGCCGAGGCCGAGGCGCAGTTGGCGGACCACCACCGCCACCCGGCCGACGCACCGGCCGACGGACCGGCCGATGCGGCGGCCCCGTGCGCCGGCTGCGGGCTGCTGGAGTCGGTCCGGGAGTGGATGCGGGCGCCGCAGCGCAGCGGCGCCCCCGGCCACTCGGCCGCCGAGCCCGGCGCCGGCTGAACGGGTCAGGCGGCGTACTGCTTGAGCCGGGACTCGAAGTCGCGCAGGGCGCGCTGCGCCCAGCGGTAGCTGCACACGTCGTTCCAGCTGATCGGGTAGGCGTGCCCGGCCCGTACGGTGGGGAGCGCGGTCAGGGCCAGCCCGCCGGCGCCGGCCAGCAGCCCGCGCCGGGTGAGCTGGTTCACGATCTCGGCGAAGCGGGCCTCCAACTCGGGGCCGGCGGGGATGCGGGGGGCGGTGGTGTGCACGGGGGTGGTGCCTTTCTCGGCGGCTTGGGGGCTCGGCGGCTCGGGTTGGGGCGGGGTCAGGCGGTCTGCGCGGCTTCCTGCCGGATGTGGTGGCGGCCGATCGGCAGCACCAGCGGGGTCCGGGAGACCTCGTCGGTGACGATCCGGCAGTCCATGCCGAAGATCTCGCGGACGGTGGCCTCGGTGACCACCTCGGACGGGGTGCCCTCTGCGGCGACCCTGCCGTCCTTCATGGCGATGAGGTGGTCTCCGTAGCGGCAGGCCAGGTTGAGGTCGTGCAGGACCGCGACCACGGTGGTGCCGCGCTGCCGGTTGAGGTCGGTCAGCAGGTCCAGCACCTCCACCTGGTGCGGCAGGTCCAGATAGGTGGTGGGTTCGTCCAGCAGCAGCAGGTCGGTGTGCTGGGCGAGGGCGACGGCGATCCAGACCCGCTGCCGCTGGCCGCCGGAGAGTTCGTCCACCGAGCGCTCGGCCAGTTCCAGGGTGTCGGTGGCGGCCAGTGCCCCCGCGACGGCGTCGTCATCCTGCTCGGTCCAGCGGCGGAACCAGCCCTGGTGCGGGTAGCGGCCGCGCCCGACCAGGTCGGCGACGCGGATGCCGTCGGGGGCCACCGGGGTCTGCGGGAGGATGCCGAGCTTGGCCGCGACCTCCTTGGTGGGGACGGTGTGGATATTGCGGCCGTCCAGCAGCACCTCGCCGGAGCTGGGTGCGAGCAGCCTGGCGAGGCCGCGCAGCAGGGTGGACTTCCCGCAGGCGTTGGGGCCGACGATCATGGTGACCCGGCCGGGCGGGATGTCGGCGGTGATGCCGCTGACCACCTCCTGCCGGTCGTAGCCCAGGTGCAGCCGTTGGGCGCTCAGAGTGTGCCGGGCCGAACCCGGTCGGGCCGAACCCGGTCGGGCCGGGGCGTGCTCGGCCGTGCCGGGCTGGGCCGGGGCGTGCTGTGCCGTCGTCATCGGCTTTTCCTCATCCTCCACGGCCGACCCGGTTGGACCGGGCCAGGAGCCAGAGCAGACAGGGGGCTCCCAGAGCCCCGGTGATCACCCCGACCGGGAACTCGGTCGGGCCCAGCAGATGCTGTCCGGCGAAGTCGCAGCCCAGCATGGTCAGCGCCCCGACCTGCGCGGACAGGGCCAGCGCCGGACCCCGGCCGTGGATCAGCCGGCGGGCGATCGGCCCGGACAGGAAGGCGACAAAGGCCACCGGGCCGGTGGCGGCGGTGGCCACCGCCGCCAGGCAGACGCCCACCAGCACCAGGCCGAGCCGCCCCCGTTCGACCCGTACGCCGAGTCCCCGGGCGGTGTCGTCGCCGAGCGAGAGGGCGGGCAGCGAGCGGGCGGCGATGACGGCGGCGGGCAGCAGCGGGACCAGGCAGAGCAGCAGGGTGCGGGCGCGCTGCCAGTCGCTTGCGCCCAGGCTGCCGGTGAGCCAGACCATGGCCTGCTGGGCGGTGTAGACCTCGGCCCGGGTCATCAGGAAGGAGACCATGCCGGAGAGCGCGGCGGAGACGCCGATGCCGACCAGGACCAGCCGGTAGCCGGTGACTCCGCGCCGCCAGGCCAGCAGGTAGATCGCCACGGCGGTGGCCAGCGCCCCGACCAGGGCGCTCAGCGAGACGGCCGCTCCGCCCAGCCCGAAGAGGACGATCGCGACCACGGCGGCGGCGCTGGCGCCCGAGGTGATGCCGATGACATCGGGGCTGGCCAGCGGGTTGCGTACCAGGTTCTGGAAGATCGCCCCGGAGAGGCCGAAGGCGGCGCCGGAGGCGACGGCGGTCAGCGCCCGGGGCAGCCGGACGTCGAGGACGATGAAGTCGGTGCCCGGGGTGCCGTGGCCGAGCAGCGACCGGAGGACGTCCGGCAGCGGGATGGGGAAGCTGCCGACGGTGAGGGAGTAGCAGAACACGGCGAAGGTGACCGCGCCGAGGACCGAGGCGGCGGTCAGGGTGCCGAGCCGGCCCCGGCGGCGGGCGGCGACCAGGGCGCGGCGGGCGGCGGCGGGTACGGGGCGCGGCGCGGCGGGTGCGGCGGGCGCGGTGGCCAGGTGCTGGGTCGTCATCTACAGGCCCGCCAGCTTCTGCCGGCGGACCAGGGCGACGAAGACCGGGGCGCCGAGGACGGCGGTCACAATGCCCACCTGGATCTCCCCGGGTCGGGCGACGACCCGGCCCACGACGTCCGAGACCAGCAGCAGGGTCGGGGCCAGCA
This sequence comes from Peterkaempfera bronchialis, assembly GCF_003258605.2. Taxonomy (NCBI): domain Bacteria; kingdom Bacillati; phylum Actinomycetota; class Actinomycetes; order Kitasatosporales; family Streptomycetaceae; genus Peterkaempfera; species Peterkaempfera bronchialis. The sequence continues at coordinate 6,054,550 of NZ_CP031264.1, forward strand.
GCATCGCGCAGGGCAGGATCCAGCGGTGGTCGGGGCCGGTGAAGAGCCGCACCGCATGCGGCACGGTGAGGCCGACGAAGCCGATCGGTCCGGCGATGGCCGTGGCGGTGCCGCAGAGCAGGACGGCGGTCACGGCGCAGAAGGCGCGGGCGGCGGTGACGTTCTGGCCCAGCCCCCGGGCGGTGTCGTCGCCGAGGCTCAGGGTGTTGAGCAGCCGTCCGGAGCAGAGCGCGAGCAGCGAGCCGACCACGACAAACGGTCCGGCCTGCCAGGCGACGGACAGGTCCCGCCCGGCCAGTGCGCCGACCTCCCAGAACCGGAACTGGTCGAAGGTACGGGTGTCGGTGAGCAGCAGGGCGCTGGTGAACGAGGTGAGCGCGGCGCTGACCGCCGCCCCGGCCAGGGCCAGCTTGACCGGGGTGGCGCCCTCCCGGCCGAGTGAGCCGACCGTGTACACGACCAGCGCGGCGCAGGCGGCGCCGAGGAAGGCGAACCACACATAGCCGGTGAAGGAGGTGATGCCGAAGACGCTGATCGCGGTCACCACTGAGAGCGCGGCGCCGGAGTTCACCCCCAGCAGCCCGGGGTCGGCCAGCGGGTTGCGGGCCAGTCCCTGCATCACCGTGCCGGCCAGGCCGAGGGCTGCGCCGGCCAGCAGGCCGATCACGGTGCGCGGCAGGCGGAGCGAGGTGACGATCAGTTGGTCGCCGTCGTCGGGGTCGTGGTGCAGCACGGTGTCCAGGACGGTGGAGAGCGGTACGGACTTGGCTCCCACGGCGAGGCTGGCGCCGACCGCCAGGACCAGGGCCACCGCGAGTACCGTCAGGCCCAGTGCCGGTGTCGCCCGGCGGCGCGCTGGCAATGGGCCGGGCGCGGGCAACTGGCCGGGTGCGGGCGCGGGCCTCGCGGGCGCGCGCCGGAGCGCGGGCGAGGGCCACGCGGGCTCGGGGTGGGACGGATCAAGCCTGCCCTGGCGGGGCACGGCGGCGTCCGTGCGGGGGTGTGTGACGTCCACGTGTTCTCCTCGGCGGACCCCTGGTCGGGGATAAGGGAAGGCTAACCTCACCGGCCGTTGGGTTCTGCGCGCGGGCCGGTCTTCGGGGCCTTCGGGGGCCCGGTACGCGGAGTCCGGCAGGACGAGTCATATCGCCGGACGGACAGCCCGGCGGCGGTCTCGGCCCGGTCCGGCGAGCGTCGGATTCCGCGTCCGGAGGCGCAGCATCCCTGCGGAGAGCGGCAGTTGGCGACCCCGGTCGGGGGTGGCGGGCGGCGGTGGGTGGCCGGGTGGCGCGGCGGGATCGCGCTATGCGGTGTCCGGGCGGGGAAATCTGCCTCGAAAGTGCCGCTTAGGGTTGCCAAAGTTAGGTGAACCTAAGTCGCCTCGTCGGCGCTGCTGCCGCCGACCTGAGGCCGCGCCTGGACTCCACCGTGCCCACCCTGGAGGAACCCCCGTGTCCGTGCACCACCAGCCCTCACCGCTCCGCCCCGACGGGATGCCGACCCGGCGCCGCCTGCTCGGCTCGGCTGCGGGCGCCGCCGCCCTGCTGGGCCTTGCCGCCTGCGGCTCGGGCGGCTCCGGCTCCAAGGGTGCCGCTGGGGCGTCCGTCGGGGCGTCCGCCGGGGCGTCGGCCGCCTCGACCCGGGTGGTCGACACCGCCAAGGGGAAGGTCACGGTACCGGCCCGGCCCCAGCGGGTGGTGATCCTCAATGACTTCCCGATGGCCGCGATGTTCGACCTCGGGCAGCTGCCGGTGGGCCTCTTCAACGCCGGCGAGGAGTATGTCGCGCAGCCGTACCTGGAGCGGTGGCGCTCCATCCCCAAGGTCTCCAACGGCGTCGGCGGCACCGTGGAGGTCGAGAAGGTGGCCGCCCTCCAGCCGGACCTGATCATCGGCATCGACGCCCAACCCAACCTGCCGTATGAGCAGCTCAGCCGACTGGCGCCGACCGTACTGCTGCCCTTCAGCAAGTCCAAGACCCCCTGGCGGGACATGGCGGAGCAGACCGCCGTGGTCCTCGGCCTGCCGGACGCCCTCGCCAAGCTCAAGCAGCGCTACGCCGACCGGGCGGCGCAGATCAGGAAGGAGCGCGCGGCGGTGCTGGCGCGCTACCGCTGGGCCCTGCTCCAGGGCGGCTTCGACGAGGGTCAGTGGTGGCTCTACGGACCCGAATCCAACATCGGCGGCATCCTCGCCGCCGCCGGGGCCCGCTTCTCCAGCGGCTCCGTGCGGGTGAAGGAGCAGGCGTCGGTCTCCTATGAGCTGGTGACCTCCCGGCTCTCCGACGCGGACGCGATCTTCTACTACACGACCAACGACGGGAAGCCGGCCAACCTCGGCCCCAAGCTCTTCGCCCAGCAGTCCTTCCAGAAGCTGCCCGCCGTGCGGGCCGGCCACCTCTACGGCAGCATCGCCTTCCTGCCCGCCGGCTACACCGAGGCGCTGATGGCGCTGGACGACTTCGACAGCGCGCTGCGGAAGCTGTGACGCCCGTACGCCCCGCCCCGTCAGCCCCGGGCGGAGCGGGGCGGATCGGCGAAGTAGGCGCCGGGGGTGCGCCCGGTCTCCAGCCGGAACGCGGCCACGAACGCGCTGGGCGTGGAGTAGCCGACCCGGCGGGCCACCGACGCCAGCGGCCGGTTGGCCGCCAGGTGCCCGAGGGCGGCCCGCAGCCGCACCCGGGTCCGCCAGCGGCCGAACGGCATGCCGGTCTCGGCGGCGAAGAGCCGCGCCAGCGTACGGCCGCTGGCGCCCACCTCGCGGCCCCAGCCGTCCAGCGTCCGCTCGTCCGAGGGATGGGCGATCAGCGCCTCGGCGACCCGGCGGGCCCGGGTGTCCAGCGGCATGGGCACATCGATGGTGGTCACGCCCACCGGCCGCAGCAGGTCGAAGAGGACGGCCTCGGCCCGGGACCGCGCGCCCGGACCGAGGTCCGGGGCGGCCAGATGGGTGATCAGCTCGCGCAGCAGCGGGCCCACCCCGACCACCGTCGGGTCGTGCCACCCGGCCGGGCAGTGCGCGGGCGGCAGATAGACGCTCCGCATCAGCGCGGGACGGGTGGCCCCGGTCGCATGGGGGACCCCGGCCGGTATCCAGAGCGCCATGGTCGGCGGCAGCACCCAGGAGCGGTCGCCGATGTCCACGGTCAGTACACCGCTCGGGCTCCAGGCCAGTTGGTGGGTCTCATGGTCGTGCAGGTCGAAGCGCTGGCCCGGCTGCATGTCGAAGGTCCGCACGCAGATCGCGGCCGGGTCCGGCGCCTCCGCGCGGGGTTGTCCGTTCGGCGACATGGAACGGCACCCTATCTCCTGTACGACAATCCGTCCGGCTGCCTAGGGTCGACCAGGGCACCACACGACGACCCCGCCCCCGGCCGGGACGAGCCGGACCGGCCCCGCAGACCAGACCGGCCCCGCAGACCAGACCAGCCCCGCAGAGAGGATCCACCGCACATGTCCGTCGCCTCCGGCACCGCCGAGGACCAGGGCACGGACGGCGGACCCGCTGGCGCCGCCGCCCCGCAGCGCGGCCCGGACGCGCTGCTGGCCGCCACCGCGCGCGGACAGGCCGCCCAGCTCACCACGGCAACGCTGCTCATCGTCGGCCACCAGAGCTGCGAGGCCCTGGTCCCGGTGCTGGTGGGCGTGGTCGTGGACCGCGCGGTGGACGGCGGCACCGGCCGCTCGCTGCTGCTCTGGCTCACCCTGCTGGGCTTGGACTTCATCGCCCTCTCGCTCTGCTTCCGCTTCGGCTCCCGGGCCTCCACCCGCGCCACCGAGGGCGCCGCCCACACCCTGCGGGTCGCGCTCGCCGGACGGCTGCTGGCCCCCCACGGCGGCGCCGACCGCGACCGGCTGCCGGGCGACCTGCTGACCGTCGTCACCTCCGACGCCCAGCAGGTCGGCCGGTTCAACTCCACCCTCACCACCGCCGCCGGAGCGGTCGCCGCCCTCACCCTGGGCGCCGTCCTGCTGCTGCGGATGTCCGTCCTGCTCGGCCTGGTCGTCCTGCTCGGCACCCCGCTGGTCCTCGCCGTGATGCACCGGCTGGGGCAGCCCCTGGAACGGCGCAGCGCCGCCGAGCAGGCCGCCGCCGCCCGCGCCGCCGGGACCGCCGTGGACCTGGTCGGCGGCCTACGGGTGCTCAAGGGCCTGCGGGCCGAGCGCCCGGCCTTCGACCGGTACCGGGAGACCAGCCGGACCAGCCTGCGCGCCACCGTCGCGGCGGCCCGCGCCGAAGCCCTGCTGGACGGGGGCGCGGTGCTGCTCGCCGGAATCCTGGTCACCGCCGTCGCCCTGGTCGCCGGGCGCCTCGCGGTGCAGGGCCGGATCGGCCTCGGCGACCTGATCGCCTGCGCCGGACTCTGCCAGTTCCTCATCGGCCCCACCCAGTCCCTGATGTCCGTCGGACCCGCCCTGGCCCGCGCCCGGGCCTCCGCCCGCCGGGCGGTGGCCCTGCTCGACGCCCCACCCGCCGTCTCCGGCGGGACGCACACCCCGGCCGCACCGGTGACCGGCGCCCTGAGCGTCCACGGCCTGACCCACGGACGGCTGCACGGCCTGACCCTGGACATCGCCCCGGGAGAACACCTCGGCCTGGTCGCCCCCGACCCCGCCGAGGCGGCCGACCTGCTGGGCTGCCTCTCCGGCGACACGACCCCCACCACCGGCTCCATCCACCTCGACGGGACACCACTGGCCGACCTCACCCTCGAAGCAGCCCGCGCCGCAATCCTGGTGGCACCTCACCAGCCATACCTCTTCGACGGCACCCTCCTGGCCAACCTCCACGACGGCCACCCCCACCCCCACCCCTTGCCCCAACCCTGCCGACCCCCGCCCCGACCCCACCGACCCCTGCCCCAACCCCACCGACCCGTGCTTCAACCGCGCCGACCCCTGCCCCGAGCCCGTCGGCCTCCGCCCCAACCCGGCCGACCCGTGCTTCAACCGCGCCGACCCCTGCCCCGAGCCCGTCGTTCTCCGCCTCAACCCCGCCGACCCCTGCCTCGATCTCGTCGGCCTCCGCCTCAACCCCGCAGGCCCCTGCCCCGACCCCACCGACCTCCGCCTCAACCGCGCCGACCTCCGCCTCAACCGCGCCGACCTCTGCCCCGACCCCACCGACCTCCGCCCCGACCCCACCGACCTCCGCCTCAACCGCGCCGACCTCCGCCTCAACCGCGCCGACCTCCGCCCCAACCCCACCGACCCCTGCCCCAACCCCGCCGCCCTCCGCCTCAACCCCGCCGACCTCCACGCCACCCGGAGCCGTTCCGGCCGACCTGGTCGGGGTCGCCGACCGGCGGGCGCTGGCCGCCGCCGCAGCCGACGAACTGGCCCAGAGCCTTCCCGACGGCCTGCACACCCGGCTCGGGGAGCAGGGCGCCTTCCTCTCCGGCGGTCAGCGCCAGCGGGTCGCCCTGGCCCGAGCCCTGCGGGCGGAGCCCCCGGTGCTGGTCCTCCATGAACCCACCAGCGCCATCGACACCGTGACGGAGGCCCGGATCGCCGACGGCATACGGGCGCTGCGCGCCGGCCGCACCACCGTCGTGGTGACCTCCTCGCCGACGCTGCTGGCCGCCTGCGACCGCGTGGTGCTCCTCGACGGCGGGGCCGTGGCCGCCGCCGGCCCGCACCACCGGCTCGCCGCCCAGGACTCGCGGTACCAGGCGGCGGTGCTCCGGTGACCGGCGACGAGTACGTCCTGCTCCCCACGGCCACGCCGTCCCGCACCCGGCGGCTGGCCGCCGAACTGGTCCGCCCGCAGCGCCGACTCGCCCTGCTGGCCGCCCTGGTCTTCGCGGCCGAGGCCGCCGCCGGTCTGGTCGGGCCGCTGGCGCTGGGGTGGATCGTCGACACCGTGCAGCGGCGCGGCGGTACGGGAGAGGTGGCCATGGCCGCCGCCGTACTGCTGACCGCCGCAGCGGTGCAGGCGGCGCTGGCCGCCGCCGGACGCGCCCTGGTGGCCCAGGTCGGCGAGACCGCCCTCGCCCGGCTGCGCGAACGCGTGGTCGCCCGCGTCCTGGCGCTGCCCGCCCGCCGCATCGAGGAGGCCGGTACCGGAGATCTGGCGGCGCGGGTCGGCGACGACGCCTCGCTGGTCGCCGCCGCCGTCCGCAGCGTGCTCCCGGACCTGGCGGGCTCGGCGCTGACCATCGGCTTCACGGTGCTCGGACTCGCCGCCCTGGACTGGCGGTTCGCGCTGGCCGGGCTGTGTGCGCTGCCCGTCCAGGCCGCCGCGCTGCGCTGGTATCTGCGCCACTCCGGTCCGCTGTACGCGGCCGAGCGGGTCGCCGGGGGAGAGCGGACCCGGCAGATCCTGGAGTCGGTGGGCGGGGTCGAGACGGTCCGGGCGTTCCGGCTGGGCGGCGACCACACCCGCCGGGTCGCCGAGCGGTCCGGCACCGCCCTGGGCTTCGCGGTACGGGCGACCGCGATGCGGTCGAAGTTCTTCGGCCGGCTCAATGTCGCCGAGTTCATCGGGCTGGGACTGATCCTGGTGGCCGGGTTCCACCTGGTCCGCTCCGGCCAGGCCCGGGTGGGCGAGGCGACTGCGGCGGCGCTGCTCTTCACCCGCCTCTTCGACCCGGTGAACCTGCTGCTGGCCCTGGTCGCCCGGGCCCAGGAGGCGGGCGCCGGACTGGCCCGCCTGGTGGGCGTGGCCGACCTCGTCCCGGCCGACGACCTCACCGTCCCGGACCCCTCGGGCACCCCGGCCGTCCGCCGCTCCCAGGACCCGCCCCCGGTACGGGTGTCCGGGGTGCACCACGCGTACCGGCCCGGCCATCCGGTACTGCACGGCATCGACCTGCGGCTGGCACCCGGGGAACTGGTCACGCTCGTCGGTACCAGCGGGGCGGGCAAGAGCACCCTGGCCCGGATCGTCGCCGGGGTACACCCGCCCACCGCCGGGGAGGTCGTCATCGGCTCCGACCGGCCCTCGGTGCTGCTGCTGGACCAGGACACCCATGTGTTCGCCGGGACCCTCGCCGACAACCTGCTGCCCGCCCGCCCGGACGCCGCCGAGCCGGACCTGCTCGCGGCACTCGACCAGGCCGGAGCCCTGCCGTGGGTGCAGGCCCTGCCGCAGGGACTGCGGACCGTGGTCGGCGCGGGCGGCACCCGGCTGACGCCCGTCCAGGCCCAGCAACTCGCCCTGGCCAGGCTGGCGTTGGCCGACCCGCCGGTCGCCGTCCTGGACGAGGCGGCGGCTGAAGCCGGCAGCGACGGCGCCCGTACGCTGGAGGCCGCCGCCCGCGAGATCCTGCGCGGCCGCACCGCCCTGGTGGTCGCCCACCGCCTCGCCCAGGCGGTCACCGCCGACCGCGTGGTCGTCCTCGACGCGGGACGCATCGTCGAGCAGGGCCCCCACCACCAACTGGCCGCCGCCGGCGGCCGCTACGCCGCCCTCTGGGCCGCCTGGCCCGGCCACACCGCCGACGAACCGACCCCCCTCACCCCATAGCCCCGCCGCTCCCGCCACGGCCGACGCCCTGCGCTGGGGGTCAAGCGGCGCCGACAGGCTGATGCTGTCGGCGGATCCAGGCATACGTCCCATGCGAGGATCCGTGGGACGCTCACGGCAAGTACGTGAAGTGACCTGTGGACGGTGCTCTCTGGGTTAGACCGTCTGCTCGATCTGTTCGAAGATGTCGGCGTCCGTCTCCTGCTGCCACTTCGGCAGTTCGTCCCAGTCTGCGACGTAGCCGGGCTTGGGGTCCTCGATGTGCTTGTGGATCTGTGCGGTCCAGCACAGGGCGACGAATCGGCCCTTCTGCTCGCGTGAGAGCTTCGCGGTGTTGCCGGCGGACACCTGGACGAAGTCGCGGACCTGCCCGTAGACGGCGGCGGCGCACGCGCGCTCCCAGTCGGGCGTCTCCTCCCACGGCGCGATGTAGCCGGGCTTGGGCTCGCCGGGGTAGTGCCTGGTCACGCCCGCGATCCATGCCTCGCGGAAGTAGCGGCCGTCGTTGGTCATGCTGTTACTCCTGCTGTCAGGCGGCGCTGCCCAGCGCCGAGATCCGGTGGTGCAGTTCCGAGACTCGCCCATCGCTCATGAGCGGGGCAAGACGGTCCTGCAGTGCTTTCGGGACCGGAGGTGCGGCCAGCCGTCCGTACTGGCGGGTGGCTGGGCTGCCGACCCCTGTCACTCGGTGCCCCGCCGCCCGATGCGGATGAGGAACTCGTTGTCCTCCGGGAACGCGTCCTCGGTGCTGTGCTGGGCGAGGGCGCTCTCCACCGCCGCCCCGAACTCGCCGAGGCGGCCTACGAAGAGGTGCGGTGCGGCGAAACTGGTGGAGTAGAGGTAGCCGAGGATGCTGTCGGTGCTCCATGTCCGGTGGACCGGCACCCGGATCTCCTCGACCCGGTTGAAGGGTGACTCCTCCATGATTTCGCTGTAGGGCCGGTCGTGGTGCTTGAAGGTGCTGTCGCCAGCGCGCCGTTCCTCGCCGAGGAAGCTCTGGACGACCGCGCGCACGGACTGCTTCCAGGGGCTGTCGGCGGCCCAGAAGCTGTTGTCGCCGAGGATGGCGACGGCACCGCCGGGGGCGACCTGGTCGTCGAGGCGGGCGAGCACGGTGGCCTGGTCGAGCCAGTGGAAGGCCCGGCAGATCGTCACGAGGTCGGCGCGCCAGCCGACCGGGGGCCTGAAGTTCTCGGCCGTCGACTCGATGAGCGACAGACTGGCCCCGTCGGGGAGTTGGGGCCGGAGAGCCGCCTCGGCGCCCTTGAGCATGTCGGGGTCGTTGTCGATGGCGATGATGTCGTCGAACCGGCCGAGCAGGGCTTCGGCGACCAGTCCGGTGCCGGTGCCGATGTCCAGCAGCCGGCGGGGCTCGGTGGGTGCGACGGCCTGGTCGAGGACGGATGCGACCTCCTCGGGGATGCCCGGGCGGTACTGGCGGTAGTAGTCGGCGGTGCCGCTGAACAGGCTCATGGGTTCCTCGGATCGAGTAGCCGGGGGGACGTGCCGGACTGCGTCGGTGAGTTCGTGGGCGACGAGCAGGCTGTGTTCAACGAGGACGTGTTCGTCGGGGACCGTACGGCCATGGGACGTGCGGCTGCCCGACGCCGCAGCAGGCCGACGGATCACCGCGCCCGTTGCCGGCGCCCTGCACACCCGCCTGGACGCCCTGCGCCGCCTGGACGACCAACTCGGCTCCGGACAGCTCCGGCCCCTTGCCGAGGCCGAGCTGCAACTGATCACCGATCTTCTGACCGCCGGCTCCTACAGCCAGGCCACCATGAACAGCCTCTTCTCCGCCGCCTCCGAGGCATCCCGGATCTGCGGCTGGCTCGCCTACGACACCGGACACCACACCACGGCACGCAGGCACTACCTCACCGCCCTGCGCACAGCCGCCGGCGCCGGCGACGACATTGCCGGCGCCCATGCCCTGAGCTACGCGGCCATCCAGGCGTACTCCACCGACCGCCCCCGCGATGCCGTGAAGATGCTCGACGCCGCACACTCCCGTACCCGTGCCGTCGCCACACCGCGGATGCAGGCCATGCTCCACGCCCGTCAGGCCCGCGCCTTCTCCAAGACCGGTGGAGACCGCGCGGCGTGCATCCGTGCCATCAACGCTGCCTTCGACGCATACGCCCAAGGCCCGCACGACGATGACCCGGCCTTCACCTACTGGGTCAGCGAGGCCGAGCTGCTGAGCATCGCAGGCTCCTCGGCTCTGTCGCAGGGCGACCACCGTCAGGCGATCAGCTACTTCCGCCGCGCCACGGACGCCGCCGCGTACGACGCGACGGATACCCGCGGGCGGCGGCCATCTACTACGTCCGAGCGGCGGAGGCGCACCTGGGTCTGGGTGAGATGGAGGACGCCTGTTCTGCCGCGTCACGTGCCGTGCGCTGCCTGGGTCGGGTGAACTCGTCCCGGGGGAGCGGCACGCTGGCGGACCTGCGGACGCACCTCGGCCGTTTCGACTCCGTTCCGATTGTCCGGGACGTTCTCGACGAGATTGCCTGACTGCGGGCCGGCCCGCAGCGGACAGGCCCGACAGGGCGGAGCGCCGATGCCCGGATCGGTCGGCGGCCAGGGCGGTGGTATCGCCGGTGCGCCGGTGGGCAGTTGGCGCGGGAACGGTGGGTCCGCTGCCCGACGACATCACCGTCCACCCGGACGCCGGCTACGACTCCGACCAGACCCGCACCCTGCTCAACGAACGCGGCCTTCACGGCCGTATCGCGCACAGAGGCGAGAAGGCGCCCATCCAGGCCAGTCAGCGCCGGCACGTCGAACGCACCCACGCCTGGCAGAACGCCTTCCACCCGCTCGCCCGCTGCTACGAGCGCCCGAACCGCCGACCATGACCGCACCCCTGTCCGCGCCGGCTTTAGGAGGTGTACAGCGACTGCAACCTGGTCACCCGGCCCTTCCCGTCGAAGCTGAGGTCGTACCCCAGCCCCGAGCGGGAGGAGCTCGGCTCGGACATCAGCCGGTTGACGAACTCGGCCTGGGAGTAGGGGGAGGGGGCGGAGTTGTCGCCCAGCGGGACCGACAGCAGCACCCGGGCGTCTGTGGCCATGAGCACCGTGGTGTAGGGCCCTTCGCCGGGGATGATCAACCACGCCTCGTGCGGGCCCGTGGCGGCCACCTTCCGGGCCGTCCGCACTGACAGGTAGGTCCGTCCGCCGCTGATCCAGCCCTCGCGTATCTGCATGAACTGCTTGGTACCGGCCCAGCGCGTCGTGCCGGCCGGGGCGGTGCCCTCGCCGGGCGCGGCGGGCGCGGTCGTCGCGGTGGGCGGGGTCGGCACGGCGGCCTGGCCGGACGCCGACGCTGAAGCCGTCACCGGTGTTGCCGAGGCAACGGCGTCCGCCTGCCCTTCGCCGCCCTTGCCGGTGCATGCGGTCAGGGCAAGAGCGGTCAGGGCAAGAGCGGTCAAGGCGAGAGCGGTCAGAGGAAGGGCGCCGGTTCGGCGGCGAGAAGTGAGCACGGCAAGGTCCCATCGGATCGGATGCGGTCGGGATACATGAGCTCTACGCCCTGGCCCGCCGCTGGGTTGCACCTCGATGCCGTGAATGCGGCGGCGGCCTCAGTCGGTCTCCCGCAAGGACTCCACCCGGCCCTCGCTGTCATAGTCGATCGCGAACATCCACCGCGGCCCGGCAGCCAGCCGGCTCACCAACTGGTCCAGCCGCATATCCGCAGGGGACGCGCCGGAGAGCCGCCGTGCTTCCACCAGCGTCCACCGCGGCAGGGTCAGCGTGTGCACCACACCCGTGGGCACCGCGGTCCCCCGGACGGTACGGAGCTGCTCGACGGTGACCCGCACCAGGTCGCCCTGCGCCACCGCGCCGTACACGTAGCCCAGTTCACTGGCGTACTGCTCGCCCGGTGCAGGCGACGGCGGTACGAAGCCTGAAACGGTCGGCGCTGGCACGATCGCGGCCGGCTCCGGCACCCGGGCGGCTCGGAACAGCGACAGACCGCCCACCAGCACAGCGACCGCCAGCAGCGCGCCGCCGAACGCCACAGCCGCCCGTCGGCGGCGCATGCGCTGCTCACCACGGGCCCGCACCCGGTGCGCGGCAAGCGGCATCACCTGCTGCCGGCCCGACTCGGCGAGCCCGGCCAGGTTCCGCTCCAGACGCCGCTCCAGTTCTGTCCTGTCAGCCATGCCGCACCTCCGGCAGCCGGGTCGTCCGCAGATCGAGCTCCGTATCGGCCAGCAGGCGTGCCAGCGCCGCCCGTCCGCGGCTCAGGTGCGCCTTGACCGTGCCGACGGGGCAACCGGTCTCGGCAGCCACCTGCTCCACCGGCAGATCACACAGATGATGCAGCACCACGGCCCGCCGCTGCGCCTCGGGGATCCGCCGCAGTGCCTGGACCAGCAGCACGTGGTGCGGTTCCGGCGGCGGTACGGCGGCGGGCGGACCCTGCCGCCGGGCGAAGGCCAGCGCGGTGCGCGCCCGCCGCCACCGACTGACCGCCAGCCGCCAGGCCACCGTGCGCACCCACGCTTCGGGGGCACCGTTCAGGTCCAACTCGGCCCAGCGTTCCCAGGCCCGGGCGAACGCCTCCTGCACCACGTCCTGAGACTCAGCCAGGTCACCTGTCATCGCGTACAACTGGCCGACGAGCCGGCCGACGCTCGCGGTGTAGAAGGCGTCAAAATCACGCTCGTCCACACCGCGGCCCGGCGGATTCTGTGGTGGTGGTCGCATACCCCTTCTCACGCTGAAAGGTGGCTGCGCGGCTCCAGTGGAGCTCCCCGCCCCCTGTCTGAGGCACTTCCAAGAGAGCCAAGAGGCGACAGAGCCTCTTCTCTCCCGAAGGACCGCCCGTGCTCATGCACCCCCTGCCCCACGCTCACAACCTTCTGCAGACCGCCGCCGTCGCCGTCGCCGTCGCCGTCGCCGTGACCGCCGGGCAGATCCTCTCCGCAGTAACGGCCGGCCTCAGCATGAGCCTGCACACCGTCCGGTTCCTGCGCCCAGGTAGAGGCCGCCACCGCCGCCGGTAGCGCCAGGACTGCCGAGGGCCGGAAGCACCTCGCTCCGGCCCTCACTGCTGCCCACCGGCCGGATAGTCGGGTGACCGCTGCCGCAAATCACCGCAGCATCGCCCACAGCCGCACCACCCAGTGCACCAGCGACGCACCCACCACACCGGACAGCACGTGCGCCATACACCGCCGGCCGCCCGTCACCACCAGATGGACTCCGCCGGCACGCATCTCCAAAACCGGCTGCTCGGTCCTCGCCCTGCGCGGTCCTGCCGTGCCGGTCGCTCGCTTCCCTCGCTGCTGTGCGTCGGCCGGGACGTTGGCGGCCTCGAAGTCCTCAAGGGAGTCGTACGCCCACTGGCCGGTCGGATGCCGCCCCTCCTCCCGCTCTCCCGCGTCGCTCCCGCCCGGCGGATCCGCCGAGCCCCCACACCCTGGCGACCAGGCGATTCAAGGTTTACGCAATGTCTGCCCAAGCCTGGTTCGGCAGCGTGCTCTCCGTCCCACCCATCCACCTGAAACGGAGTGACCACAATGAAGCGCACTCTCGCCAGCGCATTCGCCACCGCCGCCCTGGCCGTCGGCGGCCTCACCGTGGTGGCCGCGCCCCCCGCCAGCGCCGCCACCTGCACGACGTGGCAGGACGAGAACACCTTCGGCGTGTCCTGCAACAGCGCCAACCCCTACTACGCCAAGGTCCGGTGCTCCAACGGCCAGGACGCACGGGGCGTCACCACGAACAGCGGACGCTGGTCCTACGCCTACTGCACCGCCTTCGGCACCAACGTCCGCATCGCCGGCGGCGCGCAGGGCGGCGTCATCTGGGCCTAGGACCACCACGGTCGTCTGACCAACCACCGAGGGCCAGAGCGGGGGAGCTCTGGCCCTCACCTACCTCCGCTGAAACGTCATGAACATGGGGGCAGCCCGACGGCCGGTCGCAGCCCGCCTCGCGCGCGGGTAGCTGCCTGCCGCCGGCACCGGGTGCTGATACTGGTGGGCTCGCGTATGCAACCGTCGCGAGTTGACCCACCTGACTCCGGCACTGCTACTGAGCGTGACAGCCTTGGGGAAGAGTCTGGGTGTCAGGGGCATCCGGTTGGATGAGCACGTGACTGTCTACGACGTAGCTCGCCGGTTCCCTTCCAACGCCGACCTGTGGAACCTGTGCCGCTGGCGATGCTCGACGCGATCCTGAGCCCGGACTGGGAAGGTCGGTACTACTCCTTCAATGCCGGCTGGGCCGACGGTGAGGAGCTGGCGTCGATGCGCAACGGGTCAGGGGACGAGTACTCCATCGTGTTCTCGGCGACCGGTGCCTATGTCCGCGGCTTCGACCACGAAGCACCGATGAGCCCGTACGGCAACGATGGCGAGCCCTGGCCGGGAGTGATCGACGAGGTTCCGGAGGTCTTCAGGCCCTTCGTCGAAGAGCCGGCGTTCACCGACGAGGACGACGTTCCCCGCCGCTCTCTCCGAGGAGGCGGCTGGTGGTCTTGTCGTGGTAGCCGAGGGCGTCCGCGACGACGGGGGCGGGAAGTCCGAGGAGTTGTTGCCGGATGGCGGCGCCGCGGGCGGCAGCGACAGGGATCGTCTGGCCCGGCTGGGCCGGCTAGTGCGGCAGGGCGGGGGGTCGCCGGGCGTACACGCGGGAGCCGCGGGTCGGGTCGAGGGCGCGTGCCCACTCCTGCGGTGCCCGCTCGGCCGGTACTTCCCGGAAGCCGCAGCGCAGAAAGAGTTCCGCGCCGCCGGTGGTGGCCGTGAAGACCTCGGCCGCCGACCGGGCGGCGGCCTCCAGCAGTGCGGCCGTCAGCAGCCGGGAGCCGACACCGGTCCCCTGGCAGTCCGCCAGCACGCAGAAGTTGTAGAGCACCGCATCGGTGCGCCGCACCCCCTCCCGGTATGTCCGCAGCGCGACACACCCCACCGGCGCCCCGCCCTCCGGGCCGTCCACCACCAGGAACTCGCCCGCCCGGGCCGCATACAGCTCCGGCGGACGGCGCCGCAGCGCACCGGATCGCACGAACCGCTCGGAGAGCCGGTGCAGCGCCGCCGCGTCCGAGGCAGCCGCCCGCCGTACCCCCTCGGGACCGCCGGGCACCCCGGGGCCCGGTCCGGCGGGCAGCCGCAGCGGACCGAGCGTCACACCGTCCCCCGGGCCCGCCGGCGGGCCGCCGGGATCACCAGCGGGGTGCCGCTCTCCGGGTCCTCGATGATCCGGCAGGGCAGGTCGAAGACCTCCTCCACCAGCTCCGCCGTCACGATGTCGCCCGGGGCGCCCTGCGCCACCACCCGCCCGTCGCGCATCGCGATCAGATGGGTGGCATAGCGGGCGGCCTGGTTGAGGTCGTGCAGTACGGCCACCAGGGTCCGCTCCTGCTCCTCGTGCAGCCGGGCGCAGAGGTCCAGTACCTCGACCTGATGGGCGATGTCCAGATAGGTCGTCGGCTCGTCCAGCAGCAGCAGCGGGGTCTCCTGGGCCAGCGCCATCGCCAGCCAGACCCGCTGCCGCTGGCCGCCGGAGAGCTCGTCCACGCTGCGCTCGGCCAGCTCGGCGACGCCGGTGGCGGCCATGGACTCGGCCACCACCCGCTCGTCCTGCGGAGACCACTGCCGTAGCAGCCCCTGGTGCGGGTAGCGGCCCCGGGCCACCAGGTCCTCCACGGTGATGCCCTCGGGCGCGGTGGAGGACTGCGGAAGCAGCCCGATGCGCCGGGCCAGCTGCTTGGTGGGCAGCGCGGTGATGGCCCGGCCGTCCAGCATGACCGCTCCGGCGGTCGGCTTGAGCAGCCGCGCGAAGGCCCGCAGGAGGGTGGACTTGCCGCAGGCGTTGGGGCCGATGACGACGGTGAAGGAGCGGTCGGGGACCCGTACCGAGAGCCCTTCGGCGATCACGCGGTGGTCGTACCGCAGCGTGACGTCCTCGGCCGCCAGCGGTGCTGACGCCCGCTCGGGGTCCCGGGAGTCGACGGGGTCGCGAGTCGCCGTGGTCACGTTGGTCCTCTCTCTGCTACGGCGCCGGCGCACCGCCGAGACCAGTATAGGGAAGGCTAACCTAAGTTAAGACGATAGTGCTGGGGTCCGAGGTCCCGACGCCCCTGACCCCGAGCAACCGATCGGACGTGTCCATGGCGTTTATGCGTCAACAGGGCGGCGCAGTATCACTCTTGAGCGGTACGGTGCGGCGACCGAGTTGACTGACCTGGGCTGTCCTGGGGGACCCGATGACCGCCGTTGTGCCCGCGCTCCGCCGCCTGCTGCCGTCCAGGAGCCGACCGGCGGTGCCGGACGGGGACGACACCGCGCGCCAAGGCCCGGCCCGCTGGGCGTGGTGGCCGCATGCGGCCCTCGGCGCCGGGTTCATGGCCGTCTTCTGCGTGATAGCCCTCGCCCGCTACCAGCGGTTCGACGACCAGTCCTGGGACCTGGGCATCTTTGTGCAGGTCGCCCGGGGTTGGGCGGCCCGGCAGATCCCCGTGGTGACCATCAAGGGCGACGGGTACGCCATCCTCGGCGACCACTGGTCCCCGATCCTCGCCGTCCTCGGACCGCTGTGGCGGGTGTGGCCCTCCCCGGTGATGCTGCTGGTGCTCCAGGCAGGGCTGTTCTCCTGGTCCATCGGGATCGTCTCGGAGACCGCCGCCCGGCTCCTCGGCCTCACCCGGGGTCTGCTCGTCGGTGGCGCCTTCGGCCTCTCCTGGGGCCTGCAGAGGGCGGTGGACTTCCAGTTCCACGAGATCGCCTTCGGCGTCCCGCTGATCGCGGTGGTCGCCCGGCAGCTGCTGCTCCGCAACTGGGAGGAGGCCGCCTGGTGGTGCCTGCCGCTGCTGCTGGTCAAGGAGGACATGGGGCTGACCGTGGCGGCGGTCGGCGCGGTGCTGCTGATCAACCGCCGATGGCGGCTGGGGCCGCTGCTGGTCGTCCTGGGCCTGGCCTGGTCCGCGTGCGCCCTGTGGTGGTGGATCCCCCACTTCAACACGGCGGGCAGCTTCGACTACTGGACCAAGCTCCCCGGCACCGGCGGCCAGTCCCTCGACTGGTGGGACCTCGCCCGCTCCATGGTGACCCGGCACACCGTGTGGACGACGGTCGGCTGGCTCGTCGGCGCGACGGCCTTCCTCTGCCTGCGCTCCCCGCTCACCATCCTGGTGCTGCCCACCCTGGCCTGGCGGTTCGCCTCCGACAACGCCACCTACTGGGGCCGGGACTGGCACTACTCCGCCGTGCTGATGCCGGTGCTCTTCCTCGCCGCCGTGGACGGCCTCAACCGCTGCGACCTCTCCCCCCGCCGCTGGATGCGCTCTTGGGCCCGCAACGGGGTGACCGCCATGGTGGCGATAGCCGCGACCTGTACCGTCGCCGCACCGCTGCCCCTCTCGGACCTCGTGGAACCCGCCACCTACCAGGGCGGTGAGCAGGCCGCGGAGCTGCGCGCCGCCGTACGGGTCATCCCCGACGGGGCCACCGTGGAGGCCGCCAACCGCCCGCTGGCCCATCTGGCCGCCCGCTGCCGGGTCTACTGGCCCGGCGGGTCCGTCGCGGTGCCACCGCAGTACATCCTCATCGAATCCGACGACCTCGCCCTCGACGGGCCCGCCTATGGACGGGCGTACCACCCGCAGGCCACCTACCAGACCGTCTTCCACCAGGGCCGGGTCACCGTCGTCCAGCGCATCGGCTAACAGGCACCCGACCCGACCCGACCCGACCCGGCCCGACCCGGCCCGGACCCGATCCGACCCCGCCCGGTCAGCGGGCGAGGCGGCCCAGCAGGGCGGAGGCGGAGGTGATGCCGACGGCGGCGGCGAGGACCAGGACACCGAAGTCGAGGGCCAGATGGGCGTGGATGCCGAGGAGCAGCCCGCGCAGGGCGTCCACCTGGTAGCTCAGCGGGTTGGCCTTGCTGACGGCCTGGAGCCAGCCGGGCATCAGGGCCACCGGGTAGAGGGCGTTGGAGCCGAAGAAGAGCGGCATGGTGATGGCCTGGCCGATGCCCATCAGGCGGTCGCGGGTGAGGACGATCCCGGCGATGGTCATGGAGAGGCAGGAGAAGAAGGCGGAGCCGAGCAGCACCACGGCGACCACGCCGAGCAGCCGCACCGGGTTCCAGGTCAGCGCGACGCCCAGCAGCGCGGCGATGGCGATCACCACCACCGCCTGGACGATCGACTTGACCCCGGCAGCGAACGCCTTGCCGGCCACCAGCGCCGCCCGGGGTGTCGGGGTGACCAGCAGCTTGGTGAGGACGCCGGAGTCCCGCTCCCAAATGATCATGATGCCGTAGAAGATGGCGATGAACATCGCCGACTGGGCGATGATCCCCGGCGCCAGGTAGTCCAGATAGGGGATGCCGCCGGTCGGGATGGCCCTGATCCTGGTGAAGGTCTCGCCGAAGATCAGCAGCCAGAGGGCCGGCTGCACCGCGCGGGTGTACAGCTCGGTCCGGTCGTGGCGCAGCTTCTGCAACTCCACCACGCACATGGCGCCGACCCGGGCCAGGACCAGCCGCCAGGCGGGGCGGGCCCGTGGCGGGACGAAGAGCAGCCGGGGTGCGGCCGAGGTGGACTCAGCCGACGCGCGAGGCGGTGCGGCGGGTGCGTCGGACATCGCGGAAGTCCTCTCCTCCGAGGTTGTCGAGGCCGCTGTCGGCGAAGTGGCGGAAGACGTCCTCCAGGGTGGGCTGCCGGTCGCTGCCCTCGGCCCGGCCCAGCTCCGCCTTGAGCTGCTCCGGGGTGCCCAGGGCCCGTATCCGGCCCAGGTGCATCAGCGCGACCCGGTCGCAGTACTGGTCGGCCTCGTCCATGTAGTGGGTGGTGACCAGTACGGTCATCCCGGTGGCGGCGCGGACCTCGGTGATCCGCTCCCAGACGCTGGTCCGGGCGATCGGGTCCAGGCCGATCGTGGGCTCGTCGAGGATCAGCAGCCGGGGCGCGCTGACCAGCGCCTGGGCCAGTTCGAGGCGGCGGACCATGCCGCCGGAGTAGGTGGCCGCCATCCGGTCGGCGACCTCGGTCAGCCCGACCGCCTCCAGCGCCTCGGCGACGCGCTCGGCCCGCTCGCGGCGGGGTATGTCGAAGACCCGGGCGAAGAGCGAGACATTCTCCCGCCCGGTCAGCGCGGAGTCGGCGGAGAGCTGCTGCGGTACGTAGCCGAGCAGCCGCCGCACCGCCATCTTCTGCCGGGCGGCGTCGCGGCCGAAGACCCTGACCATCCCGGCGGGGACCGGCAGCAGGGTGGTGATGACGCGGATAGCGGTGGTCTTGCCCGCGCCGTTGGGGCCGAGCAGGCCGAAGACCTCTCCCTCGGTGACCGACAGGTCCACCCCGTCGACGGCTCTGGTACCGCCGAAGGAGTATTCCAGACCGGTGCAGCTGACCGCGTCCGTCCCGGCGGGCGGGTCGGCGGTGGATCCGGACGGTGTGCTCATGGCGCCTCCACCTCTTCGTGGAGCCCCGCGGCGAGCCGCCGCAGGGCCGGCAGTGCGGCAGTCAGCGCGGCCCGGTCCTGCTCGGGCAGCCGGGCCACCTGCCTGCTGATCAGGGCGGTCCGCCGGTCCTCCCAGGCACGCAGCCTGGCGACGGCCTCCGGGGCCGGCCGCAGCAGGGCCGCCCTGCGGTCCGCCGGGTCGGTCTCGCGTACCAGCAGCCCGGCCGCCACCAGCTGGTTGACCAGGGTGGAGACCGAGTTGTCCGCCAATCGGAGCTCCCTGGCCGCAGCGGACACCCGCAGTCCGGGGTTGGCCTCCACCAGGCGCAGCAGCTCCACCTGGGCACCCCGCAGCGGCGGTCCGGTCAGCCCGTGCCGCAGTCGGCGCCGCAGCAGCCGCTGGATACCGGAGAGGAGACCCGACAGCTCGGTGGGAAGGTCCACGGAGGCCACTCCGCCATTTTAGCTCTCAATGAGAGGCAATCGGGAGGGCCGGGCGCGTTCGATGATGCGAAGAGCGGCGGTCCGGGTTTCGATGGGTCCATGCCGTACACGCACCCCGGGCCGCCCGCACCGGCCGGCCGCCTGCCCTGCTCCGGGGGTGCCCGGACCGGCGGGGGAGCGGCCGTCGGATGAGTCTGACCGGGGGTGCCTTCTTCGCCACGCTGATCGTCCTCTGCATCCTGGCGGTGGCGGCCACGGCCGTGGTCGCTCCGCGCATCCCGGGGCCGCGCGCGGTGGCCGTGCTCGGCCGGCTGCTGATGGTGGCGCTCTGCCAGCTGATCGCGGTCGCCGTGGTGGCGGTGTGGATCAACAACAGCTTCGGTCTCTACACCTCCTGGTCGGATCTGTTCGGCACCAACAGCGGGGCCTCGCTCACCACCGGTCCGATGGCCGGTCCGCCGATCCGCTCGGCCACCTTCACCCGGGGCCCGCGCGGGGTGCTGCACACCTATGTGCACGGCTCCGCCTCCAAGCTCGCCGGGCAGGTCCTGGTGTGGACGCCGCCCCAGTACGACCAGCCCGCGTACCGGAACACCCGGTTCCCGGTGGTGACGCTGCTGCACGGCATCCCCGGCTCCCCGGAGTCCTGGATCGACGCCGGAGGCATGCCCCGGGCGGTGCAGAACCTGCTGGCCGAGGGCCGCGTCCGCCCGTTCATCCTGGCGATCCCGACCATCGACCCGGGCCGGGTCAACACGGACTGCAGCGACGTGGGCGCGATCAGGACCGCGACCTGGCTGGCGAAGGACGTCCCGGCCCTGATGGACCAGCGCTTCCGCACCCTGCCGACCGCCCGTGGCCGGGCGCTGCTGGGCCTCTCCACCGGAGGCTTCTGCGCCGTCAAACTCCCCTTGCAATACCCGCACATCTTCGCCACCGGGGCTGCGATGTCCCCGGATCCCCTGGACGGAGACCCCGATGCGCTGCCCGACCCCGCGCTGCGCGCCCTCAACAGCCCCCAGCAGATCATCCGCCACAGCCACCCCGCCGTGTCGCTCTTCCTGGCCACCACCCTCCAGGACCACTACAGCAAGCCCGCCGACATCGAGCGGTTCCATCGGTCGGCCCGCCTTCCGACCAAGGTCAGCACGCTGCTGCTGGCCAGCGGCGGCCACAACTTCGGTACCTGGCAGCGAATGTACGCCACCGTGCTGCCCTGGATCAGCGCCCGCCTGGCCGCAGCCTCGCCGCCGCCGAGGTGAACGACGCCACCGCACCCGGCGGACGGCCTCCGGGGGAGCCGCGCGGACGGAACCACCCTCGAAGGTCTGTACGCTGAAGATCGCCGCGGCACCCCGCCGCGCCCTGGTGGCCGTCTTCGGGGTCAACAGGCCCGCGGCTGTCGAGCCGGCGGAAGTGGAGTCAGGAGGCATCCGGGTGCTGGTGGCAGATCGGTACCGGCTGGACGTGGCCATCGGCCGCGGCGGGATGGGCGAGGTCTGGCGGGCGCACGACGAGGTCCTGGGCCGCCCGGTGGCCGTCAAGCTGATGCTTGCCGGCGACTCCGACGAGGAGGCCGCGGCCCGTTTCCGCCTGGAGGCGCAGACGGCCGCCCGGCTGCACCACCCGCAGGTGGTGACGGTGTTCGACTTCGGTGCCTGGCACGACCGCTTCTACCTGGTGATGGAGCTGGTCGAGGGCATCAGCCTGGCCCAGGAGCTGGAGGCGCACGGCCCGCTCGCGCTGGACCGGGTCGCCGATGTCGCCGCGCAGGGGGCCGCCGGGCTGGCCGCCGCCCACCGCCAGGGGGTGATCCACCGCGACATCAAGCCCGGCAACCTGATGCGGAGCACTGACGGGACCGTCAAGATCGCCGACTTCGGCATCGCCCGGTTCGCCGACGACGCCTCGGCGGCGCTCACCGGCGTCGGCCAGATCGTGGGCACCAGCCTGTACCTGGCCCCCGAGCGGGCGCTCGGGCGGCCCGCCGGGCCCGGCTCCGATGTGTATGCGCTCGGCTGCGTCCTCTATCAACTGCTGGTCGGCGAGCCCCCGTTCCAGGCGGACACCGCCGCCGGGGTGCTCCATCTCCATGTGGGCACCGAGCCGGCGCCGCCGTCCTGGCGGTGCCCGCAACTGCCCGGCGCCTTCGAGGGCTATCTGCTGCGGATGCTGGCCAAGCAGCCCGAGCAGCGGCCCGCCGCCCAGGAGGTGGCCGACTGGTTCTCCACCCCGGCCTGGCGCGGCGGTGCGCAGCAGGCGGCGGCGCCCGCCGGAGCCGGGGCGGCGACGGTGTACGCACTGCCGAGGAGCGGTCGCCAGGCCCCGGCCGCCCGCCAGGCGCCGGCCTCCGGCACCCGCCGGGCCGCCCCGCGCGGGCGGCGGAGCAGCCCCGCGCGGCGGCAGCAGTCGGCGGAGTCGCTGCATCTGCGGTTGCGGGCGCAGATGCGGCGGCACAAGGCGCTGACCATCGGGATCGCGGGAGCCGTGGCCATGGCGGTCTCGGCGCTGCTCAGCATGGCCTGGTTCACCCCCTGACCTGACGCGCGGCGGAAGGCCGCACCCCGGGAGACCGGGGTGCGGCCTTCGGCATGTCCGGCTGCGATCGGTCGGCCGCAAGCGGAAGTGACCGGAAGTGGCCGGAAGTGACCGGGAACACATGGGAACGCTTCCCTCCTGATCGTTGCCTCGGGCAACCACTGGTATGGTTGCCTCAGGCAACCAAAGTGGGAGTTGTTCGATGACGAGGAAGCGAGTCCTGGCCGAGCTCTCGGAGGAGCTCAAGGCCATCACCCTGCTCCGCCGCCAACTGGACCGCCCGGTCTCGCCGGGTACCAAAGCCGGCGTGGCCATGCTCGGCGTACTGAACCGACACGGGGAGATGCGCGTGGTCGAACTCGCCGAACACCTCTGCCTCGACATGTCGGTGGTCAGCCGTCAGCTGGCCCACATCGAGCAGCTGGGCCTGGCCGTCCGCCGACCCAACCCCACCGACGGGCGCTCCTGCCTGGTCAGCCCGACCGACGCCGGACGCGAGGTCGTCGCGGAGGTCAGCCGGACCCATGTCCGGCAGCTGGCCGACGCCACGGCGACCTGGGACCGGGCCGACCTGGACGCGCTGGCCGCTCTGCTCGGCCGGCTGCGCCAGGAGCTGGCGCACGCCCCGCTCCGCCCGACGGCGGCCCTGCGCGGGGAGGTCGAGGGCGCAGACGCGCTCCCGCAGACCGCGCCCCGCTGACCGCACCGCCCGCCCCGGCCCACCCCGGCCGCACCGCCCCGACCGACCATCACCGCACACCCGCCGACCCCGGCGGGACGAAGGGAATCCCAACGTGGCCCAGCAACCCGCCACAGCACCGTCGGAGACGGAGGCCCCCGACTCGGCGGCGCCCATGACACACCGGCAGATCATGGAGGCCCTCTCCGGTCTCCTGCTCGGCCTGTTCGTGGCGATCCTGTCGAGCACCGTGGTCTCCAACGCGCTGCCGCGCATCGTGACCGACCTGCACGGCAGCCAGTCCGCCTACACCTGGGTGGTCACCGCCACCCTGCTGGCCACCACCGTCTCCACCCCCATCTGGGGCAAGCTCGCCGACCTGACCAGCAAGAAGCTGCTGATCCAGCTCTCCCTGGCGGTCTTCATCGCGGGCTCCGCGCTGGCCGGACTCTCCCACAACACCGGCATGCTGATCAGCTGCCGGGTGGTGCAGGGCCTGGGCGCCGGTGGACTGACCGCGCTGGCCCAGGTCATCCTGGCGACGATGATCCCGCCCCGCGAGCGCGGCAAGTACAACGGCTACCTCGGCGCGGTCATGGCCATCGGCACCATCGGCGGCCCGCTGCTCGGCGGCGTCATCGTGGACACCTCCTGGCTCGGCTGGCGCTGGTGCTTCTACGTCGGCGTGCCGTTCGCCGTCGCCGCCCTGATCGTGCTCCAGCGCACCCTCAAGCTCCCGGTGGTCCGGCGCGAGGTCACGGTCGACTACCTCGGCTCGGTGCTGGTCAGCGCGGCGGTCAGCCTGCTGCTGATCTGGGTCTCGCTGGCCGGCAGCAGCTTCGCCTGGGGCTCCTGGCAGACCGCCGCCATGGTCGGCGGCGCGGTGCTGCTGGCGGTGCTCTTCGTCCTGGTGGAACTGCGCGCCGCCGAGCCGATCATCCCGATGCACCTCTTCCGCGAGCGCACTGTCACCCTGTCGGTGGTGGCCAGCCTCGCGGTCGGTACGGCGATGTTCGGCGCCACCGTCTTCCTCAGCCAGTACTACCAGATCAGCCGGGGCAAGTCGCCGACGATCTCCGGTGTGATGACGCTGCCGATGATCGCCGGACTCTTCCTCTCCTCGACCGTCGTCGGCCGCCTGATCACCGCCACCGGGCGCTGGAAGCGCTATCTGCTGATCGGCGGCGCGCTGCTCACCGTGGGCTTCGCCCTGATGGGCACCGTCCGGGCGGACACCTCGCTGGTCCTGCTGGGCGTCTATATGTTCCTGGTCGGCACCGGCGTCGGCATGACGATGCAGAACCTGGTGCTCGCCGTGCAGAACACCGTGCCCATGCACGAACTGGGCGCCGCCAGCTCCGTGGTCGCCTTCTTCCGCACCATGGGCGGCGCCATCGGGGTCTCGGCACTCGGCGCGGTCCTCGGTGCCCACGTCAAGACCTACACCGCCGACGGCCTGACCGCCCTGGGCGTCACGACCGGCGGCGGCAGCGGCTCGCTGCCCGATGTGCACACCCTGCCCGCCCCCATCGCCCGTGTGGTCGAGTCCGCGTACGGGCACGCCTCCGGTGACATCTTCCTGATCGCCGCGCCCATCGCGCTGCTCTCCCTGGTCGCCATGGCGTTCATCAAGGAGGTCCCGCTGCGTACGGCCCAGAGCCCGGAGCAGCCCACCGAGGAGAAGGCCGCCGCCGCCTCCACGGCCGCCCAGGGCTGACCAAGCCCCCGCCCGACTCGGCGGCCCAGCGGCCAGGGGACAGGCCGGGCCGCCGACGGCGCACCCAGGGCATCGGTGCGCCGTCCCCGGGGCCGGGCCGGACGGTGTCGACACCGTCCGGCCCGGCCCCCTCCGGATGCCGCGCTAGCGAGGGAGGGGGTGCCCAGCAGGACGATCGCCGCCCCGATCAGCGGAGACGGGCGAGGGCCCCGCGACCCAGCGCACGATCGTGACCACGGCGAAGAGCAGCACAAACGCCAGCAGGAACTCCAGCGCGCTGTTCCGGACGATCACCGCCGGATCAGCGGGCGGTCTGGTCGAACATCGCGTGGGCGTAGACCACTCCCAGCCCATAGGCCCCGGCATGGGCCTCGACGACCTCCATGACGGCGTCATAGGTCTCGGTGCGGCCCCAGTCGCGCTGCCACTCCAGCAGGGTGGTCAGCCAGGTCACCGGCACGATGCCGTGCTGCACCATCCGCTTGACCGCGTTCTGGTGCGCCTCGACCGACACCCCGCCGCAGGCGTCGGTGGAGACGTACACCGCATAGCCCTGATCCACGGCGGAGAGCGAGGCGAGCGCGACGCACACCTCGGTCCACAGTCCGGCCAGCACGATCCTGGAGCGGCCGGTCGCCTTGACGGCCTCCACCACCCTGGGGTCCTCCCAGCAGTTCATGGTGGTGCGGTCGATGGGCTGGGTGTCGGGGAAGAGCTCCGCCAGCGGCGGGAGCAGCGGACCGGAGAAGGTCTTGGAGGCCACCGTGGTCAGCACGACCGGTACGCCGAAGACCCGGGCCGCCTTGGCGAGGCCCACGGTGGCGTTGATGATGTCGGCCCGGTCGGCGCTGGTGGTGCCGAAGAACATCTGGGGCTGGTGGTCGACCAGCAGCACCACACTGTCGTCGGGACTGAGCAGCGTCTTGGCGGGGTCGGCCCGCACGCTTGCGATGTTCACCATGAGGTCTCGCCTTCCGTTCGGTCGGGGTGGTGGGAGAGATGCGGCGCGGGGGTCACAGGACGAAGCAGGAGTCGAAGAGTTCGGCGGCGGGGGAGCCGTCCCCGGCGAAGCCCCGTGCCACCCGCCACTGGCGGTGCTCCTCGGATTCGGCCGCGGCCTCGACCACGGCCCGCGCCTGGCGGACTCCGGAGGCCGTGCTGGGTGGCAGCGTCCGGTGGTACCCGCCGAAGTGGGCGACCGGACTCCAGGACGGCTCCAGCGCGGGCAGGGGTGCGGCCAGGCCCTCGAACTCACCGGCGGCGTGGACGATCCGGCCGCCGACGACGGTCAGCAGCGACTCGATATGGGAGATGTCCTCCTCCGGCACCGAGAAGTAGTCGTCCGAGAGCACCGCCAGGTCGCCGTAGTGGCCCTCCCTGAGGACGCCCTTGACGTCACCCTCGCCGCTGAGTTCGGCGCCGGCGGCGGTGTACATCCGCAGTGCCGTCGCCCGGTCGACCCGGTTCTCCGGCGACGCCAGCGGACGGCCGCCCACGGTGCGGCCGCGTACCAGCCACTCCAGGGAGAGCCAGGGGTTGTAGCTGGAGACCCGGGTGGCGTCGGTGCCCGCCGCCACCAGCAGGCCGCGGTCCAGCATCTGCCGGATCGGCGGTGCGCCGCCCGCGCGGGCCGCGCCATAGCGGTCGGCGAAGGCGCTGCCCTGGAACATCATCCGGTTCTGGATGGAGAGGGCGCCGCCCATCGCGGCGATGCGGTCCAGGCTCTCCTGCGACACCGTCTCGGCGTGGTCGAAGAACCAGGGCACCCCGCGCGGGAACCCGCCGTCCGCAGCCACCTTGTCGAAGACCCCGAGGTCGGCCCGGATGGTCTCCTCATAGGTGGCGTGCAGACGGAAGCCCCAACCGTTGTCCAGCAGCAGCCGCACCGCAGCTTCGAGTTCGCTGTCGGCCTGCCCGGGGCGCAGCGGCCGGGGCTCGGTGAAGTTCTCGTAGTCCGCAGGCGACCAGGCGAGGTTCTCCCCGGCGCCGTTCAGCCGCAGCCAGGCGTCGCCGTCGCCCGGCCGTACCGTGCCGATCCAGCGCCGCAGGTCGTCCAGCTCCTGACCGGCGGTCTGCGGGAAGAGGTGGTAGGCGATCCGCAGGGTGAGCAGGCCCTGCTCGGCGAGGGCCATCACCGCCGCGTAGTTCTCGGGGAAGTTCTGGAAGCCGCCCCCGGCGTCGATCGCGCTGGTGAGGCCGAACCGGTTGAGCTCCCGCAGGAAGTGGCGGGTGGAGTCGATCTGCTCCCGGTCCGACAGCCGGGGGCCCTTGGCGAGCGAGGAGTACAGCAGTCCGGCGGCGGGCGAGGCCAGCAGCACACCGGTGGGCTCCCCGGAGTGGTCCCGGACGATCTCGCCCCCGGGGGGAGGCACGCTCTCCTTGGTGAGGCCGATGGCGCGTACGGCGGCCCGGTTGAGGATCGCCGACTGGTACAGGTGCAGGACGAAGACCGGGGTGTCCGGGGCAGCCGCGTTCAGCTCGGAGACCGTGGGCAGGCGGCGTTCGGCGAACTGCTCGCCGGTCCAGCCGCCCACCACCCGCACCCACTGGCCGCTGGGCGTGCGCCCGGCCTGCTCGCGCAGCATCCACAGGGCGGTGCGCAGCGAGGGGACACCGTCCCACCGCAGTTCCAGGAGGTAGTTGACGCCCCCGCGGATCACATGCAGATGCGAGTCGTTGAGACCGGGGATGACGCGCCGGTTGAGCGCGTCGACCACCCGGGTCCCGGGCCCCACGCAGCAGGCGATGTCCTGGTCGTCGCCCACCCGGACGATCCGGCCGTCGCGGACGGCGACCGCTGCGGCGGACGGCCGGGCCGGATCGCCGGTGTGCACGCGGCCGTTGCGGAGGACCAGGTCGGCCGGTTCCCGGGCGCTCGGGTCGGGGACGATTCCGCCCACCGGCATGGTGTTGATCACGGGTCCACTCCAGGGCGGGGAGGCCGGGGCAGCCGCCGCCGCCCCGGTGGGGGTCAGGTGCGGCAGCCGCCGGCCGTCGGGCCGGTCGTGCCGAAGGGTGCGGCGCTGCGGCGGCCCACCGTCGCGCTGGCCGTCTTCACCGCCGGGCCCACCGCGGCGACCACGCCGGAGTAGTAGGCGGCACCGGCCTCGTAGTACCAGTGCTTGAGGGCGAAGCAGGGCGCCAGGCCCTGCCGCTGCAAGCGGGCCTCGGTGTCATAGGCGAGGATCGCGCCCCCCATCACCGCCGCCGCCACCTGGTCGGTGCCCAGCCGGGAGAAGTTCTGGTCGCGGAGCGTGGGTGCGAAGGACACCGTGGCGGCCCGCATCCGTACCGCCTCGCGGGCGACCACCGCGCCCACATCGGCCAGCAGCCTCAGCGACGCCCGCCTGGCGTCGCCCAGGCCGACGATGAGCAGCCGCCGGGCGGCGAGGGCCCCCGGCGGCGGGGTCAGCACCAGCGTCTCCAGGGCGGCGGCCCGGAACTGCCCCCGGCCGCGCACCGAGCCGAGCGTGCCGCCCAGGCGCTTGTCGAGTTCCGTCATCGACCCGGTGAACGCCTGGTGCGAGGCCGCGTTGAAGAGGGTGACGACCTGGAGGTCGGCGGGCTGTGCGTCAGGAGCGATCTCCTTCACGGTGATCGGCAGCCCATGCGGCGAGGCGAAGGTCGTCTGCGGTACCGGGGCGGAGGGCCGGGCCACCGGGCGGTGCTGCGCGGTGGGCCGGTGCTGTGCCGTGGGCCGGTGCTGCGCGGTGGGCTGCGCTTCGAGGGCCGTCGCCGAGGCGGCGCAGCCGGTGGCCAGTACGGACAGGGCTACGACAAGCGCCGCCGTTGACCGGCGCGGCTCGTGCGGTCGAGGCATCGATGCTCCGAAGGTCTAGGTGGCCGGGTCTTCGGGACGTGCCGCATCCGGCCTCATACGACCAGGGGCATATCGGGGCGAATCCCTGTTCGGAGACTAGCCGCGCCCCGGGGGTCGGGCATCCGGGCTGCCCGTCGCCTGGCCGGGGCGGTACGGCTGGGCATGGTCGGCGGCCTTGCCCATGCGGTCACCCATGGTCGAACATCTGTGGGTATCGGCTCCGCCGGGCGGGTGAACCGGCCCGCCGCTGCCCGTGCGTGGACGCGGAGTGCGCCCGGCGGAACGGGTTGCCCGCCCGGTCGTTGAAGGGGAGTGCCCGCTGCCGTCGCCGACCCGGGAGGACCCGCTGCCATGACCGATCCGCCCGGGAGCGGCCCCGACTACGACGTGGTCGTCATCGGCTCCGGCTTCGGCGGGGCGGTCTCCGCCCTGCGCCTCACCGAGAAGGGCTACCGGGTCGCCGTCCTCGAAGCGGGCCGCCGCTTCACCCGCGACACCCTGCCCACCAGCTCCTGGGACCTGCGCAACTACCTCTGGGCCCCGCGCCTGGGCCTCTACGGCATCCAGCGCATCCACCTGCTGCGCAAGGTCATGGTGCTGGCCGGGGCCGGAGTGGGCGGCGGCTCGCTCAACTACGGCAACACCCTCTATATGCCGCCGCCCGCCTTCTTCCGGGACCGCCAGTGGGCCCACATCACCGACTGGCAGCGGGAGTTGGCCCCCTTCTACGACCAGGCCCGGCGGATGCTCGGCGTCCGGCCCAACCCCACCACCACCCCCGCCGATGTGCACCTCAGGGCCGCCGCCGAGCGGATGGGCGTGGGCGACACCTTCCACCACACGCCGGTCGGCGTCTTCTTCGGCGACGGCCGGGACGCCGACGGCGCGGCCCGGGCCGAGCCCGGCGCCGAGGTGGACGACCCGTACTTCGGCGGCGCCGGGCCCCGGCGGCGGGCCTGCACCGAGTGCGGCGAGTGCCTGACCGGCTGCCGGAGCGGAGCCAAGAACACCCTCACCGAGAACTACCTCCACCTCGCCGAGCGGGCCGGGGCCGAGATCCACCCGCTCACCACCGCCACCGCCGTAGAGGAGGACGGCCGGGGCGGCTTCGAGGTCACCACCGTGCCCACCGACCGCCGCCGCAGCGGACCGCGCCGGGTCCTGCGCTGCCACCGGGTCGTGCTCGCCGCAGGCACCTACGGCACCCAGACCCTGCTGCACCGGATGCGCGACGAGGGCCGGCTGCCGCACCTCTCCGCACGGCTCGGCGAACTCACCCGTACCAACTCCGAAGCGCTCGTCGGAGCGCTCACCTGGCCCCGCCGCTACCGGCGCACCCCCGGCCGGGCCGCCGCCGACCCCGATTTCACGCGGGGCGTCGCCATCACCTCCTCCATCCACCCCAACGGCACCACCCATATCGAGTCCGTCCGCTACGGCCGGGGCTCCAATCTGATGGCCCTGCTCTGCGTGCCCCAGTACCCGTCCGACAGCCGCCTGCCCAGGCTGCTCGCCGCCGCCCTCCAATTCCTGCGCCACCCCGTCCTGGTGGCCCGCACCGCCACCACCCGCCGGTGGTCCGAACGCACCCTCATCGGCCTGGTCATGCAGACCCACGACAACTCCCTCACCACCCGCCGCAGAACCCGCCGCCCCGGCCGGGGCCTGCTCACCGCCGAACAGGGCCACGGCGCCCCCAACCCCGTTCACATCCCGGAAGGCGCCCAGGCGGCCCGGCTGCTCGCCGACGAGATCAACGGCTTCCCCGGTACCAACCTCGGCGAAGTCCTCGGCACCCCGCTGACCGCCCACTTCCTGGGCGGCTGCCCGATCGGCGACTCCCCGGACCACGGGGTCATCGACCCGTACCACCGGCTGCACGGCCATCCCGGCATCTCCGTGGTCGACGGCTCAGCCGTCTCGGCCAACCCCGGCGTCAACCCGTCCCTCACCATCACCGCCCAGGCCGAGCGAGCGATGTCACTCTGGCCCAACAACGGCGACCCGGACCCCCGCCCCGCCCCCGGCCACCCCTACCTCCCGGTCCGCCCTGTCCCCCGCGAACCCCCGCCGTCCCGGCCCACGCCCATGGGGCCCTGCGGCTCTCCCCGTGACCCCGCCCGACGCCCCGGCCACCCCTACCTCCCGGTCCGCCCCCTCCCCCCACGCACCCCCGCCGTCCCCGCCCACGCCCCCTTCCGACTCACCGGCATCGGCCGGACACAGCTCAGAGCACCTGGGAATCGACCAGGAGCGCTGCCTCGGCGACATCGGGATCGGCATGCGTTCGCCACCGCTCCAGCTCGGTCCGCCACGGCCTGGTCCACTCGGCGGCGCGTCCGGCGGAGTCAAGGACCTCCACCTCGCCCGGGGACGCGCCGTGCGGGTCAGTCGGAGACGACCCCGTCGAGGTAGACCCAGGCGCCGTCGTGGCGGACGAAGCGGCTCTGCTCGTGGAGTTCGCCGGTGCGGCCGCGCTCGGCCCAGTGGGCGCGGAACTCCACGGTGCCCTCGGTGTGGAAGGGGCCGCCGCCGGTGGAGCCGAGGATGTCCAGGCGGACCCAGCGCAGGGCGGGGTCGGCGCCGATGGCGGGCGGGCGGGTGGTGGGGTGCCAGCTGCGGAGCAGATAGGCGTCGTCGTGGACGGCGAAGGCGCTGAACCGGGACCGCATCAGCTGCTCCGGGGTGGCCGCCGTGGCCTCGCCCCGGTGCAGCCGCCCGCAGCAGGCGTCATAGGCGGCGGGCAGCCCGCAGGGGCAGTCGCGCGGAGCGCCATCGGGTGCGTTGCGGGAGGCGGTGCGGGAGGCGGACTGGTGGGGGCGCCGGGTGCGTCGGGACATGGGTGCCATTGTGGCGGAGCGCCCGGCAGGCGCGTCGGGCGGTCAGGCCGGGGCGGCCTGGCGGCGGAGGACCGCCCGGGTCTCGGCGGCCACCTGCCGGGTCTCGCCGGTGGGCACCACCACGACCGGCACGGCGGCCCCGGCGGCGGAGACCGCCACGGCGGCGGTGCGCAGCAGGGTGTCGGGGGACGGTACGGCGAGGCCGCCGCGCAGGCCCAGCAGGGGGAGGCCGGCGCAGACCTCCTCGCGTACCTCGGGCTGGTCCTCGCCGATCTCGCCGGTGAAGACCAGCGCGTCCAGGCGGTCCAGCGAGGCGGCCACGGCGGCGATGCCCCGCCGGCAGTGGTGGGTGAAGACGTCCAGGGCCAGGGCGGCGCGCGGGTCGCCGGCGGTGCGGGCGCGTACCAGGTCGCGGGTGTCGTCGGAGGTGCCGGAGAGGGCGAGCAGCCCGGAGCGGTGGTTGAGGGCGTCGTCGAGTTCGGCGGCGGTCAGGTCGTGGCGGGTCTGGAGCCAGGTCAGCGCGCCGGGGTCGACGGTGCCGCTGCGGTGGCTCATCACCAGGCCCTCCAGCGGGGTGAAGCCCATGGTGGTGTCCACGCTGCGGCCGTCCCGTACGGCGGTGGCCGAGCAGCCCCCGCCGAGGTGGGCCATGACCAGCCGGAGCCGCGCGGCGGGGCGGCCCAGCAGCTCGGCGGTGCGGGCCAGGGCCCAGCTGTACGACAGGCCGTGGAAGCCGTAGCGCCGCACCCCGTACCGTGCGCGCCAGGTCTCCGGGACGGCGTACTCGCGGGCGGCGGGCGGCAGTCCGGTGTGGAAGACGGTGTCGAAGCAGGCGACATGGGGGATGTCGGGCAGCAGGCGGCGGGCGGTGTCCAGCACGGCCAGGGCGGGTGGCAGATGCAGCGGGGCCAGGTCGGCGGCCTCCGCCAGTTCGGCCCGTACCCGGTCGTCGACCCGGGTGTGCGCATGCAGCTGCGGGCCGCCGTGGACGATGCGGTGCCCGGCGGCGGTGACGGCCGGTGACCGGGCGAGCAGAGCGCGCAGCTCGTCGGCGGTCTCCGGGCCGGGCGGCCGGTCGGTGTCGTGGCGGGCGGCCACCGTGCCGTCGGGGCGGTACACGGTCAGGTGCAGGCTGGAGGAGCCGGCGTCCAGCACCAGGACGGCGCCGTCCGCCGGGCGGCGGGTCGGTTCCATGGGCAGCTCCGGTGGAGGGCGGGTCCGGGGGCGGGTGCCCCGGGGACCGGCGGTGAAACCGTCCCCCGGGGCAGGGAATACCGGGGCGGGGTGGGATGCTGGGCAGGTTGTTGAACGGTCAATCAAGGAGCGAGGGTGAGCGGGATGCAGTTCGGGATCTTCACGGTGGGTGACGTCACCCCCGATCCCACGACGGGCCGGACCCCCACCGAGCATGAGCGGATCAAGGCCATGACGGCCATCGCGCTCAAGGCGGAGGAAGTCGGCCTGGACGTCTTCGCCACCGGCGAGCACCACAATCCGCCGTTTGTGCCGTCCTCGCCGACGACCATGCTCGGCTGGATCGCGGCCCGCACCGAGCGGATCATCCTCTCCACCTCCACCACGCTGATCACCACCAACGACCCGGTGAAGATCGCCGAGGACTTCGCCATGCTCCAGCACCTCGCGGACGGGCGGGTCGACCTGATGCTGGGGCGTGGCAACACCGGCCCCGTCTACCCGTGGTTCGGACAGGACATCCGGCAGGGCATCCCGCTGGCGATCGACAACTACGCCCTGCTGCACCGACTCTGGCGCGAGGACGTGGTGGACTGGCAGGGCCGCTTCCGCACCCCCCTCCAGGGCTTCACCTCCACGCCGAGGCCGCTGGACGGGGTACCGCCGTTCGTCTGGCACGGCTCCATCCGCTCCCCGGAGATCGCCGAGCAGGCCGCCTACTACGGCGACGGCTTCTTCGCCAACAACATCTTCTGGCCCAAGGAGCACTTCAAGCGGCTGATCGGCCTCTACCGGGAGCGCTACGCCCACTACGGCCACGGCAGCCCGGAGCAGGCGGTCGTGGGGCTGGGCGGCCAGGTCTTCATGCGCCGCAACGCGCAGGACGCGGTCCGCGAGTTCCGTCCGTACTTCGACAACGCGCCCGTGTACGGTCACGGCCCGTCCCTGGAGGAGTTCACCGAGCAGACCCCGCTCACCGTGGGCAGCCCGCAGCAGGTCATCGACAAGACCCTGACCTTCCGCGACTCCTTCGGCGACTACCAGCGCCAGCTCTTCCTGATGGACCACGCCGGACTGCCGCTGAAGACCGTGCTGGAGCAGCTCGACCTGCTGGGCGAGGAGGTCGTCCCGGTACTGCGCAAGGAGTTCGCCGCCGGTCGGTCCGCGCAGACCGCCGACGCGCCCACCCACGCGGCCCTGCTGGCCCGGCAGTCCCCGCAGGTGCCCGAGTGACCGCCTGCCTCCGAGGACCGGGGAGCCGGTGACGGCAGTACCCCGAGGGGCTGCCCGCCCGGATCGACCGGGCGGGCAGCGGACCGGCCGCGCCGTAAGGAGAGCGGACCGCCACCTGGCCGACAATGGGCAGGCCAGGTCATCGGACTCCGGGAGCGTGGTCGCGGGCATGGGACGGGTACGGCAGGCCACGGCAGGGATGTGGGACCGCTTCACGGCCTCCGACCCGGGGCTGATCAGGCTGCTCTCCGCGTCCGACACGGTCGGCGGGATCGTCGTGACGCTGGCGGTGCTGGCGGCCCTGCACGCGCCGGTCACCCTGCTGGTGGTCGGCGCCGTCGCCGCCATGGCGTCCTCCTTCGCCATCACCGAACCCCGGCTGCGGGACCAGGCGGTGACCCATGCGCTGGGACTGCCCGCCGCGCTGCTGTCGGTGGTCCTCGCCGCGCTCCTGGTCTCCCACCGGGTGATCGCCGACCTGGTCTTCATCGTGCTGATCTTCGGGGCTGTGTACATCCGCCGGTTCGGGAAGCGCGGCACAGCCCTGGGGATGATCGCCTTCCAGCTCTTCTTCGTCTCCCAGTTCGTCCAGGCGGGCCCGGGGATGCTGCCGCAGCTCTGCGGGGCGGTGGCGGTCGCCTTCGCCGGTGGGGCGCTGGTCCGGTTCGGCATCCTGCGGACCGACCCCGAGCGGACCCTGGAACGCCTGCAACGTGCCTTCCGGGTACGCCTGGGGAGGGTCCTGGACGTCCTGGCGGAGGTGGCAGCGCCGGGACTCTCGGCGCCGCTCCCCGACCGGGCCGTTGCCGACCTGCACCGCAGCACCGCCCGGCTGCACGAGTGCGCGCTGATGATCCAGAGCCGACTGGAGGCGGGCACCCCCGACGCCCGTACCGCCGCACTCGTCCAGCGCCGGGTGGCCGAGGCCGAGATCGCCACCGAACGCCTGGGCATCCTGCTGCTGCGGGCCCTTGAACCGGCCGGACAGGACGCCGACTACACCCTCACCCTGCACCTCCCCGGCCACCTCCCCGCCCCGGGCACGTCCCCCGGCACGTCCCCCGGCCCGGAGGCCACCGGGCCCGACGTGGCCGCCCTGCGCACCCTGGAACGGGAACTGCGCGCGCTGCGCCTGCTGATCGACCTCACCGCGGAGCAGCGGCGCGGCACCGGCTACGCCGTCGTCCGCAACCGGCTGCTGGGGTACCGGGGCGACGGCCGGCTGCCGGACGCCTCGCCCGCCGTCCAGGACGCCTTCCGGGGCGTCGGCGAACTCGCCCGCGCCATGCTGGGCCTGCACCTGGCCCTCGACCAGGACCGCGACTCGGCCGACGACAGCCCCGAGACCGCACGCTCCCGCGAGGAACTGGAGGCCGAGGACGTCAGCCTCGCCGCGGAGGAGGAGGACGAGGACCGCGCCACGCCCACCGGCATCAGCCCCGCCACCCGGGCCGCCTTCCAGGTGGCCACCGGGTCGGGGCTGGCCATCCTGGGCGGCGAACTGCTCTCGCCGCAGCGCTGGTACTGGGCGGTGCTCACCTGCTGGGTGGTCTTCATCAACACCGCCTCCACCGGCGAGATCCTGATCAAGGGCTACCGGCGGCTGATCGGCACCATCGTCGGCGTGGTCGCCGGACTGGCCCTGGCCGTCGTGGTCGGCGGCGACCCCTGGCTGGCCTTCGCGCTGGTGATCGTCTGCATCTTCGGCATGTCCTTCACCGCGCCGCTGTCGTACACGCTGATGTCCTTCTTCGTGACCATGATGCTCGGCCTGCTCTACACCCTGCTGCACACCTTCAGCACGGCCGTGCTGGTGCTGCGGATCGAGGAGACGGCGCTGGGAGCCGCCTGCGGCCTGATCGCCGCCGTGCTGGTGCTGCCCGTCGACACGGGCCGACGGACCGACGAGCAACTGCGCCAGGTGCTGCAACGCCTGGACGACGTGGTCTCCGCCGCCGTGGCGCGGCTCAGCGGCGCCCCCGCCGCCGACCTTTCCGACAGCGGCCTGCTCACCAGGGCGCGCGACCTGGACACCGCCCTCGACGGCCTGCGCCGCGCGGTCAAGCCGCTCACCCACCCGATCAGCCCGCTGCGAGCCCGCCGACGCAACGCCCGCCATGTGATGGGCCTGCTGGAGACCTGCGCCTACCACGCCCGCAGCCTGGCCGCCACCGCCGAGCAGATCCCCGACTCCCAGCCCATGCCCGGCGACCCGCGCCTCGCCGAGGCGGCCGGCCGGATCGACCGCAACCTGCGGACCCTGATCCGCTGGATCGCCAAGCCCGAGCGGGGCACCACGCTGGAGACCGGCCCGGATGTGGCCGCGCTGCTCGGGGAGCCCGTCCAGGGCACGGTGGCGCTGCGGGTACTGCGCCACCTCCAGCGGATGGACGAGGGCATCCTCGGGTTGGCCAGGCCGCTCGGCCTCGGCACCGCCCTGGCCGACCGCGACGGTCCCGCCCGCAGCAGCATGCCGGCGCGGGACAGCTCGGCCTGACCCGGGCGGCGGGGGGCGGTCCTAGGCTTCGGCGTATGTCCGGAGGCGGGTGTGCTGCCGATGGGTGGGGTGCGGGTGGGGGCCTGCGGCGGCTGCCGGGGGAGGGTTGCGGGTCGCGGCATGGGATTCGGTGCATGTCCGGAGGTGAGTGCGCGGCCGATGGGTGGGACGCGGGTGGGGGCCGGGGGTGGTGACGGTGGAGGGGGCCTGGCCTGCGGCGGCTGCCGGGGGAGGGTTGCCGGGTACGGCCTAGGCTTCGGCGCATGTCCGGAGGCGAGCGTGTGACAGATGGGTGGGGCCGGGGGTGGTGACGGTGGAGGAGGCCCGGCCTGTGGCGGCTGCCGGGGGCGGGTTGCGGGTGGAGCGGCTGGCGCGGGTGGAGGACGGGGCCTGTCGGCATCTGCTGGTCTGGCGGGCCGGTCCGGGGTGGCGGATGATCAGCAGCGCGGTGCTGGGCGGCGGCCTCGGGCCGCGCGGCTGGGTGGTCAACGCCCAGGTGCGGCCCGGCTATGACCGGATGGACCCGCAGCGCCACCTGGCCGACCTCGCCCGGTCCGCCGGCCTGGCCGGTCCCGGGGTGGGGCTGATGACCGCCGCGCCGGTCGACGCCTGCACCCGCGCCCATGACCAGGGGGTGTCGGCGCTGGTGACCACCGGGATCGGGGTGGCGTGCTGGGCCGCCTCCGAGGCGCCGGGCGCCCCCGGGGCGCTACCGCCCGGCACCATCAACATCGTCGCCGCCGTCCCGGCCCCGCTCTCCGACGCCGCCCTGGTCAATGCGCTGGCGACGGCCACCGAGGCCAAGGTGCAGGCGCTGCTCGACGCTGGGTACGACTGCTCGGGCACCCCCTCGGATGCCGTCTGCATCGCCGCCCGGGCCCCTGCGGCGGGGGAGCAGCCGGTGCCGTTCGGCGGCCCCCGCTCGCTCTGGGGCGCCCGGCTGGCCCGCGCCGTGCACGCGGCGGTGCGGCACGGCGCGGAGCAGGACGCCGCCCGCCGCGCCGCCGCCCTGGAGGAGGCGGTCCACCCGGCCACCGGCCCGGAGTGCATCACCGTCCTGGCGGACGCGACGGACGTGGCGGACGCGACGGACGCGCCGGATGCGGCGGGCTGCCGGATCGGGTGAGCGGCGGGGCGTGGGGGTCAGGCGGAGGCCAGGTCCAGGATCTCGGCCAGCCGCCGCCACCCGGCCCGGGGCAGCGCGGTGTGTCCTCCGCCGTCGACCACCTGGAGGGCGACATGGTCCGCCCCGGCGGCGTGGAACTCGTCCACCCGCCTCCGTATGGCGTCGGCGTCGCCCCAGGCGAAGACCGCGTCGACCAGGCGGTCGCTGCCGCCGTCGCGGAAGTCGTCCTCGGTGAAGCCCAGCCGCTCCAGGTTGGCCGTGTAGTTGGGCAGCGCCAGGTAGCGGGCGAGGAAGCCGCGGGCGATGCCCAGGGCCCGGTCCCGGTCGCTCTCCAGTACCACCTTGAGGTCCGGCGCGAGCAGCGGTTCCGGCCCCAGCTCCTGCCGGGCCTGGGCGGTGTACTCGGCGGTGACCAGGTACGGGTGGGCCCCGGCCGCGCGCTCGCCGGAGAGCGCGAGCATCCGGGGGCCCAGCGCGGCCAGTACCCGCCGCTCGGCCGGGACGGGGGTGGGCGCCGCGTCCAGCGCATCGAGGTAGTCGCGCATCGCCGAGTACGGGCGGTGGTACGCCTCGGCGAGCTTGGCGTGGCTGGCGCCCAGGCCCAGCACGAACCGGCCGGGGCGCTCCTGGTCGAGCTCCGCGAACTGGCGGGCGACCGTGGGGGCGTCGTGCTGCCAGATGGAGAGGATGCCATTGGCGACGGTGATCCGGGAGGTGGCCCTGACCAGCCGGGCCGCGTGCTCCACGCTGCTGCTGCCGCCCACCCACAGGGCGCCGTAGCCCAGCTCCTCCAGTTCGGCCGCCGCCTCGCCGATCTCGCCCCCGAGCGCCGGGTCGTCGGAGCGCAGCTCCGCGCTCCAGAGCCCGAACCGGCCGATGTCCTGCCTGAGTGCCATCGCTGCTCCCCTGCTGCGTGAGGCGCCGTCAGTACCTACGGGGCAACAGCGCCCGGCCCGGAGGTGTTCCCCAACGGGAACACCTCCGGGCCGGGCAGGTCAGGCGGGCAGGTCAGGCGGGCCGGGCGCAGGCGGCGACAAAGCCCGCGAAGAGGCGCCGCCGGTGGGCGTCGGCGCCGTCCGGGTCCTCCGGGTGCCACTGCACGCCGACCACCCATCGCTCCGGGTGCTCGACCGCCTCCACCACGCCGTCGTCCGCGCGGGCCGCCACCACCAGGCCGCCGCCCACCCGGTCCACGGCCTGGTGGTGCCCGGACCGCACCGTGAGCCGCAGCTCCCCGGCGAGGTCCGCGACCCGGGTCCCCGGGGTGACGGTGACCTTCTCGTCCAGGAACATCGGCTGCCCCGGGCCGCCCCGGTGCAGCCGGTGGTCCTCCAGGTCGGGGATCAGGGTGCCTCCGTGGGCGACATTGACCAGCTGGTGGCCCCGGCAGATGCCCAGCACCGGCCGACCCGCCGCAACGGCCGCCCGGATCGCGGCCAGGGTGTGGTCGTCGGCCCGCCGGTCGACGCCGTAGGAGTGCGGCACCGGCCCGGTCACGCCGTACAGCGCCCCGTCCACATCGCCGCCGCCGAGCACCAGCAGCCCGTCCAGGTCGGCCGCCTCGGCGGGGTCGCCCAGGGCGTCCGCCGAGGTGTCGACCAGCCGGTGGTCGGCGCCCAGCTCGCGCAGGGTGGCCAGGGCGGTACCGGTGAAGCGCCGCACCAGGTCGGCCACGGGCTCGGTGAGGTCGGGGAAGTTCAGCGAGACCAGCACCGCGATGCGCGGGCCGCCGACCGGGGCGGGGCCGGGCGGCTCCACCTCGTGCCGGTGCACCGTCGGGCGGGGGCTCACAGCTTGATCCAGGTGGTCTTGAGCTGGGTGTACTTCTCCAGCGCATGCAGCGACTTGTCGCGGCCGAAGCCGGACTGGGCATAGCCGCCGAACGGCACCGTGATGTCGCTCTCGTCGAAGCAGTTGACCCAGACGGTTCCGGCCCGGATCGCCCGGGACATCCGGTGGGCGGTGGAGAGGTCCCGGGTCCAGACGGCGGCGGCCAGGCCGTAGTCGGTGCCGTTGGCGATCCGTACCGCCTCCTCGGCGTCCTCGAAGCCGATCACCGAGAGCACCGGCCCGAAGACCTCCTGCCGGGCGATCCGCATCCCCGGGTCGACCTGGTCGAAGACGGTCGGCTCCAGATAGCAGCCGCCGGTCTCGGCCAGCACCTGGTTGCCGCCCAGCACCGTCCGGGCGCCGTCCTCGACCGCGCCGCGCACATGGCCGAGAACCCGTTCCAGGTGCTTCTCCTCCACCAGCGCGCCCACCTGGGTACGCGGGTCCAGCGGGTCGCCGACCACGGTCTGGCGGGCCGCCTCCACCACCAGCTCCAGCAGCTCGTCCCTGACGGACCGGTGGACCAGCAGCCGGGACCCGGCCGAGCAGACCTCGCCCTGGTTGAAGAAGATTCCGCCGGCGACGGCCCGCGCCACCACCGCGAGGTCCGGCGCATCCTCCAGGACCACCTGCGGCGACTTGCCGCCCAGCTCCAGGGAGACCTGCTTGAGGTTGGACTCGGCGGAGTAGCCCATGAAGAGCCTGCCGACCTCGCCGGAGCCGGTGAAGGTGAGGGCGTCCACATCCGGGTGGCGGCCCAGGGCGGCGCCGGCGGTCGGGCCGAAGCCGGGCACCACATTGAGGATGCCGTCGGGTACGCCCGCCTCGGTGGCCAGCGCGGCGAACCGGAGCGCGGTCAGCGGCGACTGCTCGGCCGGCTTGAGGACCACCGCATTGCCTGCGGCGAGCGCCGGCGCGACCTTCCAGACCGCCATCATCAGCGGGAAGTTCCATGGCACCACCGCGCCGACGACGCCCAGTGGCTCACGGGTGATGGTGGCCAGGGTGTCGGGGCCGGTGGGTGCCACCTCGTCGTACCGCTTGTCCGCCGCCTCGGCGTAGAAGTCCAGGGCCTGCACGGTCACCCGCAGGTCCACGGCGAGCGCGTCGGTGTACGGCTTGCCCATGTCGACGCTCTCCAGCAGCGCCAGCTCCTCGGCGTGCTCCTCCACCAGCCGGGCCAGCCGTTGCAGTACGGCACGCCGCCGCCGGGGGTGGAGCCCCGACCAGCGTCCGCTGTCGAAGGCCCGCCGGGCGCTCGCCACGGCCCGGTCGACATCCTCGGCGCCGCCGGCGGCGACCCGGGCGACCACCCGGCCGTCGCGCGGCGAGACCCGGTCGAAGACGGCGCCGTCGGCGGCGTCCAGCTGCTGCCCGCCGATATGCAGCCGGGTGGCCGGGGTGAGGGCGGCGAAGCGCTTCTCCAGCTCCTCGCGCCGGGCCAGGGCGGTGACGGGGTCCGGGGTCGCGGTCATATGGCGACCTCCTTTCGGGTCTGGGACTCTCGGGCCTGGGCCTTGCGACCGTGGGCTTCTCGGGCCTGGGCGCGGTCGACCAGGTCGCCGAAGAGCGCGGCGTCCTGCCGGGAGCTGCCGGCCAGGTCCTCCGGGTGCCACTGCACGGCGAGCAGGTCCGCCGCGGTGTGCTCCACGGCCTCCACGCAGCCGTCGGCGGACCGGGCCGACACCACCAGGCCGTCGCCCAGCCGGTCGACCGCCTGGTGGTGGTAGGAGGAGACCGGGAAGGACGCCGCGCCGAGCAGCGTGTGCAGCCGGCTGCCGGGCACCGCCGTGACCGGGTGCAGCGTGCCCAGGTGCTCCACCGGGCCGGGCGGCAGATGCTGGACCAGGGTGCCGCCGCAGACCGCGTTGACCACCTGGAGGCCCCGGCAGATCGCCAGCGTCGGCAGTGCGAGGGCCAGGACGGCGCGGGCCACCGCGAGGTCCAGCGCGTCCTGCTCCGGGTGGTCCGGCTCGGTCTCCGGGCCCCGGGCCTGCCCGTAGTGGTCGGGGTCCAGGTCGGAGCCGCCCGGCAGCACCACCCCGGCGAAGCCGGCCAGCCGCCGGGGCAGCTCCGGCAGGGCGCTGCGGTCGGCGCCGTGCAGCACCAGCGGTTCGCCGCCCGCCGCGAACACCGCCTCGCAGACCGCCTCGGCGGCGACCGTGGCGCTGAACCGCAGCCCGGAGACGGAGGCCGCGCGGCGGCCCACCACCAGGATCGTCGGACGCACCCTCACACCCCCGCCCCGCCGCCGAAGGGGCCGCTGGAGGAGCCGCCGAAGGGGCCGCCGAACGGATACTCCAGCGCGGGCAGCCAGCGCGCCCACGCCTCGGCCAGCCGCCCGTCGGCGGTGATCCGGCCGAGCGCGCCGTCCAGCTCGGCCAGCCGCCCGGGGTGCTCCTTGGCCACCCCCAGCGCCCAGCGGTTGCCGGTACGGACCGTGAAGGCGAGCGCGAAGTCGGGATGGTCGTCCAGCGGCACGAAGACCACGTCGTCATCGACCACCGCGTCCACCTCCCCGGCCCGCAGCGCCGCCAGCATCTCGCCGAAGACATCGTCGGAGCCGCCGCCGAACGGCACGGTCACCGCGCCGTCGAAGGTCTCGGCCAGCGCCAGGTTGGTGGACCCGGCGATGGCCGCCACCCGCCGCCCGCGCAGCTCCTCCGGGCCGCGTACCGGATCGCCGCGCCGCACCAGCACCGACTCATGGAAGACGGCGTACGGGCGGGTGAAGTCCACCAGCGCGGACCGGGCCGGGGTGACGCCCTGCCCGCAGAGCACGGCGTCCGCCTCCCCGCGCCGCACCGCCGGGATCATCTCCGCCCAGGGCAGGCAGACCCACTCCAGCGGGCGGCCCAGTTCGGCGGCGAGCAGCTCGGCGACGGCCGGTTCATAGCCCCGCCGGACGCCGTCCGGGTCGGCGAGGTGGAAGAGCGGCGGGGCCTCGGAGTCGATGCAGGCCAGGCGGAGCGGCGCGGTCACGGGGCCTCCTCCGCGTACATCAGGTGCTCCCAGTCGGTGACGGTGCCGCAGAAGCGGGCCCACTCGTCCCGCTTGAAGGCGCCGTACAGCTCGACCAGCTCCG
The DNA here is from genome assembly GCF_003258605.2 of Peterkaempfera bronchialis. Lineage (NCBI taxonomy): Bacteria > Bacillati > Actinomycetota > Actinomycetes > Kitasatosporales > Streptomycetaceae > Peterkaempfera > Peterkaempfera bronchialis. Next base: position 6,096,447 of record NZ_CP031264.1, read on the forward strand.
CGCCCAGGGCCTCCTTGACCACCGGGTCGGCCTCGAAGGCGTCCAGCGCCTCGCCCAGGGTCAGCGGCAGCCGGTCGAAGAGGGCCTCACCGTCGTAGCTGGAGCCGCGCTGCGCCGGGCCGGGGTCGATGCCGTGGGTCAGGCCGTCCTCGATGGCGGCGAGCAGCACGGCGTGCGAGAGATACGGGTTGACCATGGCGTCGGGCAGCTTGAACTCCAGCCGGCCGTTGGCGGAGAGCCGCACGGTGCAGGTCTTGTTGTCCATGCCCCAGTTGATCCGCGAGGGGGCGAACTGGCCGGAGTCCCAGTACCGCTTGTAGGAGTTGACGGTGGAGCCCATCACCGCCATGGAGCCGGCGGCGTGGCTGAGGATGCCGCCGAGGGCGTGCCGACCGGTCTCGGTGAGGTGCAGCTCGGTGACGCCGGGGTCGGCGAGGACGTTCGCACCGCCGCGCCAGAGCGAGAGGTTGTGGTGGCAGCCGTTGCCCATCATGCCGGTGGCGGGCTTGGGCATGAAGCTTGCGGTGACGCCGAGTTCACGGGCGACCTGACGGCAGATCTGCCGGTAGACGATCAGCCGGTCGGCGGTGAGGTCGGCATGGTCGTACATCCAGTTGAGTTCCAGCTGACCGGGGTCCTCGTAGTCGCCCTCGATCATGTCCAGGCCCAGCGCCCGGGCGTAGGAGATCACCTTCTGGTAGATCGGGCGGTATCGCTCCAGGTGGTCCACGTGGTAGGCGGGGCTGGAGCCGGGGCGGAAGCGGGCGTCCAGACCGGGGCCGCTCCAGGTCATCTCGGGCTCGCAGCCGCTGCGCAGCTCCAGGCCGGTGCGGGCGGTGAAGTCGGCGTGCAGCCGCAGCAGGTTGCCGCGCACATCGGTGGCGAGCGGCTGCCCGCCGACCTCCGGGCGGTGGTCGGGCTCGTACAGCCGGCAGAAGAGGCGGCCGGTGGAGCGGTCCCAGGGGAGGACGGCGAAGGTGTCCAGGTCGGGCAGGGCGGTGAACTCGGCCGCCTCGGCGCCGCCGCCGAGCAGGGTGCCCGCCCGGTCGGTCTGGAGGTCGGAGACGGCGGTGCGGTGCAGCTGGATGCCGCGTTCGGCGTTGCGCGCCAGATGGTGGGCGGGGACAACCTTGCCCACCACCCGGCCGGTGATGGTGACCGCCTGGTAGTAGAGGTACTGGACGCCGGCCTCGGCGATCCGGCTGCGGATCGCCTCCAGGGCGGCCTGGTCGGTGTTGCGCTCGCGGTGCCGGTCCAGCGCGGTGGCGCCGGGGATGACGGTGGTCGTCATGGGTTCCTCGCGGGGTGGGGGGTCAGGCGGCGGGGACGAGGGCGGTGAACGCCTCGCGCAGTGCGCGCTGACGGGCTGGAGGGAGGTTGACGGCGACGGTGCCCACGTGCCGGGACTGCCGGTGGTAGGTGGCCAGGAAGCCGGCCCCGAGGTCTTCGGGGTCCCCTTCGAGGAGGCACACCTCGTCGGCGAGGGCGGGGGAGCCGTAGCTCTGGAACCGCAGGTCGAGCTGGTCGCTCCAGAAGGAGGGGACGGGGGTGAAGGGCAGCGGGTCGGGGTCCCGGTCGGCCAGCAGGGCGGTGAGGGTGGCCGCCGCCCGCTTGGCGGTGTCGGCCGGGATCGACCAGTGCTCCACCCGGCGGGGGGTGGTGTCGAAGAGCGGGTTGGGGAAGCGGGCGAGGTCGCCGACGGCGACCAGCCGGTCAGCGCCGACGGCCAGCAGCCGGTTGTCGCAGAGCACGCCGTCGGTGAGGTCGGGGCCGGCTGGCTGTCCGGGGCGGGCCAGCCACTCGGTGTTGGGCAGCGAGCCGACGGCCTCGACCACGACATCGGCGCCGAGCGTGGTCCCGTCGTCCAGGTCGACCCCGGAGACCTGCTCCCGGCCGAGTACCCCGGCCACCGACCGGCCGGTGCGGAAGGCGATCCCGGCGGCCTGGTGGTGGCGCTGCACGGCCTGCGCCAGCACCTCGCCGAGCACCCGGCCCATCGGCGCCCCGGAGGGCTCCACCACGGTGACCCGGCAGCCGAGGCGCAGCGCGGTGGCGGCCACCTCGCAGCCCACGAACCCGGCGCCGACCACCACCACCCGGGCCTCCGGCCGCAGCGCGCCGCGCAGCGCGATGCAGTCGTCCAGGGTGCGCAGCGCATACCGGCCGCGTCGCGGGCCGGGCAGCGGCAGCCGCCGGGGGCGCAGGCCGCTGGCGGCGACCAGCCCGTCGTACCGGACCCCGGTGCCGTCGGCCAGGGTGAGCAGGCCCCGGTCCAGGTCGGCGGAGGCGACCGGCTGCCCGAGCCGGAAGTCGACGTCGCCGACCACGGCGCGGCGGCGGAAGGCCACCGAGGCGTGCAGCCGGGCCGGGTCGCTGTCGCCGGGGTCGGCCAGCAGCTCCTTGGAGAGCGGCGGGCGGTTGTACGGGAGGTGGGGTTCGTCGCCGAGGACGGTGATCGGGCCGGTGTGCCCGGCGATCCGCAGCTGCTCCGCCGTACGCAGGCCGGCCAGCGAGGCCCCGACGACGGCGATGTGGGCGGACAACCTCAGTCCTTGATGAGGATGGCCTGGACGGGGCAGACGTCGGCGGCCTCCTCGGCGTCGAAGCGCTGCGCGTCGTCGGGGTGGGCGTCGTAGACGAGCCTGCCCTCGTCGTCCATCCGGAAGACGACGGGCGCGGCGATGGCGCACTGGCCGTGGTCCTGGCACTTGGCCAGGTCGACGATGACCTGCATGGCAGGGGCTCCCTTCGGGGGGCTGCTCGGATGGCGGGGTGTTCAGGTGGCGGGGTGTTCAGGTGGCGGGGGTGTTCAGGTGGCGGGGGTGAAGGCGAGGGGCAGCCGGACCGGGCCGGTGTTGCCGGAGTCGGGCAGCCAGGTGGCGCCGTCCTCGATCCGGGGGTCGCGCAGTCGGCGGGCGAGCAGCGGCAGCGCCTCGCTCATGTCGCTGCGGGCCACGAAGTGGCCGAGGCAGTGGTGGGCGCCGCCGCCGAAGCCGAAGTGCGGCCTGCGCTCGGCGGTGAGGTCGAAGGTGTCGGTTCCGAAGACCCGGGGGTCGGTCCCGGCGGACTCGCTGAAGAGGTGAACGGTGGTCCCGGCGGCGATGTCCAGGCCCTGGTAGCTGAAGTCCTCGCGGGCCTCGCGGGTGACCCAGGTGACCGTGGGGTTCACCCGCATCACCTCCTCGACCGCCGCGCCGCCCAGCTCGGGCCGTTCGGCGAGCAGCCGCCACTGGTCGGGGTGGCGGGTGAAGGTCTGCATGGCCAGGCCGAGCTGGTTGCGGGTGGTGTCGAAGCCGCCGAAGATCAGCAGCACCAGTCCGTCGCGCAGTTCGGCGTCGCTGAGCGAGTCGGAGTCGCGGTGGGCGCGGACCAGCGCGGAGACGAAGTCGTCGCGCTCGGCGCGGCGGCGGTCGGCGATCAGCTCGTCGGCGTAGGCGTACAGGTTGGCCAGGGCGGCCTCGATCTTCGGCAGGTCCTCCCGGATGGTCACCCCCATGGCCAGGCCGATGGTGGCCGACTCACGGGCGATCACCGGCCACTCGGACTCCGGCATGCCCAGCATCAGGGCGATCACCCGGGCCGCGTACGGCTCGGCGAACTCGGAGACGAACTCGCACCGGTCGGGCTCGCGGAAGGAGTCGATCAGCTCGGTGGCGAGCGCCTGGAAGCGGGGGACCAGGCCGCCGATGAGCTTGGGGGAGAAGGCGGGGTTCATCAGGCGGCGCAGCCGGTGGTGCTCCTCGCCCTCCTTGTTGAGCACCCAGCTGGCCCACCAGTCGGCGAAGGGGCCCTCGGTGACCCCGTGGTGGGCGGGCCAGGCGGCGCTGCCCTGGCGGAGCTTGGGGTGCTTGAGCAGTCGGCTGACCTCCTCGTAGCGGAGTACGGCCAGGCCGTAGTTGGTCCGGGCGTACCAGCTGCGCTCGCGGGCGTCGTGCACGGCGGCGGATTTGATGGAGAAGTCCGGGTCTGCGATGTCGAAGTAGGGCACGGCGTCAAGCGCGGTGACCGTCACGGGGCCTCCCACTGTCTGTCGGGTCTGCCGGGGCGGGGGTCTGCCGGCGGGTGGGTGGCCAAATACTCTAAACCTAGAGTTTGTCTGTCAAGGGGTCGCACCAAAAAGGCCGCCGGAGCCTCGGGGGCTCCGACGGCCTCATGGGCCCGGCGGCGGCTACTCCCGGGCCGCCAGCGCCAGCACCCAGCCGCTGTCCAGCCCCACGTCGCCCGCGGCGAGGAAGACGCCGTCCCCCGGCTGCGGCATCCCCGGCAGCCGCGACCCCACCAGCCAGCGCGGCGAATTGGCCGCCACCACCCGCCGCTCCGGGCCGACCAGCACCGCGTCGTGCCCGGCGCCGCGCAGCAGCCCCAGCAGCCGGGACTCCAGGTCGCCCATCCGCAGGTCGGTACCGGCCACGCCGAGGAAGGCGGTGTCCGCCACCGGGACGGTGAAGGTGCAGATGTAACTGTCGGCGGCCGAGTAGTCCACATACGGGCCGAACACCGCGCGCCGGCCGTGGTCGCGGGCGGCCACGTACCACTCCATCTCGAAGTAGTCGTAGACATCCACCGTGGTCGGGTCCAGGTTGAGCCGCAGCGGCACCAGCCCGGAGCCGCCGCGCTGCCACCACTCGATGTGCCGCTCCCGGTCCGGCAGCAGCCCCGGCGCCGCCAGGAAGCCCAGCCCGTCCGCCGTCGGCTGGGCCGCCAGCTGCTCCGCGATGACCGGCTTGAGCCCGGCCAGGTCGGCCGCCCGGAAGGCGCCGCCCGCCGCCACCACCGCGCGCCGCCGCCGGACCACCTCGGCGGCGACCGCCTCCGGCCCGGCGAAGACCTCGTCCAGCAGGCCGCGCACCCGCGCCAGCAGTCTCTCCAGCACCGCCGTCGCGGAGCCGGCGGCGCCGTGCGGCGCCTGCGCCTCAGGCCCCATCGGCCACCTCCTCGCCCTCTCGCTCGGTGAGATCCCGCTCGGCCAGCCGCAGATGCAGCTCGATCAGCCGCCGCAGATTGCGCTGGACATGCCGCTCTGCCAGGGTCCGCGCCCGCTCGCCGTCCTCCTCGGCGATGGCGGTGGCGATGGCGTGGTGCTCCTCGACCACCTCGTCCACCGGCGTCCCGCCCCCGTACGAGAGCCAGAGCAGCCCCGCCGTGCCGGACTGGAGGTCGACCTCCCGGCGGGTGAGCCGCTCGGACTGCGACGCGATGGCCACCTCGATATGGAACCGGCTGTCGGCCCGGATCCGGGCGCCAAGCCCGTCCGCCCGGGACAGCTGCTCCACCAGGCTGAGCAGCCGCCGCAGGCTCGCGGCGGAGGCCCGCTCGGCGGCCAGCCGGGCCGAGGCGCCGGACACCGCGAACTGCTCGTCGGCCAGATCGCGCAGCTCGGAGACGGTGGCGGAGCGGATGCGGTCCTCCAGCAGCGCCAGCGGCGGGTTGGCCGGGCGGCGGACGAAGGTGCCGCCGTTGCGGCCGCGCCGGGTCTCCACCAGCCCCTGCTCACGCAGCACCGCCAGCGCCTCGCGCAGCGTCATCGGCGAGACCCCGAGCTGGGTGGCGAACTCCACCTCGGTGGGCAGCTGCTCGCCGTCCACCACCAGCCCCAGGTGGATGGCCTCGCTGATCCGCTGGACGACCTCGTCGGTGCGGCCGGCCGTGCGCAGCGGCGAGATCAGTGCGGCCCGCATCGCGGAAGCGCCCTGTGCGGCCACGGCCCTCCTCCGCTTGGTGTCCGGCTTGGTCTCCGGCGTGTCTCGGCTTGCCGGAAGGTCTTGTGCGCTAACCCATGGACTTGTAGCTTTTCGCGACAACCCCCGGGTGCCAAGCATCATAGCCAGCAGTGCCGGACGTTCCCCCCGTCGTCCGGCGCCGCCATGACCACGGCCCTCCCCCCACACCTCCGGCCCCTCCACCCCGGTTCGAGACACGGGAGCCCGCATGAGCCCCACCCCCGCCACTCCCACCGCGCCGACCGGCAGCGACACCGACAGCGACGCCGCCCATCTGGCGTCGCTCGGCTACAGCTCCGAGTTCAAGCGGGACATGAGCCCCTGGGCGAACTTCTCGCTCGGCTTCACCTATCTCTCGCCCGTCGTCGGCGTCTACTCGCTCTTCGCCTACGCCCTGGCCACCGGCGGACCGCCGATGATCTGGAGCTTCCTCATCGTGGGCGTCGGCCAGCTGCTGGTCGCGCTGGTCTTCAGCGAGGTGGTCGCCCAGTACCCGGTCGCCGGCGGCGTCTACCCCTGGGCCCGGCGCCTGTGGGGCCGCCGCTGGGCCTGGATGACCGGCTGGATCTATCTGATCGCCCTGCTCTGCACCATCGCCAGCGTGGTCTACGGCGCGGGCCCCTACCTCGCCTCCACCTTCGGCTTCGCCCCCACGGTCAACACCGCCATCGTCTGCTCGCTGGCGATCCTGGCGCTGGCCACCGTGATCAACTTCCTCGGCACCCGGGTGCTGGCCACCGCCGCCGTCATCGGCTTCACCGCCGAGATCGTCGGCGCCCTCGCGGTCGGCGGCTGGCTGCTGGCCACCCACCGGCACCACAACCTCGGCGCGCTCTTCGACACCTTCGGCGCCCAGGGCAGCCACAGCTATCTGTGGGCCTTCGCCGCCGCCGGACTGATCGGCGTCTACCAGTACTACGGCTTCGAGGCATGCGGCGATGTCGCCGAGGAGGTCCCCGACCCGGGGCGGCTGATCCCCAAGGCCATGCGCCGCACCATCTACATCGGCGGCGCCGCCGCCACCTTCGTCTGCCTGGCGCTGGTGCTCTCGGTGGCCGACATCCCGGCGGTGATCTCCGGCAAGGACGCCGACCCGGTCACCACGCTGCTGGACCAGGCGTTCGGCACCGTGGGCTCCAAGGTCGTCCTCGGGATCGTGCTGCTCTCCTTCCTCTCCTGCGCCATGAGCCTCCAGGCGGCGGCCAGCCGGCTGGCGTTCAGCTACGGCCGCGACGACATGATCATGGGCAGCCGGCTGCTGCGGAAGTTCTCCCAGGCCAAGCATGTCCCGCCCTATGCGCTGCTGCTCGCCGCGATCGTCCCCGCCGTGGTCGTGGTGGGCTCCAAGATCTCCACCGACGCCCTGACCAAGGTGATCAGCTTCGCCGCCGTCGGCATCTACCTGGGCTTCCAGATGGTGGTGCTGGCCGCGCTGCGCGCCCGGCTCAAGGGCTGGCAGCCCAGCGGCAAGTACCGGCTCGGCCGCTGGGGCCTGCCGGTGAACATCGCCGCGCTCGCCTACGGCCTGCTGGCCATCGTCAATATGTGCTGGCCGCGCACGCCCGGCACGCCCTGGTACGACAACTGGATCGTGCCGCTCTCCGCCGTGGTCGTGGTCGGCATCGGCCTGCTCTACATGGCCGTCCACCGCAGCCATGGGCGCAGCGACGCCCCGTACGACGACGCCATCCCCAAGGCCGCCGCCCTCCCCGGCAGCTGAGGACGGCTGGACGACCCCATGGCGAAGGGCCCGGCATCGGCCGGGCCCTTCGCCATGCCCCGCAGCGGGGCGGCGGGTGTCAGCGGAAGGCTGCCTGGCCGGTCAGGGCCTGGCCGATGACCAGGGTGTGCATCTCGGGGGTGCCCTCGTAGGTGAGCACCGACTCCAGGTTGTTCATATGCCGGATCACCGGGTACTCCAGCGAGATCCCGTTGGCGCCCAGGATGGTCCGCGAGGTGCGGCAGATCTCCAGCGCCTTGGTGACGTTGTTGAGCTTGCCCAGGCTCACCTGCTCCGGCCGCAGCCCCACGGCGTCCTTGCGGCGGCCCAGGTGGAGCGCCAGCAGGGTGCCGTTGGTCAGCTCCACCGCCATCTGCGCCAGCTTGGCCTGGGTCAGCTGGAAGCCGCCGATCGGCCGGCCGAACTGCGACCGCTCCCCGGCGTACGCCAGCGCCGACCGGAAGGCGCTGCGGGCCGCGCCCATGGCACCCCAGAGGATGCCGTACCGGGCCTCGTTGAGGCAGGAGAGCGGGCCGCCCAGCCCGCGCACCTCCGGCAGCACCGCCGACTCCGGCAGCCGCACCGAGTCCAGCACCAGCTCACTGGTGACCGAGGCACGCAGCGACATCTTGTGCTTGATGGTGTGGGCGGCGAACCCCGGCGTGGCGGTGGGCACCACAAAACCGCGCACCCCCTCGTCGGTCTGCGCCCAGACCACCGCGACCTCCGCCACCGAGCCATTGGTGATCCACAGCTTGGTGCCGTCCAGCACCCAGTCGCCGCCGTCCCGGCGGGCCCGGGTGCGCATCGAGCCCGGGTCGGAGCCATGGTCGGGCTCGGTCAGCCCGAAGCAGCCGATGGCGTCACCCGAGGCCATCCGGGGCAGCCACTCCTGCTTCTGCTCCTCGCTGCCGTGCCGCCAGATCGCGTACATCGCCAGCGAGCCCTGCACGCTCACCAGCGAGCGGATGCCGGAGTCGCTGGCCTCCAGCTCCAGGCAGGCCAGACCGTAGTCGACGGCGCTCATCCCGGCGCAGCCGTAGCCCTCCAGGTGCATGCCGAGCAGTCCCAGCGAGCCCAGCTCCTTGGTCAGCTCGCGGATGACCGGCAGGTCCCCGGACTCGAACCAGTCCGCGACATAGGGGTCGATGGCGGAGTCGCACACCTGGCGGACGGCGGCCCGCACCGCCTTCTCCTCGGGGCTGAGCAGGTCGTCGATACCGGCCAGGTCCAGCGGGTCGGCCTTGGGGGCGGGGGTCTTGGCACTCATCAGGACACCTCTCGGGAGGGACGGGCTTGGGCGGGACGGACTTGGGCGGGACGGGCTTGTACGGGACGGGCTTCGGCGGGATGGACGAGCGGAGGGCTCTGCGGGTCGGTCAGCCAGGCGCGCACGCGGTCGCCGTCCGCGCCCAGCGCGGGCGGCGGCGCGGCCGGGCCGACCATGGCGGTGGAGTAGGTGGCGGGGTGGCGCGGGGCGGGCGTGCCACCCCCGGTCGGCGCCAGGGTGGGGGCCAGCCCCAGCCGCTCGGCCAGCGCGAAGCCGTCGGCGACCGAGCCGACCCGCCCGGCGGGCACGGCCGCAGCGGTGAGGCGGTCCTGCCAGACCCCGGAGTCCTCGGCGGCCAGCAGCTCCTCCAGGGCGGCCACCAGCGCCTCGCGGTTGGCCACCCGGGAGGCATTGGCGGCGAACCGCTCGTCCACCGCCAGCTCCGGCGCACCCAGCACCGCCGCCAGCCGGGCGAACTGGCCGTCGTTGCCGCAGGCCACCGCCAGCAGCCCGTCGCGGCAGCGCAGCGTCTCATAGGGCGCGATCGAGGGGTGGCGGTTGCCCATCCGGCCGGGCGGGCGGCCGGTCTCCAGGAACGACTGGGCCTGGTTCACCAGGGCGCCCAGCAGGCTGGAGAGCAGATTGACCTCCACCCGGCAGCCCCGGCCGGTCCGGGACCGGCCGGCCAGCGCGGCCAGTACGCCCACGGCGGCGTCCTTGCCGGTGAGGACGTCCACCAGGGCGACCCCGGCCTTGGTCGGCTCCCCGTCGGCGTCCCCGGTGATGGACATCAGGCCGCCCACCGCCTGCACCACGAAGTCATAGCCCAGCAGGTCGGCGCCCGCGCCGCTGCCGAAGCCGGTGACCGAGCAGTAGACGACCCCCGGGTTGGCGGCCGACACCTGGTCGTAGCCGAGGCCCAGCCGGTCCAGGGCGCCCGGCCGGAAGTTCTCCACCAGCACATCGGCGCGTCGGGCCAGCTCCTGCGCCAGCGCCCGGTCGCCTCCGTCGGCCAGGTCGAGCGCGACGGAGAGCTTGGAGCGGTTGACGCTCTCGAAGTAGGTGGTGGACGACGCCGACCAGGGCGGCCCCCAGGAGCGGGTGTCGTCACCGGAGCCGGGCCGCTCCACCTTGACCACGGTGGCGCCCAGGTCGGCCAGGGTCATGGTGCAGAGCGGCCCGGCCAGCACCCGGCTGAAGTCGGCGACCAGGACGCCGTCCAGCGGCCCGCTCATCGGGTGGGCCCTTCCAGCGGGCGGCCGGTGCCCGGCTGGAGGACGCCGTCCACCCGGCGCGGCACACCCCATGGGTCGGCGTCCCGCAGCGGCTCCGGCAGGGCGGCCTGCGGGACGTCCTGGAAGGCCACCGGCCGGGTGAAGCGGTCCAGCGCCGCCGCGCCGACGGAGGTGGCCTCCGGGCGGCTGGTCGCCGGCCAGGGGCCGCCGTGCTGCTGCGCCCAGGAGGTCGCCACCCCGGTCGGCCAGCCGTCCACCACCACCCGGCCCGCCCGCCCGGAGAGCCGTGCCACCAGCCACGGCAGATCGGGGTCGGCCGGTCCGGCGGAGGCCACCGCCGCCGCCAGGCTCGGCTGGAGCCGCCCCAGCAGCTCCCGCAGCTGCGCCGGGCCGTCGTACTCCACCACCAGCGCCACCGGGCCGAAGCACTCGGCCAGCAGCCGGGAGCCCGGCCGCAGCGCCTCGGCGGGCGCGGCCAGCACGGTCGGGGCGGCGGCGAAGCCCTGCCCGGCGGCGGCCACCGAGGCGACCGGCTCCGCACCGGCCGCCACCAGGTCGGCGACCCCCTGCCGGTACGCCTCGGCGATGCCCTCGGTGAGCAGCCACCCGGGCTCCACCTCGGCCAGCGCCTTGGCCGCCGCCTCGGCCGCGCCGCTGCCGCGCGGCGCCAGCAGCAGGCCGGGCTTGGTGCAGAACTGCCCTTGGCCCAGGGTGAAGGAGGCGACAAAGCCCGCCGCCGCCCGCGCCGTACCGCCCTCGGCGGCAGCGGCGGCCGGGGTGAGCACCGCCGGGTTGACCGTGCCCATCTCGGCGAAGACCGGGACCGGCACCGGCCGCCGGGCCGCCCGCTCCACCAGGGCCGTCCCGCCGGACTGCGATCCGGTGAACGCCACGGCGGCGACCTCCGGCGCGTCCACCAGGACCAGGCCCGCGTCGAACCCGGTGACCAGCGCGAACGCCCCCTCCGGGGCGCCCGCCGCGCGCAGCGCCGCCGCCACGGTGGCCCCGAGCCGGGCGCTGAGCAGCGGGTGCGCCGGGTGGGCCTTGGCCAGCACCGGGCAGCCGGCGGCCAGCGCGGAGGCGGTGTCATGCCCGGCCACCCCGAAGCCGAACGGGAAGTTGGAGGCGCCGAAGACCGCGACCGGGCCCAGCGGCCGGTTCATCCGCCGCAGGTCCGGCCCGGCGGCCCGGTCGATCCGGACGTCCAGCCAGCTCCCCTCGGCGGCGACCGATCCGTAGAAGCGCGCCTGTGTGGCGGTGCGGCCGACTTCGCCGCGCAGCCGCTCCAGGCCGAGCGCCGTCTCGCTGTCGGCCAGTGCGGCCAGCTCCTCGGCGTCGCGCTCCAGCGCATCCGCGACCGCGTTCAGCCACCCTGCCCGTACGGCGGGCGGGGTCGCGGCGATCCGCTCGGCGTCCCGGGCGGCGACGGCGGCCAGCCGGGCCACCTCCGCCGGTGCGGTGGCGGCGGGCCCGTCGGACGCCGCGCCGGTGCGGGGGTCGCGGCTCAGCTCGGCCGCCCCGGCGCTCACGACGCGCTCCGGACGGCGGCCACCAGCACATCCAGCCCCTCGGCGAGCAGGTCTTCGGGGATCACCAGCGGGGGCAGCAGCCGGATCACATTGCCGTAGGTGCCGCAGACCAGGGCGACCACTCCTTCCGCATGGCAGCGGGCGGCCACCGCCCGCGCCAGTTCGGCGTCCGGCTCCAGCGTTCCCGGCCGGACCAGTTCGATGGCCATCATCGCGCCCCGGCCGCGCACCTCCGCGATGGCCGGGCACTCGGCCGCCAGCGGCTCCAGCCGGTCCCGGACCAGCCGCTCGATCCGCCGGGCCCGCTCCAGCAGCGACCCGTCCGCCAGCATCTCGAAGACGCCCAGCGCCGCCGCGCAGGCCAGCGGGTTGCCCGCATAGGTGCCGCCGAGACCACCGGGCCGCACGGCCTCCATCAGCTCGGCCCGGCCGGTCACCGCCGCCAGCGGCAGTCCGCCACCGAGCGCCTTCGCCGTGCAGACCAGGTCGGGGACGATGCCCTCGTGCTCGCTGGCGAAGACCGTCCCGGTGCGGCCCATCCCGGCCTGCACCTCGTCGGCGACCAGCACGATGCCGTACCGCCGCGCGATGCGCCGCACCCCGGGCAGGAAGCCGGGCGCGGGCACCACAAAGCCGCCCTCGCCCTGCACCGGCTCCACCACCACCGCCGCCACGGTCTCCGGGCCGACCCGCTCCAGCAGCTCCTCCAGCGCGGCGAGCGCCTGCTCGGCGCAGCCCTCAGGGCCGCCCGGCCAGCGCAGCGGATAGGCGTACGGCGCCCGGTGCACCTCGCCGGGGAGCGGGCCGAAGCCGGTCTTGTACGGGACCTCCTTGGCCGTCATCGCCAGCGTCATCATGGACCGCCCGTGGTAGGCGTGGTCGAAGACCACCACGCCGGGGCGGCCGGTCGCGGCGCGGGCGATCTTGACCGCGTTCTCCACGGCCTCGGCGCCGGTGGAGAAGAGCGCGGTCCGCTTGGCGTGGTCGCCGGGGGTGAGCGCATTCAGCCGCTCGGCGACCTCCACATAGCCGTCGTACTCGGTGACCAGGAAGCAGGTGTGGGTGAACCGCGCCGCCTGCTCCTGCACCCGGGAGACCACGGCCGGCGCGCTGGCGCCCACGCTGGTCACCGCTATGCCCGAGGCCAGGTCGATCAGGTGGTTGCCGTCCACGTCCACCAGCACACCGCCGCCGGCCCGCTCCACGAAGACGGGCAGCGTGACGCCCAGCCCGCCGGGCAGCGCGGCCTCGCGGCGCCGCTGGAGCGCCTGCGAGCGGGGGCCGGGCAGCGCGGTGCGCAGAATGCGGCGCTGCTCAGGGGCGGCGGGCGCGGCGGGCGCGGCGAGGGCGGCGGGGTCGGCAGGGTCGGCGGGGTCGGGGGAGGGCGGTACGACGGAGGCGAGATCGCTGGTCACAGAGGGTCCTTCCGAAAGCCGGAGACCGGGTGGTGGCCCACAACCTAGACACCGCGCGCCCGCAGTACCTTGGATGATCCGACCGCATCCGCGCCCACCCGGTGCAGACTGCACAGCACCACCCGGCCCCAGGAGGACCCCGTGCCCACCCTCGATGTCCTGGTGCGGACCCTCGGCGCCGACCTGGCCCCGGTCACCCCCGCCGAGCCGCCGCCCCGCGAGGTCACCGGCGTCCACGTCAGCGAACTCACCGACCCGACCCCGTACCTCTCCGGCGGGGAACTGCTGCTCACGACCGGCATGGGCCTGACCGGCCAGACCGCCCAGGCCCGCGCCTACGCCGCCCGGCTGGCCGGGCACGGCGCCAGCGGGCTCGGCATCGGCCTCGGCCCGGTGCACCAGCAGGTGCCCGCCACCCTGGCCGCCGCCTGCGAGGCCGCCGGGCTGCCGCTGCTGGTGGTGCCCGCGCCCACCCCCTTCCTGGTGGTCGCCCGCACCTACTGGTCGCTGCTGGCCGCCGCCGGGCAGGAGGAGCTGACCGCCACCCTCGGCGCCCACCGCGACCTGGTCCGGGCCGCCGCCGGGCCCGACCCGGTACCGGCCGTGGTCCGCACCCTGGCCGGCGCCGTCGAGGGCTGGGCCGCCCGGCTCGGCCCGGACGGCGAGGTCCTGGAGGTGTGGCCCCGGGGCCGCCGGGCCAGCGCGCACCGGGTCGCCGCCGAGGCCGCCCGGCTGCGGGTCGCCGGACCCCACTCCTCCGCCACCTTCCCGCTCGGCGCGGAGGACGTGGTGCTCCACCCGCTCTCCGGACGCGGCCGGCTCAGCGGCTTTGTCGCCACCGGCTGCCCCCGCCCCATGCAGCCGCCCGACCGGCAGCTGGTCCTCACCGCCTGCGCGCTGCTCGCCCTCCAGAGCGAGCAGCAGCGGCGCGGCATCGCCGCCTCCCGCGCCTCCCGCGCCTGCGTGGCCCGGCTGCTGCTGGCCGGGTACGTGGACGCGGCCCGCGCCCTCGCCGCCGAGCTGGGCCTCTCCGCCGCCCCGCCCCGGGTCCGGGTGCTGGGCCTGGCCGGGCTCACCGGCGCGGGCGCGGACGAGGTGCTCGACGCCCTGGAGCCCGCCGCCGCCCGGGACCGCCGCCAACTGCTGGCCGCGGCCGAACCGGACGAGGTCTGGGCGCTGCTCGGCCCGGCCGACGCGCCCGCCGCCCTGGACGCCGCCCGCCGCCTGGCCACCGAGCGGTGGACCGGAGCCCGTACGCTGCTCGGCGCCGAGGCCGCGCTGCCGGAGCTGCACCGGCAGCTGCCCGCGCTGCGCCGCACCCTGGCCGCGCTGCCCGCCGGCGCCGTACGCGACCTGGGTGCGGACGGGGCGCGCGGCCTGACCGCCGCGCCCTCCCTGGAGCCGCTGCTCCGCTACCGGCGCACCGACCTGGTCCCCACCGTCGCCGCCTATCTGCGCCACCGAGGCCAGTGGGAGCGGGCCGCCGCCGACCTGGGTGTGCACCGCAACACACTGCGGCACCGCATCGCCACCGCCGTCCGGCTGCTCGGCGCCGACCTGGACGACCCGGACGTGGCCAGCCGCACCTGGCTGGCGCTGCGCGAGAACGGTCTCGCCTGACGGGAGGCGGGTGACCCGGGCCCGCCGGATGCCGCACACTCGTGCGCATGACCTTCCAGATCACCGCCGCCGCCCCGGACCACCCGGGCCTGCTCCTTGAACTGCCCTGGCAGATACCCCTGGAGGAGTGGCCGGCACAGCACCTGGTCGCGCTGCCCCGGGGTATCTCCCGCCATGTGGTGCGGTTCGCACGGGCCGGCGGCGAGGTGGTGGCGGTGAAGGAGGTGGGGGAGTACAACGCGGTGCGCGAGTACGGGCTGCTGCGCGACCTGAACCGGCTGAACGTACCGGCGGTGGAGCCGGTCGCGGTGGTCACCGGGCGGGCGGACGGCGCGGGCGAGGCGCTGGAGCCGGTACTGATCACCCACCACCTCAAGGGCTCCATGCCGTACCGGGCGATGTTCGAGACCACCATGCGTCCGCGAACCGTCAACCGGCTGCTGGACGCGCTGGCCGTGCTGCTGGTCCGGCTGCACCTGGTGGGCTTCGCCTGGGGTGACTGCTCGCTCTCCAACACCCTCTTCCGCCGCGACGCCGGGGCCTATGCCGCCTACCTGGTGGACGCCGAGACCGGGCAGCTCCAGCCGCAGCTCTCGGACGGCCAGCGCTCCTATGACATCGAGATCGCCCGGGTGAACGTCGCCGGGGAGCTGATGGACCTGGAGGCCGGCGGCTCGCTGCACCCCTCGGTCGACCCGGTCTCCTTCGGCGACGCGCTGGCCGCCCGGTACGCCGAGCTGTGGCATGAGCTCACCCGGGCCTCGGTCTACTCCCGCAACTTCCGCCACCGCATCGACGACCGCATCCGGCGCCTCAACGACCTGGGCTTCGACGTCGCCGAACTCCAGATCAAGCACTCCCCGGACGGCGCCAGGGTCACCATCCTGCCCAAGGCCGTGGACGCCGGCCACCACCAGCGCCAGCTGCTCCGGCTGACCGGGCTGGACGCCGAGGAGAACCAGGCCCGCAGCCTGCTCAACGACCTGGAGACCTACACCGCGCACCAGGAGGACTACGAGCCGGGCGACCCGCTGAGCGCCAGCCGCGAGGTGGTCGCCCACCGCTGGGTCCGCGAGGTCTTCCGGCCCACCGTGCGGCTGGTCCCCAAGGAGCTGCGGGCCCGGATGGACACCGCGCAGCTCTACCACGAGATCCTGGAGCACCGCTGGTACCTCTCCGAGCGCGAGGCGGGCGATGTGGGGCTGGAGCGGGCGGTCGACGACTATGTCCGCACCGTGCTGGTCCACATCCCCGACCCGGCGGAACCGCTGGAGGACGCCCCGGTGGAGTGACCCAGTGGAGTGACCGGGGTGGAGTGACCGGGGTGGAGTGACCGGGGTGGAGTGACCCGCCCGGCCGTCAGAAGCGGTGCCCCGGCCGGCGGCCCGGCGGCTGCTTGGGCTCCGGCCGGGCGGCCGGGGCCGGCACCGGCAGCGTCTGCGGCGACTTGTCCGAGACGGTGATCGGCCGCCCGTAGTGGGAGACCTCCAGCGGCGCCCCCTCCACCATGGTGTAGGTGGCGACCGAGTCGGTGATCTCCACCCGCAGCCGCCTGCCCCGCACCAGCACCGTGAAGGCCAGCCGGGCCAGCTTCTCCGGCAGCCGGGGCGCGAAGCTCAGCGTCTCCTCGCGGTGCCGCATGCCGCCGAAGCCGCAGACCAGCGCGAGCCAGGTGCCCGCCAGGGAGGCGATGTGCAGGCCGTCGCGGGTGTTGTTCTCCAGGTCCTTGAGGTCCATCAGGGCGGCCTCGCCCAGATAGTCGTAGGCCAGCCGCAGATGGCCGACCTCGGCCGCCATGATCGCCTGGCAGCAGGCCGAGAGCGAGGAGTCCCGCACGGTCAGCGCCTCGTAGTAGGCGAAGTTCCGCGCCTTCTGCTCCTCGTCGAAGGCATCGCCCCGCAGGAACATCGCCAGCACCAGGTCGGCCTGCTTGACCACCTGCTTGCGGTACAGGTCGAAGTACGGGAAGTGCAGCAGCAGCGGGTACTGGTCCGGCCGGGTGCCGGGGAAGTCCCACACCTGGTGGCCGGTGTACCCCGCCGACTGCTCGTGCACCTCCAGGGTGCCGTTGTACGGCACCGTCATCGCCTCGGCCGCGTCCCGCCAGGCGGCGGCCTCCTCGTCGTCCACGCCCAGCGCCGCACCCTGGTCGCCGTGGCGCTCGACGATGTCGGCGGCGGCCCGCAGGTTCGCCTGGGCCATCAGATTGGTGTACGTGTTGTCGTCGGCGACCGCGCTGTACTCGTCCGGGCCGGTCACCCCGTCGATGTGGAACCGGCCGTGGGCGTCGTGGTGGCCGAGCGAGAGCCACAGCCGGGCCGTCTCCACCAGCAGTTCCACCGCCGTCTCCCGCTCGAAGACCTCGTCCCCGGTGGAGGCGACATAGCGCACCACGGCGTCCGCCACATCTGCGTTGACATGGAAGGCCGCTGTCCCGGCCGGCCAGTACGCCGAGCACTCCTGGCCGTCCACCGTCCGCCAGGGGAAGGTGGCGCCCTTCAGGCCCAGTTGGGCGGCCCGCTCCTTGGCGGCGGGCAGCGTGGACTGCCGCCAGCGCAGCGCCTCGGCGACGGCGTCCGGCGAGGTGTAGGTGAGCAGCGGCAGCACAAAGGTCTCGGTGTCCCAGAAGGAGTGCCCGTCGTACCCGGACCCGGTCAGCCCCTTGGCGGGGATGGCCCGCTCCTCCGCGCGGGCACCGGCCTGGAGCACATGGAAGAGGGCGAACCGGACGGCCTGCTGGATCTCCGCGTCCCCCTCGACCTCGACATCCGCCCGGCCCCAGAAGTCGTCCAGGTAGCGGCGCTGCTGCTCGACCAGCCCCTGCCAGCCGGTGGAGCGGGCGGCGGCCAGCGCCGCCTCCACCTGGTCGCGCATGGCGGGCAGCGAGCGGACCCCTGACCAGCCGTAGGAGACCAGCTTCTCCACGCGCAGCGCCTGGCCCGGCTTCAGCACCGAGGTGACGGTCAGCCGGGCCACGTCGGAGCCGCTCTCGGCGGAGGTCTCGGTGGACTTCGGCCCGGTCACGATGTGGTCGGCGGCGGCGGCGACCCGCAGGCCGCTGCGCTCGGTGCAGTGCACCAGCCGCAGCCGCCGGTCCTTGGCGTAGTCCTCCTCCGGTTGCAGCGGCGACTCCAGGGCGGCGGCGACCCGGGGGTCCTCGGCGGCCGTCGGCAGCTGCTCGTTGGCGACCAGCTCGGACTGCACCACCACCCGCACCTCGGCGTCCAGCGGCTCCACCTCGTAGGCGACGGCGGCGATGGCCCGCTGGGTGAAGGAGACCAGCCGGGTGGAGCGGACCTGCACGGTGCACCCGGCGGGGGAGGTCCACACACAGGTGCGGTGCAGCAGCCCGGTACGCAGATCCAGCACCCGCTCATGGGAGCGCAGCCGGCCGTAGCGCAGGTCGAAGGGCTCATCGTCCACCAGCAGCCGGATGATCTTGCCATTGGTGACATTGATGACGGTCTGCCCGGACTCCGGAAAGCCGAACCCGGCCTCCGCGTACGGCAGTGGGCGCAGCTCATGGACGCCGTTGAGGTAGGAGCCGGGCAGGCCGTGCGGCTCGCCCTCGTCCAGGTTGCCGCGCCAGCCGACATGGCCGTTGGAGAGCGCGAAGACCGACTCGCTCTGCGGCAGCACATCCAGGTTGAGCTCGGTCTCGCGCAGCGACCACGGGTCCACGGCGAACGAGGGGTGGGTGATCACCGGCGCTCCTCCAGCAGCTCGGCCAGGTCCTGCACCACGGTGTCGGCGCCGTGCTTGCGCAGCGCGTCGGCCTGCCCGACCCGGTCGACGCCGACGACATACCCGAACCGCCCGGCCCGCCCGGCGTCCATGCCCGCCAGCGCGTCCTCGAAGACCGCCGCCGCGCCCGGCTCCACACCGAGCTCCCGGGCGGCCTCCAGGAAGGTGTCGGGGTGCGGCTTGCCGGGCAGCTTGCGCTCGGCGGCCACCACCCCGTCGATCCGCACCTCGAAGAGGGACTCGATACCGGCCGACACCAGCACATCGCGGCAGTTGGCGCTGGAGGAGACCACGGCGGTGCGCAGCCCCTCGGCGCGCACCGCCTCGGCGAACCGCACCGAGCCCGGGTAGGCGTCCACCCCCTGCTCCCGGATCCTCGCCAGGACCAGGACGTTCTTCCGGTTACCGAGCCCGTGCACCGTCTCCCGCTCCGGCGGGTCGTCGTCCGCCCCCTCCGGCAGCTCGATGCCCCGGGAGGCCAGGAAGGTGCGCACCCCGTCGGCGCGCGGCCGCCCGTCGACGTACTCGTCGTAGTCCGCCACCGGGTCGAACGGCCGGAAGTCGTCGCCGTCGCGGCGCCGCAGGAAGTCGTCGAACATCTCCTTCCACGCGGCGGCATGCACCACGGCGGTCCTGGTCAGGACACCGTCGAGGTCGAACAGGCAGGCCCGGATGTGGTCCGGAAGGCCGAGCTTCGTCATGCATGCACCCCTCCCCCGCCCACGCGCCATGCATGCCCGCGGACCTGACCGACCACCCGGGCGCGGTGTGCGGCACCATGGCCCGATGACAGACCGTCAGCGTAGGATGGAGGCCGCGCGACCGGAGGGGGAGGTCAATGCAGCCCGGTGAGGTGCGGATCGTCGTCGAAGGCGCCGGGGCCCATGCGGACGCCGTCCGGACGCTGGACAAGTGGCTCGCCGGGGAGCGGGACCAGGGGCTCGGCGACCGGCCGCGCCGCATCGTGCCGCGCGAGGACGGCGAGCCCGTCCAGGGCCTGCTCGCGGACATCGTGCTCAACCTCGGCACCGACGGCGTGGTGGCCCTGGTGGGGGTGCTCGTCCGCTCGCTCCACAGCCATCTGCGCAACCAGCCCGACCCCGGCAGATCCGTCACCGTCCGGCTCCCCAACGGCAGCCGGTTCACCGTCCCCAGGGGGGAGATGACGCAGGGGGAGTTCGAGGCCCTGACCCTCCGGATCGTCCGGGCTTTGAACCAGGACGACCAGCCCGGGTAGCGGCAGCGGCATGCCGGGCTACCTTCCGTCGCCCGCCGACTCGCGCGCGCTGCTGATCGGAGCCGGGCTCTACCCGGCCAAGGGGTTCCCCGAGCTGCCGCAGGCGGGTGAGAACCTCGCCGAGCTGCGCTCCGTACTGAGCGACGGCGAGCACGCCCTGCTGCTCCCGCACCGGGTCACCACCCTGCGCGACCCCGACCTGCCCGGCGAGGTCTTCGCAGCCGTGCACCGGGCGGCGGCCGAGACCACCGAACTGCTGCTGGTCTACTACGTGGGCCACGGCTATGTCGACGCCGACGGGGAACTCTTCCTGGCCGTCGGCGGATCGGCCAAGGAGACCGCCCACTTCAGCGCCGTACGCTGCTCCGACCTGCTGGAGCAGCTCGCTGACGCCGACGTGGAGCGGTTCGTCCTCATCCTGGACTGCTGCTACTCCGGCAACCTCCTCGACGGCGCCCTGCCCACCCGGCGGCCCTTCGCGGTGCTCACCTCCTCCCCGCACAACCGCGAGGTCTCCCCCGGACAGGGCCGCCTCACCCCCTTCACCGAGCAGTTGGCCCAGGTGCTGCGGCACGGCGTCTCCACACCGCACGGCCACGCCACCGTGCAGGCCGTCGGCCGCGAACTGGAGGCCCGGGCCCGCCTCCACCAACCCCCCGACACCGTCTACCACTGGGCCCCCACCGAGGTCTCCCACCAGGCCGGCGACACCATGCTCTCGCTCGCCCTCGGCCCCTCCGGCGACCTCGAACGCGCCCTCGGCACCCTGCGCGGCCTGCACCGGCGCGCGATCGGCTACCTGGCCGCCGGCTGGCAGTGGTTCTTCGGCCGGGGCCGCCCCCGCTGGCGCCGCCTGCTCGGCATCGCCCTCTCCCTCGCCCTGCTCGCCGCCGGCGGCGCCACCGGCTACGCCCTCACCCGCCCCGGCACCTGCCCACCGCCGCTGGAGCTGCGGATGCTCACCGCACCCGAGGAGGTCGGCCCGCTCTCCGGCGTCGCCGACAGCTATGAGCGGTCGCCTGCCAACCACCAGGACATCCGCGACGCACGCGACTGCCGCACCACCCATCTCACCGTCTACGGCGCCGGACTGGACGCCATCGCCCAGGCGTTCTCCGACCCCGCCGCCTGGAACACCCCCGGCAGCGACGCCTTCACCCAGGTCGGCCCGCAGCCCGACCTGTGGATCCCGCAGTCCTCCGCCGAACGGCTCTATGTCGTCCAACGGGTGCCCGGCAGCTACGACGGACTGCTCGGCACCGGCATCTCCGTCGCCGGCAGCCGCCCGGTGCTCGCCGTCTCCGACTCGGTACGCGCCGCCCTCCGCCTCGGCCCCAGCGGCACCACCGTGAAGTGGTCCACGCTGCGCGACCGGTGGCTCGGCCTCAAGGACCCGCCGGTCCTGCTGCGCCCCAACCCCACCGTCTCCGGCACCGGCCTGGTGCACACCCTCGGCCTCTACCGCGACCCCGACGGCGACGCCGGAGCGCTGGCCCTCGAAGACAGCGAACCCCTCATCCCCGACGGGGAGATCGGCAGGTTGGAACGCCAGGTGATCGGCCAGGGCCGCTCCGCCCAGGACGGCTACTGGGCGCTCTGCGAGCTGCGGCGCGGCTATGAGCGCGACCGGGCCTACGGCTCCGCCGCCGCGCTGGTCTCGCAGCGCGAACTCGACGCCATGGAGGCGGGGGACCCGCTCGGCGACCAGTGCCCGGACGCCGTCGACTCCGTCCGGCAGGACCCCGGCCGCAGGCTCGGCCGCTACTGGCTGCGCGGCGTCCCCGACCTCGACTATCCGCTGGTCCCGGTGGTCTGGCCCGGTGCGGCCGACACGGAGCAGCGGCAGGCCGCCGTCCGCCGCTTCCGCGACTGGCTCACCGGCCCGGCCGGCAGCGCGCGGATAGCCCAGGCCGGGTACGGCGGCAGCGGCGACGGCCCGCCCGACCAGCTCAGCGCGGGCGGCGTGGACACCCGGCTCGCCCGATACAGCCGGGCCCATCCCAATCTGCGGCTGCTGGTCCTCTTCGACGTCTCCGGGTCGATGGGCGAGGAGGGCCGCATGGAGGAGGCCCGGCGGTCCGTGGAGGCGGCGCTGCGGCGCCTGGCCGACAGCGACGTCTACGGGCTGACCACCTTCCCCACCGGCCACGACCCGGCCGCCGCCCATGAGGTGGTCCCGCTCGGCGCCGCCGTCCCCGACGCCTTCACCCTCCCGGCCCCGCCGCTCGCCGAGACCCGCGAAGCCGACCTCTACACGGTGCTGGGCCACGCCCTCGACCGGCTCGACGCCTTCGACCACGACGGCAGGCAGAGCGCCGTCCTGCTGGTCACCGACGGCGACTGGCTGATCGGCGCCACCGAGGAGGAACGCGCCTCGGCCCGGAAGAAGCTGACCCAGCGGCTGGCGGCCACCGGCGTCCCGCTGATCGTCGCCTCGATGCGCCCCTACGGCTGCGCGAGGGAGGCGGCGGCGCTCGCCGGAGCCTCCGTCGGCGGCACCTGTGTGGCCAGCGACTCCATGGCCACCAGGCTTCCGCAGCTCGTCGCGGCCCTCACCAAGCGGAGGGTGACCCCATGACCGCCCGTACGGTGCCACGCCGCCGCCGACTCGCCGCAGCCGCCGCGTTCCTGGCCGTGCTCGCCGCCGCCACCGCCTGCACCGGCTCTGACCCTGGCAGCCGCAGCGCCGAGCCGGCCGCGCCGACCGCGACGGCCACCGGGGGAGCCGTCCTCACCATCGCCACCGGCAGCGACCTCTCCAGCACCGGCATCCGGCAGCAGCTGATCCGCGACTGGGCCAAGGGCCACCATGTCGAGGTGCGGATCGTCCGGCTCTCCGACGACGCCGACCGCCAGCGCAGCCAACTGGTCGCGGCCCTCCAGTCCCGCACCGGCGGCTATGACGTGGTCAACCTGGACGTCACCTGGACCGCCGAGTTCGCCGACGGCGGGCTCATCCAGCCGCTGCGCGGCAGCCGCTTCACCGACGCCCTGGACCAGGACGTCTGGCCCGCCGCCGCAGACACCGTCCGCCGCCGAGGCAAGGTCTGGGCCATGCCCTGGAACACCGACGTCGGCCTGCTCTACTACCGCAAGGACCTGCTCCCCGCCGCCCAGTACGGCACCCCGCGCAGCTGGGACGACCTGGCCGCCGCCACCGCCCGCTTCGCCGACTCCCCGGCCCGCGCCCTCCCGGCCAACCGGAATGTCAAGGCCGGTCTGCTCACCCAGCTCAAGGAGTACGAGGGCCTCACCGTCAACACCCTGGAGGCCGTCTGGCGCGGCGGCGGCGACGTGGTCGACGGCCATGGCACGGTCGTCGTCGACAGCGCCCCCGCCCAGGCGGGCCTGGACACCCTGCTCTACGCCCGCCGCGGCGGCTCCAGCCTCCCGCTGCTCGGCGCGGACTCGCTGCGCTCCGACGAGATGTCCAGCCTCCGCCACTTCATCGCCGGGGAGTCGCTCTATCTGCGCAACTGGCCCTTCGCATACGGGCGGTTGAAGGACGCGCAGAGCAAGTCCGCCGACCAGCCGGCCGGGCAGCGCCCCGAGTACGGCGTGGACCCGCTGCCCTGGTCCTCCGCCCTCGGCGGCCAGAACCTCGCCGTCGCCGCCGGCAGCCCGCACCGCGCCCTCGCCGAGGACCTCATCGCCCACCTCACCGGCCAGGACGCCGAGCGCCGCCTCTTCGAGGGCGGCTTCGCCCCGGCCCGCCGCTCCGCCCTCACCGGCCGCAGCCCCGGCGCAGCCGCCGCCGACCCCGAGTACCTGGCGGCGCTGCGCAGCTCCCTGGACCGGGCCAGGGCCCGCCCCGCGACCCCCTACTACGCGGCCTTCACCCGCGACGTCCAGGACTCCGTCACCACCATGCTGCACGGCAGCGGCCCCGCCGGGCCCGCCGCCTCCGCCCTCGCCGAACGGCTCCGAGGCTCCCTCGCCGGCCACTGACGGCAGTGCCACCGTGACGCCAGTGCCACCGTGACGGCCGTGCCTCCGTGACGGCAGCGGCACCGGCCCGCGCCGTTCCGCAACGGCGTCGGCCGGTGCCGCACCCAGGGCCCGGTCTGCGATCAGTCGGTCAGCGGCGGGGCTGCGACCCCTTGCCGGAGTGGTCAGCGGACTGCTTGGCGCCGGACTGCTTGGTACCGGACTGCTTGGCGCCGGACTGCTTGGTGGCCGCCGGCTTGGCACCGCCCTTGGCCGCGTGGCTGCCGGACCCCTTGCCGCCGGACCCCTTGGCAGGCCCCTTGGCCGCATGGCCGGCCCCACCCTTGGCGGAATGGCCCGCGCCGCCGTCCGGCCCGGCCTGCTGACCGGAGTGGAGCAGCCCGACCAGGACACCGGCCGGGTCGAGGGCGTTCGCATTGGTGCGGCCTCGGTCGGGCGTCTCGGCATGGGCACTGGGGGCGGTCAGGGAGGCGACCACGCCGACGGCGAGGGACGCGACGGCGAGCATGCTGCGCTTCTTCATGCCCTGAGCAACGCCCGAGCGGCCGATCGGTCACGCGAAAGGAGCAGCAGTCCGATCCGCACGCCCCGCCGCCCAGTCCGGATACGACCCCCAGGCACCGAGCGCGGACCGGCTCTCGAAGCGGCGCGGCTCCCCGGTCACCGGGTCGGTGAACTCCAGTACCCGGGCCAGCAGCTGCAACGGCTGCCCGAAGTCGTCCGGAGCGGGCTCGGGCAGCACCACCGGGTAGACCGGGTCGCCCAGGATCGGCACCCCCAGCGCACTCATATGCAGCCGCAGCTGGTGGGTGCGGCCGGTCGACGGCAGCAGCCGGTAGCGCCCCAGGCCGCCGCGCCGCTCCAGCAGCTCCACCCGGCTCTCCGCGTTGGGCGGGCCAGGCACCTCCCGGGCCGCGATCACGCCGCGCTCCTTCACCATGCGGCTGCGCACCGTGCGCGGCAGCTCCAGCCCCGGCCGGTACGGGGCCACCGCCTCGTACTCCTTGCGCACCAGCCGGTCCCGGAAGAGCGCCTGGTAGGCGCCGCGCAGCTCCGGCCGCACCACGAACATGGCCACCCCGGCGGTCAGCCGGTCCAGCCGGTGCGCCGGGCTCAGCAGCGGCAGGCCCAGATCGCGGCGCAGCCGCACCAGGGCGGTCTCCGCGACATGGCGGCCACGCGGTGTGGTGGCCAGGAAGTGCGGCTTGTCCACCACGAGCAGCTGCTCGTCGCGGTGCAGCACCTGCACGGCGAACGGCACCGGCACCTCGGCGGGCAGCTCCCGGTGGAACCAGAGGAACGCCTCCGGGACGAACGGCGCCTCGGGGCCGATCGGCCCGTCCACGCCGACGAAGGCCCGCTCCCGCAGCATGGCGTCGATCCGCTCCGGGTCGACTGCGGGCAGCCGGTCCACCAGATGGTCCCGGACGGTCGCCCACGCCCCCTCGGCGGGCAGCCGCAGCCGCACCGGGTCGATCCCGTCGCGCTGTGGCAGCGGTGCCGGCGGCACCTTGGGCTTGCGTCTCATCGGAGGCAAGCCTACGGTCGAGCCGGGTCGGACATCGATTCGCCCGACGTCCCCGGGGCAGGCGCCGCCGTCAGCGGGCGGCCTGGAAGGCCCGGCCGGCCTCGGTCGCCACCGGGCCGCTGCGGAAGAGGCCGCTGCTGGGCTCGGTGTCCGAGGCACCGAGCCCGAACCAGGCGTACCGCTGCACATAGGGCAGGCCGTCCAGCATCCGGGTGGCGGCGGTGACAAACGCGGCCTGCTGCTGCGCGGTGGGGAACCGGGTGCCCTGCGAGAAGTCGATCAGCGCGAACTCGGTGAGCCAGATCGGTTTCCCGTACCGGTCGTGCACGGCCTGGAGGTACGACCGCAGCTGGCCCACCGCCGCGTCCGTGGTGAAGTCCCCGCCGTACCAGTGCAGCGTGATGAAGTCGACCCGGTAGCCGCGCGAGGCGGCGCCGGACATGAAGCGGTCCAGCCAACCACCGGGCGTGTCACCCCCGTAGGCGACCGCCGGGCTGCCCAGGATCCGCCCTGCGTCCATCAACTTGGGCCAGAGCGACAGCGCCTGATCCACCGTCATATTGGACTGGGCGCCCATGTCCGGCTCGTTGAACCCCAGCAGGTACGGGCCCGCCGCCTTCGCCTGGGCGAGGGTCGCCGGGTCGGTGGAGGCGGCGCCCCAGACCATCGGTACGAAGCCCACCGAGGCGGGCCCGTTGACGCCCGGGTGCTGCGCCGACCAGGTGTAGTACCAGCCTGCGCCCGACTGGGCGAGCGCCTGGTCGGAGCCGGGGAACGTCCAGACGCCGACCCCCTTCTTCGCGGAGGAGACCACCGGCACGGCGGGTGCGGGGGCCGCCGGCTTCGGCCTGGCGGCGGGCGAGGCGGCGGTCGGCGGCGCGGACGCGGCCGAGGACGAGGTGCGCGCCGAGGGGGAACGGGAGGGCTTGCGGTCGGCCGAGGCCGTGGGTGAGGCGGTCGGGGACGGCGAGGCCGTCGCGGACGCCTGCGCGGAGGTGGCGGCGGCCGGTGCCTCGGCGGCGATCCGAGGCGTCGCGGAGCCGTCGGCAACCGACCGGACTGCCGGGCTCCCGGTCAGGTGACCGGCGACCAGCACCCCCGCGACGGCGGCGGCCACCGCCGCGACGGCCGCCGCGCCCGCCAGTCGGCCGACCCGCCGCGGACCGGCCGCGTGGGTGCCCCTGGAGACACCGCGCCGCCGATGGGAGCGCGGCCCGGCAGGCAGCCCGGCCTGCGGTGCGGCCTGCGGTGCGGTCTGCGGTGTGGGGGAGCCGTACGGGTCCGCCGCGAGCTGCGGCAGGACGGCGCCCACCGGCGGCACCAGCAGCGGCAGCCCGCCCAGCAGGCGGTCCATCGGCAGCAGGTCGCCGCCGAGCCGCCCGCAGTCCCCGCAGCCGCGCACATGCCGGGCGAACCGCTTGCGCCAGAGCGGGCTCGGCACCCCGTCCCAGCTGCGGGCGAGGTCCCGCAGCTCCGGGCAGCCGGACCGCGCCTCCAGCGCCCGCACCACCGTGCGGGCGGTCTCCATCTGCTCCTTCATCCGCTGGACCCGCACCGCTGTGTGGCGCCCCGACAGGCCGAGCGCATGCGCCAGCTCCGCGCGGTCCAGCTCCCCGGTCCCCTCCAGCCACCAGAGCGCCAGCAGCGCCCGGTCGTCGCCGTCCAGCCAGCGGGTGGCCGAGGCGACCTCGCGGCGCTGGTCGGTGAGGCCCAGCCGGAGGATGGTCACCGCGGCGAAGTCGGACGCCGGGTCCGGCACCCGGTCGGCCGTGTCGAGGTCCGCACTGCGCTGCCGTGCCGCCCTGCGGGCCTGCTCATGGTCGCGCACCTGGCGTACCGCGATGGCCACCAGCCAGGACCGGTACGCCGCCGGGTCGCGCAGGTCGCCCAGGCTGCGGACGACCCGGAGCAGCGTCTCCTGCACCACGTCGTCCACATCGCTGTGTCCGTCCAGCGCCCGCCCGACGATGTTGTAGACGAGCGGAAGGGAGTCGGCCACCAGCGCATCGAGCGCCTGCCGGTCGCCGCCCCGGGCGGCGGCCACCGTCCGGACGTCGGGTCCACTGCGACCGGTTCCGCGCATGTCGCTCCACTCTCTCGTTCGGCGTTGCTGGTGCGGTCGCGCGCAGCCGGGCGCGGACCGTCTCCCTAGGAGACGTCCGGGCGCCGGGCGGACAACGGAAATCAGTCGCGGGGTTCGTCCAGGTAGCTGGCGAGGCCACGGACGATGATCTCCAGTCCGAGTTCAAAGCGCTGGTCCTGGGTCTCGTCGGCCATCAGGTGGGCCAGGGCGGTGAGATGGGGGAAGCGGTCCTGGGGGAGGGCGGCGAAGTACTGCTGCATCTCGCTCTTCCGCTGCTGCCAGGAGGCCGTCCCGTCGCCGTCCTCCTCCTGCCGCATCCGGTCGGTCCAGATGCCCTCTTCGAGGGTGAAGCCGTCCAGGTAGGTGGAGAGCACATCGCCGGCGACCGCGGAGATCCGGTCCGGGAGGCCGGCGGTGCGGAACATGGCGAGGAACTGCTCGACGTGGGGGAGCAGTTCGGAGGTGAAGGGCACATGGGCCATGGAGATGCGGGCCATGTCCCGGTGCGCCAGCAGCCGTGCCCGGCCCTGGCGGGCGAAGTCCTTCACCTGCTCCTGCCAGCGCTCGGGGTCGGGCTCGGGCAGCTCGTAGCCGACGAACATCCGGTTGTACATCAGCTCCAGCAGCTCGTCCTTGGCGCTGACATGGGCGTACAGCGCCGAGACGGCCACCTGGAGTTCGGCGGCCACCTGACGCATGGACAGCCCGTCGAGCCCCTCCCGGTCCAGGACGGTGAACGCCGCGTCGACGATCCGGTCACGGGTGAGCGGCACCCTGGCCGGGGTCGGCGGTCGGCGTGCCCGCTCCCAGGGCGCCTGCGGCAGTGCGTCGCTCATGTGCCCCAGTGTAGGGGGCCGGCTGAACGGTGATCAGGGTGGGTGAACGGCGTTCGAGGATGCGATATATCTTGTCCTCACGATTCTTGCGCTATATCGTAAGAACGGTGTTCTCTTGGAGAACGCCGATCAGGTATGGTGAACGCCGTTCATCCGATGGGGGGAGTCCCTTTTATGACCACCACCGGTGTTGCGCCCGCAGAGGCGGCAACCACCGAGCCCGCGCCGTACCGATGGCGCTGGGCCGCACTCTTTGTGATCCTGGCCGCCGAGGTGATGGACCTCCTCGACGCCATGGTCACCAATATCGCCGGCCCCTCCATGCGGGCGGACCTCGGCGGCGGCGCGAACACCATCCAGTGGCTCGGCGCCGCCTACACCCTCTCGATGGCCGTCGGCCTGATCACCGGCGGCCGCCTCGGCGACATCCACGGCCGCAAGCGGATGTTCCTGATCGGCGCCGTCGGCTTCACGGCCGGCTCGCTGCTCTGCGCCGTGGCGCAGTCGCCGGAGATGCTGATCAGCGCCCGGGTCGTGCAGGGGCTCTTCGGCGCGGTGATGCTGCCGCAGGGCCTCGGCATGATCAAGGAGATGTTCCCGCCCAAGGAGATGCAGGCCGCATTCGGCATGTTCGGCCCGGTCATGGGGCTCTCGGCGGTCGGCGGACCGATCCTGGCGGGCTGGCTGGTCGAGGCCGACTACTTCGGCACCGGCTGGCGCATGATCTTCCTGATCAACCTGCCGCTGGGCCTGGCCGCCGTGCTCGGAGCGCTGCGCTTCCTGCCGGACGGCCGATCCCCGCACCCGCTGAAGCTGGACATCCCCGGGATGCTGCTGGTCTCGCTCGCCGGGCTGCTGGTGATCTTCCCGCTGGTGCAGGGCCGCGAGTACGACTGGCCGCTCTGGACGTTCGCGATGATCGCCGCCTCCGCCGTGGTCTTCGCGGTCTTCGGCTGGTACGAGTCGCGCCGCAGCCGGGCCGGCGGCGACCCGCTGGTGGTGCCGAGCCTCTTCCGCAAGCGCGGCTTCAGCGGCGGCATGATCGTCGGGCTGGTCTTCTTCTCCGGCATGAACGGCTTCATGCTGGTCTTCAACCTCTATACGCAGCTGGGCCTCGGCTACTCGACGCTGCGCGCCGGACTGGCCATGGTGCCCTGGTCGGCGGGCATGATCGTGGGCTTCGGCCTGGCCCAGGCGGTGAAGCGGTTCGGCCGCCGGGTGCTGCACGGCGGCGCGCTGGTGATGGCGTCCGGCGTCTTCGGCATCTGGATCACCCTGGAGTCCGTCGGCACCGGCGTCACCCCCTGGCAGCTCACCCCGGCCCTGCTGGTCACCGGCATCGGCATGGGCCTGCTGATGGCCCCCTTCTTCGACATCGTGCTGGCCGGGGTGGAACCCCATGAGACCGGATCGGCCTCCGGCACCATGACGGCGGTGCAGCAGCTCGGCGGCGCCTTCGGCGTGGCCCTGCTCGGCACGGTCTTCCTCGGCCTGCTGGGCGGCGGCGTCGGCTCCGCCGCCGACGACGCCGCCCCCGCGCTCCGCTCGCGGCTGGCGGCGGTGCAGATCACCGGCGCCGCCCAGGACACCCTGGTCCGGGGAGTGCACGACTGCACCCACGACCGCGCGGTGGCCAAGGACCCCGCCGAGACCCCCGCCTCCTGCACCCGGCTGGAGGGCGACGCCCGCGCCGCGTCGACCTCCCCGGAGGCCGCGGCCGTGGTCGGCAAGGCCCTGGAGGGCACCGGCAGGACCGCCTTCCAGGAGGGCTTCGGCTCCGCCATGAAGACGATCCTCTGGGTGGTGGACGGCATGCTGCTGCTCACCTTCCTGGTCGCCTTCCTGCTGCCCAGGAAGGCCCGCGAGGACGAGGACGCCCTCGGCCACTGACGGGCACCGCACCGGGGCCGGGCCGCCGCACGGCGGCCCGGCCCCGGCCGTGCGCCCCCCTGGGGGCCGGGCCGCTGCGGGCACCCGGTGCCGTGGCATGCTCGGGAACATGGACGTACCGCCGCCGACCCCTCAGCTCCCGCCGCCCGCTTCGCCCGCCGCCGCCCGCAACCCGGTGGGGGCGCATGTGCCGGTGGCCGGACGGGGACTGGTGGGAACGGGCCTGGCGTACGCGCGGAAGACCGGTGCCGAGGCGGTGCAGGTCTTCGTCGCCAACCCGCGCGGCTGGGCCACCCCGGCGGGCGACCCGGCGCAGGACGCGGCGTTCCGGGAGAGGTGCGCCCACGAGGGCGTACCGGCCTTTGTGCACGCCCCCTACCTGATCAACTTCGGCTCGGACAATGCGACGACCCGTGAGCGGTCCACCGCCTCGCTGCGCCACTCGCTGCTGCGGGCGCACGCCATCGGCGCGCTCGGCGTCGTGGTGCACACCGGCTCGGCGGTGGGCACCGCACCGGGCGGCGGCTCGCGCTACGCGGAGGCGATGGCGCAGGTCCGGGAGGATGTACGGCCGCTGCTGGACGAGTTGGACCGGCTGGGCGAGGATGCGCCCCGGCTGCTGCTGGAGCCCACTGCGGGCCAGGGGCGCTCGCTCTGCTCCCGGCTGGAGCAACTCGCCGAGTACGCGGACGCGCTGGACCGGCACCCCCGGGTCGGCGTCTGCCTGGACACCTGCCACGCCTTCGCCGCCGGGCACGACCTGGCGGCGCCGGGCGGGGTGAAGGAGGCGCTGGACCTGCTGGTCGCCGCCGTCGGCGAGGGGCGGCTGGGACTGATCCACGCCAATGACTCCAAGGACATCGCCGGCGCCCGCAAGGACCGGCACGCCAACATCGGCGCCGGGCACATCGGCGCCGAGCCCTTCCGGGAGCTGTTCACGCACCCCGCGACGCGCGGCGTCCCGCTGGTCGTGGAGACGCCGGACCACGGGTCCGCAGGGGAGGGCCACGCGGCCGACGTGGCCCGGCTCAAGGCATTGCGGACGGGGCCCTGACCGGCTGTCGGTGCCGGTTGCTATGGTTCGGGTCGCTCGGTCTGTACAGCACGCAAGGAACGGGGGGAGTGGGCCATGGGCCTGATGGACCGCATCCGCGGGGAGTTCATCGACATCGTCGAGTGGACCGACGACAGCAGGGACACCATCGTCTGGCGCTTCCCGCGCTATGAGAACGAGATCAAGATGGGCGCCAAGCTCATCGTGCGGGAGTCCCAGGTCGCGGTCTTCGTCAACGAGGGTCAGATCGCCGACGTCTTCACGCCCGGCACCTACACCCTGGAGACGCAGAACCTGCCGCTGCTGGCCACCCTGAAGGGCTGGAAGTACGGCTTCCACTCGCCCTTCAAGGCCGAGGTGTACTTCGTCACCACCCGGCAGTTCACCGACATGAAGTGGGGCACGCAGAACCCCGTCATCGTCCGCGACGCCGAGTTCGGCATGGTGCGGCTGCGGGCCTTCGGCGCCTTCGCCGCCCGGGTGGTGGACCCCGCCGCGCTGCTGCGCGAACTGGCCGGGACCGATCCGCAGTTCCGCACCGAGGAGGTGCAGGAGTACCTGCGGCAGCTGATCGTCGGCCGGCTCTCCAACGCCCTGGCCACCGCCGGGGTGCCGATGCTGGACCTGGCCACCCGGCAGGACGAGATCGGCGCCCGACTGGCCGGCGTCCTCACCGAGGAGCTGGCCTCGGTCGGCATCGCGGTGCCCAAGTTCATCATCGAGAACATCTCGCTGCCGCCCGAGGTCGAGGCCGCCATCGACACCCGCTCGCGGATGGGCATCGCGGGCAACCTGGACCAGTACACCCAGTTCCAGGCCGCCAATGCGATCGGCGACGCCGCCCGCAACCCCGGCGGTGGCGCGGGCGAGGGCCTGGGGCTGGGCCTCGGCATGGCGATGGGCCAGCGGATGGCGGCCGGTCTCGCCCCGCAGCAGGCACCCGCGCCCGTTCCCGCCCCCGCGCCCGCTGCGGGGCCGCCGCCGCTGCCGCAGCAGGAGCAGTGGTTCATCGGCGTCGGCGGCGCCCAGCAGGGCCCGTACGACAGTGCCGCCCTGGCGGGCCTGGTCGGCGCGGGCACCCTGAACCGGACCACCCTGGTCTGGCAGAACGGCATGTCCGGCTGGCTCCCGGCCGAGCAGGTGCCCGAGGTGAACCGGCTCTTCGGCAGTGTCCCGCCGCCCCTCCCGCCGCAGGCCTGAGGGCGGGGGCCACGCCATGACCGACGAACCGGGCACCCCCGCCGAGACCACCACCTCCCGCTCCTATCCCTGCGAGGCATGCGGGGCCACCGTGGAGTACGCGCCGGGCACCGACGCGCTCCGCTGCCCGTACTGCAAGCACCAGCAGGCGATCGTCCCGCTGCCCCGGCAGGTGCACGAGCACCCGATCGAGGAGCTGGCGACGCTGCCCGCCAAGCCGCAGTCCGCGCCGGGCCGGACCGCCCAGGTCTTCGTCTGCCCCGGCTGCCACGCCCGGACCGAGAGCGACACCCTCTCGGTCCGGTGCCAGTTCTGCGCCACCCCGCTGGTGGCGGACGCGGCGGCCACCGAGCGGGTGGTCCCGGAGGCCGTGGTCCCCTTCGGGCTGGACCGCGACGGAGCCCGCGAGGCGCTGCGCAGCTGGGCCTCCTCCCGCTGGTTCGCCCCCAAGGGGCTGAAGAAGGTCACCGAGGCGGAGACCTTCAAGGGCAGCTACCTGCCGCACTGGACCTATGACGCGTCCACCGTCTCCGACTACCGGGGCCAGCGCGGCGAGCACTACTACGTGACCGAGACCCACACCGTCACCGAGAACGGCGAGACCCGCACCGAGACCCGCCAGGTGCAGCACACCCGCTGGCACGCGGCCTCCGGCACCGTCTCCCGGGACTTCGACGATGTGCTGGTGGCGGCCACCGGGCATGTGGCCGCCAAGCAGCTGGACAAGCTGACACCCTGGCCGCTGGAGGAGGCGAAGCCCTACCAGGAGGAGTACCTGGCCGGGTTCCAGACCGTGCGCTACGACATCGAGCCCGAGGAGGGCCTGGAGACGGCCAAGCAGCGGATGGCGCCGGTCATCGAGTCCGACTGCCGGTCCGACATCGGCGGCGACGAGCAGCGGGTCTCCTCGGTCGACACCCGCTACTTCGACCTCACCTTCAAGCTGATGCTGCTCCCGGTGTGGTTCCTCAGCTATCTGCACGCGGGGAAGACCTGGCAGGTGATGGTGAACGCGCGCACCGGCGAGGTGATCGGTGAGCGTCCGTACAGCGCGGGCAAGATCTTCGCGGCCTCGGTCGCGGCCCTGGCCGTGATCGCGCTGATCGTCTTGCTGGTGGCCCGGAGGTAGCCGGACGGCTGCGTCAGGCCGCCGGGCAGGGCACCCCGCAGGGCACCCCTCGGGGTGCCCTGCGGGGTTTCCCAGGCGTTATGACGGGCCGTCAGCCGACCAGGAGGTGCGGACCACGGCCCGCTCGGCGGTGGTGAGATGGACGGCGGCGGCCAGCCAGGCGCGGGCGTAGCGGTCCGGCCCCGGGTCGGTCAGGCGGCCGAAGACATCGCGGCCCCGGCGGTCCGCCTCGGCGGTCAGGGCGGCGGCCAGCCCGGCCGCGACCGGGAAGCCCGTGCGGCGCAGCGCCGCGCCCTGACCGGCCGCCGCTGAACCTCTGCCCGCCTCGGCCGCCGCGCGGCGGCCCCCGGTGACGGCCAGCTCCACCAGTCGGCGCACCCGCCACAGCGGGGAGTCGGCCAGCGGGTCGAGGCCGGTCGGCGCCTCCGGAGGCGAGGGGCACTCCGCTGCGGGCGGCAACTGGGCGCCCTGGAGCCGGTCGTACCCCAGGTCCGCGCGGCCGAGCCACTCCTCGGGCAGCCGCAGGGTCGCGGTGGACCCCGGGACCGGGCCGACCGCGAGCGGGCGCAGGGTGGCGGTCCGGTCCAGGTCGGGGCGGCCCAGCACCCGGAGGTGCAGGCCCGGCCGGGAGCCGAGCAGCCGCAGATTGGCGGTGTGGGCCAGGTCGGGGTGGTGGGAGGCCGGGGCGAGCCGGACGACGGTGCCGGAGTCGAGCCGGCGGGTGGTCAAGCGGTCGCCGGAGGCGCCGATGACCAGCAGATCGCAGCCGATCAGTTGCTCCGGACCGCCTCTGCCGCCACCGCCACCGCCACTGCCGTCGCCGCCGTCGTCGTCCGCCGCAGCGAGGGCGGCGGCGACCGCCTCGGCGGGGGAGCGGGCGAACAGGGCGGCCACCGGCTCGGCCGACCACGGCACACCGGGCACCGGATGGGCCCGTACCGAGCGGCCCGCGCCCAGCCGCCCGTCGGGCGAGACCGTGGCGCCGGAGATCAGCAGGCCGCCCCGGGCCAGCTGGGCGTGGTTCAGCGCGGTGGAGAGGGCGACCGGCGCGGTTGCCGCGCCACGGGCGCGGGCCGGACCGCCGGGCTTCACATCGGCGACGGTGAACCGGCGGCCGTCCTCCGCCAGCAGATGGGTCACCACGCCGCCATAGCCGGTGGCGCTGATCACCGGCTCCCGGCAGAGGCCGAGCACCCGGAGGGAGCCGCCCGGCCGGTAGTCCCGGCGGCCGGTGCCCAGCAGCGCCGGGTCGGGGTCGGCGGCGGCCAACCTGGCCGAGACCAGCAGCAGTTCGCGTAGCGCCGCGACCAGGTCGGCGGTGCGGTGGCCGTCGTACCGGGCCCGGGCCGCCCGCAGGCCCCGCACCGTGCGCAACGCGGCGGCCTCCGCGCGCAGCAGCCCGGCCAGCCGGGCGGTGTGGGCGGCGCGCAGCAGGTCCGCCTGGAGCACCGCGCCCGCAGCGGGCGCACCGGCGGCGAGGACGGCTGCCGCCGCCGACCAGAGCGCCGAGGCCGCCGCCACCTGGTCGGCGGTGGGTGGCACGGCTGCGGGGGCGTCGGCGGTCGCGGTGTCCGGTTCGGCCGGGGGTGGGTGGCTGCGGGTTCCGGTTCCGAGGCGGCGGCGACCGGGCAGGCACCGAGCACGGCGGCGCGGTGCAGACAGCGGGGCGCCAGCAGGCAACTGCACTGCGCTGCCTCCGCGTCGGTGAGCGCGCCGGACGGGCCGGGCCGCAGGGTGACCACGGCGTCCTCGCCGCAGACGATGCGGACGGTGCCGTCCTCGGCGGCGGTGGGGCTGTCGGCGATGCGCTCGATTGCCGCGTCCAGCCGCTTGCGCAGCCGTGGGGTGAGCTGTTCCACCGCCTCGGCCAGCACCTGCGGAGAGGCGGGCGGAAGCCACTCGGCCGGAGCGACGGCGGTGTCGGTGTCGGTGTCGGGGGCGGGGCCGGGGGCGGGGGCGGGGGAGGTGGTCGGGGAAGAGGTCAACGGGGTTCTCCGCGGAGGCGTTCGCCCACCCAGCGGGCGAGGGCGAGCGGGCTGAGGGCGGCGACCGGCATCCCGGCCGCGACGAGCTGCTGGGCGATGGGTACCGAGTAGCGCGGAGCGCCGCCGTCGTCCAGGGCGGCGCAGCCCAGCAGGTGCACCCCGGAGCCGGCCAGCGAGCGGACCTCGGAGAGCAGCCCGCCCAGCGGGTACCCCTCCTCGAAGTCGCTCACCACCACGACCAGGGTGCGGCTGGGCACGGTCACCAGGGACCGGGCGTGGGCCAGCCCGGCGGCGATATGGGTGCCGCCGCCGACCCGTACCTCAAGCAGCAGCGAGAGCGGGTCCGCCACCTGCTCCGTCAGGTCGATCACCCGGGTGGAGAAGGCCAGGAAGTGCGTGGAGAGCGTCTTCACGCCGCCGAGTACGGCGGCGGTCAGCGCCGACCACACCACGGACGCCTCCATCGAACCCGAGACGTCCACCACCAGGATCAGCCGCCAGTCGGCCTCCGCACGGGCCCGCGAGGAGAACACCGGCCGCTCCGGGACGACGACGGTCCGGCCGTCGCCCAGCCTGCGGGCGTGCGCCAGATTGGCCCGCAGCGTACGGGGCAGGTCGAGCCCGCCCCCGGGGCGGCGGGTCGGCCGGGGCGTGGCCAGCCCGGTGAGGGCGGGGCGCAGCCGGGTGGCCAACTCCCTGGACAGGTCGTCCACCAGACGCCGGACCAGCGGACGCAGCCGGGCGAGCTGCTGCTCGGGCATGCCGCCGACCAGCGAGAGGACGGAGGTCAGCAGCTCGACCGAGGGGCGTACCGAAGCCGGGTCAAGCTCGGCCAGCACATCGGTGCGCCCCCCGTCGGCGGCCCGGCCCAGCACCTCCTCGCGTAGCTCGGTGCCGAACAGGGCGTCCAGTTCGGCGGCCCACTCGCGGGCGGTGGGGAAGGAGTCGTCCTGGCCGCCGCCGGCCCCGGTGGAGCCGCCCGGCCCCTGCCCCAGCTCGGCGGCGCCCTCGCCATGGCCCGTCCCGTAGAGCTCGTCCAGGGCGCGCGCATAGCGGCGGGCACCGGGCGGCAACCGGTCCGTCTGGCGGCCGAGCAGCAGCCGCCACCGGTCGGCGCGGCCGATCCGCCGCGCCGCACCGCCGGGCTCGGCCGGCGCGGCGGGTGTGTCGGGCAGAGCGGTGAGGTCGGTGAGGTCGGGGACGGGCAGGCCGAGTGCGGTGAGGGCGGCCAGCCCGGCGGTGTCTGCGGCGGCCCAGAGGGCGGTCAGCTCCGGCGGGGCGGAGAGGGTCAGGTCCAGCCGGTCGCCCAGACGTTCGGTGACGGTGCGCAGCAGCCGGTCGCGCCCGGCCGGGGGCAGGGCGTCGAACCCGCCGCGCAGCGCCG
Source organism: Peterkaempfera bronchialis (assembly GCF_003258605.2). NCBI lineage: Bacteria > Bacillati > Actinomycetota > Actinomycetes > Kitasatosporales > Streptomycetaceae > Peterkaempfera > Peterkaempfera bronchialis. The sequence continues at coordinate 6,132,974 of NZ_CP031264.1, forward strand.
GCAGCCGGTCCACAAAACCCTGGTCGGGCAGGCCGTCGACGCGGTCCAGCAGCGGATCCAGGGCAGCCGGGGCGGACTCCAGCAGCGGACCGGCGGCGGTGAGCACTCCGCCGAGCAGCCGGGACAGCCGCCGGCGGCTCTCGGGCCCGGTGGCGGCGTCCACCCAGGCGGCGGCGCGGGTCCCCAGGGTGTCCGGGCCGTCCAGGTCGAGCAGCACCCGTACGGCCAGTGCGGCGCCCTGGACGAGCGGCGAGCCCGTATGGGCCAGGTCGGCCAGCGAGCCGTCCAGCCGCAGGCCCAGGCGGTGCTCGCCCGCCCGGATCGCCAGCGCGACCAGGGCTGCGGCGTCCTCGGGGCGGTCGCTGCCGGCCAACCCGGGCAGCGAGCGGACGGCGGCCTCCAGCAGCAGACCGGTCAGCTCGGCCGCCTGCTCCCGCAGCTCGGGCGTGGTCCCGGCCAGCTGCTCGCGGCGCAGCGCCTCCAACAGGTCCAGGGCGTCGAGCAGTTCGCCGAGGGTGGCGGCGGACGGCAGCGCCTCGGCGGCGACGCCGAGCCGGTCGGCGACCAGCTCCGGCAGGTCGCAGCGGGCGGCGGCGCGCAGCCCGTCCAGTACCTGACCGCAGGTGGGGCCGCCCTCGGCGGACTCCCGGCGGAAGGTCTCGCGCAGCGTCCCGGCGGCGGCCTGTGCGGAGGTGACCCCCCGGACACCGGCCAGGTCGAGCAGGGCGGGCACGGACGGGGTCCAGCGGAGCTGCCACCGGGTGGTGAGCGCGGTACCGTCCCCGGTGGCGGCCACCTCCACGGGCCTGCCGTAGCCGACCCCGCAGACCAGCAGCCGCCGGAGCAGGGTCTCCCGGCGGCGGTCCAGCCGGGAGCGCAGCGGGTCCAGCCGCAGTTCACGGGAGTCCGGGTCGTCCGGGCCGGGCAGCCGCAGGTCGGCCAACTCGGCCTCCACCGACGGACCGAGCCCGGACCGGGGCGTACCCGGAGCGGTCCGGCCCCGTTCGGTACCGACCAGCACCGTCTCCAGAGCCTGGGCGAGCGCCCGGCCCCGGCCCAGCAACTCCCCCTGACCCAGCACCATGCCCACCGCCTCCAGCAGCTCGCCGCGACCGGGTGCGGGCAGCTGCCGCAGCCGCGCCAGGTCGCAGGCCAGCCGCAGCGTCTCGGCGGCCTCCCCGGTACCCGCCGTATGCCCGGCGGCCCGCAGCTCCCGGCAGAGGTCGGTCACGGCCCGGGCGGCGGCATTCCGCACCCGCTCGGGGTCGCCGCCCGCCGTGAGCACCGCCTGCTGCCAGCGCGGGTCCCGGATACCGGAGGGGTAGCCGGAGCGGGAGTCCAGCAGGTCGAAGGCATAGGGTACCAGCGACGTGACCACCGGCTCGCCGCCAGCGGCGGGCACGCCGCCCTGCCCGGCGGGCGCGTCGGGGGTCGGCCCCGCCGTCGTGCCGGCTGCGGTGGTCATGGCCCCGGCCGCGCCGCTCCGGCCGTCTGCGGCGGGTCGCGGTTCGGGGGTGTCGTTGCCTGTGAGGCCGTCAGTTGTGGTTTCGGCCGTGGCGGGTGGGGTGCCGTCGGTGGTGGTCTGGTGGTGGCTGTCTGCGGCGGGTCGCGGTTCGGGGGTGTCGTTGCCTGTGAGGCCGTCAGTTGTGGTTTCGGCCGTGGCGGGTGGGGTGCCGTCGGTGGTGGTCTGGTGGTGACCGTCTGTGGTGGGTTGCGGTTCGGGGGTGGGCGTGACGTGGGGTGGGCGGTCTGCCAGGGCCGGGGCGTGGAAGGCGCCGATGACGGCGGCCACCCGGCGGCCGCCTGCGGCGGCGTCGGCGATGGTGCGGCGCATATGCGCCTCGCGGGCCAGGTCGGCGGCGGGGACGCCGCCCCGGCGCTCGGCGTCGCGGCGCAGCGCCCAGCCCACGCCCAGGGCGGCCCTGCGGACCGCCTCGGGCGGGCAGCCCGGGGCGAGGACCTCGACCGCCCGGTCCCACATGTCGTCGCCGTCCCGGCCGGTTCCCGCCGTGGCCAGCGCCTCCCCGAACGAGCGGCCCTCCGCCAAAGCGTCCGCCGCCGGGCCGTCCGCCGCCGGGCCCTCAGCCGCCGGGCCCTCCGCCGCCGGGCCGTCCGGAGCACTGCCCGGGACCAGGCCGGGTCGGCGAGCGGCAGGTCGCAGCAGACCACGGGGACGCCCCGGTCGCGGGCCCAGCGGATGGCGGCCAGCTCGGGGGAGAAGTCGGCGAGCGGGTAGAAGGCGAGCCGCCCGTCGCCACCGGACCCGGCGAGGGCCACCGGCGCCCGGGTGCCCGGGTCGGCCAGGTGGCCGAGCCACCGCTGGAAGTCGGCCGGGAGCTCGACGCAGACCACCTCGGCCCCCGACGCGTCCAGCAGTGCCGGGACGGCGGCGGCCAGCGCCGGGCTGTGGTGGCGTACCCCGAGCAGATGGGGCCGCACCGAGTCGGCCAGGGCGGCGACGGCGGCCCGGGGATCGCCGTCCGTACGGGGAGTGGTTCCGGTCAACGCAGTGTCTCCCGCAGGTCCCAGAGCCGGCGCCACATCGCCGAGCCGTCCTCCGCCCGGCGCCGTACCGGCCCGTCCCAGTAGCCCAGCAGCCGCCCGTGGTCGGCGGGGTCGTCCTTGCGGACCACGCCCAGCAGATGGCCGGGGACCAGGTCGAGTACGTCGCCCGCCGGGAGGTACGCAGCGGCGACCCCGAGGGAGGCGGCGACCTGGACGGCCTCGGCCGTGGAGAGGACGGTGCCCGGCCGCTCCACGTCCCAGCCCTCGGCCGACCGGCCGGACCGCAGGTCGCGGAAGACGGTCACCAAGGCGTCCAGCACCGAGTCGTCCACCGCGAAGGCGGCCCCGGCCCGCTGCACGGCGGCCACCGCCTGACGGCGCACCAGCGCGGTCTCGGTCTCCGCGTCGGCGATCGGCCCCACCGTCTCGAAGTTGAACCGCCGCTTGAGGGCGGCCGACATCTCCGAGACGCCCCGGTCGCGCAGGTTGGCGGTGGCGATCACGGTGAAACCGGGCGCGGCCGCGACCGTACCGTCCGGGGTGTCCGCCAGCTCGGGGACATTGACCCGCCGGTCCGAGAGGAGGGAGACCAGTGCGTCCTGCACCTCGGGCAGGCAGCGGGTGATCTCCTCGATCCGGGCGACCCGGCCGCTGCGCATCGCGGTGAGCACGGGGGAGTCCACCAGCGCCTGCCGGCTGGGCCCCTGGGCAAGCAGCAGGGCGTAGTTCCAGCCGTAGCGGAAGGCGTCCTCGCTGGTGCCGGCGGTGCCCTGCACGGTCAGCGCGCTGGTGCCGCAGACGGCGGCGGCCAGCAGCTCGGACAGCATCGACTTGGCCGTGCCCGGCTCGCCGACCAGCAGCAGACCGCGCTCCCCGGCGAGGGTGACCACGCACCGCTCGACCAGGGCGCGTTCGCCGACGAACTTGGCGCTGACCGCCATCCGGGCGGGCAGTGCGGCGCCGCCGGTCCCGGCCGTGCGGCGGTCCTTGGGAAGTTCCAGCTGCTCCCCCGCGCTGCCGCAGACGAAGGTGACCACGGCGCGCGGGGTGAGTGCCCAGCCGGGCGGCCGGGGGCCGTCGTCGTGGGCGGCGAGGAAGGCCAGCTCGGCGGCGTGGCGCTCCTCGGCGGGCAGTATCTGCCGGGCCGCGGGGGCGGCTGCCCGGGGGTCGGTCAGGGTCATGGGTGGTGGTTCCTCGTCTCTCTCCGGCCGCGCACGGCCGGTCCGTTCAGGTGATGCGGTGTCAGCGACGCTTGGTACGCCGGACCTTGAGCTGCTCGAAGCGCGGTACGTCGCCCTCCCCAAGCCGCTGCCAGGCCCTGCGGTACAGGTCGGCGTGGAGTTCCAGCGGCACCACGGCACCGTCGGGGGAGTGACCCTCCGCCAGGTCGAACAGCGGGAGCTTCCACAGCTCCAGCGGCAGGTGCGGGGACCGCAGCGCCACCCAGCCGCCCGGCAGGAAGAGCGACCTCCCGGCCCGGGCGCGGCTGGCTTCGACCACCAGCCCGGACCCGGCCAGTTCGGCGCGGGCCGCCTTGAGCCGGCGGGGCTTCCAGCCGGTCCAGCGGGCGGTGGCGCGGTCCGTCGGGTCGGGCATCGCCAGCAGCATCAGATAGAGCGCGGCGGCGTCGGCCCCCAGACCGTGTTCCCCGGCTGCCTCGGCGACCAGCTCGGGCACCGACCGGGTCGGGTCCTGCGGCCACCAGGTGCCGTCCGCGTCCCGCTCCCCGGCGGCCGGGTCGCCCGGGTCGGCCAGCAGCGCGGCGAACCGGTCGGAGAGGGCCGTACGCAGCGCCACCTCGACCGGGAACGGCTGCTGGTCGGCACCGCGCAGCGCGGCCAGGTACGGGTCGCCGCCGGCCGCGTCCAGCAGGGCGGTGCGCAGGCCCGGCGCGGGCTGGTCGTCATGGGTGGCCATGATGACGGCGCCGTAGCGCTCCCAGCCGTCGCCGACCTCGGTGGGCGTGCCCGCCACCTTGCGGAACCCTGGCAGGTTGACATAGCGGCCGAGGTCCAGCATCAGGCCGGGGTGGGCCAGCCGGTCGCGGAGCAGACCGGGCACGGCGGGCAGCGCCGCCCGCACCGGGTCCCCGGCGGGCAGCCGGTGGGCCAGCCAGCCGGTCAGGGCGACCACGGTGGTCAGCACGCCCGCGCCGAAGCCGTCGGCGCGCTGGTCCACCGGAGCCACCCGGTCGCGGCGGACGGCCCACTCCAGGTCGCGGGTGAGCTCCGGCGACGAGGCGGGGTCCAGCAGCGCGGGCAGCAGCAGCGCAGGACCCGGGGACGCGGGCACGGCACGCACCGCCTCCACGGTCAGCCACTCGGGCACGGCGACCCGCCGTCCCACCTTCTCGATCCAGACCGCCGCAGCCGCCGCCACGTCCGGGCCGTCCCTCCAGAGCCGGTCCGGGTCGTCCGGCAGCAGCGCGGCGACCACCGCGCGGCGCACCGCCGGGGCGAGGCGGCGCAGCTCGTCCCTGGCCACCGAGGCGTCGGCCGCCTTGAGCCCGAGCGCGGTACGCAGCCCGGAGGGCAGGAAGGCCCGCTCGCGGTTGTCCACGCACGGCATCCCGGCGACCACCAGGCGGGCCATGGTCGGCGAGACCCCGGTGAGCCGGGCGAACTCCTCGGCCGCCTCGGGCCGCCAGGGCGCCGGACCGCGCCCGGACGTGGCGGCCAGGACGGCGGCGAGCCGGTCCGCCCCCAGCCCGTCGAGCACCGGCGCGGTGGAGAGCACGGTGTACGGCCGACCGGGCGCCGCCTGCCCGGACGGGTCGTGCAGCAGGCCGGTGAAGCGGTGCCCCGCCGTGTCCGTGTCGAGCGTGTCCAGCACGGCCAGCAGCGCCCCGCTGTCCAGTGGCAGCAGCCCCCGCCAGGAGGTGGGCCGGTTGCCGCGCGCGGTGAGCACCGCCGCGTCCAGCCGAAGGGTGACCAGCCGCCACGGCACCGCGCCGGAGGCCGGGACGAACCCCAGCCCGTCCAGCTCGCCGAGCAGGTCGCGCAGGGTGTCGCGGTGCTCCTGCGGCGTGGTCTCCACCGCGTACCGGAAGGCCAGCGCCGCGCCTCCGTCCAGCAGTGGCGGCCACCACTGCAACCGGGGGTTGGGCAGCTCGGTGCCGTCCAGGTGCAGACCGCCGTCCGGACCGGGCCGCCCCGCCGCCGGCGGCGCCGCCCGCAGCGCCCGGCCGACCAGCCGCAGCTGGTCGAAGGTGGTGCGCCCGGGCTCCCCCCACCAGTGGCGCGAGGTACCGATGAGACCGCTCAGCGCGGACTCCACCCGCCGGTCGTCGGGGCCGTCCGGCAGCTCCTCCGGCCCCACCCCGGCCAGCGCCTCGGCAAGCCTGACGCCGACCCGGTCCAGGGTGGCCTGCTGCGCGACGGCATACCGGACCACCCCGGCGATCCCGGCGACCAGCGCCTCATCGGCCACCTGCGGCAGCAGCGCGCGGACCTCCTCGGCCAACTCCGCGTCCCCGACCGGGGCGCTCCCCGGGGCGGTCCCCGGGGCGGCGGCCTTGAGCAGCGCGGCGGCGGTCTCCCGGTCGACCCGGCGCAGCGCCGCCGAACCCTCGGGGTCCCGGGGCCGCAGGCAGTGCCAGTACGCGAGGGGCGGCAGCAGCGGACTGCCGGCCGCGAACGGGCCGGGGTCGCCGTCGGGGGTGGCCGTGGCGGTGGCCACGCCGTCCGGGTCGAGCAGGGTGACCGTGCGCCAGGCGGTGGTCAGCGCGCGGGCCCGGTCGTCGCCGGGCAGGGTCAGCGCCAGCTGCGGGGCGCCCTGCTCGCGGCTGGTGGTGACGGTGCGTCCGGCCAGGTCCTGGCCGCGCCATGAGCCGTCGGGCAGCTGCACCGCCCGCCAGCCCAGCAGGCCGCCGACGGGTATGCCCGCCGGGGTCGCGGTGGTGTCGGGGGCGGCAGGCCGCAGCCAGCTCTGCCCGGCGGCGAGGGAGCTGCCCGCCGGGGCGTCCCGCAGCGCGTCCGCGAGGAAGCCCGGCAGGCCCGGGCGGCCGTGCTGTCCGCTCGCCGGGTCGTACTCCCGCCAGCCGGCCGGCTCCTGGCCGTCCCACACCCAGTACGCGCCGGCGTCGGCGATCACATTCCGGCGCAGGGGCACGGCGGTGTCCCCCGGGTGCAGCACGCCCTCGCCGGTGGTCCGGCCGCCGCCGGGCAGCGGCAGGGTCACCGACTGGTCGTGCGTCCGCCAGACGCTGCCCTGCGTCTCCAGGTCCAGCACCCGGCCCGCCGAGCGGTGCCAGTAGCCGCGCAGCCGGTAGTCCTGGTGCCGGGAGTGCCAGTACACCAGCAGTTCGCCGTCGACCCAGTGGAAGGCGGGGTCGCTCCAGGCGTCCCCGGCCGGAATGCGCAGGTCGTGGCTGAGCGCGGTGCCGTCGGCACCGATCACCCGGGCCTGCGCCGGACCGGAGACGACCAGCTGCGGCCAGGCGTCGGAGACGATCAGCTTATGGTGGTCCTTGGCCTTCACCAGGGCGGCGACGGCCTCGTCCCAGGCGGGCCAGCCCAGTTCGTCGAAGATCCCGCCGCGCAGCGTCCGCGCCAGCTCGGCGGCGAGGTCGGCCCCGGCCGCCGCCGCGACCTCGTCGGCGGCCAGCGCCAGCGCCTCGCCGGGCAGCCAGGTCAGCCGGTCCATGGCCTGCGGCAGTTGCGGGAGCCCCGCCCAGGAGCGGCGGGCCACCGCGCGCATCCACCCGGTCAGCAGCGGCCGTCCACCGGGGGAGGAGGCCAGCAGCCGGACGGTCCGCCGGGCGTCCGCGTCGTTGGTGAGCCGGTCGGCGCCCCGGTGGAAGGAGTCCCGGAACCGGTCGTCGGCCGCCAGGGCGCGCAGAGCGCGCTGCCCCTCGCCCTCCGACCACGGCTCCAGCCGCAGCCAGTGGTCCTCCGCCGGGTCGGCCACCGGCAGGTCCAGGGAGAGCAGCAGGTCCAGCAGGTCCAGGTCCAGGCCGGGACGCAGGGCGCCGCCGTCGGCGGCCAGTTCGGCGCGCAGCCGCCCGGCGGCGCGCTCCACCAGCCCGTACAGGGCCGGCAGCCGGCGCGGATAGCCCCAGCGGGGGTTGCGGGCGTCGATGAACCGCTGGAGCCAGCCGACCACGCCATCGGAGGGCCGTGGCTGCTCCGGCGGTGTGCCGTCCACCAGCCCGGCGACGGCACCGGACTCCTCCAGCACCTCCAGCCAGAGCTCCATCAGGTCGGCGCCGCCGCGCGGCATCACCTCCAGCAGCGCGCCGCGCACCGTGGCATCACGCCGGGCCAGGGCCACCAGCGCCGGGCGGTGCGACGTCCACCAGCCCACCGGGGCCCGCAGGGTGGCCGGCAGCTCCAGCAGCTCGGCCAGGTACTCCTGCTCCGCCGCCGCCGGGTCCGCGCCGGCCGCCCGGGCGAGCCGCCGCAGGTCGGTGGCCATCCGCACGGACGGCGGCAGGCCACCGGCGCAGCGCCGCACGCAGAGCAGCCGGAACCGGCGGAACGCCTCCGCCGCCGGGACGCGCGCGGCCAGCTCCTTGGCATGGCCGGCGAGCACCTTCACCGGCAGCGCGCCCGCCAGGGCGAACTCCAGGAAGACCGCGTCCAGCCGGTCCTCGTCCACCGTCAGGCCGTGCTCGGCCTCCGCCCGGCGTGCCCGGGTGAAGAGCTGCGCCGCATAGGTGGCGTTCTCCACCCCGAGGAAGGCGCGGGCGGCCTGCTCATAGAAGGTCGGCAGGAAGTGCGGTACGGCCGCGCCCAACCGGTCGGCCAACTCCAGGTAGGCGTCCAGCGCCGCTTTCGGCTTGGACGTCGCCTGCCGGGCGGCCCGCTCCAGCTCCGGCACCACGGCCAGCGCATGGTGCCCGTCCCCGGGGTGGTGCACCAGCACCCACTCCGGGAAACCGAGGGACTGCCGCAGCCCCAACCCGACCACGGCGGGCTCGGCGGCGGGCTCCAGCCCGAGGAAGCCGGCCGCCAGGTCCTCCGCAGCCCCCAGCTCCCCGGCGACCAGCCGCACCACGGTCCGGCCGTCCAGGCCCGGGTGGCGGTAGCTGCGCGCGGTCAGCTCCACCGCCCGCTCACCGGCGCCCTCCGTACCCGGCGGCAGCACCGCGCCCGCCGTCAGCAGCTCCTCGGCCTGCGTCATCGCGCCGTTCACTGGCTCTTCTCCTCTTCGATCCGGCGCCCGGCATACAGTGCCGCGGCCATCCGCATTCCCTCCGACCAGGCCACCGGCCCGACCTCCCGCAGCGGCAGCGACCGGCCGTCCGGGCCCTGCCAGGTGAGGTTGCCGGGCTCCGCGTCGCCCTCCCAGTACGGCTCCCCGATCCACAGCGCCGCCTCGGCGGTCCGCCCGCCGTCCCGCGCCGCGCAGGTGGCGTAGCCGCCGGAGACCCGGTAGCCCAGCGCGGTGGCCCGCGCGGCGAGCCCGAACCGGGAGGCGAAGGTCGCACCGGCGAACTCGGTGACCTCGGTCGCGCCCGCCGCCAGGTCGTCCGGCTTGCGCCAGGTCGCCCGGTGGATCTGCTCCACCCGCTGGGTGACGCCCAGTTCGGCGGCGAACTCCCGCAGCTCGTCCAGGTCCGGCAGCAGTACGGGGTGCGGCAGGGTCACCGTCTCCGGGGAGAGGCGGACGGTCTCCCCGTCCAGGTTGACCACCCGCAGCTCGCCGCTGTCGGTGGCGTCCCGCAGAAAGCCCACCTCGTCCGGGTCGTCGCCGACCACCGCCAGGTCGCGCAGCGCCGCCTGCCACGCCTCGTCCGGCCAGACCTCGGCCAGAAGGCCGGTCGGGACGGGCAGCGACGACACCATCCAGGCGTCCACCTGCCGGACGCACGCGGCTCCATGCCGGTCCAGCCACTCGGCGAGCCGGCGCAGCCGGTCCACCTCGGGGTGCTCCCGCAGTGCCTTGGGCAGCGACTTCAGCTGCCGCCCCGCCGCCCGGCCCGTTGTGGCCCGCGCCGCCACCCGGCCTTCCATCAGGGCGACTTCATAGCCGTCGCCCGCCGCCAGCCAACCCACCGATGCCGCCTCTCGCCGTTCGGACGCACGCAGCACCGACCGGGGGGTGCTCCCCCGGCCGCACTGCGACGATGTCAGGAACGCTAGCCGCCACCACTGACAACGGAGATCGCCCGGCCCACCGCAGGGCGTCGCCGCCGGCGGCGGTCGGAGCCGGGCCGTGAGCCGAGCCGTGCGGGGGTCTGCGGTTGGGTCGGCGTCGGTGGCCGGTGCGGGGGCGGTGGCCCGTGGTGGCAGCCTCGGCCGAGGGTGTCTCAGGTGGCGTACGCGGCCATGGCGGTGGCGGTCAGACCGGAGCCCAGGTAGCCGCCGAGGGTGTGGAAGTCCATGCGTCCGATGTACGCCTCCTCGTGCCGGTCCACCGGGAACCGGCCGCCCAGCCGGGGCGGCAGCGCCACCAGGTCTCCCGGGTCGGCGAGGTTCACCCAGCGGGCCACTCCCGGCGGGCGGGCGCCCCGGCCGTCCCGGGGCTCGGGCTCCAGCGCTTCGAAGACCGCGCCGGGCAGACCGAGCGGCGAGCCCAGGGTGACCAGGAGGTCGACCTCAAGGTCGGGGTGGGCGTGCAGCGCCTCATAGGCCACCACCGAACCCAGCGAGTGGGCCAGCACCACCCGGGGCCGGTGGGTCCGTACCGCCTCGGCGACGGTGTCGCGGATGCGGCGGCGGCGCTCGGCGCGGCTGAGGTAGACGTACACCTCGCGGGCGAGGGCCACCACGACCCGGCCCAGGGTGTCGGCGGCGACACCGCGCCGGGCGGCCAGCCAGCCCAGCGCCTGGCGCAGCGGCAGGGTGGCCGGCCCTTGCGCCTCTGCCGGGGCGGGCACTCCGGCGGCCAGCAACCAGGCTGCGGCGACGACCGACTGATGGCCGGTCAACTCGTCCAGGTCACCGTCCCAAGCCCCCTGCGCCTGCGGCTCGGCCAGCAGATGCGCGTAGTAGGCGACCTCCAGCCGGGGCACGGGCAGGTGCGGGAGCCCGGCGGCGGCGTATCCGGCGGCCAGCCGGGGCTGCCACTGCGCGGCCAGCAGAGCGGCGGCCTCTGCCGGGGCGCGGCCCGGTTGCAGATTGCCGATGCCGTGGACCGCCACGACCGGTGTCGGGTCCGTCATGGAGTCTCCTCGGGTGCGGGTGCGGGTGCGGGTGCGGGTGCGGGTGCGGGTGCGGGTGCGGTGGTGTCCGTCCAGGAAAGGAAGGCGGTCTCCGTGCCGAAGCCGGCCAGCAGGCCCGTCTCGCAGAGCGCCAGCGCGCCGACCGGCAGCGGGAAGGCCAGCAGGGTTCCGGCGGCGGAGTCCGGGGTGAGGTCCCAGAGCCGCACGGTGCGGTCCTCGCCCGCGACCGCGACCCGCAGGCCACCAGGCAGGGGCGCGGGCGCGGCGGCGAGGGCGGTGACCGGCCCCTGACGGCCGTCCAGGGTGTGCAGCAGGGAACCCTCTGCCAGGTCCCAGACCCGTACCGTGCCGTCCTCGCCGCCGGTCAGCGCATGCGGACGGCCCCGCAGGTCGGCGATGGACACCTCACCGACCGGCCCGTGGTGCCCTTCGAGGGTGTGCAGCAGGGCACCCTCCGCCAGGTCCCAGACCCGTACGGTCCCGTCGTGCCCGGCGGTGACGGCGTGCGGTCGGCCGCCGACGGCGGCGGTGGCGACGGCGGTCGGCCAGGCGCCGCCGTCGAGGGTGCGGCGCGGGGTGCCGTCGGCGAGGTCCCAGACCCGTACGGTGCCGTCGTACCCGGCGGTGACCGCCAGCGGCAGGCCAGGCGGCGCCCCCACGGAGGTCACCGGCCCATGGTGGCCCATCAGGGCGTACCGCAGGGTGCCGTCGGCGAGGTCCCAGACCCGTACCGTGCCGTCGTGCCCGGCCGTGACCGCGTGCGGCCGACCCGCGATGTCGGCCGCCGCCACCGCCGCCGCGCCCCCGCCGAGACCGCCCAGGGTGTGGCGCAGCGCCGGATGGGTCAGGCCGTCGGTGGCCCAGCGCGGCACCGCCGCCATGCCCGGCCCGGCGACCGGGGTGGTGCTCAGCGCCTCGGCCAGCGCCGGCCGCCCCCAGCGGGCGGCGTCGACGGCCAGCAGCGCGCGTCTGGCCTCCGGCCCCCGGTGGCCGGTGGTGGAGGTGCGCAGCACCGCCGCGTTGACCACGGCGGCGGGCGAGGTGGCCCGGTGCAGATGCGGTGCCAGCGCCTCCGGGCTGCTGTGCACCAGGAAGCCCGGGTCCAGCAGCAGGGCGTCGACCGCTGCGGGTCCGGCCTCCGCCGCATGGTCCAGGGCGTGCCGCAGCAGATACGGCGGGGCCAGCTGCCAGGCTGCGGCGGAGCCCGGCGGGCCGAGCAGCCGCTCCAGCACGGCGGGGGCCGCCCCGGGGGAGCAGGCCCGCAGATGGTCGGTGAGGCGCTGGTGGAAGAAGCGGTACAGCTGCCTGCCGTCGGTGTCCGTACTGGTCCGCAGATAGAAGGCGGCGGTGTCCAGCGCCCGCCGGATGTCGCGGCGGGACGGCGGCTCCGGCGCGGCGCCGGGCCGGGCGGTGCGGAACGCCGGGGCGACCGCCTGGACCACGTCGAACGGCATGCCCTGGCCGTGCCCGTGGGCGACGGCCGCCAGGACGGGCCGCAGCCAGCCGTTCTGCTGCTCCAGGGAGTCCAGGTGCAGTTCCAGCATCCCCGGCAGGTCCTCCGGCAGCAGCGCCGCCGCCTCGTCGGGGGTCAGCGGGTGGCCGAGTCCGGCGAGGTGGTCGGCGAAGAGCCCGGCCATCAGGAAGCCGCCGCTGTCGGCGGAGCCCGCGAGCTGTGCGGCCAGCGCCGCGGAGACCTCCCGTCCGGCGTCGCCCGCCGCATAGCCGGGCGCCGTCCACAGCAGCTCCTCCAGATAGCCCGCCAGCTCCTGCTCCAGGCGGTCGCGCTGCACCGCGTCCAGGTCCAGCGGGCCCTCGCCGTCCCCGGCCGCCGCGAAGAGCGTGGGGAACCTGCTCCGCCAGGGGCGGGTGGCGACCGCGACCCGGCAGAGCTGACCGGCGGCGGCCAGCGGGAGCAGCACCCCGTCCACCAGTTCCTCGGGCCGCTCGGCCTCGTCGAGGGCGTCGACCACCACCACGGCGGGCGCCGCCGAGGGCGCCGAGCGGAGCCGGTCCAGCAGCGCCGCCGCCGTCCAGCCGCCGCCCGGGGCCGCGCCCAGGCCCAACTGCCCGGCCACCGATGCCATCACCTGCGCGGGGGTGCGCCGGCGGGCGTGTACGGCGGCCAGCCGCCGGTGCTCCCGGGGCCGCTCGCGCAGCGGGATGCGGCTCCGTACGGTGCCGGTGACCTCGCGTAGCTGAGGGTGGGTCAGGCAGACGGTGACGCCCAGCAGCGCCGACTTGCCGGTACCCGGCCCGCCGGTCACCAGCAGCAGCGGCGGCTCGGTCCCGGCGGGGTCGTCCAGCCAGCGGGTGAACCGGGCGCGCTCCGGCCCCCGCCCGGTGAAGAGGCACCCGGTCAGCGACTGCCCGCCGATCGGCCGCCCCGACGCCCGGGAGAGGAAGTGCATCGGGTCAAGCCCCGGGTCGGCCTCGGTGGCGAACTGCCACAGCGCCCGCTCCACCCGCCCGTGCAGCCGCGCCACCGGGTCGTCGGAGTGCGCGGGATTGGGGAAGAACGGCGGCGGCTCCGCCGTCGCCTCGGTCCGCGAGGTGCGCACCACCGTCTGGGGGAGGGAGCCGTCCCTGCCCGGCGGGTCGCGGCGGGCCAGCTCCCGGTCGATCTCCTCCGCCAGGGTCTCCACCGGTACATGGGAGAGCAGCGGCGAGACATCGAGCCAGCCCTCCCGCAGCCGGTCCAGCACCGCCGCCGTGGCCAGGGTGAACCGCGCCCCGTACGCCCGCTCGTCCTCGGTGGCCGCCGCGATCACCCACGCCTTGCGCTGTCTGGCCCGGACCTGCTGCGCCAGTTGGTGCACCACGGCGCGGCCCGCGCCGCAGACGTCCAGCAGCACCAGGGTCGGCGCGGTGTCGGAGTTGTCCTCCAGCGCGTCCAGCCACCGGTGCACCCCGAGGGCGGTGTCCGGCAGCCGCCGGGGGTCGGTGTCCGGCACCGGGACGTAGAGCGTGGTGCGGGAGGTGGCGGTGACGCCGTGTCCGGTGATGTGGACCACCAGGGACCGGCCCGCCGTGTTCGCCAGGGCCAGCCGCCAGGCGTCGCCGATCTCCTCCAGCGACCGGTCGAGCAGCGGGCCGGTGCCGTGCAGGCTGACGCCGGGGAGGCGGGTGAGCGCCCGGGCCAGCTCGGCGACGGCGGGCGCCACACACGGCAGGTCGGCGAAGCCGGGAGCGGCGGGGGAGCCGGGGTCCCACTCGCCGGCCGGCGCCGCGCGGAACGTCCCGGCTCCCACCACCAAGGCTTGCGTCACCAGACCCCCGAGTCCGCTCCGTGGTCGCGATTCTAGAAGCGGACCCGGTGCGGCGGAACGGAAACCGGCCGCCCGGCCGGGGCCGGGTTCCGGACAGCCGGGTGGCCGGTGAGCCAACCCAGGAGCGCGTTCTGGTCGCGTCCCCGACAATGTGCTTCCCTTGACTGGGAGCCGTGTGCGCGGGTTCCGTATGTCATCGCCACGGGCCGGGATTCTTCCTGTTCGGGCTCACGGCGCAGCTGAGATTCGGGGGCTGGGAGCCGATGCAGACGTCGACGTCCGACGTGTCGTCCGAGATAGCCGATCTGACCGAGGCGGCATGGGCGGATCTGGAGGAGTTGCCCGACACGGTGCTGGCCGCCTCGCTGCGCAGAATCCTGCGCGACGCCCGCGATCCGCAATCCCCCCTCGCGTCCTTCCACTCCGCACTCGACTGAACGCGGGGGCCGGCAGATGGTCGAGGTAGCTCCGTTCCACGAGTTCGTGATCAAACTGCACGGCCTCTGCAACATCGCCTGCGACCACTGCTATGTCTACGAACTTCGTGACACCGGCTGGAAGTCCAGGCCCGCCGTGATGGCGGACCGGACCATGGAGCAGCTGGCCCTGCGGATTGCCGAGCACGCCCGCCGCCACCGGCTGCCGCAGGTCACCCTGGTGCTGCACGGCGGCGAACCCCTGATGGCCGGCCGAGCCAGGGTCGACCGGCTGGTCACCGCCGTACGGCAGGCACTGGACACCACCACCCGGCTGCGGCTCTCCCTCCAGACCAACGGGACCCTGCTGAACGACGCCTGGCTGGACCTCTGCCACCGCCATGGCATCGCCGTCGGGGTCAGCCTCGACGGCGACCGGACCGCCAACGACCGCCACCGCCGCCGGGCCGACGGACGCAGCAGCCACCCCGCCGTCGAACGCGGCCTGCGCCTGCTGCGCAGCCCCCGGCACCGCGACCGCTACGCCGGGCTGCTCTGCACCGTGGACCTGCGCAACCCCCCGCTGGCCACCTATGAGGCGCTGCTGGCCCAGGAGCCGCCCCGGATCGACTTCCTGCTGCCGCACGCCACCTGGCAGTACCCGCCGCCCGGACACGACCCGGCGCGCGCCCCCTACGCGGCCTGGCTGATCACCGTCTTCGACCGCTGGTACCGGTCGGCGGCCCCGCCGGAGACCCGGGTGCGGATCTTCGAGGACCTGGTGGACCTCGCGCTGGGCGGCTCCCCGGCGTCCGAGGCGGTCGGCGGGGCGGCGGCCGGCTTCATCGTGGTGGACACCGACGGCTCGGTGCAGCTGGCCGACGCCTACCGGGCGGTCCATGACGGTGCGTCGGAGACCGGCCTGGACGTCTTCGCCCATGACTTCGACACGGTCGCCCGGGCGCCCCGGGTCGCCGGGGCGCGGCGCGGCCGGTCCGAGCTGGCCCGCCAGTGCACCGACTGCTCGGTGGTGGAGATGTGCGGTGGCGGGATGCGGGCGCATCGCTACCGGCCCGAGAATGCCTTTGACAACCCGAGTGTGTACTGTGCGGATCTCATGGGGGTCGCGGAGCACATCGGACATCGGGTGCGCTCGGATGTCAGGGAGCTCCTGGAGGGGTTGCGGTGAGCGGGGCGGGGCGGGTCCACCGGCTGTCGGCCGAGGACTTCGACGGGTTGGCCATCGGCCGGCCGGGCCCTGCCGCGCTGGAGGTGCTGCGGCATAGCCAGCTGAGCTGGCGGCTGCTCACCCTGCGGGCCGTCGCCGCCCTCGGCCGGGAGCGGGTGCCCCGGCTCTGGCGGGAGTCCGGGGCCGAGCGGGGGTGGGCGCTGCTGGGCGCCGTCCACCGGGCCGACCGGAGCGCCCTGGAACAGGTGCTGCTGCATCCGCCGCTGGGTGTGCTGCTGGCCCGCTGCCTGCGGCAGTTGACCGGCCCGGCCGCCGAATCCCGGCTGGAGGGCGATCTGGCCCGGCTGCCCGAGGTAGCCGTCGCGGCGGCGCTGCGCGCGGGGTTACCGCTCGCCCTCGACCTGCCCGTCCGGGGGGATCTGCTGGCGCTGCCCACCTGGGGGGTGGCCCGGCTGCCGGCCGGTACCGGCTCGGTCCGCGTGCAGGGCCGCACCCTGACCGCCCCCGGGTTCGCCGCCGAGGTGGCGCCACCCGAGCCCGACCCCGGCCCCACCCCCGGCCCCAGCCCCACCCGCACCCCCGGCCCCGGCCCCGGCCCAGCCCCCGGCCGCGCGTCCGCCGCCCAGGCCGATCCGCCGCCCGGCGCCCCCGGCTGGCTGCCCCTGCGCGCACTGGCCCTCCGGCCGTCCGATCCCCTGCGGCACCCGGCCGCACCCGTGCTGCGGGTCACCCTGGAGGACTGCGACCCCGACCGCCACGCCCACGGTGCCCCGGGCGCCACCAGGCTGACGGACCATCAGCTCGCCGTCTGGGAGTCGTCCCTGAGCGGCGCATGGGACCTGCTCTGCACGCACTTCCCGGACCAGGCCGCCGTCTGCTCCGCCCTCTGCCACTGCGTCGTCCCGCTGACGCCGCCCCCCGGCCGGTGGGTGACCTCCGCCTCCCGCGAGGCATTCGGCTGCGTCGGACTCTCCCCGACGACCGACCCGGTGCGCCTGGCCGAGGCGCTGGTCCACGAGGTCAGCCATGTCGCGCTGGGCGCGCTCGGCGACCTGGTCGACCTCTACGACCCCGACTACACCGGCCGCCACCGCGTGGGATGGCGGCCGGACCCCCGGCCGCTGGGCGCGGTGCTCCAGGGCACCTACGCCCATGTGGCGGTCGTGGGGTTCCGCGACCACCACCGCCGGATCGGGCCGCGCGCCGACGCAGCCCGCTCCGAGCTCCGCCACCGGCAGTTGCGGGACCAGGTGCTGGAGGCCCTGGACCTGCTGGACGGCTGTCCCGGGCTCACGGCGCTGGGCAGGCGGTTCTGCGACGGGATGGCGGCAGCGGTGGGGGTCCGACCGGGGCAGGCGACACCGAGATACTCGAACGGGTGATGGCGCGATGGGTGAAGAACTGACTCCTTCCGGGTTATCCCACGTGTCGGGACGGGCGATGCCGGGGAATGCATGGCATCCGCACCGTGGAGGCCGAAGGCAGGGACGCGCTGTGGTGACTGACTCGACGAGCACTGGCGAAGGCGTCCCGGACGGCGGCCGGCTCTGCGAGAGTTGTCCCCGTCCGGCCGCCCTGTGGATCACCGGGACCGCCGTCAGTACCGCGCGTACCGGACACGAAGGGTGTCCGTCGGCAGCACGGACGTCGCCTAACTGGGAGTCACCGTGAAGCGCTACCTGTTCTTCCTGAGCCACGTCAGGGGCGCTGACGAGGAATGGGTCGCGACGTTCTTCCGTGACCTCTGCTCCGCCGTGGCGGCACGCACCGGCCTCAGCCCGGGCATGGTCGGGCTGCGCGGCGACCCCGCCTCCCGCGAACCCTCCCTGGACCTGATGCGGCAGGCCGGCGTACTGATCGCGCTGCGCACCCCGCAGTACGCCACCCGCAGCTACTGCGCGGCCGAGTGGGAGTTCTTCCGGGAGCGCCGGGAGGTCTACTGGTCGCGTACCGGGCAGTCCGCCGACGCCCTCATCCCGGTCACCTGGATCCCGCCCGCGACCGGCACCCGCCCGGCCCCCGACTGGCCGGACCCGCTGCGGGTCCAGGACCCCGCCTACGAACGGGACGGGCTGCTCCACCTGCTCCGCCTGGGCACCCGCTACCGGGCGGTCTACCAGGCGGTCGTCCAGGCACTGGCCGACCGGCTCGCCGTCGTCCAGAAGGACCTGCCCGAGCTGCCCGGCTTCACCTTCAGCGGCAGCGCCGCCGCGCCCACCGGCCCGGCCGCCGCCGCGCGGGCGCGGCTGGAGGTGGTGGTGGCGTCCGCCGCCTCCGACGAACTGCCGTCGGAGCGCCACTCGCGGGAGTTCTACGGCCCCTCGCCGCTGGACTGGTCCCCGTACAGCCCCGACCGACCGCGCTCCCTGGTCACCCTGGTCGAGGAGACGGCGGCCGACCTGGAGTTCCCCTCCCGGGTGGTGCCGCTGGACGGCCCTGCCGAGGACCCGGGCGCCACCCGGGACGAGCGCGAGCGGTTCGTGGTGCTGCTGGTCGACGCCTGGACCGCCACCCTCCAGCGGCAGCAGCGGCTGCTGGCCGAGCTCGACGGCAGATCCCCCGGCTCCACCGCCGTACTGGAACCCCGCAGCAGCGGCGACGCCGAGTCCACCGAGCACGCCCGCGCCCTGGACGCCGCCCTGGACCAGGCGCTGCCCCGCTTCCGGCAGGCCGGCAGCGCCGACCAGCTGCGGCGCTGGCGGCTTCCAGACGCCGAGCAGTTCACCACGGCGCTGCGCCGAGCCCTGGTGGCCGCGCAGAACGACGCCATGAAAACGCCCGCCGACGATCCGCCCGCGGATGTCCCGGTCGGCAGCTTCGACTCGTTTCCCCAGCTCGGAAGGTTCTCCTCATGACGCAGCGCTCGGGCAACCCAGGCGGCGATGGGCCGGGCACCGTGGTGACCTTCTACTCCTTCAAGGGAGGCACCGGGCGGACCATGGCGCTGGCCAATGTGGCCTGGATCCTGGCCAGCAACGGCAAACGGGTCCTCACCATGGACTGGGACCTGGAGGCGCCCGGCCTCTACCGCTACTTCTTCCCGTTCCTCGGCGACCCCGCGCTCGACTCCACGCCCGGCGTGATCGACCTGGTCCGGGACTTCGACGCGCTGGTCCCCAGACCCCCGGCCGACCGCTACCAGGAGTACGCCCGGGTGGAGCGCTACGCCTCCTCCCTGCGCTGGGACTTCCCCGGCCACGGCTACATCGACTTCGTCTCCCCCGGGCGGCAGACCCCCGAGTACTCCCAGGCCGTCAACACCTACGACTGGCGCGGCTTCCACGAGCGGCGGGGCGGCTCGGCCTTCCTCGACGCGCTCCGCCGCGACATGCGGGAGAACTACGACTACGCCCTCATCGACAGCCGCACCGGCTACAGCGACACCTCCGGCATCACCACCCTGCAACTCCCCGACGTCCTGGTGAACTGCTTCACCTTCAACACCCAGGCGATCAAGGGCACCGCGGGCATCGCCCGCGATGTGCAGCGCCAGGCCCCCAAGGTGCGGATCCTCCCGGTGCCGATGCGGGTCGAGGACGCCGAGCAGGGCAAGCTGGAGGTCAGCCGGGACCACGCCCGGGAGCAGTTCCGCGAGGTGCTCCAGGACCTCGGCGAGGCCGAGCAGGAGCGCTACTGGGGCGATGTGGAGATCCCCTACAAGCCCTTCTACGCATACGAGGAGATCCTGGCCACCGTCGGCGACCGGCCCCGCCAGGAGAACACCCTGCTGGCCGCGTACGAGCGCCTCACCGCAATGATCACCGACGGCAAGGTCACCGCGCTGCGGCCGATCGTGGAGGACCAGCGCCGCCAGCTGCTCAGCCGCTTCGAGCGGGTCAAGACCAGCGGACTTGGCCAGCGGAACCGGGTGCGCATCGACTTCGCCGTCCGCGACCGGATGTGGGCGGAGTGGATCTCCGCGCAACTGGCGGCGGTCGGCGTCACCGTGGAGCTGCGCGGCAGCAGCCCCTCCTTCACCCACACCACGGCGGCGCCCGAGGCCCCCGAGGTCGCCGAGACGGTCATCGCCCTGCTGTCACCGGACTTCCGGACCACCCCGCTGCTGGACGGGGTGCGCAGGCTGGTCAACGCCGGGCCCGGCCCCAAGCGCCTGGTCGCCGTCTGCCCGATGGAGTACGTCGTCGAGCACGACCTGGCCGGGCTGCCCAATATCTCCTTCGCCGGGAAGCGGTCGGAGACCGCCCGCCGCGACCTCTTCGCGCTGCTGGGCATGACCGCTCCGACCGAACCGGCGACCGAGGGCGTGCGCTACCCGGGCAGCCCGCGCAAGGCGCAGTCCGCGCCGCCCCGCAATGACTCCTTCACCGGCCGCGACCACATCCTGGAGGAGGTCCGCAGCAGGATGGGCGCCAACGCCCTGCGGGTGGACACCCCCACCGGCCGGGCCGGGCTCTACGGCCTGGGCGGCATGGGCAAGACCCAGATCGCACTGGAGTACGTCCATCGCTACGGCGCCCAGTACGACGTCGTCTGGTGGGTGGAGGCCGACCAGCTGACCACCGTCCCCCGGACCATCGCCGAGCTGGGCGACCGGCTCGGCGTCCCCGGCGACTCGGTCGCCGAGCGGGCGCAGAGCACCCTGGACCAGCTCCAGCGCGGCGACCACGGGCGGTTCCTGCTGGTCTTCGACAACGTCAGCGACGCCGACCGGGCGATCGACACACAGAGCACCGCCGCGGCGGTGGCGCTCCAGGACTACATCCCGACCGAGGGCCCCGGCCATGTGATCATCACCTCCCGGCACGCCGACACGGTCTCCGTCCCCGACATGGTCCATATCGACACCTTCTCCCGGAACGAGTCCATCGCCCTCTTCCGGCGCCGACTGCGCAATATCTCCGAGGCCGACGCCTCCCGGGTCTCCGAGGCCCTGGGCGACCTGCCGATGGCGGTCGAGCTGGCGTCCGCCTGGCTGCGCACCACCGTGATGCCGGTCGACACCTACCTCCAGCTCCTCCGCGAGCAGGGCAGCCGGGCGCTGAGCGATGTCGGCACCGCCGCCCAGCAGGCCAGCTTCACCGCCGCCTGGCAGCTCTCCTTCGACCGCCTGCGGCAGGAGAACCCCGCAGCGGCCCGGATGCTGGAGGTCTGCTCCTTCCTGTCCCCGGAGCCGATCGCCGCCTCGGTGCTCTACGGCGCCGCCATGCGCGAGTACCTCGCCGAGCTGGACCCCGAGGTCGGCAACGCCATGATGGTCGGCCACTGCATCGGGGCGCTCAACCGCTACGGCCTGGCGGGCCCGTACAACTTCACCGAGTCGATCCAGGTGCACCGGCTGCTCCAGGCGACGGTCCGCGAGTGGCTGGCGGAGGACCCGGAGAAGTTCGAGCGGACCCGCCGCCAGGCCCACCGGGTGCTGGCGGCCGTACACGCCTCGCTCTCCGGCATCCGCGACGAGAACAGCAGCGAGGCCCGCCGCCGCTACGCCGAGCTGTGGCCGCACCTGGAGCCGTCCGGCGCCGCCGAGAGCGACGACCCCCACGTCCGCAACTGGATCGTGGAGCAGGTCCGCCACACCTGGCTGATCAGCGACCACTTCGCCGCCGTCGCCCTGGGCTCGCGGGTGCTGGGCATCTGGCAGCAGCGCTTCGGGGACGACGCCCTCACCCTGCGGCTCGCGGCGCAGCTCGCCAACCCGCTGCGCTCGCTGGCCGAGTACCGGCGGGCGCTGGACCTCGACGAGAAGACCCTGGCGCTGCAACGCGCCCACCACGGGCCCGACCACCCCTTCACCCTGGTGACGGCCCGCAACTACGGGGCCGACCTGCGCGGACTGGGCCGCTATCCGGCCGCTTACGAGTCCGACCAGGACACCTACGACCGCTGCGTCCGGATCTTCGGCGAGGAACACGAGGACACCTTCAAGGCCGCCAACAACCTGGCGATCTCGCTCAACGCGGTGGGCCGACCGGCCGAGGGGCTGGTCCTCCATGAGCGGACCTACCAGCAGCGCCGCCAGGTGACCGGGCTGAAGAACCTGCTGACCTGGTCCACCGCCGTCAATGTTGCGCAGGGGCTGCGCGACATGGGCCGGTACCGAGAGTCGCTGGTGCTGCTGCTGGAGACCCGGGAGCGGCTGGTCGAGCTGGTCGGCGAGGGCGCCCCCGACGTGCTGCGCGCCGACCGGTCGCTGGCCGTGTCGCGGCGCCGCATCGGCGAGTTCGACGCCGCCCTGGTGCTCAGCCGCGACACCTGGGGCGCCTACCGGGAGCGCTTCGGCGACCTGCACCCCGACACGCTGGCCTGCCTCACCAACCTGGCCTGCGACCTGTACTACAGCAACGGCGCCCCGGCCGTCTTCGAGGAGGCCCGCCGACTGGGCGAGCAGGTTTACCAGCGCTATGTGGAGATCCTCGGCGAGGAGCACCCGTTCACGCTCGCCGCCGCCTCCAACCTCTCCCTCTTCCTGCGGGGCTGCCAGGAGCCCGGCGCCGCCCTGGACCTGGCGAACTCCGCCCTCTCCCGGCTGGAGCGGCTGCTCGGCCCGGGGCACCCCGCGAGCGCCGTCTGCCGGTCCGCGAGGGCCGGGGCGCTCTCCGCCCTCGACCGGCACGAGGAGGCCGCGTCCGACGACGCGGTGGTACTCGACGCCTTCCGCGCGCTGTTCGGCCCGGACCATCCACGGGTGCTGGCGGCGGAGTACGACACCGCGCTGGAGCAGGTCGCCGCCGGGGTTCCGCAGGCGGAGCGGGCACTGGGCTCCGCGGCCCGGCGGGTGGAGCAGCACCTGGCCCCCGAGTCCCCGATCCGACGGGACGTCACGACCGGCCGCCGCGTCGACTTCGACCTGGAGATGCCCCCGTGACCGGAGCGGCACCCGCCACGGGCGCCCCGGCAGCCGCTCAGACCGGCTGCTGGGGCGCCCGTGGCGTGTACCGCCGGATGAAGGACCGGATCGTCCGGTTCATCTCCTCCTCGCCCTCCCGGGAGAGCCCGGCCAGCAGCCGCTCCTCCTCGATGCCGCCGTGGCAGTCGTCCGGGACCACGAAGAGGAAGAGCAGGCCCACCGGGAAGCGGGTCGTGAGCTGCGCGACCAGGCCAGGGTCGGGCAGGTGCGGCACGATCGCCACCACCGGGCCGAAGTCCTGCTCGTGCTCGCGCAGCGCCGCCTCGTCGTCCAGCCCGCGCTCCCGCAGCTCCTCCTCCACGCCGTCCACCAGGCTCGCCATCGGCCCGGTGGCGGCGGTCACCGGCACCACGAAGTGCTCCCAGGGCAGCGGGTCCTCGCTCGCCCGGTGCACATAGCGCCGCGCCGTCTCGGTACCCGCCGCCACCAGCACCGCGAAGCGCAGCTCCGCCAGGCGGACGATCCGGTTGATCTGCTCGGCGGCGGCGGCCGGGATCCGGGCGTGGATCAGGCTCAGCTCGATCACCTCGCGGGACGGCTCGGCGGCGGGCAGCGGCAGCAGCCGTACCAGGGCGCCGCGCAGCGGGTCGGACTCCTGGACGCTCGGCCGCTCCGCCAGCAGCCCCTCCGCCAGCCGGTGGCGCAGCAGCGCGGGCAGCGGCGCGGGCGGCAGCTCCAGATGGTCGGCGGCCTGCCGCAGCCGGTGGTCGTCGACATCCTCCAGCCGGTGCGCCACATGCTGGTGTACCCGCGCCCCCGTCATGCCCGCGCGCAGCAGCTCCAACTGCGGGCCCAGCTCCCGCCGGACCTCCTCCGGGTCGGTGCCGGTGTTCCAGGCGACCAGCTGGCGCCGGGTGGGGGAGAGCGAACCCAGCCGGCCGTTCTCCAGCTCCTCCCGGCTCACCTCCGGCAGCGTCACCACCATGATCGGGAAGGAGCCGGAGCGGTGCCGGAACTCCGCCATCGCCAGCTCGTTCTGGACGTGCGGGGACGCCAGCGCATGGGCCGACAGGATCAGCAGCAGGCCGTGCGCGGAGGCCATGCCGTCCGTGATGGCCTGCATCCACTCCTGACCGGCCACCAGGGTCTGCTTGTCCACCACCACCGGCTCGCAGCCCTCGCTCTCCAGCAGCTCCACCATCGCCCGCCGGGCGGGCCAGCAGCTACAGCCGCAGTCCTCCGGTTCACTGCGGCTCAGGAAGATACGCGGACGTGACATGCCACTCCTCGCTGCGTCTCGGTGCCGGGCGGCCCCGGTACCCGGCCGCCGGTCACAGCCGTCCGGCGGAGGGGCTTCCGGCGGGGCCACCGCCGGCCAGGCCGTGCGCCTCGGCGACGGCCGCGTCCAGGACCCGGAACCAGCGTGCCCTGCCGGGGCGCACCGGGACCTCGAAACGGCCCGACCGGGGGTGCAGCACCGACGGCTGCGCCACATCCTCCCCGGTGCGGTGCGAGGCGATCTCCAGCAGAGCAGCCTCGCCCGGTCGGCACTCCACCCGTGTGGCGGCTGCCCGGTCCGCCGTGTTCGTCAGGCACAGGACCTCCTCGTCATGGTGGCGCCGCCGCAGCGCGACGACATCCCGGCTGCCGGAGTCGACGGCCTCCGCACCGCCCCGCAGCAGCGCCAACTGCTGGGTGCGGACGGTCAGCAGTCCGCGCAGCCAGCGGGCGTCGGGGAACTCCGCCAGCAGGTCGGACGGCACCTCGCGGCACCCCGGCAGGGAGAGCAGCAGGGCGCCGCGCACCGGCGGGCGGCGACCGCCCGGCGGCTGCGGGGGCAGGGCCCAGCCGGTGCCGGGTGCGGGCGGCCGGAGCGGGCCCCCGGGGTCGGGGGCCGGGCCGACCACCAGGTGGCAGGGGATGGGCTGGGCCCCGGTGGACCGGTCGGCGGAGGCCAGCAGTGCCGCGTCCGGGTAGGCGTCCACCAGGTGCCGTACCTCGCCCACCAGGTCCGGCGGCCAGAGCGGGCCGCGCAGCAGCCGCAGCCCGTCGGCCCACTCCAGCAGGGCGGCGGCGCCCTCCAGGACCTTCACCCGGGCCGCCGCCGCCTCGGAGGCGTCGGTCTCGGTCTGCGCCGGCGGCGGGTGCAGGTCGGCCACCAGGCGCAGGCCCGCCGCTGCGGCCTGCCGGGAGAGCTGCGGGAGCAGCCCGGTCTGCCGCAGCCGTCCGCCGTCCACCAGCAGATGCCCGGCGCCGGTGCCGCGTGCGGTCCGCAGCAGCTGGGCCGCGTCGGCGCCGGAGAGCGCCTCGATGGGCAGCTCGATGCCGATGGAGTCCCGCAGCCAGCCCGGCCCGCTGTCGCTGCCGCCGTCAGCGGCATCGGGTGACGGGTCGAGGGCGGCGATCTGGGTGCGGCCGTCCTCGGAGCGGAGCTCCAGCGGGCCGCCGGAGCCGACCAGCAGCAGGCCGCCGTCGTCCAGCGGATGCAGCTCCCGCACCCGGAAGGGCAGTCTCTGCACCTCGGGGCGGCCGTCCGGCTGCCCGCTGTCCGGCTGTCCGCTGTCCGGCTGCCCGCTGTTCGGCTCGGTGGCCAGCCGCCGCAGCCGGGTGCCGCCGTCGGCCGCCCACAGGGTGTGCCCGCCGGGTGCCGGGGCCAGCCCGGTGGCCGGGCGGGGCAGCGGGCCGAGGGCCCGTACGGTGTCCGACGACGGCTCCCACAGCCGCACCCCGCCGTCCGCCAGGGCCCAGCAGACCCGGCCCGACCGGGCGTCGGCGGAGAGCGCGGTCACCCGGCCCTCCGGCTCGCAGACCCGCACCGGGGCCACCGCCCCGGCCTGGTCCGACCGCCAGATGTGCACCCGGCCCGCCGCGTCCGCGGTGGCCAGCCGACCGGTGGCGGTGGAGCACCACAGGCGGACCACCTGGTCGGGATGGTCCAGCGCCGTGGCCGGACCGCCGTCCGGCAGCAGCAGCAGCCGGCGCCCCGAGGCGGCGCAGAGCAGCGGGCCGTCGGAGGTCCGCAGCCAGCCGAGGGCGGTGGGCTGCCGCTCCAGCTCCCGGTCGGCCGTCTCCACCACTCCCTGACGTAGCGTCACCACCTTCACCGTGCGGCCCATCGAGAGTGCAGCGGTCGCCCCGTCGTCCGTCACCGCCAGCAACTCGGGCGTACCGTCGAACCCGGCCTCCGCCGTCCGCGCACCGCCGCCCTCCAGCCGGAGCACCGTCAGACCGCCCGAGACCACCGCCACCGCCCGCGCGCCGCCTTCGCCGCCGTGCGCGCACAGCATGGCGCCGCCCATCTCCACCCGGGCCTCCGCGACCGCCCCGCCACGCAGCAGGGCGACCACGTCGAGCCGTACGGCCGCCTGCTGACCGTCGTACAGGTCCACCCCGTACGGTTCGGCGCCCGGCAGCGCCCCGCGCAGCGCCAGCCGGGCCCGGGCCGCCCCCGCCACCGTGCAGACCCGGGCGTCCCGGGCCGGTGGACGGCTCAGTACCACCCCGTCCGCCGACAGCCGCACCCCGACGGCCACTTGGCCGCGCGCCAGCACCCGGGCCGCCAGCAGTTCCTCGGGGTCGCGGCCGACCGCCATCTCCTCCGGAAGGTCGACGCCCAGCCGCTCGGCCGCCGCCACCCGCAGCCGCCACGCCGCCTCGCTCTCCCGGACCGGGCCGGGCAGCCGGGGCAGGAAGTGCAGAATCCAGCGGCCGATCTCCTCGGCCGACCCGTCCTCCCGGGCGAGCGCCTTCTCGAAGGGCTCCAGCTCCCGGCGTACGGTCTGCTCCGGCAGCTCCCGGCCGGCCGCCGACGCCCAGAGCAGCCGCTCGAAGGCGCGCACCGCCGCCGGCGCCTCCCGATGCTGGACCTCGGTGAACGCCCGCACCCGGGCGGGCAGCGGCGGCGGACGCAGCGCCAGATCGCGGCGCAGCTCAGCCGCCACCCCCGGTTCCAGGACCAGCGCCCGGCTGTCGGCCGCCTCCACCAGCGGCGAGAACCACAGCTGCGCCTCCAGACCGAGGCCGCTCGACGGCAGGAACACCAACCGGGCCCGGCGCACCATCTCCGGCTCCGCGTGCGCGGCCAGGCAGAGGGCCTGGGCGAGGCGCACCACCTCCGGCCGGTCCTGGCGCACCTCCTCGATCAGCGCGGCAGCGGCCCGCCGCGCATGGCTCCCCGTCATCCGCGCGGCCCCCGGTCATGGAACCGCCGTGTCTCGGCGTGTGCGAAGCGGATCGAGGTACGGCGGTCCAGCGGGACCAGCGGCACGGCCTGCCGCACCACCGCCGGGTAGGACTCCGGGGGGAACGGGGTCAGGCAGGTCACCGGGCTGCCCGAGCGGCGCAGCCGCCGCAGCCAGGGCAGCCACTCCACCGGCGTGGTGGCGGTGCGGTCGGCGAAGGGCACCGCCAGCACGCCCAGGTCCGACAGCAGCAGCACGGGTCGCCCCGGGGACGGCGGCCGGTACGGCTGCCAGCTGCGCCCGCCGTCGCCGCTGACCCCGCGCCGCAGCAGCAGGTCCAGCACCTGTACCCGGTCCCGGCGCAGCACCCGGCCGGCGAGTTCGGCCAGCCACGCCTGGTCGTGCCGGAACGGCTGCATCGACGTCGCCCGGTCCAGCAGCAGCACCGCCCCCTCCCGGGTGGTGGGGCGGACCCGGCGGGGCACCCGCACCCCCCGGCGCGGCGCCTGCCCGGCCAGCGAGCGGACCGCCAGGTCCACCAGGCGGTCGCGGTCGACCTCCCGGCCCGGCACATCGGTCGAGGCTGCGGCCAGCATCACCCCGCGCTGGGTGCGCGGGTCCCACGGCGGCGGCGGTCGGCGGACCGCCGGGTGCCGCTGCTCCAGCAGCGGCAGCGTCGGCGGGTCTGCGGGCGGTCGGGGCCGCATCCCGGGGTCGGGGCCGCGCAGCATGGTCAGCGAACCGGTCGAGGGCTCCGCCACGGTATCGGCGTCCCCCGGCCCGACCGTGCGGGCGGACGGCAGCCGGGGCGCGGGCGACGGGCGCGGGCCGCGCGGCCGCCCGGGGGCGGGGCCCGGCTCCCGGTCCCGCACGGCGGGGTCCGGGCGTGCGGGCTGCCGTGCCTGGACGGGTACCTCCACCGCGCGTGGCTGCTGCGGGGCGCCGGCGGCGGGCGGTTCGGGGAGCGGCAGGCCCAGCGTACGGGCGAGCAGCCGCAGGCCGTCCGGCGACTCCAGCCGCAGCACCCGGGCGGCGGTCAGCAGGTCGCCCAGGTGCATCGGGCCGCGCGTCACCGCCACCCCCCGGCACCGGGCACGCCCCCGGCACCGGGCACGCCCCCGGCGGCGAGCCGCCGGCCACGGCGGGTGCGGTGGCGGCCGGGTGCGGGGTGCGGGGCTGCCCGGTGGCTGCGGGCCGGTGCGGCGGTGCGGCTCGGGTCGGGGCCGCGCCCCGGGGGCGGCGCCGGGGCGCGGGTCACGGGTGCTCCTCGGCGTCGAAGCCGCTCTTGACCATGGCCAGATCGGCCACGCTGCGCCAGAGCGGGGAGTCGGCCCCGACCCCCAGCCGACGGCAGGCCCGCAGCGTGTCCAGGTACTCCGCCGTGCTGGCCACCCCCGAGCGGTGCTGGGAGAACGACCCCAGCAGATGGTCGGCCAACTGCTCGGCCAGCGCCCGGTCGTAGCCGTCGCCCAGGTGGAGTTCGGCCACCCGCAGCAGATGGTCCCGGCCGGGCGGCTCCAGCCGCAGGGCGATGCAGCGGCGCAGGAAGGGGCCGGACAGCGACCGCTCCTCGTTGGTGGTGACCACCACCAGCGGCGGCCGCGCCTCCGGGTCGGCGGTCACCACCGTGCCGCCCGGCCCCGGGAACCGCAGCTCGCCCAGCGGGACCAGCAGCGCATTGGGGAAGTCCGGATCGGCCTTGTCGATCTCGTCGATCAGCACCACGGCGGGCCGCTCCCGCTGCTCCGGCCGCAGCTCCGGGTCCCTGGACGGGTCCAGCGCCATCCACAGCGCGCCGGGCCGGTGGTACTCCTGCGCCGTCGGCCCGCCGAACCGGCCCTCCCGGGCGTCGCTCAGCTGGCGGAACATCTCCTCCCGCCACAGCAGGTCCTGGTCCTCGGTGCGGGCGGTGACCACCTCGCAGTAGTAGCGGTACCCCATCACCCGGGCGACATTGGGCGCCAGGGTGGACTTCCCGGAGCCGGGCGGCCCGGAGACCAGCAGCGGACGCCCGGTGGCCAGGGCGACGTTCACGGCGAGGACCGTGTGGTCGTCGAAGACATAGACCCGCTCGTCGGAGCTGCCACCGGACCCGCCCGGCGCGTCCTCCGACACCCCCTCCGGATCGAACTGCTTGGCATAGTCCATCGAGCCCCCCGCTCCCCTTCGGTCCATCCGGGCCCCGCGTCCCCGGGGCCGCCGTCCGCAGCGATGCTCACACCGGCACGGGCCGGTCGACAACCCCGCCTCGGGCATGCACCCGTACCTCCACCCGTCCGAGGTACCACACGGACACCGGGGCACCCCGATCCCTCACCAGATCCACTCGGCGCAGCCATGGCGCCCGGCGCAGCGGATCGAGGTCGAGGTGCGGCGTGCCGGGTTCCAGCTCGGCGAAGACCACCTCGGAGGCGGCCAGCGCGGTCAGGTCCCGCAACTCCGGGCAGCCGCGCACGGTGAGGGTGCGCAGCGTACGGCAGCCGGACAGGTCGGGCAGGGCGGTCAGCCCCGGGTCGCCGTCGATCAGCAGCGAGCGCAGGCCCCGGACGGAGCCCAGCAGCGGGCCCGGGTCCCCGATCGGGCCGAGCCAGTGGACCTCGCCCGAGTGCCCCAGCCCGGTGAGCCCCTCCAGGTCGCCCCGGGAGCGCACCTCACGCGGGCCGGGGTGCCGCAGTGCGGGCACCGGCCGGGCCGGGAGGCGCCGCACCGGCCGGACCGCACCGGCGGCCGCCCGTACCGGCGGGGCTGCCCCGCCGCCGGTGCCCGTACCGGCGGCGGGCGGCAGTGCGGCAGCGCCGCCCGGCGGCAGCAGGTCGCGCATGCCGGAGCCGCCCCGGGCCACCAGGGGCAGATCGGCGGACTCCAGCGGGCCGAGCCCGCGCAGTGCGGCCCGCAGCCGGTCGGCCACCGCCTCGCCGCACCCGGCCATGGCGGCGGCGGCCGCCGTGGTGAGCAGCAGCGCCCGGCCGCCGGTTCCGGCGCCATGGTGGTCCAGCAGCCCGGTCAGGAAGGCGTCGCGGTCGCCGGGCGGCAGCATCCCCACCACCAGCAGGGCGAGTTCGGGAGAGCCGCCGCCGGTCTGCTGCGCCACGGCCGCGTCGACCGCCTCCGCCGCCCCCCGTCGGGCCAACTCGGCTGCGGCCAGGCAGTCCCGCAGAGCCGCGTGGGCGAAGGCCAACCGGCTCGGTTCCGGCTGGTACATCACTCCGGGGTGCTCCGCCAGCTCCTCCAGCAGATCCCAGCTCTGCTCCCCGGTCGGTCGTCGGTCCGCCGCCCCGGCGACCGCCTCCCAGGGCAGCGAGGTCCGGTCGGCCCGCGCTGCCACGACGGCCAGGCGGCCTACGGCGGCCCGCAGTGCGCTCTCCGCCGCCTGCCCGGACGGCCGGGGCCCGGCGCTCTCGGCTGTCTCGGCCGGGCCGCCGTCCGGCAGCCAGGCCGCCGACACCGCCGCGTCCAGCAGCCGCTGCCGGTCGGGCGGGCCGGGGTCGGCGGTGCGCGCCGCCGACCAGATCCCGGTGGCGGAGGCCGGCCAGGCCATCAGGTCGCGCAGCACCGGATCGTGTTCCAGCAGCGCGGCCAGCCCGCGCGCGGCGCGGTCGTGGCCGTCGCGGTCGCCCGGCGCGGAGCGGGCGGCCAGCCCCAGGAAGGCCCGGCTCTCCTCGGCGGTCCAGGGCTCCAGCCGCACCAGCGCATAGGAGCCGTCCAGGCGGTGCCAGGGCAGCCGGACGCCGTCCGAGGCGACGACGCACGGTGTCCGGGGGTACTCCTCCAGCAGCCGCAGCAGCCACTCCCAGACGGCCCCCCGGTCCCGCGCCGGGATCGCCTCCAGGCCGCCCAGGGCCATCAGGGCCCGCCCGGACCGCAGTTGACGCGCCGCCCAGCCGGCCGGCTCCAGGGCGCGCAGCCGAGGGGCCACCGCCTGCACCAGGTCCACCACGGCGGGCATCCCGCCCGGCCGTACGACCGGCGGCAGCACCACCTCGCAGCCCCACGGGCCGCAGCCCGGCTCCTCCTCCAGGACCGCCCGGGCGAGCCAGCCGAGCTCCCGGCGCCGCCCGCTGCCGCGCGGCCCGAGCAGGACGATCCGCCGTCCCAGGTCGGGCAGTTGCTCCCGCAGCAGCGCCGCGCCGCTCCCCGCGCCGACCGGTGCCGCGCGCCGGGGCACATCCACCGGCGGACCGCCGTCGGACAGGGTCAGCGCATCCCGCAGATGGGCGCGGAACCGCCGGGTGAAGGCGGCGTCGTCGGCGGCGAAGACGTCCGGCAGTCCGGCGGCGGTGTGGTCCGGCGGCAGCGGGGGCGCCACCGGGCCGGTCGCGGCGGTGAGCAGCTGCCCGGCGACGGCGGCGACCACCTCGCCGTACGCGGTGCGCAGCCGCGGCGCCTGCATGGTCAGCTGCGCCAAGCCGTCCTGCCGGTAGGCGGCGGGCAGATCGCGGGCGGAGAGCGGGTCGGCCTCCGCCGCTGCGGAGGGCAGCCGCTGCGGCAGCGGCTCCCAGCGGACCGGCAGCACCGTCTGCGGGGCGACCCCGGTCCTGGCCCGGCCCAGGGTGCGGCGCTGGACGGCGACGGCCCACTCCCGGCCCACCCGGGGGTCGCCGAAGTACCCGGGGGAGCAGAGGGCCAGCAGCACATCTGCGGTCCGCGCGCCGTGCAGCCCGTCCTCGTCGGCGTCCCCTGCGGTCCGTCCGTCCCGTCCATTCGGGGCATCACCCAGCCGGGTGAATATGCCAGGGGCCAGACGGTCGAGTTCCCGCTGGAGATCGGCCAGGAATTGCGCCACCCAGGCTTCGCTGTCGCCCTCGACATAGCTGACGGCATATGTGGCCACGCCCCGCGACCCCCTTCGCGCCGCCCGATGGGAGCAGCAGATTACCCGGATGCGGTGTGCAACAATCCTCGTCGGTGATATTTCCGGCTCCCTGTCACCCCGTACTTGACGGAGCGTCAACCCTTTGTCCAGCGAACCGCCCTCCGCCTCACCGGCCTGCACAACGGCCATGGCGGACGCGGGGGGCGGGACGTTCGGCCGCACGGCCACCGAGGAGATCCACCGGCTGACCGCCACGGTCGCCGCCCCCCTCCCCGGCATCACCGTGCACGGCGACGCCGCCCTCCGCCCCCACCCCCCCTTCGAACTCGGCCGCCGCCAGCAGAACCTGCTGGCCGGTGTGCTGCGCCAGGTCCCCGTGGTACGCGACGGCACGGCGGCGCCGCCGCCCGCCGCCGAGGTCCAGCAGGCGCTGAGCCGCTTCCGCCCCGCCGCGCCGGGCGAGCTGGAAGGCGCCGCCAACCAGTTCCGCCCCCGGCTGCTGGAGGCCCTGGTCGGCCCGGAGGCGCGGCGGACCGGCTACATCCGGGGCCTGCCCCCGGGGGTGCTGCCGCAACTGCTCTCGGCGGCCGGCCGTGGCGCCGAGCGGCCGATCGCCCTCCGGGTGGTCTACGGCGCCACCCGCAGGCTGCCGCTCCGCGCGCTCAGCTATGTGATCCCCGCAGTCCACATGGCCCAGCGCATCCAGCGCATCACCCAGCGCACTCCGCATCTGGAGATCGTCCTGATGGGCCACATCGGCTCCGGCGTCAACCAGCTGCCCGAGGACGAGGTGGCCGACGAACTGCGGCTGCTGGGCCGGACCCTGGCGCGGCTGCTCCCCCTGCTCGGCGTGAAGGATGGTTTCGGCATCCTCACCGACCGCCGGGCGGACGCCGCCGCCGACCTCGCCGACCTGGCGGGCCGGTTGGACGCGGAGAACCGGGCCGAGGTGCTGCGGCTGCTGGCCGGCCGGGGCGGCAGCCAGAGCGAGGACCAGACGCTCCGCTACGCCGCGGCCCATGTGCTGCTGCACGACCGCGACGGCGTCGCCCTGGAGGCGGAGCACGGGCGCACCGCGCCGCCCGGCGCGGTCCGGATCGACGTGGGCGGGCTCCAGGAGCGCCACTTCCACGAGGTGCGCATCCTCTTCGGGACGCAGCGCAGCACCGCGCCGTCGTCCCCGCTGATCCTCACCCGCCACTCGGTGCCGCCCTACACCATGGCCCGTGGCGGCGACATCGCGCTGCGGGACTACCTCGCCGGGACGGCGCCGGAGGAGGCGGTGATGCCGCCCGCCGTCCGGCACGACCTGCGCTATCTGGGCATGCACCTCACCCCCGGGCAGGTGGCGTCGGCCGCCGGCGCGGACTGACCCCGGCCGCCGGCGCGGACTGACCCCGGCCGCCGCCTGCAGCCGGGGCCCCCGAAGGTCACCAGGGGGAGGGCGCGTAGTCCTTCAGGAAGCAGCCGTGGAGGTCCTCGCCCTGCTCGCCCCGGACGATCGGGTCATAGACCCGGGCCGCCCCGTCCACCAGGTCGAGGGGGGCGTGGAAGCCCGCGTCGGCGAGCCGCATCTTGTCCGGGTGCGGGCGCTCGTCGGTGATCCAGCCGGTGTCCACGCTGGTCATCAGGATGCCGTCGGTGAGCATCTCCTGGGCGCTGGTGCGGGTGAGCATGTTCAGCGCGGCCTTGGCCATATTGGTGTGCGGGTGCCCCGGGCCCTTGTAGCCCCGGCTGAACTGGCCCTCCATGGCGGAGACGTTCACCACGTACTTGCGCCGCGCCGGTGACGCCGCCATCGCCGGACGCAACCGGCTGACCAGCACAAACGGCGCGGTGACATTGCAGAGCTGGACCTCCAGCAGCTCCAGCGGGTCCACCTCGTGCACCCGCTGGCTCCAGCTGTTCACCGGGTCCAGGTCCGGCACCAGGCCGCCCGCGTCCACGGCGGTGCCCGCCTCGATCCGGGCGGGCGAGGCGGACCCGCTGGTCAGCGCCAGCGCGGTGATCGCCTGCGGGGTCAGCGTGCCCTGCCCCGGGCGGCGCGGACCGGGCAGCGCCGGGTGGTTGCCGGCACCGAAGCGGCCGATCACCAGCGACTCCGGCAGCTCACCGGCCGGCAGCGGCGCGGACTCGGCCGCGATCAGTTCCTCGTACGCCTGCGGGGAGCGGCGCACGGTCTGCGCCGCGTTGTTGATCAGGATGTCCAGCGGGCCCTGGGCGCTCACCGAGTCGGCCAGCGCGATCACCTGCGCGGGGTCGCGCAGGTCGATGCCGACGATCCGCAGCCGGTGCAGCCACTCCGCGCTGTCGGGCATCGCCGTGAAGCGGCGCACCGCGTCGTTGGGGAAGCGGGTGGTGATGGTGGTGTGGGCGCCGTCGCGCAGCAGCCGCAGCGCGATGTACATCCCGATCTTGGCGCGGCCGCCGGTGAGCAGCGCCCGGCGCCCGGTCAGGTCGGTCCGCGCGTCGCGGCGGCTGCGGTTCTCGGCGGCGCAGGTCCGGCAGAGCTGGTGGTAGAAGGCGTCGACCTCGGTGTACCGGCTCTTGCAGATGTAGCAGGAGCGGGGCCGCCGCAGCACCCCGGCGACCTCGCCGCTGGTGCTGGTGGTGAGCGGCAGGCCCTGCGTCTCGTCGTCGATCCGGCCCGCCGCGCCGGTGGCGGTGGCCTCGGTCACCGCCCGGTCATGGGCGGTCTTGGAGGCGCGGCGCTCCTGCCGGCGGCGCTGCTTCACCTCCCGGTAGATGCCGGCGGTGGCCTGGCGCACGGCGACCGCGTCCGGATGGTCCAGCGGCAGGTGCTCCAGCTCCGCCAGCACGCCGAGGCAGATCGCCATGCGCTCCGGGTCGATGCCCGCAGGCTCCTGCTGCGGCGCCGCCGCGCTCCGGACGTCCTCGCTCGCTGTCATCCCCGCTGCCGCTTCCCTCACTCGTCTGGACCACCGGGCTCGTCTGTACCAGCGGCTTCCGGCGGAACTCTACGTACCGGGGGAGCGGCCTCCAAACCGGGACCGGCGCCCTGACCGCCGGGGGGCGCGCTGCGCCGCGCTCGGCCGGACGCGGTTGGGTGGCAGCGGGCGCCACCCTGCCCGCACCCATGTGACGTGCGTCACTGGAGGGCGTCCGGCAACGAAGCGCCGTAGTGGACGACGGAAGGTGACATTCATCAGCGTTCCCGTGCGAATCGGACATCCGGTGAGCGCCCCCGCTCTCGCCGGTCCCGGTGGTCCGTGGCGGACCCGCGCACCTCCGGCCGGGGCGGGTTCCTGACGTCCGTTCGGGTGCCCGCCGGGCCTCCGCCGGGTGCGGTCTGCATGCCCGCGCGCCCGCCGCAAGACCCTTTCCCGGCTACGGAGCGGCGTAGTATCCGGCGCCTTTGCCGCTGGTCAGGGCCGTTCACACAATGGCCGGGCCCGAGGGCCGAACACCGGACCGGACATCGAATGAGGTCACCCATGACGAAGCATCGCCGGAGCACCCTTCGCCGCAAGATAGTCATCGCCGTCGTCACAGCGGTGGCGGTGGGCACTCCCACGGTCGCGGTCGCGTCCGACAGCTGGGGTGGCGGCCATCCCTGGCACGGCCGGTGGCAGGACCACTCCCCGGCCGGCTGGGGCAAGGGCCGGCCGAGCCCCCGGCCCACGGCCCCGCCGTCCAGCGCGCCGACCCCCGCTCCCACGCCCACTCCCGCTCCCACGGGTACGGCCTCCTCCGAGCCCGCCGCGCGGGTGGTCGCCCTGGTCAACGCCGAGCGGCAGAAGGCCGGCTGCGGCGCGCTGACCGTGAACGCCAAGCTCACCGCCGCCGCCCAGGCGCACAGCAAGGACATGGCCGACCACCGGTCCATGTCCCACACCGGTTCCGACGGCTCCTCCCCGGGCGACCGGATCACCCGGGCCGGGTACAGCTGGTCCTCGTACGGCGAGAACATCGCCTATGGCTACAACACCCCCGAGAGCGTGATGGCCGGCTGGATGTCCAGCCCCGGCCACAAGCGGAACATCCTGGACTGCTCCTTCAAGGAGATCGGTGTCGGTCTGGCACAGCCGGGCGACTACTGGACGCAGGACTTCGGCTCCACCCGATAGCAGCCGGGGATCGGCCGGGGATCGGCCGGGGACCCGCCGGGGATCGGTCGGTGGCGGGCGGATGTCAGTGGCTCGTGCGAACCTTCGACTGTCGCGATCTTGTGACCGGAATGCGTGTGCGAGCAGTACGGGAGTGGGCAAGAGTCCTGTGAACGGCATCCATCCGCCACCGACCGATTCGGGAGTCCGCCACGCCATGAACCTCCTGCACGCCGGCCAGACCCGCCACCGGGTCCGCCCCGTTCCCACCCTGCCCGCCGGCACCGAGGAGGTGCTGGCCGTGGTCGCCGATCCGCAGCGGCCGGTCCACCTGGTGGTCACCGCCGGGCGGGCGGCCTGCCGCCGCTTTGTCTCCTGGCAGCCGTGGGATCCGGTGACCCGCACCGGCAACTGCTACCACGCCCTGTCGGCTCCCGTCTGCGACGCCCTGCTGGAAGCCGGGCTGATCACGCTCGGTCCGGTGGTGCAGGATCCGCAGCGCCAGGTGCAGACCATCGGGCTGACCGAGACAGGCCGTTGCTGCTGGGCCCGCCCGGCGGTCCACGCCGCCTGATGCACCGTCAGTGAGTCGACCGGCCGGTCCGTCCGGTCGGCTTCCGGCACCGGCCCGTGGTGGTTGCGCGGGCCCGGGGCCGACGGCGGGCGCACCGGCCGCCTTGCTCCGGACCGGTCGCCTTGCCCCAGCCGCCGAGCGGGGACATGATCGAAGTGGGCTGTCCGTGCGGATCGACGCCAGGTGCGTGAACGAGGTGCAGCTGTGAGTGAGAACACGATGGGCGACGAGGTCTACCAGCCGCAGGGCGACGACGTGGTCGAGGACGCGGGTCCCCTGGAACCCGAGGACACCCTGATGAACCGGGGCGTCGGGCAGGTCCTGGACGAGGGCTACTCACCGCCGGAGCGCCCCCTCGCCGTGGACGAGTGGGGCACCACCGCCGAGGAGCAGCGCAGCGGCGAGACCCTGGACCGGCGGCTCGCCCGCGAGGTCCCCGAGGTGGCGGCCCCCAACGGGGACGGCCTCGGCGACACCGTCGGCACCGACGGTGAGCTGCTGGACGAGGAGGTCGGCGACCTGCGCGCCGGCCGGCTGGTCGCCCAGGACGAGGGCGCCCACCCCGACACCGACTCGGAGCTGTTCGCCAGCGACGTCGGCATCGACGGCGCGGCGGCCTCCGCCGAGGAGGCCGCGGTCCACGTCGTCCCCGACGAGGAGTAGCCGCGCGCCGCCCGCATGGCGCGGGCCGACCGCTCTAGGGTGTGGCGCATGCCCTCCGCCGAGCTGATCCGCATCGTCTCCCGCTCCTCCCCGATGGCGCTGGCCCAGGTGGAGCGGGTCCGCTCCGAGCTGGCCGCCCGGCACCCCGGGATCCGTACCGAGGTGGTGCCGGTCACCACCTCCGGCGACCGCTGGACGGGCGACCTCGCGGCGCTCGGCGGCAAGGGCGCCTTCACCAAGGAGGTCGACGCGGCGCTGCTGGCGGGTGAGGCCGACCTGGCGGTGCACTGCGTCAAGGACATCCCCGCCGACCGGCCGCTCCCCGCCGGTACGGTCTTCGCCGCCTTCCTGCGGCGCGACGACGTACGCGACGCGCTGGTGCACCCGGGCGGACTGACCCTGGACGAGCTGCCGGCGGGCACCCGGGTCGGTACCTCGTCGGTGCGGCGGATCGCCCAGCTCGCGGTCTCCCATCCGCAGCTGGACTGCGTGCCGATCCGGGGCAACGCCAACCGCCGCCTGGAGAAGCTGGACGCGGGGGAGGCCGATGCGCTGCTGCTGGCGGTCGCCGGGCTGCGGCGGATCGGCCGGGAGGACCGGATCAGCGAGATCCTGCCGGTGGAGACGATGTGCCCGCCGGTCGGCGCGGGCGTGCTCGCCCTCCAGTGCCGGGAGGCGGACACCGCCACCATCGACCTGGTCTCCGGCCTCGGCGACCCCGACGCCTGGCGGGAGACCACGGCGGAGCGGATGCTGCTGCACGTCCTGCAAGGCCACTGCAACTCGCCCATCGCGGGGCTGGCCCGGGCCGAGCGCGACGGCCGCCTCTCGCTGCGGGCCCGGGTCTTCAGCCCGGACGGCAAGACGGTGCTGGACGCCCATGAGTGGGCCGGTCCGCTGGACTCCGCCACCCTCGGCACCTCCGTGGCGGTGGCCCTGCTGCGCCAGGGCGCCCGGGAAGTGATCGACGCCATCCCGCACTGAGCCGCCGCGAGCCCCGCACGGGAAGCCGTCGCCGTCGGGGGTGCCCGGTTCCGGGTTGCGCATGGAGCCGTTGGGCGGTGGGCCGGTGCAGGCAGGCAGCCAAATCCTCGCGCTCGACCGCATCCCACCGCGTGGGGGTCGGAGTCGGGGGGTCGGGTAGTCCGGGGTGTGGTCGGCTTCGTCGTGCGGGGCCGTTGAGGTGGGGTGGCCCGGGGTGGTCGGCGCTGTCGCGTGGGGTCAGTGTCGTGGGCAGCCGGCCCCGTTGCCGTCGAGGTCGCCGTCCCGGTCGCCGTCGGCGCTGCTGCTGCTGCTCGCGCCGCCATCCGGCCCGCCGCCCCGCCATGCGGGCCCGCGCCGGTCGGGGTTGCGGGCGGGGATGTGGTCGGCGCTGCCGCGCCGGGTCGGTGCGGGGGCCGGGTCGCGTCTGCGGTCGTACAGGCGCATGGCGAGCCCGGAGAGGATGACACCGCCCGACAGCGGCAGGGCGTGCTCCAGGGCGAGCCCCACGGCCAGCAGGGCGAGCGCCGCGCCCAGCAGCAGCCAGGTCCTGCCGTGCCGGTACTCGCGGGGGCGGCGGGGGCGGCCGGTCGCCAGACCGTGCGCGAAGCGCGGATCCTCGCGCTCCCACTCCCGTTCCAGGTCGTCCAGGGGGCCTTCGTCGAAGCGGGCCATGACACCTCCGTCGCGATGCCGACCGCGGGCGGGACGCGCCTTCCTGACCCCTCGTCAGGGACGCCCGCTCGTGCGGGAGTACCGGCGCCCGTCAGTGTCACCGCCCGCGGTCTCCCCCAGCCTCGTCGGTGCCCAGGGGAGCCGCCATGGGGCGCGGCACCCATATTGACCGGCGGCGGACCCGCACTCCCGGTCCGCCGCCACCCGGGGCCTCAGCCGCCCAGCAGCTCCCGGTAGCCCGCGATCATCGCCCGCAGGCCGATCTCGAACGCCTGGTCGGCCCGCCCCCGGTCGGCGGGCACCGCGGCCAGGGCGGCGGCCAGCCGGGGGGTGGTCTCGGTGGTGACGGCGTCGACCATGACCGGCGGGGCGGCCAGGTCGAGCGCCGACCCCAGCAGGAAGCTCTCCAGCGCGGTGATGACGCCCATCACCTGGTCCGGCGCGAAGCCCGCCTGCTCCAGGACGGCCACGGCC
This sequence comes from Peterkaempfera bronchialis, assembly GCF_003258605.2. NCBI lineage: Bacteria > Bacillati > Actinomycetota > Actinomycetes > Kitasatosporales > Streptomycetaceae > Peterkaempfera > Peterkaempfera bronchialis. The sequence continues at coordinate 6,171,693 of NZ_CP031264.1, forward strand.
CGCTCGTAGATGGCGTGCATGAACGGTTCGGAGAGCGGGGCGGTGGCCAGCAGCCGGACGATGCCGGGGTGTGCGGCGAAGGCGTCGCGGTAGGCGTGCGCCCAGGCGGCGAGGGCCTGGTCCCAGGGCAGGTCCCAGACGTGCTCGTCGCCGATCTGCCGTACCAGCTCCTGCCGCATCATGGCGACGATCTCCGCCCGGCCCGCCACATGGTGGTACAGCGCGGAGGGGCTGACCCGCAGGGTGCCGGCCAGCGCCGGGATGGTGAGGTCCCCCGAGTCGTCCACCAGCCGCATCGCGGCCTCCACGATCCGCTGCCGGTCCAGCAGCGGTGTCCTCGGCCTTGCCACGTCTGCCCCCTTCGCCCCGTTATGGAAAAGTAACCGAATGTCTTTCAATAAAACTCTTCCGCATCCTGCGGCCGTCCGCCTAACTTAACCGAATCCGATTCAGTAGCAGCCAGTAGCAGCAGGAGGTCGACCGTCCATGCGGGCCGACACGCTCTTCACCGGGGGTCCGATCCACACCGGAGACCCCGGCAACCCCCTCACCGACGCCCTCGCCGTCGCCGCCGGCCGGATCACCGCCCTCGGCGCGGACGCGCTCGCCCAGCGCGATACCGGCACCGAGGTCGTCGACCTGGCCGGCGGCGCCCTGCTGCCCTCCTGGGGCGACGGCCACATCCACCCGCTGATGGGCGGCCTCGGTCTGAGCGGCGTCCCCGTACGCGACTGCACCACCCTGGACCAGGTCGTGGAGGCCGTGCGGCGCTGGGCGGCCGAGCACCCCGAGGCCGAGTGGATCCGCGGCGACGCCTTCGACCCCTGGCTGGCCGAGGGCGGACTCTTCGACGCGCGCCTGCTGGACGCGGTCGTACCCGACCGGCCCGTGCTGCTGCGCACCATGGACCACCACACCGGCTGGGCCAACAGCGAGGCCCTGCGCCGCGCCGACTACACCGCCGACACCCCCGACCCGGCGCACGGCGAGATCGTCCGCCGCGCCGACGGCACGCCGCTGGGCACCCTGCGCGAGTTCGGCGCCCTCGACCCGCTGCTGGCCCTGGTGCCCGCACCGGACCTGGACCGGCAACTGGCCGCCCTCGCCGAGGTCACCAGCCTGCTCGCCGCCGCCGGACTCACCTGGGTACAGGACGCCTGGGTGGAGTCCGGCCAGGTGGCGGCCTGGACCACCGCCGCCCGGCAGGGACTGCTCCGGGTCCGGGCCGACCTCGCCCTGCTGCTCGGCCCCGACGGCTGGCGCGACCGGCTGCCCGCGCTGGCCGAGGACCGGGACCGGATCGAGGCCGACGGCGCGGGCCGGCTCACCGCCCGCAGCGTGAAGTTCTTCGCCGACGGCGTCATCGAGTCCGGCACCGCCGCGCTGCTTGAGCCCTACACCGACTGCCCGCACTCGCACGGCGCCGCCAACTGGACCGGCGCCGACCTCGCCGACGCCGTCACCGCCGTGGACGCGCTCGGCTTCCGGCCGCACATCCACGCCATCGGCGACCGGGGCGTCCGCCTCGCCCTGGACGCCCTGGAGGCCGCCGCCCGCCGCAACGGCCCGCGCGACCGGCGGCCGGTGATCGCCCATGTCCAACTGGTCGACCCGGCCGACCTGCCGCGCTTCGCCGAACTCGGCGTCATCGCCAACTTCGAGCCGCTCTGGGCGCAGACCGACCCGCTGATGACCGAGCTCACCCTGCCCCGGATCGGCGACCTGCGCGGCAGCCGCCAGTACCAGATCGCCGCACTGCTCCGCAGCGGCGCCCGGGTATCCTTCGGCAGCGACTGGCCGGTCACCCCCTACCCGCCGCTGGCCGGCCTCGCCACCGCCGTCACCCGGCAGACCCCCGACGGGCTGCCCGCCGACGGCTGGGTCCCCGAGGAGCGGATCGGCCTCGCCGACGCCCTCGCCGCCTACTCGGCGGGCGTCGCCCACCAGGCGTTCGAGGACGACCAGTGGGGCGTGCTGCGCCCCGGCATGCGCGCCGACCTGGTCCACCTCGCCGCCGACCCGTACCGGGTGCCCCCGCTGGAGCTGCCCGGGACCCCGGTGCTCGGCACCTGGCTGGGCGGTGTCCGCACCCACGGCCCGGCCGCCGCCGCGCCCGGCTGCTGAATCCTGTCCCGTACCCTCCAAGGGAGACCCATGAGCCTGTCCTCCCCCGACTCCACCGCCCCTCCGGCCGCAGGTGCACCCGACCGCGCCGCCGCCGGAGAGCCCGGCGGTGCCCGGCTGGAGCGCGGCGTCCTCGGCGTCGGAGACATCGTCTTCTTCGTGGTGGCCGCCGCCGCCCCGCTGACCGTGATGGCCGGTGTGGCGCCCTTCGCCATCTCCTTCGGCGGCGTCGGAGCGCCCGCCGCCTACCTCGCCACCGGCGTGGTGCTGGCGGTCTTCGCCCTCGGCTTCACCGCGATGACCGCCCACATCAGAAACGCCGGGGCGTTCTACGCCTATGTCACCCGGGGCCTCGGCAGGCCCGCCGGGCTGGGCGCCGCCCTGCTGGCGGTCTTCTCGTACAACGCCATCCAGATCGGCATGTTCGGCGCCTTCGGCTACTTCGCCAAGGTCACCATGGACGACCTGTTCGGCCTGGACCTGCCCTGGCCGGTGTGGGCACTCATCGGCGTCGCCGCCGTCTGGTTCCTCGGCTACCGCTCGATCAACCTCGGCGCCAAGGTGCTCGGCGCGCTGCTGATCGCCGAGACCGGCATCCTGGCGGTGCTCGCCGTCGCCGTGCTGGCCAAGGGCGGCGCACATGGGCTGGGCTTCTCCTCGTTCGCCCCGTCCCATGTCTTCCAGGGCGGTATGGGCGGCGTCCTCGGCCTCTCCTTCGCCGCCTTCATCGGCTTCGAGGCGACCGCCATCTACCGCGAGGAGGCCCGCGACCCCGGCCGCACCGTGCCCCGCGCCACCTATGCGGCCATCGCCTTCCTCGGCCTCTTCTACACCTTCATCACCTGGGCCATCGTGCAGGCGTTCGGCGACGAGGAGGCGGTGAAGGCCGCCACCGCCGACCCGTCCGGGATGTTCTTCACCGCGATGACCCGCTACGTCGGCGGCTGGGCCACCGATGTGCAACGGGTGCTGATCGTCACCAGCCTGCTCGCCGCCCTGCTGGCCTTCCACAACACCATCACCCGCTACGGCTACACCCTCGCCCGCGAGCAGGTGGCCCCCGCCGCCCTCGGCCGCATCCACCCCCGCCACCGCTCCCCGTGGATCGGCGGCGCGGTGCAGTCCGTCCTCGCCGCCGTGGCCGTCCTGGTCGCCGCCGCGATCGGGGCCGACCCGTACAACCAGTTCTTCCTCTGGGTGAACTCGCCCGGCGTGGTCGGCATCCTGCTGCTCCAGGCACTGGCCGCCTTCGCCGTGTACGCCTTCTTCGCCCGCCACACCGGGGAGACCTCGGCCGGGCCGCTGCGCACCGTGGTCGCCCCGCTGGCCGCCACCGTGCTGCTCTGCGGCGCGACCGCGCTGGTCTGCTGGCGGATGGACCTCTTCACCGGGGCCGGTCCGGGCGTCAACTGGGCGCTGGTCGCGATCGTGCCAGTGGTCTTCCTGGCCGGTGTCGCCATCGCCCTGCGGCTGCGCGCCCGGCGGCCCGAGGTGTACGCCCGCCTGGGCACCACCGAGGTCGAGGGATAACGCGGGGCAAGCGGCGGACGGCCTGGTCATCCGGCCGCGTGGCGGGGCGGGCGCAGCGCATGGAAGCAGAGCCCGGTGACCACCAGGCCGAGCCCCGCCCAGCCCGCCCCATCCGGCGCGGCCACGCCCACCAGCAGCGCCTCGCCGAGCAGCGTGAACGGGACCTCCGCCGCCTGGGTGGCCTCCACGGCCCCCAGCGCGGCGGAGTCCCCCCGCACCCGGTCGGTGGCGCGGAAGAAGAGCGTGGTCGCCACCACCCCCGACAGCAGCGCCACGGCCAGACAGCGCAGCAGCTGCGACATGGGCGGCGGCCCGGCCGTCGCCCCCGCCACCGCCGCCATGGCCAGCCAGAGCGGCAGCGAGCCCACCGTCATCGCCAAGGTCCGCTGCGCACCGTCCAGCCCGTCCAGACCCAGCAGCCGCCGGTTGCCCAGCGGATAGGCGACCGCCGCCACCAGCACCGGCAGCACCACCCGCAGCGCGGTGCGCCACCCGGTCCCCTCGGCGTGCTGCACCTGGGCGAGGGCCACCCCCGCCACGATCAGCAGCGAGGCGGCGAGCGTACGGCGCGGCAGCCCGCCGCCGCCCAGCGCGCCGATCACGATGCCCGCCACGATGGTCAGCTGCCAGGTGGAGGCGACCAGCCAGCCCGCGCCCGCGTCGCCGGCCCAGGTCACCGGTGCGTAGAAGAGGCCGAACCCCACCGTCGACCAGAGCAGCCAGACCCCCGGGCGGGCCCGCAGGCTCGCCGCCACCCCCGGCAGCCCGCCGCGCACCCACACCAGCGCCGTCATCGGCGCCACCATGAGCAGAAACCGCAGGCAGGCGCTCCACAGCCACGACCCGCCGGCCACGCTCATCCAGCGGTTGAGCACAAAGGTGGAGGCGAAGCAGGCCGCCGCCGCCACCCCCAGCAGCATCGGCCCCCGTATCGCCGCACCGACCGCCACCCGCAGCCTCCTCACCGTCGCGCTGACTGACATCTAAGATGTTAGTCATGACGACCTGGGAGCCCGTACGCAGGAGGCTGCTGCGCGACGAGGCGTACGACGCCCTGCTGGAGGCCATCGTCTCCGGCGAACTCCCCCCGGGGGAGCGCCTCAATGACGCCGAACTCGCCGACCGCCTCGGCCTCTCCCGCGCCCCCGTCCGCCAGGCGCTCGCCCGGCTGGCCGGCGAGCGGCTGGTGGTCTCCAAACCGCAGAGCTACACCCGCGTCGCCCCGGTCGACGCCCGGGAGGTCGCCGACGCCCTGACCGTCGTCCGCACCCTGCACGAACTCGCCGTCCGCGAAGCGCTGCCCCGTATGGAGGCCCAGCACATCGCCCGGATGACCGAGGCCAACGACCGCTTCGTCCGGGCACTGGACGCCGGCGACCCGATGGCCGCCATCGCCGCCGACGACGACCTGCACGCCGTCCCCCTCCAGGTCTGCGGCAACCGCGCCCTCACCGAGACCGTCCAGCGGTACACCCCGCTGCTCCGCCGCCTGGAGCGCCGCCGCTTCTCCACCGAGGCGGCCCGCGCCTCGGTCACCCGCCACCAGGAGCTGATCGCCGCCTGCGCCGCCGGACAGGGCGACCGGGCCGCAGCGCTGACCCGCGCCATCTGGAGCGACCTCGCCGCCCTCGTCGAGGCGGCCTCCGAGGCGCCCGAGCCGGAGTAGGAAGACCCTGGCCGCCACGGTGGCGCTGCGGCTGCTGCCGGGAGATGTCACGTAGCGTGAAGTCCGCAGCACCGCCGTCCGAAGGAGCCACCGGTGCAGACGACCGTACTCGCCGTGCTGTTCGCGCTGCTCGCGGCCGGCAGCAACGCTCTGGCCACGGTCCTCCAGCGGTATGCGGCGCGTGCCGTGCCCCTCTCCATGGGCTTCCGCCCGTCACTGATCATCGAGCTGCTGCACCAGCCGGTCTGGCTCGGCGGCTTCGGGGCGGTGATCGCGGCGGCCTGCTTCCAGGCGCTCGCCCTGCTCAACGGCGAACTCTCGCTGGTACAGCCGCTCTTTGTGCTGGAGCTGCCGTTCGCGCTGCTGCTCGGCGGGTTGGTGCTGGGGCGGCGGATGCCCCGCCGGGGGTGGGCGGCGGTGGCCTGTGTCGTGGTCGGGCTGGGCGTCGCCCTCTGGGCGGCTGCGCCGTCGCCCGGTACCGCCAGTCCGCCCACGCACCGCTGGATCGCCGTGCTCGTCTGCTGTGTGGCCGCCGTCGCGGTGCTGGTCGCCGTTGCGCTGCCCCGGCCGGAGAGCGGTCTGCGGGCGGCCTGCTTCGGCGCGGCGGCGGCCATCGGCTATGCGCTCACCGCCGCGCTGATGAAGGACGCCACCCAGGTGTGGTCGCACTACGGCCCCGGCGGTTTCTTCACGGCCTGGCAGACCTATGGCTTCGCCGCCGCCGGGGTGGGCGCCGTCTTCCTGCTGGAGAACGCCATGCAGTCGGGCCCGCTGGTGGCGTCCCAGCCGGCCCTCACCCTGGGGGACGCCCTGGTGAGCCTCTCCCTGGGGGTGACCCTCTTCCACGAGGACGTCCGCTCCGGCTGGTGGCTGCTGCCGGAGGTGGCGGGGGCGCTGCTGGTGCTCTGCGGCGCAGTGGTCCTCGCCCGAGTCCCGCTCACCCGAACCCTCGCCGGCCGCTCGGACACCCCCTGACCCCCAGCGGCCAAACGCGGCCCACCACAACGCCCGACCCGGGGTCCCCAGCCTCCTGCTCCGGCCTCCGGCCTCGGGTCATTGGCCTCGGGTCATTGGCCCTGACCTCCGGCCCCGGGTCTCCGACCCTGGCCCCGGCCTCCGGCCCCAGCCTCGCCTTTGGCCTCGGGCCTCGGGCCTCGGGGCATTGGCTCCGGGTCATTGGCCCGGACCTCCGGCCCTGGGTCGTTGGCCTCGGGTCTCCGACCCTGATCCCCGGCCCTCGGCCCCCGGCCCCGGTCACAGCCCATGACCGCCTCTGACCACCGGTCCCTGGTCACCGGCCCTGACCACCGGTCCCTGGTCACCGGCCCGGGTCACCGGTCCCTGGTCACCGGCCCGGGTCACCGGTCCCTGGTCACCGGCCCGGGTCACCGGCCCTGGTCACCGGTCCCGGGTCACCGGCCCGGGTCACCGGTCCCTGGTCACCGGCCCTGACCACCGGTCCCGGATCACCGGCCCTGACCACCGGTCACCGCCCCCCCGCCCTCATCCCCGGTCACCGGCCCAGCAGCAGGCGGACGAGGGCTCGCAGGCGGGACGGCGGCGGGGCGGGGGAGGGGCTGCCGGCGGTGGGGACCGGCAGGGGGGCCGTACGCGGCTCGGGGGAGAGTCCCTGTGGATCGGACGGCTCCGGTTCGGGCTCGGGCCGCCGAGGCGCGAACGCCACGGGCAGCCCCTCCAGGTGGCGGGCCCAGATCGAGGAGCGCCAGCTCAGGTCGTCCTCGGGTATGGCCAGGTGCAGGTCGGGCAGCCGGATCAGCAGGGTGTCGACGGCCGCGTCGGTGATGGCCCGGCCGATCTCCTGCCCCGGGCACATATGCGCCCCGCCACTGAATGCCAGATGCGAGCGGTTGCCCCGCATCGGCGCGGAGACATCGGGCCGGATCGCCTCGTCGGTGTTGGCGGCGGCCAGCCCCAGCAGCACCATGTCGCCCGCCCGGATGCTGCGCCCCGCCAGCTCGGTGTCACCGGTGGCCCAGCCCCCCGGGCAGGCGGTCAGCGGCGGCTCGTTCCACAGCACCTGCTCCACCGCGTCGGCCACGGTCATCCGGACGCCGGCCAGCGACGCCCGGAAGCGCTTGTCGGTGAGGACCACCCGCAGGGTGTTGGCGATCAGGTTGGTGGTGGTCTCGTTGGCGGCGACCAGCACCAGCCGCAGATGGTTCTGCACCTCCTCGTCGGTGAGCCCCGAGCGGTGGGCGAGCAGCCAGGAGGTGAAGTCGTGGTCGGGCGTGGCCTTCTTCTGCTCCACCAGCTGCCGCAGGGTCTCCAGGATGAGGTCGTTGGCCGCCGCCGCCCGCTCGCTGCCGGTCATCAGGTCCGCACTCGCCCGGACCAGCCGTGGACCGTCCTCCTCCGGGAGCCCCAGCAGATGGGTCAGCACCAGCATCGGCACATGCTGGGCGTACTGCGCCAGCAGCTCCGCCCTGCCGTCGGTGGCGAAGTCGTCGATCAGCCGGTTGGCGATGCGGTGGATGTGGCGGCGGATGCCCCGGTGGTCGAAGCGGTCCAGGCTCTCGGTGACCGCCCCGCGCAGCCGCTGGTGCTCCTTGCCGTCGGCGGAGAGGCAGTCCGGCCGCCAGCTCACCATCGGCAGCAGAGGGGAGTCCTCGGGGATCTTCCCCTCCCGCAGGTCCCGCCAGATCCGGGAGTCGCGGGAGAACCGCTTGGGCGCCCGTGCCACCTCCAGGGTCTCCCGGTAGCCGAGCACCAGCCAGGCCGGGACGTCGCCGTCCAGCAGCACCGGCGCCACCGGTCCGTGCCGCTTGCGCAGTTGCTCGTAGAGCCCGATGGGATCGGCCTCGGCCGCCGGGCCGTAGAACCGGACCGGCTCGTCGGCGCCCGCACCGGCGCCCCCGCCCGGGGCGGCGCCGGGCGCGGCGTGGACATGGGCGGGGCAGCCCGGCGGAGGGGCGGCGCTGCGGGCGTGGTCGGGGGAGGAGGCGGTCACAGCGGCTCCGGGGTGGCGGTGAGGGTGTACAGGTAGCGCATCAGCGTCAGCAGGACGTCCCTGCTGGAGGTCCGTCGGCGGGCGTCGCAGTCGACCAGCGGTACCGACTCGTCCAGGTCCAGCGCCGCCCGCAGCTCCGACACCGGGTGCGCCGGCGCGTCCGGGAAGGCGTTGACCGCGACCACGAAGGGCACACCGCGCTCCTCCAGCCGGCCGATCACATCGAAGCTGACCTCCAGTCGGCGGGTGTCGACCAGGACCACGGCGCCCAGGGCGCCGTCGAAGAGCCGGTTCCAGAGGAACCAGAAGCGCTCCTGGCCGGGTGTGCCGAAGAGGTACAGCACCAGCTGGTCGTTGAGGCTGATCCGGCCGAAGTCCATGGCCACGGTGGTGGAGGTCTTGCGCTCCACCCCGGCGGTGTCGTCCACCCCCACCCCGGCCTGGGTCATGGTCTCCTCGGTGGTCAGCGGGCGGATCTCGCTCACCGAGCCGACCAGGGTCGTCTTGCCGACCCCGAAGCCGCCGACGATCACCACCTTGACGGCGGCGGTGGCCGAGGCGGGCAGGGTGTCCTCCTGCCGGGGGCCGGGCAGGACCGTCTCAGAGCTTCTGGAGTCCATGCATCACCGCCTCCAAGAGTTCGATGTCGGGGAGCGAGGCGGCGGGGATCGGTGCCCTGGCCTCCACCCGCCCCCCGGCCAGCAGATCCGCCAGCAGCACCTTGACCGCGCTCACCGGCAGCTCCAGATAGGCGGAGATCTCCGCCACCGAGAGCGGGTAGTGGCACATCCGCACGATGGCGGTGTGCTCGGGCGGCATGCCCGGCTCCGGCATCGACCGGGCCACCACCAGGGTGACCAGGTCGAGCCGTTCCTGGTCGCCCGCCTGGCTGCGACCGCCGGTGATCACATACATCCGCTCCGGGCCGTCGTCCGTGTCCTCGCCGGCACTGCTCACGGGGCGGGCCTGTCGACGCGCGGCGGACTGGTCAGGTGCTCGCCGATCCGCAGCACCAGGTCTCTCATCCGCTGGCCCATCAGCCCGGCGTCCACCCCGTCGTCGGCCAGTACCGCGAGATAGGCCCCGGCCCCGGCCGCCATCAGATAGAAGAAGCCGCCGTCGATCTCGATCACCACCAGCCTCATCCGCCCGTCGCCGTGCGGGAACTCGGCGGCCACCGCCGCCGACAGGCTCTGCAACCCGGCACAGGCCGCGGCGAGTCGGTCGGCGGTGTCCGCGTCGGTGCCGTACTGGGCCATCCGCAGGCCGTCCGCCGAGAGGACCACCACCTGGCGGGTGCACGGCACGCTGGTCGCCAGGTCCTGGAGCATCCAGTCCATGTTGGGTCGCTGCTGCTGCTGCAACATTGCTACTCCCCCTCGTCCGATGAGTCGTCACCCTGCCCTCGGGACGGCACCGCAGTGGGCAGTGCCTCCCCGTTGATCCCTGCCTGGAAGGCGGCCAGCCAGATCCCCGGCTGCACGGGCCGCTCGGCCGACGCGGGCGCCGGGGCCGGGGCCGGGGCCGGGGCCTGCATCCTGGCCCGGGCGGGGGAGGCCGGGATCGCCCCTCCAGGCCGGGGCCGGGGCGCCGCCGAGGTACGGCGGCGCCGCTGCGGCAGGCCGTACGCGTTCTGCTCCACCGCGACCGGCTCCTCCTCCTGGTGCCGTACCGCCGCCGGAGCCTGCGCCCCGGGCCGGGGCTGCGCCGGCCGGGTCGGCATCGGCCGGGGCGGCGGCATGGTGCCCGGCCGGGGTACGGCGCGGGGCGGCGGCACGGAGGTCAGCACATCGCCGGGGATCACCATGACCGCCCGCACGCCCGCGTACGCGGACGGCCGCAGCGAGACCTGGAAGCCGTACGCGTGGGCAAGCCGGCCGACCACCGCCAGCCCCAGCCTGGGCGTCTCGCCCAGGTCGGTCAGGTCCATGCCGCTGGACCCCAGGTTGAGCATCGCCTCGGCCCGGTTGCGGGCCTCCTCGCCCATGCCCAGCCCGCCGTCCTCGATCTCCACGGCCACCCCGGACTGCACCTCGGTGGCGCTCAGATGCACCCGGGTCTGCGGCGGCGAGTAGCGGGTGGCGTTGTCCAGCAGTTCGGCCAGGGCGTGGATCAGCGGCTCCGCCGCCGGGCCCACCACCGCCACCTCGGCCACCGAGTGCAGGTCCACCCGCTGGTAGTCGAGGATTCGCGACATCGCCCCGCGCAGCACGCTGAACATCGCCACGGGCTGGCTCCACTGCCGGCCCGGCCGGGCGCCGCCCAGCACCGCGATGGAGTCGGCCAGACGGCCGATCAGGGCCGTGCCGTGGTCGATGTGCAGCAGGTCGCCGAAGACCTCGGGGTCCTCGCCGTGCCGGTGCTCCATCTCCCGCAGATCCTGGGCCTGCTGGTGGACGATCGCCTGCACCCGGCGGGCGATGTTGACGAACGCCCGCTGTGCGGAGTCCCGCAGGTCCTCCTCCGCCACCACGGCCTCCACCACCGTGCGCAGCACGGCGTGGTGGGCGGGGGTGAAGTCGGGGTCCTTGCCCGCCTCGTAGGCGGCGGCCTTCAGCACCCCGGCCGCCGACTCGCCGCGTTGCAGCCGGATCACCGCCTCCGGCAGCAGCACCTCGGCCAGCCGGGCCGTCCCGGCCTCCTGCTCGGCCAGCCTGCGGTGCAGGGCGGCCTCCTGGTCGGCATGCCGGCGGCGCAGTGCGGTGATCGTCCACCCCCGGCGGGCGGTCTCGCCGGCGATCAGCAGCACCGCCGCGGTCGCCACGGCACCGCACCACGCGACCGGCACCCGGGCCGCCGCCGACACCGTCGCCACCGCAGCGGCGGCGCAGACGGCCATCACCACGGGGGGCAGTATCCAGACGAGCGCGGATGCGGGCCGTGGGCCTGCGGATGGCGTTCCAGTACGAACCATCGGCATCCTCAAGCAGTTGAAAGGAAGGAACGACAATCGGGACAACGACCGAACGGGGAGCGGGATACGGCCGATCGGGTGAATCAGCCGTGCGCCCGGCGCTTGCGGCGCTCCGTGCGCAGAGATCCTGCGCCCGCGTCTGACCTGGAGTAATCGTGTCGGTGCGGTGAGCAATCAGGAGCATAGCCGTCCGGTTGCCGCCCGAGGGGGCCCTCTTGACAACCCTGGGTGGGCTGTGGGCGGCTCACTGGTTGTGCGTCCATTCGGGGAGGCGCGCGTAACCGCCCCGCACGCCCCCCTATGTCTGCCCCGGGGCGGTCCTCGGCCTGTCCTCGGTCTGTCCTCGTCCGGTCCGGTGCTCAGGCCGTGCGGCGCACCCGGTCCAGCGGCGCCGGAGAGATCACCGGATGCGCCCTCAGATAGTCCACCAGCACCTCATGGTCGGTACCGCACCGGACCGGGTCGGTGTACCCGGAGAAGGCCGGATACCCGTCGCCGCCCACCACCGTGTACGCCAGCGCGGCCACCCGGTAGGTCCGCCGGAGGTCCAGCGGCTTGCCGCCGATCAGCACCTCCGCCGGGTCGATCCGCCGTCCGACCGGCCGCTGCGGGTCGTAGCGGTAGGAGACGTTGCCCGAGACGGCCAGCGGCGCGAACCGCACCGAGCCGTCCGACCGGGACTGCCACTGCTGCTCCAGTACGGCCTTCAGCCGACTGCCCGTCAGCTTCACCGAGAGCACCGGGTTCCCATAGCCGTAGGCGTCCCAGGACTCGCCCAGCAGCACCCGCCCGTCGGCGTCACCCGGGGTGTCGCCCCGGTCGTACGGCAGGTCGCCGCGCACCGCCGTGGCGCCGACGGCCGGGCGGGCGGCGAGCAGAGCCAGGTCGGCGTGGCCGCCCGGGGTCCGCGCGGCGTCCCAGAGCTGCACATCGGCGAAGAAGTCGGCGGCGGTGGACTCGCCGTCCGCGTCCTCGGCCCGGGTGAAGGAGCCGGTCTGCCGGGCGAGCGGCTCCGACCGGCGTTCGGCGGCCCGGTCCACCCAGTAGTCGGTGATCCGCTGCACCGCCGGGTCCGGCGGCAGGTCCCGGGTGACCGGATGGTTGACCGAGGTGGTCCGGTCGCGGATCACCTCGCCGGTGCGCGGGTCCAGCGCGAGGTCGATCTCGCTGACCACCCCGCCATGGTGGCCGGCCTCCAGCACCGGGCGCGGATTGCCGGCCGGGTCGGGCAGCACACAGCGGAACGCATGGTGCCAGTGCCCGGTCGTGATCGCGTCGATGTCGGGGGAGACCCGGGCGGCGAGGTCGATCGCAGGCCCCCACGCCGAGCCGCAGCCGTCGTACCCGGCCGCCGGATCGCGCTGCGCCCCGCCGTCGTGCACATTGAGCACGATCGCCCGGACACCCTTGCGGCGCAGCTCTGCGGCGTACCGGTCGGCCGTCCGCAGCTCGTCCAGCGCCCGCAGCCCCGGTTGGAAGGAGGTGGAGCCGGTGGGGGTGTCCGGGATGGTGAGCCCGATGAAGCCGACCGGGAGGCGGGTGCCGCCGGGGCCGTCGAACCATTCCACCCGGTACGGGGCCAGCACCGGGCGGCCGGTCGCGGCGTCCACCAGGTTGGCGGACTGGAAGTCGAAGTCGGCGCCGTGGAAGCGGCGGCCGGTGGAATCGGTGAAGCAGCTGTCCCGGTCCACGGTGCCGAAGCAGCGGCCGTGCTCCATGTGGTCCACCAGGAAGCCGGGCGAGACGTCCAGTTCGTGGTTGCCCGCCGCCGAGAAGCGCAGTCCCAGCCGGTTGAGCACCTCCACCGTGGGCTCGTCGCGGAAGGCGTCCACCTCGAACGGCCACCCCGAGAAGCTGTCCCCGGTGGCGAAGGTGACGGTGTTGCGGTGCCCGGCCCGCAGCCGCTCCAACTGGGCCGCCAGATACGCGGCGCCGCCCACCGTGACGGTGCGCCCGTCCGGCCCGGTGACCGTGCCGCCGTCGCCCGGGGCGGGCGGCTGGAGGTGGCCGTGGAAGTCCGTGATATCCAGCAACTGGACGGTCACGGGGGGCGGTTGGGCCGCCGCCGCCGGGGCGGCGGCGAGGCCGCAGAGCAGCGCTCCGATGGCGAGGGGGACGGTCCGGCGCAGCAGGTTCCGCACGGGGGCAGCTTCTTCCTCACGGCTCACGGCTGGGGGTACAGCGCAGTGGTGCTCAGCCCGCCAGCACGGCCGTACGCCCGCTCCACGCGGTGTCACCGATCTGGGCCAGCATGAAGTCGGCCACATCGGCCCGGCTGATCCGTGGCACCCCCCGGGCGCGCAGCGCGGGCACCGCCCGGTAGGTGCCGGTCCGTGGGCCGTTGGTCAGCGTCACCGGGTACACCAGCGTCCAGTCCAGGCCGCTCGCCCGCCAGGCCGCGTCGGCCTTGGCCTTGTCCGCGAAGAGCTGCCGCATCACCGTCCGGTAGGCCGACCGCATCAGCAGGCCCGCCTGCCGCTCGGTCTCCCCGACGCCGAAGGCGGAGAGCACCACCACCCGGTCCACGCCCTGCGCCCGCAGCGCCGGGATCAGCGCGGCGGCGGAGCGGCTGGCGATCTGCGATCTGACGGACCGTCCGGACCCCAGCGCCACCAGTGCCGCATCGGCCCCCATCGCCGCCCGGGAGACATCCGCGTCCGACGTGGCATCACCGGAGACCACGGTCAGCCGTGGATCGCTCCGGGTGAGCCGCGCCGGGTCGCGCACCAGCGCGGTCACCTCATGGCCGGCGGCCAGGGCCCGGTCGAGGAGCAGGGCGCCGGTCGGGCCGGTGGCGCCCAGGATCAGCAGTCGCGTGGTCATCGCGCCTCACCGTAGCGGCGGCACCGCGCCCACCCCGGCAACCGCGCCCGCCGGTGGACGCACCGCCCCTCGTACGGGGCATGGCCCCGGCGCCTCCTTGACGCTGGCAGTTCTTCGCACCGCCATCTCTTCGCACCGCCATCTCTTCGCACGGCCATCTCTTCGCACAGTCATCCGGTCGGACCGCTCGGCGTGCCGCCGCGCCCCTTCCGGCTTAACGTTCCCCTGTAGGCATGGTTGGCGGCGCGGCGCCCGGCCTGGCCCGATCGGCGTGCGGCCCGCGCTCGCGCTGCGGCCCGATGCCCTGGAGGCAGGCAATGCACGAGATGAGAGCGGAACACGGCCCGGCCGAGCCCGGCGGCGACCGGCCGGTCGACTTCTGGCACGTCGTCGCCAGCGGCGCGGATGTCGCCCTCTGCGGCCGCGTACTCCACCGCGACGCCGCGGTCCAACCCGTCCAGGACGGCGAGCCCGCCGCCGAGCAGTACTGCGAACCCTGCCTGGCAGCGTTCCGCGAGAAGGTCACCCCGGTCACCCCGGCCACCCCCTGACCCCACCCCGCCCCGACCCCAGCGAGCCCCGGCCCACCCGCCCCCGCGAGCGAGCCGGGGCTCGCTGGTTCCCCGGCGCATCAACGCCGATCCCGAGCAGCTCAGGGAATCGCTGCGCCCTCTCGATGGCGATGACCTCGGCCAGGTCGAGGTGCGTGCGTGAGCTCCATCCAACTGGAACCGCCAGCATCAGCTCCGAGGCAGGCTTGCGACCAAGGATCCTCGTGTACGCCTCGCCACGGCATGCGAAGGACACGGAGTGAACCCTGGCGGATCGGGTGGCCCGGCGTCCGTCAGGGCGCGAGCCGCTTGAGGCGGGTTACTGCTTCATCCAGAGTTTCCTTCCGCTTGCAGAAGGTGAAGCGGACGAGGGAGCGGCCCGCGTCGGTGTTGTCGTAGAAGACGACGTTGGGGATGGCTACGACGCCGCAGCGTGCGGGGAGGGTGCGGCAGAACTCCAGGCCGTCCTTTTCGCCGAGGGGGGTGATGTCGGTGGTGATGAAGTAGGTGCCCTCGGGGCGGAAGACCTCGAAGCCTGCGGCCGACAGGCCGTCGGCGAGCAGGTCGCGCTTGCGGGACAGGTCGGTGCGCAGGGTCTCGAAGTAGGTGTCCGGCAGCCGCAGGGCCTCGGCGACGGCGTACTGGAACGGGCCGGCGCTGACATACGTCAGGTACTGCTTGGCGGTGCGGACGGCGGCGACCAGGTCGGGGGAGGCGGTCACCCAGCCGACCTTCCAGCCCGTGAAGGAGAAGGTCTTGCCGGCGGAGGAGATGGAGACGGTGCGTTCGCGCATGCCGGGGAGGGCGGCGATGGGGTGGTGGCTGCCGCCGAAGACCAGGTGCTCATAGACCTCGTCGGTGACGACGAGCAGGTCGTGGGCGACGGCGAGGTCGGCGATGGCGGTGAGTTCGGCGGGGGTGAGGACGGCGCCGGTGGGGTTGTGGGGGGTGTTGAGCAGCAGCAGGCGGGTGCGGGGGGTGATGAGGTCGCGCAGCCGGTCGAGGTCGGGGCGGAAGGACGGCGCCCGGAGGGTGAGCGGGACGCGGACGGCTCCGGCCATGGCGATACAGGCGGCGTAGGAGTCGTAGAAGGGTTCGAGGGCGATGACCTCGTCGCCGGGTTCGAGCAGGGCGAGCAGGGCGGCGGCGATGGCCTCGGTGGCACCGGCGGTGACCAGCACCTCGGTGTCGGGGTCATAGGCGAGGCCGTGGAAGCGCTGCTGGTGCTCGGCGATGGCGGTGCGCAGTTCGGGGACGCCGGGGCCGGGCGGGTACTGGTTGCCGTGGCCCGCGCGGATCGCCCGCACCGCCGCCTCGGCGACCTCGGCGGGCCCGTCGGTGTCGGGGAACCCCTGGCCGAGGTTGATCGAGCCGGTGGCGGTGGCCAGCGCCGACATCTCGGCGAAGATCGTCGTACCCAGTCCGTCCAGCCTGCGGTTCAGCAGTGGCCTCGCGCCCATGCGGTCACCCTTCCCGGTGCGTCGCCTGTCGTCGCGGGCCATCCTCCGCCCGGCCGCCGGGGCGCGGCAAATCCCGTGCCGGGGCCGGTCCGTCGGACGGCGGGCAGGATGTCATGACGGCCGCTGGCCGTGGCCCGGCGGTCTGCGGGTCAGATTGCTCCACTCGGTGTCGGGCAGACCGGGGACGGCGCGGCCGATGGCACGCCACTGCTCGGCGAGCGAGGCGAAGAGCGGGGTGTCACCCCAGGCGGCGGGCGGGGCGGAGCGGGGACGGGGGGCTTCCGCGAGGGGCGGGAGCTGGCGGGGGATGCGCGTGGTCTCCACGACGCCTACAACGACCGCTCCCGTCCGGGGTGACGCACCGTGTCCGCCGTCCGGGTCCGGTCAGTCCCGGCGGCTGTCCCGGCGGTGGTTGCGGCCGGTCAGCGCGGTACGCAGCCAGTGGTAGGAGTCCTTGGGGGTGCGGCGCTGGGTGGCGTAGTCGACGTGGACCAGGCCGAACCGCTGGTGGTAGCCCTCGGCCCATTCGAAGTTGTCCAGCAGCGACCAGACGAAGTAGCCGCGTACGTCCACGCCCGCCTTCGCCGCCCGGTGCAGGGCCCGCAGATGGCCGTCCAGGAAGTCGATGCGGGCGGTGTCGCGGACGCGGCCGTCCTCGTCGACCGCGTCCTCGGTGGAGCAGCCGTTCTCGGTGATGTGGATCGGCGGCAGGGCGGCTCCGTAGCGTGCGCGCAACCCGGTCAGCAGGTCGTACAGGCCCTCGGGCACCACCGGCCAGCCGAACGCGGTGGTCGGTACCCCCTCGATCGGCACCAGGTCGAAGGGCAGCCCGGAGCCGGGAGCGGCGGCGGCGACGCGGGTGGGGTTGTAGTAGTTGACGCCCAGCGCGTCCAGCGGAGCGCCGATGGTCTCCAGGTCGCCGTCGCGGAGGTACGGCGGGTCGGCGGGCAGCCCCACCGCCGACAGGTCGGGGTACCTGCCCAGCAGCACCGGGTCGTTGAAGAACCGGTCGTGGAAGGCGTCGTAGACATCGGCCGCCGCCGTGTCCTCGGGGGAGTCGCTCGCGGGCCGCACGGGGGTGCAGTTGTTGGTGACCATCACCTCGCGGGCGCCGTGCGCCCGCAGCGCGGCGGTGGCCAGCCCGTGGCCGAGCAGTTGGTGGTGGCCGACGGGCAGGGCGTCGAGGAGCAGCGCCCGGCCGGGGGCGTGGCTGCCGAAGGCATAGCCCTCGGCCATGTGCACCAGCGGCTCATTGAGGGTGATCCAGGCGGGGATTCGGTCGGCGAGGCGTTCGGCGACCAGTGCGGCGTACTCGGCGAAGCGGTGCGCGGTGTCGCGGTCCAGCCAGCCGCCCCGGTCCTCCAGGGCTTGCGGCAGGTCCCAGTGGAAGAGGGTGGGGACGGGGGCGATGGAGCGTGCGGCGAGGGCGTCGACCAGCCGGTCGTAGAAGTCCAGCCCTTTGGGGTTGGCGGGGCCCGCGCCGTCGGGCTGGACGCGCGGCCAGGCGAGGGAGAACCGGTAGGCGTTCACCCCGAGGTCGCCGAGCAGCGCCAGGTCCTCCGGCCAGCGGTGGTAGTGGTCGCAGGCGGTGTCCCCGGTGTGGCCGTCGCGGACCCGGCCGGGCGTATGCGCGAAGGTGTCCCAGATGGACGGCCCCCGGCCGTCCTCGACCACCGCGCCCTCGATCTGGTACGCGGCGGTGGACACACCCCACAGGAAGCCCTCGGGGAACGCGGGCAGCGGCGTGCTGGTCATCCTGCCTCCTCGCCTGATCCGGCTTCCGCCCAGGCTAGGGGTGCCGTGGCACATTGGATACGTGGTACGCACATTGACGGTCACTCAGGCCAGGGGACGGCCGGCGTGGCCCGTGCCGCCCTGCTGCCACGGCAGCGGCACGGGGTAGAGCAGTTGGTCCCAGTCCGGGGCGGGCCGCTCCCGGGGGCGCCGGGTGGACGGGAGCGGGGAGTGCCGCAGCGCCCGCTCCAGCCAGGCACCGAGCGGCGCGGCCGGGGCCTCCAGCAGCACATCGCCGATGTCGGAGGGCAGGGTGATCCGGATGCCGCGCCGGGTGTCCAGCCCGATCGGCCTGATCCGGGTGCCGCCCTGCCGGCAGGGACGGAACAGCCCCTCGCCGAGCAGCCTGCGGGGAAGCGACCACAGGGCGGGGTGCGGGTCGCCGAGCGACACGGTGACCAGGTGCGGGGCGTCCGCCCGGAGGGCGAAGCGGGCGGTGGTCCGGGCGCCGCCCTCGGGGGCGGTCAGCAGCACGGTCAGGTCGAAGTCCATCGGGTCGCGCATGGTGCGGTGCTCCTTGCTGTGCGGGGGACTGTCTCCGATGGAGAGCGCACAGGTACGGAGGTCTTACACATGTTCGTACGACGCGTGAGGGATGACGGCAATGAAGGGTCGGCAGCAGCATGGCGCGGCGGCCGAGGGCCGCCGCGCCACAGGTGCGGTGTATCGGGTGTGCGGTGATCAGCTGGCGCTGCAGGAGACTGTGGGCCAGGTCCAGGTGCCGTTGGTCTGGATGGTGACGCCCCAGTTGTTGCCGCTGCCGTTGGGCTTGGCGGTGAGTACCTGGCTGCTGGGGTAGGTGGCGTTGATGTTCCAGGACGCGATGATCTTCTCGGGGGAGGGGACGTTCATGGTGACGGTCCAGTTGTTGGAGCCGCTGACCGAGACGTTGAGGTTGTAGCGGTCGCTCCACTGCTGGCCGGCGGAGAGCGTCGCGGTGCAGCCGCCGCCACCGCCGCCGGTGGTGCCACCGTTGGTGGAGCCGCCGGTCGTGGAGCCGCCGGTGGTGCCGCCGGTGGTGGTGCCGCCGCCGTTGCCGCCGTCGCTCACCGTGATGTTGGAGTTGCCGCTGCTCTGGTAGCCCTCGGTGGCGAGGATCATGTAGTTGAAGCTGCCCAGGTTCATGCCGTACTTGGACCAGGCGTCAAAGTGGTTGCCGGTGGTGATGGTGCCGCCGGTCTTCTTCGACTGCCGGACGCTCCAGTACTGGTTGAACGTCTTGGTGCCCTCGATCGACGGGGCGTTGGTCCGCGTCGTCTGGTAGATGTCGTAGGTGCCGCCGTCAGTGGTGACGGTGCCCTTGAAGGTACCCGTGGGCCGGTAGGTGCCCCAGTTGTCGACGACGTAGTACTCGACGAGCGGGTTGGTGGTCCAGCCGTAGAGAGCCAGGTACGCGTTGCCGGACGGGTTGAAGCTGCCCGAGTAGTTCACGCTCTTGCGTCCGCCGGTGCTCCAGCCCTTGCCGGCGACGAAGTTGCCGACATTGCTCCAGGTGGTGCTGTAGTTGCCACCCGCGCCCAGGTCCATGTTGACGGACCCGCCGCCATCGGTCCAGAACGAGTAGTAGTAGCCATTGTTGGTACCGGTCTGGTTCGAGGAGATGGCGCTGGCGGTGCCGGGCAGAGCCATCGCGGCCACGACCATGACCACGGAGATGAGGCTGCCGACGAGCAGCCTGACGCGGCCGCGTGTGCGGCGCTTCGGGTGGATGCGGGCGTTGTTCATGGGGTGCTTCCTCCTGGTGAAGGGCGGGTGGCGGCGCCGGGCAGCCTGATGCGGCCCGGTGGGAATGCCGATGGCCGGCCGGGTGGTGGCCAGGGTGGGGATGACCGCGCATCAGCGTCATGCAACGCGGGCGGCGTGGGGGGCCGGTCGTCGTGTGATCGACAACCGGAGGACCAGGTCGCAGCGGGTCACCCGGATCGACGCTGGCTCAGGCCTGTCGATAGCGACAGCACCCGGATCGACAGTGGTTGAGGTCTGTCGATGGCGAAAGGTTGGTCTGACTCCGTCAAGTTGTCAACAGCCCCGGAGGTTCAGGGACTGTCGACGGTCGGGGTGGCCTCAGCCGGCCGGCAGGCCTGCCGAGGGTGGGGGAGGCGGGGGGTGCGCGCGGGCTTTGACGATCATTGCGACCTCTGCTCTCCGGTGAGTCCGTAGGGAGTCGCCTGCGTTACAGGGAGGTTTCGATCGCTGGAGAGTATGCGCCCGGCTCAAAGGGGCAGTCAATGACTGAGTTTCCGAAAGTTCACCGAAACTCATCACTGTTCACGTGCAGGGTAGATCGAAAAATTTCGAGGTCTTCTGCCGTTGCTGCCAAACATCTTGACGCAGCATCAGTGCGCCCCTACGGTCCGCTGGAATCGTTCGTAAACTCGGCGAAACTTTCGAATGGAGAGCGGGGTCAGGGTTGAGTCCCAATCAGCTCCTGGGCCAGGGCAGTTGGCCGGTGGCGTCCGACGGCGGCGCCGACGTGGGCCCGGCGCCCCATGACTTGGCGGGGACGGTGCCCAGGGTGAAGTCCAGTGTCCGCCCGGGCAGTTCGCGGTAGCGCAGCCAGGGCGCGGTGTGCGTCCGGCCGCCCAGGGTGAGGGACTGGATGTACGGCGCGTCCGCCGTCGCCCCGCGCCCGCGCACGGTGAACGGCCTGGCGCCCGGCGTGGAGACGATCGCCAGCGGGAAGGCCGGGCTGCCCAGCACCAGCAGGTCGGACCCGGGCACGGCGGGGTAGAGGCCGAGCATCGACCAGACGTACCAGGAGGACATCGCGCCCAGGTCGTCGTTGCCGAACTGCCCCTCCGGAGAGTCGGACCAGAGCGTCTGCTGCACCTCGCGCACGGCCCGCTGGGTCTTCCATGGCTCGCCGGTCCAGTCGTACTGCCACGGGATGCCGATGCTGGGCTCGTTGTTGAGGTCGGCCAGGGTGGGCGCGGGGGTGCGGATGTCCTCCAGCAGGCCGTCCAGATAGCGGCTCCAGGCCCGGGCGCCGCCTCGGCCCTCGATCAGCCGCCGCAGGTTGAACGCCACCATCGGCGTGTACTGGGCGGAGGTGCCCTCCACAAAGCCCCGGGTGGCGCCCGGGGTGAAGCCCGGCGCGAAGCCGCCCGCCGCGAGCCGGGGCTGGAGGTAGCCGCTGGCCGTGTTGAAGAGGTTCTGCCAGTCCTGCGCCCGGCTCGCGAACCGGGTGTAGGTGGCCCGGTCGCCGAGGCTCCTGGCGAAGGCGGCGATGGCATAGTCCGCGTTGTCGTACTCCAACTGCGTGGAGACCGTGCCGTAGAAGTGGCAGCAGCTCCAGTTGCGGCCGTCCACCGGCAGATAGCCCAGCCGGTCGCGGACCGCCTGGCCGGGCCGCGCGTGGTTGGGTCCGACGGCCTCGCGGACCATCACCTCCAGCGCCCGCCGGGTATCGAAGGAGCGCGCTCCAAAGGCGTGCGCCCCCGCGATGATGCCGTCCGCCGGGTCGCCGACCATGACCCAGCTCTCGCCGTTGTTCTGCGCCCACTTGGGCAGCGAGCCGCCCTCGTCGTAGTCGCGCAGCATGGCGGTCACCATGTCGCTCGCCACCGCCGGGTCCACCAGCGCCATCAGCTCGGCCTGGGTGCGGTAGGTGTCCCAGCCGGAGAAGTTGGCGTACTGGGCGTGGCCGCGTGGCACCGTGTGCACCCGCTTGTCCATGCCCGCGTAGCGGCCGTCGACGTCGCTGAAGACATTGGGGTGCAGCAGCGCGTGGTAGAGCGCGGTGTAGAACTGCACCTGCTCCTCACGGGTGCCGCCGGCCACCGCGATCCGGCCGAGCAGCCGGTTCCACGCGGTGTGGGCGTCGTCCTCCAGCGCGTCGACGTCCTTGGCCGCCACCTCCCGGTCCAGATTGCGCCGGGCCCCCTCCTGGCTGGTGTACGAGATGCCGATCCGGGCGGTGACGGTGCGCCCGGCGGCGGTGTCGAAGAGCGCATATGCCCCGTCCCGGCCGGACAGCTCGGGGCTCACCGGTCGGGACAGGGCGGTCCTGGTGGAGCCGCGCCAGGTGCCGCCGCCGACCAGCGGCCGGTCGAAGACGATGGCGAAGTGCAGGGTGTAGGTGTTGCCCGCGCGGCAGAAGTGGCCGCTCTCCACCGACCCGGTGATCTCGTGGTCGGAGACGAACCGGACCCGCGTCCCGTCCACCTGGGTGGCGCCGCCGCGCAGCTTCAGCAGCAGCCGGGCGTCCTGGCCCGCCGGGAAGGTGAACCGGGCGATCCCGGCCCGCGTCGCACTGGCCAGCTCGGTGGTGACGCCGCTGTCGTCCGTGACCCCGTAGAAGCCCGCCCGTACACTCTCCCGGCCGTGCGAGAAGCCCACCGACGCCTTGCCCGGGGAGGTCGGCATCGCCCCTGCCACCGGAAGCAGCGGAACGTCCCCGGCGGCGGCGCAGCCCGGCCCGCTCAGATGGGTCAGGCTGAAGCCGGAGAGCCGCTTCGCCCGGTAGGCGTACCCGCCGCCGTAGGGGCGGTCCGGCGTGGTGTCGGGCCCCAGCTGCATCATGCCGAACGGGACCACCGGGCCGGGGAAGGTGTGCACCACCCCGCCCGTGCCGATCAGGGGGTCGACCAGCGACGCCGGATCGGCCACCAGGTGCGGCCCGCGCGGTCCGGCCGGGCCGTACGCGGGCGCGGGCGCCGCGGCCAGCAGCGCCAGGGCAGCGGCACCGGCGCCGAAGGCCCGCCCCGCGCCGGGCAGCAGCAGCGGCAGCGACGGCAGCGAGGGAAGCGACGGCAGGCGCCGCTTCCGGGCGGCGGCGAGCGGTGCAGCGGACATGGGTGGTCCCTCCCCTGACGCGACGGCCGTCCCGTCGACGGGCGAGGCGGCCACCGGAACGGAGGCGCTGCTGGCACGCCTCGCCAGCACCGTAGGGGTGCTGCGGGCCCACCGGCCCGGCACGCTCCGGGGCCGCCACGCGGCTCACCCGGACGGCCCATCGCCCGACCCGCCGGATCAGGCGTCGCGTCTCCGCAGCAGTACGGCGCCGGCGGCCAGCGCCGCCGCCGCGTACCCGCAGAGCACGGCGAAGCCGGTCCACGGAGCGAGCAGCGGCGGCACGGGAAGGAGGGTGGTCAGCGACTGGCCCGCCACGCTGGGCAGGTACGGGAGGATGTGGTCGCGCCAGGAGCCCGGCAGCACCTCGGCCAGGCCCGGGACCACCAGCAGCAGCCCGAGGACGGCGGCGATGGACCCGGCGGTACTGCGGATCAGAGCGCCGACGCCGACGGCCAGCAGCCCGACCACGGTGAGGTAGAGGGCGGTGCCCAGCACCACCCGGACGACCCCGGGGGCGGACAGCGCGGTCTCCAGGCCCCGGCCGGCCAGCAGCCGCTGCCCGAGCAGAAAGGCCACCGGGCAGGCGGCGCCGGTGAGGACCAGGGTGGCGGCGCCGAAGACCGCGGCCTTGGCCCAGAGCACCGGCAGCCGCCGGGGCACGGCCGCCAGGGTGGTGCGGATCAGACCGGTCGCGTACTCGCCGGTGACCACCAGGACGCCGAGCACCCCGACCGCCAGCTGGGCCAGGAAGAACCCCTTGAGGCTCTGCTCGGCGGGGCTGAAGCGAAGCCGCTCCTCCACCGGCAGCCGGTCCCAGCGGTTGACGGTCACCCAGCAGACCAGCGCGCCGAAGCCGACGATCGCGGCCACCGCCGCCAGCAGGGTGGCCCAACTGGAGCGCAGCGAGCCGAACTTGATCCACTCGGAGCGGACCACGCGGGCCAGGGTCACCGGACCGGTGCCCGTCCCGGTGCCCGCTCCGGGTCCCCCACCG
Organism: Peterkaempfera bronchialis; assembly: GCF_003258605.2. NCBI lineage: Bacteria > Bacillati > Actinomycetota > Actinomycetes > Kitasatosporales > Streptomycetaceae > Peterkaempfera > Peterkaempfera bronchialis. The sequence goes on from NZ_CP031264.1 coordinate 6,195,311, forward strand.
GGTGCGGCGGGGGAGCGCAGGGCGGTGGCGGCGGTGCTCATGCAGGCTCCTCGACGGGTTCGGGCCGGGATTCGGGCCGGGATTCGGGCCGGGGTCGGCGCGGGGGCGACTGGTACTCCACGGCGTCGCGGGTCAGCTCCATGAACGCCTCCTCCAGGGACGCCTGCTGCGGTGTCAGCTCGCAGAGCGGCACCCCGTGGTCGGCGGCCAGCCGGCCGATCCGCTCGCTGTCCGCCCCGGCGACCTCGATGACGTCGGGGCGGTCGCCCCCGGAGATCCGGGCGCCCAGCTCGGCCAGCAGCCGGCCGAGCCGGGCGGCCTCCGGGGTGCGTACCCGCACCGTGCGGCCGGACGCCCCCCGGGTGAACTCCTCGACCGAGGTGTCGGCGATCAGCCGCCCCCGGCCGATCACGATCAGCCGCTCGGCGGTCAGCGCCATCTCGCTCATCAGGTGCGAGGAGACCAGCACCGTGCGCCCCTCGGCCGCGAGGGAGGTCAGCAGGGTGCGGATCCACAGCACGCCCTCCGGGTCGAGTCCATTGACCGGCTCGTCCAGCACCAGCGTGGCCGGGTCGCCCAGCAGCGCGTTGGCGATGCCCAGCCGCTGGCCCATGCCCAGAGAGAAGCCGCCGACCCGGCGGTGTGCGACCGCGCGCAGACCGACCAGGTCGACCACCTCCTCGACCCGGGCCCGGGGGATGCCGTGGGTCGCGGCCAGCGCGGACAGGTGGTGGAAGGCGCTGCGCCCGCCGTGGGCCGCGCGGGCCTCCAGCATCGCGCCGACCTCGCGCAGCGGCGCCGGATGGTCGGCGTAGCGGCGGCCGTTCACGGTGACCGCCCCCGCGCTGGGGGCGTCCAGGCCGAGGATCATCCGCATCGTGGTGGACTTCCCGGCGCCGTTGGGGCCGAGGAATCCGGTGACCACGCCGGGGCGGACGGTGAAGGAGAGGTCCTCGACGGCGGTGCTGGGGCCGTAGCGCTTGGTCAGGCCGACGGCTTCGATCATGGCGGTCCCTCGGAGCGGCGTACGGAGATGACGGTCCCACGCTAGGCCGGGCCCGCAGCCGCCGCACGGCTACCGCACGGCCGCCGCAGGGGCGGGGTGGGGGCCGGGGTGGACGACGGGCGGGCGGGCCCCGGGGTCCGACGGCGCGGCGGGGAACCATCGCCCCGTTGGGCCGTTCGGGTCCCCGGCCGTGGGGCCGGGCGCCGGGCGGCTCCGGCGCACGCCCGGGTGCGCTACGGCTGACGCCGCGTCACTCCGGCGCCCGGCTGCGGATCGCGCGCCCGTACCGCGAGTTCGCTCCAGACCTGCTTGCCGCCGCCCATCGGCAGCGAGCCGAAGGCGGCGGAGACCGCCTCGACCAGCAGGATGCCCCGGCCGCCGGTGGCCTCCCAGCCGATGCCGGTCGGCTTGAACGGGGAGCGGGGCGAGGCATCCGTCACCGCGATCCGCAGCCGGTCGGCGACATGGGTGAGGTCCAGCCGTACCGGACCCTGGGTGTGCACCAGGGCGTTGGTGACCAGCTCGGAGACGACCAGCAGGGCGGTGTCCCGCTCCTCGGCGAGCCCCCAGGAGGCCAGGGTGCGGGCGACAAAGCGGCGCGCATGGGAGACGGCCTCGGGCAGCCGCCACACCGTCCAGCCGGAGCGCACCGGCAGCGACCCCATCCCGTCGTAGCGCAGCAGCAGCACCGCGACATCGTCGTCGCGCCGCTTGGTGCCGCCCAGCAGGGCGTCGGCGACCAGCTCCACATCGCCCGGTTCGGTACGGCCGAGCACCTCGCAGAGCCGGGCCAGCCCGTCGTCCAGGGTGAGGGTGCGGGACTCCACCAGGCCGTCCGTGGTGAGCACCAGCACCGTGCCGGGGGTCAAAGCCAGCGGGGTGACCGGGTAGTAGGCGTCACCGTCCACGCCCAGCGGCGGGCCGCCCTCCGCGACCACCACCTCGGTGGTGCCGTCGGGCAGGCGCAGCACCGGCGGGATGTGCCCGGCCCGCGCGCACCAGGCGGCGCCCTCCTCCATGTCGACCACGACATAGCAGCAGGTGGCGAAGAGGTCGGTGCCCATGCCGACCAGCAGTCGGTTGGCGTGCGAGACCACCACGTCCGCCGGGTGCCCCTCCACCGCATAGGCGCGGATCGCCGTCCGCATCTGGCCCATCAGGGTCGCCGCCCCGGCGTTGTGCCCCTGGACGTCGCCGATCACCAGCGCCACCCGGCCGTCGGTCAGCGGGATCACGTCGTACCAGTCGCCGCCCACCTCAAGCCCGGCCGCCGCCGGGAGGTAGCGGGCGACGGCGGTGCCGCCGGGCAGCTCCGGCAGCCGGCGCGGCAGCAGGCTCCGTTGCAGGGTGGCGACCAGCTCATGCTCGGCGTCCAGCGTCCGGGCCCGGTCCAGGGCCTGGCCGGCCAGTGTGGCGGTGGCGGTGAGCAGGGTCCGCTCGTCGGCGCTGACCTCGTGCGGCTCCGCCCAACCCACCAGGCAGGCGCCGACCACCCGGCCGGCCGACGGCAGCGGCAGCAGGGCCAGGCCGCCGGGCCCCACGCCGGCGAGCGCCGGTTCCAGCGGGGCGCCGGCCGGCCAGACCGAGGCGCGGCCCTCGCGGAGTGCGGCCTCCAGGGTGGGCATGGCGCGGACCGGGGCGTCGGGCCACTCGGAGCGCCACTCCGAGCGCCACAGGTCCGGCCAGGCGTCCGGCTCCGGCGGGTCGAGCATGGTGACCACCAGCCGTTCCGCCTCCAGCTCGGCCAGCGCCACCCGGGCGGCGCCCAGCGGGTGCCGGATCGCGGAGACGACGGCCCGGCCGACGTCCTGGACGGTGACGGCGGTCGCCAGCGTGGCGGCCAGCCGCTGCACCCGGGCGGTGTCGTCCACGCCGGGCCGCAGATGGGAGGCGTCGGCGACGGTGCCCAGCAGCCGGGTGGGGCAGCCCTCGGTGCCGAGGGAGACCTCGCTGCGCATCCGCAGCCAGGCCAGTTCGCCGGTCCGGCGGCGGATCCGGAACTCCAGGTCGCGGCCGACCGCGCGGCGGCCCGGGTCCAGGGTGGACATCAGGGCGGGCAGGTCCTCCGGCACGGCGAGCGCCAGCAGCGTCTCCACCTGCCCGTCGAACTCGGCGGCAGCCAGGCCGAAGAGCTCCAGCACCCGCGCGTCGACCTCCAGGTGCCCGGTGGTGAGGGTCAGCGAGAAGTTGCCGACGCCGTTGCCACGGGCCGTCCGGCCAGGCGCGGGGAGGGTGCGATGGGCGGCGATCCGGTCGGCGAAGAGGTTCAGCACCTGGCGGTACTCGGCGTCGAAGCCCTCCGGGCACTCGTCCACCACCAGCAGGCAGCCCCGGCTCCGCCCGTCGCCGTCCAGCGGCAGCACGGCCAGCGACACCCCGTCGTCGGACAGCATCGGCTCATGGAGGTCGCCGACCGCGTCCTCGGACGCCAGCCAGAGCGGTCGGCCGGAGGCATGGGCGGCGGAGAGCGGGGAGCGGCCGGGTACGGGGTAGGTGCGGCGCAGCCCGTAGAGCGCGCGTGGGACTCCGGCCTCCTCGACCAGGGTCAGTTCGTCGGCGCGCTCGCGGGTCGCGTACACCGTGGCCAGGGTCGCGCCGGTCGACACCAGCACCTGCTCGATGAGGGCCCGCAGCGGGATCGCGGAGTCCGGACCGGCTTCGATCAGCCTGAGGGCGAGATCCGCACGGAGCGTCCTCGTCCCGCGTCTCTTGGTCTCCTCGACGGCCATCTGGTCATTACACCGTCTCCGTGCGGCCTGCGCAGCCGGATGCACGGGTTCTGCCGGACCCGGTTGCCGGGCCCGTTTCCGGCATCGTATGCGGGGCGGGCGGCGCGGGACATGGATCGGCATGGATCGGCGGGGGCGGCGGGGGTGAACCGGGGGCGCGCGGGGCGCGTAGTCGCTCTGCCAGGGCCGCGCACCCAAGGAGAGCCGTCATGACCGTCAGCCGGGCGACCCCCCAGCCCGAACCCGACCGTGCCCCTGCCCCGGACCTCGGCCGGGCGCCCGACTGGGCGCCCGGCCGGGCGCCCGGGCTGCGGGGCGGGCCGCGCCGGTTCCAGGTCGGGCTGCTGGCCGCCTCGACGCTCGCCGCCGCGCTGGCGGCGGTGGCCTTCACCGGTGGGGCACGGCCGCCGGGCACCGCCGAGGTCGCGCTGGCGGCCCCGGCGCCGTCCCGGTCGCCCGCCCCGGCCGACCTGGCGCGGCTGGCGTCGCTCTCCGGCTGCACCCTGCGCCTGGCCACCAGCAACGCCGACTTCCGGCAGGGGGTCTGCACCGCGCCCGCCGGGCGGGTCGTCCTGGTCACCTTCACCAGTGAGGCGGGGCGGCGGCAGTGGACGACCGAGGCGGAGAGCTACGGCCAGTACCTGGTGGGCCCGCGCTGGGCGGTGGGCGGCGATCCGGCGCTGCTGGTGCGCTTGCAGTTCCGGCTGGGGGGCGTGGTGGAGGGGTCCACCGCGCACCAGGGCCACCCGGCGTGAGGGGTGCGGCGGGCGGTCAGACCTGCCCGGCATGCTCGGGCGGCGGCGGGAAGCCGCCGGTGGCGATCGGGCCCCAGCGCTCCGGGGTGACCCGGATCAGGCACTTGCCCTGGCGGCGCATGGCCTCCCGGTACTCGTCCCAGTCCGGGTGCTCACCCGCGATGCAGCGGTAGTAGTCGACCAGCGGCTCCAGAGCCTCCGGCAGGTCCAGCACCTCGGCCCGGCCGTCCACCTGGACATAGGGGCCGTCCCAGTCGTCGGAGAGGACGCAGAGCGACACCCGGGGGTCGCGGCGGGCATTGCGGGACTTGACCCGCTCGGGGTAGGTGGAGACCACGACCCGGCCTTCCTCGTCCACCCCGCAGGCCACGGGGGAGGTCTGCGGGCGGCCGTCGGCGCGGGTGGTGATCAGCAGCGCCCGGTGGCGGGGCCGCAGGAAGTCCACGAGTTCGGCGAGGTCGGGGCGGTGCGCGGTAGCGAATCGGGGTGCCATGGCGAGCACGCTACCGGCATCGGGCCGACCGTGCCCCGCCGGAGGGTCCGGCGGGGCTCGGCGGGGTGTGACGGGGCTTGACGGAGTGTCAGGCGGTGGGCTCGGGCTGCCGGGGCAGTCCGGTGCCGCCCAGTCGGGTCAGGTATCCGGCCAGCGCGGACACCTCGCCCGCCGCCCACTCCTCCCCGGTGAAGACGGCGGCGGCCAGCTGTCCGGCGGCCTTCTCGGCGTGGCGCAGCCGTTCCCGCCCGGCGTCGGTCAGCGAGGCGTACGCCACCCGGGCGTCGCGCGGGTCGGGCTCACGCTCGACCAGGCCGATCCGCTCCAGCGGGCCGAGCGACCGGGTGACGCCCGAGGCGGTCAGCCCCAGGGCGGTGGCGAGGTCCACCCGCCGCAGCCGGCCGCCGGGGGCGCTGCCGAGCTGCTGGAGCAGCAGGAAGTCCGCGAAGCTCAGGCCGTGCAGCCCGCCGAGCTGGTGGTCGAACCGCTTGACCAGCAGGGCCTGCGCCCGGGCGAGCCGCAGGCAGGCGTCCAGGTACTCACTCATCACTACCTCCTTGAGGGCTCAAGTATGCCACAACTATTGAGTGCTCAAGGATATTCTCCGGGGCGGGCATAATGGCCGCCATGCATCCGCAGCCCGCCCCGCACGCCCTCACCACCGCCCGGCTGGTGCTCCATGAGGTCCTCCCCGCCGAGGCCGCCGAACTGGCGGTGGGCCGCACCGCCGGCCGGGAGTGGCTCGGCGGCGTACCCGGGGAGGGCACCCGGGAGGCCGCAGGGCTGCTGACGCTCGCCGCCGAAGCCGGCTGCCACACCCCGCGCTGGGCCCTGTACCGGATCGCCCGCCGACCGGACGGCGTCTCGGTGGGCGGCATCGGCTTCCATGGACCGCCCGCCGACGGGGGCACCGAGATCGGCTTCGCCCTCGCCCCCGGCGCCCGCGGCCTCGGCTACGCCACCGAGGCCCTGCGGGCGCTGTCCGGCTGGGCGCTGCGGCAGCCCGGGGTCCACCGCGTCACCACCACCACGGCACCCGCCAACCAGCCCTCCCAGCGGGTGATGGACCGCGCCGGGTTCACCCGCCTCGCCGATGCGGACGGGCTCCACACCTATGAGCTGACCCGCTGCTGAGGGCCCCGTGCCGCCCACCTGCACGGTGGCGGCGCGGGGCCCTCGACAGCGGGTCGGTCGTGGCCTCAGCTGTGGCAGTGCCCGCCCGGGGCGGTGGCCGGCAGGTCCAGCGCCGGGTTGCGGTCGAAGAAGCCGGTCGGACGCAGGGTGAAGCCGGCCAGGTCGACCGGCATCACCGGCCAGTCCTCCAGCCGGGGCAGGTGGGTGGGGCCGAAGACATGCCAGAGGGTCAGCGCGGTGTCCTCCAGCGGCTCCTCCTCGGCCAGCCACTCGGGTATGCCGGCGCCGCCCTGGTGCTGGTTGGGGTAGTCCCCGTCCGGGTAGCGGCGCTCCGGGCGGTACGGCGTCACCCACAGGTGGCGGGTGCCGAAGGCGACCCGGCGGGCCACCGACGAGCCGGGCTGGGAGAGCAGCACCGGGCCGGGCTGCGGTACCAGGGTGTAGGAGACCGGCTCGCCCATGCGGTTGCGCGAGCCGGGGTTGGAGATCCGCCAGCGGCGCCCCACCGACGGGTCGGCGAGCCGCCCCGCCTGGGAGGTGTCGGCGAGCACCGTGGCGCGGGCGGTGAAGGCGTTGCCGTGCGGGTTCTCCGGCCCGATGGGGATCGGCACCACGTCCACCTCCTCCACGGTGTTGTGCTGGCCGTCCACCGCCATGTCCAGCCGGGCGCAGAAGAGATGCTGGTGGTACGGGGCCAGCAGCCCGGGGGCGATCTCGGTGCCGTACGGGGAGCCCGCGCCCGGCTCGATCCCCGAGGTCTGCACCAGGCCGGTGGACTTCGCCTCGAAGGCGATGGTGCCGTCCTGGTAGAGGTACCAGTAGAAGCCGTAGTCGTAGTTGCCCAGGGTGGCGATGTAGGAGACCACCAGCCGCCGGGAGCGCCGGCTCTGCACCGCCATGTCGTCGAAGATGTTGGTGTGCTTCCAGAGCAGGCCGACGTCCTCCTCATGGATGCAGATGGCGTTGGGCGCGGTGTACGGGCGGCCGTGGTCGTCGGTCAGCACCGCGTCCAGGTAGCGGATCTCGCCCAGGCAGTCGCAGCCCAGCCGCAGCGCGTTGGCGTTCCGCCCCAGCAGGTACTCGCCGGCGTCCAGGTAGCAGACCCAGTTGCGGGTCGGGCTGGGCTCCGCGTACGGCACGGCCATCTCGGCCAGCGACGCCCGGTGCAGCACCGGGCGGTCGCGGTCACCGTCGCGGTGCGAGACCTGGTGCAGCACCAGGCCCTCACGGGCGTTGAAGCCCACCCGCAGGGACCAGTTCTGCCAGCGCAGCAGGGTGCCCTCCAGGGTGAAGGAGGGGCCCTCCGGCTGGGTGATCTCCAGCGGCCGCAGATCGGTGCGCGGCGGCCCGGTGAACTCCGCCTCGTACCGGCCGCACTCGGCGGGCACCGGCACCACGCCGGTGTCCAGCAGCCGGACCACCCGCTGCTCGATCAGGTCCACATCGGCCAGCAGCCCGGCCACCGGGTGCGCGAAGGGGTTGTCGCCCTCGTCGCAGCGGAGGAAGGTCAGCGAGCGCAGCATCCGCCGCCCCGCCTCCCCGGGGATGTCGAAGCTGCCCGCCGCCAGCGGCGCCGCCACCACCAGGTCCAGGTCGGTGATGCCCCGGTCGGCCATGGCCTTGCGCCAGCCCGGGTCGGCCTTCACCACCCGGTCGCAGATCTCGTAGTCCTCGAAGAGCAGCGGCGGCTGCCCATAAGGGGCCTGATCGGTCCTCAGGTCCCGCCACGCCACCACGGCCCCGGCGGTGACATCCACCAGCGCCTCGCCCGCCGCACCGGTCGCCGTGTCCAGCAGGGTGGCCCGCACCCGCCGCCGCACCGGGTCGCCGGAGCGGTACGCGGCCACCTCCGCCCGGTCCGGCTCGTCCAGCAGCACCAGCGGGAACCGGGTGGTCTCGGCGACCCGCCCGGCCTCCTCCAGGATGCGGCGCACGGCGGTGATCTCCGCCGCCGTCAGGTCGTCCAGCGGATGGGCGGCCGACTCGGCTGCCGTGCCGTGGGCCGTGGTGTCGTGGCAGTCCATGCATCTCACCTGTTCTCGTACGAAACCGGGGCTATTCGGCGCCCTGCCGCTGGGCGGCGACCTCCAGCTGGAACGCCTCGTGGCCCAGCCCGATCCGGGCATGCGTCTCGGGCTTGCGGATCCGCAGCACCACTCCGTAGGCCGTACCGGCCACCGCCGCCACGGCCACCAGGCCCGGAAGCACCCAGCGCAGCGAGGAGTTCGGGTCCGAGCCGAGCAGCATGTCGAAGTCGACGACCGCGTACACCATGATCACCGTCAGCGCGATCCCGGCCACCGAAGCGGCGGCCAGCCGCCATCCCTGGGCGGCGATGGCACCGCGCCGGACGAAGAAGACCACCACCGCCAGCGAGGAGGCCGCCATCAGCAGCAGCACCCCGAGCGCCCCGACATTGCCCATCCAGATGAAGAGGTTGTCCACCGGGTCCTTGCCGGTGGCGGCGAAGGCCACCACCACGCAGAGCGCGATCACGGTCTGGAGCAGCGAGCCCAGCGCCGGGGCGCCGCTGGTCCTGGAGGCCCGTCCCACCCCGGCGGGCAGCAGGCCCTCGCGGCCCATCGCGAACGCATAGCGGGCGACCACATTGTGGAAGCTCAGCATCGAGGCGAAGATCCCGGTGGCGAAGAACACGCCCAGCACATCGGAGAAGCCGTTGCCCAGCCGGTCGGCGCTGAGCCCGAAGATCAGCCCGGCGCTGGCCTCCTGCGAGGCCCCCACGATCTTGGACGGACCGGTGGCCACGCCCATCGCCCAGGAGCTGAGGGCGAAGAAGACCGCGGTGAAGCCGATCGCGGAGAACATCACCCGGCTGACCACCACATGCGGACGGCTGGTCTCCTCCGCGTACACCGGCGCCTGCTCGAACCCGGTGAACCCGGCGATCACAAAGCAGAGCGCCGTGCCCAGGCCGGCGCCGGTCAGCGTCGTCGGGTTCAGGGCGTGGAAGGTGACCCCCTCCGGCCCGGGGTCGGAGACGAACGCGATGTCCACGACGAACACCGACAGGCACTCCAGCATCAGCAGCACGCCCAGCACCCGGGCGTTGAGGTCGATCTTCAGCGCACCGAGCACCGCCACCAGCGCCACCGCGGCCAGCGACGGCACCCACCAGACGACCTCGGTGTGGAAGAAGGTCTGGATCAGCGAGGAGACCTGGAAGCCGAAGATGCCGTAGATGCCCACCTGGAGCGAGGCATAGGCGAGGAGGGCCACAAAGGCCGCGCCCGTCCCGGCGGTGCCGCCCAGGCCGCGCGAGATGTAGGCGTAGAAGGCGCCCGCATTGTGGACATGGCGGCTCATCTCCGCGTAGCCCACGCTGAAGAGCGCCAGCACCACGCCCAGGATGACGTAGAGCAGCGGCTGCCCCACGATGCCCATCACCGCGTAGGTGGTCGGCATCACGCCGGCGACCACCATCATCGGCGCGCTGGCGGCCAGGACGGAGAGCAGCAGGCCGGGCATGCCGATCCGGTCGGCCCGCAGGGCCCGCTCCTCGCCCCGGTAGGTTCTGATCGCGGCCGGCTTGGGCGCCGATACCGGCCGTGGATCGGGTTCGCTGTCCGTCAGCATGGGGGGACTTCCTTCCGGTGGGGTGTGGGCCCTGGGGGAGTGGGCCGGGGGGAGGGTGGTGCGGCTCGGTCCGGGGTCAGCCGGACGGCGGGGGAGCGAGGCCGACCGCCTGGTCCCGGGCAGCCCGGAAGGCCTTGCGGGGGTCGCGGCCGCCGTAGCACCAGGGCTCCTCGGTCGCATGCGGGCCGATGGCGTGGAAGAGGGCGGCGGCCTCGACCAGCCGGCCCTCCAGGACCTTGGCGTACGCCAGGTGGTTGAGGTCGGCCTTCAGCCGGGCGTGGGTGCCCTGGCCGCCCTCCAGCCACCAGGCGAAGGCCGCGTCCAGGCCGCGCCGCGCGCGAGGTGAGGACCAGTACGGCAGCCGCGCCGGGTCGGTCGGCAGCACACCGCCGGCGGCCAGCACCCGGTACCGCTCCAGATGCGCCACCAGCGGCAGCAGCGCCAGCGGCGACCCGGCCGGGCAGTCCTCCGCCGCCTGGTCGGCGAACCCGTACACCGGATGCCCGGGGTCGTCCGCCGACGGGCCGGACGACTGCTCCGCCAGGTGCGCCACCAGCAGGTGGTGGGCGTCGCGGTGCCACGGGTCCAGGCCACGGACCTGCTCGAAGCAGCTGAAGAGCAGGTCCTCCTCCAGCCCCGGGGAGCGGCCGAGCGTCAGCAGTGCCACCCAGGGAGTGGGGTCCTCCGGGGCCTGCCGGGCCGCCGCCAGGCAGGCGGCCTGCGCCGTGGCGGGCTGCGCCTTGCCACGGCCGGCGAGCAGCACGGTGGCGTAGGCGTCCAGGACGGCCGCGTCGGCGCTGTCGGGCTCGGCCAGCAGCCAGTCCTTCGCCCAGCCGGCGGTGGCCGGCTCGGCGAGCACGGCCAGCCGGTGCGAGCGGCGGTCCCAGTCCTGGCCGGTCCCGGCGAGCAGCTCGCGGGCGGTCGTCCAGCGGCCCTGGGCCATGTCGTCGCGGGCGACGGCGAGGGCGCTGTCGTCGAGCGCCGGGTCCATGGGGAGGTCGTTGCGGGAGCGGGAGAATCCGAAGGGGGTCATCGCCTGCCCGCGGTGTCGCTGCCCAGCGGGCAGGGGGCGTCCACGGCATGCGTCACGTCCGGCTCCGAGTCTTCTGGTGTCGATACCACCTGTGCGCCACCCCGGGCAGAGAGCCCGGCGGTCGGTCAGCGGGCGCCGTCCACGGCCCCGCGGCGCTGATCACGCGCACAAGCCAAGCAATCCGCAGGTGTCGCCTTCAAGGTCACCCTTGTTGTCTCGGTGTAGTCCCATGCCCGGTTTCGGCCCGTGGAGGGGCGGTCGGAGGGCGGTTCGAGCCGGGATGGGACGGGGCGCCAGGCCAGGTCGGGGAGCGAAACGGTGTTTCCTACGCACGAATCGGCGGCGTACGGGCGGTGGAGCGGCGGTCACCGGGTGCGTGGCCGTGGAAGCCGTCCCCGATGCCGGTCGCGCCCCGTCCCGGGAGTCCCGCACACCCCATCCGCACCACATGGGCACCTCCGGCATACCTCTGATGCCTTTTCTGGCCACCTGTTGAACGTGCTCTTCTGCTGTCCGTGCGGTCTTGGACACAAAACGGCACCGGTTGTCCGGATCGGGCTGCGAGCGGCGACCGGACTTGGTAATCGATTCCTGGCATGTCCTCGCGAAGGCGGTGGACGCGGCGAGGAGGAGACAGCTCATGGACCGTGGCGGCAACCCGGCCCCGGCGCACCCGCTGGCCCGGGTCAGACAGGCCCGGGGCTGGAGCTACCAGGACGTCGCCCGGCTCGTCGCCGAGCATGCGCTGGCGCTCGGCGTACCCATGGCCGCCCGCCGTGAGAAGGTCTGGCGCTGGGAGCACTGGGGCGTCATCCCCGAGCGCGACAGCCAGCGCGCCCTGGCCCGCGCCCTCGGCGTCCCGTTCGCCGACCTGGACACCCGTCCCTGGCCCGCCTGGCTCACCGCCGACCCGGCGCCGGCTGCCGGTCTGCCCTGGGACCAGAGCGGCAGCATCGCCGCCCTCACCGCCCTGCTGGAGGGGACCGGCGACGAGGACCACGGCCACCCCGCCCCCGGCGGCCCCGAGTTGGACCGGGCGCTCACGGAGTGGGCCGCAGCTCCGGCCGCCGCCTCGGCCGCCGCCGATGACCCGCCGTCCGGTGCCGCGCGCGTCGGCCGGCCCTCGGACGCGGCCGACGACGGCGACGCCGGCGCCGACGAGGCTGACGACGCCGACGATGCCGTCGGCTGGCTGGAACGCGGCGTCCCGGTGCTGCGCCGACTCGACGACCGGTTCGGCGGCGAGGTCGTACGCCGCCGGGTCGAGGCCGACCTGGCCCTCACCACCGATCTGCTGCGGCGTGGCGCCCAGGGGCCGCACACCCGCCGCAGGCTCTACCGGGTCGCCGCCGACCTGACCCAGCTCGGCGGCTGGGCCTGCGCCGACGCCGGTCGCCACACGGCGGCGCAGCGCCACCATCTGACGGGATTAAGGCTCGCCCACACCGCGCTGGACCCGCTGCTGACCGTCGGCATCCTGGCCGGTCTCAGCCTGCACGCGGTGCTCGCCGGGCACCCTGCCGACGCCCTGGCCGCCGCCGACGCGGCGGCCCGTGCCACCCCCGGCGGCGGCCCCCGCCGGGTACGGGCGCTGCTCGCGGTGCGGCGGGCCCGCGCCCATGCGCTGCTACGGGAGGAGGCCGCCTGCCGCCGCTCGCTGGCCGACGCCGAACAGCTGCTGGACGCGGCGGCCGACGAGGAGACGCCCTCCTGGCTCTACTACTTCGACGGTGCCGAACTCGCCGCCCAGTCCGGCACCGCCCTGCTCGACCTGGGCATGCCCGACCACGCCCGGACCCTGCTGGACCGTGCGCTGGCCGACCAGGACCCGTCCTGCGTCCGCGACCGGGCGCTGTACGCGATCCGGGCCGCCACCGCCCATCTGCTCGTCGGCGACACCGACCGGGCCCGCGCGCTGACCCAGGAGGCCGAGCGGCTGGCCCCGCACTGCACCTCCCCCCGGGTGACCACCGCCCTGGCCGATCTCCGCCACCGCCTCTCGGTCCTCCCCACCACCGCCCGCCCACCGGCCTCGGCCCCCCTCGACACCGACCGGCGCCGCCCCCAGCCGTTCCGCTGAGCGGAGGTGCGATGGCGTCACCGCCTTGGCGTGCGGGCGCGGCCGGGCCGCCGACCGCCCGGCCGGGGCCGTCCCCGGCCGTTCCGCTGAGCGGCCCGCCTCCGCCTCCGGCGCGGCCGGGCCGCCACCGGCCGGGGCCGTTGGCGCGGTCCTGTCCAACTCGGCTGCCGGGCCGCTCAGTTGACGCAGAACTCATTGCCCTCCGGGTCTCCCAACACACAGAACTGGATGTTCTGGAGTGTGAGAGATGGCAGCGGCATCTGTGCTGGTCAGGGGCTCGGAAGCGGACAGCGGGCGAGCCTTGCTCCCCATGTGGGGTATGAGAAGATGCACGCAACCCACTGTCCGGAACGGTGTTCACCGAGACCCTTCGGGGCGTCCGGTGCATCCGACTGTCCGTCCTGACGGACGAGACGACCAGCCCCGAGCGTCAGCGGGAAGCCTGCGACCACGTAGCCGGAGAGCTGCGGGTCACCTTCGGCGCGGGTGACGCGCTGCGCGAAGCGGTGGACCTTGACGTCAGCGCGTCCAAGACGTCCCCGTGGGAGCGCCCGCAACTTCTCCGCTGGCTCAGCAACCCGCAGGCGTACGACGCGCTTGTGTTCTGGCGGTTCGACCGTGCCATCCGGTCCATGGGCACATGTACGCCCTCGCCAACTGGGCGCGCGAGCACCGCAAGGTACTCATCTTCGCCGAGGGTCTGGGCGGGGGACGGCAGGTGTTCGACTTCCGCAACCCCATGGACCCCATGGCAGAACTCCGACTGTTCATGCTGGCTTTCGCCGCACAGTTCGAGTCGCAGTCCATCAGTGACCGCGTGAGCGGTGCGCAGGCCGCCATGCGCAGGATGCCGCTTCGCTGGCGCGGCGGGGGTCGTCCGCCGTACGGCTACATGCCTGCCCCGATGCCCGAGGAGTTCGGCGGCAAGGGCTGGACGCTGGTGCCTGATCCGGACGCCGTGGCGGTCATCGAGCGCATCGTCCGTGAGCTGCTGGAGGGTGCCACGGTGTCCGCCATCGCTGCGGGGCTCAACGCCGATGGCGTGCTCAGCCCGCGTGACTACTGGGCCGACAAGATGGGCCGCGAGCGGGGCGGCAAGACCGGCGGGGCCAAGGGACAGCACGTCGTGCGGGAGACGTTCCAGTGGACTCCCGCCGTGATCACGCGGCTTCTGCGCAGTGAGACGCTGATCGGTTGGAAGCTGCACAAGGGCGTGCCCGTGCGCGACGACCAGGGCAACCCGGTCATGTGCACCGAGACGCCGATTCTCACCCGCGAGGAGTTCGACCAGATCGGCGCCGTTCTGGACGAGCGCAGCATCAACAACGGGGAGCGGTCCGACACCGAAGCGCTGTTGCTGCGGGTCATCCACTGCGACTCGTGCGGCGGGCGCATGTACTTGAACAGGCAGGAGAGCAAGAAGAATCAGGCGCCTGTCTACAAGTGCAATTACCATGCCCGGGGCGACAAGTGCGAAGCGCCCGCGAACATCCGGGGAGACTGGGCGGACGAGTACGTGATAGCCGAGTTCCTGCGCCTGGTCGGTGGAATCCAGACCAGGACAACCGTGGTGGTGCTCGGCTACGACCCCGAGCCCGAGTTGAACGCCACCGTGGCCGAGTTCACCGCACACCTGAAAATCCAGGGACAGCAGAAGTCCAAGCACGCCGCGCAGGAGTGGCAGAAGCGGCATGACGGGCTGGACAGCCGGATTGCCGAGCTGGAGTCCCGCGAGAAGACCGAGCCGCAACGCATCACCACGGCGACCGGACGCACCTTCGCCGACGACTGGGAAGCGGCCGACACCGCGAAGCGGCGCGGCATGCTCGTTGACGCCGGAGTCCGTCTGAACGTCCGCCGGGGCACCCGTGGCGGGTGGCGCACGCTCGACGCACGGCGGGTGGAATTCACCATGAACGGCGAACTCGATGAGGCCGCCGAGGAGCTTTCCGCATGGGATACCGCCACTGTTCCCGAGTTGGTGCCCGCAGCCGCGTAACGGTCCCATAGAGCCCCGTACAGCCCTGGTCGGCCCCCCGTTGGTCGGCCGGGGCTCTCTGCCGCCCGCAGACGGGCGTCTATGGCCTCGGCCCGTCGGCTCGGCCCCGGGGCCTACAGCCGTGGTGGTGGGGTGGTGGCACCACCGGCGACGCTTGCCCCCCATAACTGGTAGAGGCACCGACCGCAGGCGCTGCGAAGGTCCGGCAAGGCCCGCTCCCCACTCATT
Source organism: Peterkaempfera bronchialis (assembly GCF_003258605.2). NCBI lineage: Bacteria > Bacillati > Actinomycetota > Actinomycetes > Kitasatosporales > Streptomycetaceae > Peterkaempfera > Peterkaempfera bronchialis. The sequence continues at coordinate 6,210,362 of NZ_CP031264.1, forward strand.
CCGGAACAGCCTCACCGTGGGTGCCGCAGGAGAGTCCAGGCAAGGTCTGCTCCCCACTACTAGTAGGAGCCCGTTTCAACGCCAGGAAGTGCCCCCATGCCCCGTAGACCCCGCCCCCCCGTGCTCCGTGCCCGGGTGTCCCGAGCTGACGGCCCGTGGTGGCCGCTGTGCCGCTCACGAGCGGGAGGCGACGGCACTGCGCGAGACGCCGGGCACGTCCGCGTACGGGAAGCGGTGGGGAAGAACGGCGCTGCCGCCATCGCGGCACAAATCGGAATTGCAAAGGCCCCGTCCTGTTTCCCTCAGCGGGAGCCAGGGCGGGGCCTTTTTGTGTTTGCTTTGCTAATCGCTTGACGGTGCTATCTGTAGGCGCATTCCTTCATAGACCTCTCTGAGGTCCCGCGCGTCGGAAATCTTTCGCATTTCCACTGCCTTGACAACTTCGAGGGCGCGCCAATGGTTAGAGGGTGCCACTCGGCCAGATAGCATGGCGCGCTGTGCCGAATCACATGCTTCATCCAATCGATTAGTGGCTACCAAAGAGAGCGCCAGGTCAATATGGGCAGATGCCGCCCGGCGAGGCCATTTGCTGACGTCCTCCGAGGGCGAGAGCCGCGAAATAACTTCTCGCGCATACGCTTCGGCTGCCGGATCGCCGAGCCACGCAAGCGTGGTTGCCGCATAGGCGAGTGACTTGGCTGGATCGTATTGGAAATGGTGCTCTGGTCGATCTGGAGTGCCCATTGCAGCGGAAAGCGCTTGCACTCGATCTATTACAGCGTAGGTCTCGGTCGATTGCCCTAGGCGTGCAAATGCTCGCCCCTGCTGTGCAAGGGACTGGATTTCAACCGAGCTTCCGGCCGGTGCCAATTGTTGAGCAGTCGAGCTAAGTTCTGCCGCCTTGGAGTAGTCGCCATCAGTGAGAACCCGCCAAGCGTCTGTTTCAAAGCACCAAGCCTGAATTTCTGAATTCTCGGCATGCTGTGCCAGAGTCATCGCCGTTCGCAGCCTCGCCGTCGCTGCGTCTTGCTGATTGAGATCAATGTGCAGAGTTGCACCAAGAAGAGAGAACCAGCCGCCTATCACGAGTAGCTGTCGGTGCTCGGCGAGAGTCTTCTTTGCATCCATGAGCTTGGCTACATAAAGTGCATATTTCCGCACCTGCCCCAGAAGCTCTTGGGGGGCTACGGTCGGATATTTGATTGCCAAGTCATGAAAAGTCAGCTCAAGGCGTTCAAGCGTTTCCTTACCTACGTCGCTGGCAGAGACCCTACGCGCGAGATCCAACGCTTCGATCTCATCATCATATTCCGGCGCAATGACGGGGCCACTTTCGTCCCGTGTGGGCGTCGGAGCTACTGCGGTGTACAGGAGAGAGTCAAGCTCAATCAGTGTGACGCGCAAGACCTTGGCCAGGGTCGGGCGCTGCCAATCCTGGGGGTCTACCTTTCCACTTTCCCATCTCGCCACAGTAGAGCGATCCACACCCAGATCCTGAGCCAAGGACTCTTGAGTGAATCCAAGGGCCTTTCGCCTTTCAACAAGGGCCCTACGCCGCTCTGCCATGCCGCCTCCCGGTCTCTGACTACCCGTTCTAGCAGGTCAGAGCACACGATGCAGAGACTATGAGACTTGGATGCCACGCGGATGCGTCATCCCTGCTCTGTCGAAGTGCGAACGGCAGCCCTGTACTGGTGAATCACACAGTCCGGCGCTGATCGGAGGGACAGTAGTGAAACGCCCAAGCATCGTGACGGGCGCCCTGGCGGTGGTGGTCGGGCTCGGACCGGCCGTCCTGGTGTTCACCCTCGGCAGGCTCGACCCGCAGTCCGGCCGCCGTAGCGTGTGGCTGTTCTTCGCCCTGGCGGTCGCCATGCTCGGCATCGTGTACGGCGGAGACTGGGAGACGTGGTTCCGACGCCGAAGACGGGCGAGGGCGCGCGTCCGTTCGGCGCTTCGGCAGGGGTCGGCACTGTGCCGCGAGGCAGGGCAAAGGCGGGCGGGTAGGTGATCCTGGAAACCGGGATGCTTCCCGAGGTCCCGAACGGCCTGCCGTGGACGGCTGGTTGGTGCTTCCCGTGCGGGGTAGAGCGCGACGTGACCGTGATACCGGCGGTCGGTCGGCGAACGTCCATCACGGTGTGCCGCTGGCACTACGGCCGGTACGCCAAGCGGCACCGCCGTTCGCTCCAACTCGCGCCGTGGCACCGAGTGTTGGCCGCTCGTCGGCCCCACTCGCTTGCCGCTTGATCTCCCGGAGCGCTTCGACACCCCTGGTGCTCCGGGTGTCCCGCTGGTCCCCCACGGCGGGAAAGTGCGCGTCCGGGGCAGCGCGCGCCGGTCGTCCTGGTTCGGTCCCTCGGCGTGAACCAGGACGACCCCTTGACCCCGGCGGACCTGCGAGATGCCGGGAAGCACAACTCCTGCACCGGTGACGGGACTTGGACGGCCAGGACGACCGGGGCTGGGCACAGACCAAACTCAGCTTTGGAGATCGGCACATGAACGAGTGCCCCGAGGGCCCCGGCCACGAGATCGAGCGGGACGCGGGGCCCGGTGCCGTACAGAGCGGCCCCGGCGGACCGGTCTGGCGGTGTAAGACCTGCGGCCAGTGGGGCGGCATCCTCACCGCCGAGTGGGCCGCGCTGTTCCCCGGTGAGCCGGTGCTGTTCCCCCTCGGGTGGACGCGCCCCGGCGGGCCGACCCCGATCCGCAAGACCCGTTACGCCAAGAGTGCCTAGCCGCGCTCCGTGAACTCCCGTCCTGGCGGACGGAAAGGGAATCACCCGCCAGGACGGGGCCCAACTCCCGCTCCGGGCGCACACCAACCCCCGTGCCCGGAGCGGGCCCTAGGTTCCCGTCCCGGGCTTTGGTTGAGGTCCATTCCGCCCGGGACGGGGCACGAACCGCACGCCCATGGCGCAGCGGCAGCACGACCGGGAACGGCAGGTGCCGTTCCCGCCAACAAGAGGAGGTAGGCACGTGAACAAGTCCGTGGAGTTCAACCCGGCGTCGCACCCGGGCCTGGAGTGGTCGGTGGCGTCGTACTCCCACCTGGACGACAAGGTGGAGTGCTTCGCGGTCGCCGACGCCGGTAACGGCCTGGTGGTGCTCGCCAACATCAACAACGACGGTGCCGTGATCACCGGCACCCCCGGTGAGCTGCGCAAGCTGCGCGACGCCTTCGCCGCCGGCCAGTACGACCACCTGATCGGCGCCTGACACATCAGCGAGTGAACGAGAGGCGACCGCCCCAACTCAACTGGGGCGGTCGCCCCTCTCACCTACCCTACGAGAAGGGAGCGCCACCGTGCAGACTGCACTCTCGAGGCTGGTCACCGACCCGGATACCTTCCGCGCCGCCTGGCCCTCGGTGCCCACGGTGTACGACCGTAATGCGACGGACCTGCAACAGCTCGCCACCAGGCAGGCGGCCCGCGAGATCTTGGCCGACCCGGATATCCGTCCGGGCGGGTTCGGCATGGTCCGTGACGGCGTGCTGACTGCCGAGCGGCCGTCCGCCGACCACCCGACCGACACCCTGGTTCTCAACGGCCTGCACCGGTCCTACCCGCCGATCATGCAGTTCTGCAAGGAACTGTCGTCCATGCTCGGCCACCCCGTGACGGGGAACTTCTACCTCACCCCGGCCGGGAAGGCGCAGGGGTTCGGGTGGCACTGGGACTGCCACCATGTCTTCATCGCGCAGACCGAGGGGGCGAAGGACTGGCGACTGTTCGCCCCGACGTTCGTCAACCCGCTGGAACACCACAACTGGTCGAAGATCGGGTTCTCTCCGGAGGACAAGCTCCGCTTCGCGGCGAATGCCCCGGACTTCTCGGTCACGCTGCGGGCCGGGCAAGTGCTGTTCATCCCGCGCGGGTGGGTGCACGCCGGACAGAGCACCGAGAAGCACAGTCTTCACATCACCTTCGGCGTACAACTCCTCACGAAGCATTGGGCGTTGCGGAAGCTCTGGGAACTGGGCGAGGACAGCGAGGCGCTGCGCGACGCACTTCCGCCGAACCTCGGTGGGCAGGACTTCACCAAGCTAGCCGGCGAACTGGTCGAGCTGTTCCGGGGTTCGCTCGCCGAGCTTCCGGCCGATACGGTCGCGCTGCGGCTCCGTTCGGGACAGCGGCTCTCGGTGCTCGGCCAGGAACCCAAGTAGGGAGGGCTGGACAGCTCAGCATGGCGCGGAGACGGACAACCGGGGGACGGCACCGCCGGATGTGCCAGTGGTCCGGCTGTCAGCGATACGCGAACCTTCGGGATTTGGATACGGGTAAGGACTTCTGTCTGACCTGCGCCGTTGCCATGCTGCACGCTGCGGATGACCCGATCACCAACTTTCGCGAGTTCGACGGCTCGACCGAGTACGCAGAGGCGCTGCGGAACCGCCCGATCCTCGGACTGTTCGGTTGGCCCGGCACCATCCCGCCAGACGACGCTGGCGGATAACCTCGTGGTGACGCCGAGCGAGAGGATCAGCCGTGCTCGAACCCGACGACGAACCCGTAAGCGACTGGTACGCCGCGCGTGCCGGTGGCACCCGCCCGCCGGGCACACGAGACGCGCTGGTGCTCGCTTCGGACGTACGACGGGGCCACTTGTTCCAAGACACCCCGCGCTTGGTGGTCGAGTGGGACGGGCAGGAGTGGCAGCCGCTGGGGGTGGCTGACACCTATGCCGATGCCTATCCGGTGATTGTCCGGAGGGGTTCGGGGTTCGCCGCCCCGCAGGACGACACTCCGGTGCCGTTGCTCCGCAAGGGAAGCGGCCGACACCGCAAGCCGCACGACAAGTAGGCCGAAAGTCAGGGGGCGCGGGCGCTGCGACAGCGAGACGGCCGCCCCACCCCGTGCCCCTCTGGCCCCGTCCTGTTGGTGAACTCCGGTGGGGCGGGGCCTAGTTGTCTCCGCGCTCGGCGGGGCCTGTCACGTACGACCCCATGCCGAACTCCGTGCGTACCAGGTTGCGGCGACGAAGCTCCGCGAGCGCCTTCCCCGCCGTCACCTTGGCCACGCCGAACTCTTCCTCCACGGAGCGGCTGGAGATCAGACGGCCAGGGGCGTACTGCCCGCCCTCGATGCGGTCGGCCAGCCTTTCGGCAATCTGCGGCCACTTCGGGCGGGTCGGGTCAAGGTCAGTCACGGAACCACCGTAGCCGGGCATGCGGGGCTGCACCGGCCTACGGAAAGAAATAGGCGGCTATAGACAGCTATAGGGAGGTTCATTATTTTCGGGAAACAAGACGCCCCCGGCCGCCGATTAGGCCCGGCCGCCGGGGGCAACGCCGAACAGCTTTCGAGGAGCTGCCAGCAATGCGAAACCTTATCCTTTCCGCGCTACTCCGAGCCCTGCGCATGGTCCTTCCCGCCACCGGAAGGCGCCGAGCAGCACAAGCACCCATCACCCCCACTCCGGCCCCCGCTCCCGAGGCGGCCCGCCCCGCCCGACTCCACCCGAGCGACCCGCCCGAGGATCTGCCCATGGGGCCGCTGGTGCGCCCGTACATCGACCACGCCGCATGGCGCGCCGAACTGGACGAGATGCAGCGCCAGTACGAGGAACAGCAGCGCCAGAAGGAGCGACGCGAAGCACTGCGCGCAGTCGCCGAGGGACTTCCCGATACCGGGTACAGCTACCCGGGCGCGCACTGTCTCGCCGGGGCGGTGGCGTGATGGCCAAGCCGTACATCAGGGAGCAGCCTGACGGTACCCGCAGGGGCAACACGCCCGGCACTGGTCGCGCGACTGCTGGGCCGTCCTGCACCACCGAGCTAACCGCCCCGAGTAGGTCTCTCCAGACAGCAAAACGCCCCGTTCGGCCAAGTGCCGGGCGGGGCTCTGTCGTTGGCGCTGACCTGCGGCTATGCTGCACAGAACTGGTAGTCGCGTGTGTTGGGGTCCCGCATCAGCACCGCGTAGTGGTCCAGCCCCGGCTCGGCCAGCTCCCTGACCCGGGTCGCACCGGCGGCCAGCAACCGGTCCACCTCAGCGTCGACCTGCCGGCGGCGCGTCTCCAGCGGGACGCTGCGACCGCCGCTCACGCCCAGGTCGAAGTGGAGCCGGTTCTTGACCACCTTGCCCTCGGGCACCTGCTGGAACCAGAGGCGCGGACCGACCCCGTCCGGGTCCACCACCGAGTCCGGGCCGTCCAGGTCGCCCAACTCGTCCTCCGGCACACCCATGCCGAGCCAGTACGCCCGCCAGCTGTCGTAGCCGGACGGGGGCGGCTCCGGTCGGTAGCCCAGGGCCTCGGCCCAGAAGCGCACCAGCCGTGCCGGGTCCGCACAGTCGATCGTGACTTGAAGTCGGGGTTTCACGGCGCCTCCCGTCGGTACACGGACGTTCTCCGACGATCGTGCCCCATGGGTCTGACAACCGGGTCCGGAAACCGGGCAGCCGTGGCCGACAAGGCCGCAGGGCGGGCGCCGACCGACGGCCCCGCCCTGCGCCCCGGTGGCGGTGGTCAGACCGCGGCCATCGGCCTGAGCAGCGCGGGCACCGCCTTGTGCCCGTTGGCGAGCATCGTGCCCAGCGACTCCAGCCGGTCGGCCGGCACGGCGAGCGTGAGGTCGGGGAACCGCTCGAAGAGGGCGGGCAGCACGATCGCCGCCTCCAGCCGGGCCAGCGAGACGCCCAGGCAGTAGTGGGCGCCGTAGCCGAAGGCCAGGTGGTCGCGGCGGGTCGGGCGGGTGATGTCGAACTCCTCCGCCGTCTCGCCGTGCACCTGCGGGTCGCGCCCTGCGGCGCCGTACGCGGCCAGGATCGCGTCGCCCTGGCGGATGGTGACGCCGCCCTCCAGCTCGATGTCCTCCACCGCGAAGCGCAGCGGCAGATTGGGCACCGGGGCCTTCCAGCGCAGCGCCTCGTCGATGACGTCGTCCCAGGTGGCGCCGCCGGACCGGACCAGGGCCAGCTGATCGGGGTGGGTGAGCAGCGCGGTGATGGCGTTGTCCAGCAGATTGACGGTGGTCTCGAAGCCGGCGCTGATGGTCAGCAGCAGAGTGTCCAGCAGTTCGGCCTCGCTGAGCCCCGAGCCGTCGTCGCTGCGGGCCGAGATCAGATCGCTGGTCATGTCGTCGCCGGGAGCGGCCCGCTTGCTGGAGACCAGGTCGGCGAGCAGGCCGTAGAGGGTCACCTGGGTGGCGGCGACCTCCTCCGGCGGGGCGGCGGCGTTGAAGACGGAGTCCACCGCCCGGCGCAGCTCGTCGCGGGCCTTGTCCGGTACGCCGAACAGGTCGCAGATGACCTTGATGGGCAGCGGATGGGCGAGCGCCGCCCGCAGGTCCACCGGCTCGCCGGCGGGGGTGGCCGCGATGGCGTCCAGCAGGTCGCCGGTGATCTCCTCGATGCGGGGCCGCATGGCGGCCGTCCGCCGAGGGGTGAACGCCTTGGCGACCAGCTTGCGCAGCCGCATGTGGTCCTCGCCGTACGCGGTGAACATGTTCGTCACCGCGATCCAGAGGAAGAGCGGCCACTCCTGGGATATCTCGCCGTTGATGTAGGCGGGCCAGTGCCGGTTGGGGTCCTTGGAGACCCGGGGGTCGTTGAGGAGCTCCTTGAGCAGGTCGACGCCGGTTATCGACCACGCCTCCACGGCATCCGGGAGCTCCACCCGCGTCGCGGGGCCGAGGGCGCGGAGGCGGGCTGACTCGCCGGCGAAGTCGCTCCCGGCGGGGTCGAGTCGGAAGGGGCAGGTGGGCTGCTGTGCCATGAACGCGCTCCAGAATTCTCGTCGGGCTGTACGGGTGCAGCGAAACGGGGGAAGCGGACGGGCAGGGAGCTGAGCGCTCGGTGGAAGGGGCCGGGCCGCCAGGCGAGGTTGTCGACTGGGACGGCAAGCTCCAGATCGGGAAGCCGGTCGAGCAGCTTCTCGATGGCCACGGTGGCGATCAGCCGGGCCGGGCTCTTCGCCGGGCAGGTGTGGGGCCCGGCGCTCCAAGCGAGGTGCGCACGGTTGCCGGCGCGGTGGCCGGCCTGTAGCGAGGGGTCGGTGTTGGCGGCGGCGAGGGAGATCACGATGGGCTCGCCCTCGCGCAGCCGTACCCCGTCGAGGTCGACGTCGTGCACCGCGTAGTGCACGGCGTAGTTGGCCATCGGGGTGTAGGTGGTCCACAGGACCTCGTCCAGGGCGTCCTCGACCGGCAGGCTGCCGCCGGCCAGGTCGCCCGCGAAGCGGTCGTCGGCGAGCAGCAGCCGCAGCGCGTTGGCGATGAGGTTCTGCTGCGGCTCGGTGCCCGCGCCCATGGTGAGCACCAGTTGGTGGATCACCTCCTCGTCGGTCAGCCGGGCCGGGTGGGCCAGCAGCCAGGAGGTGACGTCGGCGCCGGGCCGCTCACGCTTGAGCGTGATCAGCTCGATCACGGCCTGGGTGAGTTCGACATTGCCCTTCTCCGCCTCGACGCCGTCGAAGATGGCGGTCATGCCGGAGACCATCCGGTTGCCGATGTCGGGAGGGCAGCCGAAGAGCTGCTTGAAGACCAGCAGCGGCAGCACCTTGGCGTAGTCGCGGAGCAGGTCGGCCTGCCCGGTGGGGCCGAAGCCGTCGATCAGGCTGTCGGCGCTCTGCTCCACATAGTGGCGCAGCTCGTGCGGGTCCGCCCGGTCCAGGCTGTCGGTGATGGCGGCCCGCAGGCGGGTGTGGGCCTCGCCGTCCGCGTAGAGGCAGTTGGGCCGGTAGACCATCATCGGCACCACCGGGTTGTCGGCGGAGACCTCGCCGGTGGCCAGGGCACGCCACCGCCGGGCGTCCTTGACGAAGGTCTGGTTGCCGCGCAGCACCTTGAGCGCGGTGCTGTACGAGGTGACCAGCCTGGCGTGGACGCCCGGTGCCAGCTCCACCGGCGCGATCGGCCCGTACTCGCGCAGCTGCGCGTAGACCGTGTCCGGGTCGGCGGCGAACTCCGGCCCGTACAGCGGGACTCGGGCCGTGGACCCGGCGTCGGGGGCGGCGCCGACGTGGGCGGGGCAGCCGGGCGGCGGGACCGGGACGGAGGGCTCGGCGGGGTGGGCGGGGGCGGTCACGGGACAGGGCTCCAGGTCAGCTGAGGGTGAGAAGGTGTTCGACAAGGGTGATCAGGGCGTCGGTGGCGGAGGCCGGGTTGCGGGCGTCGCAGACCACCAGCGGGGTTTCGGGCAGCAGGTCGAGGGCCTTGCGCAGCCGCTCGTCGTCGTAGACCGGGGCGTCCGGGAAGTCGTTGACGGCCACCGCGTACGGCAGCCCCGCCTCCTCCAGCCGGTCGATGACGTCGAAGGACTGGTCGAGGCGGCGGGTGTCGGCCAGCACCAGGGCACCCAGCGCGCCATAGGTGAGGTCGCGCCAGAGCTGCTGGAACCGGGCCTGCCCGGGGGCACCGAAGAGGAAGAGGACCAGGTCGTCGTTGAGGGTGAGACGGCCGAAGTCCATGGCGACCGTGGTGGTCGTCTTGTCCTTGATGCCGTCCAGGTCGTCCACGGTGGCCCCGGCCTGCGTCATGGTCTCCTCGGTGCGCAGCGGCCGGATCTCGGAGAGCGTGCCCACCAGGGTCGTCTTGCCGACGCCGAAGGGCCCCGCGACCACGACCTTGACCGCGCGCTGCACCGAGTCGCGCAGATAACGGGCGTCACCGGAGTGCACGGAGTCCACGGAGTACCTCCTCCACGAGGTCGCGGTCGGGGCGCTCGGCCCGGGGGATGGGGGAGCGGGTGGCCAGCAGGCCCTCGTCCACCAGGTCGGCGATCAGCACCTTGCAGATGCCGACCGGCAGCACCAGGTGCGCCGAGATCTCGGCGACCGACAGGGCGCCGCCCCGGCAGAGCTCCAGCAGCGCCTGCTTCTCCGGGCTGAGCAGCCCGGTCGGGCTGCTGCCGGTGACCCGGACCAGGGTGACCAGGTCAAGGGTGTTGCGGCTGGGCACGGCCCGGCCGTCGGTGACCACATACGGTCTGACCAGTGCGCTGTCCCGACGGCGGGCCGTCACGCGGCGCCGCCCGCGCCCGGCCGGTCGGCGCCGCTCCGGGCTGCGGTGGTGCGGGGGCCGACGGTGCGGTCCGGGCCGGTGCGGGTCGTGGTGCCGCGATCGGTGGCGCTGCGGTCGTTGGCATCGCGGTCGGCACCGCTTCGGTCGGGGCTGGACATCGCCTTGCCGAGGCGCTCGACCAGCTGCTGCATCCGGAAGCTGCACGCCTCCAGGTCCACCCGCTCGGTCGCCGAGAGCGCCAGGTAGGAGCCCTCGCCGGCGGCGATCACCAGGACGAAGGCGTCATCGAACTCGATCAGGGTCTGCCGCCACGGCGGGGAGGGCTCGTCCTCGGCGTAGCCGCAGAAGCCGGAGGTGTTCCGGCTGATGGAGACCACCCCGCACAGGGCGGCGGCCTGACGCTCGGCCTCGTCCCGGGAGATGCCCTCGGACCGTGCCCGCAGCAGGCCGTCCCGGGTCAGCAGGATGGCGTGGAGCGTCTCGGGCATGCCGAGCGCCTCGTCCAGCATCCAGTCGAGTGTGCCGTCGTAGTTCATCGCTGCGGCTGCCTTTCGCTCTCCGACGGGCCTTCGGGGGTTTCTGACGGTGTGTCCGGCCGGGTGCCCGGCTGGCTGTCCGGCTGGTTGTCCGGTGATGGTGTGGTGGCGCGGCCGGCCCGGGTGCCGCGCTGGAAGGCGCCCAGGGTGGCGGCGTCCTCGCGGGCGGGACGCTGCTCGGGGGCTTGCGGTGCTGCGGCGGCGTCCTCGCGGGCGTGCTCCGACGCCGGCTGCCGGCGGCGGCGCTGCGGCAGGTCGTCGGCGGGCAGGGCCGGGGGTGTGGGCGCCGGGGTGGCCTCGGCCACCGGGACGGGGTCGAGGTCGAGGTCAAGATCGGCGCGCGGTCGGCGCGGCTCGGGGCGGGCGGCCGGTACCGGGGCGGGCTTGTCGACCGAGGTGAGCAGCGCGCCGGGGAGGAAGACCACCGCGCGCAGGCCGCCGAAGGGCGATGCCGAGTCGGCGTAGGCGCGGAAGCCGTACCGGGCGGCGAGCCGGCCCACCACCGCGTGGCCGAACGCCGGAGGGTCGCCGAGCCGGGTGACGTCGACCGTCTGCTCGCCCGAGAGCAGCGCGGCGGCCTGCCGCATCTCCGCGTCGAGCATGCCCACGCCGCAGTCGTCGATGACGATGGAGACACCGTTGTGCGCCGACTGGATGGACACCTCGATCGGGGTGTCGGGCTGGGAGTGCCGGGCCGCGTTGTCCAGCAGCTCGGCGACGGCCAGCACGGCCGGCTCCACCGCCCGGCTGACCACGGCGAGGTCGACCTGGCCCCGGATCTGCACCCGCTGGTAGTCGCGGATCCGGGAGGTCGCGCCCCGGACCACCGCCAGTACGGGGGAGGAGGAGCGCTGCCGCCCCGGCCAGGAGCCGGAGAGAACGGCGATGGCCTGGGCGCGTCGGCCGATCTGGGCGTTCATATGGTCGATCTCCAGCAGCCCCTGGAGCACCTCGGGGTCGTCGTGGCGCTCCTGCATGGCGGAGATCGCCAGCTGCTGCTCATTGGCGAGACCCTGCAGGGCCTTCATCGCGGACGCCAGTGAGGCGCGGGCGGCCCGGTCGGCGCGGGACTGGGCGGTCTCCACGAAGCCGCTGAACGAGGCCGCCGCGCTCTCCAGGTTCCGGCCGAACGGGGATCCCTCCAACTGCCCGTTGAGCAGTCCGGGTATGGGGACGCCTCGGCTGTACGCGGCCTCGGCCACGGCCGGCAGCCGGGTCTCGACCAGATGCCGGGCTTCCTCGTCCCGGGCCCGGAGGCTGCGCTCCAGGGTGGCGGTCCTCCTGCGCTCGACCACGGCCGTACGCCACCACCGCAGTGCGGCGACGGCCAGGGCGAGCAGACAGGCGACCAGGCACCAGAACACCGCAACGGATATATGAAACGCCATCAGATCCTCGGTGGCACGGGGCTCATGGGCAGACGCACGCGTTGACGACCAGTCAACTCCCCCTCGTGCGTGGCGACTCTGCGTCGCCGGGCGACAGCGTAGCGATCTCTGCGGCCCTCGTCGCGCGGGAGTGACGGGATATCAGCGTTGCGGCGAAAACTCGCCCCTCGTGGTGGGAGCGCTCCCGTGCTGGTGGCCGCCGAGGGGCGTTGGGTTCGAGAAATGAAGGCATTCCGGCGTCTTGACGCGCTCGCGACACTGCTGGCTTCATGTGAACCACTTCGACCACGTGGACCGAGTGCGAGAAGTGGAAGCCGGACCCGCCCTCGGGGCCGTGCTTCCGGGGTCGCCTCTGGCGCCGATGGCCGCCACCGACTGGGAGCGCTCCCATTTCACTCGTCCATCCGACCGGCGAAAGGCTCCCACCCGTGCCTCCCGTCACCACGCCGCGCACCCGGCGCCGCAGAACCGCGACCCTGCTCTCCGGAGCCCTGCTGCTCGCCGCGGCGGCCACCGGCGTGCCCGCTGCCGCAGCCGCCGGAGCCGCCGTCCCCGCAGCGGCTCCCGCCGCCGTCGCGGCCACCGGCTCCCCGGTCCGGGTCAACCAGGTCGGCTACCTCCCCGACGGGCCCAAGCGCGCCACCATCGTCAGCAAGGCCACCGCGCCGCTGACCTGGCAGCTGCGCAACGCCTCGGGCACCGCCGTCGCCTCCGGCTCCACCACGGTCCACGGCGCGGACGCCGCCTCCGGCGACTCCACCCACCTGGTGGACTTCTCGGCCTACACCGGCACCGGCACCGGCTTCACCCTCACCGTCGACGGGCAGACCAGCTACCCCTTCGACATCTCCGCCAACCTCTACGACCAGCTGCGGTCGGACAGCCTGTCGTTCTTCTACCAACAGCGCAGCGGCATCGCCATCGACGCCTCGCTGGCCGGCGCCGCCTACGCCCGCCCGGCCGGCCACCTCGGCGTCGCCCCCAACAAGGGCGACACCAGCGTCCCCTGCCAGCCCGGCGTCTGCGACTACAGCCGGGATGTGCGCGGCGGCTGGTACGACGCCGGCGACCAGGGCAAGTACGTGGTCAACGGCGGCATCGCCACCTGGCAGCTGGTCAACTCCTTCGAGCGGGCCAAGCGGGCCGGTACCGACGCAGCCCTCGGCGACTCCACGCTGCGCGTCCCCGAGCGCGGCAACGGCACCCCCGATGTGCTGGACGAGGCCCGCTGGGAGCTGGAGTTCCTGATGCGGATGCAGGTCCCGGACGGCAAGCCGCTGGCCGGGATGGCCTTCCACAAGATCCACGACGCCAACTGGACCGGCCTGCCCACCCGCCCCGAGCAGGACGACCAGCAGCGCGAGCTGCACAAGCCGTCCACCGCCGCCACCCTCAACCTGGCCGCCACCGCCGCCCAGTGCGCCCGTGTCTACGCCCCGTACGACGCCGCGTTCGCAGCCCGGTGCCTGGACTCCGCCCGCCGCGCCTGGACCGCCGCCAAGGCCAACCCCAATCTGCTCGCCCCCGACTCCGACGGCACCGGTGGCGGCGCCTACGGCGACTCCACCGTGGGCGACGAGTTCTACTGGGCCGCCGCCGAGCTGTACGCCACCACCGGCGAGGCCCAGTACCGCGACGCGGTGACCGGCTCCAGCTACCACACCGCCACTGTCTTCTCCCCCGGCGGCTTCTCCTGGGGCGACACCGCCGCGCTCGGCCGGATCACCCTGGCCACCGTCCCCGGCGTCGGCCTGCCCGCCGCCGACCTGTCCCGGGTCCGCGCCTCGGTGGCCACCGCCGCCGACGGCTATCTGGCGGCCATGGCCGGCCAGGGCTACGCCGTGCCGATCCCCGCCGACGGCTATGTCTGGGGCTCCAACAGCCAGGTCGCCAACAACGCCCTGGTGATCGCCGTCGCCTATGAGCTCACCGGGCAGCAGCGCTACCGCAGCGGCGCCCTTGAATCGCTCGACTACCTGCTCGGCCGCAACGCCCTCAACCAGTCGTATGTCACCGGCTACGGCAAGCACGCCTCCGAGAACGAGCACCACCGCTTCTGGGCCCACCAGTTCGACGCCTCGCTGCCGCACCCCCCGGCCGGCTCCCTCGCCGGAGGCCCCAACTCCGGCCTCCAGGACCCGGTGGCCGAGGAGAAGCTGGTCGGCTGCAAGCCCGCCGCCTGCTACATCGACGACATGGGCTCCTACTCCACCAACGAGGTGGCGATCAACTGGAACGCCCCGCTCGCCTGGCTGGCGGCCTTCGCCGCCGACCGCACCGGCAGCGGCCCGGGGCCGACCACCCCGAGCATCGTGGTCGACCCGCCCTCGATCACCGTCCCCGAGGGGTCCACCGCCACCGTCTCCGTCAGGCTCTCCGCCGCCCCCGCGCAGAACGTCACCGTCACCGCCGCCCGCACCTCCGGTGACACCGACCTCACCGTGAGCGGTCCCACCACCCTGGTCTTCACCCCGGCGAACTGGTCCACCCCGCAGCGCCTCACGGTGGCTGCGGCCCAGGACAGCGACACCGTCAACGGCACGGCGGTCTTCTCGCTGACCGGGCCGGGGGTCACCGGAGCCACCTTCACCGCCACCGAGGCCGACGACGACACGCCCTCGGCGGCGGCCTGCTCGGTCACGTACCACGTCGACAGCTCCTGGGACGTCGGCTTCACCGCCACGGTGACCGTGAAGAACACCGGCTCCACCGCGATCAACGGCTGGACCCTGGCCTGGGCCTTCCCGGGCAACCAGAAGATCAGCAACGCCTGGAACGCCACCGTCGCCCAGAACGGGGCCGCCGTCACCGCCAAGGACGCCGGCTGGAACGGCACCGTCGCCGCCGGTGCCACCGCGAGCTTCGGCTTCCAGGCCGGCTACTCCGGCAGCAACCCCGCGCCCACGCAGTTCACGCTGAACGGCGCCGCCTGCCGCTGAGACGTGCGGGGCGCCGGCCCGTCCGACCGGCGCCCCGTACCCGTCCGCACGTCCGGGCCCCACCCAGGCTCACGAGAGGAAGCGGAACTCCCATGACCGCCACCCCACCGGCCCGCCGCACCTGGCGGCCCCGTACCCGCACCGCTGCCGTGGCCGCCGCCTCGGCCCTGATCGCCGCCGCGGCGGCCCTGCTCCCCCTGCCCTCGGCCCAGGCTGCCGCATCCGGCTGCAAGGTCGACTACACCGTCAACCAGTGGTCGGGCGGGTACACCGCCGCGATCAAGATCACCAACCTCGGCCCGGCCCTCTCCGGCTGGAAGCTGACCTGGAGCTACGGCGCCGACGAGAAGATCACCTCCGCCTGGAACGCCACCGTCACCCAGTCCGGCAAGGCCGTCACCGCCGTCGACGTCGGCTGGAACGGCTCCCTGGCCACCAACGGCACCGCCGACTTCGGCGTCCAGGGCACCTGGAGCATCGCCGACCCGCCGCCCGCCAATTTCGCGCTCAACGGCGTCGGCTGCAACGGGACCGCGACCCCCACGCCCACCCCGACCATCAGCACCAGCCCCACGCCGACCCCCACCCCCACCCCGACGCAGAACCCCACCTCCGGGCCCACCGGCCAGCCCACCAGCCAGCCCACCACCCCCAACCCCGACCCGGGCTGCGGCAGCGCCGTGGTCTGCTCCGGCTTCGAGGACCAGACCGGCACCGTGCCCAGCGGCGCCTGGCAGGTCGTCACCCCGGACTGCCAGGGCTCCGGTACGGCCTCGATCGACACCTCGGTCACCCACAGCGGCACCCGCTCGCTGCGCATCGACGGCCGCGCCGGGTACTGCAACCACGTCTTCGTCGGCACCACCCGCGACATCTCCAAGGTCAGCCCGGTGGTGTACGCGCGGATGTGGGTCCGGCACACCACCGCGCTGCCCGCCTCCCATGTCACCTCCATCACCATGGCGGACGCCAACGACGGGGGCCGGGACCTGCGCATCGGCGGCCAGAACGGCGCCCTCCAGTGGAACCGCCAGTCCGACGACGCGACCCTGCCCGAGCAGAGCCCCAACGGAGTCGCCCAGTCGGCCCCGCTGCCCACCAACCGCTGGGTCTGCCTCCGCTACGAGGTGGACACCACCAAGCAGTCGATGCGCACCTACCTGGACAACACCGAGGTCCCCGGACTGCGCGTGGACGGTGTCCCCACCCAGGACATCGACAGCCAGTGGCTGCGCCGCACCACCGCGCCCCGGCCGACCACCTTCCGCCTCGGCTGGGAGAGCTACGGCAGCGGTGACGACACCCTCTGGTTCGACGATGTGGCGGTCGGCGCGCAGCCGCTGAGCTGCTGACCCTCCGTCCGATGGAGTGACAGGCGGCGCCCCGATGTCGGTGACATCGGGGCGCCGACCACGCAGGATGGCCCCCGAAGCGGTAGACCACCACATCGACTGAGGGAAGACCAGTGGCCGACAAGACCTCCGTAGCAGTCCTCGGTACCGGCATCATGGGCGGGGCCATGGCCCGCAACCTGGCGCACGCCGGGCTGGACGTCCGGGTGTGGAACCGCACCCGGGCCAAGGCGCAGCCGCTGGCCGCCGACGGCGCCCGGGTCGCGGACACCCCGGCGGAGGCGGTGCACGGTGCCGATGTGGTCCTCACCATGCTGTACGACGGCCCGGCCGCGCTGCACGCCATGGGGGAGGCCGCCCCCGCGCTGCGGCCCGGGGCGGTGTGGGCCCAGTGCTCCACGGCCGGACTTGAGGCCCAGCCGGTGCTGGCCGCCTTCGCCGCCGAGCACGGCCTGCACTATGTGGACGCCCCCGTCCTGGGCACCCGTCAGCCCGCCGAGAGCGGCCAACTGCTGGTCCTCGCCGCCGGACCCGCCGAGGCCCGGCCGGTGCTCGCCCCCGTCTTCGACGCCATCGGCAGCCGTACGGCGTGGGTGGGAGACGACGGGGCGGCGGGCGCCGCCACCCGGCTCAAGCTGGTCTGCAACAGCTGGGTGCTGGCCGTCACCCACGGCACCGCCGAGGCACTGGCGCTCTCCCATGCGCTCGGCGTCGACCCTCGGGCCTTCCTGGACGCCGTCGCCGGCGGCCCGCTCGACATGGGCTATCTGCGGGCCAAGGCCGCCGCCATTCTCTCCGGCGACTTCACGGCCAACTTCACCGTCACCACCGCCGAGAAGGACGCCCGCCTGATCGTCGCCGCCGGGCAGCAGTCCGGCGTGGCGCTGGACGTCGCCGCCGCCGGCGCCGAACGCTTCCGCCGCGCCGCCGCCCAGGGCCACGCCGACGACGACATGGCCGCCTCCTACTTCGCCTCCTTCGCGGGCTGACCGCCGCCCCGTCCCGCCCCGCAGACAGCAGCGGAGAAGCAGACCATGGACCCGAAGCACCGCCCGCCCGCCGTGCCCGCCGTCCCCGCCGTGCCGACCGGTGGTGCCCGATGAAGCGCCGCCACCTCAAGAAGGCGTCGGACCGCCTGGTCGCCGCCGCGTTCTGCGGTCGCACCGCCCGCGTGGCCGAGCTGCTGCGGGCCGGTGCCCAGCCGGACCGGCCCGACCGCGACGGGACCACCCCGCTCTATGCGGC
The DNA here is from genome assembly GCF_003258605.2 of Peterkaempfera bronchialis. Lineage (NCBI taxonomy): Bacteria > Bacillati > Actinomycetota > Actinomycetes > Kitasatosporales > Streptomycetaceae > Peterkaempfera > Peterkaempfera bronchialis. The sequence continues at coordinate 6,227,789 of NZ_CP031264.1, forward strand.
GGCGGTGCACGGTGCGGTCGACGCCGTCCGGCTGCTGCTGGCCGCCGGGGCCGCCCCGGACACCGAGAGCGGGCACGGCAGCGAGGGCACTCCGCTCTGCGCGGCGGCCTGCTGGGGGCACACCGAGGTGGTGCGGGAACTGCTGGCGTACGGTGCCGACCCCGGGCTGCGCGAGGACGGCGGGACGGGCCTCGCCCCGGGCGAGTGGGCAGCCCGGGGCGGCTGGTCGGAGGTGGCGGAGCTGCTGTCGTCCGGGTTCGGAACCAGCTCCGGCCGGAGCGTGAGCCACGGGGACTCGGTAAGGGCGGCCGTCGTGGCCGCCGCCCGTCGGTGATCCGGCCTGTCCGGAGCTGCCGTCGGCCGGGGTCGGACCGGTTGGTGCGGCAGCTCCGGGCGGGGGGTGAGCCCGGGGACTCGGTGAGGGCGGGCAGGGCGGTCCGGCAGCAGACGTACGCGCACTGCACCGGCCCGCCCGAGGTCTGATCCGAGCCGCCGTCAGGACCGGGCGGCGGCCTCCCGCTCGCGCTCGGCGGCCGGCGGGGCGTCGGCGGCGGACGGGCCCTCCACCGCGATCCGTGGCACCACCCGGTCCAGCCAGGACGGCAGCCACCACTTGACGTCGTAGGAGACGGTGGCGAAGGCGGTGCGGCCGTCGGCGGAGATCTGGGCGCCGCCCTGCGGGCCGTACGGGGAGGTGACCTGTACCACATGCGGCAGCCGGGCGACCCGGTCCAGCATCGGTGCGATGCGCTCGCGTACGGCGGCGGACGCCACCCCGCCGGAGCCGTCGGCGGTGAGGACGATGCGCTCCTGGTCGCCGCCCTGCCCGCCGCCCGGGACCTCGGCCAGCAGCGTCTGCGCCAGGGTGGAGTCGGAGGCCGGCGGCTTGAGCGTGTCGCGGTAGTCGCTCCCGGCGGCGGCCCCGGCGGTGGTGAGCGCCGCGAGCACCACCAGCCAGCCGGCTATGACCCACCAGGCATGCCGGTGGCAGAAGAGGACGAGGTGTCGCATGGTCGGATCCCTCCACCGGCTCCCGGGGGAACCGGTCCCGTACCGTCCGGGATCTCCCCGGTGGAGCCCGGCCCGAGGGCACCCTACAAGTGCGCCGGAGCGGCCCTGATGAGACGTCATGTCAATAGCGTGCACATGCAGCTGCACGGTCTAGGCAGCGCTCGCACGGTCCGGTAGCTTGCCCTGCCACCGCCGGTCGGTGCGGCGGTGCAACGGGCGAAGGAGGGTGGGACCGTGCGCGACGTCAGCGCTCCGCCCCTGGTGGAGACTCCGCAGTACGGAGGGTTGGCCGACACGCTCTATGAGGCGGCCGGGCGGGACCCGCAACGCGTCCAGCTGGCTCGGCGGGCACCCGGCGCCACCGACTGGACCGAGGTGACCGCAGGGGCCTTCCGGGACGAGGTGCTGGCCCTCGCCAAGGGGCTGCTGGCGAGCGGCATCCGCTTCGGCGACCGGGTCGGCATCATGGCCCGCACCCGCTATGAGTGGACCCAGTTCAGCTACGCCCTCTGGTCGATCGGCGCCCAGGTGGTGCCGATCTACCCCACCTCCTCCTCCGAGCAGGTCAGCTGGATCCTGGCCGACTCCCGGGCGGTGGCCTGCGTCGTGGAGCACGAGGACGACGCCATGACGGTGGGCGCGGCCTGCGACCGCCTGCCGACGCTGCAACGCATCTGGCAGCTGGACGGCGGCTGCGTACGGCAGCTCACCCGGCTGGGCAGGGGGGTGTCGGACGAGACGGTGCACAGCCATCGCACGGCGGTGGACCCCCATGAGCCCGCCGCCATCGCCTACACCTCCGGCACCACCGGGCGGCCCAAGGGCTGCGTGCTCACCCACGCCAACTTCGCGGTGGAGTGCGACACGCTGATCGCCGGATGGGGCGAACTGCTCGCCCCGCCCGGTGAGCAGCCCCGGGTCCTCTGCTTCCTGCCGCTGGCGCATGTCTACGGCCTGATGGTGCAGGTCTGCTGCCTGCGCGCCGGGATCGTGCTCGCCCACCAGCCCGACCCCTCGGCCGGATCGCTGCTGCCCGCGCTGGCCTCCTTCCGCCCCACCTTCCTGTGGGGGGTGCCGTACATCTTCGAGAAGATCTACCACCGGGCCCGGCAGGTCGCCGCCGAGGACGGGAAGGCCGACCTGTTCGACCGGGCGGTGGAGACCGCGGTCAGCCACGCCGAGGCCACCGAGGCCCGCCGCACCGGCGCCGGCCCCGCCCCCGGGCTCGCCCTGCGGGCCCGGCACCGGCTCTACGACCGGCTGGTCTACAGCCGGCTGCGGGCCGTGCTGGGCGGCGACGTCCGGTACGCGGTCTCCGGCGGATCGACCCTCAGCCGGCGGATGGGCCTGATCTTCGCCGGGGCCGGCATCACCGTCTACGACGGCTACGGCCTCACCGAGACCACCGCCGCGGTCACCGCGCAGCCGGTGGGCCGGGTCAGATTCGGCACCGTCGGCCGCCCGATCCCCGGCTGTGCGGTCCATATCGCCCCGGACGGGGAGGTCTGGGTGCGCGGCGCCACCGTCTTCTCCGGCTACCTCAACGACCCGCAGGGCACCGCCGAGGTGCTGCGGGACGGCTGGTTCGCCACCGGTGACCTGGGGACGCTGGACGGGGACGGCTACCTCACCATCACCGGCCGCAAGAAGGACGTGATCATCACCAGCGGCGGCATGAGCGTCGCCCCGGCGGTGCTGGAGGAGCGGGTGCGGGCCCACCCGCTGATCTCGCAGTGCCTGGTGGTGGGGGACAACCGCCCGTATGTCGGGGCGCTGATCACCCTGGACCCGGATGCCCTGGTGCACTGGCAGCGGGTGCACCAGAAGCAGCCGTCCGCCGACTGGGGCGCGGTGGCCGACCATGACCTCCAGGAGGAGATCCAGCGGGTGGTGGTGACCGCCAACACGGCGGTGTCGCGGGCCGAGTCCATCCGGGCCTTCCGGATCCTGCCCGAGGAGTTCAGCGTGGGCCAGGGTCTGCTCACCCCGTCGCTGAAGCTGCGGCGGCGGGCGATCGTCAAGGCGTACGCGGCGGACATCGACGAGCTGTACGCCAACTGAGGGCCGCGCGGGTGCGGCGCGGGTGCGGCGTGGGAGTGGCAGGGCGGGGCAGGGGGTGGTCAGTCGAGGTGGATCTCGGCCCTGGTGTCGTAGAAGCAGACCAGCCCCGCGATCCGCGCGCTCTCCGGCAGCGGGGTGGGGTAGGTCCAGGCCACATCGGGGAGCAGCCGCCCGCCGATCCGCGCGGAGAGATGGTCGGCGCGGCCCTTGTACGGGCAGTGGCTGACCGTGTCGCTCGGCTCCAGCAGGTCCAGCCGGACGTCGGTCTTCGGCAGGTAGAAGCGCGGCGGCAGCCCGGTCTCGAAGAGCACCCGGGGGGAGCGGCTCTCCGCGACCTGGGTGCCCTCGATCTCCACCCGGACACGACGGGAGGAGGGCAGGATGTCGACCCGCGTATAGGGGCTGCGCGGATGGGTGAAGACCTCCTCGTCCTCCTCGAACCAGGCGTCCATGGCGTCCCAGTCCAGGCGCACCAGCTCGCGCAGCGCCTCGACGGGGGAGTCCTGGTAGCGCCGGGCGGCGTCCGGCGCGGTGCGCCCGCCGGCCCTTACGGTGAACAGCCGCCCGTCGCCCAGACCTGGGTCGGCGGCGGTGCGGCCGGTGGGTTCCAGCAGCTCCGCGCGCACATCGGCGAGCGGGAAGTAGTAGGCGGGGTAGTAGGGGACCTCCCAGACCAGTACCGGGTGGAGGGTGTCCGCGACCGGGTGGCCGCCGAGGAAGGCGCGGACCCGCTTGGAGCCCGCCTCGATGCGCAGTCGCTGCGCCGGTTCGGTTGCCATGTCCGTACAACGGGGGCGGCCGGTCCGCCGATTCCCGTGCGGGCCACCCGGTGGTGCGGTGCGGGCGCCGGTCACTCGGTCTGCGGCACGGCTGTCGTCCAGGCCCAGCCGTCGTCCTCCTCGGGGGCGGTCGGCGGCGGGGTCTCGGGGCCGGGCTCTTCGGGGTCACTCTGCGTGGTCTCGGGTTCCATGCCGGGGGAACGGCGCAGGCGGCGCCGGGGTCACGGCCGAGCGGTCCTCGTACGGCCGTCCGGGTGGAGCCATGGGCTGACTGGCCATCAGAAAGTTTACACAGTTCTTTGTATTGTCAATGGACGCGGACTGTGCAAGGCTCCGGGTGCGGGCGGGGGTCCCCCCGTCTCCCGCCCGCACCAGAGCCCGCATCATGGGCTCCGCACCGGAACTGGAGCGCCGTCAGCGGCTCGCGCCCGCGATGTGCAGCACCGCCGCCGCGAGCCGGTCGGCGCTCCTATCTCCGTTTCCGGACGGCAGCACGATATGGCTGACCGTGAGCCGCACCAGCACCTCCACCGCCTCCCGCACCGCGTCCGCCGGCGCTTCCGGCAGCTGACGGGCGAGCCAGCCGCCGAGCAGCACCCGGGCGCCGCTGAAGACCGGGTCCGGCTGGGTGGTGAGGAAGACCAGCAGATCGTCCGCCCGCCCGCCCCGCGTCGGCCGCACCATGGCGCGGACCAGCGGATTGGCCTCCGCCTCCGCCAGCGTCCAGTCCACCGCTGCCGCCAGCGCCGCCCGCATGTCGTCCGGCCGTCGGTCCAGCGCCTCGGCGATCCCGGCCAGGAAGTGGTCGCTCTCCCGCCGGATCAGCGCCTTGCCGATCCCGGCGCGGTCGCCGAACTCCTTGTACACGGTGGGCCGCGACACCTCCGCGCGGGCCGCCAACTCCCCCAGCCGCACCCCCTGCCAGCCGTGCTCCACGGCCAGCTCCCGGGCGGCCGCCAGAACCCGCTCCCGCATCTCCCGGCGGAACGCCGAACGCGGCGGCTCGGCACCGCCTCCTCTCCCCGTCACCACCCGCACAGTCTGGCACGGGGGTATGACAGCGGAGCGGCCCAGCCAGGAGCGGCCCAGTGAGGAGCGACCCAGTCAGGAGCGGCCCGGTCAGTAGCGGCCCCCCACCGGGGCGGGCAGCGCATCCAGCTCCGCGAGGTCCTGCGCGGTGAGCTCCAGCGCCGCCGCGCCGACGTTCTGCTCCAGGTAGCGAAGGGTCTTGGTGCCCGGGATCGGCACCACCCGGGGACCCTGCGCCAGCACCCAGGCCAGCGCGACCTGCGCGGGGGTGGCCCCATGCCGCCCGGCGACCTCCCGGACCGTCTCCACCAGCGCCTGGTTGGCCCGCAGTGCCTCGTCCTGGAAGCGCGGCAGCCCGGCACGCCAGTCGTCGGCGGGCAGGTCGGCGGCCGAGCCGAACCGCCCGGCCAGGAACCCGCGCCCCAGCGGCGAGAACGGCAGGAAGGCGATGCCCTGGTCCACGCAGTACGGCAGCACCTCGGCCAGCGCGTCCCGGGTCCAGAGCGACAGCTCCGACTGCACCGAGGCCACCGGATGCACCGACTGCGCCCGGCGGATCTCCGCCACCGACACCTCGGAGAGCCCCAGCTGGAGCGCCTTGCCCGCCGCCACCGCCTCCGCCATCGCCCCGAAGGTCTCCTCCACCGGCACCTCCGGGTCGACCCGGTGCAGCTGCCAGAGGTCCACATGGTCGGTGCCCAGGCGCCGCAGGCTGGCGTCGATGGCCTGCCGTACATGCTCCGGCCGCCCGTTGCGCGTCAGACCGGGGGCGCTGCCGCCGGTGGACCCGCCGGTCACCAGGCCCGCCTTGGTGGCCAGCACCGCGCGGTCGCGATGCCCGGACAGCGCCCGCCCGACCAGCTCCTCATTGGTGAACGGGCCGTAGACGTCGGAGGTGTCGATCAGGGTCGCGCCCAGGTCCAGGGCACGCCGCAGCACGGCCACGGAGGCGTCGTCATCGCGGCCCGCCGGGTCGTAGGCGTGCGTCATGCCCATGCAGCCGAGGCCGACGACCCCGACCTCGGGGCCCTTGCTGCCGAGCGTGGTGGTGCGCATCTGCTTCCTCCCGGATTCAGCCTGAATGTCGCCTGGTCGAACGCTGTACAGGGTCCAGCCTGCCGCCTGGAGTGCGCTCCAGGTCAAGGACTACCGACAGGCACCACTGACAGGCACCACCGACAGGCACCGCCGACAAGCAGCACCGACAAGCAGCACCGGGCAGGAGTCGCCGCCCGGAAGTGGGTAGGAGTGCCCTGGTGCCGGGCCCCGACCGGACCGTCCGACGTCGCCGGTACGGTGGTCCGGGGGCGCGGGCCGCAGGTCGCGCCCGTCCGGCGCCATCGGACGGGGGCGCGTGAAGGCGAGCGGGAGGCGCCGTGGGCGCTGGAGGTGCAGGGGTCGTGAGCGTGAGCGGGCAGGCGGTGGCGGAGCGGCCGGACGCGGGTTTCGCCCACCCCGCGCTCTTCTACCGGGGCTTGGACGGCTATCTGGAGGGCGTGGGTGGCTTCGTCCGCGCCGGGCTGGAGGCCGGCGAACCGGTGCTGGTCGCCGTGCCGGGCCCCCGCCTCGGGCCGCTCCGCGAGCTGCTGGGCGATATGTCCGCCGCCGTCTCCTTCGCCGACATGACCGAGCTGGGCCGCAACCCGGGCCGCATCCTGGCGGCGCTGCGCGAGTTCGCCGACCGCCACATGGACCGCCGCAGCAGGCTGGTCGGCGAACCCATCTGGACGGCCCGCACCCCGGCCGAGGTACGCGAGGCCACCCGCCACGAGGCCCTGATCAACCTGGCCTTCGACGGCCGCCCGGTCGCCATCCTCTGCCCGTACGACACCGAGGGCCTGGCCCCGTCCGTCCTGGACGACGCCCACCGCACCCATCCGGTGGTGATCCGGGACGGGCAGCTGCTGGCCTCCGCCGGCTACACCGCCCCCGACCTGGTCTGCGCCGCCTGCGACACCGAGCTGGCCGAGCCCCCCGCCGCCGAGCGGATGGCCTACTCCGCCGGGGGACTGGCCGAGGTCCGCCGGTGGCTGGACGCCTGGCTGGCCGGGACCGGGCTGGACCGGCGCCGCCGGGGCGACCTGGTGCTGGCCGTGGGCGAGGCGACCGGCAACTCGGTGGTGCACGGCGGGGGCAGCGGTGTGCTGCGGGTCTGGCCGGAGGAGGGCGGGGTGGTGGCCGAGGTCCGCGACACCGGGTGGCTGCGCGATCCGCTGGCCGGACGCCGCCGACCCGGGCTGGCCTCGGCCGACGGCGGGCGCGGGCTGTGGATGATCCACCAGCTCTGCGACCTGGTCGAGGTGCGGGCGGGTCGTACAGGGCTGACCCTGAGGTTGCACATGGACATCGCGCCCGCCACCCCGGAGCGGTAGGCGTCCCCGGCACCCCCGCTTCCGCCGCCGGAAGACAGTTGACCCATGGCAAGCATGACATCATTCCTCGTGGGTGCCGCGAAGGACTTTCGCAGGTGTTTCGGGAGGCCCGCCCCGGAACGGCCGGGCAGCGGGACGTCGGCACAGTGAGGGCGGACATGGACGAGGTTTCCAGGACGACCACGCGCGGCGGGGCCACCGGCGGTCATGGACCGGTGGGGGAGGACGAGCTGCGCCGGCTGCTGGCCGGGCTGACCGCCGTCCGGGACGGCGACTTCGGCACCCGGCTGCCCGACGATGCGGACGGCCTGCTGGCCGAGATCGCCACCGTGTTCAACGGCATGGTCGACCAGCTCTCGCTCTTCACCTCCGAGGTCACCCGGGTCGCCCGGGAGGTCGGCACCGAGGGGAGGCTGGGCGGCCAGGCCGAGGTACCGGGCGTCTCCGGCACCTGGAAGGACCTCACCGAGTCGGTCAACGCGATGGCCGGCAACCTGACCGGCCAGGTCCGCTCCATCGCCCAGGTGGCCACCGCCGTCGCGCGCGGCGACCTGTCGCAGAAGATCGAAGTGAGCGCCCGGGGCGAGATCCTGGAGCTGAAGTCCACCATCAACACCATGGTCGACCAGCTCTCCGGTTTCGCCGAGCAGGTGACCCGGGTCGCCCGGGAGGTCGGCACCGAGGGCATGCTCGGCGGCCAGGCCGACGTCAAGGGCGTCTCCGGTACCTGGAAGGGGCTCACCGAGTCCGTCAATGTGATGGCCGCCAATCTGACCGCCCAGGTCCGCGCCATCGCCCAGGTCACCACCGCCGTCGCCCGAGGCGACCTCTCGCAGAAGATCAGGGTCGACGCCCGGGGCGAGATCCTGGAACTCAAGGAGACCATCAACACGATGGTCGACCAGCTCTCCGGCTTCGCCGAGCAGGTGACCCGGGTCGCCCGCGACGTCGGCACCGAGGGCATCCTCGGCGGCCAGGCCCGGGTGCCCAATGTCGCCGGCACCTGGAAGGACCTCACCGACAACGTCAACTCCATGGCGAACAACCTCACCAACCAGGTCCGCAACATCGCCCAGGTGACCACCGCCGTGGCCCGGGGCGACCTCACCCGCAAGATCGACGTGGACGCGCGGGGCGAGATCCTGGAACTCAAGACCACCATCAACACCATGGTCGACCAGCTCTCCTCGTTCGCCGCCGAGGTCACCCGGGTCGCCCGCGAGGTCGGCAGCGAAGGCCGACTCGGCGGCCAGGCCGAGGTGGAGGGCGTCTCCGGCACCTGGAAGCGGCTCACCGAGAACGTCAATGAACTGGCCGGCAACCTCACCCGCCAGGTCCGCGCCATCGCCGAGGTCACCAGCGCCGTCGCCGAAGGGGACCTCACCCGCTCCATCACCGTGGAGGCCCCCGGCGAGGTCGGCGAACTCAAGGACAACATCAACTCCATGGTGGGCTCGCTGCGCGAGACCACCCGCGCCAACCGCGACCAGGACTGGCTCAAGTCCAATCTGGCCCGCATCTCCGGCCTGATGCAGGGCCGCCGCGACCTCGCCGTCGTCGCCGAACTGGTCATGGACGAACTGGCCCCGCTGGTCTCCGCCCAGTACGGCGCCTTCTTCCTCGCCGAGGAGACACCGCGCGGCACCGAACTGAAGCTGGTCGGCTCCTACGGCCACCCCGGCGGCGACCGGCCCACCCGCTTCCCGCTGGGCCGCTCACTGGTCGGCCAGGCCGCCCGCAGCCGCCGCACCATAGCCGTGGACGACATCCCCGCCGACTATGTCACTGTCTCCTCCGGCCTCGGCGCCACCGCCCCCGCCAGCCTGCTGCTGCTCCCCATCGTGGTCGAGGACCAGGTCCTCGGGGTCATCGAACTGGCCTCCGTGCACCGCTTCACCCAGGTCCACCGGGACTTCCTGGAACAGCTGATGGAGACCGTCGGCGTCAATGTCAACACCATCGTCGCCAACGCCCGCACCGACGAACTGCTCGGCGAGTCGCAGCGCCTCGCCGGAGAGCTGCGCGCCCGCTCCGAGGAACTCCAGGCCCGCCAGGAGGAGTTGCAGCGCTCCAACGCCGAACTCAAGGAGAAGGCCGCGCTGCTGGCCAGCCAGAACCGCGACATCGAGACCAAGAACCTGGAGATCGAGCAGGCCAGCCAGGAGCTGGAGACCCGCGCCCAGCAGCTCGCCCTCGCCTCCAAGTACAAGTCGGAGTTCCTGGCCAATATGAGCCATGAGCTGCGCACCCCGCTCAACAGCCTGCTCATCCTGGCCCAGCTGCTGGCCCAGAACCCGACCCGCAACCTCACCCCCAAGCAGGTCGAGTACGCCGGGGTCATCCACTCCGCCGGGTCCGACCTGCTCCAGCTGATCAACGACATCCTTGACCTCTCCAAGGTCGAGGCGGGCAAGATGGACGTCTCCCTGGAACCGCTGCGGCTGCCCGCGCTGCTCGACTATGTCGAGGCGACCTTCCGCCCGCTGACCACCGAGAAGGGGCTGCGGTTCGCCATCAGGACCGACCCCGGGGTACCGGCCGAACTGCTCACCGACGGGGCGCGGCTGCGCCAGGTGCTGCGCAATCTGCTCTCCAACGCGGTCAAGTTCACCGAGACCGGCGCCGTCGAGCTGCGGATCGCCCCGGTCGGCGAGCAGGAGCCGGTCCCGGACACCGTCCGCCGTACCGGTCCGGTCATCGCCTTCCGGGTCTCGGACACCGGCATCGGCATCCCCGAGCCGCATCTGGAGGCCATCTTCGGCGCCTTCCAGCAGGCCGACGGGACCACCAGCCGCAAATACGGCGGGACCGGGCTCGGGCTCTCCATCAGCCGGGAGATCGCCTATCTGCTCGGCGGCGTCATCACCGCCGAGTCCACCCTCGACGAGGGCTCCACCTTCACGCTCTACCTGCCGGTCGTCCACCCCGCCGCCGGGGCGGTGGAGGGCGCACCGCTCGACACGGGCGGCCCGCACCGCATCGGATCGCCCGGGCCCGCCCCGGTCGCCGTGGGCGGAGGGGCAGCCGGGCCGGTGGAGGGTGCACCGCCCGAGGCGGGCCCCTACCGCATCGAATCGCAGGGGACCACCGCGGCCGAGCACGAACACGGCAGCCTCGCCGGCCGTACGGTGCTGGTGGTCGACGACGACGCCCGCAACCTCTTCGCGCTCACCGGCATCCTGGAAGTGTGCGGCCTGCGTGTGCTGCACGCCGAGAACGGCCGGGCCGGGATCGACGTCCTGAGCCGCAACCCCGGCACCGACCTGGTGATCATGGACCTGATGATGCCCGACATGGACGGCTACACCGCCACCGCAGCCATCCGGGGCATGCCCGGCTTCAGCGACCTGCCGATCATCGCCGTCACCGCCAAGGCCATGCCCGGCGACCGGGAGAAGAGCCTCCGGGCCGGAGCCAGCGACCATGTGACCAAGCCGGTCGACACCCGGGAGCTGGTGCGCTGCCTGCACCGCTGGCTCGACCGGTGACCGACGGCCGGAGACCACCCCCACCGGAGAGGATCGAGGAGCACCCGTTCGTGGAGACGCCCGCGCAGCCGCCGCACTCCGGCGTTGACCTGCTGGCCCGGACCGTCGGCCGACTCCGGGCCGAGGAGTCCACCCGGGCGCTGATCGAGCTGGCCAAGGGCATCCTGGTCGAGCGTCTCGGCTGCGGCCCCGCCGAGGCCGCCCGGCACCTGCGGCTGCTCGCCGACAGCTCCCGGCTGCCGCTCCCGGAGCTGGCCGCCGACATCGTCAACCAGGCCGCCGGAGACCTGGTGGCCCAGGCCGCCGCGCCGACCGGCGAGCAGACCACCGCGCCGACCGGTGAGCAAGCCGCCGACCCGGCCACCCGTGCCACCGCCGTACGGCTGCGCGCGGCCGAATGCGCCGCACTCGCCGCCGACGACACCGGCGCCGTCGCCCGCGTGCTGCTGGACCAGGCCGCCGCACCCCTCGGCGCCACCGCCGTCGCCGTCTGGGCCGCCCACGCCGACGGCACCCTGACGCTCGCCGGGCACGCCGGGTTCACCGAGGGCGAAGCGGCCCGCTGGCACCATGTGCCGCCCGGCGTGGGCACCCTCGCCCAGCAGGCACTCACCGGGCGCCGCACCCTCTGGTTCCCCGCCCTGGGCGACCGGGGCGGCGACACCTCCACCGCCACCGTCGGACGCGGCGCCCCGGCCACCTCCGGCGCCCGCGCCGTGCTGCCCGCCGGGCCGGGCGACCGGCTGCTGGGCGTCCTGGAGATCGCCTGGCCGGACGTCCGCCCCCCGCTCACCCCGCAGCTCCGCCGCCAACTGGAGGCGCTGGCCGACCTCTGCGGGCACACCCTGGACGCCGGATTCGACCCCGCCGACCCCGCGGCAGGGCCCGGCACCGGCCTCCCCGACCTGCTCGGCGGCCTGCTGGACCCGGCGATGGTGCTCCGCCCGGTGTACGGCGCCGACCGGCGGATCGCCGACTTCCGCATCGAGTCCACCAATGAGCCCTTTGTGGACCCGGTCGGCCGCTCCCCGGGCCGGCTGCGCGGCCTGGGACTGCTGGAGGCGTACCCGCTGGCCGCCACCGAGGGCGGCCTCTTCGACCGGGCGGCCCGGACGCTGGCCACCGGCGAGCCCTACCGCGCCGACGCGGTCCGGCTGCGGATGCTGCTGGACGATGTACCGCTGGCCGTCGAAGCGCACATCGGCATGAGCCGCCTCGGCGACGCCGTCCTGCTCACCTGGCGCATCCCCGGCGAGGAGACCCGGCTCGCCCACCTGCTCCAGCACGCCCAGCGGCTCGGCCGGATCGGCGGCTTCGAGGAGAACCTGGTCAGCGGCGCCGTCAGCTGGAACGCCCAGCTCTACGCCCTCTACGGGCTGCCGCCCACCGCCGCACCGGTCCCCGTGGCGCGGCTGCGCAGCCGCGCCCACCCCGACGACGCCGTGGCCATCGGCCGCTTTCTGCGGACCGTGCTGCACCACGGCCAGGAGGGCGCGGCCACCTTCCGGCTGCTGCGCGGCGACGGCGTGGTCCGCCATGTGCGGGTGGTCGCCGAACCGGTGCTCGGCGAGGGCGGCCGACCGGTCGGGGTGCGCGGCGCCTACCAGGACGTCTCCGCCCAGCACTGGACCGAGGTGGCACTGGCCGCCACCCGCGACCGGCTCGCCGACACCGAGCAGGAGTCCGCCGACCGCCACCGCCTCGCCCTGCAGCTCCAGCAGGCGATCATGCCGCCCACCGCGCCGCCGGTGGACGCGGCCGGGCTGCGGGTGGCCGTCCGCTACCGCCCCGCCGAGAAGGGCCACCGGATCGGCGGCGACTGGTACGACGCCGTGCTGCTGCCCACCGGACAGGTGCTGCTGGCCGTCGGCGACGTCGCCGGACACGGCATCGCCGCCGCCACCGGGATGGTGGTGCTGCGCAACGCCCTGCGCGGCCTCGCCGCGACCGGCGCCGGCCCGGGGCAGCTGCTCGGCTGGCTCAACGCGGTCGCGCACCACCTCACCGAGCACGTCACCGCCACCGCCGTCTGCGGCCTGTACGACCCGGAGACCCGCACCCTGCGCTGGGCCCGCGCCGGCCATCTGCCGCCGGTACTGGTCCGGGCCGGCGCGGCGGAGGCGCTGCCGCTGCCCAAGGGGGTGCTGCTCGGCGCGGTCGCGGAGGCGGAGTACGAGGAGCGCCGCCTGGTGCTGGACGACGACGACACCCTGCTGCTCTACACCGACGGGCTGATCGAGCGGCGGGACCGCTCGGTGCAGCAGTCGATAGCCCGGCTGCTGGCGACCGCCGCGGGCGCGGAGGACGACCTGGAGGAGTACCTCGACCGGCTGCTCACCCACAGCAACGCCGACACCGACGACGACACCTGCCTGATCGGCGTCCGGCTGCGGCAGCGCCCGACGTAGGCCGCCGGGCGTACGGTGGCCCGGTGAGCAACCTTGATGTCCGGCCCGTGCCGACCCTCTGCGGCGGCCGCCGCGCGGTCCCCGGGAGCCCGGTGCATGATGTCCTGCCCGGCCGTGCCGTGCTGCTCGGCGAGTCCACCGAGGTCCGCCGGCTGCTGCCGACGCTGGGCCGCCGAATGGTCGGCGCCTGGTGCTTTGTCGACCACTACGGCCCCGACGAGATCGCCGCCGAGCCCGGTATGCAGGTGCCGCCGCATCCGCACATCGGGTTGCAGACCGTGAGCTGGTTGCTCGACGGCGAGATCTTGCACCGTGACAGCGTCGGCAGCGTGCAGACCGTCCGCCCGGGCGAGCTGGGCCTGATGACGGCCGGCCGGGCCATCGCCCACTCCGAGCAGTCGCCCGACCCGCACCCGGCGCTGCTGCACGGCGCCCAGCTCTGGGTCGCCCTGCCCGAGCCGCACCGCCGCACCGAGCCGCGCTTCGAGCACCACGCCGCCCTGCCCGTGGTCACCGCCCCCGGGCTGCGGGCCACCGTCCTCATGGGCGAACTCGACGGCGCCGCCTCGCCCGGCACCGCCTTCTCCCCCCTGGTCGGAGCCGAACTGCTGCTGGCCGCCGGAGCGGCGGCGGCGCTGCCGCTGGAACGGGACTTCGAGTACGCGGTGCTCACCCTCTCCGGCACCCCCGAGGTCGACGGCGTCCGGCTGGACCCGGGCGCCCTGCTCTACCTCGGCTGCAACCGCGACGAACTGCGGGTGCGCGGCGACTCGGACTGCCGGCTGCTGCTGCTCGGCGGCGAGCCGTTCGAGGAGGAGATCGTGATGTGGTGGAACTTCGTCGCCCGTACCGGCGACGAGATCGCCCAGGCCCGCGAGGACTGGATGTCCGGCTCCCACTTCGGCGAAGTAACCGGCTACGACGGCGCCCCACTCCCCGCCCCCGCACTTCCCCCCGTCCCCCTCAAACCCCGCGGACGAGCCCGCTGACCTGCTGTTTTCCATGTGGGCGCCGATTGATCATCCGCGCAGTTCAGGTGGCATGTCGGTACTCGTGGAGTGTGCCGCCGAGTCGGTCTCGTCGGCGGACGTCCCGAGAGAGGAGCAACGCCTGCCCGCTTGGCCGGAGGCCGCCGGGACGGGCGGGGCGCGGCCCACGTGATTCACCTGCCCGTGGGACGGCGCGGCTGCCACTCGGTCGGCCGGCGGCCGAGGCGGCGCACCGTCGCCACACTTGCGGCATGAGGACGAACGACCCGGGCCGTGAGATCGGCCGCCTGGCGGACCGCTACTGGGGGTTCCTGCTGGAACGCGACCCGCTGCTGAGGGTCCGCCAGGGACTCCGGGTCGAGACGCTGCCGGGGGCATCGCTCACCGAGGCCGAGGAGCGGGCGCGGTTCGCCTGGGGCGTGCTGGACCGGGTCCGGGTGCTCGACGGCGCGGAGCTGTCCGGTGTCGACGCCGACACCGCGGCGTTCCTCGCGGCGCTCGCCGAACAGGAACTGCGGGCCTGCCGCTGCTACTGGCTGACGCCCGCCGCCACGCCATACCGGCTGTTCCCGCTGTCGCTGTACGCCGACGCGGTGCTGCGCCCATTCACCTTCACCGGACGACCGGACATCCAGCGGTACCTGGGGCTGGTGCACCAGCTGGGCCGGGTGGTCGGCTCGATCGTCGACAAGGCGGTGGAGCAGACCGCCCGCGGCTTCCGGGTGCCCGCCCCGGCCCTGGCCGGTGTGCGCACCACCGTCGCCGGTCTGCGGTCTTCCGTGGCCCACCGGGTGGCAGTGGACGACGACCGGCTCGTCGGACTGGGGCCGGCCGACCGAGGTCGACTCCGGGACGGCGTGCGACGGCTGGTGGAGACCGAGCTGGTGCCGGCCTTCGACCGGTTGCTCGCCGCCGTCGACGACCCGGCCCACCCACGCGGTGCGCCGCAGGCCGTCGGCTGGGCGCGGTACGAGGGCGGTGAGCAGGCGTACCGGGAGTTCGTCCGGACCCACACCGGGGACGGCGTGCCGCCCGAGCGGCTGCACGAGCTCGGCCGCGAGCAGTGCCGCGAACTCGCTGAACGGATGGGGGAGTTGCGGGCGGTCCTGGGCTTCCGCGGCTCCGAGGCCGAGTTCCACGACCGGCTGCGGGCCGAGCCCCGTCTGTACGCCCGGACGCCCGAGGATGTCGAGGCCCGGTATCGCGGCCACCTCGACCGGCTGGCCCCGCTGCTGCCCCGGTGGTTCGCCACTCTGCCGGCCGCCCCGTACGGGCTGGCCCGACTGGACCCGGCACTGGAGGCGGGGATGACCTTCGGGTACTACGAGCCGCCCACCGCAGCCGACTCGGTCGGGCGCTACCGCTACAACGGCTCGGAGCTGGACCGGAGGTCCCTGCTGGGCTCCGCCTCGCTGATCTACCACGAGCTGGCACCCGGGCACCACTTCCATCTCGCCCGGCAGGCGGAGAGCCGCGCCCTGCCGCAACTGCGCCGTGAGATTGCGGAGTTCGGCGCGTTCAACGAGGGCTGGGCCGAGTACGCGGCCGGCCTCGGCTGGGAGATGGGCCTCTACGACGACCCCTGGGACGCGTACGGGCGCCTCGCTCAGGAGCGGTTCACCGCGCAGCGGCTCGTCGTCGACACCGGGCTCAACCTCGGGACGATGAGCCTGGAGCAGGCGCGGGACTTCATGCGCGCCAACTCCACCGAGGCGGACGGCCAGATCGACTCGGACCTGCTGCGGTACTCCACGGACCTGCCCGGGCAGGCGCTCTCCTACCGTGCGGGCTACCTGGAGTTCACCCGACTGCGGGCCGGGGCCGAGGCGGGCCCGGGCGGCGGCGGGTTCGACGTGCGGGCCTTCCATGAGGTGGTGCTGGGAGGCGGCGGGCTGCCGTTCGCGGCCCTCCGGCGGCGGGTGGCGCGCGAACTCGGAAGCCGTCATTAATAATTATGAAAATACGATCGAATCGTTCGATGGGTATGCCTGCAATCCGTGCCACCCAGGAAGGCCAAGAGTACTCGCACGAGTGAACCGGCCGGGACTATTCGGCTTTGCTGTCCACGGTTCGACTACGGTGGTGGCAGAGCGGGCGGTGGGCTCCACCCATGAGGAATTCGTTCGGCAGGTTGACTGTCGGATTCCGGAATTGGAAGTGGGTCCCTACGTCCGCCCGGCTGTGCGCTGCTTCGGTGTCCGCAGTGCCCGGGTCTCCTGTCATGCGTATACGTAGAGAGGATGGAGCATCATGCCGCCCCTAGTACCGCCCTTCCTGGTCGGCCTCGTCGTCGCGCCACTCGCCAAACGTCTCCTCAAGCCGCTGGTGCGCGGTGTCGTCAAGACCTCCGTCGGCATCGTCCTTGAGGTGAAGAAGGCGGCCCACGAGGCCGGAGAGAACATCCATGACCTCGCGGCCGAGGTCGCCGCCGATGTGGTGGCGGCGCAGATCGCCGCCGGTGACGTCGGAGCCCGTTCGGGCGACGGCCGGCAGGCCGCCGCCGGGAAGGGCTACTCCGCCGATCGGACCGAGGGCGAGGCGAGGACCCCGAAGGTCCGTACGACCGCTGGCGTCGGCAAGGCGCACTGACGGCCCCGGTCGCCTGGGCGCACATTCCGGCCGGGCTCGGATGCGCGTCCGGGCGGCGGTCGGCCGCTGGCCTGTCGGCCGCATTTCCATCCTCCCTCAGAATTCCAGTCCGTCGCAGTAATACGTCACGCCCGTGGCGTTTTCAGCGACCTCCGCAAAACAGGTGATCGTACACATGCCGTCTCTGCTGGGTGCCGCAGCCGGGAATCACGTCGTGGATCTGGAAGTGCGCCTGCGGT
This sequence comes from Peterkaempfera bronchialis, assembly GCF_003258605.2. Taxonomy (NCBI): domain Bacteria; kingdom Bacillati; phylum Actinomycetota; class Actinomycetes; order Kitasatosporales; family Streptomycetaceae; genus Peterkaempfera; species Peterkaempfera bronchialis. The sequence goes on from NZ_CP031264.1 coordinate 6,244,754, forward strand.
CGATCATTCCGGGCCGTCAGCGCTGGGACGTCGAACCGGTTCTCGGGCGGCCCCGGGCGGCCGAAGTCCTTGCTGCGGCCCTGCGGCGGATCCCCGGGATCACCCAGGCGCAGGCCAACCCGATCACCGGCGGGCTCCTCGTCCGGCACGAGGTGAGCGTGAGCGCGGCGGACGTCGACCGGATCGTCCGCAGGGCCGTCGCCCTGGTCGTGGAGGCTACGGCCAGAGTCGCCCGTCCCGCGCCGGCCCGGTCCGCCGTCAAACCGGCTCCGCGCGCCGACCATGGCGTCGGCGTACGCCCCGTGCTCGCCGTCGGGGGCGGCGTGGCAGCCGGGATCGCCCTGATCCGCGGGTCGGCGCTCAGCAGGCAACTGATCGCGCTGGGCGGCGTGGCGGCGGCGACCGTGGCCGTCGTCCGGAAGGCATGGCGCAGAACGGCCGACGCGACCAGGGACCTGCCCGGGGCCGGAACCGAACGACACCCCCTGCTGGAGATCGTCGGACCGCACCGCCGGCGGCTCTGCCGTGCCTCCGCCCTCTCCGTCGCCTGCCAGATCGCGGAGATGGCGCTCGGCACCTTCCTCGGCTGGACCGCGCTGGTCCTCATCAAGGGCGAGGCCGCGCCGCTGATCCGCTTCGGCCTGACCACCGCGTCCGCTCAACTCCTCGGGCTGGCAGGGCTGGTGGCCGCCGCCTGCGCCGCCGTGGCGGGCCTGTCGTACACCTCCAACCTCCAGTGGCGCCAACTCGGCCAGGACATCGAGCACGACTGGCGGGGCCGCACGTACGCCCACGTACAGCACCTCGAACTGCGGCACCTGGAGGGCGAGCGGACCACCCGGGTCGCCGGCGCGCTCACCGAGGACGTCCGCCAGCTGGGCGCCTTCTTCGCGACCTCGGCCGGCGACCTGCTGCAACTGGGCACCAGCCTGGCCGTCCTGGTGCCGCTGTTCCTGCTGCTGGCCCCGCAGATCGCCTGGATCGCGTTCCTGCCCATCCCGGTCATCGCCTGGCTGTCGTTCCACTACCAGGACAAGGCCGCGGCCGACTACGCCGTCTCCGGCGAGGACCGGGCCAAGCTGCACAGCCGGCTGGTGAACACCCTGGAGGCCGGCGCCACCGTCAAGAGCTTCTGCACCGAGGACTACGAGGCCGTGCGCATCGACGAGTTGAGCGGTCAGGTCCAGGAGAGCAGCCGGCAGACCGACCGGAGCGCGATCCGCCACGCCGAGACCGTCCGGGTCTGCACGACCAGCTCGATGGCCGGCACCCTGCTGATCGGCGGCCGGTCGGTGCTCAACGGCAGTCTGCCCTTCGAGGTGTTCAGCCCGCTCATCGGACTGCCTCAGATGGTCCTGATGCGGATGAACCGACTCGGCGGCATTGTCGACCAGTACCAGCGCACGCTCGCCGCCCACGACCGGGTCCAGCGGCTGCACGCCCTGCCCGCCGAGACCGAAGGAACCGGCGGTCCGCTCGACGTCGAAAAGGTCCGGGGCGAGATCGTTCTCGACGGCGTGACCTTCGCCTACCCCGGTCGGCCGCCGGCCCTGGAGGACCTCACCCTGACCATCCCCGCCGGGCAGGTCACCGCCCTCGTCGGCGCCACCGGCTCCGGCAAGACGACGGTCGCCAAGCTGCTGATGCGCTTCCAGGACGTGGCGTCCGGCAGCGTGCTGATCGACGGGCGGGACGTACGCGACCTGCCGCGCAGGGATCTGCGCCACGCGATCGGCTTCGTCGCCCAGGATCCCTTCCTCTTCGACGGCACCATCGCCGACAACATTCGCTACGGCAGCTTCGGGGCCTCGGACGAGGCGCTGGTCGAGGCGGCCACGATGGCCGAGGCGCACACCTTCGTCGCGTCGCTGCCGGACGGCTACGACACGGTGATCGGCGAACGCGGCGCCGCCCTGTCCGGCGGCCAGCGGCAGCGCATCGCCCTGGCGCGCGCGATCCTCAAGGACGCGCCGGTCGTGATCCTCGACGAAGCCACCTCCGCCGTCGACAACGAGACCGAGGCCGCCATCCAGCGCACGCTCCGTGTCTTCGCGGCCGACCGGACGATGGTCGTCATCGCCCACCGGCTCTCCACGGTCCGCCACGCCGACCGGATCTACGTCATGGACCGGGGCGGCGTCGTGGCCGAACAGGGCACCCACGACGAACTCCTCGCCCGGCAAGGACTCTACGCATCCCTCTGGCAGCTCCAGGCCGGCGAACTCGCCGCCTGACCGCACCGGCCGCGCCGCCCGACCACCCACCGCGTGACGTCACCGCGAGCGGTGTGCCCCGGCGCGTCCTGCGACCACGCCTGCCCACACTCCTGGAGGTACCCCATGTCCCGTCGCGATGGCGACGCCCTTCCCCTGACGGCGGCGCAGCGCGAGATCTGGCTGGCCGAACAGCGCGCGCACACGGCTCTCGACGCCTACCGCATCGGCGAGTACCTGGAGGTCCACGGACCGGTCGACACGGAGCTCGCCGAGACCGCGCTGCGCCGGGTCGTCGACGAGGTCGACGCCCTGCACGTGACCTTCGTCCACGACGGGCAGGAGCCGCGCCAGGTCGTCCGTGCGGCATGGGACTGGGAGCCGACCCGGCTCGACCTGAGCGCGGAGCCGGACCCTCGGGCGGCGGCCCTGGCGTGGATGGCCGGGGACCGGATGCGCCCGCTGGACCTCGCCCATGACCCGCTCTTCAGCTTCGCGCTGATCAGCCTCTCGCCGGTGCGCCACCTCCTGTACCAGAACTACCACCACCTGGTGATGGACGGGTTCGGCCTCTCCCTGGTCCGACGGCGCCTCACACGGATGTACACGGCGCTGGCCACGGGCGGGCCGGTCCCGCCGTCGCCGTTCCGTTCGTTGGACGACCTGCTCCGCAGCGACGCCGACTACCGCGCCTCGGAGCGGTTCACCTCCGACCGGTCGTACTGGACGGAGCGGCTCGCCGACCGGCCGGAACCGACCCGGCTCACCGGCCGGGTCCGGCGCAGCGGCAGCGGCCTGCGTTCCTCGGTGGACCCGGCGGTGCTCCGCGTGGACGCGCTGCGATCGGCGGACGCGGGGACCGAAGCCCACTGGTCCCGCCCGCTGATCGCGGCGGCGGCCCTCTACGCACACCGGCTCACCGGGGACCGTGACGTGCTGATCGGCCTTCCCGTCACCGGGCGCGAGGGAGCCGAACGCGCCCTGATGTCCTCGCCCGGCACGGTGGCGAACGTGGTGCCCCTGCGTCTGCCGGTGCGACCCGACACGCGGTGGCACGACCTGGTCGCGGAGACGGCACGGGAGGCCGAAGCGGCCCTCGCCCACCAGCGCCACCGCAGCGAGGAGCTGTTCCGGGACCTTGGAGCTCCCGGGGCGGCGTTCCCGCTCGTCGTCAACATCATGGTCTTCGACTCCGCACCGAGCTTCGCCGGTCATCCCGCCACGTTGCACTACCTGCTCCCGGAGCCGACCACCGGGCTGGCCCTCTGGATCACCGGCCGACGGGGTGACGACGAGCTCCGGGTCGAACTCAAGGGCGCGCCCCAGGTCTGGAGCGACGACGAACTCGCCGTCCACCAACGGCGCCTCCTCGCACTGCTGGACAGCGTCGCCGCCTGTGACCCGCAGGAGCCGGTCGGCCGGATCGGCCTGCTCACCGCAGACGAGGAGCGCGAGCTGCTGGAGCTGGGCACCGGTCCGGTGGTCGAGGGCCCCCCGGACAGCCTCCCGGAGCTGTTCCGGGCGCAGGTGCGGGCGACGCCGGACGCGCTCGCGGTGGTGGGGTCGGACGCGTCCCTGACGTACGCGGAGCTGGACGCGCGGGCGAACCGGCTGGCGCACGCCCTGATCGCGTGCGGGGCGGGGGCGGAGCGGCGGGTGGCGGTGGCCCTGCCGCGCTCGGCGGAACTGGTGGTGGCGATCCTCGCGGTGCTCAAGGCCGGGGGAGCCTGCGTCCCGGTCGACCCGGAGTACCCCGCCGCCCGGATCGGGTACCTGCTCGATGACGCGCGGCCGGTCCTGGTGGTGACCGACGCCCGCACCCGGGACCGGCTGCCCGGGACCGGTCCCGCGGAGCTACTGGTGGTCGACGACCCGGCGGCGGCGGCGGTGGTGGCCGCCTGCCCGGCGGGGGATCCGGAGGCGGCCGTCGGCCCGGAGCACCCGGCCTATGTCATCTACACCTCCGGCTCCACCGGGCGGCCCAAGGGTGTGCTGGCGACGCACGGCGGCCTGCTCAACCTGCTCGCCGCCCTCCAGCGGACCCCCTTCCCGCCGCTGCCCGCTGAACGGCACCGGCTCCGCGTGGCGCTCACCACCTCGGTCTCGTTCGACGCGTCCTGGAACCAGCTGCTCGCCCTGTTCGCGGGCCATGAGCTGCACGTCCTGGACCATGCGACGTGGACCGACCCCGACGCCTTCGTCGACTACGCCAGGCGGTGCCACCTCGACTCCGTCGAGGCCACCCCGTCCTACCTCCGGATCCTGGTGGCGCACGGCCTGCTGGACGACCCGCAGCGGCGTCCCGCGATGGTCGCGGCGGGCGGCGAGGCCGTCCCGGAGCAGCTGTGGGAGCGGCTGCGAGCGGCCGAAGGGGTGTCCTGCGTGAACCTCTACGGGCCGTCCGAGTGCACGGTGAACTCGGTCGTCGCGCCGCTGGGGTCGAGTCGGCGCCCGGTCATCGGCCGACCGGTCGGCAATGCCCGGCTCCAGGTGCTGGACGGCGCGCTGCGGCCGGTGCCCGCAGGTGAGGCGGGTGAGCTCTACATCGCCGGCGCGGGCCTGGCGCGGGGCTACCTCAACCGGCCGGGCCTGACCGCCGGGCGTTTCGTGGCCGACCCGTCCGGGCCGGCAGGCACCCGCATGTACCGCACCGGCGACCTGGTGCGGTGGGGCCCGGACGGGAACCTGGAGTTCCTCGGCCGGACCGACGACCAGGTCAAGATCCGGGGATTCCGGATCGAACTCGGCGAGATCGAGGCGGTGCTCGTAGAACACCCGCAGGTCGCGCAGGCCGCCGTCGTGGTGCGGACCGAGGAGGACGCCCGGCTGGTCGCCTACGTCGTGCCGGCCCCCGGCTCTGCGGTGACCGCAGCCGCACTGCGCGAGCACCTGCGCGACCGGCTGCCGGAGTACATGGTGCCGACCGCGTTCGTGGCGTTGGACACCCTGCCGCTGACGCCGAACCGGAAGCTCGACCGACGGGCCCTTCCGGCCCCCGAGCAGACCGTGGCCGCCCCGAGCCGCGCTCCGCGCACCGCGACCGAGCACCTGCTCGCCGGGCTGTTCGCCGAGGTGCTCGGAGTGGCCGATGCCGGGCCGGACGACAGCTTCTTCGATCTCGGCGGGCACTCGCTGCTGGCCACCCGGCTGATCGCCCGGGCGCGGTCGGTACTCGGCGTGGAGCTGAGGCTGAGCGACCTGTTCGACGCGCCGACCGTGGCGGAACTGGCCGCGGCGGTGGACGTCGCGGGCCGGGCGCGGCCGGCCCTGGCGCGGCGCGAGCGGCCCGAGGCCGTCCCGCTGTCCTTCGCGCAGCGCCGGCTGTGGTTCCTGCACCGCATGGAGGGCCCGAGCGCCACCTACAACATCCCGCTGGCACTGCGGCTCTCCGGAGATCTGGACCAGAAGGCCCTGGCTGCCGCCCTGGCGGACGTGGTCGAGCGGCACGAGAGCCTGCGCACCGTCTTCCCGGTGGTCGACGGCGTGCCGTGCCAGCGGGTGCTGGACCCCGACGCGGCACAGCCGCGGCTGAGGGTGGCCGAGGCGGGCGAGGACGACCTGCCGGACCGGCTGGCGGAGGCGGCCCGGCACGGCTTCGAGCTGTCCGAGGAGCCGCCGCTGCACGCGGAACTGTTCCGGCTGGGACCGGAGGAGCACGTACTGCTGCTCGTGGTGCACCACATCGCCGGTGACGGCTGGTCGATGGGGCCGCTCTCGCAGGACCTGGCGACCGCCTACGCGGCTCGGTCCGCCGGGGCGAAGCCGGAGTGGTCGCCGCTGCCGGTCCAGTACGCCGACTACGCCCTGTGGCAGCGGGAGCTGCTCGGCGACGGCTCGGACCCGGACAGCCTGCTGAACGGTCAACTGGCCTACTGGAGCGAGCAGCTGGCGGGCCTGCCCGAGCAGGTGGAACTGCCGTTCGACCGGCCCCGCCCGGCGGCGATGTCCTACCGGGGCGCCCACCTGCCGGTGCGGATCGATGCCGAGCTGCACCAGGGCCTGCGCGCGCTCGCCCGGGACGGCGGGGCCAGCCTCTTCATGGTGCTCCAAGCCGGATTGGCCGCCCTGCTGGGCAAGCTCGGCGCGGGCACCGACGTCCCGATCGGCACGCCGATCGCCGGGCGCACCGACGAGGCAGTGGACGACCTGATCGGCTTCTTCGTCAACACCCTGGTGCTGCGCACCGACCTGTCGGGCGACCCGTCGTTCACCGAGCTGCTGGGCCGGGTGCGAGCCGACGCGCTGGCCGCGTACGCGCATCAGGACGTGCCGTTCGAGCACCTGGTGGAGGCGCTGAACCCGGCCCGGTCGCTCTCGCACCACCCGCTGTTCCAGACCATGCTCGCCCTGCAGAACGCACCGCTCGGCGCGTTCGACCTGCCACGGCTGCGGGTGGAGACCGACCTGGTCCACACCGGGACGGCCAAATGCGACCTCACCTTCATGGTGACCGAACAGCCCGGCGCGGACGGGCTGTCGGTCCTGGTGGAGTACAGCACCGACCTGTTCGACGAGGCCACCGTGGCGGGGATCGCCGACCGGTGGCTGCGGCTGCTCCGCGCCGTGGCCGCCGACCCCGGTCGGCGGATCGGCCAGGTGGATGTGCTGTCCGCCGACGAGCTCCGCGCGTTGCTGCCGACCGGCGTCGGCCGGAGCAGGGAGATGCCGGAGAGCAGCATCACCGCGCTCTTCGAGCAGCAGGTGCGGGGGAACCCGGCCGCGGTCGCCGTGGCAAGCGGCGAAGTCGCACTGACGTACGGGGAGCTGAACGCCCGGGCCAACCGGCTCGCGCACGCCCTGATCGCCCGGGGCGTGGGGCCGGAGCAGCTGGTGGCGCTGGCCCTGCCGCGCTCGGCCGAGCTGGTGGTGGCCGTCCTCGGGGTGCTCAAGGCGGGCGCCGCCTACGTGCCGGTGGACCCGGAGTACCCGGCCGCCCGGATCGCGTACCTGCTCCGGGACTCCCGGCCGTCGCTGCTGGTGACGACGGGCCGGACCGGCGACCTGCCGGGCACGGACGCGGTGGAGCGGCTGCTGCTGGACGACGCCGACCTGGACGGACTGCCGGACACGGACCCGGAGGTCCCCCTCGACCCGGGCCACCCCGCCTACGTCATCTACACCTCCGGCTCCACCGGCGACCCCAAGGGCGTCGTGGTGCCGCACCGGAACGTCGTGCGGCTGTTCGGCACCACCCAGGAGCTGTTCGGCTTCTCCGCCGAGGACGTCTGGACGCTCTTCCACTCCTACGCCTTCGACTTCTCGGTGTGGGAGCTGTGGGGCCCGCTGCTGCACGGCGGTCGCCTGGTGGTCGTGGACCACGAGACCAGCCGCTCGCCCCACCGGTTCCTGGAACTCCTCGCCCGCGAACGGGTGACGGTGCTCAACCAAACGCCGTCCGCCTTCTACCAGCTGATGCGGGCGGACGAGGAGGCAGCGGAGACCGGCCGTCCGCTCGCCCTGCGCACCGTGGTGTTCGGCGGCGAGGCGCTGGAGCACGCCCGCTTGGCGAGCTGGTACGACCGGCACCCGGACGACGCGCCGCTGCTGGTCAACATGTACGGCATCACCGAGACCACGGTGCACGTCACATACGCGGCGCTCGACCGCTCCGGCACCGCCGCCGGCCAGGTCGGTGCGGCCATCCCCGACCTGCACACCTATGTGCTCGACGCCCATCTGCGGCCGGTGCCCCCGGGCGTGCCCGGCGAGCTGTACGTCGCGGGCGCCGGGCTGGCGCGCGGCTACCTGAACCGGCCCGGCCTGACCGCCGGGCGGTTCGTGGCCGACCCGTTCGGGCCTGCCGGTACGCGCATGTACCGCAGCGGCGACGTCGTGCGCCGGGATGCCGGGGGAGGCGGCCTGCGGTTCGTCGGCCGGGCCGACGACCAGGTGAAGGTCCGAGGTTTCCGGATCGAACTCGGTGAGATCGAGGCAGCGCTCGCCGCGCACCCCGGAGTCGCCCAGGTCGCCGTACTGGCGCGGCAGGACCGGGCCGACGACACCCGGCTGGTCGCGTACCTGGTGCCTGCCGCAGGTGCCGTCCCGCACCCGGCCGAGCTGCGCGGGCACCTGCGGGAGCGGCTGCCGGAGTACCTGGTGCCGGCCGCGTTCATCACCCTGCAGAGCCTGCCGCTGACCGCCAACGGCAAGCTTGACCGCCGTGCGCTGCCCGCACCCGACCTCGCCCCGGCGGGCACCGGCCGTGCGCCGCGCACGCCGCAGGAGCAGATCCTGTGCGAGCTGTTCGCCGAGGTCCTCGGGGTGGCCGAGGCCGGCGCCGAGGACAGCTTCTTCGACCTGGGCGGACACTCGCTGCTGGCCACCCGCCTGGCCGCCCGGGTCCGCGCGACCCTCGGGGTGGAGCTTGAGCTGCGCACCCTGTTCGAGACCCCGACCCCGGCCGGTGTGGCCTCCGCCCTGGCGGGCGCCCGCCGGGCGCAGGCGGCCCTGGTACGCCGCCCGCGACCCGAGCAGATCCCGCTGTCGTTCGCGCAGCGACGGCTCTGGTTCCTGCACCAGCTGGAGGACGCCGGCGCGAACTACCACATCGCCCTGGCATGGCGGCTGTCCGGGAACCTGGACCGGCGGGCCCTGGAAGCCGCCCTGGCGGATGTGACGGATCGTCACGAGAGTCTGCGCACCGTTTTCCCGGCGGTCGACGGCGTGCCGTACCAGCAGGTGTTGGACGTCGTGGCGGGCCGCCCTCGGCTGGAGCCGGCCCGGACCACCGAGACCGGGCTGCCGGACGCGCTGACGGCCGCCAAGGACCGCCCGTTCGACCTGGCGGCCGAACCCCCCCTGCGCGCAGACCTGTTCGAGCTGGCGCCGGACGAGCACGTGCTCCAGGTGGTGCTCCACCACATCGCCGGCGACGGCTGGTCGCTGGGCCCGCTCGCACGGGACCTGACCGCCGCCTACACGGCACGCTGCCGCGCCGAGGAGCCGCAGTGGGCGCCGCTGCCGGTGCAGTACGCCGACTACACCCTGTGGCAGCACGAGCTGCTCGGTGACGCCACCGACCGGGACAGCCTGTTCACCAGCCAGGCGGACTACTGGAAGCGTCAGTTGGCCGGTCTTCCGGAGCAGCTCCAGCTGCCCGCCGACCGGCCCCGCCCGGCGGTCGCCTCGCACCGGGGCGGCTTGGTGCACGCCGGGCTGGACGCGGAACTGCACCGGGGTCTGCGCGAGCTCGCCCGCGCACACGGCACCAGTCTGTTCATGGTGCTCCAGGCCGGGCTGGCGGCGCTGCTGAGCAAGCTCGGCGCGGGCGACGACATCCCGGTCGGCAGTCCGGTCGCCGGCCGGGCGGACCAGGCCCTGGACGACCAGGTCGGCTACTTCGTCAACACCCTGCTGTTCCGCACCGACACCTCGGGCGACCCCACCTTCGCCGAGCTGCTGGGCCGGGTCCGGGAGACCTCGCTGGCCGGGTACGCCCACCAGGACCTGCCGTTCGAGTACCTGGTCGAAGCCCTCAACCCGGTGCGGTCGCTGGCGCACCACCCGCTGTTCCAGGTCATGCTGGTGCTGCAGAACGCCCCCCGGGCCGACTTCGCCCCGCCAGGGCTGCGCGTCAGCGAGGTGGAGCTGACCACCACCACGTCCAAGTTCGACCTGGTCTTCTCGCTGTCCGAGCGGCACGCCGAGGGCGGTCTCCCGGGCGGGATCGACGCGTTTGTCCAGTTCGCGAGCGATCTCTACGATCCGGCCACCGTCGATACGCTGGTCGCGCGCTGGGTGCGACTGCTGAGGGCGGCCGTCGCCGACCCGCAGCAACGGCTCGGCCACGTCGATCTGCTGTCCGTCGAGGAGCGCCGCGAGCTGCTGCCCGCCGCCCCGGGCGGGGCGGTCACCGCGACCCTGCCGGAGATGTTCGCGGCCCGGGTGGCGGCGACGCCCGAGGGCATTGCCCTGGTCTTCGAGGGCGTGGAGCTGACATACAGCCAGCTCAACGCGTGGGCCAACCGGTTCGCGCATGCGCTGATCGCGCGGGGTGCGAGGCCGGAGCAGATCGTGGCGGTGGCACTGCCCCGGTCGGTGGAGTTCGTGGTGGCCGTCCTGGGCGTCCTGAAGACGGGAGCCGCCTATCTGCCGGTGGATCCGGCGTATCCGGAGTCGCGGATCGCGTTCATGCTGGAGGACGCACGGCCGATCGTGGTGGTCGACGACCCGGCGATGGTGGCCGACGTGTCCGAGCGGCCGGACACCGATCCTGCCGGTGCGGTGGACCCCCGGCACCCGGCGTATGTGATCTACACGTCCGGCTCGACCGGACGGCCCAAGGGCGTGGTGGTGAGCCACACGGGGCTGCGGGGAATGGTGGCCGAGCAGGTCGAGCGGCTGGGCATCGACGCGGCCAGCCGGGTGCTCCAGTTCTCCTCGCCCAGCTTCGATGTCTCGCTCTGGGACATGTGCGGCGCCCTGCTCACCGGTGCCACCCTGGTCCCGGCACCCGCGACCGAGCCGGTCTCCGCGCTGACCGACCCGAGCCTCGCCCTCACCCATGCGACGGTGCCGCCGTCCGTGCTGGCGGCGCTGTCGCCGGACGCGGTGGCCGTGCCGACGCTGACGGTCGCGGGTGAGGCATGCCCGTCGGAGCTGGTCGTGCGCTGGGCCCCAGGGCGGCGGCTGGTCAACGCGTACGGTCCGACCGAGACGACGGTCATCGCGACGATGAGCGAGCCGCTGTCGCCGGGGTCGGGCGTGCCGCCGATCGGCCGTGCCGTCGCCGGGTTCCGGACCTATGTGCTGGACCATCGGCTGGACCTGGTGCCACCGGGCGTGACCGGGGAGCTGTACGTCGCCGGCCCGGGGCTCGCACGCGGCTATCTGGACCGGCCGGGCCTGACCGCCGGGCGGTTTGCGGCCTGCCCGTTCGGCGCGGAGGGTGAGCGCATGTACCGCACCGGGGACCTGGTGCGCCGACGCCCCGACGGCCGGTTGGAGTACCTCGGCCGGGTCGACGACCAGGTGAAGGTGCGTGGCTTCCGGATCGAACTCGGCGAGATCGAGACGGCACTGGCCCAACACCCGCAGGTCGGCCAGGTCGCGGTGATCGCCCGGAAGGACCAGACGGAGGACACCCGCCTGGTCGCCTACCTGGTGCCCGCCACCGGCGCCGAGCTTCGGCCGGAGGAGCTGCGCACCCACCTCCGGGAGTGGCTGCCGGACTACATGGTCCCCGCCGCGTTCGTCGCCCTCGACGCTCTGCCGTTGACCGCCAACGGCAAGCTCGACCGGCACGCCCTGCCCGAGCCCGACTTCACCGGAGCGCGGGCCGGCCGGGCACCGCACACTCCGCAGGAGCAGGTGTTGGCCGGGCTGTTCGCCGAGGTACTGGGTGTGACGCGGGTCGGCGCCGACGACGACTTCTTCGACCTCGGCGGGCACTCCCTGCTGGCCACCAGGCTGGTGGCCCGGGTCCGGGCGACCCTGGGCGTCGAGCTGGCCCTGCACACCCTGTTCCGGACCCCGACGGTGGCCGGGCTGGCCGCCGCTCTGGGTGGCGCCGACCGAGCCAGGCTCGCCCTGGGCCGGGCAGAGCGACCCGAGCTGCTGCCGCTGTCGTCCGCGCAGCGGAGGCTGTGGTTCCTGCACCAGCTGGAGGGCGCCGGACCGGTCTACCACATGCCGCTGGCGTGGCGGCTCTCCGGAGCACTGGACCGGGTTGCCCTGGAGCAGGCGCTCGCCGACGTCGTCGACCGGCACGAGAGCCTGCGCACGATCTTCCCGGCGACGGACGGCGTGCCGTACCAGCGGGTGCTGGCCCCGGGGGCGGTGCGGCCGAAGCTGCGGGCCACCCCGGCCGACGAGAGGGACCTGCCCGAGCTGCTGGTGACGGCGGCGGAGCGCGGATTCGATCTCGCCACCGAACCACCGCTGCGCGCCGAGTTGTTCGAGGCGGCACCGGATGAACACGTGCTGCTGGTGGTGGTCCACCACATCGCCGGTGACGGCTGGTCGCTGGGCCCGTTGTCGACCGACCTGGCCACCGCATACGCGGCGCGCTGCCGGGGCGGGGAGCCGCAGTGGGCGCCGCTGCCGGTGCAGTACGCCGACTACACCCTGTGGCAGCACGAGCTGCTCGGCGACGCCACCGACCAGGACAGCCTGTTCGCCCGCCAGGCGGCCTACTGGACGCGGACGCTGGCGGACCTGCCGGAGCAGATCCGGCTCCCCGCCGACCGCCGCCGCCCCTCGGCGCCCTCCTACTCCGGCGGCCACCTCGCGGTCGAGATCGACGCCGGGTTGCACGCCGGGCTGATCCGCCTGGGCCGGGAGCACGGGGCCAGTGCCTACATGGTGGTGCAGGCCGCGCTGGTGGCGCTGCTGGACAAGCTCGGCGCGGGCACGGACATCCCGGTCGGCAGCCTGATCGCCGGCCGGACCGACCAGGCCCTGGACGACCTCGTCGGGTTCTTCGTCAACACCATGGTGCTGCGGACCGACACCTCGGGCGACCCGACCTTCGCGGAGCTGCTGGGCCGGGTCCGGGAGACCGCGCTGGGCGCGTACGCACACCAGGACCTGCCGTTCGAGCACCTCGTCGAAGCCCTCAACCCAGCCCGCTCGCTCGCCCGCCAGCCCCTGTTCCAGGTACTGCTCGCGCTCCAGAACGTGCCCCGCACCGAGCTCGCCCTGCCGGGTCTGAGCGCCGAGATCGTCCTCGTGAGGACGCCCACGGCGATGTTCGACCTCTCCGTCCACCTGCTGGAGCGCGGCGGCACCGGCGGGCCGGCCGAGGGCATCATCGGGCGGGTCGAGTACAGCACCGACCTGTTCGACCACGCCACGGTGGAGGCGCTGGTCGCCCGGTGGCTGCGCCTGCTGGCGGCGGTGGTCGCCGAGCCGGACCGGCCGCTGAGCCGGATCGACGTCCTCACCGCCGAGGAGCGGCACGAGCTGCTGGTGGCGCGCAACGACACCGCCCGCCCGGCTCCGGCCGTCGGCCTGCCCGCCCTGTTCGAGGCACAGGTCCGGGCGACCCCGCAGGCCCCGGCGGTGGTGTTCGAGGACACCGTGCTGACGTACCGGGAGCTGAACCGCCGGGCCAACCGCCTGGCGCATGCGCTGATCGCGCGCGGGGTGGGGCCGGAGCAGGTCGTCGCCCTGCGGCTGCCGCGCTCGGCCGAGTTGGTGGTCGCCGTCCTCGCGGTGCTCAAGACGGGCGCGGCGTACCTGCCGATCGACCCGGACTACCCGGCCGCCCGCATCGCCTACATGCTGGAGGACGCGCGGCCCGCCGTCGTCCTCGACGACCTGGCGGCCGTCACACCGGCCGAGGGGCAGCCGGAGCACGATCCGGCCGTCGCCGTGGACGCGCGGCACCCGGCCTATGTCATCTACACCTCCGGCTCCACCGGGCGGCCCAAGGCCGTGGTGATGCCCGCCGCCGGGCTGCTGAACCTGCTGGAGTGGCACCACCGGGCCGTCGGCGGCGGACCCGGCACGCGCACGGCGCAGTTCACCGCGATCAGCTTCGACGTCTCGGTGCAGGAGATGCTCTCCGCACTGCTGTACGGCAAGGCCCTCGTAGTGCCGACCGAGGAGCAGCGCCGCAGTGCCGAGCTGTTTGCGCACTGGCTGGACCGGCACGGGGTCGAGGAGCTGTTCGCGCCCAACCTGGTGGTCGAGGCGCTGGCCGAGGCCGCCGAGGAGACGGGGCTGGAGCTGCCGAGGCTGCGGCTGGTCGCGCAGGCCGGCGAGGCGATGCGGCTGGGCGGTGCCGTGCGCCGCTTCCAGACCCGGCGGCCGGGCCGGGCGCTGCACAACCACTACGGGCCCGCCGAGACCCATGTGATCACCGCCTATCCGCTGCCGGCCGACCCCGCCGACTGCCCGCTCCCGGTACCGATCGGCCGTCCGATCGACAACTGCCAGGTGTATGTGCTTGATCCGGCTCTGCGGCCGGTCGCCCCCGGCGTGACGGGTGAGCTGTACCTCGCCGGGGCAGGGCTGGCCCGTGGCTACCTGAACCGGCCCGGGCTCACCGCCACGCGGTTCGTCGCCAACCCGTACGGTCCGGCGGGCGCGCTGATGTACCGGACCGGCGACCTGGTCAGGTGGCGGGCCGACGGCGAGCTGGAGTTCGCGGGCCGGGTGGACCACCAGGTGAAGGTGCGCGGGTTCCGGATCGAGCCCGGCGAGATCGAGGCCGAACTGGCCGCGCACCCGGGCGTGGCCCAGGTCGCGGTGCTCGCCCGGGAGGACAAGCAGGGCGAGATCCGGATCGTCGCGTACGTGGTGCCCTCGGCCGAGTCCGAGGCGACAGCGGCGGTGCTGGCGGCGTATCTGCGTGACCGGGTGCCGGACTATCTGGTGCCGTCGGCGTTTGTGCTGCTGGATGTGGTGCCGTTGACGCCGAACGGGAAGCTGGACCGGGCGGCGCTGCCCGCGCCTGAGCCGGTCGGCGCGGTGGCGGGTCGGGCGGCGCGCACGCCGCAGGAGCAGATTCTGTGCGAGCTGTTCGCCGAGGTGTTGGGTGTGCCCCGGGTCGGGGTCGACGACGACTTCTTCGACCTGGGTGGGCACTCCCTGCTCGCCACCCGGCTGGTGTCGCGGGTCCGGGCGGCACTCGGCGTCGAGCTGGAGCTGCGCAGCCTGTTCCGGACGCCGACGCCCGCCGGGCTCGCGCCCGGGCTGCACGACGCGGGCACCGCTCGGCGGGCCCTGGTCCCCCGGCCTCGCCGCCAGCCCATGCCGCTGTCCTTCGCGCAGCGCCGCCTCTGGTTCCTCCAGCAGTTCGGGGCACCGAGCGCCACCTATCACATGCCGCTGGCCCTGCGGCTCTCCGGCGACCTCGACCGGGCCGCGTTGAGCGCCGCGCTCGCGGACGTGGTGGCCCGGCACGAGACTTTGCGCACGGTCTTCCCGCAGACCGGCGGAGTTCCGTACCAGCGGGTACTGGACGCCGCCGAGGTGACCGTCCCGCTGACCGTGCGCGCGGCCGGCGAGGCGGAGGTCCCGGTCCTGCTTCGCGAGGCGGCGGTGCGGGGATTCGACCTGACGTCGGAACTGCCGCTGCGGGCGGAGCTGTTCACGGCCGCACCCGGGGAGCACGTGCTGCTGATGGTGATGCACCATATCGCGGGCGACGGCTGGTCCATGGGCCCGCTGGCCCGCGATCTCGCCACCGCCTACGCCGCCCGGTGCGAGGGTCGCCCACCGGGCTGGCCGGTCCTGCCGGTGCAGTACGCCGACTACACCCTGTGGCAGCACGAGATCCTCGGCGATGAGCATGACGCGGACAGCGTGTTCGCCCGCCAGGTCGCCTACTGGACCGAGGCGCTGGCCGGCCTGCCCGACCAGCTGCAACTGCCGGTCGACCGGCCGCGGCCGGCTGCCGTGTCGTACCGTGGCGACCTGCTGGACGTCCGGATCGACGCCGAACTGCATGCCGCCCTGGTGGAGTTGGCGCGGCGTTCCGGTGCGAGTCTGTTCATGGTGCTGCAGGCGGGTCTCGCTGCGTTGTACACGCGGTTGGGTGCGGGGACGGACATTCCGATCGGGAGTCCGATCGCGGGGCGTACGGACGAGGCGCTGGACGATCTGGTCGGGTTCTTTGTGAACACGTTGGTGCTGCGTACGGACACGAGTGGTGATCCGAGTTTCACGGAGTTGCTGGGTCGGGTGCGGGAGACGGCGCTGTCGGCGTACGCGCACCAGGATGTGCCGTTCGAGCATTTGGTGGAGGTGCTGAACCCGTCCCGGTCGCTGTCGTACCACCCGCTGTTCCAGACCGGACTGGTGGTGCAGAACGCGCCGGGCGGCGACTTCGACCTACCCGGCCTGAACGCCGCCGGGATGGCCGTCCCCACCGGGACCTCCCGGCTCGACCTGACCTTCGGCCTCGCGGAGCGGTACGGTCCCGACGGCGCGCCGGCCGGTCTCGGCGGCGCGATCGAGTACAGCACCGACTTGTTCGACCGCGCGACGGTGGAGACCCTTTTCGCCCGGCTGACCAGGCTGCTGGCCGCGGTCGCCGCCGCGCCGGACCGGCCGATCGGCGGGATCGACCTGCTGTCCGACCAGGAGCGCCGCGAACTGCTGCCGGCTGCCGAGAGCGGTGCTGCCGCCACGGGCCTGCCGGAGATGTTCGCGGTGCGGGTGGCGGCGACTCCGGATGCGGTCGCGGTGGTCTGCGGCGGTGTGGAGTTGTCGTACCGGCAGTTGGATGTCCGGGCGAACCGGTTCGCGCATGCGCTGATCGCGCGGGGTGTGGGTCCGGAGCGGGTCGTGGCGGTGGCGTTGCCTCGGTCGGTGGAGTCGGTGGTGGCGGTCCTGGGCGTGCTGAAGGCCGGAGCCGCGTATCTGCCGGTGGATCCGTCGTATCCGCAGTCGCGGATCGCGTTCATGCTGGCGGACGCTCGCCCGGCGGTGGTGGTCGACGATCCGGCGATGGTGACGGAGGTGTCCGAGTGGCCGGACACCGCTCCGGAGGTCGCGCTGGACGTCCGGCACCCGGCCTATGTGATCTACACATCCGGCTCGACCGGCCGGCCCAAGGGCGTCGTGGTGAGCCACGCCGGTGTGCCGGGCCTGGTGGCGGCGCAGGTCGAGCGGCTCGGCGTGGCGCCGGGCAGCCGGGTGCTCCAGTTCGCCTCGCCCAGCTTCGACGCGTCGTTCTGGGACCTGTGCAGCGCCCTGCTCACCGGTGCCGCCCTCGTTCTGGCCCCGTCCGAGGCACCGCTGGAGGCCCTGACGGACCGGCGGCTCGACATCACCCATGTGACGTTGCCGCCCTCGGTCCTGACCGCGCTGGACGGCGCCGAACTCACCGCCGCCACCCTGGTGGTGGCGGGTGAAGCGTGCGCTCCGGAGCTGGTTGCGCGGTGGGCCCCGGGGCGTCGGATGATCAACGCGTACGGTCCGACGGAGACGACGGTGTGCGCGACGATGAGCGACCCGCTGTCCCCGGGGTCGGGCGTGCCGCCGATCGGCCGAGCGGTCGCCGGTTTCCGGGTGTACGTGCTGGACGAGCGGCTGCGGCCGGTGCCGCCGGGAGTGGTGGGAGAGCTGTACGTCGCGGGCGCCGGCCTGGCCCGTGGCTACCTGAACCGGCCCGGGCTCACCGCCACGCGGTTTGTCGCCTGCCCGTTCGGCACGGACGGCGAGCGCATGTACCGCACCGGCGACCTGGTGCGGCGCCGTGCCTGGGGGTCCCCCGGGCCAGTGGGGGCACCTCCCGGCCACCAGGCTGGGGGCGCTGGGGGAGGGGAGCTGGAGTACGTCGGCCGCACCGACGACCAGGTGAAGGTGCGCGGCTTCCGGGTCGAGCCCGGCGAGGTCGAGGCGGCCCTGGCCGAGCACCCCGCCGTCGCCCGGGCCGCCGTCCTCGCCCAGGACGACCGGCTCATCGGCTATGTGGCAGTGCGTCCCGACGCGGACGTACGACCGGCCGTGCTGGCGGCGTATCTGCGTGACCGGGTGCCGGACTATCTGGTGCCGTCGGCGTTTGTGCTGCTGGATGTGGTGCCGTTGACGCCGAACGGGAAGCTGGACCGGGCGGCGCTGCCCGCGCCTGAGCCGGTCGGCACGGTGGCGGGTCGGGCGGCGCGCACGCCGCAGGAGCAGATCCTGTGCGAGCTGTTCGCCGAGGTGTTGGGTGTGCCCCGGGTCGGGGTCGACGACGACTTCTTCGACCTGGGCGGGCACTCCCTGCTCGCCACCCGGCTGGTGTCGCGGGTCCGGGCGACACTCGGCGTCGAGCTGGGACTGCGCGCGCTCTTCCAGGCGCCCACTGCGGCGGGCCTGGCCGAGGCGCTGGCCGAGGCCGGCCGCGCCCGCCCGGCGCTGACCGCGCAGGAGCGGCCGGAGGCTGTGCCGCTCTCCTTCGCCCAGCGTCGGCTCTGGTTCCTGCACCGCATGGACGGCACCGCCGCGACCTACCACATCCCACTGGCACTCCGGCTGACCGGGACACTGGACGGGGCGGCGCTGGACGAGGCGCTCGCCGACGTGGTGGCCCGGCACGAGAGCCTGCGGACGGTGTTCCCGGAGGTCGACGGCGTACCGTGCCAGCGCGTCCTTGACCCGGCGGCGGCCCGGCCCCGCGTCCGGCTGACCGAGGTGTCGAAGGAGGAACTTCCGGACCGGCTGGCCGAGTTCGCCCAGCAGCCGTTCGACCTGGCTGCGGAACCGCCGCTGCGGGCGGAGCTGTTCGCGCTCGCGCCGCAGGAGCACGTGCTGCTGGTGGTGATGCACCATATCGCGGGCGACGGCTGGTCCACCGGCCCGCTGGCCCGTGACCTGGCTGAGGCGTACGCCGCCCGGTGCGAGGGGCGCCCACCGGGCTGGCCGGTCCTGCCGGTGCAGTACGCCGACTACACGCTGTGGCAGCGTGACCTGCTCGGCGACGCCGCAGACCCGGAGAGCCGGTTCGCCGAGCAACTCGGCTACTGGAAGAAGCAGTTGTCGGCTCTGCCGGAGCTGCTCCAGCTGCCCGCCGACCGGCCGCGGCCGGCCGTCGCCGGCTGGCGCGGCGGCCTCGTCGGTCTGGAGCTGAGTGCCGAACTGCATGCCTCGCTGGTGGAGTTGGCGCGGCGTTCCGGTGCGAGTCTGTTCATGGTGCTGCAGGCGGGTCTCGCTGCGTTGTACACGCGGTTGGGTGCGGGGACGGACATTCCGATCGGGAGTCCGATCGCGGGGCGTACGGACGAGGCGCTGGACGATCTGGTCGGGTTCTTTGTGAACACGTTGGTGCTGCGTACGGACACGAGTGGTGATCCGAGTTTCACGGAGTTGCTGGGTCGGGTGCGGGAGACGGCGCTGTCGGCGTACGCGCACCAGGATGTGCCGTTCGAGCATTTGGTGGAGGTGCTGAACCCGTCCCGGTCGCTGTCGTACCACCCGCTGTTCCAGACCATCCTGGCCGTGCAGAACGCGCCGATGGGCCGGTTCGCGCTGCCCGGGCTGGATGTCACCACCTTCGCGGTGGCCACCGGCACCGCCAAGTTCGACCTCGGTGTGGCTCTTGCCGAACAGTTCGAGCCGGACGGAAACCCGGCCGGGATCGTCGGCGCGGTGGAGTACGCCACCGATCTGTTCGACCCGGATACGGTCGCCGCCCTCACCCGGCGCTGGACGGTCCTGCTGGAGGCGGTCACGGCCGACCCGGACCAGCCGATCGGAGAGATCGACCTCCTTGACGCAGGCGAGCGGTACCGGCTCCTGGAGAGCGGTAACGCGACCGCCCGTGAGGTGGGCGCCGTCCCGGTCTCGCAGGCGTTCGCGGTGCGGGTGGCGGCGACTCCGGATGCGGTCGCGGTGGTCTGCGGCGGTGTGGAGTTGTCGTACCGGCAGTTGGATGTCCGGGCGAACCGGTTCGCGCATGCGCTGATCGCGCGGGGTGTGGGTCCGGAGCGGGTCGTGGCGGTGGCGTTGCCTCGGTCGGTGGAGTCGGTGGTGGCGGTCCTGGGTGTGCTGAAGGCCGGGGCCGCGTATCTGCCGGTGGATCCGTCGTATCCGCAGTCGCGGATCGCGTTCATGTTGGCGGACGCTCGCCCGGCGGTGGTGGTCGACGATCCGGCGATGGTGACGGAGGTGTCCGAGTGGCCGGACACCGCTCCGGAGGTCGCGCTGGACGTCCGGCACCCGGCCTATGTGATCTACACATCCGGCTCGACCGGCCGGCCCAAGGGCGTCGTCGTCGGCCACGCCGGCGTGGCGAGCCTGGTCGCCGCCCAGATCGAGCGGTTCGCGATCGAACCCGACAGCCGGGTGCTCCAGTTCGCCTCGCCCAGC
Source organism: Peterkaempfera bronchialis (assembly GCF_003258605.2). Classification (NCBI taxonomy): domain Bacteria; kingdom Bacillati; phylum Actinomycetota; class Actinomycetes; order Kitasatosporales; family Streptomycetaceae; genus Peterkaempfera; species Peterkaempfera bronchialis. The sequence goes on from NZ_CP031264.1 coordinate 6,264,709, forward strand.
TTCGACGCCTCGGTGTCGGAGATCTTCACCGCTCTCCTGTGCGGCGCGGCCCTGGTGCTGCCCCCTGCGGCGGATCCGGTCTCTGCGCTGGCCGACCCGGGCCTCGCCGTCACCCATGTGACCGTGCCCCCGTCCGTCCTGGCCGCCCTGCCGGAGGATGCGATGACCGTGTCGACGCTGGTGGTGGCGGGTGAGGCATGCCCGCCGGAGCTGGTGGACCGGTGGGCCCCGGGGCGTCGGATGATCAACGCGTACGGTCCGACGGAGACGACGGTGTGCGCGACGATGAGCGACCCGCTGTCCCCGGGGTCGGGCGTGCCGCCGATCGGCCGACCGATCGCCAACGCCCGGGTGTACGTGCTGGACGAGCGGCTGCGGCCGGTGCCGCCGGGAGTGGTGGGAGAGCTGTACGTCGCGGGCGCCGGCCTGGCCCGTGGCTACCTGAACCGGCCCGGGCTCACCGCCACGCGGTTCGTCGCCTGCCCGTTCGGCGCGGACGGCGAGCGCATGTACCGCACCGGCGACCTGGTGCGGTTCCGCGACTGGGGGTCCCCCGGGCCGGTGGGGGCACCTCCCGGCCGCCAGGCTGGGGGCGCTGGGGGAGGGGAGCTGGAGTACCTCGGCCGGGCCGACGACCAGGTGAAGGTGCGCGGCTTCCGGGTCGAGCCCGGTGAGATCGAGGCGGCCCTGGCCGAGCACCCCGCCGTCGCCCGGGCCGCCGTCCTCGCCCAGGACGACCGGCTCATCGGCTATGTCGTCCCGCGTCCGGAGGCGTCCCGGGACACCGGTCTCGAAGCCGACCACGTGGGCGAGTGGCAGGACATCTACGACGCCCTGCCCATCACCCCCGAGGAAGCCGCCTTCGGCCGGAACTTCGTGGGCTGGAACAGCAGCTACGACGCAAGCCCGATCCCGGTCGAGCAGATGAGGGAGTGGCGGGACGCGACCGTCTCCCGCATCCTGGCGCTGCGCCCCCGCCGGGTGCTTGAGGTCGGCGTCGGCACCGGTCTGCTGCTCTCGCAGATCGCGCCGCACTGCGAGACCTACTGGGCGACGGACTTCTCCGCGACCGCGATCGAGGCGCTGGCCGCCCAGGTGGTCCGACAGGAGGACCTGGCCGAGCGCGTCGTGCTGCAGACCCGCCCGGCGCACGACACCGAAGGACTGCCCGCCGGGACTTTCGACACCATCGTGATCAACTCGGTGGTGCAGTACTTCCCGTCCGCCGACTACCTGGCGGACGTGATCGGGAAGCTGATGCGGCTGCTCGCCCCCGGCGGCGCGCTCTTCATCGGCGACGTCCGCAACCTGCGGCTGCTGCGCCCGCTGGCCACGGCCGTCCAACTGCACCGGACCGATGCCGGCGCCGACCTCGCGACGGTGCGCCGCGCCGTGGAGCAGGCCCTCCGGGTCGAGAAGGAGCTCCTGGTCCACCCGGACTTCTTCACCGCCCTGCGGGAGCACGGTGCGGACATCGGTGCGGACATCGGTGCGGTGGCCGTGGAGGTCAAGCGCGGCCGCCACCACAATGAACTGAGCCGTTACCGCTACGACGTGACGCTGCACAAGTCACCGGTCGCCCCGGCAGCCGTGAGCCGACCGGTCGAGCTGGAGTGGGGGCGGCAGGTCGCCGGCCTGGCCGAGCTGCGCGAGCTGCTCGCCCAGCCGCTCGCTGGCGTGCTGCGGGTCACCGGGGTGCCCAACCGCCGGGTGGCGCGGGAGTCCGCCCTGGCCCGCGCGGTGCAGGACGGGGACGCCCCGCTCGCCGAGCTGCTGGAACGGCTGCACGCCCCGGAGGAGGGCGGCCTGCCCGACCCGGACGACTTCCATGAGCTCGGGCGGGAACTCGACCGCTGGGTGGGAGTCACCTGGTCGGCCACCCAGCCCGACGCCGTGGACGTCGTCTTCGCCGATCCGCGGGCGCACCACGGCTCCCCGGTCGAGCCGTACCGGCCGGCCAGGGCCACCGGCGGGGCGCTGTCCTCGCTGACCAACCGCCCGACCGGCAGCCGGGGCACCGGGGCCCTCATCGGGGAACTCCGCGACTGGCTGCGCGGGCGGCTGCCCGACTACCTGATCCCCTCGGCGTTCGTGGTGCTGGAGTCGCTTCCGCTGACGGCCGGCGGCAAGCTCGACCGCCGCGCGCTGCCCGCTCCCGACCTCGGCTCCGCCGGAGCCGGGCGGGCGCCGCGCACCCCGCAGGAGCAGCTGCTCGCCGAGCTGTTCGCCGAGGTGCTCGGGCTGGCCCAGGTCGGGGTCGAGGACAGCTTCTTCGACCTGGGCGGCCACTCGCTGCTGGCGACCCGCCTGGCCTCCCGGGTGCGGGCGACCCTCGGCGCGGAACTGGAGGTCCGCACGCTGTTCGAGACCCCGACCGTGGCCGGGCTGGCGGCCCGTCTCGACGGCTCCGGAACGGCGCGGCCCGCGCTGACCGCCCACCCGCGCCCCGAGCACGTACAGCTGTCCTTCGCCCAGCGCCGCCTGTGGTTCCTGCACCGGATGGACGGGCCGAGCGCCACCTACAACATGCCGCTCGCGCTGAGCCTGACCGGCCGACTCGACCGGTCGGCCCTGCACGCCGCGCTGGCGGATGTGATCGCCCGGCACGAGAGCCTGCGGACCGTCTTCCGGGAGACGGACGGCGTGCCGTACCAGGTCGTGCTGAGCGCCTCGCAGGCGCACCCGGAGCTGCCGGTGGTCGAGCTCGACGAGAGCCGGCTGGCCGAACGGCTGGCGGACGCGGCCCGGCGCGGCTTCGACCTGGCCGAGGAACCGCCGGTCCGGGCAGCGCTGTACGCGCTCGCCCCCGACCGGCATGTGCTGCTGGTCGTGGTGCACCACATCGCCGCCGACGGCTGGTCGATGGGCCCGCTCTCCGGCGACCTCGCGGCGGCCTACGCGGCACGCTGCCGGGGCGAGGAGCCGCAGTGGTCCCCGCTGCCGGTGCAGTACGCCGACTACACCCGCTGGCAACGCGAACTGCTCGGCGACGCCGCCGATCCGGACAGCCTGTTCGCCAGGCAACTGGCCTACTGGAAGGACGAGCTGGCCGGCATTCCGCAGCAGCTGCAACTGCCCGCCGACCGGCCCCGACCGGCGGTGGCCTCCCAGCGGGGCGGCCGGGTCACCGTCCGGCTGGACGCCGGACTGCACCGGGCCCTGCGGGACCTGGCCGCCCAGCGGGGCGCCAGCCTGTTCATGGTGCTCCAGGCCGGTCTCGCCGCGCTGCTCACCCGGCTCGGCGCCGGTACGGACATCCCCATCGGCAGCCCGATCGCCGGCCGCACCGACCAGGCCCTGGACGAGCTCGTCGGCTTCTTCGTCAACACCCTGGTGCTGCGCACCGACACCGGCGGCGACCCCGGCTTCGCCGAACTGCTGGGCCGGGTGCGGCAGAAGGCGCTCACCGCGTACGACCACCAGGACGTGCCGTTCGAGTACCTGGTCGAGGTGGTCAACCCGGTGCGGTCGCTGGCCCACCACCCGCTGTTCCAGATCATGCTGGCCCTGCAGAACGCGCCGCTGGGCGAGTTCGCGCTGCCGGGGCTGGAGACCGGCCACCTGGAGGCGCCGACCGGGACCTCCCGGGTCGACCTGACCTTCAGCCTGGCCGAGCAGTTCCGCCCGGACGGCGGCCTCGACGGCCTGGTCGGTGCGGTGGAGTACGCCACCGACCTGTTCGACGCGCCCACCGTGGAGCTGTTGTTCGACCGCTGGGCGCGGCTGCTGCGCACAGCGGTCGCCGACCCCGACCGGCCGATCAGCCGGATCGACATCATGTCCGGCGAGGAACGCCACCGGCTGCTGTCCGAGTCCACGGGCGCCGCCGCCGAGCTGCCCGAGGCCGCGTTGCCGGAACTCTTCGCCCGCCAGGTCCGGGCCACCCCGGACGCCGTGGCGGTCGTGGCCGGCGGCACCGAGCTGACCTACCGGGAACTCGACCTGCGAACCAACCGCCTCGCGCGGGCGCTGACCCGCCGGGGCGTCCGGCCGGAGACGCCGATCGCGGTCATGCTGGAGCGCTCGGCGGAGCTGGTCGTGGCGATCCTCGCGATCGTCAAGGCGGGCGGCGCCTATGTGCCGCTCGACTCGCGCTTCCCGTCGTCCCGCATCGAGCTGATCCTGCGGGAGACCGGGGCCGCGCTCGTGCTCACCGAGGACGTGCTGACCGCGCTGCTCCAGGCCGAGCCCGACCCGTCCGCACTCGAAGTCCCCTGCGACCCCCGGCAGCTGGCGTACATCATGTACACCTCCGGATCCACCGGGCGGCCGAAGGGCGTGGCCGTCACCCACCGCGACGTGGTGGGCCTCGCGCTCACCCCCGAATGGCGCGGCGGCGGACACCAGCGGGTGCTGATGCACTCCCCGACCGCCTTCGACCTCTCGACGTACGAGCTGTGGGTGCCGCTGCTCAGCGGCGGCCGGGTGGTGGTCGCACCGCCGGAGCGGCTCGACCTCGACCTGCTGGAACGGGCGGTCACCGGGCACCAGGTGACCGGCCTGTGGCTGACGGCCGGCCTGTTCCGTCTGGTCGCCGAGGAGCGGCCGGGCCTGCTCGCCGGGGTCCGCGAGGTCTGGACCGGCGGTGACGTGGTCTCCCCGGCCGCCGTCGCCCGCGTGCGCACGGCCTGCCCCGGCATCGAGGTGGTCAACGGCTACGGGCCGACCGAGGCCACGACCCTGGCCACCTGCTACCCCGTGCGCGCCCTCTCCGAGGACGTCGCGACCGTGCCGATCGGCGGGCCGATGGCCAACATGCGCGCCTATGTGCTCGACGACCACCTGCGGCCGGTGCCGACGGGCATGGTCGGTGAGCTGTATCTCGCGGGAGTGGGAGTGGCCCGCGGCTACCTCGGCCGCCCGGGTCTGACAGCCGAGCGGTTCACCGCCGACCCGTACGGGCCGCCCGGGAGCAGGATGTACCGCACCGGCGACCTGGCGTGGTGGCAGGCCGGCGGCACGCTGGAGTTCGCCGGACGGGCCGACCATCAGGTCAAGCTGCGCGGTCTGAGGATCGAGCCCGGTGAGATCGAGGCCGTGCTCGCGGGCTGCCCGGGCGTCGCCCAGGCAGCCGTGGTAGCCCGTGAGGACCAGCCGGGCGACAAGCGGCTCGTGGCCTACCTGGTGGCCGCCCCCGAGGGGGTGCCCGAGGCGGGGTGGCTGTCCGACCGGCTGCGCCGCGAGCTGCCCGAGTACATGGTGCCGTCGGCGTTCGTCACCGTGGACGCGCTGCCGCTGACCGCCAACGGCAAGCTGGACCGGGCCGCCCTGCCCGCCCCCGAGTACGGTGCGCCGGGCACCGGGCGCGGGCCCCGGACGCCGCAGGAGGAGCTGCTGTGCGACTTGTTCGCCGAGGTCCTCGGCCGGGAGCAGGTCCGCATCGACGACAGCTTCTTCGGCCTGGGCGGGCACTCGCTGCTGGCCGCCCGCCTGGCGTCCCGGGTCCGCGAGACCCTCGGCGTCGAGCTGGGCCTGCGCACGCTGTTCGAAGCGCCGACCGTGGCCGGGCTCGCCGAACGCCTGGTCATGGACGACCCCGATGACGCGCTGGACGTGGTGCTGCCGCTGCGCACCGCCGGGAACGGGACACCGCTGTTCTGCATCCACCCCGGCGGCGGCATCAGCTGGTCGTACAGCGGGCTGCTGAACCACATCGGTCCCCAGCACCCGGTCTACGCGATCCAGGCGCGCGGCCTCGGCCGGCCCGAACCGCTGCCGATGTCCTTCGAGGAGATGGCGGCCGACTACGCCGAGCAGATCCGCAAGCTCCAGCCGGAGGGCCCGTACCTGCTGCTCGGCTGGTCCGCCGGCGGGCTGATCGCCCACGCGCTCGCCTGCGAGCTCCAGTCGCGCGGCGAGCGCACCGCACTGCTGGCGATTCTCGACGCCTACCCGGTGAAGGACGTGCGGTTCGAGGAGGTGCCCGTGCCCACCGAGCGGGACGTGCTGGTCGGTGTGCTGGACGTCGACCCGGACGAGCTGGGCGACCGGGCGCTGACCTACGGCGAGGTCGCCGAGATCCTGAACCGGCGGGGCAGCGCGCTGGCCGGGCTGACGGAGCGGCAGATCGAGGTCATCGTCCAGATCATGATCAACAACGCGAAGCTGGCAGTCGACTTCGTTCCCGGAGAGTTCAACGGAGACCTGCTGCTCTTCAACTCCACGATCGACCGGACCGAGGACAACGCCGGGCCCGGGATCTGGCGCCCCTACATCGCCGGCCGGATCGAATCGCACGAGATCGCCACCCGGCACAACCGGATGACCCAAGCCGGCTCGCTGGCCCAGATCGGACCGATCCTGGCCGCCAGGCTCGCCGAGGCCACCGGTGGCACCGGTGGCACCCCAATCCGCAACCAGGAGGACTGATTCCCATGACCAACCCCTTCGACGACCAGGACGGCACCTTCCTCGTGCTCGTCAACCAGGAGAACCAGCACTCGCTGTGGCCGCAGTTCGCGGACGTCCCCGCCGGCTGGACCGTCGCCCACGGCCCCGATACCCAGGCCGCCTGCCTGGAGTACGTCGAGCAGGCCTGGACCGATATGCGGCCCAAGAGCCTCGCCGACGCCATGGACGCCCAGCGGTAGCGCGGCCGACGTTGACCTCCACCGACACCCTGGGCGGGACCCGCGGCACTGCGGGCCCCGCCCGGCCCGGCGACCTCGCCGCAGCACTGCGGACGCCCGAGGCCCGCCGGGACCCGTACCCGATCTACGCCCGCATGCGGCGGGAGGACCCGGTGCACCGCAGCGCCCAGGGCATCTGGCACCTCACCCGCTACGCCGACGTCGAGGCGGCCCTGGGCGACCTGCGGCTGTCCAACGACCGCGACCGGATGACCCGCGCCTACGGCGCGCTCGGCGGCGACCTGAAGGCGTTCAGCCGGCTCACCGACCGGCTCGGCCGGGTGATGACCAACACCGACCCGCCGGACCACGCCCGGCTGCGCAAGCTGGCCAACCGCGCCTTCACGGCCCGGCGGGTCGAAGCCCTGCGCGACGGCATCCAGCGGATCGTCGACCGACTCGTCGACGAGGCGGTCGCGGCCGGGCCGGCCATGGACCTGATCGAGGCGGTCGCCTCCCCGCTGCCGCTCTCCGTCGTCTGCGAGCTGTTCGGCATCCCGCCCGAGGACCGCCCGCAGGTCAAGACATGGTTCCGCCGCTTCGGCCGGATGAGCGAGGACATCGACAAGTCCGAGGAGGCGATCGGGCAGTACGAGGAGTACCTCGCCCGGCTCGTCCGCCGACGCCGGGCCGACCCGGGCGACGACCTGATCAGCGCCCTGGTCGCGACGCAGGCGCAGGACGACCGCCTCACCGACTCCGAGCTGCTGTCCACCTGCTTCGTCCTGATCACCGCGGGCGACGAGACCACCACCCACCTGGTCGGCAACGGCATGCTCGCGCTGCTGCGCCACCCCGGGCAACTGGCCCGCCTGCGCGAGGACCCGACGCTGATCCGCACCGCCGTCGACGAACTCACCCGCTACGACACGCCGACCCAGGCGATCGTCCGGGTCGTCGCCGAGGATGTCGGGATCGGCGGGCGGACGCTCCGCGCGGGCGAGCTGGTGTACCTGTTCCTCGCCGCGACCAACCGTGATCCCGAGCGCTTCGAGGACCCCGACCTGCTCGACCTGTCCCGCCCCGGCAACCGGCACCTGAGCTTCGGCAACGGCCCGCACTTCTGCCTGGGCGGCCCGTTGGCCAGGCTCCAGGTGGAGGTGGCCATCGGCACGCTGGTCCGCCGGCTCCCGCAGCTGCGGCTGGCCGACGAAGCAGCCGGTGGGGCGGCCCTCGAATGGCGGCCCAACCCGCTGCAACGGCGGCTGAGCGCCCTCCCGCTCACCTACTGACCCTCGAACGATGACGAAGGAGAACCGACCATGACCCGAGAGTTCGAGGTCCGCAAGGAACAGGATCTGCCCGGGACACCCGAGCAGATCTGGGCCGCGGTCGCCACCGGCGCCGGCAACCTCGGCTGGCTGTACCCCATGGAGGTCGAGCCGCGCGTCGGCGGAAAGGCCACCCGGTCCGACAGCACCGTCGTCGTGTGGGAGCCGCCGAGCCACTTCGCCGTCCGGGCGACCCTGGGCAACGAGTTCTCCAACACGCTCAGCTACCGGATCGAGCCGGTGGACAGCGGAACGAGCCACCTGAGCATGGGAATCCACTGGGTGCACGAGGGCGTCTGGGACGAGACCTGGGACACCAAGGCGGACGCGGCCGAGAAGCACGTCCACTTCTACCAGCACGGTCTCGCCGAGTACCTGCGGCACTTCGGCGGCCGCCCCGCCGTCTACATCAAGGCCCAGCGCCCCGAACCCACCGCCGACCCGGCCGACTTCGGTGCCCTGCGTCGACGCCTCGGCCTCGCCGACGACGCGGCCGTCGGCGACCGGCTCGAACTCCACGTCCCCGGTCCGGACGGCAGCCCGGAGGCGGTCGTCGTGGACTGGCTCAGCCCCGACTTCGTCGGCCTGCGCGGCCCGGACGGGCTGTACCGGTTTTTCAACGGCAGTTCCTGGAACTGGCCGATCTGGCTGGGCCACCACCTGTACGCCGAGGACGCGGACGAGGAACAGGCCACCAAGGTGTGGAACGACTGGCTCAACGGCGCCTGACGCGTCGCACAACAGACAACCGAAGGACCTTCTGGTGGAAACACTGCTCTTCACCGCCGAACTCGTCGAGGAAGACGGCACCTACAAGCTCGTGGTGCAGGACGTGGTGCGGGACACCGTCCAGATCACCCCGGTCCCCAAATCCGCGGTGGACAAGCTCCCGACCTTCCTGTCGGTGCTGAGCTCCAAGCTCGGCACCACACCGACGCGCGGTCGCCGGTAGGGGCCTGACCCCAAGGCCCGGTGGTTCACATATTCGCGCTGGTGGCAAGGTGGTCCGCCAAGGCCGATCCCCGATGGGCAGACAGGCATGTGAAGCTCCGGGTGGACACTGACCCAGCCTCCAGCCAGGTTGGAAAGCTCGAAGCTGCCTGCCATGCGGTGGGCCTGGATGCGTCAGGTGCCACTGTCCTGCGTGGGCATACCAACGCGGTCTTCCTGCTGGCTTCCAGCCCTGTGGTGGTCAAGATCGCGCGGCGCGGCTCCAACACCGCGGAGGTGCGCCGGACCGTCCAGTTGGTTGAGTGGCTGGTCGGTCTGGACTTCCCGACCGTCCCCTTGCTTCCACGGGAGCAGCCGGTCCTCGTCGTCGATTGCCCGTGGGCCCCACTGACGCGCCCGGTCGCTGTCGGCGAGATCGCGGTGTGCCGACCGGGGTGACGGTGGCTTATGTCGGCGGGGCGAAGACGGTCTGGATGGCTGTGCGGGTCTGGGCGCGGAGCCAGGTGTGGGCGCGGTCGTTGTCGTAGCGCTGGTGCCAGCTCAGATAGAGCGGGATGGGGGGCATCTCCAGGGGGAGAGGGAGGGTCAGGAGGGCCAGTTGCTGCCGGGCGGCGCGGGTGACCGCCTCGGGGACGGAGACCACCAGGTCGGTGTCGAGTGCCAGGTTGAGGGCGGCGGCCGTGGTGGGGGCGGCGGCGATGACCGTGCGTTCCAGTCCGAGGGCGCCGAGGGCGTCGTCTACGGGGTCGCTCAGCCGTCCCCGGCGGGAGACGGTGGCGTGCTCGGCCGCCGCATAGCGTTCGGCGGTCAGCGGCCCCTCGGCGAGCGGGTGGCCGGGGCGGACCGCGACGACCAGGCGGTCCTGGCCGATCAGTCGGTGGCGGATGTCGGGCACGGTCGGCTTGGCGGAGCTGGACTCCAGGTCCACATCGCCCCGGCGCAGCTCGGGTGTGTCGGAGCCTGACTCGGCGACCAGGCGAAGCCGTACGCCCGGGGCCTGCCGGTGGACCGAGGCGACCAGGGCGGGGCCGCAGGCGGCGGCGAGCGCGTCGTGCAGGCGCACGGTGAAGACCCGCTCCAGCGTGGCCAGGTCCACCTCGCGTTCCGGGGACAGCACGTCGTGGGCCTGCTGGACGAGGTCGTGGACCTGCTCCTGGACGGCCAGGGCATAGGCGGTGGCGACCATCGTGCGGCCGGTGCGCACCAGGATCTGGTCTCCGGTGGCCTTGCGGATGCGGCCCAGGGACCGGCTCATCGCGGGGGCGGTGACATGGAGGCGGGCTGCCGCTCCGGCCACGCTGCCCTCTTCCAGCAGCGCGTCCAGGGCGGTGAGCAGGTTCAGATCCAGTTGCATATCGGTAATCCTAGGCGTGACATACATGCACTTGTTGTTAATCCACGGACTGCCTACCGTCGAGGAGCAGGCGATGAAGTGAACCGGATCCCCTCCAGGGAGCATCTATGTCTCTGCTCGACAACGCCCTTCTGGCCACCGTGGCGGACGCGGTCCGGTCCGCCGGGGCCACGCTCCGGGACCGCTACACCCCGCATGCCCGAGGGGTCGGCCTCGATGAGATCGTCCACGAGATCCACGCCAACGACGCCGCCGTGCTGGAGGTGCTGAAGGCGCCGCTGCTCGCGGCCCGGCCGGGGTCCCAGTGGGCCGAGGACGAGTTGGCCGGCGGCGCGCTGCCGGGCGGCGAGTGGTGGGTGGTCGATCCGGCCGAGGGGAACATCAACCACGTCCACGGCATGGCGGACTGGGCGGTCACCGCCACGCTGGTACGCGACAACCGGCCTGTTCTGACCGTTGTCCACCTGCCGCTGACCGGTGACACCTACACGGCGCTCGCCGGTCTCGGCGCCGAGCTCAATGGCACGGCGTTGCGGGTGTCGGCTAAGACCGACCTGGGCGCGGCCCTGATCGGCACCGGCCAGGCCAAGCCGGGCGAGGACGAGCGAGCCCTGCGCAAGATCGGCGACTCGGTCACCGCGATGCTGGTCAACGGGCTCGTCGTCCGCGTCTCCGTCCCCGCCACCCTGCAACTCATCCAGGTCGCCGCCGGGCGGATGGATGCCTTCTGGCAGTTCTCCGACGTCCGCTCCGGGCTGGTGGCCGGTGCCCTGCTGGTCGCCGAGGCCGGTGGCACCGTCACCGACACCGACGGCAGGCCCTGGACTCTGGCCGGCCGCGACTTCATCGCCGCCGCCCCGGGCATTCACGCCGCTGCCGTCAAGGTCCTGGCACCCCTCGCCTGACCAACCCGCACATCCCAAGGAGCAGACCACCATGGCCACCATGACCACCATCGGCATCCTCGGCGCCGGCCGTGTCGGCGCCAACCTGGCCCGCAAGCTCGCCTCCGCCGGACATGACGTCACCCTCGGCCACCGCAGTACCGGGGCCGAGGCCGAGGCCGGTGTCGACCCGTCGATCCGGTTCGCGGACCAGCGCAGCACCGCCCGGACCGCCGACATCGTGATCAACGCGACGCCGGGTGACACCGCCCTGGAGCGCCTGACGGAGTTCCGGTCCGAACTCGCGGGCAAGATCCTCGTCGATGTCTCCAACGCCACCCATGACGCTGCGGACGGACTCCCCGGAGAGCTGGTCTATCCCGGCGGCAGCCTGGCCGAGCGCCTTCAGCACGCCCTGCCGGAGACCCGGGTGGTCAAGACCCTGAACACCATGCTCTTCACGGTCATGACCGCCCCCGAGTCCCTGGCCACCCCGCCGACGGTGTATCTGTCCGGCGATGACGACGGCGCCAAGAAGGCCGTCGCGGGCCTGCTCGCCGACCTGGGCTGGCAGCCGCAGTGGATCGAGGACCTCGGCGACATCACCACCGCCCGCGCCAGCGAGGCGCTGATCCTGCTGGTCCCGCATGTGCTGCGGCGCCGTGGATTCCAGCCGTTCGCCGTCTCCTTGGCCCGCTGACGGGTGCCGCTGACGGCCGGCCGCCGCACCCCTCTGCACCCGCCAATAATGCGTTATTATCGGCCGCATGGGCGACAGAGCGGCTGATGTTCGAGCGGGCGTGCCCCCGGCCGGTACGGATGCGCAGCGCGAGCGCATTCTGCGGGCGGCGGCCCGGGCACTGGCGGAGCGCGGCTTCGACGCCGCCCGGCTGCGTGATGTGGCGAACTCGGCCCAGGTGTCGATCGGGCTGCTCCAGCACTACTTCGAGACGCGGGACCTGCTCTTCCGTCATGCGTTCGAGTGGTCCATCGCGGATCTGATCGACCGGTGGCGCAGCGCCTCGGTCGAGGAGCCCGAGCCATGGCGCCGCTTCCAGCTCCTGGTGGACGAACTCACCCGCGATCCGGACCTGTCCCGCAGATGCGCCACCTGGACCGAGTTCTGCGCGAGCGCCTACCGGCACGAAGAACTGCGGGACGGAGTCCGGCGGGTCCACGAGGAGTGGCGTGCCCTGGTCTCGGAGATCGTCGGCGAGGGCGTGCGGTCCGGCCGGTTCGCCCCGGTGATGCCGGTGGAGACGGCGGTCCGGGTGATCACCGTACTGGTCGACGGCTGCGACATGGCGGTGGCGGCCGGCGGTGGGATGGAGCCGCCCCGGTACGCCGAACTGCTGCTGGGCACCGCCCGAGCCGTCCTCGGCGTACGGGAGGGCGCAGCGTCCCCCGGCCCGGCGGACCGCCCCTGACACCGTGTGGCCCGCACCTGGGAGGGAAGCCCTATGGGATCGAAGTTTCCGCACCTGTCCAGCCCGCTGCGGATCGGCGGGGTGACGCTGAAGAACCGCATCCTGTCGTCGGGACATGACACCGTGCTGGTCCAGGACGGCAGGGTGACCGACGAGTTGGTCGCCTACCACGAGGCACGCGCCGCCGGCGGCGTCGGGCTGATCGTCGTCCAGGTCGGCGGCGTGCATGAGACGGCGCGCTACACCACGCATGTGCTGATGGCCACCGACGACGAGTGCATCGCGGGATACCGCCGACTGGCGCAGGCCGCGCACCGGCACGGGGCCAGGGTCTTCGGGCAGCTCTTCCATCCGGGGCGGGAGATCCTGGAGTCACGGGACGGGTCCGCACCGGTCGCCTGGGCGCCGTCCGCCACGCCGAGCGAGCGGTTCCATGTCATGCCGCGCGCGATGTCGCCGGAGGAGATCCGGGAGGTGGTGGACGGCTACGGGGCGGCGGCCCGGCGCCTGCGCGAGGCCGGGCTCGACGGGGTGGAGGTGGTGGCCAGCCACGGCTATCTGCCGGCGCAGTTCCTCAACCCCCTGGTGAACGTGCGGAACGACCGGTACGGCGGCAGCGACGAGAACCGGCTGCGCTTTCTGCACGAGGCCCTCTGCTCGGTACGGGCGCAGGCCGGGGACGGCTTTGTCGTCGGCCTGCGGATCTCCGGCGACGAACTCAGCCACGACGGCCTGACCACCGCGCGGGTGCTGGAGACCACCGCCAGACTCGACGCGGACGGGCTGCTCGACTATGTGAGCGTCTGCGCCGGGAGCTCGGCGACCCTGTCCGGCTCGCTGCATATCGCGCCCCCGATGTCCCAGCCGGCCGGGTACACGGCTCCGCTGGCCGCCGAGGTGCGGGCCACGGTGAACGTCCCGGTGATGGTGGCCGGTCGGATCAACCAGCCGCAGGAGGCCGAGCAGATCGTCGCGCAGGGCTGGGCCGACGCCTGCGCGATGACCCGGGCGCTCATCTGCGACCCCGAGATGCCGGACAAGGCCCTCCAGGACCGCACCGAGGAGATCAGGGCCTGCATCGGATGCAACCAGGCGTGCATCGGGCACTTCCAGCGCGGTTACCCCATCTCGTGCATCCAGCACCCGGAGACCGGCCGGGAGCGGCGCTTCGCGGTGCTGCCCCCGATCGTCCGCCGCAAGCGGGTGCTGATCGTCGGGGGCGGACCGGCGGGGCTGAAGGCGGCTGCCGTCGCCGCCGAGCGCGGCCACGAGGTGACCCTGCACGAGGCGGCGCGCAGGGTCGGCGGCCAGGTGCTGCTTGCCGAACGGCTGCCGGGCCGGGCGGAGTTCGGCGGTGCGATCACCAATCTGGAGGGCGAGGCCAGGCGGGCGGGGGCACGGATCGTCACCGGTTCCCGGGTGGACGCCGCGCTGCTGCGGGCCGCCGAACCCGACGCGGTCATCGTCGCGACCGGGGCGGTTCCGCGTCGCCCGGCGCTGGAACTCGCCGATGACCCCGTTGTGCTGGACGCCTGGGATGTCGTACGCGGTGCGGAGACGCCGCGCGGCCGGATCGTGGTGGCGGACTGGCGCGGCGACTGGATCGGGCTCGGCGTGGCCGTGCTGCTGGCCCGGCAGGGGCGGCGGGTGGTGCTCTGCGTCACCGGCTTCGGCGCGGGGGAGCACCTTCAGCAGTATGTGCGGGCCGCCATGCTCGGCGATGCCGTCCGGGCGAAGGTGCAGATCGTGCCCAATGTCCGGCTGTACGGCGCGGACAGCGACACCGTGTACCTCCAGCACACCCTGACCGAGGAACCGGTCCTGGTGGAGGACGTCAGCGGCGTCGTACTGGCCCAGGGCCACGACCCCGTCACCGAGCTGACGGACCTGGCCGACGCCCTGCCCGGCCGGATCACGGCCATCGGCGACTGCGTCTCACCGCGCACGGTCGAGGAGGCCGTCCTGGAGGGGCTGACCGCCGCCGCCGCGCTGTAGCGTCCATCCGGTGTCCGCGCGCCGGGCGGCCGGGGTGGTCAGGCGTGGGCGGGGAGCCGCAGCAGGGCGTGGATCGCATGGGCGGCGGCGCGGCCCGCGCGGTTGGCGCCGACGGTGCTGGCGGACGGCCCGTACCCGACCAGGTGCACCCGGGGGTCGGCCGCCGCGCGGGTGCCGTCCAGGGCGATGCCGCCGCCCGGTCCGCGCAGGCCCAGCGGGGCCAGGTGGCCGATCGCAGGACGGAAGCCGGTCGCCCAGACGATGGCATCGGCGGCGACCGTACGCCCGTCGTCCCAGGCCACCCCGGTCGCGGTGATCCGGTCGAACATCGGCAGCCGCTCCAGCGCCCCCAGCTCGCGGGCCCGCCGCACCGCCGGGCTCTCCGTCAGACCGGTCACGCTCACCACGCTCTGCGCGGGCAGGCCCTGCCGCACCCGCTGCTCCACCAGCGCCACGGCGGCCCGGCCCGCCTCCGGGGAGAAGGGCGTGTCGCGGAAGACCGGCGGACGCCGGGTCACCCAGGTGGTCTGCGCCACGGCGGCGGTCTCCGCCAGCACCTGGACCGCCGAGGCACCGCCGCCGACCACCACCACCCGCTGCCCCCGGAACTCCTCGGGGCCGCCGTACTCCGCGTAGTGCAGCTGCCGACCGTGGAACAGCCCGGCGCCGGGGTAGTGGGGGACGAACGGGCGGGTCCAGGTGCCGGTGGCATTGACCAGCGCCCGCGCCGACCAGCGGCCCGCGTCCGTCTCCACCAGCAGCCGCCCATCCGGGTCCGGCCGCACCGCCCGCACCCGCACCGGGCGCACCACCGGCAGTCCATGGGTCCGCTCATATGCCGCGAAGTACTCCGGCACCGCCTCCCGGGCCGGGCGCCCAGGGTCGGCCGGCGGCAGCGGCAGCCCGGGCAGGTCGTGGAAGCCGTGGACCGCCGCCATGGTGAGGGTGGGGGAGCGGTGGCGCCAGGCCCCGCCCGGGGCGTCGTCCGCGTCCAGCACCACAAGCCCGTCGTACGGAGCGAACCCGCGCCGCCGCAGGTGGTAGGCGGCGGACAGCCCCGCCTGCCCGGCGCCGACCACCACCACCTCGGTCTCGATGGCGGGTGTGGGCAGCGGTGCGGGCCTGGTCTCTTCTGCGGAAGCGGTCACGGCGGAGGCAACGCCGGTACGCCCCCGGGTCTTCCTTGCCCGTCCCTTGCCCGCCCCTGTCGGGTCCGGCCCCGTCGGCTGACCGGGCTGACCGGACCTACTCCGCCGCTGCCGCCGCGCCTGCCGCCGACCCCGAACCGGCCGCTGCCGCCGCGCCCCGGACCTGGCCGAAGATCAGGCTGGTCCGGGCCTGCTGCACCGCCGGATGTGCCGTCAGGTGCTCCAGGACGAAGTCCCGCAGCGCCACCGTGTCCGGCGCCGCCACATGGAGCAGGTAGTCGTCCGGCCCGGAGACATGGAAGACCGCGAGCACACCGGGCAGGTCCGGCGCCCCGCGCACAAAGGCGTCGACATGCCGGGGCGCATGCGAGTGCAGCCGCACCGCGATCATGGCCTGGACGCCCAGGCCGAGGGCGCGCGGGTCCACATCGGTGTGGAAGCCGCGGATGACCCCGCGCTCGCAGAGCGACCGGATCCTGGTCAGGCAGGTCGACGGGGCGATCCCGACCGCCTCCGCCACGGCCTTGTTCGGGGTACGCGCATTGTCGCGGAGCACCCGCAGGATGGCCCGGTCGACGGGCGCCAGCTCGCGGTGAAGTTCGTTCGGCACGGCACGATGGTGACCCCGTCCGCCGAAGAAGAGCAAGAGCCGGAGGCCCGATACAGAACATCGTGCGGCCCGGCGGCGCGCGCGGCAGAAGTCGTCCACCCTGGTGGCGCCACCGCACCCGCACCGCACCCGCACCGCCCCCGTACTCGCCACGCCCCGCACCGGGAGGACCCGCCCATGCCGGACCGCCGCCGCCCCGACACCGCCGCCGTCCACGCAGGACGCAGCGGACTGCACGGCCAGGGCGTCCATGTGCCCCTCATCGACCTCTCCACCACCAACCCGCTGCCCGGCGTCCAGGACGGCGGCGACGCCTACGAGACCCTGGCCACCGGAGGCCGCCCCGGGCCCGCCCACAGCCATGTCTACCAGCGGCTGTGGAACCCCACCACGGCCGGATTCGAGGACGCCCTCGCCGAACTGGAGGAACTGCCCGAGGCCGTCGCCTTCGCCTCCGGCATGGCTGCCCTCGCCGCCTGCCTCACCGCCACCCGCGCCGCCGGCCGGGGCCATGTGGTCGCCGTCCGCCCCCTGTACGGCGGCACCGACCACCTGCTGGCCACCGAGCTGCTCGGCACCGAGGTCAGCTGGGCCGAGCCGCACACCGTCGCCGCCGCCCTCCGCCCCGACACCGGCCTGGTGATCCTGGAGACGCCCGCCAACCCCACCCTGGAACTGGTCGACATCGCCGCCGTCGCCGCGCAGTGCCGCCGCCCCGGCGCCGACCCGGTGCCACTGCTGGTCGACAACACCTTCGCCACCCCCGTCCTCCAGCGCCCCGGCCGGCACGGCGCCGACCTGGTGCTGCACAGCGCCACCAAGTACCTGGGCGGCCACGGCGATGTGCTGGCCGGTGCCGTCGCCTGCCACCCCGACTGGGCCGTCCGGCTGCGCTCCGTACGCGCCGTCACCGGCGGCATCCTGCACCCGCTCTCCGCCTATCTGCTCCACCGGGGCCTCCAGACGCTGCCGCTGCGGGTGCGCCGGCAGAGCGCGACCGCCCAGGCCGTCGCCGAACGGCTCGCCGACCACCCCGAGGTGGCCCGGGTGCACTTCCCCGGCCTGCCCGGCGCCGACCCGGCCGGGCTGCTGGGCCGCCAACTGGCGCTGCCCGGGTCGGTCCTGGCGTTCAGCGTGCGGGGCGGCGCGGAGGCGGCCGAGCGGGTCGCCGCCGGGTGCCGGCTGATCACCCACGCGGTCTCGCTCGGCGGGGTCTCCACCCTCATCCAGGTGCCCGCCGCGCTCACCCACCGCCCGGTGGAGGCCGGTGCCCGCCCCGACCCCGGCCTGCTGCGCCTCTCCATCGGCCTGGAGGACCCGGAGGACCTGGTCGAGGACCTGACCTCGGCGCTCGCCGCAGCCGCCCCCGCTCCTCCCGTTCCTGTTCCCGTTTCCGCGCTGTCCCTGGTCAGCTCGTCCGGCTGATCACCACGGCGGTGCCATAGGCGCAGATCTCGGCGCCCACATCGGCGGCCTCGGTGACATCGAACCGCATGGCCAGCACCGCGTTGGCCCCCCGGGCGCGAGCCTGCTCCTCCAGCCGGGCCATGGCCTCGTTGCGGCTCTGCACCAGCGTCTTGGTCAGGCCCCGCAGCTCGCCGCCGACCAGTGACTTCAGGCCGGCGCCGAGCTGGCTGCCGATGTGCCGGGACCGCACGGTGAGCCCGAACACCTCGCCCAGCACCCGGTCCACCTGGCAGCCCGGCACCTCATTGGTGGTGACCACCAGCACATCGGCCGACGGACCCTGCCCGCCGCCGTACTCGTCGATACTGCCGATATTGCCCATGCCGCCATCCTCGCCCCGTCCCGCCCGGTCCGCGCGCCCGGTTGGTGCCGCCCGGCTACGCTGGCCGACAGGCGCACAGCGCGAGGAGGACCGCCGGAGGAGGAGGGCCATGGGGACGGACGCCGCCGCCGACCGGGCGGTCCGCGAGCTCTACCGGGCGCTGCTGGAGGGCTGGGACACCCGGGACGCGCAGGCGATGGCCGCGCCCTTCGCCGAGGACGGCGAGGCGATCGGCTTCGACGGCACCCGCCACTGCGGCCGGGCCGGGATCGCCGCCGAACTGGCCGAGGTCTTCGCGGGCGGCCCCACCCCGGCCTATGTGGCCAAGGTGCGCGGCGTACGGCTGCTCGGTCCGGACGCCGCCGTGCTCCAGGCCGTCGCCGGCATGGTGCCCCCGGGCGAGTCCGACCTGCGGCCCACGCTCAACGCCCGTCAGACGGTGGTCGCTGCCCGGCTCGGCGGCGCCTGGCGGATCGTGCTCTTCCAGAGCACCCCCGCCCGGTTCCACGGCAGGCCCGAGCTCCGGGAGAACCTCTCCGAGGAGCTGCGGGAACTGCTGCGGCCCTCCTACCAGGACGAATGACGACCTCCGGCCCCGGGGACCGAGGCGGTCTGCCGGGGCCGGCGGGTCCGGTCGGCGGTCAGACGCGCTCGGCGGCGCGGTCGGCCAGCCAGGTGTCGTAGAGGCTCCGGGCCTCGATGGCGTCGGGCTCGCCCAGCGGCCGGGTCTGGTGGGTGATCTCCAGGTGTACGCCATTGGGGTCGAAGCAGTACACCGAGTACCAGAGCCCGTCGTGGTCGACCGGGCCGCGCACCTCCACGCCATGGTCGCGCAACTGCTGGGCGACGGCGGCCAGTTCCTCCTGCGAGGAGACGGAGAGGGCGAGGTGCTTGGCCCACCATTCGAGGCCGTCGTCCTTGGCCTGGTACTCGCCCGCGACATCGAAGAAGGCGATGCACTCTCCACCCGCGAGTTCATAGAAGACGTGCAGGAAGGGGTTCATGGACTCGCCGCTGCTGGTGATGGCGGCGTCCTGGCGGACCGCGCCGGCCAGGCGGGCGCCCAGGGCCTTCGTCCAGAAGGCGTGGGTCGCTGCCAGGTCGGTGGTCTGGTAGGCGATGTGGTTCATCGCAGCGGGTGTCACCATGGCGGATTCCTCTTCTCGTGGAGTGGTGCCGGAGGGCGTTGCGGTTCTCCTGCTCGCGGACGGTGCCGCCGGGGTCAGGCCGGCTGCGGCGGGCGCGGGGCCAGGGCGCCCAGCGCCTGGTCGTAGGGGCCGGGGGCGGCGGGGGCGATGCAGCGGTTCTCGATCACCCCGAGGCCGGGGATCTCGCTGCGCACCACATCGGCGGGGGCGAGGAACTTCTGCGGGGTGCGGAAGAAGCCGACGCCGGCGGGGGTGCCGGTGAAGACGAGGTCGCCGGGGCGCAGCGGGGTGACCGTCGAGAGGAAGGCGATCAGCTCGGGGACGTTGTGCACCATGTCCTTGGTGGTGCCGTCCTGGAGCAGCTCGCCGTTGACCCAGCAGCGCAGGTCGAGGGCGTCGCGGTCGGGCAGCTCGTCGGGGGTGGTGACCCAGGGCCCGATGGGGGCGAAGCCCCGGAAGGACTTGGCGAGCGACAGCTGGCCGCCCTGCTGGACGCCTCGGGCGCTCAGGTCCTGGCCGACGGTGAGACCGGCGATGTGGTCCCAGGCCCGGTCGGCGGGGACGCGGTCGGCGTGGCGGCCGATGACGAGGACGAGTTCGACCTCGTAGTCGACGCCCCCGAGGGGGATCTCCACGTCGTCGTACGGGCCGGTGATGCAGCTGGGGAACTTGGTGAAGGTCAGCGGCAGCGGGCGGGTCCCGGCCCGGCCGTTCTCCGCCAGGTGGTCGTGGAAGTTGAGGCCCACGCCGAAGACCTGCCCAGGGACGGGGACCGGGGCCTGGAGGCGCTTCGGGTCGAGCCGGTGCCATGGCAGGTCCGGTTCCCGGGCGGCCCAGGCGAGGAAGCCGGGCCAGTCGCCATAGACCAGGCCGGGGGTGGCGAAGCGCTGCGCGGAGGGCTCTGCCAGGCCCGCGTAGCGGTCGTCCCGGATCAGGACCGCCTCGCCGTCGATGCATCCCAGTCGCATGGGGGTCTCCTCACGTTCGCGGAGCCTGGGGGGAAGACGTGGTGGTCATTAGAGCCCGACAAGCCATGCTTGCGCAAGCAATTCTTTGTCATGCGTGCTCATGCATGTTACGGTCCTCGCGGAGGTGTCCCCCATGACACTGAGCGCCGCCATACACGACGCGGCAGTCGCCGTTCCTCCCTGGCGGGAGGGGACGGGGGCGGCCCGCGTCGCCGTACACGCACCGGACGAAGACAGCCTCACCCTGGCCTGGCAGGCCGGCCGGGCCCTGCTCGACCGCCATGCCCGCACCCGCATCGCCGCCCTGCTGCTCGCCACCACCACCGCCCCCGTCACCGACGGGGGCAATGCCTCGGTCCTGGCCGACGCGCTGCGCCTGGACACCGAGGGCCTGCTCGTCCAGGAGTACGGCGGCGGCCTGTCCGCCTCCGGCGCGGCCCTGGCGACCGCCGCCGCACTGGTCTCCTCCGGGGTCGCACCCGTGCTGGTGCTGCTCGCCGACACCCGGCGCCGCCACGGCGGCCGGGCCTTCGGTTCCGGCGCGGCGGCCCTGCTGGTGACCGCCGACGGCCCGGTCCGCCTGCACCTCATGGGGGCGGACGCGGACTCCACCCGCGAGGTGTACGCCCTCGGCGGCGGCACCGTCGACGCCGAACCCGGCTTCACCCGCTGGCTGGCCTCCCGCGCGGCGGCCGGAGCCGCCGAGCCCGGCATCCATACGGTCACCGTCCGGCCCGGCAGCCCCGGCCTTCCCGGCATCGGGCACCTGGGGTGTGCGGCGGCCTGGGCCGAGGCCGTCGCCCGGCTAAACCGGGACGGTAACGGGGGCGCGGACCCGGATCCCGCCTCGGAGACCCGGGTCCAGCTGGACATCGGCGGAGGCGCCCGGTACCGGCTCCGCCTCGATTTCGCCCCCGGCTACCGCCCCGACCCCGGCCCGCTCGGCCTCGCTGCCGCCGCCGACACCGACGCATGCGCCGCCGCCGCTCCACCGGGGCTCGCACCCATCGACGGGTTCGACCCCTTCACCTCGGTCGCCCAGGCATGGCGCGACCGCCGCGAGGAACTGCGGCTGACCGGCATGTGGTGCGCCGCCTGCGAGGCCCCCGAGTACCCGGCCGCGCCCGCCTGCCCCCGCCATGGCCCCGCCGCCGACCTGCGCCCGCACGAGATGGCCCGCACCGGTCGGGTGCTCAGCCGCACCAGCGACCATGTCTTCCCCGTCGGAGGCCCGCTGACCACGGCGGTGGTCCGGCTCGACAGCGGCGGCCGGTTCTACGGCCAGGTCGCCGCCGGGCACGACGCCGCCATCGGGGACGAGGTCGAGCTGGTGCTGCGCCGGATCGCCACCGCCCCCGGCGCCGCGCCCCGCTACTTCTGGAAGATCCTCCCGGTCACCGACGGAACAGGACGGTAACGATGCCACTGGCCCATGAGGTCGCCGTCGTCGGCACCGGGGTGACCCGGTTCGGAGTGCTGTACGACCGGTCGTATCTGAGCCTGCTGCACCAGGCCGCCACCGACGCCATCACCGACGCGGGCGTCGAGCCCGGGCGGATCGAGGCAGCCTGGCTCGGCACCGCCGAGCCGCTGCTGGGCGCCCTCGTCGGCGACTCCGGAGCCGCCGTCACCGAGGCGCTGGGGTTTGGGCCGAGACCGGTCACCCGGGTCAGCAACTTCTGCGCCACCGGGATGGAGGCCGTGCGCGGGGCGGCCCTGGCGGTCGCCGCCGGCGAGTACGAGGTCTGCCTGGCCGTCGGTGCGGAGAAGATGCGCGATGTGCCGCCGCGCGACTCGCTGGTGGCCAAGACCGTCGAGCAGTCCCATCCGGTGCTGGCGAAGGGCCGCACCGCCCCCGGCCAGTTCGCGCTGGTCGCCGCCCGCTATCTGGCCGAGTACGGATACGGACGGGAGGTGCTGGCCGAGGTCGCGGTGAAGAACCACGCGAACGCCGCGCGCAACCCCAAGGCCCACTTCCGGACGCCGATCCGGGCCGAGCAGGTACTGGCGGCACCCATGGTCGCCGACCCCCTGGGCCTGCTGGACTGCACCCCCACCACGGACGGCGCGGCTGCGGTCGTCATCGCCTCCCGCCGCTGGGCGGAGCGGCACGCCCGCCGCTATGCGCTCATCGAGGGCCTGGCCCTGGCCTCGTACGCGGGCTACTACCCGGCGCTGTTCCGCTCCGACAACGACTTCCTCGGCTTCCAGGCCACCCGGGACGCGGCAGCCCAGGTCTACCGGCAGGCCGGCATCACCGACCCGCGCTCCCAGCTCGACCTGGTCGAGTGCCATGACTGCTTCACCATCACCGAGATCGTCAACACCGAGGACCTCGGCCTCTTCCCCCCTGGCCGGGGCGCCGCCGAGCTGATGGCCGGAGCGACCCGGCCGGACGGCGACCTCCCCGTCAATGTCTCCGGCGGCCTCCAGTCCTGCGGGCACCCGGTCGGCGCGACCGGGGTGCGGATGGTCGCCGAGATCACCGACCAGGTGACCGGCCGGGCGGGGGACCGCCAGATCCCCGGCGCCCGTCGCGGTCTGGCCCACAACCTCGGCGGACCCGGCGCGGTCGCCGCGATCACCGTCCTGGGGGCGCCATGAGCAGCGATCAGCGGCACGCGGCGTACCACCGGCTCTCCCTGCGCGGGCACCGGCTGAGCGGCACCGCCCGCGCCCTGGAACTGCTCTGGACCGGCGACTTCATCGAGGCGGAGGAGGCGTTGCGGCTGGGCCTGGTCAGCCGGCTGTACGAGGACGACCTGCTCCTCGCGGAGACCCTGGCGTTCGCCCGCCGTCTGGCCGTCGGCCCCCGGTGGCGCTGGCCGCGATCAAACGCGCCGTCTACCAGGGCCTGCGCGCCAACGACCTGCGCACCAGCCTGGATCTGATCGCCTCCCACTTCGCGGTCGTCCAGTCCACCCAGGACTCCGCCGAGGCCCTGGCAGCGGCCAGGGAGGGCCGGGCGCCCTCCTTCGTCGGGTACTGACCCCCCACCCGCGCAGGTGTCCGGCCCTGCGGAGAAACCCAAGGAGGGATCGTGCGACGCACGGTTTTCGACCGTACCCATCAGGCGTTCCGGGAGATGGTGCGCACACTCTTCGCGCGTGAGGTCGTGCCCTACGCGGAGCGGTGGGAGGAGGACGGAGTCGTCCCCCGCACCCTCTATGACACGCTCGGCGCCGCCGGACTGCTGGGCATCCGGATCCCCGCCGAGTTCGGCGGCGGCGGTGAGCGCAGCTTCCGCTACAACGCGGTGATCACCGAGGAGATCGCCGCCGGAAGCGTCTTCCTCGGCACCGTCAATCTGCATATGAACGTGGTGATTCCCTACTTTCTGCACCACGCGACCGCCGAGCAGCAGGCCCGCTGGCTTCCGGGCCTGGCCTCCGGCGCGACCATGGGCGCCATCGCCATGACCGAGCCGGGCAGCGGCTCCGACCTGGCGGGGCTCTCCACCACCGCCGTACGCGACGGCGACCACTATCTGCTCAACGGCGCCAAGACGTTCATCACCGGCGGCACCCACGCCGGGCTGGTGATCGTGGTGGCCCGCACGGCCCGGACCGAGAACCGGCGCGACGGCCTGACCCTGCTGGTGGTCGAGGACGGGATGACCGGGTTCACCCGGGGCCGCCCACTGCGCAAGCTGGGCCTGCATGCCCAGGACACCACCGAGCTGTCCTTCGCCGATGTGCGGGTCCCGGTCTCCCATGTGCTCGGCGAGGAGGGCAGGGCCTTTGGCTACCTGGGGTCGAATCTGCCGCAGGAGCGCCTGTCGATCGCCGTGGGCTCACAGGCCATGAGCGAGGCCATGATCGCCGAGACCGTGCAGTATGTGACCGCCCGCACGGTGTTCGGCACCAGCCTGGCGTCCTTTCAGAACACCAAGTTCACCCTGGCCGCCCTCGCGGCTCAGGTGGAGGCCGGACGGCAACTGGTCGACCGGGCGATCGAGGAGTTCGACGCCGGCACGCTCGACCCGGCGGACGCGGCCAAGGCCAAGCTGTACACCACCGAGCTCCAGGGCCAGGTCGCCGACCAGTGCCTCCAACTGCACGGCGGCTACGGCTATATGCGCGAATACCCCATCGCCCGCCGCTATGCGGACGCCCGGGTCTCCCGCATCTACGGCGGGTCCAGCGAAATCATGAAGTCCATCATCGCCAAGTCCCTCGGACTGTGACGGGCACGGAGACGACGATGCCGCAGACGACGATGACGCACCTCCCCGACGGGTACGACGGCCCGCTGACCGCCGTCCTCGCCGGTTCGGCCCGCCGCTACGGCAGGCGCACGGCGCTGCGCCACGAGGGCGAGGAGGTCTCCTTCGCCGACCTCTACGGCCGGGCCTGCGCGGTCGCCCGGACGCTGCGGGAGCACGGGATCCGGCGCGGCGAGGTCGTCGCGGTGCACCTGGGCAACGGCCCGGCGTACCCGATCGCCTACTACGGCATCCTGCTGGCCGGGGCCACGGCGACCCCGCTGAGCCCGATGCTCACGGACGCCGAGGCGAGGCGTCAGCTGGTGGACTCCCGAGCCGTCGCGGTGATCGCGGAGTCCGGCGCCGACGGGCGGGCCACCCGGGCGGCGGCCGACCTGCTGACCGGGACCGGGGTCCGCCTGGTCCTGGTACGCGGGGGCGCCCCCAAGTGCGCACCCGAGGCCGCGGCCGACTCCGCCGGCTGGGTACCGCTGCCCGAGGACACCGCCGAAGCGCCGCCCGACGGCGGGCCGACCGGCGACGACGTCGCGCACCTGGTGTACACCGGCGGCACCACCGGCACCCCCAAGGGGGTCCGCGTGCTGCACCGCAACCTCACCGCCCAGACCCTCCAGTACGCCTGCTGGCGCACCGGCGCGCGGCCCGTCGCCGACGGCCACGGCGGGATCGTCCTGGAACCGGTCGGCGAGCCCGGGGACTTTCTGCTGCACCCCGGCGATCTGCGGGTCCTCACCGCCGCTCCGCTCTTCCACGCGATGGGCCTGGTCGGGCTGAGCCAGCACCTGGCCTCGGGGGCGACGCTGACCACCATGCGGCGTTTCGACCGGGAGGCGTTCCTGGACCACGTCGAGAGGTACCGCATCCAGCACATCCTGGGCGCCCCCGCCATGTACGCCATGCTGATGGAGAGTCCGACCCTGGCCACCCGCGACCTCACCTCGGTGCGGGCCCTGGGGTGCGGTTCGGCACCGCTGCCGGGCGCCGTGGTGGCACGCCTGGAGGCGGCGTTCCCCCGCGCGAGGGTGTGCCAGTCCTACGGCATGACCGAGGCGACCCTGGTCGTCACCGCCACCCCCTACACCGCCGCCACCCCCGGCAAGCCGGAGAGCTGCGGCGTCCCGCTGCCGGGCACGCAGGTGGAAATCCGCTCTCCCCAGGACGGCCGCACGGTCCTCCCACCCGGGGAGCGCGGCGAGGTCTGGGTGCACGGCCCGCAGATCGCGGACGGCTATCTGGGCCGCCCGCGCGAGAGCGCCGAGGCGTTCGTCGGCGGCTGGCTGCGCACCGGCGACCTCGGCCACCGGGACGGCGACGGCGACCTCTACATCACCGGCCGGCTGAAGGACATGCTCATCTACAAGGGGTACAACGTCTACCCCCGCGAGCTGGAGGAGCTGCTGCTGAGCCATCCCCAGGTCGCCTCCGCCGCCGTCGTCGGCCGCCCGGACCCGACCTCCGGCGAACTGCCGGTCGCCTTTGTCGTCCTGCGTCGGCCCGAGGACCCGGACGGGGTGCGCTCCTGGGTCAACGGCCAGGTGTCCCCGGTCAAGCGGCTGCACGAGGTGCATGCGGTGGACCGACTGCCGCTGTCCCGGGTCGGCAAGGTCCTCAAGACGGAGCTGCTGGCCCGGCTGCCCGCGCCGCCGGACACCTCGGCGCGGATCGTGGTCCGCGACGAGGACGCGGTGCGGACCCTGGTCCTGTCGCGCCCCGGCCGGCTGAACGCCCTGGACGACACCGGCCGCGCCCGGCTGCTGACGGCCCTGCGCGAGGCCATGGACGAGCCTGCGGTGCGGGTGGTGGTGCTGACCGGCGAGGGCGCCGACTTCAGCGCCGGCGGGGACCTGGCCGCGATGACCACCGACCCGGAGGTCGCCCGGCCCCGGCTGGAGGCCGTGGCCGAGCTGATCCGCACGATCACCCAGGGCCGCAAACCGGTGATCGCCGCCGTGGAGGGCCGCGCCTACGGCCTGGGCCTGGGCCTGGCGGCCGCCTGCGACCAGGTCGTGGCCGCCGGGGACAGCGCCTTCTGCTGCCCGTTCGCCCGGGTCGGCCTGACGGCGGACGGCGGGTTGCACACCACCCTCGCCGCCCGGGTCGGCCTCGGCCGGGCCAAGGCCATGCTGCTCTTCGGCGAGGTGGTGGACGGCGAGAGCGCCCTGGGCTGGGGCCTGGTCGACCGGCTGTGCGCGCCGGGGACGGCCCTGGAGGAGGCGCTGCGCCGGGCGCGTGCGCTGCTCACCTCGGCGCCCCTGTCGCTGGCCGCCACCAAGCAGATCCTCGCGGGCGGCGTACCCGACCTGGACACCTGCCTGAGCCGGGAGGCCGAGGCCCAGGCCCGCCTGGTCGCCTCCGAGGACTTCGGCGAAGGGGTGCGTGCCTTCCTCGGCAAGCGCAGCCCCGAGTTCCACGGCCGCTGACCCGGCCGCCCCGGCCCGTACCGGGTCCTGTCCCCATGCAGCCACACCCACTGGAGAGTCCCCATGCCCGATGACACCCGAGCAGCCGACATCGGCGCCGCCGCCTCCTCGGTGAGCCCATGGACGGCCTACCGGGCCGGCCTGGCCGACGGCCGCCTGCTCTACCAGCGCTGCACCGCGTGCACCCGGGCGCAGTTCTACCCGAGGGTGCTCTGCGCGCACTGCGGGGGCACCGCGCTGAGCTGGCAGCAGAGCGCCGGCGCGGGGGTGGTGCATGCCACCTCCTCGGTCCCCGAGCGGGATGCGGCCCCCCGCAATGTCGCCCTGGTCGACCTGGACGAGGGGTTCCGCATGATGAGCCGGGTGACCGGTGCGCCCTCCGAGTCCGTCCGGATCGGCGCGGCGGTGCGGGCCCGCATCGTGGACGAGGACGGCGAACCGGTGGTCGTCTTCGAGCTGCGGAGCGCGGCGTGAGCGCGGGGCTGCGGGGCCGCACGGCGGTGGTGGGTGTCGCCGAGTCCGACCTGGGGGAGGTCGGCCCCGGGCTGACCCCGCTGGACCTGGCGGCCCAGGCCGCCCATGCCGCGCTCGCCGAGGCGGGGCTGACCATGCGTGAGGTGGACGGCCTCTTCACCGCGTCGTCCGACTATCCGGCGGCGGCGCTGGACACCGCCGAGTACCTGGGCGTCCGCCCCCGGTATCTGGACGGGTCGGTGGTGGGCGGCAGTTCCTTTGTGTCGCATCTGCTGCACGCGGCGGGCGCGATCGAGGCGGGCCTCTGCGAGGTGGCGCTGATCACCTATGGCAGCACCCAGCGTTCGGCGGCGGGCAGGCTGGTGGCCCGTACCCGGCTGAACCCGTACGAGGCCCCGTACCGCCCGCGCTTTCCGGTGACCATGTATGCGCTGGCCGCCTCGCGGCATATGCATGAGTTCGGCACGACGCGCGAGCAGCTCGCGGATGTCGCGGTGGCCGCCCGGCAGTGGGCGCGGCTCAACCCGAAGGCGTTTCTGCGCGGGCCGCTGACCCGTGCGGACGTCCTCTCGTCCCGGCCGGTCAGCTCGCCGCTGACGGTGCGCGACTGCTGCCTGGTGACCGACGGCGGCGGGGCGGTCGTGCTGACGAGTGCCGAGCGGGCGCGTGACCTGCCGCAGCGGCCTGCCTATCTGCTGGGCGTGGGCGAGGCGACGACCCATCAGACGATCAGCCAGATGCCGGACCTGACGACGACGGCCGCCGCGCTCTCGGGCCCGCGGGCCTTCGCGGCGGCGGGGCTGACCCCGGCGGAGGTGGATGTGGTCCAGTTGTACGACGCCTTCACGATCAACACCGTGCTGCTCCTCGAAGACCTGGGTTTCTGTGCCAAGGGCGAGGGCGGGGCGTTTGTCGCGGACGGGCGGATCGCGCCCGGTGGGGCGCTGCCGGTCAACACCAGCGGCGGCGGACTGTCGTACTGCCACCCCGGCATGTTCGGGATCTTCCTGATCATCGAGGCCGTGCGGCAGATCCGGGGAGAGTGCGGCGACCGCCAGCAGCCCGGTGTGGAGGTCGCGCTGGCCCATGGCAACGGCGGGGTGCTCTCCAGCCAGGTGACGGCACTCTTCGGTTCCGAGGCGACGCTCTCCGCATAGGCCCGTCTCAGGACAACACAGCAAGCCAGCTCACCAGTGGAGAGGACAGAGGTGGACGGTATGGGTCTGCTCAAAGGACGGGCTGCGGTCGTCACCGGCGCCGCACAGGGCATCGGCCGGGAGACCGCCCGGGTGTTCGCCCAGCAGGGTGCGCATGTCGTGGTCAGCGATGTGGATACGGCCCGGGCCGCCGAGACCGTGGCGGAGATCACCGCCGAGGGCGGCTCGGCGGTGGCCGTACGGTGCGATGTGACCTCCGAGGAGGAGGTGCGGGCGGTGGTGGCCCGCTGCGTCGCGGAGTTCGGCAGCCTCGATGTGATGGTCAACAACGCGGGCATCACCCGTGACGCCACGCTGCGCACGATGACCCTGGAGGACTACCAGCTCGTCATGGACGTCCATCTGCGGGGCGCCTGGCTGGGCACCAGGGAGGCGGCAGCGGTGATGCGCGGCCAGGGCGGCGGGTCGATCGTCAACCTCTCCTCGCTCTCCGCGAAGGTCGGCAACACCGGTCAGACCAACTACGCGGCTGCCAAGGCGGGCATCGTCGGCCTCAGCAAGTCGGCGGCGAAGGAGCTGGGGCACCGGGGCGTGCGGGTCAACGCCGTGCAGCCGGGTCTGATCCGTACGCCGATGACGGCTGCGATGCGCCAGGACATCTTCGAGGCGCGGGAGAAGGACATCCCGTTGCAGCGCGCGGGGGATCCGCGTGAGGTGGCCAATGTCATCCTCTTCCTCGCCTCCGACCTGTCCAGCTACATCACCGGCGGCGTCCTTGAGGTCACCGGCGGGCGGCTGATGTGACCGGCGCGTCCACCACCCCTCGCCAGAAGGGCCCCGTGAGCCGTCCCACCATGCTGCCGCCGGGCTCGTTCGAGGGGCGGGTCGCGGTGATCACCGGCGGCAGTTCGGGCATCGGGGAGACGATCGCCCGCCATCTGGCGGCCCTGGGGGCGACCGTGGTGCTGCTGGGCCGCCGCCCCGACGCGCTGCGGGAGGTCGTGGCGTCGATCCGGGAGGCGGGCGGCAGCGCCGCCGGATTCGCCGCCGACGTCCGGGACCGGGAGCGGGTGGAGGCGGTCCTGGCCGAGGTGGTCGACCGGTACGGCCGTATCGACCACCTGGTCAACAACGCGGCGGGCAACTTCCGGGTCGCCCCGGAGGAGATGTCGCCGAACGCCTGGAACGCGGTCGTACGGATCGTCCTGGACGGCTCCTGGCACTGCACGCAGACCGTGGGGCGGCATCTCATCGCCCGGGGCGGCGGTGGCTCGGTGGTCTCCATCGGCACCACACCGGCGCTCTTCGGCGACCCGGACACCGCGCACTCGGCCAGCGCCAAGGCGGGGGTGCTGGCGATGACCAAGTCGCTGGCCATCGCCTGGGGGCGGCACGGTATCCGGCTCAATGTGGTCACCCCCGGGCTGACCGACGACACCGGGGCGGTGTCGCAGCTGTTCGCCGCCGAGGGCGCCTATGCGGCCAATCTGGAGAAGATCCCGGTGGGGCGGCACGCGAACCGCGACGAGATAGCCGAGGCGGTGACCTATCTGCTCAGCGACCACGCCGGATATGTCACCGGGCAGAACCTGGTCATCGACGGCGGGCGCAGCCTCGGCATCGGGTGACCCGGGGGCAGCGCCGCCGCGCGGACCGCCCCGGCGGTCGGCCCGGCGGCGCTGCCTGACGCCCGCCAGCTGAGGTCAGCTGAGGTCAGCTGGGCACATTGGTGTGGTCGGAGACCCCGGTGATGGCATGGGCGTGGGCGGCCTGGCGTACGCGGTCGGGGCGGCCGGAGGCGATGGCGTCGATGATCTCGGTGTGCACCACCAGCCGGCGGCGCAGGTAGTCGCGCAGGCCGTCGGTGGGAACGACCGCGTCGACGTGGCGTTCGAGGGTCAGCAGCAGGCTCTCGTAGACCTGGCGCAGAAAGGTGTTGCGGCAGATCGACGCCAGGCGGTGGTGCAGCGACCAGTCGGCGAGGTAGAAGGCCTTGCCGTCCCCGAGGTGGCGGGCCATCTCGGCGAGGATGCCCTCGCAGTCCACGATGTCCTGCTGGGTGCGGTACTGGGCGGCCTCGATCAGGACCAGGGGTTCCAGCGCGTCCCGGACGTGGATGGCGTCGGCGACGGTGACGGCACCGGAGCCGAGGGAGAGCAGCGATTCGCCGAACTGGAGGATGCCGCCCTGGGAGCCGCCCTCCGCCGCGGCGCCGGAGGGGGAGGGCCTGCGCTCCTCGACGGCAGTGGCGGCGGTAGCGGCGGCGTCGCCGGTACCGGTGGTGGTCGGCGCGGACGGCAGGAGGAGGTCCTCGGTGAGCGTGCTCAGCTCCTCGCGCACCCGCTCCTCGAAGGTGGAGCGGTGCCGGCCGACCAGATCGCGGCCGGCCTCGGTGACCTGGAGCAGCGCGGCCCTGGCGTCCGCCTGCGAGGTGACGCGCCGCAGCAGCCCGGCCCGCTCCAGGCGGGTGACCAGTCGGCTGGCGCCGGACTGGCTGAGGCCCACCGCCTCCTGGACCTGGCGCTGGGGGAGCTCCCCATGGGGGGCCCGGGTGAGCAGTTCCAGAGCCTCGAAGTCGGAGCTGGAGCCGATGCCGAACGAGCGCAGGGCGGGCTCAAGGCCCTCGTTGGCGATGCGTAGCCGCCGACCGAGCTCGCGCCAGGCGTACATCGCGTCGATACCGGTCATCGCTGCCTCTCGTCGGCTCCATGGTCCCCTAGGGTGCGCAGAACCATGATATTCCATGCTTGCGGTGGCATCTGCACTGTGATTTCATGCATGCTCATGCAACTGGCTGGTTTCGGGCCGTACGCGGGCCCTGCCTGGTACCCGAAGGGGGTGACGTGAACACAATCGACTCCCGCCCGGTGTCCGTGTGTCTCACTTTCGACCACATGGGCGGCGGCCAAGAGGTCGGCCAGGGTCGGCGCAGCCACCCCGACCCCGACCGCCAGGACCTGGCGGTCGCCTTCCCCCGGATCCTCGAACTGCTGGACCTCCGAGGGGTACCGGCCACCTTCTACATCGAGGGCTGGAGCGCGCTGCACCACCCCGACGCGCTCGACGCACTGCTGACGCGCGGCCATGACCTCGGACTGCACGGCTGGGTGCATGAGCGCTGGGCCCGGCTGCCCCGCGAGGAGCGGCGCCGCATCCTGCACGACGGCACCGCCGCGCTGCGCCTCGCGGGCTGCGCCCGGCCCGGGTTCCGCGCCCCCGGCGGCCTGCTGGCCCCCGGCGACCTGGAGCTGTTCGCCGAGGTGGGGATCACCGAGGACAGCTCGATCCTGCCCGCAGGAGTGGGCGCGGCCCACGCTCCGACCGTGCACCCGGGCGGGGTGGTCAATGTGCCGTTCGGCTGGCCCGCCGTCGACTACTGGCAGTACGTGCTCAACGAGGAGTCGCCCGCCACCCCCGACACGCTGGTGGAGCGCTGGCTGGGCCTGCTGGACCAGGCCCGCGAGCGGCCCGACCGGCTGCTGGTGCTTGTCGCCCACCCCGGAGCCAGCGGGCTGGAGGACGACCGGTTCGAGGCGCTGCGCCGGGTCGTGGAGACCCTGTCCGCCGCCCCCGACGTGGAGTTCGTCACCGTGGCCACCGCCGCCGCCCGGGCGCGGGCCGCAGTCGGTGCCGCCGAGCCGGAGCCATGGCAGCCGCCGGCCGGCCCCCCGTGGGTGGCCTCGCGTGACCTGCCCGCCCCGCCGCCGCCCGTCGGCGCCGACGCCGAGGCATGGGTGCCCTATCTGCACGCACGCGGTCTGACCCCGGCGGGACCGGAGCGCGCAGCGCTCTGCGGCGGCGTCTCGGCCGATGTGGTGCGGGTCGGCGATCTGGTCGTCAAGCGCCCCAAGCGCAAGCTCGATGTGCCGTTCGACTGGCAGGCGGGCACCGGCAGAATCCTGGCGGAGGCCGCCGCCCTGCGGATGGCCGGCCCGCTGGCACCGGCGCCGCTCCATGTGGACGAGCGCCACCACGTCCTCGTACAGCCGTATGTGCACGGCCGCCCGTGGAAACAGGAACTGCTCCAGGGCCGAGTCGACCCCGAGGTCGTGCGCCGGGTCGCGGAGGTGCTGCCGGCCGTGCGCGCCATGCCCGTGCGCGGTCTGGACGGGCATGAGCGCTTCCACCGGCTGCGGCTGATGCCGTACTTCCTGGCCACGGCGCAGGCCGAGCCCCGGCTGCGCCCGGCGATGACCGAGATCGTGGACCGGCTCTCCGCCGTCCGCACCCATCTGGTGCACGGCGACCTGTCGCCGAAGAACATCCTCGTCGGGCGGACCGGCGCCGAGGCGGCCGAGGCAGCCGAGACGGCCGAAGCGGCTGAGCCGGACCGGGTGGGAGCGGCCGGTGCGGTCACCGTCACGGTCCTGGACTGGGAGGTCGTCCACGTCGGCGACCCCACCTTCGACCAGGCGTTCCTGCTGAGCCATCTGCTGGCCAAGGCCAGTCACCTCCCTGAGCTGAGCGAGCAGCTGAGGGCGGCAGCCGCCACGGTGCGCCGCAGCTGCCCGGAGACCGACGACGCCTGGCTGGCCCGGCTGCTGGGCGCACTGCTGCTGGCGCGGGTGTACGGGCGGTCCCAGCTGGAGTACCTCGATGCGCGCTCCCGCGAGCGGGTCGCGCGGCAAGGCCGTGCATTGCTGACCGAGAGTGAGGAGCTGCCGTGGTGAACGCCGTGGTGAACAAGGAATGGCCGGATCCCAAGGGTGCCGACCACTATGCGGTGATGGGCGTGCGCGCCTGGGAGGCACTGGACTCCCGGGCACACCCGACCGTGGGGTGCGTGCTCTCCCTGGAGGGCGGCTTCGAGGGCCGCGCCCTGGTCCCGACCGGCGCGTCGATCGGCCGGTTCGAGGTGTCCGACCTGCGCGACGGCGGCACCCGGTACGCCGGACTCGGCGTGCGCGACGCGGTGGAGCGGATCGAGAAGACCGTCGCCGCCGACCTGGTGGGGCTGCCGGTCGGCGAGGTGGACGCCCGCCTGGACGGCCCCTCCAATGTCACCCTGGCCGTCTCGCTGGCCGCCGCCCGGGCCGCCGCCGCCGCATCCGGCCTGCCGCTGTGGCACTACCTGAGCCGGGGCGGCGAGTACTCGCTGCCCTGCCCCATGGTCAATGTCTTCTCCGGCGGGCGGCACGCCGAGGGCGGCGTACGCATCCAGGACTTCCTGGCCGTCCCACTGGCGGCCAAGACCTTCGCCGAGGCGATGGAGGTGGTGTGGCGGGTACGCCGGCAGGCGGCCCGGCTGACCGAGGAGCGCCATGGCACGCTGATGTCCCGCCTGGTCGCGGACGAAGGCGGGCTGGCCGTGCTCGCCGGCGACGACGCGGAGCCGCTGGAACTGCTCGCCCGGGCCATCGAGGACGTCGGCGAACCGGTCGGGGTGGCCATCGACGTGGCCGCGACCCAGATCGAGCACCCCGAGGAGTTCCTGGGCACCCTCGAAGGCTGGTGCGCGCGCTACCCCATCGTCTCGATCGAGGACCCGCTGGGCGACGACGACTGGGACGGCTGGGCGGACGCCACCCGCCGGTTCGGCCATCTGCAACTGGTCGGCGACGACCTCTTCGCCACCTCCGCACAGCGCCTGGAGAAGGCCGTCGGCCTCGGCGTCGCCAACACCGTACTGGTCAAGCCCAACCAGGTCGGCACGCTCGGCCGGGCCGCGCAGACCATGGCGGCCGCGCGCCGGCACGGCTACGCCACCGTCGTCTCGGCCCGCTCCGGGGACACCGAGGACGATGTGATCGCCGACCTGGCCGTCGGCTGGAACGCCGGACAGATCAAGATCGGCTCCATCATGCGCTCCGAGCGCCTGGCCAAGTACAACCGGCTGCTCCAGATCGAGGCGCTGGACGGCGTCCCCTACCGGGGGTGGCAGCGGTGACCCCCGCTCCCGCCCGCCGCCGGGTGCTGGTCACCGATGTGGTCTGGCCGGACCTCTCGGTGGAGCGGTCGGTGCTCGAACCGGCCGGCTTCGATGTCGCACTCGCCCCCGCCGCCGATGAGCAGACGCTGGTCGCGGGCGCGGCCGACGCCGACGCCATCCTGGTCTGCTTCGCCGCCGTGACCGAGCAGGTGATCCGCACCTCGCCACGGCTGCGGGTGGTGGCCCGCCTGGGCACCGGCCTGGACAACATCGACACGGCCGTCTGCGCGGACCTCGGCATCGCGGTCACCCGGGTCCCCGACTACTGCGTGGACGAGGTCGCCACCCACTCCCTCGCGCTGGCGCTGGCACTCTGGCGCAGACTCCCGCAGTACGACGCCCAGCTGCGCGCGGGGGAGTGGGGCACCCGCCCCCGGACACTGCCGCTGCGGCGGCTGGCCGGCGCACGGGTGGCGGTGCTCGGCCGAGGCCGCATCGGCCGCGAGGTCGGCCGCCGCTGGGTCGCCCTGGGCCTGGACGTCACCGACGACGTCCGGAACGCCGACATCGTCTCCCTCCACCTGCCGCTGACCGAGCAGACCCGAGGCAGCATCGACGCCGCGACCCTGGCGACGCTGCGCCCCGGCGCCGTCCTCGTCAACACCGGGCGCGGGCCCGTCCTCGACCTTGACGCGGTCCTCGCCGCCCTTGACTCCGGGCAGCTCTCCGGCGCGGCCATGGACGTCTTCGACGCCGAACCCCTCGCCGCCGACAGCGTGCTGCGCGGACGGGACGACGTCATCCTCACCCCGCACATCGCGTTCTACTCCGAGGAGGCGCTGGTGGAGCTTCGACGCCGGGCGGCCCAGAGCGTCGTGGACCACTTCGCGGCCGCCGGGAGACCGCAGTGACCGGCCCCGAGCAGGCCCCGGTACGCGTCCCGGACGCGCTGACCCCGCTCTTCGCGCACCATCCGCAGCTGCTGCCGCTGCTGCGGGACGCCCGGGTGGGCCTCCAGTCGCTCTCCGGGCTCACCCCCGAGCGGGTCGAACTGGTCACCCTCGCCGCGCTGCTCGCCATCGGTGCGCCGCCGGAGTCGTTCCACGTCCATGTCACCCGGGCCCGCGAGCTGGGCCTGCCGGAGAGCGAGGTGTGGGGCGTCTTGGAGGCACTCGCCGTGATCGTCGGCATCCCCCGGCTGGTCAACGCCGTACCCCCGGTCGCCGCCGCCCTCGCCGCCGTCCGCACCGAAGGGAAGTCGGATGACCGACCGTGACGAGCTGCTGCGCCGTCAGATCGCCTACAACCTGCGCAGCCCCTTCTACCGCCGCCGATTCGCCGAACTCGGCATCGACCCCGAACGGGTCCGCACCCTCGCCGACCTCGACGAGCTGCCGATCTTCCTCACACCACCGGTCCACCGGGAACTCCAGGACCGCTCCCTCGCCGAGGACGGCCACCCCTTCGGGGACTTCCTCTGCGCTGACGTAGGTGACGTCGTCTCGGTCAGCTCGACCTCCGGAACCACCGGCACCCCGATCCTGTACGCCTCCACCAAGGCCGACGCGGCCCTCACCAACGAGACCTGGGAACGCGCCTTCCGCTTCATCGGCATGCGCCCCGGCGACGGCGCGGTGGTCGGCTTCGGCCTGTCGATGTACCTGGCCGGCGTGCCGCTCGTCCGTGCCCTGGAGGCGGCCGGTATGCGCACGGCCGCGGTCGGCGCCGAATCCGGCACGGTCAAGCTGCTGCGCCTGATCGCCATCATGCGGCCGCGCGTCCTGGCCTGTACGCCCAGCTATGCGGAGCACCTGATCGAGCGGGCGCCCGAGGTCCTCGGCCGCTCGGCGGCGGACCTCGGCATCGAGATCCTGCTCTGCGCGGGCGAGCCCGGCGCCGGCCTGCCCTCGGTGCGGAGCAAGCTCTCCGAGGGCTGGGGCGGGGCCGCCGTCCACGACATCCTCGGCGGCGTGCACGGCGTCATCAACGTCTCCTGCGACGCCGACGACTACCAGGGCATGCATGTGCTCGCGGCCGACCACTGCGTCACCACGCAACTGGTCGACCCCGCCACCAAGGCCCGCGTGCGGCTCGCCGACGGCGCCGTCGGCGAGCGCGTGAAGACGGCGCTGCGCTGGGAGGCGGCGCCGCCGTTCCGCTACTCGGTCGGGGACATGTACCAGGTCTTCACCGAGACCTGCGCCTGCGGACGGCCCGGCGAACGCATCCGGGTGATCGGGCGGGTGGACGACCTGCTGATCGTCAAGGGCGTCAAGGTCTACCCGAGCGCCGTCAAGGACATCGCCGCCTCATTCGTCCCGGACCTCAGCGGCGAACTGCGCATCGTCCTGGACCAGCCGCCGCCCCGGGTCGTCCCGCCGCTCCGCGTCACCGTCGAGGCCGGTCCGGACACCCCGCAGGCCCGGCACGGCGAACTGGCCTCCCGCTTCGCCGCCGCCATGCACCAGCGGCTCAGCATCCGCCCGCAGGTCACCGTGGTCGCCGCCGGCAGCCTCTCCCGCACCTCCCACAAGACCCAGCTGCTGGAGGTGGCAGCCCCGGCCTGACCGGGTCGCCCACGGTGGGGCCCGCCACCCGGCCCGGTGGCGGGCCCCCCGACCCTCAGGCCGTCTGTCCCCGCTGGCCATCGCCACATCGAAGCCGACCACCGAGTTCGGCCTCCCGGGCATCCGGACGGACGTGACCCGGACGCTCCATGTCGCGCCGGTCGAGCGTGATGATGCCGATCACCGCTCCTTCGAGGTCGATCACCAAAAGGCCAGGGCGCCGCCCGGGCACCTCGGGCACCGCACGTTCGAACTTCGCGCATGAAGAACCGGGAGATCCTCCGCGACCGCCGGTTGAAGGGCGACGGCGTCCACCACGCCACGCTCGGCATCGCCCGACTCCACAACCTCGCGCGCACCGGCCGATGACCCATACGGGACATCCTTTGGGCGTGCCGTCTCATGAGGTTGGTTCCACGCCCGCGACCACCGCAGGCCGCGGGATCGACGATGAAGCCGGCCACGCAACGTCGTCAATCGCGAGCCACGGCGCGACGGCCACGGCCGTGGGCGTAAGCCCGGTGAACGCCTTGACCTCACGGTGGAGGTGGGACTGGTCGACGTAGCCGCTCTCGCCGGCAACGCCGGCGGCGGCGCGACCCGCCGCGAGAAGGTGGGCCGCATGGTCGAACCGCACCAGATTGGTGCCCCGGTCGACATCACGTGACCAGCCCAGGCGTCAGGGGATCACGGGCGGGATGTCAACGCCCGTTGCCGTGAAGCCCAGCAGCAGCCTCCCGGCCGTCTCAGGCTCTTCGAGCATGGGTAGGTGCCCAACGCCGGGCAGCAGCTCAACCCGCGCGTTCGGCACCGCGTCGTACTGGTGCGCCGACGAGGGCTCCCAGCGGGGGTCGGCGGCGCCGAAGATCACCAGTACGGGGACCTTGAGGGCGGCCAGACGCTCGGGCACGCTCCGCTCGGTGATGTACGCGGTGTTCTGGCGCAGCACCGCCCTGAACGAGGAGTACGTGATGCTCCGTATGTCGGCGACCACGTCGTCCGGTACGTCCACCGGGCGAGCGCACGTCACGCTGATCGCCCTGCGGATCGTCGCATCCGAACGCCTCGCCCAGAGGAGCCGGCCGAGGGGCGGGGCCAACAGGACACGAAGGAGGACCGGCTGCGGAAGGAATGCGCTGAGACTCGGGCCGCTGCTGATCAGCGCGAGCGACCTCACCAGGTCGGGGCGCTGTTCGGCAAGAGCGGTGGCGACATAGCCGCCGCTGGAGTGCCCGACCGTGGCGACGGAACGAAGGCCGAGGTCGTCGAGCAGCGCCGCTACCCGGGCCGCCTGCACGGGTACGTCATATGACGCCGCGGGCGGGGACTGGCCACAGCCCGGGAGGTCGACCCGGATGACGTGATGGCGACCGGCGAGTGCCGGGACCATCGGCCCCCAGCAGCTGCCCGAGGCCCCCGATCCGTGGATGAGCAACAGGGGCGGCGCCTGCCTAGGGCCGTCGTGGACCACATGCATCCCATGCGAGAGCTCAACGCTGTGTTCACTCATACAGGGCATGGTGCAGGGGCTGCCGACTGTCGGTCTTGTACATATGTCGTCGTGGAGTCGACGATGCCGAGTTCCTGAACCACTACGACCGCGCCTGCCCGCACGCCGCCCCGGGCGGTGAATCGCCGATCAGCCGGACCCCCGGCAGCGACTACCGCATCACCTTCGATCAGCCGGTGGACCCATGGCGACCGGCTCCAGTCGACTGTCTGGGAGACACCCGTGGCGGTGGCGAGCTGGATGGGCCGTGCGGCCGCTCGGCGAGATCGGGGTCCGCTTCAGCTGAGGCCGAGGTTGGGGGCCAGGGGGTGGAGGGGGGTTTGTAGAGGTAGGCGATGCCGCCGGAGCCGGTGCGGGTCTGGCCGGCGGCGTCGTGGCGGCGGGTGCGGAGCCAGATGGTCTCGAACTGGTGGCGGCGGTAGATGCGGCGGACGGCCGAGTCGGTGGGGGAGGCGGGGTCGTTGGCGATGACGTCGCCGGAGGCGGTGAAGCCGATGACGGCCATCAGGTGGCCGGCGGTGCCGTAGCCGGCGCCGTCCAGTTCGTCGGCGAGGAACGACTGGGAGGTGATGACCGGGATGCCCGCCCGGATCAGCCGCTCCGCGTCGCCGAGCGAGCGCAGCCGGGTGACCAGGGCGTCCAGGCCGTAGGAGGCGGCATAGGCGGCGTTGAAGGGCCAGTTGCCGCAGCCCGCGTACTGGCTGTCATAGGTGGAGCGGGCGGCGTGGCAGACGGTGGGGTCGGCGTAGGAGGGGTCGACCCAGGCCAGGGCGGCGGGGGAGGGGCGGTGGCCCCAGTACTCGATGGCCATCTGCGAGGAGGCGGGGCTGCACCATGCCTCACCGCCGCTGTCGTACTGCGGGTACTGCCCCTTGTGGATCTCCTGCGAGTAGCGGGGGACGGGCAGTTCGACCCCCCGGCCCTCGCCGGGGGTGCTGGCGGGGACGGTGAAGCGGTCGGGCAGGGCGGAGGCCATCACGCCGATCCGCCGCACCCGAGGGGTGGCGGTCGAGCCCGGCCGACGGCGCAGGGTGACCCGGACGCGGTGGGCGACCAGGCGCACCCCGGCGGCGGGGTCGCTGATGGAGACGGTGTCGGTGGAGACGGCGCTGTGCGCGTCCCCCTGCCCGTCGACGGAGGTACGGCGGAGGTCGCCGTCGCCGCTCGCCCAACGCCCCATCACATACCAGGGGGTGGTGCCGCCGGTGCTGTAGCGGCCTTGCAGCTCGACCTCGATCCAGGTGCCGGGCGGGGTCTCGGCGTTCCAGGAGGCGACCAGTTCGGTGGCGCCGAAGCCGGGGCGGTACCCCGGGGAGGTCCAGGTGGCGTACTCCCAGTCGGCCGTGGTGCCGGTGTGCGGATCGGTGTACGCGGCGGTGCCGAGCGGCCGGTCCACGGCGATCCCGGCCGGTCCGCCGAGGCGGCCGGGCTCCACCCGTACGCCGGCGGCGGTGCCGGTCTGCCAGTCGGATGCGCGGGTCCAGGCGTGGTAGTCCACGGGTGCAGTCTCCGCCCTCCGCCCGGGTCGGGGTGCTGCGGCACGCGCGGGCCGGGCGGCGGAGGCGGCGGAGGCGGCGGAGGTGGCGACGGCTGCGACGAGCGCGCCGGCGAGGGCGGCGCGGCGGGTGGGCGGGGCCTGCTCCATGGGCGCTCCAGGAGTCGACGGGTGCAGGACAGGGCATCACTCTCCCCGCCCCGCGCCCCGCGTACCAGCGCGCACGCCGGTGTGTCCGCCACCCGCGCGCACACTCCAGGCCGACGGACCGTCAGCGCGGTGCGGTGCCTCGGGCTGGGTGGGCGTACCGACCCGAGCGCAGCTCCGGCCGACGGACCGTCAGTGTGCGGGCACCTCGGGGTGGCGGGGTGACACCCGTACGGCCCAGGGGGATTCTCCATCGGGCGTACGGGCGTGGTGAGCTGAGCCGGTGACGGACGCGCCGACCCGGCCGTCCCCCGATCCACCGCCAGGAGCGCCGATGACCTCCGCCACCGCGCGGCGCCGCAGGCTGCGCACCCTGCGGGCGGTCGTGGCCGCCGCGTCCCTGCTGCCCGCCGTCCCCGTACCCGCGCACGCGGAGCGGCCTGCCACCCGGCAGGACGCCTACCGCGCCG
This sequence comes from Peterkaempfera bronchialis, assembly GCF_003258605.2. Taxonomy (NCBI): domain Bacteria; kingdom Bacillati; phylum Actinomycetota; class Actinomycetes; order Kitasatosporales; family Streptomycetaceae; genus Peterkaempfera; species Peterkaempfera bronchialis. Next base: position 6,305,217 of record NZ_CP031264.1, read on the forward strand.
CCGCCGAACGGTACGGCGTCCCCGAGAGTGTGCTGCTGGGCGTCTCCTACCTGGAGTCCCGCTGGGATGTCCACGCGGGGCGCCCCAGCACCGACGCCGGGTACGGGCCCATGCACCTCACCGACGCGCCCACCGCCCTCGCCGGGCTGCCACCGCAGAGCGGCGACGGCGAGGGCGATCCGCGCGGCGACGACGCCCGACCCCGTACGGCCCCCGCCCCCGCCGAAGCCGTCGCTCCCGCCGAACCCGCCGCCCTGCCCGCCCGGCTGCGCACCCTGGAGCGGGCCGCCCGGCTCACCGGTCTGGAGCCCCGGGCGCTGCGCACCGACCCGGCCGCCAATATCGCCGGCGGCGCCGCCCTCCTCGCCGACCTGCACCGCGACCCGCACCAGGCCGCCGGGGCGAGCACCGACCCGGCTGACTGGTACGGCGCCGTCGCCCGCTACTCCGGCGCCGACGACCCGGCGGCCGGACGCCGCTTCGCCGACGAGGTCTTCGGCCTGCTGCGTACCGGAGCCCGCCGCACCACCGACGACGGCCAGCCGGTCGCCCTGCCCGCCATCCGCGCCGCCGCCCCCGGCCCCGACGACGCCCCCGACCCGCGCACCGACTGCCCCGCCGACCTGGACTGCCTCTGGCTGCCCGCCCCCTACCAGCGGCTGCCACCCGACCAGCCCGACCGCCCCGACCAGCCCGACCCCGAGCACCACGGCAACCACGACCTCGCCGACCGGCCCGCCACCCAGCCGATCGACACCATCGTCATCCACGACACCGAAGGCAGCTGGGACACCTCCCTCAAGCTGGTCCAGGACCCGGCCTACCTGGGCTGGCACTACACCATCCGCTCCGCCGACGGCCAGGTCGCCCAGCACCTGCCGGTCAAGGACATCGGCTGGCACGCCGGGAACTGGGACATCAACGCCCGTTCCATCGGCATCGAGCACGAGGGCTTCCTGGCCACCGGGGGCACCTGGTACACCGAGGCGATGTACCGCAGCTCGGCCCGGCTGGTGCGCCACCTCGCGGACGAGTACGGCATCCCGCTGGACCGCCAGCACATCCTCGGCCATGACAACGTGCCCGGCCCCACCGCCGCCGCCGTGGCCGGGATGCACCTCGACCCCGGCCCGTACTGGGACTGGGCGCACTACTTCGCGCTGATGGGGCGGCCGTTCCGGGCCACCGCCGACGAGTACGGCGGCCTGGTCACCATCCTCACCGACCACTACGCCCACCGGCCCGCCTACACCGGCTGCACCGGGCCCGGTGAGCCCTGCCCGCCGCAGGGTTCCGCCGACGTCTCCCTGCACATCCGGCCCAGCGAGGACTCCCCGCTGGTCACCGACATCGGCCGCGGCCCCGACCCGGCCACCGACGATGTGCAGGACATGGGCGCCCGCGCCTCCACCGGCCAGCGCTACGCCGTCGCCGACCGGCAGGGCGACTGGACGGCCATCTGGTACCTCGGCGGGAAGGCATGGTTCCGCGACCCGGCCGACCACCCCACGGCGGTCCGGGCCGAGGGCGTGGTGGCCACCCCACGGGCCGGCCGCACCGACATCCCCGTGTACGGCCGTGCCTACCCGGAGGCGGACGCCTACCCGCCGGGCGTCCCGGTGCAGGCGGTGGCGCCGCTGGCGTACCGCATGTCGGCCGGTCAGCGGTACGCGGTCGGCGGCACGGAACCGGCCCGGTACGCCTGGTGCGCCGACTACGACCCGGCCGGGCACCGGGTGGTGACGGGACGGACCGTCTACTACCGGATCCAGTTCGGCCACCGGATCGCCTTCGTCAAGGCCGACGACGTCGACCTGGTGCCCTCCCGTGTGCCACCCGGCCGGGGAGCGGCACGGGGAGCGTCTCCGGCTCCGAGGGCCGCTTCGCGCATGATGGGATGACACCTGGCGCGGGTCCGGCAGAGAGGGAGAGCACATGCGCATTCTGGTCTCGGCGGACATGGAGGGCGCCACCGGCGTCACCTGTCCCCAGGACGTCCGCCCCGGCAGCGAGCAGTGGCAGCGCTTCCGCCGGATGCTGACCTCGGACACCAACGCCGCCATCACCGGCTTCTTCGCCGCAGGCGCCGACGAGGTACTGGTCAACGAGGCCCACTCGACCATGCGCAACCTCCTGCTGGAGGAACTGGACCCGCGCGCAGCTCTGCTGACAGGCCGTCATAAGTCACTGGGCATGATGGAGGGCGTGCTGGACGCCGACGCGGTGGCCTTTGTCGGCTACCACGCCGGCGGCGGCCAACCCGGCGTCCTCGCCCACACCTATCTCTCCACCGGTCTGCTCCAACTCCGCATCAACGGCGAACCCGCCTCCGAAGGGCGGCTCAACGCGCTGCTGGCCGCCGAAGCCGGCGTCCCCGTCGTCCTGGTCACCGGCGACGACCTGACCTGCGAGGAGGCGGCGGTCTGGGCGCCGCACGCACGCTCCGTGGCGGTGAAGACCTGCGTCACCCGCTATGCGGCGGTCTGCCTGCCCCCGGTGCGCACCGCCGAACTGATCCGGGTGGCGGCAGCCGAGTCGCTGGAGGCCGCCGGACGGCCGCAGAGCGTACCGCGCGGACCCTGGCGGTTCGAGCTGGAATTCGACGCCACCCAGCTGGCGGACGCCTGCACCGCCGTACCCACCGTCACCGCGACCGGGCCGCGCACCGTGGCCTTCACCAGCGAGCGGATGTACGACGGGATGCGCTGCTTCCGGGCGCTCACCCAGGTGGCGGCGGCCGCTCGGGAGCCCGACTTTGACTGACGGTGACTCAGTGGAGGACCTGCCCGCCCGGCTGCTGGCCGCCGCGCGCGCCCGGGAGGGCGCCATGCGGCGGCGGCTCGCCGAACTCGTCGCCAAGGAGTCGCCCTCCGGCGACGCCGCCCTGCTGGACCGGCTGGCGGCGGACCTGGCAGGCGGCCTGGAGGCGGCCGGGGCCAAGGTGGAACAGGTACCGGGCGCCCACGGCGACCACCTGGTGGCCCGGCTCGACGGCCCGCCGGACGCGCCGCCCGACGGCGGCCATCTGCTGCTGCTCGCCCACCACGACACCGTCTGGCCGGCCGGCAGCCTCGCCGAACTCCCCTACCGCGAACACCCCGACGGCACCGCCACCGGCGCGGGCGTCTTCGACATGAAGGGCAGCCTGGTGGTGCTGGAGACGGCCCTCGCGCTGCTCGCCGACCTCGCCGTGCCCCGCGCCCGGCCGCTGGTGGCCCTGGTCCTCTCCGACGAGGAGGTGGGCAGCCCCGACGGCGGGCGGCTGGTCGCCGAGCACCTGGACGGCGCCTGCGCCGCCCTCGGCCTGGAACCGCCGCACCCCGACGGGGGCCTGAAGACCGCCCGGCGCGGCTCCACCCGGGTCCGGCTGGAGGTCACCGGCCGCGAGGCGCACGCCGGACTGGACGCCGCCCACGGCATCTCCGCGATCGACGAACTCACCGACCAACTGCTGCGGCTGCGCCACCGCATCGGCGCCCGGCCCGGCAACGCCGTCAATGTCGGCCGGATCAGCGGCGGCACCCGTGCCAATGTGATCGCCGGCCGGGCCGAGGCCGAACTCGGTCTGCGGTTCACCGAGGCCGATGCCGAACGGGAGGCGCTGCGGCTGCTGGCCACGCTGCCGCCGTACCGGGAGGGCGCCCGCATCCGCACCCGGGTGCTCTCCCGCCGACCGGCCTGGCAGCCGGGCCGGGACCGGGCGCTGCTGGACCATGTACGGCGGATCGGCGCCCGGCTGGGCCTGCGGCTCGGCGGCGCCCCGGCGGGCGGGGCCGGGGACACCAACTGGCCCGGCGCGGCCGGGGTCCCCACCCTCGACGGCTTCGGCCCGCCCGGCGGCGGCGCCCATGCGCGCAGCGAACACATCCACCTCGGCGGCCTGGCCCCCGCGCCGCCCTCCTCGCCGCCGTCCTGGCCCTCCCACCCCCACCCCGTTGACCCGGCCCGCCGCCCGCCCCGGCCTGCCTGCCGCCCCTGCTCCCGGGTGTGCCTACCGCCTCGGCCCTGCCGATATCTTCGGCCCGCCGCCCCCTGCCTGCCGCCCCTGGCCCGCTGACGCCAGGCCTGTCGCCTCCGGCCCGTTGACCCCGGCCTGCCTGACCCCGGCCTGCTTGCCGCCCCTGCTCCCGGGTGTGCCTACCGCCTCGGCCCTGCCGATACCTTCGGCCCGCCGCCCCCTGCCTGCCGCCCCTGGCCCGCTGACGCCCAGCCTGCCGACCCGGGTGCGTCGCCGGGGCACGGGGCCGGGGGAGGGATGTGCGGGGGTGGCGCGGTTGTGCGCTCTCCACTGGGGGCACACATCGCTGACGGGTCGTTCCCTCGCGGCTGCCCCGATCGACCCCCGGCGTACCCGGTGGCACTCGGGCCCCGCAGTCCGTGTACGAACAGGCCGGACCGCCGCCCCCGGGAGGTGCCCCCGCAGCACCCACGGACAACCCACGGAGGATCCATGACCAGGCTCGTCCGCCGCGCCCCCCGCGCCCGCCGGGCTGCCGCGACGCTCGCCGCGCTGCTCGCCGCCACCGCGTGCGGCGGGTCCGGGGGGAGGGGGGACTCGGCGGGCCCGGACGCCTCGTACAGCGTCGCCCTCACCGAACCCGACCACCTCACCCCGGGCAACACCTCCAGCAGCTACGCCATCGACGTGCTGAGCGGCCTGTTCGACACCCTGGTGGTGCTCGACCCGAAGGACGGCCACCCGGTGATGCAGGCCGCCGACTCGGTCACCTCCCCCGACCAGCGCAACTGGACCGTCAGGCTGCGGCCCGGCCAGACCTTCCACAACGGCGAGAAGGTCACCGCACAGAGCTTTGTGGACGCCTGGAACGCCGCCGCGTACGGGCCCAACGGCTGGGCGAACAACCACTACTTCGCCACCGTCGAGGGCTACCCCGCGCTCAACCCGGCGGACGGCAGGACGGCCCCCACGGCCAAGACCCTCTCCGGCCTGAAGACCGTCGACGACCTCACCTTCACCGTGAAGCTGACCGCGCCCTTCAGCCCCTTCCCGATGACCCTCTCCTACACCGGCTTCGCCCCGCTGCCCAAGGCCGCCTTCACCGATCCCCGCAGCTTCGACGTGCACCCGATCGGCAACGGCCCGTTCCGGATGGACGGCGACTGGCAGCACAACCAGCGGATCACCCTCAGGCGGTACGCCGGCTACAAGGGCCCCCGGCCGGCCCGGGCGGGCGGCGTCGAGTTCAGGATCTACGCCAACAAGGACACCGCCTGGACCGACTTCCAGGCCGGACAGGTCGACCTGCTGCCCACCATCCCGCCCGCCCACCTCCCGCAGGCCAGGCGGCTGTTCGGCGACCGGCTCCGGGGCACCCCCGGCGGCACCATGGACTACCTGGGCTTCCCCGTCTTCGACCGCCGGTTCGCCGACCCTCGGGTGCGCAGGGCGTTCTCCATGGCGATCGACCGCAAGGCCATCGTGGACGCGGTCTTCAACGGCGCCTACCAGCCCATGGCGTCGCTGCTGGCACCGGGCGTGCCCGGCTACCGCAAGGACGCCTGCGGCGAGGTATGCGCCTACCACCCCGTCAGGGCCAGGCAACTGCTCGCCCAGGCCGGTGGCTTCCACGGGCCGCTGGAGCTGTGGTTCTCCAACGCCGACCCCTCCTACGAGCAGTGGATGACCGCCGTCGCCAACCAGTTCCGGCAGAACCTCGGTATCGACCGGATCACCTTCCGCAAGGTGCCCGCCTCCGACTACCTCTCCACCCTCTCCGGCAGGAAGGAGACCGGCCCGTACCGCCACAACTGGGTGATGGACTACCCCAGCGCCCAGGACTACCTGGAGTACATGTGGGGCGACGGCAACCGCATGGGATGGCGCAACCGGACCTTCCTGGACCTGCTCAGGCAGGCCAACGCCGCGCCCGGCCCGGCCGCCGCCCTCCCGCTCTACCAGCGGGCCGAGGACATCGCGCTGGCCGAACTGCCGATGGCGCCGCTCTGGAACTGGACCGACTACTCCGCCTCCTCCGGACGCCTGCGAGGAGTCACCGCCGACCCCTACACCCCGTTCCACCTCGACCGGATCAGCGTCAAGTAGATGTGGCGGTACACCGCACGGCGGCTGCTCCAGGCGATCCCCGTCTTCCTGGGGACCACCTTCCTGATCTACGCCCTGGTCTTCGCGCTGCCCGGCGACCCGGTGCGGGCGCTCGCCGGTGACAAGCCGGTCTCCCCGTCGGTGCTCACCGCGCTGCACGCCCGCTACCACCTCGACGACCCGCTGCCGGTCCAGTACGGCACGTACCTCGCCGGGCTGCTGCGCGGCGACCTCGGCGAGACCTTCACCGGCCAGAGCGTCGCCGACCTGCTCGGCGACCGCTGGACGGTGACCGCCCAACTGGCGCTCACCGCCTGGGCCTTCGAGCTGGTCTTCGGCATCACCCTCGGCGTGGTCGCCGGGCTGCGGCGCGGCAGGGCGGTGGACACCGCCGTCCTGGCCGGTACCACCCTGGTCATCGCGGTGCCGGTGTTTGTCGTCGGCTACACCGCGCAACTGCTGGTGGGACTGCGCTGGGGGCTGCTGCCCACGGCCGGTACCGAGGACGGCTGGCCCACCAGTTATCTGCTCCCCGGCATGGTGCTGGGCTCCTTCGGCCTCGCGTACGTCGCCCGGCTCACCCGCACCACCCTGATCGAGAACCTGCGCGCCGACCACGTCCGCACCGCCACCGCCAAGGGGCTGAGCCGCACCCGGACCGTGGTGGTGCACACTCTGCGCAACTCGCTGATCCCGGTCATCACCTACCTGGGCGTCGACTTCGGCTCGCTGATGGCCGGGGCGGTGGTCACCGAGGGCATCTTCAACCTGCCCGGCGTCGGCCAGCAGGTCTTCCAGTCCATCCAGTTGAAGGAGGGTCCGGTGGTGGTCGGCGCCACCACCGCGCTGGTGCTGGTCTACCTGCTGGTGAACCTCGCCGTGGACCTGCTCTACGGCGTCCTGGACCCGAGGATCCGCCATGACTGAGCCCACCACCCTGGACCCGCCGGCCGCCCCGCCGCCGGAGCCGCGACCGACCGGCGCCGACGGGCCGGTACGGCGGCGGGGCGGCGACGCCTGGTACGAGCTGCGCCGCAGGCCGCTCTTCTGGTGCTCGGCCGTGATCCTGCTGCTCGCCGGGGTGATGGCCGCAGACCCGTCGCTCTTCGCCCGGCTGGGGCCCCATGACCAGTGCGACCTGCTGCGCTCCAAGCACGGCCCGGCCGGCGGGCACCCCTTCGGCTGGGACGTCCAGGGCTGCGACTACTGGTCACAGGTGGTGCACGGCGCCCGGCCCAGCCTGCTGGTGGGCACGGCCGTGACCGTCTTCGCGCTGGGGGTCTCGGTGCTGCTGGGCACCCTGGCCGGGTACTTCGGCGGCGCCGTGGACGCGGTGGTCTCCCGGCTCACCGACATCTTCTTCGGCCTGCCGTTCGTGCTGGGCGCCACGGTGATCCTGGTGGCCTTCCCCGGGCACGGGATCTGGGCGATCACCCTGGTCCTGGTGGCGCTCGGCTGGACCACCATGACCAGGATCATGCGCTCCCAGGTGATCGCCGTCCGGGAGTCCGACCATGTGCTGGCGGCGCGGGCGCTGGGCGCCGGGCATCTGCGGGTGATGACCCGCCACGTCCTGCCCAACGCCTTCGCCCCGGTCTTCGTGGTGGCGATGCTCAATGTGGGCAATGTGATCGCGGGTGAGGCGACCCTGGACTACCTGGGCGTGGGCCTCCAGTACCCCACCGTCTCCTGGGGCCTGCAACTCAACATGGCCCAGGACTTCTACGCCGACCACCCGCATCTGCTGGTCTTCCCGGCGCTCTTCCTCTCGGTGACCGTGCTGAGCTTCCTGCTGCTCGGCGACGCCGTACGGGACGCCCTCGATCCCCGGCTGCGATGAGTACTTGGGGAGTTCGCGTGCCCCGACCTACGATGGCCCGGGTCCGACTACCGAGGAGCCGTGTGTGACCCAGCAGCAGCCTCAGCCCCAGCGACCCGCCGACCTGCGTCTCGCCCGCGCCATGCGCGACGCCCTCGACCCGTACCAGGTCACCGTCGTCCTGGCGCCGCAGGCACACCCCTCCTTCCACCCGTACGGCATCACCCACCCCTGGGCGGTGTACTTCGCCGGCCGGGCCGCCCCGCTGGGGGCGGTGCCCGCCTCCGTCGTGGACGCGGTCTTCTACCACTTCAAGCCGGCACTGATCGCCCGCTTCGTCCCGGCCGTCTGGGACCAGGCCGGGCCGGAGAAGGTCCTGGCCGCCCGCCTCGCCGGCGTGGACGCGGCGCTGCGCGCGCTGCTCCCCGTACCCATCGACTCGCCCGCCATCGCGGAGGCCGCCGAACTGGCGGTCGAGGCCGCAGCCGCCTGCACGGCGGCGGGCCGCCCGCTGGGCGCCGCCAACGCCGCCCTGCCGCTGCCGGACGAACCGCACCTCAGGCTCTGGCAGGCCCTCACCACGCTGCGTGAGTGGCGCGGCGACGGGCACAGTGCGGCGCTGCTGCACTCCGGGCTGGACGCGGTCGAGGCGCTGGTCGCCATCACCGCCGAGGGGCGCGAGGTACGGAGCATCCTCCAGCAGCAGCGCGGCTGGTCCGACGCCGACTGGGAGGCCGCCGAGGGCCGCCTGCTCGCCCGTGGGCTGCTGGACCGGGACGGCGCACTCACCGCTGCCGGACTCGCCGTGCGGCGCGACATCGAGGACCTCACCGACCGGCTCGCCCTCGTCCCCTGGCAGGCCCTCGGCACCGACCGCAGCCTCCGCCTCCACCACCTGGTCCGCCCACTCTCCGCCCACCTCGCCGACGCCATGCACCTCCCCGGCCCCCGCCCCCAGGAGAACCCCCTGGCCTGACCCCCGGGCGGGCCCCCGGGGTGGGGATGGCCTTCGGCGGGTGTGGCGGTGATTTGGGCATCTTGCCGGGGTCTGCGGTCGTCTGGGGAGCTGTTGGCGTGAGCCGTGTCGCCCGGCGGGCCCGGGGGGTGGTGGGGATGGCCCTCGGTGGGTGTGGCGGTGATTCGGGCCTGTTCGGCCCGCGCCGGTTGCCCGAGGGGCCACCAACGGTTCCGGGTGCCCCCGAGCGGTCCCCCGGTGGGCCCCGGGGCGGTGGTTCCGGCTCGATTCGCCCTGCCCGGGCCATGGGCGCCTTCCCTGGCCACCGCCCGGCCGAGGAACCGCCGGCGGGTGCCGAGGTGGGGGGACGGCATCTGGCGGTGGGACGGCGGTTCCGGCAAGCTGGGGCGGCCGCCGCACCGCCCGCCGGAGTGCCCGTCACAGGAGGAGCCGATGCCGACGCTGCCCTGGAGAGCCGCCGCCGCAGCGCCCGCCCCCGACGGGTCCGAGGCCGTCGTCTTCGCCTCCCGGCTGGAGCTCGGCTCGGCGCACCACGTCCCGGTGTTCTTATGGGCGGCGCTGTCGATCCGGCGTCAGGTGCTGGCCGCCGACGGGGCGTTGGGCGTCTCCCTGGTCGCCGAACCCTTCGCCCGGACCTTCTGGACCCTCTCGGCGTGGCGCGACCACGCCACCCTGGACGCCTTCGTCGGCCAACGGCCGCATGTGGACACCATGCGTCGCTTCCGGGGCCGACTGGACAGCCCGGTCTTCATCTCCTGGACCACCCCGGCCGCCGACCTGCCCGTCGACTGGGCCGAGGCCCGGCGCCGCATCGCCGAGGCGGAGGACCCCACCGGCGGATGAGCGGCGGCGCGCGGCTCAGGAGTCCTGGGTCAGCACCATCCACTTCTGCGGATCGGGCAGCGGCCGGAACCCCACCCGCTCATAGACGTCGTGCGCATCCCCGGTGGCCAGCAGGATCCGCCGCAGGCCACGGCCGGCCAGGTGGTCGCGGACGGCGGCGGCCAGCGCCTGCCCCAGCCCACGGCCCCGGTGCGCCCGGTCCACGTACACATCGCAGAGCCAGGCGAAGGTCGTCAGGTCGGTGACGACCCGGGCATAGCCGCACTGCGCTCCGGTGGAGTCGTACGCGCCGAAGTTGACCGACGCCGCGACCGACCGCTCTACGGTCTCCCGGCTCCGGCCCAGCGCCCAGTAGGCGTCGGTGGAGAGCCACTGGTGAACCAGGTCCACATCGATCCGCTGCGGGTCGGTGTCGATCGTGTAGCCATGCGGTATGCCTGCGGTCATGGCCGGTGAGCCTACCGGCTGGGGCCGAACGCCCGGCGGCTGGCATGCTGGACCGCGTGACCGACCCCTTCGACGCCCCGTCCGACGCCCCGTCCCCGGCTGCCTCCCGCGACGCCGCCCCGGAGTATGTACTGCCCCTGGTCGTCCGCATCGAGCGGGCCGAACCGCCCGCCCGCACCGACGCCCTGGAGACCGCCGCCCGCGCCGTACTGACCCTGCTGGCCGACCCCCGGGCCACCGAGGGCGAGTGGGCCGAGGTGGTGGAGGCGTGGCAGGACGCCCGCATCCGCAAGGTGGTGCGGCGGGCCCGTGGCGCGGAGTGGCGGCGGGCCGAGGCGCTGCCGGGGATCACCGTGGCGGGTACGGCGGCCGAGGTGCGGGTCCACCCGCCGGTGCCGCTGGACGGCTGGCCCAAGGACCTGGCCAGGCTCCAGGTCTCCGGCACCGAACTGGACGACCCCGAGCCGCCGGCCGCCCCGGCGCCGGGCGCACCGGTGCTCTGGGTCAACCCGGCGCTGGAGATGAGCGCGGGCAAGGCCATGGCACAGGCCGGGCACGCCGCCCAGCTGGCCTGGTGGGAGCTGGACGCGGCGGAGCGGGCGGCCTGGGCGGGGAGCGGCTTCGCGCTCGCGGTCCGCACCGCCCGGCCGGAGGTCTGGGAGGAGCTGGCGGGCAGCGGCCTGCCGGTGGTGCGGGACGCCGGATTCACCGAGATCGCCCCCGGGTCGTGCACGGTGGTGGCCGACCTTCCGGTACTGCGGGCCGCCCGGCGCTAGCGGCGGGGCGTGGTGGTAGCGGTGGGCGGAGGCGCCGACGGGGACGACTGCATCCACGTCGGGGGAGCGGGGACCCGCTCGGCCTCAGCGCCCACGCTGCGGTCCTCGCCGAGGCGACCGGTGCCGGGTGACGGCACACGACCCGGTCGCGGCGCTGCGCCCGCCGGTTCAGTCGCGCTGCGCCTTGGCGATCTTCGGCGTGGTCGGCGCGGCGGCGGGCTTCTCGCCGAAGGTGAGCAGCGTGGCGGTCTGCCCGGGGCCCAGGTTGCGCAGGGCCGTCACGGTGGTCTCCACGGTCTTGCCGGAGCTGTCCTCGAAGTCGACCTGTACGGCGTACGAGGCTGACCGGTCGGTGTGGTTGGTGATCTTCACGGTCGCGGCGGGATGCCCGTGCGCGGTGTCCTCCGGGACGCCGGACAGCTCGACGTCCTTGACGGCGTTGCCCCGGCCCTGCACGGACTTCAGGGTGGCCGACGCCTCGGCCCTGGCGGCGGCGAGCTGCGGCGAGACCGACTCCACCCCCGACGGGGCGACAGCGGGCGGGGCTGCGGGCGGCGCGTCGGTACCGCTGCACGCGGTGGCGCCGGTCGCGAGCCCGGCGGCGAGCAGCAGCGCGGCGATGGCGGTGGCCGACCGGCGGGGGCGCGGCGGTGCGGGGCGGGTGGCGGTGTGCTGGTCGGTGCTGTTCACCGGTCTCCTTGAGAGGGATCTTGGGCTTCAGCCATGGCGGCGCGGGCCAACCGGTCCCGGGCCGCATCGCGGGCCGGTCGTCGGGTCAGCCCCTGGCAGACCGCGACCCCCGCGAAGCGTGGACCGGTCTCGGCCGGCGCGCGGGTCGATGAGCCCGTGCTGAACGCTTCGCCTTCCCTCGGACGCGGACTGCGTGCCGCCCCCGGTGCGGAGGCGTGGACTGCGACTCGGTATGGCGGCCTGAGCATACAAGCCCGGTGGTCAGGAGCCGAGAGGGCAGACGAACCGCCGCTGGTCGGCCCGGCGAAATCGGATTGCACCGATCCCGTTGCGGCGGATAGGAATTGCGGTCGTGAAGCCCCGTCCGACAGTGGCGGGGCACCCTGGACCGAGAGGAGGGAGAAGCCGATGTCCGGCAGGACCACCGCGCTTGCGCCCTTCCGGGCGGCCGGCCTCGGCTGAGCCCGGAGCGGCGGGCGCACCCTCACCGGAGCGTGCCTTGACCGCAGCAGTACCGCGCCACCTGACCATGCGTCCGATCTCCGGGCGCGATGAACTCCCGGCGGGCCGTCGAGGACCGCATGGCCGCTGCCGCCCTGGTCGGCGCCCGACCGCTGGTGGAGTGGCTGCGGCTGGAGTGGCGGCCCGGCACCCCGCTGCGGACGCCGAGTGACCGCCTGGCCTTCCGCCCGGTCGCGGGCCTGGAGGAGCTGGTGGGGCTGATGACCCGGGTGCTGGACGGGACGCTGGACGCCTACAGCCGCAACGACCTGTCCCGGATGCCCGCCGCAGAGGCGGCGGCCGAGTCGGCGGCCGAGTCGGCGGCCTTCCGGCGGGCGGGGTACACCGCCTTTGCGCACTCCCTGGAGATGGTCTGGCCGTAGGCGGTGTCCGGGCGGTGTCCGAGGTGGCGCGCGGGGGCGCTTCCCGGGGGCGCGCTCGGCGGCGGATGCGCGGGGGACGCGGCGGTCGCGGCTGGGTATCCCTTCTCTGCCGAGGGGGCCGAGCCGCGACCCCCGGCGGGGGAGGGACCGCGGCCGGGGGAGGGGGCGTTCGTGGGGGCTGCCGAGGAGGCCGACACCGAGGCGGTGAGCAGCGAGGAGCTGCTGTTCGGCGGTCCGCTGCGGTATGCGGACGGCTGGGCGCGGCACCAGTTCGCCTGGATGGACATGTCGTTCCTGGCCATGGCGCGTCGCCTGCCGCGCACCGCGCTGCGGGCGTTCACGCTCGCCTGGGCGGCCGACCGGCGGGCGCTGCTCTCCGTCCTGGCGGCGGAGACCGGGCAGGGCGCGGCACGGGCCTTCGGGCTGCTGGCCACCAACCTGGTGCTGGTCGAGCTGTTCGCGGCCGGCCCCACCCCGGACCGGGTGCGCTCCGCCCTGCCCTCGCTGGCCTGGGTGGCGGCCGCCGGTGCCCTCGGGGCGGTGCTGGCGGCCTGGTCCACGGCGGCCACCGGCGCCCTGGAGCCCAAGGTCGAACGGCTGGCCACGGTGCGCTATCTGCGGCGGGCCGCCCGGGTCGAACTGGAGGCGGTGGAGGACTCGGAGTTCCACCGGCTGCTGGACTCCGCGCAGTACGGCGCCGAGGCCGCCCGCCGCATGGTGGGCTACAGCGTCGGCGTGCTCAACGCCCTGCTGGCGCTGGTCGCCGCCGGCGGGGTGCTGGCGGTGCTGCATCCGCTGCTGCTCCCGCTGCTGCTGCTGATCGCGCTGCCCCGGGGCTGGGCCTCGGTGCGCACCGCCCGCCGCCGGTACCAGTCGTTCCTGGCCTGGCTGGAGCACGCCCGCGCCCGCCGGGTGCTGGCCGAGCTGATCACCAGCCGGGAGGCGGCGCAGGAGGTGCGGGTGCACGGCGCGGGCGGCTTCGTCCTCGACCACTTCGAGCGGATGGCCGCCAGGGCGGAGGCCGAGCAGACCCGGCTGGCCCGCGCCGAGGCGGTGACCGATGTGACGGCCTCCGCCCTGGCCGGGGTCGCTGCCGGAGCCACCTATCTGGCGCTGGGGCTGCTGCTGGTCTCCGGCGGGATGCCGCTGGCGGTGGCCGGTACCGCCGTGCTGGCGATCCGTACCGGCACCGCCGACCTGGGCTCGCTGGTGATGCAGGTCAATCTGCTCTATGAGCAGGCCCTCTTCTTCCAGGACCTGGAGCGGGTCAGCGAGGAGGCCGAGCGCCGGGCGATCCCGGTCGGCGGCGCGGCGGTGGCCGAGCGGCCGCAGCTGGTCCGCTTCGAGCAGGTCTGCTTCGCCTACCCGGACCGCAAGGCCCCCGCGCTGCACCAGGTCAGCCTGACCCTGCGACAGGGCGAGATCATCGCCCTGGTGGGGGAGAACGGCTCCGGCAAGACCACCCTGGCGAAGCTGCTGGCCGGTCTCTACCGGCCCACCTCGGGAAGGATCCTCTGGGACGGTGTGGACGCCGCCGAGCTGGACCGCGAGCAGCTCTTCGACCGGGTCGCGCTGGTCTCGCAGGACTTCCACCGCTGGCCGTTCACCGCGCGGGTGAATGTCGCCATCGGGCGGCCCGGCGCCCCGGACGGCGACGACCGACTGGAGCGGGCCGTCCGCCATGCCGACGCCCATGCGGTGGTGGACGAGCTGCCCAGCGGCTGGTCCACCCTGCTCGCCCGCCAGTTCGCCGGCGGGGTGCAGCTCTCCGGTGGCCAGTGGCAGCGGCTGGGGCTGGCCCGCGCCCACTACCGCGCGGCCCCGCTGCTCATCTGCGACGAGCCCACCGCCGCCCTGGACCCCAGAGCCGAGATCGAGACCTTCGAGCGCATCCGCCGCCTGGCCGACGACGGCCAGTCCATCGTCCTGATCACCCACCGGCTGGCCTCGGTCCGCCACGCCGACCGGATCTACGTACTCTCCCGGGGCCACCTGGTCGAGGAGGGCACCCACCCCGAACTGCTCGCCGCCGGCGGCCACTTCGCCGAGCTGTACGGAATGCAGGCCGACCAGTACCGCTAGGCGGCAGGGCACGCCCGGCGCCGGTCAGCCCCGACTAGGGAGACCATCAGCCGCTGCGCCGCGCGGGTGAAGCGGCGCTCTTCCGCGAAGCCTGGTCGCACAGTGCCTTCGCCCTCTTCCGTTGGACTGGCGGGCCGCAGGCGGGGGAAGCTGATCACCGTGTCCACCAGCCGGGGGAGACCGGCTGACAGAAGGGTGCGAAGACCATGCAGAACCGCCGTATAGGCGACGTCGAGGTCAGCGCGATCGGACTCGGCGCCATGCCGATGTCGATCGAGGGCCGACCGGACGAGGCCCGCTCGATCGCCACCATCCACGCGGCGCTCGACGCGGGTGTGACCCTGATCGACACCGCCGACGCCTACCATCTGCACGCCGACGAGGTCGGCCACAACGAGGCGCTGATCGCCAGGGCGCTCGCCTCCCACCCCCGGGGCGGCGAGGTGCTGGTGGCCACCAAGGGCGGCCATCTGCGGCCCGGTGACGGCTCCTGGACGGTGGACGGCTCGCCCGAGCACCTCCGGGCGGCCTGCGACGCCTCGCTGGCCCGGCTCGGCGTGGAGGCGATCGGCCTGTACCAGTTCCACCGCCCCGACCCCCGGGTGCCGTACGCGGACTCGGTGGGCGCGCTGCGCGACCTGCTGGACGCGGGCAAGATCCGGATGGCGGGCATCTCCAACGCCGACCCGGAGCAGATCACGCTGGCCAACGAGATCCTGGGCGGCCGGCTGGTCTCGGTGCAGAACCAGTTCTCGCCCGCCTTCCGCTCCAGCGAGCCCGAACTGGAGCTCTGCGACAAGCTGGGCATCGCCTTCCTGCCGTGGAGCCCGCTCGGCGGCATCACCCGGGCCGGTGGGCTGGGCTCGGCCCACACGGCCTTCGCCCGGGTCGCCGAGGCCCACGGGGTGAGCCCGCAGCAGGTCTGCCTGGCCTGGATGCTCGCCAAGGCCCCGGTGGTGGTACCGATCCCCGGCTCCAGCCGCCCGGAGACCATCCGCGACTCGGCGTCCGCCGTGGACCTGGTGCTCGACCCGGCCGAGCTGGCGGAGCTGGACGGCAGCTGAGGGCCTGCCGGGCCGGGCGGGCCCGGCGGCCGGTCAGGCCGGGTAGGCGTGCGTCTGGGCGGCCTTGACGGCCGCCCAGACCTCGGTGCCGGGGGCGAGGCCCAGTTCGGCCGCAGCCGCCGGGGTGAGGTCGGCGGCCAGCGGCAGCTCGCCGGACAGGTCGGCCCGCAGCTGGTCGCCGTGCCGGTCCAGCCCGGCCACCCGCACCCGCCACACATTGCGGGCGCTGGACTCCGGGCGCTCCCGGTGCAGGGTGACCGCCGACGGCGGGAAGGCCACAAAGGCCGGTCCGGTCAACTCGTCGGCGGCCACCACCACCGGCCCGTCCGCCAGCCGGACCCGGTGGCCGTCCGCCGTCCCCTGGTAGAGGTTGAGCCCCACCAGCCGGGCGATGTAGTCGGTGCGCGGACGCCGGGCGATCTCGGCGGGCGGCCCCTGCTGGACCTCCCGGCCGTCCTCCACCACCACGAGCCGGTCGGCCAGCACCATGGCGTCCAGCGGATCGTGGGTGACCAGCACCGCCACCGCCTCGAACTCGGCCAGATGGCGACGGAGCTGGGCGCGCACCTCCAGCCGGGTACGGGCGTCCAGGGCGGCCAGCGGCTCGTCCAGCAGCAGCAGCCGGGGCCGTACGGCCAGCGCCCGGGCCAGCGCCACCCGCTGCGCCTGGCCGCCGGAGAGCCGCCCGGGCCGGGCCGAGGCGTGCTCGGCCAGGCCCATCCGCTCCAGCCAGGGCTCGGCCGCCGCCCTGGCCGCCCGCCGCGACAGGCCCTGGCAGCGCAGCCCGAAGGCCACATTGTCCAGGGCGGAGAGGTGCGGGAAGAGCAGGTAGTCCTGGAAGACCACGCCCACCGGCCGGTCCTCGGCGGGTGTGTGCACCCCCGCCGCCGGGTCCTCCAGCACCGTGCCGTCCAGGGCCAGCCGACCGCCGCCGAGCGGGGCCAGTCCGGCCAGCGCGCGCAGCGCGGTGGTCTTGCCCGCGCCATTGGGCCCCAGCAGGGCGACGACCTCGCCGGGCGCGGCGGTGAGCTCCAGATCCAGCCGGAAACCGGCCCGGTCGACCACCAGCCGGGCGTCCAGGGCGGGCCCGGCGGCTGCGGCACCGGTCACGGCGCTGCCGCTCACGGGGTGCTCAGCCAGCGGTCGCGCAGGCCGACCAGGACCGCGACGGAGACGGCCAGCAGCACCAGGCTGAGCACGATGGCGGCCTCCGGGTCGCTCTCCAGGGCCAGGTAGACGGCCAGCGGCATGGTCTGCGTACGGCCGGGGAAGTTCCCGGCGAAGGTGATGGTGGCGCCGAACTCGCCGAGCGCCCGCGCCCAGGCCAGCACCGCGCCGGCGGCGATCCCCGGCGCCACCAGCGGCAGCGTGACCCGGCGGAAGGCGGTCAGCCGGGAGGCCCCCAGCGTCGCCGCCGCCTCCTCGTAGCGCGGATCGGCCGCCCGCAGCGCCCCCTCCACGCTGATCACCAGGAACGGCATCGCCACAAAGCTCTCCGCCACCACCACCCCCGCCGTGGTGAACGGCAACGTGACGGAGAAGGCCGAGTCCAGCCACCGCCCCACCAGCCCGGTGCGGCCCAGCACCAGCAGCAGCGCCACCCCGCCGACCACCGGCGGCAGCACCAGCGGCAGCGTCACCAGTGCCCGCACCAGACGCCGCCCGGGGAAGTCGGTGCGCGCCAGCAGCCAGGCGAGCGGCACCCCCAGCAGCAGCGAGACGGCGGTGGCGGCGGTCGCCGAGAGCAGCGAGAGCCGCAGCGCCTGCCACACCTCGGCGCTGCCCAGCTGCCCGGACAGGCTGCTCCACGGCGCCCGTACCAGCAGGCCGACCAGCGGCAGCACCAGGAAGGCCAGGCCGACCAGTGCGGGCAGCAGCAGCGCCACCGGGATCCGGGCCCGGGAGCGGCGGCGGCCGGCCCGGACGAGACGGCCGCCCGGTACGGGGGCGGGGCCGGTCACGGCGCCTGGAAGCCCGCCTCGGTGAGCACCCGGCGGCCCTCGGCCGACTCGACCAGCTCCACAAACGCCTTGGCGGCGGCGGAGTTGGGGGCCTTGGCCAGCGGCGCGATCGGATAGTCGTTGATCGCCTTGGCGGACTCCGGGAAGTCGATCCCCTGCACCTTGCCCTGTGCGCTCTTCACGTCCGTACGGTAGACCAGCGCGGCGTCGACCTCGCCCAGCTCGACCTTGGTCAGCGCGCCCTTGACGTCCTGCTCCAGGGTCACCGGGACGACCTTCACCCCGCCCGCCGCCAGGGCCTGCTCGGCGGCGGCGCCGCACGGCACCTCCTTGGCGCAGAGCGCGACCTTCACCCCGGAGTGGGCGAGGTCGGCGAGGGAGCCGATGTGCGCGGGGTTGCCCTTGGGGACGGCGATCTCCAGCTGGTTGCGGACGAAGACCTGCGGGCTGCCGGCGGCGTCTCCGGCGTCGGTGACGGTCTTCATGGTCTTGGAGCTCGCGGCGGCGAAGACGTCCGCCGGGGCGCCGGAGACGATGGACTGGGCCAGCGAGGAACTGCCGCCGAAGTTGAACCGGACGGTGGTGCCGGGGTGGGCGCTCTCGAACGTCTTGCCCAGCTCGGTGAACGCCTCCTGGAGGGACGCGGCGGCGAACACCGTGACCGTGCCGCTGATCTGCGGGGAGGCTGCGGCGGAGGGCGAGGCCGCGCCGCCGGACGCCGCACCGCTGCTGCCGCCGGTACCGCTGCCGCCGTCGCTGCCGCAGGCGGCCAGACCGGCCCCCAGCACCAGTGCGGCCAGGGCGGCCACCCCCGCCCGGCGCGGGCTGCTCGTCATGGTCATCCGTCTACCCCTCCTCGTCGGCTGCCATGAGCATACTGCCGCGCCTGCGGGGAGGAACGTCCCTTTGCCATCGCAGAAGCCAGCATGGAGGGGCACTGCGGCTCGCGGATGCGAGGGCCTGGCGGCCGGTCGGCCGACCTCCCCCGCGACGGCGGCCATGGGCGCTCCTCCCGGTACGGGTCTTCCCCCCGAATAGTGCCGGGAGTGACAATTCCCGACAACGACCCTGGGCAGAACACCAGGGCGCGGTTGTCAGTTGATGACAAGCCGAAGACGGGCCATGACACGCCGACGAGGGGACCGGGCATGGGGCACCAGGCGCGGGAACGGGTCCGGCAGGAGATCCTGGCCGAGGTCGGCCCCGCCGTGGACACCCTGGTCGAGGCGGTGCGCCGGGACGTCCCCGCCTACCGCGCCCTGGATGGCAGCCGGCTGCCCGAGGTCCGCGCCATCGCCACCTGGGTACTCACCCGCAGCCTGGAACTGTGGGTCGGCGGCGGCGACTTCACCCCGGCCGAACTCGCCCGGTTCCGCGCCATCGGCGCCGCCCGCGCCGCCGACGGCCGACCGCTGCCCGCCGTGCTCCGCGCCTACCGGGTCGCCGCCACCGCCCTGCTGGACCACCTCTCCGCGCACACCGCCGACCTGCTGGAGGTCCAGGACGTCCTCGCCCTCACCCGGCTCTGGCTCTCCGGACTCGACGCCCTCTCCGAATCCCTCTACGCCGGCTACAGCGCCGCCGCCGAACGGCTCTCCGGCGACCGCAACCGGGCCCTGCGCGACCTGCTCGACGACCTGCTCGCCGGTCGGCACTCCTCGGCCGGAGCCGTCGCCGACCGCACCGCCCGCCTCGGCGTACGACTGCCCGACCCCTACTGCCTGCTGGTGGCCGAACCCGACCCCGGGCGGCCCGCCGCACCGGAGGCCACCGCCGCCGCGACCGCCGCCGCGCTCGCCGCCGCGCTCGCCGACGGGCTGGCGGAACCGGAGAGCGGCACCCTGCTGATGACCACCCGCGGCCCCCGCGCCGTGCTGCTCCTCCCCGCCCGTACGGCCGACGCACTGCCCGCCGCCCTCGCCGCCCACCACTGGCGCGGCTGCGCCATCACCGGCGAACCGGCCGAGCAGATCCCCACCGCCCACCGGCTGGCCGCCGACGCCCTGGACACCGCACCCGCGCACGCCTACGGCACCGACGCCCTGCTGCGCGACGCCGACGCCTATGTACTGGCGCTGCTCGGCGCCCGCCCCACCGCCGCCCCCGACCGGGTCGCCCAAGCCGTACTGGGCCCGCTGCTCCGCCCCGACCGGCGCCACCTCGCCGAGGCCCTGGACGCCTACCTCGACACCGGCTCCGCCACCGCCGCCGCCGACGTACTCCACCTGCACCCGCAGACCCTGCGCTACCGGCTGCGCCGCATCCGCGAACTCACCGGCCGCGACCCGCGCCGCCCCTGGCAGCGCCTCACCCTGGACATCGCCCGCAACCTCACCGCCCGCCGCCCGGTCTGACGGCGGACGTGCCACGAGGAGGGGGTGGCGGCTGTCCGCAACCTCACCGCCCCGCCCGGCTTGACGCGACATCAGAGCGACCGCCTGCCTACGGTCTCACCGCCCAGCAGCACCAGACTTGACCGACCGCAGGTGTTCAGCGGAGCCCGTCCCAGAGGCGCCGTTCGGCAGCGGCCGGGTCGTGCACCACCTCGGTCGGGTCGGCCGCGAACCGCAGCACGGCCCGGTCGGCGCCGTACGCGGGCCAGGTCGGGCCCGGGTCGCCGTGGTGCGCGAAGGCGACCCAGGCAGCGTGCATCTCGTCGGCGAGGCGCTGCGGCGCGTCCCCGCCGCCCAGCAGCCCCGAAGCCAGGTTGTCGAAGACGAAGCCGATCTCCAGGGCATGGCAGGCGCCCAGCCGCCCGTCGAAGGCGGGGGAGCGCCAGTCGAAGGTGTAGACATACGTCGCCGCGCCGTGCGCCGCCCGCGCCTCGGCCACCCGGACGGCCGGGATGCGGAAGGTGAAGTCGGTGAGCACCGCCGCCAGCAGGTCCCCGGGCGAGGCGTCGGGCAGCGCAGCCCGATACGCGGCGAGCGCGCGGTGCGGCTCGGGCCCGTGCCCGGCGAGCAGCGTGGGCAGGGCCTCCTCGGGGATGGCGTCGGCCAACCCGCTGGGGACCAGGTAGAGCCGGAACTCCTCGGCGTTGGTGCCGGTCAGCAGCCCGTACTCGCGGCCCGCGCCCGCCGCGAAGGCGTCCACCGGCCGGGCGGGCAGCACCTCGCCGTCCACCACCGGCATCAGCGGCAGGCCGCCGCCCGCCGCCTCGCCCCACTCCTCCCGGCCGTGGCCGGTGGCGAACTCCGCCTGGACCGCCGACACCGCCGCCACCAGCCGCTGCGGGGCGGTCTCCCGCAGCACCTCGGCGGTGGCGGGGACCCCGGCGTGGGCGGCGACCCGGGCGGTGATGCGGCGGGCGATGTCCGGGGGCAGCGCATGGTGGCCGGCGCCGCTCTGGGCGATCACCCGGCGGAAGAGCCCGGCGGCCGACGGGACGGTCATCAGCGTGGTCGCGCTCATCGCGCCTGCGGACTCGCCGAAGAGCGTGACGTTGTCCGGGTCGCCGCCGAAGGCCGCGATGTTCTCCCGGACCCATCGCAGGGCGGCGATCTGGTCGAGCAGGCCGAGGTTGGCGGTGCCGTCCGGCAGCAGCAGGAAGCCCTCGGCGCCGAGCCGGTAGTTGGCCGTCACGCAGACGACGCCGTCGCGGGCGAAAGCGGTCCCGTCGTACACGGGCACCGCCGTCGAGCCGTTGCGGAAGGCGCCGCCGTGGATCCAGACCATCACCGGCAGGGCGGAGTCCCGGCCGGGGGCGGGCGTCCAGACGTTGAGGTTGAGGCACTCCTCGCCGGGCACCACCGGGTCGGGGAGCAGCGTGGCGAGGGCCGGCGGGTAGCCGGGCTTGGGGGCCGTGGGGCCGTAGTCGAAGGCGTTCCGCTCGCCGTCCCAGGGCTCGGGCGACTGCGGCGGGCGGAGGCGCCGGGGGCCGAAGGGCGGGGCGGCGTACGGGATGCCCAGGAAGGCCGCGACGCCGCCGGGCCCGGCCGCCTCCCGGCCGCGTACCTTGCCGTGCGTGGTCGGTACGACGATCTCCACTGCGCCTCCCGGGTGCCGCCGCTCCGTGTACGGAGCGGCGGCACCATGGTCACCGGGGCGCCGCCCGTCGGCAAGACGGGCGCCGCCCCGGCGCGGCTCACGGCCGGTTCAGCTCACGGCCGGTTCAGCTCACGGTCTCTTCACTTCACGGTGCAGGAGGCGCCGTTGAGGGTGAAGGCGGTGGGCTTGGCGTTGCTGCCGGTCCAGCTGCCGTTGAAGCCGAAGGAGGTGGTGCCGCCCCCGGCTGCCAGCGTCTTGTTCCACCCGGCGTCGGTGACGGTCACCGCTGCGCCGCTCTGGGTCGCGGTGCCGTTCCACGCCTGGGTGACCTTCTGGCCGTTGGCGAAGGACCACTTGACCGTCCAGCCGTCGATCGCGGTGGTGCCGGTGTTCTTCAGGGTCACATCGGCCTGGAAGCCGTCGTTCCACTGGTTGCTGATCCCGTAGGTCACCTCGCAGCTTCCACCGGTCGGCGGAGTGGTGGGAGGTGTGGTCGGAGGCGTGGTGGGCGGCGTCGTCGGGGGCTTGGTCGGCGGCGTCGTGGGGGGAGTGGTGGGCGGTGTGGTCGGCGGAGTGGTCGGAGGTGTGGTGGTCGGCGGCGTCGTCGTGGTGTCGCCGTAGATGACGCCGCGTCCGTTGGTGGAGACGTACACCCGCCCGTACACCCGGGGGTCACCCGTGATCGCGGCGCCGGTCCAGCCCCACTGGTGCTGGTCGTCGTTGATGCGGACCCAACTGGCGCCCGCGTCGTCCGAGCGGTAGATGCCGCGCACCCCGCCGATCTTGGCGCTGGAGTACAGGGCCGGGTAGCTGCGGCCCGGGGCGGCCTTGCCGAAGCCGATGGTGTCGGCCTCGTCCACGCCGGCGACCTTGCTGAAGTGGGCGCCGGAGTCGGTGGAGTGCCACAGGCCGTAGGTGGAGCCCGTGGTGCCGCCGGCCAGCCAGACGTCGCCCTCCGTGCCGGGCACCGCCTTGAGGCGGACGCTGCCGGTGGCGGGCAGCCCGGTCGCCGCGCTGGCGGTGAAGGTCGCTCCGCCGTCGGTGCTGGTGGAGAAGGTGCCGGCCGAGAAGGCGTAGAACTTCTTGGGGTTCACCCGGTCGGAGGCGACCCGGGCGCCCTGGGCCACGCCCTTGGAGGCGGTCCAGGAGGAGCCGCCGAAGGCCGATGCGGAGACCGCGCCGCCGCCCGGGCTCCACACCACCCGGCTGCCGTCCGAGGCGACCGCGACATTGCCGCCGCCGGTGGTGCCGGACGGCTCATTGCTGCCCTGGTACCAGTTGGCGCCGTTGTCGTTGGAGAAGGCGATCCGCTTGGAGGTGGAGCCGCTGTCCACATCGCCGACCCGGACCACCTGGAGCGGGTTGGACTCCGCGAAGTCGATGCTGGTCGTGGTGGTGAAGCCCGGCGAGGTGTACATCATCGGCGGGACCTTGGTCAGGTCGGTGTGCCGGAACCCGCCGATGTCGCCGAGCGCGCTCAGCAGCGGGGCGCCGCTGGGCGGGCTGATCAGGTCGTTGACCGCGGTCTCCTCCAGGCCCTCCACCATCGGCTTGATGGTGATCTTGCTGCCGGAGTCCCACTTGGTCAGGTCGGCGGAGCCATAGATGGTGGCGCCGGTGCCGTACATCATCCGGTTGGAGTCGAACGGGTCGATCTCCAGCCCCTCGGTCATCCAGCCCAACTTGGGCGTCTCCTCGGGCGGCGACGGGTTGCCGCCGAAGGTCAGCCAGGGCGAGGAGGAGACGTCCATCGTGTACTGGTCGACGCGGTTGGGGTAGCTGCCGAAGTCCCAGATCTTCTTCCAGCTGGCGCCGCCGTTGGTGGAGCGGAAGATCTGGGTGTCCGGCCACCAGGAGCTGTAGCCGGTCACCATCAGGGTGTTGGGGTGCTGCCGGTCGATGGTCAGGCCGCTGTACCCGAAGTAGTCGTCCCCGTTGGAGTCGTCGGACGGCATGGGGCTGATGCGGGTCCAGGTGCCGGTGGCGGTGGCGTACTTCCACACATCGCCCTCGGACCCGTCGTACGGGCCGCCGGTGTCGCTGGTGGCGATGTAGAGGTAGCCGTTGACCGTGTCGAGGACGCCCTTGTGCGGCAGGAACCCGGTGGGCTGGCCGGCCACCCGGGACCAGGTCGCGCCGCCGTCGGTGGAGCGGTAGACGTTGTTCTGCTTGTCGGCGACGCCGACGTAGATGGTCTGGGTGGCGCTGCCGCTGCTGCCGGTCCGCTTGTCGAAGGTGACCCAGAGCACGCCCTGGTTGTCGTTCTGGTAGCCGGTGGTGTCGTTGGGGTCGGCCTTGTAGTTCCCCGGGTTGGGGAAGGAAGCGACCTGCGCCCAGGTGGCGCCGTAGTCGGTGGAGCGCCACAGCCCCTTGCCGCTGGGGGCCCCGAAGTACAGCACGCTGTCCTTGTTGGGGTCGATCGCCAGCCGCTCGCCCTGGCCTCGGCCGGGCATATTGCCGCCGATCTTGAACGGCAGGGTGGTGCGCTTCCAGGTGGCGCCCTTGTCGGTGGAGCGCAGGATGGCCCCGTTGTTGGGGTCCCAGCTGTTGGTGTAGTTGCCGGCGGCGACATAGACCCGGCTGGTGTCCACCGGGTCGGTGGCGAGGCTGGCGACCCCGGTGAGGTTCCAGTCGTCCCAGCCGACCGAGTCCAGCAGCGGGATCCACTTCTTGGTGGTCGGGTCCTGGCGGTAGGCGCCGCCGATGTCGGTCCGGGCGTAGACCAGGCCCTTCTCACTCTGGTTGAAGACGATGCCGGGGACGAAGCCGCCCCCGTCGATCCGTGCGTTCTTCCAGCTGTACGAGTCGGCGACGGACGCCGCAGGCGCGGCGGAGGCGTTCGCCCCGGCGCCGGAGAGCCAGGTCAGGCTCATTCCGGTGGCCGCCGCCATGGCGACGACAGCCGCCCTGACGCGTTTCGACATGGATACGGACTCCAAACGTATCGGGCCCGCGCTGCGGGGGAGCCGGGCAACTCCTCCGGGGGGTGGAGGAGGTGCGCGGCCGATACGTCCGCGGCGTCCACTGGCTCGCCGCACCCAGCGGGATGCGCGGGCGTGGTGGGGAAACCGGGCTGTCCGGTACCCGGTCGCACAGCTGTGCCGGTTGCGGCGCTCGATGCGGGGGCGCCACTGCTCAGGTGACGCTACTGGGCGGGCCACGGCAGCAGAAGAGACCTGCGCTCTCGTGGCGTGGCCTACCCCGGCCATTCTGACCGTGCCCCCCTCCCCGCCGGGGGCGCGGGGAGGGGGGCCACGGTGCGGGTCAGACTGCGGCGGGAGTGCCGGCCGAGGCCGGGACGGCCGCCTCCTCGGGCGCCGGGTGGTGCCCGTCGACGGCGGTCGCCTCGTCGAAGGGCAGCCGGCCGGAGAGGACGGCCCGGGCCTGCTCGCGGTCGAGTTCCTTGGTCCAGTGGCCGATCAGCACGGTCGCCACCGCGTTGCCGGCGAAGTTGGTGAGCGCGCGGGCCTCCGACATGAAGCGGTCGATGCCGACGATCAGCCCGACGCCGTCCACCAGTTCCGGCCGGTGCGACTGGAGGCCGCCGGCCAGGGTGGCCATCCCGGCGCCGGTGACGCCCGCCGCGCCCTTGGAGGCGATCACCATGAAGAGCAGCAGGGAGATCTGCTGGCCGAGGGAGAGCGGGCGGTCCATCGCCTCCGCGATGAAGAGCGACGCCATGGTGAGGTAGATCGCGGTGCCGTCCAGGTTGAAGGAGTAGCCGGTCGGCACGGTGATGCCGACCACCGGGCGGCTCACCCCCAGGTGCTCCATCTTGGCGATCAGGCGCGGCAGTGCGCTCTCCGAGGACGAGGTGGAGAGGATCAGCAGGAACTCGCGGCCCAGGTAGCGCAGCAGCGCGAAGATGCCGATCCCGGTGACCAGGCGCAGCAGCGTACCCAGCACCAGCACCACAAAGAGCAGGCAGGTGGCGTAGAAGCCGAGCATGATCATGGCCAGGCTCTTGAGCGCGTCCAGGCCGGTCGCCCCGACCACCGCCGCCATGGCGCCGAACGCGCCGACCGGCGCCGCCCACATGATCATCTGCATGATGCGGAAGACCAGCCGCTCCAGGTGCTTCACCCCGCGCAGCACCGGCTCGCCCGCCGGGCCGAGGGCCTGGAGCGCGAACCCCACCAGCAGCGCCACCACCAGGGTCTGGAGCACCTCGCCCGCCGTGAGGGCGGAGACCAGCGAGGTCGGGATGATGCCCAGCAGGAAGTCGGTGGTGGACTCCGCGCCGCCGCTCGCCTGGGCGTGCCCGGCCTTGCTCAGTGCCTCCGTGAGATGCAGCCCTGAGCCGGGCTCGATCAGGTTCCCGACCAGCAGGCCGATGGCCAGCGCGACCGTCGACATGACCATGAAGTAGCCGATGGCCAGGCCGCCGACGGCGCCGACCTTTGCGGCCTTCCGCACCGAGCCGACGCCGAGCACGATGGTGCAGAAGATCACCGGACTGATCATCATCTTGATCAGATTGACAAAGCCCGTACCCAGCGGCTTGAGCTCCACGGCGGTCCCGGGAGCGGTCAGGCCCAGCAGCACACCGGCCACCACGGCGGCGATCACCGCCAGATAGAGGTAGTGGGTTCTGTCCCGGCGGCGGCCCGGCACCGGGCCCGCCTCGGGGGCGGCGGACATCATGAGCGGCTCCTTCGGCCCAGGAGACCCGGATCAACGGCTGATCCGGGGCGGATCGCTCCGATCATGGAGGCGGCGGCGAGGCGGTCCACGGTTGCGTTCATAACGTTCACAAGGGAGCCGCCCCTGAGGGATGGACCCGCCGCCGACGCGGGGCAGACTGTGGGGCATGACCGCACACCCCGCCCGTCTGCGGCAGCGCTGCCGCACCCTGCTGCGCGGCCGTCACCGCAGCCTGGCGGGGCAGCTCTTCGCGGTGCAGATCGTCATCGTCGCCGCCGTGGTCGCGGCCGGCGCCGTCCTCGCCTGGCTCAGCGCCACCCGCCGCGCCGAGGAGGCCGCCCGCCACCAGGCCACCGCAGCGGCCGTCGCCGTCGCCGACGCGCCCTCGGTACTGGACGCAGCCCGCGGCCCCGACCCCTCCGCCGCCCTCCAGCCCTACGCCGACCGGGTGAGACTGCACACCGGCGTCGACTTCATCACCATCATGGACACCCACGGCATCCGCTGGACCCACCCCGACCCGGCCCAGATCGGCAGACCGTTCCTCGGCCACATCGAGGGCGCCCTGGCCGGCGGCACCGTCAATGAGACCTACACCGGCACCCTCGGCCCCTCGGTACGCGTGGTCACCCCGATCCGCGACCCGCAGGGCCGGGTGGTCGGCCTGGTCAGCGCGGGCATCACGGTGGAGTCCATCAGCGCCCGGCTGCGCCCGCTGCTGCTCGCCATGGTCGGCGCCGCCGGCGCCGCCCTCACCCTCGGCGGCCTCGCCAGCTACCTCGCCAACGCCCGGCTGCGCCGCCACACCCACGGCATGGGCGCCGCCGAACTCGGCCGGCTGTACGAGTACCACCAGGCCACGCTGCACGCCGTCCGGGAGGGCCTGCTGCTGCTCGACCGCGACCACCGGGTGGCCCTCTGCAACGACGCCGCCCGCACCCTGCTCGCCCTCCCCGACGACGCCGAAGGGCTCCCCGTAGACCGGCTCGGCCTTCCCCGGCCGCTCACCGAAGCCCTGCTCGCCACCCCGCCCCGCCGCGACGAGGTCCACCTGACCGCCGAGCGGGTCGTGGTGGTCAACACCTCCGCCATCGGCGGCGGCCACCACGGCCACCACCACCATGGCCTCGGCACCGTGGTCACCTTCCGCGACCACACCGAACTCCAGGCCCTCACCGGCGAACTCGACTCGGTACGCGGCTTCGCCGAGTCGCTGCGCTCCCAGGCCCATGAGGCCGCCAACCGGCTGCACGCCATGGTCTCGCTGATCGAACTCGACCGCACCCGCGAAGCCGTCGACTTCGCCACCGCCGAACTCGCCCTCGCCCAGGAGCTCACCGACCGCGTCGTCGGCGCCGTCTCCGAACCGGTACTCGCCGCCCTGCTGCTCGGCAAGGCCGCCCAGGCCGCCGAACGCGGCGTCGACCTCACCCTCACCGAGGAGAGCCGCCTCGACGACCGGGTACTCCCCGCCGACCTGCCCGCCCGCGACCTGGTCACCCTCCTCGGCAACCTGATCGACAACGCCGTGGACGCCGCCATCGAGGGCGCCGCCCACCACCCCGGCCCGCCCACCGTCACCGTCACCGCCCGCACCGAGGGCGGCGAACTGCTGCTCCGGGTCGCCGACACCGGCCCCGGCCTCGACCCGCAGACCGCCCGTCAGGTCTTCCACCGGGGCTGGTCCACCAAGCACCGCGACGGCGCCCCCGGCACCCCCGGCGGTGACGCCGGCGGGCGGGGGCTGGGGCTCGCGCTGGTCGCCCAGGCAGCGCGGCGCAACGGCGGCACCGTCGAGGTCGGCGGGGAGGTCGGCGGGGAGGGCGGCGGGGAGGGCGGTGCGGTCTTCACCGTCCGGCTGCCCCTGGCCCGGCACCCGCACCCGCGCGCGCACCCGCACCCGCACCTCGCCGAGCGAACCGCCGCGCCATGACGACCGGAGGAACCATGTCCGGCAGACCCCGCATCGACGTCCTGGTCGTCGAGGACGACCCGGTGGCCGCCGCCGCGCACACCCTCTATGTGCGGCGCGCTCCCGGCTTCCGGCCGGTCGGCACCGTCCACACCGCAGCCGCCGCCCGGCACTTCCTGGAACGCCGCCGGGCCCAGGACACCCCCGTCGACCTGGTGCTGCTCGACCTCTACCTGCCCGACGGCCACGGCCTCCAGCTCTGCCGCGCCCTGCGCGCCGCCGGGCACACCGCCGACGTCATCGCCGTCACCTCCGCCCGCGACCTGGGCATGGTGCGGCAGGCCGTCTCCGCCGGGGTGGTCCAGTACCTGCTGAAGCCCTTCAGCGGCGCCGCGCTCCACGACCGCCTGGAGCGGTACCGCCGCTTCCGCGACACCCTCGGCCGGGCCGGCGAGGCCACCGGCCAGGCCGAGGTCGACCACGCCTTCGCGGTGCTGCGCACCCCCGAGCGGAGCGACCTTCCCAAGGGGCTCAGCGCCCCCACCCTCGACGCCGTCACCGCCACCCTGCGGCGGACCGGCGGCGGCCTCTCCGCCACTGCGGTCGCCGCCGAGGTGGGCGTCTCCCGGATCACCGCCCGCCGCTATCTGGAACACCTGGTCGGCGCGGGCCTCGCCGTGCGCGAGCCGCAGTACGGCCAGGTCGGCCGCCCCGAGCTCTGCTACCGCTGGCGGACCGCCGACCGGGGCGGCGGCTGAGCCCGGCCCGTGGGGCCGGTGTCTCAGCGGTCGCGGACGGCCAGGGCGAGGTAGCGGTCGTCCTCGTCGGTGTAGCGGACCAGGTCCCAGCCGGTGGCGGCCAGCAGTGGCCGGAGGTGCGGTTCGGCGCGCAGGTCGTCCGGGGTGAGCGGGCGGCCGTGGCGGGCCGCGAGCGCGGCGCGGCCCACCGGGTGGAACAGCGCCAGTCGGCCGCCGGGGCGGGTCACCCGGGCCAGTTCGGCCAGGGCCGCCGCCGGGTCGGGCAGATGGGAGACCAATCCGGCGGCGAAGACGGCGTCCAGGGCCCGGTCGGGCAGCGGCAGCCGCGCGCAGTCGGCGACCAGCAGCGCGGCCGAGTCGGTACGGCCCTTGGCGGCGGCGGTCCGCAGCATCGCGGGCGTCAGGTCGGCGCCCAGCACCGTACCCGCACCGCCCACGGCGGCACGCAGCGCGGGCAGTGCGCGGCCGGTGCCGCAGCCCGCGTCCAACACCGCCTGACCGGCCGTCAGCCCCAGTGCGGCGACGGCCGCTTCATAGCGGGGCCGTCGTCGGGGAAGCGCAGCTCCCAGTCGGCGGCGCGGGAGGTGAAGAAGGCCCGGGTGCGGGTGTGGTCGGCGCGGGCGGCCACCAGGGCGGCGAACCGGTCCAGCACCCCGTCCCGCCATGGGGCCAGCGCCGCCACCCGCTCGGGCGCGGCGGCCAGTATGGCGTCCCCGCCGTGGGCGCGCGCCTCCTCGGGGGCGCCCGCAGCAAACGCCTCGACGGTCTCCCGCTCGGCCTCCAGATGGAACTGGAACCCCCACGCGGAACCGCCCACCCGGAACGCCTGCACCGGGTAGCGCTCCCCGGTCGCCAGCAGCACCGCGCCGTCCGGCGGGTCCACGGTGTCGCTGTGCCACTGGAGCACCTGGAACCCGGTCCGCTCCGACCCGGCGAGCAGCGGGTCGGCCGCCGCCGCACGGGTCAGCCGGACCGGCTCCCAGCCGATCTCGGGACCCGCCGCGCCCCGGAAGGCCGCGCCTCCGGCGGCCTCCGCCAGCAGTTGGGCGCCCAGGCAGAGGCCGAGGACGGGCAACTCGGCGGCGAGTGCGGACCGCAGCAGGTCCAGCTCGGCCCGGC
The DNA here is from genome assembly GCF_003258605.2 of Peterkaempfera bronchialis. Taxonomy (NCBI): domain Bacteria; kingdom Bacillati; phylum Actinomycetota; class Actinomycetes; order Kitasatosporales; family Streptomycetaceae; genus Peterkaempfera; species Peterkaempfera bronchialis. The sequence goes on from NZ_CP031264.1 coordinate 6,335,243, forward strand.
GGGAGGGGAAGCCCTGGTCGCTCCAGGCGTCCTGCGGCCCGCCCATCACCACCAGGGCGGCCACCCCGCTCGGCAGCCCGTCCGGCACCGGCTCGCCCAGATGGGTGCGGCAGTGCCGCAGCTCCAGCCCGGCCCGCCGCAGCGCGTCCCCCACCGCGTACGGGCCCTCGCCCGCCCCATGCTCGACCACCAGCACCGCCGTCACCGGCACTCCTCCCACGCTCTGTCCGCTCGCCCCCGCATCGTACGAGGCCGCCCGGTGGTCGGGCGGTCCGCTCCGGCGGGTGGGGGGGTGGTGTGGGGTGTCGGGTGGGGGCTGTACGGGACCGGCGGCTCGGGGTCGGGCGGTTTGCTGGGTCTGCCAGGGGTGCGCGGTAGTGGGAGGGCGGTGCTGGGTGGGTTGGGTGCGAAACCGGCGGCCCGGTGTCGGGTGGTCGGCTTGGTCGGTCGGGGTGGCCGGGGGTGGTGTGGGGTGTCGGGTGGGGGCTGTACGGGATCGGCGGCTCGGGTTGGGCGGTTTGCTCGGTCTGCCGGGGGGTGCGCGGTAGTGGGAGGGCGGTGCTGGGTGGGTTGGGTGCGAGACCGGCGGCCCGGTGTCGGGTGGTCCGCTTGGTCGGTCGGGGTGGCCGGGGGTGCGCGGGGGGTGTCGGGTGGGGTTTGTGCGAGACCGGCGGCCCGGGGTTGGGCGGTTTGCTCGGGCGGCCCGGCGTGCGAGGGTGCGCGGCGGGTGGGTCTGTACGGGATCGGTGGCTCGGGGTTGGGCGGTTTGCTTGGGCGGCCGGGGGGCGTGGGTGCGCGGCGGGTGGGTCTGTACGGGATCGGCGGCCCGGGGTTGGGCGGTTTGCTCGGGCAGCCGGGGGCGTGGGTGGGGGCGGTTGGGCCTGCACGAAACCGGCGGCCCGGGGGCGGACCGGTCGGTGCGAGGCCGGCGGGGCCGGGGTCAGGCTGGGGCGTGGCCGAGGGTGAGGAGGTGGCTGCTGATGCCGAGCAGGGACGGTTCGGACTCGGTGCGGCGGGCGGCGGCGAGGGCGACGGCGCGCTGGGCCGGGTCGTCCAGCCAGCCCACCACACCGCCCATCAGCCAGACGGCGCCCTCCACGCCGTACTGCCCCGCCGGTTCCAGCCCCGCATCGGCGAACTCGGCAGGGACCTCCTCGGGCCGGTGGAAGTAGGCGGTGGTGAACAGCGGGGCGCGGCCGGTGGGGCGGTTGCGGCCGTCCTCGACGCAGGCGTGCATCCGGGCGCGGATGTCCTCGTCGAAGAGGGCGCCCAGGTTGAGCAGGTCGTGCAGCCCGGACCAGCGGTTGATGGTGGCCGTCACCACCGGCCCGCCCGGCCGGACGACCCGGCGGGCCTCGGCCAGTGCCCGTACCCGGTCGGCCCGCTCCGTCAGGTGGTACAGCGGCCCCAGCAGCAGCACCGCGTCGGCCGAGCCGTCGGCGTCCGGCAGGGCGCGGGCGTCGCCGTGCCGCGCGGTGACGCCGGGCAGCTTCCCGGCCTGCGTGACATGGAGCGGTACCGGGTCGACCAGTTCCACCTCGTAGCCGTCCTGGGCCAGCCAGGCGGCGTGCACCCCGCTGCCGCCGCCGATGTCCAGGATCCGGGCCGGGGCGGGCGGCAGCAGTCGGCGCAGCAGGTCCTGGGTGCGCCAGAACTCCAGCCGCCCGGCGCCGCCGCGCAGCCGCCCGTCCTCCCTGCCCTGGGCGTAGTGGGCGATGATCTCTTCGCGGACAGGGGCGGGGGTTTCGGGTGTCGATGAGGTCATGCCCGGCACCCTCGCGGAGACCCGAGCCGCCCGGCAACCGCTTATCGCGGCGCCGGGAAACCGGTTGGCGGTGGCAGCGGTAGGGCTGGCAGGCTGGGCCGGGACCGCGTCAGTGCGCCGACACCTCGGTGTAGACGTTCATGGCGGCGTTGCCGTGGTAGGCGGAGTAGATCAGGTCGTCGGACCAGTTGCCGTCGGCGTCCACGTCGCGTCGGCTGTTGGTGCCGACGATGTAGCCCCACCCCCGGTCGAGCCGCAGGTCGTCGATCCAGGGGCCGCCGCTGCTTCCATGGCCCATGTCGCACCGCATCACCATGCCGGTGCCGGTGGCGCCGACCGCCGAGGTGGGGCCTTCGCAGTACCAGAGGTCCCCGCCGTCGAAGTCGGTGCGCCGGTAACCGTCCGCCGGGAAGCCGAAGTTGACCACGTCGCGGTGGTCCTGGCCGCTCCCGAACCGTGCGCCCTGGGCGCCCAGGTAGTCGGCGAGGTTGCCGTGGACGGGCTGCGGGTGGAACGCGATGGCCGCCAGGTCGTAGTGCCAGTCGCCGTACTGCTGCCAGGCCCTGGTGGTGGCGGCGTACCTGAAGAGCCAGGGGCCGTGCGGCGCCAGGCCGTTGTCGGCGTCGGGCACGAAGACGAAGTTGCGGTAGTAGGCGCCCGGGCCGCCCCCGCCGGGGTGGACGCAGTGGCCGGAGGTCCACACCATGTTGCGGTTGACGCTGTTGATCACACTGGCGGTGCAGCGGAAGTCGCCCGCCGGGGTGGTGAAGAACAGCTGGCCGATGGTCCGGGCCGGCATCAGCCCCTGGCCTCCCCAGCGGCGGGCGGCGGAGACCACCGCCGTCCTGCTCGGGGCGGCGGTGTCCGGCTGCGCCCGCCGAGGGGCGCTGCCGGGGATGGTCCTGGCCGGGAGGGCCGCCTCGGGGCGCGGCCTCGGCGTGGGGTGCTGCCTGCCCCGGGGGTGCGGGAGGGGAGCGGGTCTGGCCCGGTGGAGGCGTGCTTCGGTCCAGTACCGGTGGATCCGCGCGGCCTGGGCGGGCGTGGCGGCGGGACCGGCGGCAGCGGCTGTCGGCCGGTAGTCGGCGCCGCCGCCCGCGGACTGGTCGGCGGCGCCCGCCTGCGGGGTGAGGAACGCCGCCAGCAGGACGGCTGCGGCCAGCGGCAGGCGGAGGCGTACCCGCCGAGGCGGTGGTGGCTGGTCGTGCACTGGTCTCCTCCTCCATGCCGCGTGGAGCGGCGTCGAGGGGCAGTGGGCATCGAGCCGGGGCGGCCCGCGCGGAGCGGGCCCGTCGCCGTGGGTCGGACACGTGTCGCCACGATAGGGACGCCCGACCGCCGCATGCGCGCACGCCGGGCCGAACGAGTGAATGCGTGGTCGCACTCCGTGGAGGCGCCGCCGCCCCGGCGCGCGGGCGGTGTCCGGCCCGTACCCCCGCACCCCGTGGGCGCGTTGGACAGGGTGCCGGTGATCCGTCACGCCTGGCGTGCCGTCAGACTGGGCGGCGCACACCGCGTATGACGCTCCGTCGCGCGGCGTAAGGCGCCCCTCCGGTCGGGTGATGATTGGACCCGTCGGGCGGCGCGGCGCTAGGTTGGGACGGCTTGGTAAGGCAAGCCTTACCTAATCGGCGGCGCCTCTGTGTGCCGCGACGCGCGCCCAGCCCTGCCCGCCCGGACCACACCCGGAGCCGCTCCATGACACTCGCCGTCGGCAGCCCACTCGACCAGGCAGCACCCGTGCCCTCGGGCCGCGCCGCCGCCCCGCGCCCCGCCGGGGACGGGGACGCCGTCCTCCGCCGCCAGCGCTCCCGGGAGTCCTCGGCCCGCACCTACGCCCGGTCCTTCCCCATCGTGCCGGTACGGGCCCACGGGATGACCGTCGAGGGCGCGGACGGCCGCCGCTATCTCGACTGCCTCTCCGGTGCGGGCACCCTCGCCCTCGGCCACAACCACCCCGTGGTCCTGGAAGCCCTCCGGCGCACCCTGGACAGCGGCGCCCCGCTGCACATCCTCGACCTGGCCACCGCCGAGAAGGACGACTTCACCAACGCCCTCTTCGACACCCTCCCGACCGGATTCGCCGACCGGGCCCGGATCCACTTCTGCGGCCCGGCCGGCACCGACGCGGTCGAGGCCGCGCTGAAGCTGATGCAGACCGCCACCGGCCGGCGCGGCGTGCTCGCGTTCACCGGGGCCTACCACGGCATGACCGCCGGGGCGCTGGCCGCCACCGGCAATGTCGCCGTCAAGGAGCCGCTGCCGACCGCCGGCGAGGTCACCCGGCTGCCCTACCCGTACCCCTACCGCTGCCCGTTCGGGGTCGGCGGCGAACGCGGCGCCGAACTCTCCGCCGTCTACACCGAGCGGCTGCTGGACGACCCCTCCGGCGGTGTCGTCGCCCCCGCCGCGATGATCGTGGAGGCCGTGCAGGGCGAGGGCGGCGCCGTACCGGCCCCCGACGGCTGGCTGCGCGAGATGCGCCGCATCACCGCCGAACGCTCCATCCCGCTGATCGTGGACGAGGTGCAGACCGGCGTGGGGCGCACCGGCGCCATGTGGGCCGTGCAGCACAGCGGCATCGTGCCCGACGCCATGGTGCTTTCCAAGGCCATCGGAGGCTCGCTGCCGCTGGCCGTGGTCGTCTACCGGGACGACTACGACGGCTGGCTGCCCGGCGCCCACACCGGCACCTTCCGTGGCAACACCCTGGCCATGGCGGCCGGTGCCGCCACCCTGCGCTTTGTGGCCGCCGAGGGGCTGGCCGAGCGGGCCGCAGCGGTCGGCGCCCGGATCACCTCCCGGCTGACGGCGCTCCGTACCGAACTGCCGGTGATCGGCGACGTCCGGGGGCGCGGGCTGATGATCGGGGTGGAACTGGTCGACCCGGCGGGCGAGCCCGACGCCTGCGGCGCCCTGCCGCCCGCCCCCGAGCTGGCCGTCCGGGTGCGGGCCGGCTGCCTGGAACGCGGACTGATCGTGGAACTCGGCGGGCGCCATGACACCGTCGTCCGGCTGCTGCCGCCGCTCACCATCAGCGACGAGCAGGCCGACGCCGTCCTGGACCGCCTCACCGACGCCATCGCCGCCGCCGCGAGCACCCCGGCGGGCACCGCATCGGGCACCGCCGCCACGGCCGGGCAGGGGCGCGCATGAACGGCCCGCTGCACCCGCCCGCCCGTATGACCGCCCTCTCCGGCGGCGCCGAAGGGCCACGCGCCCTGCGGCCGCTGCTGGAGACCGTGCTCGACGCGCTGGCCGAGGGCGCCGCCCGGCGCGGCGGCCCGCTGCCCGTCGGCACCCCCAAGGAACTCGCCGACCTGGTCGCCCAGACCCTGGCCGACCTCGACACCTCAGCGGGCACCGGAGAGCCGGGCGCAGACGCCGAGCCACTGCACCGGCTCACCGCACTGCTGGCCCAGGGCAGCACCGACCCCGCCGACCCCTTCTGCGCCGCCCATCTGCACTGCCCGCCACTCTCCCTCGCCGTCGCCGCCGACCTCGCCGCGAGCGCCCTCAACCCCTCCCAGGACTCCTGGGACCAGGCGCCCGCCGCCACCGCCCTGGAGACGCTGCTCATCCGCGACCTGGCGGACCTGGTCGGCTACGACCCCGACACCGCCACCGGCGTGCTCACCTCCGGCGGCACCGAGTCCAACCTGATGGGGCTGATGCTCGCCCGCGACTGCGCCCTCACCCGGGCCGCCGGACGCCCCACCGAACTCCATGGACTGCCGTCCGGTCCCGTCCCCCGGATCTTCGCCTCCGCCGCCGCCCACTTCTCCGTCCAGCGCGCCGCCGCCCTGCTCGGCCTCGGCGAGCAGGCCGTGGTCACCGTGCCCGTCGACCGCGACCTGCGGATGGACGCCGACGCACTCGCCGCCGCCCTGCACCGCTGCACCGCCGCCGGTGAGACCCCGGTCGCGATCGTCGCCACCGCAGGCACCACCGACACCGGAGCCGTCGACCCACTGCACCGCGCCGCCGACCTCGCCGCAGAACACGGCGCCTGGCTGCATGTGGACGCCGCCTACGGGGGCGGCGCGCTGCTCTCCGACCGGCTCGCCCCGCTACTCGACGGCGTCTCCCGCGCCGACTCCGTCTCCCTGGACTGGCACAAGCTCGGCTGGCAGCCCGCCGCCGCCGGAGTCTTCCTGGCCCGGCACGCCGAGAGCTACGCGCCGCTGGCCCGCCGGGCGGTCTACCTCAACCCCGCCGACGACGAGGAGGCCGGCTACCCCAGCCTGCTGGGGCTCTCGCTGCGCACCACCCGCCGCCCCGACGCGTTCAAGATCGCGGTGACGCTGCGCACCCTGGGCCGCGCGGGGCTGGGCCGACTCGTGGACGCCTGCCACGCCCTGGCCCACCACGCCGCCGCCACCGTCGACGCCCACCCGCTGCTGGAGCTGCACACCGCGCCGGTCCTCACCACGGCGGTCTTCCACTACCTTCCGCAGCGGCCCGAGCTGCGCGACCCCGCCGCCCGCGACACCGTCAACGCGGCCCTGCGGCGCCGCCTGCTGCGCGAGGGGCGGGCCGTCGTCGGCCGCACCGAGCTGCCCGGCCAGGGGCCCGGCCGGATACGGCTCAAGCTCACCCTGCTCAACCCGCACACCACCCCCGCCGACGTCGAACGGCTGCTGCACGCCGTCGCCGCCGCCGGCCAGGCCGAGGAGGCCGAGGCATGACGGGTGCCGGCGCCCCCGGCGGCCCGCCCGCCCCGCTCGCGCCCGACCCATTCGCGCCCGACCCGTTGACGCCCGACCCGTTCGCGCCCGACCCGTTCGCGCCCCACCCGCTCGCGGAGGTACCCCGGTGACCGTGCCCCACCCCACCCCCAGCTCCGCTGCGGACGAGACCGTGTACGACCTGCTCGGCATCGGCATCGGCCCCTTCAACCTGGCGCTGGCCGCCCTGGCCGACGCGGTGCCCGGCCTGAACGCCCGCTTCCTGGACGCCAAACCCGCCTTCTCCTGGCACCCCGGCCTGCTGCTGGAGGGCACCACCCTCCAGGTGCCGTTCCTCGCCGACCTGGTCACCATGGCCGACCCGACCAGCCGCTGGTCGTTCCTCAACTATCTGCGCGCCCACGACCGGCTCTTCCCGTTCTTCTTCGCCGAGCGGTTCCACATCCCGCGCCGCGAGTACGACCACTACTGCCGCTGGGTGGCCGAGCAGTTGCCGTCCTGCCGCTTCGACGCCCCCGTCACCGCCCTGGAGTGGGACGACGCCGCAGGCGCGTTCGCCGTCACCCACGGCGGCGCGGCCGGTCCGCGCCGGGTGCTGGCCCGCCAGGTGGTGCTGGGCGTGGGTACGCGGCCGGTGGTGCCCGAGCCGCTGCGCGGGCTGCTGGAACCCGGCCGGGTGCTGCACAGCGCCGACTACCGCGCACACCGCGACACCCTCGCCGGGGCGGGCGATGTGACTGTGGTCGGCGCCGGCCAGTCGGGGGCCGAGGTGCTGCTGGACCTGCTGCGCCGTCAGGACGGCGAGGGGCACGGCGGCCCGTATGTGCGCTGGCTGGCCCGCTCCGCCGCCTTTGCGCCGATGGAGTACTCCAAGATCGGCCTGGAGCACTTCACCCCCGACTACATCCGCTACTTCCGGCGGCTGCCCGAGGCCGTCCGCGACCGGCTGGTGCGGCAGCAGTGGCAGCTCTACAAGGGCGTCAGCGGCGAGACCCTGGGCGAGATCCAGGACGAGCTGTACGAGCGCACCATCGGCGGCGGCGAACCGCGCGCCGCCCTGCACCCGGCCACCGCGATCAGCGGGGCGCGGCGGGACGGCGACGGCTATCTGCTCACCTGCCGTCACACCGAGCAGGGCGCCGACTTCACGCTGCGCACCGACCGGATCGTGCTGGCCACCGGGTACACCGCCGTCCGCCCGGCCTTCCTGGAGCCGGTCGCCGACCTGGTGGACTGGGACGACCGGGGCCGCTACCGGGTGGACGGCGACTACCGCGTCGCCCTGGACCCGCGCGTCACCGGCACGCTCTTCGTACAGAACGCCGAGATGCACACCCATGGCGTCGGCGCCCCCGACCTCACGCTGGGCGCCTGGCGGGCCGCGACCATCCTCAACGCGGTCTCCGGCCGTACCGTGCTGCCACTGCCCGCCCGCGCCGCCTGGACCACCTTCGGCGCCCCGGCTGCCGCCGCTCCGGCCGACCGGACGGTCCCGACCGCCTCCCGCAGCTACTGAGCGGGCCGCCGAGCGGGCCCGGCGTCCCGGGCCCGGCGGCGGCGGTCAGCGTATGGGGCCGAGCAACTGCTCGCGTACCTGGTGCCAGCACTCCTCGTCCGCCGCCACCAGCAGCCCGTCCACCTGCCGCCCCGGCTGGTACGGGACGCCGTCCAGCCGGGCGGAGACCCCGCCGGCCTCGGTGACCAGCAGCGAACCGGGCGCGTGGTCCCAGGGCAGGGTGCGCCAGAAGAGGGTGAACTCCTGCTCGCCCGTCGCGATGCGCGGGTACTCCACCCCCGCCGCCCGGCTGCCCGGGGTCACCGTGCCGAAGGCGCGGCCCCCGGCCTCCACGGTGGAGCGCATGCCCGGCTCCAGGAAGCGGCTGAGCACCGCCCCCCGCCAGGTCGCCGGACCGCCCGCCGCCGGGACGCGCCGCAGCCGCTCGCCGTTGAGCCAGGCGCCCCCGCCGCGCTCGGCGGCGTAGCCGTTCCCGGAGACCGGCTGCCAGATCCACCCGGCGACCGTCTCCCCGTCCCGGATCAGCGCCGCCATCACCGCGTAGTCGCCCTTGCCGGCCACGAAGTTGCCGGTGCCGTCCAGCGGGTCCACCAGCCAGACGGCGGGCTCGGTGCGGACCGCCTCCACCAGCGCGGGGTCGGCGGAGACCGCCTCCTCGCCCACCACCGGCACCGGGAGCAGTCCGCGCAGCCGCTCGGCGATGATCAGCTCCGCCTCCCGGTCGGCCACGGTGACCAGGTCGCCCGGTGCCTTCTCCACCACCTCACCGGTCGCCAGCGCCCGGAATCGCGGCTCGATCACCTCCGCCGCCGTCTCGGCGAGGATCTCCGCCACCTTGTCGAGCACCACGCACCGCTCCTCTCACTTGCCCCAACTCTCCCACGCCGCTGATCGCGGCGCCGGGCCAGGGACGGGCGGAGCGGTTCAGCCGAGCGGATCAGCCGAGCAGGTCCCGCTGGATCTCGTCGAGGATCCTCCCGGCGCCGGTGTAGCCGATGCCGAGCATCCAGAGGTTGTCGTCCACCGGGTAGGCGCGCTTCTCCCGGACGGCGGTGAGGTTCCTCCAGAGCGGGCTCTCGGTGATCTTCTTCTGGTTGCTCTTCACGGCGTCGCCGTAGGTGGACCAGAAGATGACGTCGGCGTCCGCCTGGTCGACCTGCTCCGGGCTGATCTCGAGGGAGAAGCCGTCCTTGTCCTGGTTGGCCGGTCGGCCCACGCCCAGGTCCTTGAAGATCGATCCGACAAAGGTGTCATTGAGGTAGAGCCGGGTCGGAGCGCCCTCCACGAAGCGGGCCATCTCCACCGTGGTCGCCTTGACCTTGGCCGCGCCGCCCAGCCTGCCGACCAGGTCCTGTATGCGGTTCCGGTACGCCGCCTCGACCTGCCGGGCCTCGGCCTGCCTGCCGAGGGCCTCGGCGTGCAGGTCGAAGTTCTGCTTCCAGACCGGGCCGGTGGTCTCGGTGAAGACGGTGGGGGCGATCTTCGACAGTTCGTCGTAGCGCTTCTCGTCGCGGACCTGGCTGCTGAGGATCAGGTCCGGCTTGAGGGCGGCGATGGCCTCCAGATTGGGTTCGCCGATGGTGCCGACGGCGGTGATGCCCTTGACCTTGTCCGCAGGCAGGTAGTCGGGGAGCGGCGCACCGGCCGCCACCGTGGTGGCGCCGACCGGGGTGACGCCCAGGGTCACGGCGGAGTCCAGCGCGTCGGTGTCCAGCACCACCACCCGCTGGGGGTGGTCCGGCACCGCGGTCTCGCCCCGGAAGTGCTTCACCGGATGGGTGCCGTCGGCGGTGCTCGCCGAAGGCCGGGCCCCGCCGGTCTCGTCGGCTCCGCCGGTGGCGGCCCCGCCGTCGGAGCCGCAGGCGGCGGCGGTCAGGGCGGTGGCCAGGGCGAGCGCGACGGCGGCGGCCGGGCGCAGAAGGGCGCGGGACATGGTGTGGTGCTCCCCGGGTAACGGCCGGCGGACGGGCCGGCGGGCCGACTGTGCTTAGGTAAACCTAACCTAGTCCGGGGTGCTCCCTCGTCGCAGGCCCTTTCCCGAATCCCGAGCCGCTCAGGGTGTCCCGCCTGAGCCTGCGGAGGGCCCGGCAGTGAGGTCCAGGCCCAGCCGGGCGGCGAGGAAGCAGGTGGTGTCGGTGGAGAGCCCGACCGTGCGGGTGACCGACCGGGCGCCGTGGCCGACGTCCTTCTCCCGGCGCAGCAGCACCGGCCGCTCGTCGGGGTCGGCGGTGGTCGCCCACTGGAGGGCCGCGCAGAGCTTGCGGGCGTGCAGCGGGTCGACCCGGGTGTCCTGGTCGAAGACGGTGAAGAGCACCGCCGGGTAGGCCGTCCCCGCGCGCACCCGGTGGTACGGCGAGTAGGCCAGCAGCCAGCCCAGTTGGACCGGGTCGTCGGCGGTGCCGTACTCCTCGTTCCAGGTGCGGCCGAGGCCGAAGCGCTCATAGCGCACCATGTCCAGCAGCGGCGCCGAGCAGACCGCCGCCGCGTAGAGGTCGGGGCGCTGGGTGACGGCGGCGCCGACCAGCAGGCCGCCGTTGGAGCCGCCGGAGATGCCGAGTCGGCCGGGCTCGGTGACGCCGTTCTCCAGCAGCCACCGCGCGGCGGCGTGGAAGTCGTCGAAGACGTTCTGCTTGCGGTCCAGCATCCCGGCGCGGTGCCACTCCTCGCCCTCCTCCAGCCCGCCGCGCAGATTGGCGATGGCGTACACCCCGCCCGCCTCGACCCAGGCCAGCACACCGGGGGAGAAGCCGGGGGTCAGCGACACCTGGAAGCCGCCGTAGCCGTAGAGCACGGTGGGGCGCGGCCCCGGCGGCAGGTCGGAGCGGGCGATCAGGAACATCCGGACCTCGGTGGAGTCCGAGGAGCGGTAGGTCACCTGACGTACCGTCACCGGGGGCAGCTCGACCCGGCCCGGCGCCTCGGCCCACGGCGTCACCTCACCGGTGCGGCCGTCATAGCGCAGCACCCGCTCCGGCGCGGTGTGGTCGCCATAGCGGAACCACGCCTCGAAGCCGCCACCGGGCACCCGGGGGTCCGAGCAGGAGAAGCCGCCGACGCTGCCCAGCCCCGGCAGCTCGACGGTGTGCAGCAGCTCCCCGGTGGCCAGGTCGTGCACGGCCACCTCGGAGACCGCGTGCCGACTGCGGCAGAGCAGCAGTCGCGGGCGCCAGCCGGGGTCGCTCCCGTCGCCGTACAGCACGGCCAGGTCCTCCAGCACCGCCTCCGGGTCCTGCGGCACCAGCTCCGCCAGCAGCCGCCGCCACTCCTCGGGCGGTACGCCGTCCGGGCCGGTCGCCGCCGTGTACAGCGCCGCCGGGTCGCCCACCAGCACCCGGCCGCGCGGGGCATCGGCGTCGGTGAAGACATAGGCCCGGCCGTCCTCGCCGACGCCCAGGGAGGTCTGGTCGTCCCGGCCGGTACGCAGCGGGCGCAGCGGGGGCCGCTCCGGCGGGGCGGCGTGCAGATCGGCGGCGTGCAGATCGGCGGCGTGTAGATCGGCGGCGTGTAGATCGGCGAGGTACAGGTCGCTGCGCGGGGCGGTACCGGCCGAGGCGGTGACGGTCAGCCAGCGGCCGTCGCGGCTGACCCGTACGCCGTAGTAGGTGGTGGCGGGCAGCCCGGCGCCGAAGACCTCGGCGTCCTCGGCCGGGTCGGTGCCGACCCGGTGCAGGTAGACCCGCCGGTGGTACTGCTCCTCGCCGTCGGGGACCAGCTCCGGGGCGAGCCGGCGCACATAGTAGAAGGCATCGCCGCCGGGCAGCCAGGCGACGGGGGAGTAGCGGGTGCGGTCGATCGGGCCGTCCACCGTCTCGCCGGTGGCGGTGTCCATGACCCGCAGCGCGGACTCCTCGGTGCCGCCCTCCGAGAGCTGGTACGCCAGCAGGCGGCCCTCGTGCGACGGTGACCAGGCGTCAAGCGTGGTGAGCCCGGCGGGGTCCAGCGCCACCGGGTCGATCAGCACCCGTTCGGCGGCGTCGCGCGGGGCCGCCCCGCCGTCCTCGGCCGGGTCCACCGTGAGCAGCACGGCGTGCTCCTGGCCGGGGGTGCGCCGGGTGTGGAAGCGCCGCCCGCCGTACCAGTACGGGCTGTTCTCCTGGCCGACCGCGTTGAGTTCGGTGAGCCGGGCCGCCAGGCGGTCGCGGCCGGGCCAGCGCTCCCGGGCTTCGTCCAGCAGGGCGTCCTGCGCGGCGGACCACTGCCGGGTCGGCTCGCTCTCCGGGTCCTCCAGCCAGCGGTAGGGGTCCTCGACCCGGTGGCCGAACAACTCCTCGACCACGGCGGCGCGCGGCGCGGGCGGGTAGCGGCGGGCGGCTCCGGGCGGCGGTTCGTGGGCAGGCTGGGTGACCATGTCCGGCAGCGTAGGCGATCACCGGCCCCCGGTCAGCTCCCGCACCCTCCGGCGGCTCGGTGATACCGCCCAGGGTGTGTCCGCAGCAGCGCAGGGTGAACCCGGTCGCCTCCACGCGCTCCTGCGCACCCGGCCCATCCCGCCCGCCCGTACCCCCGTGAGCCGCCGCCTCGTTCTCCACCAGGGGCCACAGCGCCCGTCCCACGCCCTACGCTCCCGGATGACACCGGCGACCACTGGCACGATCCCTGGAACCCTCCCGGAGGAGACCCCATGGCATCCACTCCAGCACCCGACACGGCCACCCGCCACGTCCGCGTCGCCGTCATCGGCTCCGGCTTCGGCGGCCTCGGCGCCGGGGTGCGGCTGCGCCGCGCCGGGATCACCGACTTCGTGATCCTGGAACGCGCCGCCTCGGTGGGCGGCACCTGGCGGGACAACACCTACCCGGGCTGCGCCTGCGACGTCCCCTCCCACCTGTACTCCTTCTCCTTCGCGCCCAACCCCCGGTGGCCGCGCAGCTTCTCCGGGCAGCCGCAGATCCGCGCCTACCTGGAACACGTCACCGACACCTTCGGCCTCCGCCCCCACCTGCGCTTCAACACCGAGGTCAGCGCCGCCCGCTGGGACGCCGACACCGCCCGGTGGCAGCTGGCCACCACCGCCGGCGACTGGACCGCCGACGCCGTCGTCGCCGCCACCGGCCCGCTCTCCGAGCCCCGCATCCCCGCCGTCAAGGGCCTGGACACCTTCCCCGGCCGGGTCTTCCACTCCTCGCGCTGGGACCACGACTACGACCTCACCGGCAAGCGCGTCGCCCTGGTCGGCACCGGCGCCTCCGCCATCCAGATCGTCCCCGCCATCCAGCCGCAGGTGCGGCGGCTCACCGTCTTCCAGCGCACCCCCGCCTGGGTACTGCCCCGCGCCGACCGGGAGATCTCCGCAGCCGAGCACTGGCTGCACCGCACCCTGCCGACCGCCGCCACGCTGCGCCGCGCCGTCCTCTTCGGGCTCCGCGAAATGCAGGTCGACGCCTTCGTCCACCATCCCCGCCTGCTGGGCGCCGTCCAGGTACTGGCCAGGTACCACCTGCGCCGCGCCATCGCCGACCCCGAGCTGCGGGCCAGGCTCACCCCGGACTACCGCATCGGCTGCAAGCGCATCCTGCTGAGCAACACCTACTACCCGGCGCTCGCCGCCCCCAACACCGAGCTGGTCGCCGCCGGGCTCGCCGAGGTACGCGGCTCCACCCTGGTCGCCGCCGACGGCACCGAGACCGAGGCCGACGCCCTGGTCTTCTCCACCGGCTTCCACGTCACCGACCTGCCCGCCGCCGAGCGGATCACCGGTGCGGCCGGACGCACCCTGGCCGAGCAGTGGGGCGGCACCATGGAGGCGCTGCGCGGCACCACCGTGCACGGCTTCCCCAACCTCTTCCTGGTCATCGGGCCCAACACCGCTCTCGGCAACAGTTCGATGATCCTGATGATCGAGTCCCAGCTGAACTACATCGTCGACGCCCTCACCCGGCTCGGGGCCCTCGGTGCCACCGCGCTGAACGCCAGGGCAGACGCCCAGCGGCGGTGGAACGACCGGGTGCAGCGCCGGATGCGCTCCACCGTCTGGACCACCGGCGGCTGCACCAGCTGGTACCTGGACGCCAACGGACGCAACACCACCGTCTGGCCCGGCACCCCCAGCCGCTTCCGCCGCGAAACCCGCCGCCTCACCCTCGCCGAATACGACCTCATCCCCCGCCCCACCGCAGCCTCCTGAACCGCCCCCCGCTCGTGCTGTACGCCTGTGCCGCCGTTACCGGTCGCAACAGTCCCCGGCTATGCCGACCGCTGCGCCGAAGCGCACCCGCACGGGCAGCCGGCCGACCCGGTTCTTCGAGGTCGGCCGGCTGCCCGGCTGATTGCCGCCTACCCGCTCAGACGTCGGCCTGCGTCAGCAGCGACTCCATCATGAGGTCGAACACCTCGGGCAGACGGGGGTTCTCCGGCTCCGCGACGAACTGCAAGGTGATCCCGTCGATGGCGGCGACATAGCTCCTGGCCAGGATTCCCGGGTCGATGGATGACTGCTCCCCGGCGGCTTCGAGCGCCGCCGCGAACACCTCCCCCAGCTTCTCCTCGTGGTGCGCGTACATCGACGCGGCGAGCATGGGGTGCATCCCGCCGCGCACCGCCCAGGTCACCAGCTCGATCTGGGCGCGGAAGTCCTCCGAACCGGCCCGGAGCGAGGCCCAGAACGCCTCGGAGATCCGCCGGACGGTCGCCCTCAGGCCTGCTTCCAGGGGCAGCCGTTCCGGGATGGAGTCCTGCATGAACTGGCCGAGCCAGTGCTGTGCGGCGGCACGCATCAGCTCGTCCTTGTCGCGGAAGCAGTAGTGGAGCGTGGCGAGGGGTGCACCGGCCTCCTGGGCGATGGCCCGCAGGGTCACCGCCTCGACCCCGTTGCGCCGCATCAGTTCGACGGCGGCCTCGATGAGCTGCTGTCGTCGTTCAGCTGTTGGGACTCGCACGCTGCCTCGCTTCTCGTCAGGGCGTCGGGGTGGGGCGTCCGGGTGGGACGTCATCCCCCCAGATTGTGGGCCGAACTCACCTGCTGCGCAGAGCACTTCGAGATGTCCGTTCGGCGGCGTGTTCCGCTCTCCCGGGCCGCTCTGCCGACTGCCACATGGACATTCGACCTGGACCCTTGACCAAGACAGTCGACCATGTTTGACTCCATGGCGCAAGGCAGCAGCTCCCGGGGCAGCCCGGAGCACATCGGTCGCGGTACCGGCGGGAGACCACCGGGTTCCCGAGCGCATGTGCCGTGTGACCGGCTCCCGGAACCGCTGTCGGCGCGTCATGCTCCGCGCCCCGCGCCCCCGGTCGATCGCCGTCAGGGCCTCCGGTGCATGCAAGACACCCGTTCTGCGGGGAGCGACTTTCTCCAGGTGGCCCCGGACCCTTCGACGAAGAGGTGGATCACAGCAATGCGAGTCAGTGTTCGGAGACATGGAAGAGCCGTGGCGATCAGCGCGACGGCAGCGCTGTCACTGGTGCTCGGCGCCTGCACCCAGCAGCAGGAGGGGACGGCGGCGGACGAGGGCGGCCCCGCGGCGGTGGCCGCGCCGCAGGAGGTCGACGGCCTCTCCGCGGACCCCGCGAAGAACACCCCCGACGCGCTGCGCAGGGCGGCCACCGCGCCCGACTGGGCGGTTCCCGTCCAGGTCATCGACTGCGCGACCCCCGGCTGCGACGGCAAGCGCACGCCCGGGGTCTACACCCCGCTGCCGAAGTCCGAGATCAAGGGCAAGTGGTCGATCTGCGCGCTGCTGCCGCATGTCAAGGACCCGTACTGGGTGGGCCAGGACGAAGCCCTGGTGGCCGAGGCCAGGCGCACCGGAGTCCACCTCCAGGTCTATGAGGCCGGCGGCTACACCGAGGTGAGCAAGCAGCTCGACCAGCTCTCCAACTGCGTGGCCCAGGGCGCCAACGCGGTCCTGATCGGCGCGGTGAGCAATGAGGCGCTCAACCCCAAGATCGAGGAGATCGTCAACCAGGGCGTCGTGGTGATCGACGCAGTCAACGGCGTGACCAGCAAGAAGGTCCAGGGACGCGCCCTGTTCGACTACTGCACGCTGGGCGGCAGCCTGGCCAGGCACCTCAAGGAGCAGGGCAAGCCGGTCAACGGGGTCTGGTTCCCCGGTCCGGCCGGCGTCGGCTCGCTGGAGCAGCTGATGTCCTGCTTCAAGGAGCAGGCCGCCGGCAGCGATGTCAAGGTACTCGGCACCAAGTACGGCGACACCGGCAAGGACGCCCAGCTCAACCTGGTCGAGAACGCGCTCGGGGCGTATCCCGGGATGGACTACATCCTCGGCAGCGCCACCACCGCCGACGCGGCCCACGGCGTGCTGAAGGAGCGGGGCCTGAGCGACAAGGTGCGTACCGCCTCCTACTACTTCACTCCCGAGGTCTACTCGCTGCTCAAGTCCGGCGACGCCACCTGCGCCAGTGCCGGGAACGACCTGATCCTCTCCCGGATCGCGATGGACATGGCGATCCGCAAGCTGGAGAAGAAGCCCTTTGTGGGCGGTCCGTACATCGGCACCAACGCCCAGGTCATCTGCGGCCCCGCGGCGGGTGCGGACGCCGACAACCTCGGCGAGCTGGTGAAGGAGCTGAACCTCCCCTCCGACGGCTTCAGCCCTGTCTTCAACGTGAACTGAGGCGGGCACCGTCATGACACAGGCCACCACCGGCGGTCC
This sequence comes from Peterkaempfera bronchialis, assembly GCF_003258605.2. Classification (NCBI taxonomy): domain Bacteria; kingdom Bacillati; phylum Actinomycetota; class Actinomycetes; order Kitasatosporales; family Streptomycetaceae; genus Peterkaempfera; species Peterkaempfera bronchialis. Next base: position 6,351,818 of record NZ_CP031264.1, read on the forward strand.
GGGGGCTGCGCAGGGCGGCTCCGTGCCGGCCGTCTCGGTACGCTCCCTGACCAAGCACTTCCAGGCGATCACCGCACTGAGCGATGTGAGTATCGACTTCCTGCCCGGAGAAGTGCATGTGCTGTTCGGGGAGAACGGCGCCGGGAAGTCGACTCTGATCAAAGTCCTGGCCGGAGTGCACCGGGCCGACGCGGGCAGCGTGGTCATCGGCGGGGCCGAGACCAGCGCGGCCAGTCCGCGGCACGCCCGGGAGCTGGGCATATCGGCGGTCTTCCAGGACCCCGCCCTGGTGCCGCAGCTGACCGTCGCGGAGAACCTGACACTCGGACGCGAGCCGATGCGGGCGGGACTGGTGTCCCGGCGTGAGCGGTTGCGGATCGCCGAGGAGGCCCTGCACCGGGTGGGCTCGTCCATCTCGCCGCACGCCGTGGCCGGCGACCTGGGACGTGCCGAGCAGCAGATCGTGGAGATCGCCCGCGCACTCCAGGGCTCCGCCAAGGTGCTCATTCTGGACGAGCCGACCGCCTCCCTCACCGACGAGGAGACCGACCGCCTGTTCGCGATCGTGCGGAGGCTTCGGCAGCAGGGCCTGGCGGTCATCTACATCACGCACCGCATGAAGGAGATCAGGGCCATCGGCGACGTCGTGACCATCCTGCGGGACGGGGGTCTCATCCGGACCTGCCGTCTCGACGAGGTGGACGACGAGGGAATGGTGACCCTGATGACGGGACGGAAGGTGGACGCGCTCTTCCCCTCCATCGCGCACCGGCCGGGAGCCGTGGCACTGGAGCTGGAGGGGCTGTCCGGGGAGGACGTCCGCGACGTCAGCCTGACCGTCCGCGGCGGCGAGATCGTCGGCCTGGCCGGACTCGTCGGCTCCGGCAAGGGGACCATCGGCAGGCTCTGCTTCGGCCTGGCCAGGCGTACGTCCGGAAGGCTGCTGGTCCGCGGCAAGGACCTCGGCACCAAAGCCGCACCGGCCAGGTACATCGGCGCAGGGGTCATGTACTACCCGGCGGACCGGAAACGGGACGGGCTGGTGGGCGTGCGCCCGGCGGCGGAGAACGTCTCCTTGACGGCGCTCGACCGCTGGTCCGGACGGGGGTTCCTGAAACGCGGCGAGGAGCGTCGGGACACCGCCGGCGTCCTTGAGCGGCTGACCCTGCGGCCGATGCGGCCGGAGGCGCTGCCATCGACGTTCTCCGGCGGCAACCAGCAGAAGATCGTGCTGGCGCGAGGGTTCACCCGTCCCTACGCCGTCCACATCTTCGACGAGCCGACGGCGGGTGTCGACGTAGGGGCCCGCGCGGACATCTACGCGGCCATCCAGGAACTGGTCGAGTCGGGCGCGGCCGTGGTGCTGATCTCTTCGGATCTGCCCGAGGTGCTCAACCTGGCGCACCGGCTCTATGTGATCACCGAGGGCCGGGTCGCGGCGGAGTTCTCCGGCGCGGACCTCACCGAGGAAACGGTTCTTCCCACGTTCTTCCCACATGAATCTGGAGTGACGTCGTGACACAGACACTGGCCTCTCCGGGGGAGGCACCGCCGACAGCGCCGAGGCAGAGAGCCGGAGCGGGACTTGGCGCAGCCGCCCGCCGGCTCTTCATCCAGTGGGGCATCCTGCCCGTCCTGCTGCTGGCCCTCATCGCCACCTTCGCCTCGATCGAGCCCAGGTTCCTCTCCGAGGCGAACCTCACCAACGTGGCCAGGCAGCTGAGCTTCCTGGGCATCATCGCCCTCGGCCAGATGCTCTATCTGGTGACGCGGCACTACGACCTGTCCAACGGTGCCTGCGTCGCCCTCTCCTCGATCGTCGGCGCGATGGTCATGACGTCCGTCGCCAAGAGCGGCAGCACCGGGACCGCCATCCTGCTCGGCTGCCTGGCCGGTATCGCCGTGGGCCTGGTGGTCGGCGTGGTCAACGCCGTGCTGATCGCCGTTTTCAAGATCTCCGCGTTCATGGTGACCCTCGGCACCGCCTCGGCGGCGACCGGCACCGCGCTGCTGCTGTCGGGCGGCACCCCGGTCGTGGGCCTCCCGCCCGAGTTCGCACGGCAGTTCGGCACGTCCATGGTGCTGGGGATACCCTTCCCGACCTTCGTCATGATCCTCGCCCTGCTCGCCGCCTATGTCTTCCTCAACTGGACCCGCCTCGGCCGCCAGGCATACGCGGTGGGCGGCAACGAGAGCGCGGCCTACCAGTCCGGGGTCAACGTCCGCCGGACGCTGCTCACCGTGATGATCGTCGGCAGCCTGCTCGCCGCCCTGGTGGGGCTCATGCTGACGGCCCGGATGTCCACCGGCGAGGCCAACGTCGGTGTGCAGTACCCCCTCCAGTCGATCATCGCAGCCGTGCTCGGCGGAGTGTCGCTCGACGGTGGCGAGGGCCGGGTCGCGGGGGTGCTCATGGGCGCCCTGTTCCTGGTGCTGCTGAGCAACGGCATGGACCTCATCCGGGTGCAGAGCTATGTGCAGGACATCCTGCTCGGCGCACTCCTGGTGACCGCGCTGCTCGTGGACCGGCTCAGAAAACGTATGCGGCTGACCTGATCCGGCGGCCCCCGCCGGAACCACCGGTGCCCGCCCTCCTACCGCCCTCCCTCTTACCGAAGGAACCAGATGAATCAGAAGCGCGAGTTCCGCAACTTCGTCAACGGCGCGTACGTCGACACCGCAGAGGGAGTCACCAGCGACCTCGTCGACCCGACGACCGGCGATGTCTTCGCCACCGCCCCCGTGTCGGGCGAGGCCGACATCGACGCCGCGTACGCGGCGGCTTCGACGGCCTTCGGCAGCTGGCGCCGCACCACCCCGGGCGAGCGGCAGAAGGCACTGCTGGCCCTCGCCGACGCGGTGGAGGCCCGCACCGCCGAGCTGGCCGAGCTGGAGTCGCAGAACACCGGCAAGCCGATCCCGCTGACGGCGGCGGAGGAGGTCCCGCCGATGGCGGACCACCTGCGGTTCTTCGCCGGGGCCGGGCGCGTCCTGGAGGGCAAGGCGGCCGGCGAGTACCTGACCGACCACACGTCATGGATACGCCGGGAGCCCGTCGGTGTGATCGGACAGGTCGCCCCCTGGAACTACCCCATGATGATGGCGGTCTGGAAGTTCGCCCCGGCGCTGGCCGCAGGCAACACCGTCGTCCTCAAGCCCAGCGACACCACGCCGGCCTCCACCCTGCTGCTGGCCGAGATCGCCGCCGAGTTCCTGCCCCCGGGCGTGCTCAACGTCGTGTGCGGAGACCGCGACACGGGCCGCGCCCTCGTCGCCCACCCGAGGCCCGACATGGTGGCGATCACCGGATCGGTGGGCGCGGGCAAGCAGGTGGCCGGCGCCGCCGCCGCCGACCTGAAGCGGGTCCACCTGGAGTTGGGCGGCAAGGCGCCGGTCGTGATCTTCGACGACGCCGACATCGAGGCCGCGGCAGAGGCCATCGCAATCGCCGGGTACTTCAACGCCGGCCAGGACTGCACCGCCGCGACCCGTGTCCTGGTCGCCCCGGCGGTCCACGACGACTTCGTCGCCGCACTGACCGCGCAGGCCCAGGGCATCACCACCACCCACGCGGTCGGCCGGGAGAGCGAGGACGCCTTCATGCCGGCGCTGAACAGCGCAGGGCACTTCGAGCGGGTGTCCGGCTTCATGGACCGGCTTCCCGACCACGCCGTCGTCCACACCGGCGGCCACCGGCTCGGCGAGCGCGGATTCCACTTCGCCCCCACCGTCGTCTCAGGGCTCCGGCAGAACGACGAACTGGTCCAGAGCGAGGTCTTCGGACCGGTGGTGACCGTCCAGCAGTTCACCGATGAGCAGGCGGCACTGGAACAGGCCAACGGCGTCCCCTACGGCCTGGCCTCCTCGGTCTGGACCAAGGACGTCAGCCGCGCCCTGCGGTTCAGCCGCGACCTCGATTTCGGCTGCGTCTGGATCAACACCCACATTCCGCTGGTCGCGGAGATGCCGCACGGCGGCTTCAAGCACTCCGGCTACGGCAAGGACCTGTCCATGTACGGGCTGGAGGACTACACCCGCATCAAGCACGTCATGGCCCACATCAACGGCTGAGCACCACGACGAGAGAGAGGCACCCGCATGGCAGGCGACGACACCCCCGCGCAGCGCCCGGTCGAGATCCCGCGCGAACCGAGGACGGCCCTGGCAAACCGCCTCGCGACCGCGACGGAGAACGACGGAATCAGCGTGTGGCGCCCCACTCCGCTGGAGCCGCTGAACGACGCGACCCGCAATATGCGCAGCCGCTGGATCATCCCGCCGGTCGACGGCGCAAGCAGCTACTCCGTCTCAGAGTGGGAGCTGACCCGGGCCGGCTGGTCGGACCGGCACCCCCATGACGAGCTGAACTACGTCCTTGAGGGCGAGCTGCACATCGAGACCCAGGGCAAGACCGTCGTCCTGCGTCCGGGCGATGCGGCACTGGTCCCGTCGGGCCAGGTCGGCCGGTACTGGGCGCCCGAGTACGCCCGGATGTACGCCGTCTACGGCGCGAACCTCGACGGAATCGAGTCCGACTACCTCGACTACTGGGAGATCACGGACTGATCCCCACCCACCGGCCGGACGCTTCTCGGGCAGCCTGCACGCGGCCCGACCAGCGTCCGGCCGACGCCCTCGGCGGAGTGGTCGTGGAGGTGGGTGGATGTCCGTGTGCAGGGCGGGTGGCGGCGCGGGCGTGGGCGTTGCCCGTGCGAAAAGGAGAGGGGGCTCCCGCCGACGGCGGGAGCCCCCTGAGGGTGCTGATCGGGTGTCAGCCGATGGTGCAGACCGTTCCGTTGAGGCGGAAGGCGGTGGGGGCGGGGTTGGGTCCGTCGTTGGCGCCGACGAAGCCGAAGGACGCGGTGGAACCGCCCTTGGGGGCCAGCCGTCCGTCACCGGTGACGTGGACACGGCCGCCGTTGTCCGTGACCGAGGCGTTCCACGCGGAGGAGACCGACTGGCCGGGGGTGGGCCAGTCGAAGTCCAGGCTCCAGCCGTCGATGGCGGTGTCGGCCAGGTTGGTGAGGGTCACCGTGGCGACGAAGCCGTTCCCCCAGCCGCTGTCGACGTGGTAGGTGACGGCGCAGTTGCTCCGCTGCGGGCTGCCCGTGGTGAAGGTCAGCGGGACGGACGGGACGGAGAGCCGGCCGGCCGCGTCGCGGGCCAGCACGGAGACGGTGTGGGTGCTGCCCGGCGGCAGGTTGCGCAGGGTGGCCGAGGTGCCGGTGGACTCGCCCAGCAGCTGGACGTTGGTGCCCAGCCGCTCGTACACCTCGTAGCGGGTCACCGAGCCGGTGGAGGCGCCCCAGGAGAGGGTCGCCGAGGTGTCGGTCACGGCGGTGGTCCTGGGGGCGCCCGGGGTGGAGACCACGGGGGAGGGGCCGCTGCCGGCCTTGGGGTGCAGGGTGAGCGTGGTCAGCGAGTACGGCGGCAGCGAGACCCGGGAGGCCGAGGCGGTGCCGGTGGCGTTCGCGAGGTCGGAGTCGCCGCGCGCATAGCGGCGGACGTCGGGCGTGCCCGCCGCCGGGGTGAAGCCGCTGTAGTGCAGGTCCACGCTCTGGGCCGCGTTCGGGTCCTTGTTGACCAGCAGCACGCTCAGGTCGCCGTTGGCCCGCTGCACCGCGTGCGCGGAGACCTGGCGGCCGGTCGAGCCGGCGGCGACCATGGTGTCGCCGGTGCTGCCGAGCGCGGTGAGCATCTTCAGCCCGTAGTAGGGGTGGAACGGGGTGTTGGCGGCCGGTTCGCAGACAGTGCCGGTGCAGGTGGCGTTGGACAGCATGCCCATGTCGCCGTAGTCGGTCTCGCCGTCCACGGTGGTGATCCCGTCGGCGCCGTTGTGGGTGTCCCACCAGTCGACCGTGAAGACGCCGTTCTCCAGCGCGGTCATGACGGCGTCGGCGGTGAAGAGGCCGTTGGGGCGGCCGGTCAGCCGGGAGCCGCCGGTGTTGGTGTTGATCTCGGTCATGGCGATGCCGATCCGGGCCGAGTCGGCGCCGGCGTAGCGGTCCAGCTGGCTGCGCACCTCGCGCAGCTCGCCCGGGAGTTGGGCCACCTTGGCGAGCGCCTGGTCGGCGTTGTCCCCGCCGGCGTACCAGTGCACGCTGACGAAGTCGACGTCATGGGCCACGGCCGCGAGCACGGTGTGGTTCCAGTCGGCGGCCTCGCCGTCGCCGATGACGCCGTCCGGCCAGTTGCCGGGCATGGTGAGTACGGCGCCGATCTTCACGGTGGGGTCGACGGCCTTCATCGCGGCGGCGTAGGCCAGGACCTGCCGGGCGTACTCGGCCGGGCTCTTGTCGGCGTGGATGTCGTTCTCCCAGCCGGAGCCGTAGTGGCCGTTGCCGTAGATCTCGTTGCCGATCTCCCAGTACTTGGCGCCGTAGTGCTTCTCGACGTTGGCGTACCGGACCCAGTCGGCGGCCTCCTGCGGGGTGCCGGAGCCGTAGTTGGCGATGATGACGGGCTGGGCGCCGGTGGCCTTCACGGTGCCCATGAAGTCGTCGAAGCCGGTGCCGGGCGCCACATAGCCGCCGGGGGCGGTGTGGTCCTTCCAGTGGTAGATGTCGGAGTAGGAGCCGCCGGGGTAGCGCATCGCGCCGACGCCCGCGGCCTTCATCAGGGTGGCGACCTCGGGGTCGTTCATATGCGAGTCCCAGATGGCCGCGTTGACTCCACGGGCGGTCTCGTCCAGCACCCCCAGTCCCGCATGGGCGTTGACGGTGACATCGACGTCGGCCGGCGGCGGTGCGTCGGCGGCTGCCGCCTGGCCGGTCGCGGGCAGGGCCGCCAGCAGGGCGGCGGTGAGCGTGGCGGCGAGGGCGGCGGCGGTCCTGGCGGGCCGGCGGAGTCTGCGGGGCGTGCTGTGCAGCGGTGGCACGGAGAGGTCCTCCCGGGACGGGCGCGGTCCCGGGCGGCTGGTCGGACGGCCGGAGGACGGGAACGCGGACGGAGCGTGGGGGCACGGTGCGGCCGCGTTCTCCGTCGACGATGCGGCGACTCTGGGGACACGCGATTTGGGAGCGCTCCCATGATGGGAGCGGCGATCTCCCCTGTCAACGCCCGCGTCACTCTGGCCACTTACGGCCGACCGCCGCAGCGGCTCCTGGCGGGGGCTGCGCGGCGCCCGCGCCGGTGCGGGTGGACCGGGAGCCGGAGGACGGCGATGTGCTGGACTTCGGCGGCGGTGCACGGGCCGTGGCCGTACCCGGACACACCCCCGCAGCGTCGCCCTGTACCTCCCCGGCCCCAAGGTGCTCATCACCGGGCACACGGTGGCGCGCGGCCCCGACGGCCGGGTGATGCCGGGGGTGCTCAACGCCGACCCGGCCGGTGCGGCGGCCTCCTTCCGGCGGTTGGCGGAGCTGGACACCGAGGTCGCCTGCTTCGGCCATGGCGAACCCCTCACCAGCGGCGCCGGAGCCCGGCTGCGGGCGGTCGCCGGGAGGCTGCGATGACATGGACGCCCTGCCGCGCCGGTCCGCATTGGGTAGCGTCGCCGGTATGACGACTTCGCTCATCACCGGCGCCACGGCCGGGATCGGTGCCGCCTTCGCCCGCCGGTTGGCCGCCGACGGGCATGACCTGGTCCTGGTGGCCCGGGACGGCGGGCGGCTGAAGGAGGCCGCCGCCCGGCTGGGCCGGGTGCGCGGCCGGGAGGTGGAGGTGCTGGTGGCCGACCTGGCCACCGAGGAAGGCATCGAAGCGGTGGAGCGGCGGCTCTCCGACCCGGAGCGCCCGGTGGACCTGCTGGTGAACAACGCCGGGTTCGGCAACCGGGGGGCTTTCCTTGCTGTGCCGCAGGCGGACGAGCTGAGGATGCTCAAGGTCCATGTGGAGGCGGTGCTGCGGCTGACCACGGCGGCGCTGCCCGGGATGCGGGCGCGGGGCCGGGGCGGGGTGGTCAATGTGGCCTCGGTGGCGGCGTTCCTGCCGCGCGGGACGTACGGGGCCAGCAAGGCGTGGGTGGTCAGCTTCACCCAGGGCATCGCCCGGGACCTGGCCGGTTCGGGGGTGCGACTGCTGGCGCTCTGCCCGGGGTTCACCCGTACGGAGTTCCACGAGCGGGCCGGGATGGGCACCTCCGCCATCCCGGGCTGGGCGTGGCTGTCGGCCGACAAGGTCGTGGCCGAGGCGCTGCGCGACCTGGCGAGGGGGCGCACCCTCTCGGTGCCGAGCTTCCGCTACCGCGCGGTGGTCGGGCTGAGCCGGCTGCTGCCACCGGGTGCGCTGGGCGGCGCGTCGTCCAGGGCGGGGCGGCAGTACCGCACCGACTGAGCCGAGTCCGGGGCGGGGGAGGCGCACCCGGACGGCTCGTCGCGGCGCGGACCGGTCGCTCTCCAGTACGTGTCGCAGCTCCACCTGTGTGGCAGCTCCGCGAGGTCGGCCGCGCGGCGCCGCTTGCGCTTGTGGGTACGGGTTCCTGGTGAAGGGGGGTCGGCGGGTCGCTGGACGCCTCGCTGGCCCGTGGAGGCCGTGGCCTGGAATGCAGGCCGCACCTCTTAGGTTGCCTAACTATGAGCATTGCTCTGTATGCTCGAAGTCGACCCCCGCACCCAGGAGCCGCCCGTGAAACCGCAGGGACCCGCCTGGACCCCGCCCACGCTCGCCCCAGGCGAGCACCGCCCGCCGGCGCAGGTGCGCCGCATCGTCGCGCTCTTCCGCCCCTACCGGGGCCGGCTGGCCGTGGTGGGCCTGCTGGTGGGGCTCTCCTCGGTGGTCTCGGTCGTCTCGCCGTTCCTGCTGCGCGAGATGCTGGACACCGCCATCCCGGACGGCCGCACCGGGCTGCTCAGCCTGCTCGCCCTGGGCATGGTCGCGGCGGCGGTCGTCAACAGCATCTTCAATGTGCTCCAGACGCTGATCTCCACCACCGTCGGCCAGCGGGTCATGCACGACCTGCGCACCGCCGTCTACAGCCACCTCCAGCGGATGTCACTGGCCTTCTTCACCCGCACCCGCACCGGCGAGGTGCAGTCGCGGATCGCCAACGACATCGGCGGCATGCAGTCCACCGTCACCTCCACCGCGACCTCGCTGGTCTCCAACCTCACCGGCGTCATCGCCACCGTCGTCGCCATGGTCGCCCTGGACTGGCGGCTGACCGTGGTCTCGCTGCTCCTGCTGCCGCTCTTCGTCTGGATCAGCCGCCGGGTCGGCAGCGAACGCAAGAGGATCACCTCGCAGCGCCAGCGGCAGCTGGCCGTGATGTCCTCCGCCGTACAGGAGTCGCTGTCGGTCAGCGGCATCCTGCTGGGCCGGACCATGGGCCGCGCCGACTCGCTCTCCCGCGAGTTCACCGAGCAGTCCGACAGCCTGGCCGACCTGGAGGTGCGCTCCAGCATGGCCGGGCGGTGGCGGATGTCCACCATCCAGATCGTGATGGCCGCCATGCCCGCCGTCATCTACTGGGCCGCCGGTCTGGCCACCGCCGCCGGCAGCCCGGTGGTCTCGCTGGGCACCCTGGTCGCCTTTGTCTCCCTCCAGCAGGGGCTCTTCCGGCCGACCGTCAGCCTGCTCTCCACCGGCGTCGATGTGCAGACCTCGCTGGCGCTCTTCCAGCGCATCTTCGAGTACCTGGACCTGCCGGTCGACGTCGCCGAGCCCGCCGTACCGGTGCGCAAGGACCGCATCCGGGGCGAGGTCCGCTTCGAGGGCGTGGAGTTCGCCTACGACCCGGCCGCCGGACGGCCCACCCTCGGCGGCATCGACCTCACCGTCCCGGCCGGTGGCAGCCTCGCCGTGGTCGGCGAGACCGGATCGGGCAAGACCACCCTGAGCTACCTGGTGCCGCGCCTGTACGACGTGACCGGCGGCCGGGTGACCCTCGACGGCACCGACGTCCGCGCCCTCTCCTTCGAGACCCTGGCCGCCGCCGTCGGCGTGGTCTCCCAGGAGACGTACCTGCTGCACGCCTCCGTCGCCGACAACCTGCGCTTCGCCCGGCCCGACGCCACCGACGCCGACCTGGTCGCCGCCGCCAAGGCCGCCCAGATCCACGACCACATCGCGGGCCTGCCCGACGGCTACGACACCCTGGTCGGCGAGCGCGGCTACCGCTTCTCCGGCGGCGAGAAGCAGCGGCTCGCCATCGCCCGCACCATCCTGCGCAACCCGCCGATACTCATCCTGGACGAGGCCACCAGCGCCCTGGACAACCGGACCGAGCAGGCCGTCCAGCAGGCCGTGGACGCGCTCGCCGTCGGCCGTACCACCATCACCATCGCCCACCGGCTCTCCACCGTCCGCGACGCCGACCGGATCGTCGTCCTGGACCACGGCCGGATCGCCGAACAGGGCACCCATGAGGAGCTGGTGGCCCTCGGGGGCCGCTACGCCGCCCTGCTCGCCCGCGACGGCCTGCTCGCCGAAGCGGCCGAAGCCGCCTGAGCAGCCTGAACAGCCTGAGCCGCCCCGGCGGCAGTGCCGGCAGCAGTCCCGGCCGCTGCGCCGAGCGCTTCGGCGTCATGCCTCCGGCAGCACCGACCGGACCGCCTCCGGAGACCGGCCGACCACCGTGCGGCCGTCGTCCGCGGTGATGATCGGCCGCTGGATCAACGCCGGGTGCGCCGCCAGCGCCGCGATCCACCGCGACCGGTCACCCGTCCCGCGCGGCCAGGAGGCGATCCCCAGGTCGGCGGCGACCGGTTCGCCGGTACGGGTGATCTCCCACGGCTCCAGGCCCAGCCGCTCCAGCACGGCGGCGATCTCCGCCTCGCCCGGCGGGTCGTCGAGATAGCGGCGGACGGTGTACTCCGCTCCGGCGCCGTCGAGCAGCTCCACAGCCGAGCGGCACTTCGAGCAGGCGGGATTGAGCCAGATCTCCATTTGCACAGGGTAGGACCCGGAAGGCACACGGCCCGCCACCCGCTTCCGGCGTCAGGCAGCCGCACTCCCGGACACCACGCCATGCGGGTCCAGCACATACTTGCGGGCCGCACCCGCGTCGAACTCCCGGTAGCCGCGCGGTGCCTCGTCCAGCGGGATCGGGGTGGCGTTCACCGCCTTGGCGATCTGCACCCGGTCATGCAGGATCGCCTGCATCAGCTGCCGGTGGTAGCGCATCACCGGACACTGCCCGGTGGCGAAGGAGAGCGACTTCGCCCAGCCCAGCCCGATCCTGATCGACAGCGAACCCACCTTGGCCGCCTCGTCGGACGCCCCCGGGTCGCCGGTGACATACAGGCCCGGGATGCCGACCGCGCCGCCTGCGGCGGTGACGTCCATGACGGTGTTCAGCACCGTCGCCGGCCGCTCGGTCCCGGAGTCGCTGCCCTGGCCATGCGCCTCGAAGCCCACCGCGTCGACCGCGCAGTCCACCTCCGGCACGCCCAGCAGCTGCTCGATCTGGTCCCTGGGGTCGCCCTGGGAGACATCGACGGTCTCGCAGCCGAAGCTGCGCGCCTGCGCCAGCCGCTCCACGTTGAGGTCGCCCACGATCACCACGGCGGCGCCCAGCAACTGCGCCCCGGCCGCCGCAGCCAGCCCGACGGGGCCCGCCCCGGCGACGTACACGGTGGAGCCCACCCCCACGCCCGCCGTGACGCAGCCATGGAAACCGGTCGGGAAGATGTCGGACAGCATGGTCAGGTCGCGGATCTTCGCCAGCGCCTGGTCGCGGTCGGGGAAGACCAGCAGGTTCCAGTCCGCGTACGGGACCATCACATACTGGGCCTGGCCGCCGACCCAGCCGCCCATGTCCACGTACCCGTACGCGGAGCCCGGCCGGTCCGGGTTCACATTCAGGCAGATGCCGGTCTTGCCCTCCTTGCAGTTGCGGCACCGCCCGCAGGCGATGTTGAACGGGACCGAGACCAGGTCGCCGACCTTCACAAACTCCACGTCCCGGCCGGTCTCCACCACCTCTCCGGTGATCTCGTGGCCCAGCACCAGCCCGGCGGGTGCGGTGGTGCGGCCGCGCACCATGTGCTGGTCGCTGCCGCAGATGTTGGTGGCGACGCACTTGACGATCACGCCGTGGTGGCACTCGCGCCCCACGTTGTCCGGGTTGACGCCCGGGCCGTCCTTCAGCACGAAGCCCGGGTAGTCGATGGACTCCACCTCCACCCGGCCCGGCTCCTTGTACACCACAGCCTTGTTGCCCGGCATCGTCGACCTCCGCTGTCCGTCTGTCCGTCTCTCCGTCGATGGCTCGGTCGTCTCCCCCTCTCCCAGGGTGCCGCCGTCCGGCCACCGGTGCAGAACACCCCCGGCCGGACGCAGCGGAAAGTGACCGGCGTGTCGCCGTCCGTACTTTTGCGGGGCGAGAGGTGTCATATCGGGCATGACGGGAATGACCACCCGCGTCGCCAGAGACGCCCCATACCGAGACGATCCCGTACAGAGGCGACCCGGACAGGGAGGCACAGTGCCCCGATCGACCAAGCGCACGGCCGTGACCGTCGCGACCACGCTCCTCGTGACCGGCGGCGCCGTCTTCGCCGCGACCACCGCGTCCGGCGCCACGGCGGCCCCGGCCCACCGGAACGGGACGGCGGCCGTGCGGGAGGCCCCCGCCGCGGCCCCGTCCGGATTCGTGGACCTGCCCACCCGGCCCGTCGCCAACGACGGCAGGGCCCACGAGTTCACCGTGCACTACCGGAACATCGGCACCGCCCGCGTGGTGGCCCCGCAGGTCCTGGTCGAGTCGCCCGAGGCCGGCCCCTATCTGGCGCCCGGCGACGTGCGGCTGGAGCAGTTCGACGTGGCCACCCAGCAGTGGACGCCCGTGCCGCTGGAGACCCAGACCGGCACCCTGTACACCGCCATCCCCGCCACCGGACGGCTGCTCCCCAGCGGCGCCGACCTGGACGTCCAGTACCGGCTCACCGTCGAACCGGCCGGAGTCGCCGCCGCCCGGCAGGCCGTGATCCAGCCCCGGATCGTGCTCTTCGGCTCCGGCTCCGGCCCTGTCCTCGGGACCTGACCCCTACAGATACAGTCCGTCGGCGGCCGGTGCCGGGGACGGCAGCAGCGGGGACCGGCCACGCCGCAGCGCATAGAGCTCGGCCAGCGTGGACGGCCCCGGGGCGGCCGCGCCGTCGATGCCCGCCCCGGCGTCGCGGGCCAGCCACCGTGCCGACTCCTCCCCGGTCAGCCGCCCCACCTCCACCCGGGCCAGGCAGCGGCCCGGCCGCACCACCGCCGGGTGCAGCCGCTCCACGTCCTCATTGGTGGTGATCGCCACCAGGACGTTGCGGCCCTGTCCCAGCAGCCCGTCCGTGAGGTTGAGCAGCCGCGACAGCGCCTGCCCGGTGGCCCGCTTGGCGCCGCCCCGGATCAGCTCGTCGCAGTCCTCCAGCAGCAGGAGCCGCCACCGCCGCGCATCGTCGCCCTCGTCGTCGTCCGACGTGGCCAGCGCCACCTGGAGCAGATAGGCGGGGTCGGAGAAGAGCTGCTCGGGGTCGAGGACGCAGTCCATCCGGCACCAGTCGCGCCATGACCGGGCCAGGGTGCGCAGCACCGACGTCTTGCCGGTGCCCGGCGGGCCGTGCAGCAGCAGAAGGCGGCCCGAGACCTCCTCCGGGCGGACCTTCATCAGGGCGTCGAAGGAGTCGGCCACCGGTGCCGTGTAGTTGCCGCGCACCTCGGGCCAGGTCTCGGCGCTGATCTGCCGCGTGGTCCGGCTGGGGCCGTGGCCGGTCAGATGCCAGAAACCCATGAGGACCACGTCCCCCTCGGCCGGTGGCGGCTCCTCCGCGTCGTCCACGGCCTGCGCCAGGACCCGCTCCGCCAGGCCGTCGTCCACGGCGGTCACGGTGACGTCCGCGTGCTTGCTGCCGCCGTGGCCCACCCAGCGGGTCACCTTCAGCGTCCAGCCGTCGCCCTCGGCGAGCAGCGCGGAACGGTTCTTCTCCCGTGAGGAGCGGACCACCCGGCAGCCGGGCGGCAGCAGCGTCGCCTCCCCCTTCACCCGCTGCAGGGAGGTGGAGCGGCACCACGGCTGCTCGCCGGAGGTGAAGCGGGCCAGCGCCAGCGCGTCGACCACGTCGAAGGGGGAGTCGCTGTCGTCCAACTGCACCTGTATCGGCAGCGTGCGGTGGACGTCGGCGGAGACGCCGATGGGGACGGGGGCGGGGAGGGAGGCGGCGATGGGGACGGGTGTTCCGTTCGCGGAGTGCTGTGCGGACATGGGCGCCATGATCCGGCACCCGGCGGTCGCTGCCCACCGCTTTTCACCACCCCGTCCGGCCGGTCTCCCGGGACGCCGCAAGCCGGACAACGATGTCGCGCTGACGCTGCTGAAGGGTTGACATGTACGCCGTGGGCGGCGACCATCGGCATACGGTCTTGGGAGCGCTCCCACCCGTGGATGATGCCGCCGTGCGGAGCGCCCGTGCCTCCTCGTGTCGACGGGGCCGACCCGACCGCTGCCACCCGCAGGGCCCCGGGTTCGCCCTGGGCCCGAACGCCCATGTCGGGCCCGCCGCATGCCGGAGCGTTCACGCATGCGCGCCCACCCGCAGCTCGCATTCCCGCCCCATCCCACCCCCACGGGGGCGAGGTAAGGAGAACCACCACCATGCTTGTGCTCCACCGCAGGCGGTTGACGGTGGGGGCTGCGCTCGCAGCCCTGGCCGCCGGCGTCGCCGCTCTTCTGCTGCCGGCCGAACCGGCCTACGCGCACGGGGCGATGACCGCCCCGGCAAGCCGCACCTATGCCTGCTACGTCGACGGCCTGACCTCCAGCAACGAGATCAAGCCCCAGAACCCCGCCTGCGCGGCTGCGGTCGCCGCTGGCGGCACCCAGCCGCTCTACGACTGGTACGGCGTGCTGCGCTCGGACGGCGCGGGCCGCACCCGAGGCTTCATCCCGGACGGGCAGCTGTGCAGTGGCGGCAACACCAAGTACGCGGCGTACGACGCGGCGCGCAACGACTGGCCGGCCAGCACCGTGCAGCCCGGTGCCCAGGTCGACATGACCTATGGCGCCTGGGTGCCGCACCCCGGCGGCTTCAAGCTCTATGTCACCAAGGACAGCTACAACCCGACCAAGCCGCTGTCCTGGAACGACCTTGAGGACCAGCCGTTCCTGACGGCCGACCCCGAGCCGGCCGTGGTCGGTGGCGCGTACCACCTGACCGGGCGCCTGCCGTCCAACAAGTCCGGACGCCACATCATCTACTCGGTGTGGTACCGCTCGGACAGCCAGGAGACCTTCTACGGCTGTTCCGACGTGGTCTTCAGCGGCTCGCCCGTCACCACGCCGCCCACCACGCCGCCGACGACTCCGCCGACCACGCCGCCCACCACGCCGCCGACGACCCCGCCCACCACGCCTCCGGCGACCACCTGCAAGGCCACCGTCTCGGTGGACAGCTCCTGGCAGGGCGGCTTCCAGGCGACCGTCACGGTCAAGAACACCGGTACCGCCCCCATGAAGGACTGGTACGGCAGCTGGACCATGCCCTCGGGCACGGCCGTGAGCCAGGGCTGGAACGGCACCTTTATGACCAGCGGCACCACGACCATGGTGCATGCCCCGGACTGGAACTCCACCCTGGCCCCGGGCGCCACCGCGACGGCCGGCTTCCTGGCGACCAACACCGGTGCCAGCGCACCGTCGTCCTTCGCCAACGTCGCCTGCGGCTGATCCCGGCACCGAACCGCTCGCACCGGTCGCACCGGTCGGAGAGCCGCACCGACCGGTGAACCGGAGCCCACCCCGGAGGCGGTGGCGCAGCCCTGGCTGCCCCACCGCCTCCCCGCCGTGGTCGCCGACGCGTACGGCCGGTCAGCCAGCCGGTCAGCCGGTCAACTCGGCCACCAGCGCGCCCAACTGCTCCACCTCCAGCAGAAAGGCGTCGTGCCCATACGGCGACTCCACCACCCGCAGCCGGTCGGCGCCGGGGATGCCGGCCACCAGACGGCGCTGCTCGGGCAGCGGATACAGCCGGTCGGAGTCCACACCCGCCACCACGGTCGGGGCGCCGACCCGGCGCAGCGCCGCCGCCGTGCCGCCCCGGCCCCGGCCGATGTCATGGCTGTTCATCGCCTCGGTGAGGACCACATAGCTGCCCGCGTCAAAGCGGCGGGCGAGCTTGCCCGCGTGGTGGTCCAGATAGGAGCCGACCGCGTACCGGCCGCCGTGCCATGGATCCTCACCCCGCTGGGCGGCGCGGCCGAACCGGGCGTCCAACTCGTCCGGCGACCGATAGGTGAGGTGGGCTATCCGGCGTGCGGTGCCCAGCCCCGCATGCGGCCCGCCGCCCGGCCCGGCGTCATGGTAGTCGCCGCCGCGCCACCGGGGGTCGGAGCGGATCGCGGCCACCTGGGCGTGCGCCCAGCCGAGTTGCTCCGCCCCGGAGGCCGCCGGGCAGGCGGCCAGCAGCAGCGCGCCGACCCGCTCGGGA
Source organism: Peterkaempfera bronchialis (assembly GCF_003258605.2). Classification (NCBI taxonomy): domain Bacteria; kingdom Bacillati; phylum Actinomycetota; class Actinomycetes; order Kitasatosporales; family Streptomycetaceae; genus Peterkaempfera; species Peterkaempfera bronchialis. The sequence goes on from NZ_CP031264.1 coordinate 6,368,167, forward strand.
TGGCCGACCGCCCACTCCAGGGCCCGCATGCCGCCCATGGAGCCGCCCAGCACCAGCGCCCACCGCTCGATGCCGAGCGCATCCGCGAGCGCCACCTCCGCCGCCACCTGGTCACGCACCGTCAGATGCGGGAAGGAGCCGCCCCATCGGACGCCGTCCGGGCGCCGGGAGGACGGTCCGGTGGTGCCCTGGCAGCCGCCCAGCACATTGGGGGCGACCACAAACCAGCGGTCGGTGTCCACCGCCCGGCCCGGCCCGATCAGCCCGTCCCACCAGCCGGCGGTGGGATGCCCGGGCCCGGCCGGGCCGCTGACATGGCTGTCGCCGGTCAGCGCATGCAGCACCAGGACGGCGTTGGAGCCGTCCGGCGCGGGTTGCCCCCAGGTCTCGTACGCGATCCGGACGCCGGGCAGTGCCGCACCGGACTCCAGCGCCAGCGGCCCGGGCAGCGCCGCCCACCGCCGCCGCCCGACCGGGTCGCCCTCCTGCCAGGCGCCGGTGGCAGGCGGCAGCGGGTCGGCCCCCACCGGGCCGGTCCGCTGCCGCACCGGTCGCGGCGCCCGGACGGTCAAGCGGTCCCCTTGACCGCGCGGAAGCCGGACTCCAGGTCGGCCTTGAGGTCCGCCAGGTTCTCGATGCCCACCGAGAGCCGTACCAGCCCCGGGGTGGCGCCGGTGGCGGCCAACTCCGCCTCGCCGAGCTGGCTGTGGGTGGTGGACGCCGGGTGGATGATCAGGCTGCGGACGTCCCCGATGTTGGCCAGGTGGCTGAAGAGCCGCACCGCGTCCACGAACCGCTTGCCCGCCTCCACCCCGCCGCGCAGTTCAAAGGAGAGCACCGCCCCGGCGCCACGCGGCAGATAGCGCTGCCCGGCCTCGTACCAGCGGTTGGACGCCAGCCCCGGGTAGTGCACCGCGTCGACCTCGTCGCGGCCCTCCAGCCACTCGGCGATGGCCAGCGCATTGGCCGAGTGCCGCTCCAGACGCAGCGACAGCGTCTCCAGCCCCTGGATGACGAGGAAGGAGTTGAACGGCGCGATGGCCGGGCCGAGGTCGCGCAGCAGCTGCACCCGCAGCTTCACCGCGAACGCCGCCGCGCCCAGGTCCGGCCAGTAGCGCAGGCCGTGGTACGAGGGGTCGGGCTCGTTGAAGTCCGGGAACCGGTCGGCGTGCGCCCCGTAGTCGAAGGTGCCGCCGTCCACCACCACTCCCGCGATGGCGGTGCCGTGGCCGCCCAGGAACTTGGTCGCGGAGTGCACCACGATGTCGGCGCCGTGCTCGATCGGCCGCAGCAGATAGGGGGTGGGCACGGTGTTGTCCACGATCAGCGGCACGCCCGCCGCGTGGGCGACATCGGCGACGCCCCGGATGTCCAGCACATTGCCGCGCGGATTGCCCAGGGTCTCCGCGAAGAGCGCCTTGGTCTCCGGCCGGATCGCGGCCCGCCATGCCTCCAGGTCGTCCGGGTCGTCGACAAAGCTCACCTCGATGCCGAACCGGGGGAGCGTATGGCGCAGCAGGTTGTAGGTGCCGCCGTACAGCGAGGTGCTGGAGACGATGTGGTCGCCCGCCTTGGCCAGGGTGAGGATCGCCAGGGTCTCGGCAGCCTGCCCGGAGGAGGTCGCCACCGCTGCCACCCCGCCCTCCAGCGCGGCGATGCGCTGCTCCAGCACATCCTGGGTGGGGTTGTGGATACGGGTGTAGATATTGCCCTCCTCGGCGAGGGCGAAGAGGTCCGCTGCGTGCTTGGTGTCGCGGAAGACAAAGGAAGTCGTCTGGTAGATCGGTACGGCGCGGGCACCGGTCGCCGGGTCGGGCGCCGCTCCGGCGTGCACCTGCTTGGTCTCGAACGACCAGGCGGGGGTGTCGGTCTCGGCCGAGGCGACGGCCAGCTCCAGCTCGGCGGTGGCGGGGTCGACGGACGGGCTCATGGGTGGACTCCAGGGGTACGGGGGCGCAGCGGTCCCGGGGCGGGGCGCTGCTGCGCAGGGACGGTCTGGGAACGCAAAGCGGCAGGGAGGTGCGCAGGCAGCCGCTCGGGACCAGGGCCCGGGCGCGGCGGAGGAGCCGCTGTGCGGCGCGGAAGGAGAACGCGGAAGGAGAAAAGGAGAAAGCGACTGAGGATCAGACGGCATCCGACCGGATGCGGCCTCCGGGATCAGCCCAGACGGCGACAGCCGGTGCTGGTGATGCGCCCGTAGTCCACGTGGCGACGGATCACAAGCACGGTCATGCGCCAACCCTAGCGCCGCCTCGGGCCGCCGCGCCAGGGATCCTGGCAGGTCGGCGAGTTGTTCGGACCTGCGGGCCGCCGGGTTTCGGGGCCAGGCCACCACAACGGCGCCTGCCTTGCTAGCGTGGCCCGATGCCTGATGATCAGCAACTGCGGCCCCGCCTTGGCGTGATGTTCGACCGGGATCGGCCCCCCGAGGAGCTGGCCGCCTTCGCCGTGGCCGTGGAACGCCTCGGGGTGGACGACCTCTGGGTGGTGGAGGACCTGCCCTGGGCCGGTTCGATCGCCGCCGCCACCGCAGCCCTGGCCGCGACCGAGCGGCTGCGGGTCGGCATCGGCATCGCCCCCGCGCCGCTGCGCAACCCGGTGCTGCTGGCCATGGAGTTCGCCACCGTGGCACGGCTCTTCCCGGGCCGCCTCGCGGCCGGCATCGGGCACGGCGTCGCCGAGCTGCTGGCGCCGGCCGGCGCCCTGCCGCAGGCCAGGCTGGCACTGCTGGAGGAGACGGTCACCGCCGTACGGGCGCTGCTGCGCGGGGAGACCGTCACCCTGAAGGGCCGCGCCGTCCACCTCGACGGCGTAGAGCTGGTGCACCCGCCCACGGTGGTTCCGCCGGTCCTCGCCGGAGTGGTCCGGCCGCGCTCGCTGGAGCTCTCCGGGCGGGTCGCCGAGGGCACCGTGATGGCCGAGGGGCAGGGCCCGGACGAGATCGCGGCGGCCCTCGACCGGATCGACGCGGGCCGCCGGGCCGCCGGCTCCGACGCGCCCCACCAGCTGGTCGTCTTCACCCATCTGCGGGTCGACGACGACCCGGAGCGGCTGCGCGAGGCGACCGAGGAGACCGTCACCGGTCACGCCGCCTGGCTCGGCGTCGATCCGGCCGACCTCTTCCTGGCCGCGGGCCCCGGGTCGGTGGTGGCCGCCCGGGTCCGCTCCCTCTGGGAGGCGGGCGCGGACTCGGTGGTGCTGCGCCCGATCGGCGCCGACCCGCTGGACCAGGTCCGGGCTGCGCTGGAGGCACTCGGCCGGGCCTGACGCCGGGAACGGTCGGGAACGGTCGGGGACGGTCGGGAAGGGTCGGGGACGTCGCCGGCTGGCGCCGGGGGTGTTGCCGGATGTCGCCGGGTGGCAGTGGGTGGTGGGGGCGGGCGGTGGTGGCGGTGGGTCAGGGGCGGGGGATGTTGCGCAGGTTGGAGCGGGCCATCTGCACCATCCGGCCGACGCCGCCCTCCAGCACCATCCGCCCCATCGACAGCGCGAAGCCGCTCACCTGCTCGCCGGTGATCTTCGGCGGGATGGAGAGCGCATTGGGGTCGGTCACCACGTCCACCAGCGCCGGTCCCCGGTGCTTCAGCGCCGCCCGCAGGGCGCTCCGCAGCTCCTTGGGCTTCTCCACCCGCACCCCGAAGGCGCCGCATGCCTCCGCCACCGCCGCGAAGTCCGGGTTGCGGTAGCGGGTGCCGAACGACGGCAGCCCGGACACCAGCATCTCCAGTTCCACCAGGCCCAGCGAGGAGTTGTCGAAGAGCACCACCTTCACCGGCAGGTCGTACTGGACCAGCGTCAGGAAGTCGCCCATCAGCATGGAGAACCCGCCGTCCCCGGACATCGACACCACCTGCCGCCGCCGGTCCAGGAACTGGGCGCCGATCGCCTGCGGCAGGGCGTTGGCCATCGAGCCATGGGTGAAGGAGCCGATCACCCGGCGCCGGCCGTTGGGGGTGAGGTAGCGGGCCGCCCAGACGTTGCACATCCCGGTGTCCACGGTGAAGACCGCGTCCTCCGCCGCCTCCTCGTCCAGCACCGCCGCCACATACTCGGGGTGGATCGGCACATGCTTCTCCACCTTGCGGGTGTAGGCGCCGACCACGCCCTCCAGGGCGTCGCTGTGCTTCTTCAGCATCCCGTCCAGGAACCGCCGGTTGGTCTTCTCCTTCACCAGGGGGGTGAGGCAGCGCAGCGTCTCGCCCACATCGCCCCAGACCGCCAGGTCCAGCCGGGAGCGCCGCCCCAGGTGCTCGGCCCGTACATCGACCTGGGCGATCCGTACATCGTCCGGCAGGAAGGCGTTGTACGGGAAGTCGGTGCCCAGCAGGAGCAGCAGGTCACACTCGTGCATCGCCTCGTATGCCGCGCCATAGCCGAGCAGTCCGGACATCCCCACGTCATACGGGTTGTCGTACTGGATGAACTCCTTGCCGCGTAGGGCGTGGCCGACCGGTGCCTTGACCCGTTCGGCGAAGGCCATCACCTCGGCGTGCGAACCGGCCGTGCCGCTGCCGCAGAAGAGGGTCACCTTGCCGGCGGCGTCCACCAGCCGGGTCAGCGCGTCCAGGTCGGACTCGCCGGGGCGGACCAGCGGCCGGCGGGTGACCAGGGCGTGCTCGCTGGCCCGCTCCGGGGCCGGCTGGGCCGCCACATCACCGGGCAGCGCGATCACCGCCACCCCGCCGAGCCCCACGGCGTGCTGCACGGCGGTCTGGAGCACCCGGGGCAGCTGCCCGGCGGTGGAGACCAGTTCGCAGTAGTGGCTGCACTCGCGGAACAGCTGCTCCGGGTGGGTCTCCTGGAAGTACGCGGTGCCGATCTCGCTGCTGGGGATGTGGGAGGCCAGGGCCAGCACCGGCGCCATGGACCGGTGGGCGTCGTACAGGCCGTTGATCAGGTGCAGATTGCCGGGTCCGCAGGAGCCCGCGCACGCCCCCAGCCGCCCGCCGATCTGTGCCTCGGCCCCGGCGGCGAAGGCGGCGGTCTCCTCGTGGCGGACCTGGACCCAGTCGATGCCGCGATGGCGGCGGACGGCGTCCACCACCGGGTTGAGGCTGTCGCCGACGACGCCGTACAGGCGCTGCACACCTGCCCGCACCAGGACCTCGACGAACTGCTCGGCAACGGTCTGCTTGGCCATCGGGAACCTCCGGGCGGGGGCGGTGGGCACCGTGCCCATCCCCGCATGCGCGGGGGGACGGTGCCACCGGAGAGGCCGCCCGGTGCGGCCGAAAGAAGGAGGGGAGGGGAGAGCGCGGGGGAGGGGCGCATACGACCGTCGGTGCCGCACCAGTGCGGGGCGCGGCACCGACGACCGTGCGTGGCGGTCCGGCCGACCCTCAACGGCCGACCGCCGGTCCGTACACCACCGGGAGTCTGGCCCCCGCAGCGTCGAGAGGGCCGGACAGCGACTCGCGGTCGGCGTCGGATGTCCTGGCAGCGCTGTAGTGCTGGCTTCAGCATTCGAACGATGGCTGGCCGGGCCTTTGCCCTACAGTGCTGATGCCTATATTGCTTTCATGTTTCGCAGGCGTCAATCCCTACGTTGTGTTCACCTTCTGAACTGTCGGTGACGGAGGGTGCGCGGCCCTTCGCTGGACGCCTGCCTGCTGCTGGGGCGGGTTCGGCGGCGGTCCGACGCACCGCTCGGCGGGGTGCCGTAAAGCCTCAGTCGCCCCTGGCCGCACGGCAGTTGCTGCCGCACGGTACGGTGGCCATTCACAGGGACGGTTGTGTGACGGCCGCCTTGCACGGGTAGTCTTCGCCCACGGCCCTGGCGCCTCGTAGGGGTGGGAAGTCTCATGGAACAGATGCATGTGCGCAGCAGGCCCCGCGTACCGGCGATCCAGTGCGGAGTCGGTGCAACGGGTCGGCGCGTCGACCGCCACCTGGCGGTGCTGGGCGCCCCTGCGCTTCCGGCGGTCGACACCGCCGACGCGGCGGGCCTGATAAGGGAGCTCACACCTCGCGGTATGAGTACACCGGCAGCCCCGAGCCGTAGTGCCCGGGTCTCGCTGCTCGCACCGCTCCGGCGGCTGCGGCGCAGCCTCTTCGGAGGCCGGAGCTAGCTCCCGGACTGCGGCCGACGGCCCGGTGGACCACACGGTCCACCGGGCCGTCGGCGTGCCCGGCGTGCCCGGCGTGCCCGGCCGCGCCGCGCCGGAGCCGCCTTCTGCCGCAACGCGGCGCGCGCCAGGAGTCGATCCTCCGCAAGCTGGGCATGGATCACGGCGCGTCCTGCCCCGACCGCCGGTGACCCCCGTCGGAGTGCCGGTGTGCTCCGGCAGCGTTCGGTGGCGGGCCCACCGACGACGGCCCTCCCACGGGCCAGGACCGAGGAGACCCAATGGTGCACGAGCGGGCCGGGCAGCCGGCGCAGCCCGGAGACCTGGTGGACGTGGCCCGGCTGGTCACGGCCTACTACGCCCTGCACCCCGACCCGGGCGAGCCCGCCCAGCGGGTCGCCTTCGGCACCTCGGGCCACCGGGGCTCCGCCCTGAACGCCGCCTTCAACGAGGACCACATCGCGGCCACCAGCCAGGCGATCTGCGACTACCGGGCCGCCCAGGGCATCGACGGGCCGCTCTTCCTCGGCGCCGACACCCACGCCCTCTCCGAACCGGCCCGGGTCACCGCCCTGGAGGTCCTGGCCGCCAACGGCGTCACCGTACTGATCGACGCTGCGGACGGCTACACCCCCACCCCGGCCGTCTCGCACGCCATCCTCACCCACAATCGGGACGGGGAGGGGGGCTGGGGCCGGGGCCGGGGCTCTAGTGGGGCGGCCGACGGCATCGTGGTGACCCCGTCCCACAACCCACCCGCCGACGGCGGCTTCAAGTACAACCCGCCGCACGGCGGCCCGGCCGGCTCTGACGCCACCTCCTGGATCCAGGACCGGGCCAACGCGCTGATCGAGGGCGGCCTCAAGGAGGTCCGCCGCATCTCCTACGCCCGGGCGCTGGCCGCCGACACCACCGGCCGGTACGACTTCCTCGGCCGCTATGTGGACGACCTGCCCGCCGTGCTCGACCTGGACGCCGTGCGGCAGGCCGGAGTGCGGATCGGCGCCGACCCGCTCGGAGGCGCCTCGGTCGCCTACTGGGCCCGGATCGCCGAACGCCACCGCCTGGACCTCACCGTGGTCAACCCGCTGGCCGACCCCACCTGGCGGTTTATGACCCTGGACTGGGACGGCAAGATCCGCATGGACTGCTCCTCCCCGTACGCCATGGCCTCGCTGATCGGGCAGCGCGACGCGTACACCGTCGCCACCGGCAATGACGCCGACGCCGACCGGCATGGCATCGTCACCCCCGACGGCGGCCTGATGAACCCCAACCACTACCTGGCCGTCGCCATCCGCTACCTCTTCACCCGGCGGGCCGACTGGCCGAGCGGCGCCGGGGTCGGCAAGACGCTGGTCTCCTCCTCCATGATCGACCGGGTGGCGGCCGACCTGGGGCGGCGGCTGGTGGAGGTCCCGGTGGGCTTCAAGTGGTTTGTCGACGGGCTGGGCGACGGCTCCCTCGGGTTCGGCGGCGAGGAGTCCGCCGGAGCCTCCTTCCTGCGCCGCGACGGGCGGGTGTGGACCACTGACAAGGACGGCATCCTGCTGGCCCTGCTCGCCTCCGAGATCACCGCCGTCACCGGCTCCACCCCCTCCCGGCACTACGCCGAACTCACCGCCCGCTTCGGCGACCCCGCCTACGCCCGGGTCGACGCACCCGCCTCCCGGGAGGAGAAGGCGGTGCTGGCCAGGCTGTCGCCGTCGCAGGTCACCGCGAGCGAGCTGGCGGGCGAACCGATCACCGCCGTCCTCACCGAGGCCCCCGGCAACGGCGCCGCCCTCGGCGGGCTCAAGGTCTGCACCGAGAGCGCCTGGTTCGCGGCCCGGCCCTCCGGCACCGAGGACGTCTACAAGATCTATGCCGAGAGCTTCCAGGGGGCCGACCATCTGGTCCGGGTGCAGGAGGAGGCCAGGGCGCTGGTCTCGGGGGCGCTGGGTGGGGCGGGCTGAGGAGAGGGCGGGCTGATGGAGAGGACGGGCTGATGGAGAGGACGGCCTGATGGAGAGGACGGGCTGATGGAGAGTGGGTCGGCTGGTCTGGGCGGTCCGGGGGACGCGCCCATGCTGCTCCATGGGCTGGCCGCCGCGTCCCGGGCCGTCGCTGCCGAGCCGGCCCGCAATGCCAAGATCGGCCTGCTTGCGGAGTGCCTGCGGGAACTCGGCCCCGAGGAGGCGCCCGCCGCCGTCGCCCTGCTGTCGGGCGAGGCACGGCGGCTGCGGGTCGGCGTCGGACCGGCCGCCCTGCGGGACCTGCCCGACCCGGCCGGGCAGCCGGAGCTGGGCGTGCGTGAGACGGAGGACGCCCTGGCCAGGATCGCCGCCGTCCATGGCCCCGGCGCCCAGGCGGAGCGGCGGCGGCTGCTGCACGGCCTCTTCGCCCGGGCCACCGAGGAGGAGCAGGGGTTCCTGAGTGGGGTGCTGGTCGGCGAGCTGCGCCAGGGTGCGCTGGACGCGCTGATCGGGGATGCCGTGGCCAGGGCGGCGGGGGTGCCGGTGGCTGCGGTGCGCAGGGCGCTGATGTTCCGGGGCTCGGCGCGGGCCGTCGCGGCGGCGGCGCTCACCGGGGGAGCGGCGGCGCTGGCCGCCTTCGGGCTGGAGGTGGGGCGTCCGGTACGGCCGATGCTCGCCGCCTCGGCGCCCGATGTCACCGCCGCGCTGGAACGGGTCCGGCCGGCCGCCCTGGAGTGGAAAATCGACGGGATCCGGGTGCAGGTGCACCGGGAAGGTGACGGCGTCGCGGTCTTCACACGCAGCCTGGACGAGATCACGGCCCGGGTGCCCGAGGTGGTGGAGGCCGCCGCCGCGCTTCCGGTGCGGTCGGCGGTGCTGGACGGCGAAGCGATTGCCCTGGGGCCGGACGGGCGGCCTCGGCCCTTCCAGGTCACGGCGGCCCGTACGGCGTCGCGGCAGGACCCGGAGCGGCTCCGGGCCGAGGTGCCGCTGCATGTCTTCTTCTTCGACCTGCTGCACCGTGATGGCCAGGACCTGCTGGACCTGCCCGGTGAGCAGCGCTGGGACGCTCTGGCGGGGACGGTCCCGGAGGCGCTGCGGGTGCCTCGGACGGTCACGGGTGACGTGGACGAGGCGCATGCCTTCTTCCGGGACGCCCTGGCCCATGGGCACGAGGGCGTGGTGGTCAAGGACCCCGCCGCGCCGTATGCGGCCGGGCGGCGAGGCGCGGGGTGGATCAAGGCCAAGCCACGGCACACGCTGGATCTGGTGGTGCTGGCCGCCGAGTGGGGGCATGGGCGGCGACGGGGGTGGTTGAGCAATCTGCATCTGGGGGCGCGGGGTGGTGGGGAGGGGGTGTGGAGGGGGTTGGGTGATGTTGGGGAAGACGTTCAAGGGGCTGACGGATGAGCTGCTGGCGTGGCAGACCGAGGAACTGCTGAGGCGGGAGGTGGGGCGCTCGGCGTGGGTGGTGCGGGTCCGGCCGGAGCTGGTGGTGGAGGTGGCCTTCGACGGGCTCCAGCGCAGTCCTCGTTACCCGGCGGGGCTCGCGCTGCGCTTCGCCCGGGTGCTGCGGTACCGGGATGACAAGGGGCCGGAGGAGGCGGACACGGTGGACACGGTCCGGGAGCTGGCGGCTGAGGGGTTGTGACGGGGCCGGGTCTCAGTCCTCTGGGAGGGCCTCGTGCCCGGGGTGGCCGGCGGTGCGCCGGCGCTCCTTCATCTCGGCCTCGTGGACATGCCGCCGCCCGCCCACCAGTTCCCGGCGGGCCTTCTCCTCCAGCGAGCGGAACACCGCGTAGTAACCGTCGTCGAACTCCTCCACCACCTGGTAGGTCCAGCGCCCGGAGAGCACATTGCGGCCGATCAGCTCCCGCCGCACCTCGGCGGCGAGCGCATCGCGGCCGAGGCTGTCCAGCGCCTCCACCACCTCGTCCAGCAGCGCGTCGGCCCTGCCCACCAGCTGATGGAAGTCGTACAGGGCACCACGGGCCCGCTCCAGCCGCTCCAGCGCCTCGGAGAACCGTCCCGCCGCCGTCACCGCCAGATCCGGCGTACCGGGCGGCCGGCGGTGCTCGCCGTCGACCGACGACCGTCCATCCCGCTGACCCACGCCACACCCCTACCCCACGCCGGGCACGGCACGCCGGGCTCCGTGTGCCGACCGCCCGGCTCGGCCCGCAGGGGACACCATGGGTCCATGGCCGACACATTCCTCACCCGAACCTTTGACCTCACCACCGGCTCCCAGGAGGCGGCGGTGGACATCACCGAACGCTGCGCCGCCTTCCTCGGCGAGGTGGCGGCGGGCCGCGACGGTCTGCTGAACGTCTTTGTGCCGCATGCCACGGCGGGGATTGCCGTGATCGAGACGGGGGCGGGCAGCGACGACGATCTGCTGGCCGCGCTCCGGGAACTGCTGCCGGCGGATGACCGGTGGCGCCACCGGCACGGCAGTCCCGGGCATGGGCGTGACCATGTGCTGCCCGCGCTGGTGCCGCCGCATGCCACGCTGCCGGTGGTGGCGGGACGGCTGGTGTTGGGGACGTGGCAGTCCGTGGTGCTGGTGGATACCAATCGGGACAATCCGCGTCGTACGGTGCGGCTCTCTTTTCTGGGGTGATCGGGAATCGGGGCGGGGTCAGCCGGAGCAGGCGCTGCGCTGGGCCTGTTGCCAGGTGCAGAGCGGGCAGAGGGGGGTGCCGGGGAGGGTGGCGGGGTGCTCGGTGGGGGCGCCGCAGAGGACGCAGTCCGCGAAGGGGGCCGGGTCGTGGGCCGGGTCGTCGGCCGGGTCGGGGTGGGGCATGGGCGTGCTCCTTGACGGGTCGTGGTGCTGCGTGGGTGGTTGGGGTTGTTGGGCTGGTGCGGGTGTCGGCCGGTCCGGGGTGGGGGGTCCCGGACGTCCGGTGCTCGCCGGTGTCCCCCTGCGCTCGTTCCTCGCTCCGGGGGAACCGTCGGCATCCTCCTGAGTGTCCGGGACCCCCCACCCCTACCCGTCCGCCACCCTCCGCCCGGTGGGGGGAGGGTCTGTGGGTGGTTGGGGTGGGTGCTCCGGCTTCGGTCAGGGGGCTTCGGGGCTGGTGGGGTTCCCCATCTCTCCCCGTCGGCTCCCCTGTGCCTGGTGGGTGGCTGGTGTGGGTGCTCGGGCTGCTGTCAGGGGGCTTCGGGGCTGGTGGGGTGGAGGGTGGAGCCGTGGCGGCCCTTGTGGACGAGGAGTTGGGCGGGGATGCGGTGGCGGAGGTCGGCGACGTGGCTGACGATGCCGACGGCGCGGTCCCGTTCGCGGAGGCCGTCCAGGACGTCGAGGACCTCTTCGAGGGCGTGTTCGTCCAGGGTGCCGAAGCCCTCGTCGATGAAGAGGGTGTCCAGGGGCATGCCACCGGCTTCGTCGGTGACCACGTCGGCCAGGCCGAGGGCGAGTGCCAGGGAGGCGAAGAAGCTCTCGCCGCCGGAGAGGGTGGCGGTGTCCCGTTCTGTGCCGGTCCAGGCGTCCACCACGCGGAGTGAGAGTCCGGAGCGCCGGGTGCCCGCTGCCTTGCCGTCGCTGTGGACGAGGGTGTAGCGGCCACCGGACATGCGGACCAGGCGGCTGCTGGCGGCGGCGGCCACCTGTTCCAGGCGGGCGGCGAGGACATAGGACTCCAGGCGCATCCGCAGCCGGTTGTCGCTGCTGGTGCCGGAGGCCAGCTGGGAGAGGCGGCTGATCCGGGTCTGTTCGGCGAGGGCGGGGGCCAGGGTGGTGGCTCGGGTGGTCAACTCGGTGCCCAGGCGGTGCAGTTCGGTGCGGCGGCGGCGGGCGGCTGCCTCGGTGGCGGCGGCGGTGCGCAGGCGGGTGGTGGCGGCCTCCAGGGCGGTCTGGGCCGAGGTGGGGTCGGCTGGGGGGTGGGCGGCGGCGGAGAGCAGGTCGGGGTTGCGGAGCAGGTCGTCGACGGCGGCCTGTTCGCTGTCCCAGCGCTCCAGCCGGGTCTGGAGGGCGTCCAGTTCGGCGGGGGGCAGCAGTGCGGAGGCGGCGTCGGAGGGGGTGGCGAAGCCGGCGGCGACGGCGGAGGCGGCGACCTCGGCGTCGGCGTCCTTGAGCCGGGCGGCGGCGTCGGCGGTCTCGCGGGCTGCGGTGACGGCTGTGGACAGTCGGTCGGCGTGGTGGGTGAGCCGGGTGGTGCGCTCCGCCACGGAGGGGGCGTCACCACGGGCACGGTCCAGCCGGTCGGTGAGGGCCTGCTGTTCGGGGAGCAGGGTGTCCAGCAGGGCGGTGTGGGCGGCCTGGCGGGTGGTGGCGAGCTGCTGCTGGGCCAGGTACTGCTCGCGTTCGGCGGCGAGGCGGGTCAGGGCCTGTTCGGCGGGAACCAGGTCGTCGGCGGCGTGCAGGGCGGCGGTGAGGGTGGCTGCCAGGGCGGTGAGGTCCGCTGTGAGGGCCGAGACCGGGGTGTCCCCGGCGATGGCGGTCGCGGCGGCGGCCTGCTCGCGGAGCGCGCGGACCGTGTCGGTGGCCCGCTGGGCGGCGGCGTCGGCGTCATGGAAGGCCGTCTGGGCGGCCTGCTCGTCCTCGCGGGTGACCCGGGTGGGGGAGGGCCGGGTGGGGGAGGGGTGGGCGGCTGATCCGCAGACCGGGCAGGGGTCGCCGTCGCGAAGCCGTTCGGCCAGCTCGGCGGCCATGCCGTCCAGCCGCTGTTCGCGGAGGTCCAGCCAGGCGGTGCGGGCCTGGGCCGCGAGGTGGTGGAGGGCGGCTTCGTCGGTCTCGGCGAGGCGGGTCCGGGTCAGGAGGTCGTCGCGGGTCTGGGCTGCGGTGAGTCGGCGTTCCGCCTCGTGGCGGTGGGCGGTGGCCTGCTCCGCGAGGGCTGCGCCCTCCTGGGCGGCGGTCAGCCGCTCGCGGAGCCGGTTCTCTTCGCGGGGGAGGTCGGCGAGGCGTCGCTCGGCTTCCTGGCGCAGCTCCTCGGCGGCGCGCGACTCGGCTTCCAGGCGGTGGAGCTCGGCTGAGACCTCGGTGTGGCGGCGCTCGTCCTGGCGGGCCGCCTCCAGCCGGACGATGTCGGCCCGTGCCTGGGCCTCGGCGGTGGCGAGCTCCTGGACGGAGGCGTCCCGGTCGGGGCCGAGGGCTGCTCGGGCCGCGCGTTCGTGCTGCTCGGCTGCGGTGTAGGCGTCGGCGGCGGTGCGGTGCAGGCGCAGGGCCGACTCGACCACGGCGGCGGACCGGGCGGCGGTGAGCCGTCGGCGGTCGGCATCCCGGTCGGGTGCGGCGGCGGCCAGGTCCCGGGCGCGCTGCTGGGCGTCGCGGTGGCGCCGCTGGTGCTCGGCCAGGTGGAGGATGCGGGTGCTCTGGTGCTGGCGTTCGAGGTGGTCCTGCTCGGCCAGCTGGAGGGCGGACCGGGCGATGGTGTGCTGCTCGTCGGCGTCGCAGCGCAGGACGGCGGCCCAGCCGAGGGCGTGGTCGGTTGCTTCGGGGGGTGGTTCGGCGTGGTCGCCGGCCTCCTGGTCCAGCCGGGCGATCAGCTGGCGCAGTCCGTCCTGGGCGGCGTGGAGGCGTTCCTCGCCGGCGCGGCGCCGGTCGGCCAGCCACTCTTCGACCTGGCCGAAGCGGCGGGTGTCGAAGAGCCTGCCCAGCAGGTCGGCGCGCTGGGTGGCGTCGGCGCGCAGAAAGCGGGCGAAGTCGCCCTGGGGGAGCAGCACCACCTGGCAGAACTGGTCGCGGCTCATCCCGAGCAGCCGGGCGATCTCCTCGCCGACCTCCTGGTGGGACTTGCTCGCGGCGGTCCAGCCGGTGCCGTTCCACTCGCGGAGCAGGGTCTGCGCCTTCTCGGTGGTGACGCCCCCGCCGCGCTTCTTGGGGCGGGGCTGCTCGGGGCGGCGGGTGATCTCCAGGCGTCGGCCGCCCAGGGTCACATCCAGGACCACCTCGGTGGGCAGGTGGGGGTCGGCGTGGTCGCTGCGCAGCCTGGTCGGCCTGCGGTCGCCGGGTACGGAGCCGTACAGGGCGAAGCAGACCGCGTCCAGCACGCTGGTCTTGCCGGCGCCGGTGGCCCCGCGCAGCAGGAAGAGGCCGGAGGCGGCGAGGGTGTCGAAGTCGACCTGCTCGGTCCCGGCGAACGGGCCGAAGGCGGTGATGGTGAGGGAGTGGAGTCTCATCGGGCGTCCTCGCGGACGGCTTCGAACGCCTCGCGCAGCCAGCGGCTCTCGGCGGGGTGGAGTTCGGTGCCGGGCCGTACGTGCTGGACGAAGCCCTCGGCGACCTCCAGGTCGGCCCGGCCGCGCACCCGTGCGCCGTAGGAGGGGAGGCCGTCCTCGGGCCGCTCGTCGGGGTCGAAGAGCAGTTGGAGGGTGTGCGGGAAGCGGCGCCGGAGCCGTTCCATGGGGTCGGCGGGGCGGCCCGGGTCGGTGAGGGTGACCTGTATCCAGGAGTCCTGGTGGGCGTCCAGGTCGGGGTCGGCGAGCAGGTCGGCCAGACGGCCGCGCAGGCAGTAGAGGGGGCGGGGGACCGGGCAGTCGACCCGCTCGGCGGCCACCGAGCCGTCGGCGCCGAGCTCCACCAGCCACATGGTCTTGCGCTGGCGGGCTTCGGAGAAGGAGTAGGCGAGGGGGGAGCCGCTGTAGCGCAGCCGGGGGGTGAGGGTCTGGCAGCCGTGCAGATGGCCGAGCGCGGTGTAGTCGACGCCGTCGAAGACGGAGGCGGGGACGCTCGCCACTCCGCCGACGGTGATGTCGCGCTCGCTGTCGCAGGGCTGCCCGCCGGTGACGAAGGCGTGCGCCAGTACCACGGAGCGGGTGCCGGCGGGGCGGTCGGCCAGGTCGGCGCGGACCCGCTCCATGGCGGCGCCCAGGACGGCGGCGTGCCCGCCGCGATCGAGCCCGAGGTCGGCGCGGACCAGGGCGGGTTCCAGGTACGGCAGGCCGTAGAGCGCCACCGGGCCGTGCTCGTCGGCCAGCAGGACCGGGGTGGCGCAGCCGGCCGGGTCGGTGCGCAGATGGATGCCGGCCCGGCCGATCAGTCCGGCGGCCACGCCGAGGCGGCGGGCGGAGTCGTGGTTGCCGCTGATGAAGACCGCCGGTACGGCGAGGTCGGCCAGCCGGTGCAGGACGTCGTCGAAGAGCGCCACCGCGTCCAGTGAGGGCAGCGCCCGGTCGTAGACGTCCCCGGCGACCAGCACGGCGTCCACCCGCTCGGTCCGGACCGTCTCCACCAGGTGGTCCAGGAAGGCGCGTTGGGCCCCGAGCAGGCTCTCCCGGTGGAAGGACCGGCCGAGGTGCCAGTCGGAGGTGTGCAGCAGGCGCATGGTCAACGACCCTAGCGGGAGGGTCGGACAGCTGGTGCCCGGGTGGCGGAGCGTGGGCGGGTGGTGGCGGAGGGTAGGGGTCCTGTCGGCTCGCTGGTCATTGATCCTGCCGTCCGGGAAGATCAACAGTCCGTCGGCGGGAAGGGATCGGGGCGCATGAACGGCACTCACTACAGCGGTGAGATCGCGGACCTCCTCGGCCGGGTGCGCCGCCGTCCGACCGCGGACTGGCCCTGGCATCCGGGGGAGCCGGTGCCGGGCAGGCTGCCGGTCAAGCAGTGCTGGGGGTGGCTCTTCGCGCCGGACGGCCGGGTGCTCACCCTGGTCAACCCCCGGGACGGTGTCGTCGGCCTGCCCGGCGGGTCGCTGGAGCCGCAGGACGGCGGCGATCCGGCGGTGGCCCTGGCCCGGGAGGCGGCGGAGGAGGCGCAGGCGCTGATCGACGGGCCGTGCCATGTGGGCTATCTGTACGACCGGGTGGGCGCCACCAACGGCGGTCGTGAGTGTGCCCGGGTACGGATGGCCGCCGCGCTCCGCTCGGTGGGGCCGACGGCGCCCGACCCGGCGTCGGGTCGGCACTACCGGCGGCTGCTGGTGGCCCCCGGGCTGGCGGTGGAGCTGCTGGGCTGGGGGGCGTCCGGGATACGGCAGGCCCGGGCTGCGATCCAGGCGGCGGTGGCGCTCTTTCAGGTGCCCGGCAGGGCCAGCGAGGTCATAGAGGAGCTGCCGGCGGGTGGGTGTGAGTTCCGCCCCTGCGTCTGAAGGATCTTCGCTCGTAGAGGTGAATGGTGAAAGATATTCAGGCCAATCCTTGACATGCCCACTATCCATGGACCGTCAGGCGCTGCTATCAACAGTGTGTCCAATTCGGATCCGTGGAGGCCCCCGTGCGTCCGTCCCGTGTCGCGTCCGCCGTTCTGGCGGCTCTGGTCCTGTCATTGGCCACCCTCTTCACCGCCCCGACCGCCGTCGCCGCCGGCGGTCAGTACGTCGCCCTCGGAGACTCGTACTCCGCAGGCGTCGGCGCCGGAAGCTACCTCAGCTCCAGTGGGAGCTGCTACCGCAGCACCAAGTCCTACCCCTACCTGTGGAACGCCTCGCACTCCCCGTCGTCCTTCTCCTTCGTGGCCTGCTCCGGCGCCACCACCGCCGATGTGCTGGGCAGCCAGCTCTCCGCCCTCAGCTCCTCCACCACCCTGGTCTCCCTCTCGGTCGGCGGCAACGACGCCGGGTTCGCCGATGTGATGACGACCTGTGTGCTCAACTCCGAGAGCACCTGTCTCAGCGCGGTCTCCAGCGCCCGGAGCTACATCACCGGCACCCTGCCCGGCAAGCTGGACTCGGTCTACGCCGCCATCAGGGCCAAGGCGCCCAATGCGCGTGTGGTCGTGCTCGGCTACCCGCACATGTACAAGATCGGCGGTTCCTGCATCATCGGGATCGGCGACACCAAGCGCAGCGCCATCAACGCCGCCGCCGACGACCTGGCCACCGTGACCGCCAAGCGGGCCGCCGACGCCGGCTTCACCTTCGTGGACGTCCGGGGGGTCTTCACCAACCACGAGATCTGCTCGGGCTCCTCGTGGCTCAACAGCACCACCCTGCCGATCTACGAGAGCTACCACCCCAACAGTTCTGGGCAGGCCTCCGGGTACCTGCCGTCCTTCTCCGGCGCGGCCTGACGCATCGTACGGCCATGACCGAAAGAGTGTGCAGCCTTGGACAGTGGAGCCCGCTCGCGCCGCTTCATCGACGCCCTGGCGGACGCCGGAAGCTGGCGCAGCTGGGACGAGCCGGTGACCTGGCTGCCCGCCGACCCGGACTACCGGGCGGATCTGCTGCGGGCCCGGGAGCGTACCGGGCTGGATGAGTCGGTGGTCACCGGGGAGTGCGCCGTCCATGGACGGCGCACGGCCCTGGTGGCCTGCGAGTTCGGCTTTCTGGCCGGGTCGATCGGCGTGGCGGCGGGCGAGCGGCTGGTACGGGCCGTGGAGCGGGCCACCCGTGAGCGGCTGCCGCTGCTCGCCTCGCCGGCCTCCGGCGGCACCCGGATGCAGGAGGGCACCGTCGCCTTCCTCCAGATGGTCAAGGCGGCCGGTGCCATCGCCGACCACAAGGCCGCGGGCCTGCCCTACCTGGTCTATCTGCGCCACCCCACCACGGGCGGGGTGCTCGCCTCCTGGGGGTCGCTGGGGCATCTCACGGCGGCCGAGCCCGGGGCGCTGATCGGCTTCCTGGGGCCACGGGTGTACGAGGCGCTGAACGGCGAGCCGTTCCCGCCCGGGGTGCAGACCGCCGAGAACCTGCTGGCCCACGGCCTGGTCGACGCGGTCCTGGAGCCCGAGCGGCTGGCCGGGGTGGTGGCCCGGGCGCTGCGGGTGCTGGACGCCCGCAACGGCCGGGCGGTGGCGAGGCGGCCGGGGGCGGGCCCCCGGAGGCGGCGGCGGGGGAGGCGCCGTCCGCTGCGGAGTCGATCCGGCGGTCGCGGCGGCCGGAGCGGCCGGGGCTGCGGGCGCTGCTGGACACTGCCGCCGAGGACCTCACCCGGCTGAGCGGTACCGGGGCGGGGGAGCGCGACCAGGGCCTGGAGCTGGCCCTGGCCCGGTTCGGGGCGGAGCCCTGCGTGGTCGTCGGCCATGACCGCGAGGCGCGCAGCCGCAGCGGGCCGTTCGGTCCGGCGGGGCTGCGCGAGGCCCGGCGGGGGATGCGGATCGCCGCCGAGCTGCGGCTGCCGCTGGTGACGGTCGTGGACACCCCCGGGGCCGCGCTGTCACCCGCCGCCGAGCAGGGCGGGCTGGCCGGGGAGATCGCCCGCTGCCTGGCGGAGCTCACCACCCTGCCGAGCCCCACCGTCTGCCTGCTGCTGGGGGAGGGGGCGGGCGGCGGCGCGCTGGCGCTCTTCCCGGCCGACCGGGTGGTCGCGGCGCGGCACGGCTGGCTCTCCCCGCTGCCGCCGGAGGGCGCTTCGGCGATCCTGTACCGGACCACCGACCGGGCGGCCGAGGTCGCCCGCCGTCAGGGGGTGCGGTCGCGCGACCTGCTGGCCGCCGGGATCGCCGACCGCCTGGTGGAGGAGTGCCCCGACGCGGCGGATGAGCCGGCGGCCTTCCTCGGCCGGGTCGGTGCGGTCCTGGAGGAGGAGCTGGCCGGGCTCGCCGACCGCGATCCGCAGGCCCGACTGGCCGACCGGCGGGCCCGATATCGCCGTCTGGGGCTGAGATAAGACGGATCGTCAGATGAGGTTCTGCGGGGATTTGGGCGGTTCATAGCGGGCAAAGCGGGACGGGTCGCACCGCTCTGCGCTGAGAAGGCTTCGAACAAGTGGTGAAGCAGTAGTAGGCTCACGCCGATTCACCGGCCCTATGCGCCACGGCCCTGTCAGGCGGGTCGCCTTGCCCGCGCCCGATCGTGCGCCCTCACGCGCCCGGGACCCCGAGGACTCCATGCGCTTCCGCAGCAGATCGATCCGCGCGAAGATCATCGCGTTGCTCCTGGTGCCCATTGTGGCGCTGGTCGGGCTCTGGGGGTTCTCCACCTTCACGGCCATCGGCCGGATGTGGAGCCTCGCCCAGCTGTCGGACAATGTCGACCGCTTCGGAGGTCCGGTGGTCGACCTCGGGACGGCCGTCCAGGACGAACGCCGCGCCATGGTGGAGCACCTGGTCTCCCCCAAATCCCAGATCGCCGCGGTGGCCCTGCGCCGCGCCGAGAGCGAGACCGACCGCCGCGCCGCGGAGCTGCGCCGGCAGGCGGCCGGCAAGCACGCCGGCGACCTCGACGGGCTGCTGCGCGACCGGCTGACCTCCGTACTGGACGCCACCGACCGGCTGGCCACGCTCCGCAAGGACGCCTCGGACGGCGTCCTCCCGTGGGACGAGGTGCTGGACCGGTACAACAAGGTCGTCGAGCCGACGTTCCGCTTCCGCACCGCCTTCGGCAGCGCGGCGACCGGCCAGGCCGCCCGTGAGGCCACCGTCCTGTCCGAGATCACCCGCGCCCGCGAGTACCTCTCCCAGGAGGACGCAGCCATGGCCG
Organism: Peterkaempfera bronchialis; assembly: GCF_003258605.2. NCBI lineage: Bacteria > Bacillati > Actinomycetota > Actinomycetes > Kitasatosporales > Streptomycetaceae > Peterkaempfera > Peterkaempfera bronchialis. The sequence goes on from NZ_CP031264.1 coordinate 6,387,487, forward strand.
GGCTGCGCGGCTCCGCCCGGCCGACGGACCTCCAGTACCGCCTGGTGGACCACACCATCCAGGCCCATGAGCTGCTCTTCAGCCTGTACCGCTCGGAGCTGGTCGCCGAGGACCGCGAGCTGTACGACGACTTCTTCGCCGGCACCCACTGGACCACCCTGCACGTCTACGAGACGCTCTTCCTGGCCAAGGGCGGCCGGGGCAAGAGCGCCGTCAGCGCCGCCGACTGGAACACCGCCACCCGGCACGTCCTCAAGGACCTCGCCGAGATCAACCTCAAGCTGACCGAGAACTCCAACCACCGTGCCGACGCAGCCATCTGGTCGGACATCCGGCAGGGCGTCATCACCGGCTCCGCCGGTCTGATCGCCGTCGTCATCTCGGTGCTGGTCTCGGTGCGCATCGGCCGCTCGCTCCTCCGTGAACTGGTGCTGCTGCGCAACGCCGCCCAGGAGATGGCCGGCGTCCGGCTGCCCAAGGTGATGCGGCTGCTGCGGCGCGGCGAGCAGGTGGACATCGCCACCGAGACCCCGCCGCTGAGCCTCGGCGGTACCCAGGAGATCAACCAGGTCGGCCGCGCCTTCGACGCCGTGCAGCGCACCGCCGTCGAGGCCGCCGTCGAGCAGGCCGAGCTGCGCCGGGGCGTCTCCGCCGTCTTCGTCAACCTGGCCCGCCGCAACCAGGTGCTGCTGCACCGCCAGCTCACCCTGCTGGACTCCATGGAGCGCCGCACCGACGACCCGACCGAGCTGGAGGGCCTCTTCCAGCTGGACCACCTGACGACCCGGATGCGCCGCCACGCCGAGGGCCTGATCATCCTCTCCGGCGGCTCGCCCGGCCGGAACTGGCGCCGCCCGGTGCGCATGGTGGACGTGGTCCGCGCGGCCGTGGGCGAGGTCGAGGACTACGCCCGGGTCACCGTCCGGCAGTTCCCCTCCACCGCACTGGTCGGCCAGGCGGTCGCGGACGTCACCCACCTGATCGCCGAACTGGTCGAGAATGCCACCCTCTACTCCCCGCCGCACACCCAGGTCACCGTGCACGGCGAGATCGTCGGCAACGGCTTCGCGCTGGAGGTCGACGACCGGGGGCTGGGCATGGGCGCCGAGGTGATGGCCGAGGCCAACCTGCGGCTCGCCGAGGAGCAGGAGTTCGACCTCGCCGACACCGACCGGCTCGGCCTCTTCGTGGTGAGCCGCCTCGCCCGCCGGCACGGCATCAAGGTCTCGCTGCGGCTCTCCCCGTACGGCGGCACCACCGCCGTGGTGCTGATCCCCCGCCAGCTGCTGGCGGAGGCGCCCGCCGGGCCCGCCGACGGGGCCGACGGCGTCCCGGACTCCCTCCCCGAGGGCCGCCGGATGCGCCGCGAGCTGCTCGCGGTGCCGGCGCCCGAACCCGAGCTCGCCGTCCTCGGACGATCGGCCCCCGGCGGGCCCGGCGGCGACGGCCATGCCCCGGCGCCCGACGAGGACGACCACGTCGGTCCGCGCCCGGCCGACACCGAACCCGCCCCCACCCCCGGCGGCCTGCCCCGGCGGCGGACCTCCACCAAGCTCACCCGGCTGGTCGAGCGCCCCGAGCCCGTGGTCGAGCGCCCCGAGCCGGTGGCCGCCGTCCCGGACAGGGCGCCGGCGCCCTCCGGAGCCGCCCCGGCGGGGCTGCCCCGGCGGGTCCGGCAGGCCAACCTCGCACCTCAGCTGCGCGATGTCCCCGAGGAGCCGACCGGGCCGGCCGCGGCCGCCCGCGAACGCTCCCCGGAGGAGGCCAGGGCCACCCTGGCATCGTTCCAACGCGGCCTGAGCCGGGGCCGGGGCGACTCCCGGACCCCGCGAAGCCTGGTGCCGCCCGACCGGCACCAGGACCGAAGAATGACAAACCCTGGTGATACCGCACCAGACGCTTCAGTGGAAGGAAACGGTCGATGACCGCAGCGACACCGTCCGGCGACCTCAACTGGCTCCTGGACGACCTGGTGAGCCGGGTCGCCGAGATCCGGCACGCGGTCGTCCTCAGCAGCGACGGCCTGGCCACCGGTGCCTCCGGAGCACTCGGACGCGAGGACGCCGAACACCTAGCCGCCGTGGCCTCCGGCTTCCACAGCCTCGCCAAGGGAGCCGGACGCCACTTCAGGGCCGGAGCCGTCCGGCAGACCATGGTCGAGCTCGACCAGGCGTTCCTCTTCGTCACCGCCGCCGGCGACGGCAGCTGCCTGGCCGTGCTCAGCGACGCCGAGGCCGACGTGGGCCTGATCGCCTACGAGATGGCCCTGCTGGTCAAGCGGGTCGGCGAGCACCTGGGCACCGAACCCAGGGCCGACGCCGCCGCCACCGCCAGGGGGTGAGGCAGCGATGGCCGGCCCCTTCGAACAGGCGCAGCCCGATCCGGCCTCGGGCCACGATGTCGCGTCGCCGGGCTCCTGGGACCTCCAGTGGTACGACGACGACGCCGGGCCGGTGGTGCGCCCGTACGCGATGACCCGAGGCCGCACCCGGCCCACCGGCGACAGCTTCTTCGACCTGGTCTCGGTGGTCAGCACCGTGGACCGGGCCGAGGAGCCCGACCCGGAGGCGGAGCGCGGACCGGTCCTCGACCCGGAGCACCACGCCATCCTGGAGATGTGCCGCTGCGAGCCGCTCACCGTGGCCGAGATCGGCTCCGCGACCGGACTGCCGGTGGGCGTGGTACGCGTGCTGCTCGGCGACCTCGACGAGACCGGCCGCATCCGGGTCACCCGCCCGGTTCCGCCCGCCCAGCTCCCCGACGAACGCATCCTGAGAGAAGTGATCAATGGCCTCCGCGCCCTCTGACCGCGGGACCGGAGTACCGGACGCCCCGCCGATCGCCCTGAAGATCCTGATCGCCGGGGGCTTCGGCGTCGGGAAGACCACCCTGGTGGGCGCGGTCAGCGAGATCAAGCCGCTGCGCACCGAGGAGATGCTCACCGAGGCCGGCCGCCCGGTGGACGACACCACCGGTGTGGAGGGCAAGTCCACCACCACCGTCGCCATGGACTTCGGCCGGATCGACATCCGCGCCGGACTGGCGGTGTACCTCTTCGGCACCCCCGGCCAGGACCGCTTCTGGTTCGTCTGGGACGAGCTGGCGGTGGGCGCGCTGGGCGCCGTCGTCCTCGCCGACACCCGCCGGCTGGAGGACTCCTTCCCCTCGGTGGACTTCTTCGAGCGCCGGGGCATCCCCTTCGTGGTCGGTGTCAACTGCTTCGACGGCAGCCCCCGCCACCCCGCCGAGGAGGTGCGGGCCGCCCTGGACCTCGACCCCCGGGTGCCGGTGCTGCTCTGCGACGCCCGCAGCCGGGAGAACGGCAAGGAACTGCTGGTCAAGCTGGTGGAGCACGCCCAGGCCAGCTGGTCCGCCGACTCCGCGCCGCAGCCCGCCCGGGTGTGACGGCCCGGCCGGGGGCGGCCCCGGCGCACCGGGGTGTACGGCTTCCGGTACGACGCTGTTCACCCGGCACCCCTACGCTGTGCATCGTCCGGTCCGCGTTGCGCTCCTCGGTCGCTCGCCGACACCCGCCAGGGGAGCTCTCGCACGCGGTCCGGACCTGTCATGTCACACCGCAGGGATGGATGGATCCGTGAGCGCGATCAGTGTCGGCCAGGCCGTCATTCTGGGAGTGGTGGAGGGAGTGACCGAGTTCCTCCCGGTCTCCTCCACTGGCCACCTCAAGATCACCGAAGGTCTGATGGGCATCCCGGTGAACGACGCCTCGGTGGTCGCCTTCACCGCCGTGATCCAGGTCGGCGCGATCGGGGCGGTCCTGGTCTACTTCTTCCGCGACATCGTGCGGTTCGCCACCGCCTGGGGCCGCGGCATCGCCCACCGCGAGCTGCGGCAGGAGCACGACTACCGGTTCGCCTGGTGGGTGATCTGGGCCACCGTCCCGATCGTGGTGGTCGGCCTGGCCGCCAAGCCGCTGATCGAAAGCTCGCTGGCGTCGCTCTGGGTGGTGGCCGGATCGCTGATCGGCGGCAGCGCCGTGATGTGGGTGGCCGAGCAGATGGCCCGCTTCAAGCGCGGCGAGCAGGACGTCACCTTCAAGGACGCCATGTGGGTCGGCAGCTCGCAGATCCTGGCGCTGCTCTTCCCCGGCTTCTCCCGCTCCGGCGCCACCATCTCCACCGCGCTCATCCGCGACCTGGACCGGGTCGCCGCCACCCGGCTCTCCTTCTTCCTGGGCCTGCCGGCGCTGACCGGCGCCGGACTGTACGAGCTCAAGGACGCCCTCGGCGCCGGGGTGAGCGCCGCGCCGCTGGCGGTGGGGACGGTGGTCTCCTTCGTGGTCGCCTACGCCTCCATCGCGTGGCTGCTGAAGTTCGTCGCCAAGCACTCCTTCAATGTCTTCGTGGTCTACCGGATCGTCGTCGGCCTGCTGCTCTTCGGGCTGCTCACCACCAATGTGCTGACCGCCTGACCCGCCGCGTCGCCGGGGCCCGGCGGACCCTCGCGGTCCGCCGGGCCCCGGCGCGTACCGGCCCCGTTCAGGGCGTGAACCGCAGCTCCGCCAGCCGCAGCGCCCCGCGCAGCACCAGGTGGACGTCGCGCACCCCGCCGGGCACGGCCGCCGCCGCCGAGACCTCGGTCCAGGCGTACCGGCCGCCGGTCGACGGCACGGAGACCACCGCCGCCGGAGCCGCCCCGGGGACCGGCGTCCCCAGGTGCACCTCCACCGCCGCCGCGCCCGGGGCCGTCCGGGAGACCGCCAGGGTGACCCCCGCCGCGCCGGAGCCCAGGTCGCAGTCGCGGAAGACCAGCACGCCGGGGGCGCCGCCGCCGCTCTCCACCGCCTCGCCGCGCTCCCGGGTGCGGTCCACCAGGCGTACCGCAGCGCAGTCGTCGAAGTCCCGCGCCGGGACGGCGGTGCCCAGGGCCGGCCGGGGGAGCGGCGCCGGACCGGTGAGGGTGATCCGCGCCCGGCTGCGGAGGTCGGCGCTGGAGGCGCCCACCAGCAGCTCGTAGTCGCCGGGGTCGGTGGTCCAGCGGTCGTGCGCCACCTCCCAGTGGCCCAGCGCCCGCACCGGCACGGTCAGCGCCACCTCGCGGGCCTCGCCCGGCCGCAGGGTGATCCGGGCGAAGTCCTGGAGGCGCCGCAGCGGGGTCGGTACCCGGGAGTCCACCGCCCGGCTGTAGAGCTGCACCACCTCGTCGCCCGCCCGGTCGCCGGTGTTCTCCACCCGCACCGTGACGGTGATCCGGGCCTCCGGGTCGGCGGGCAGCTCGGCGCGGTCCACCCGGGCCTCGCCATAGCCGAAGGAGGTGTAGGAGAGGCCGTGGCCGAAGGGGTGCAGCGGCTCCTCGTCCAGGTAGAGGTAGGTCGCCCGGGAGCCGATGATGTCGTAGTCCAGCAGGTCGGGCAGGCGCTGCCCGGCCCGGTACCAGGTCTGCGGCAGCCGCCCGGCGGGGGAGTGGTCGCCCAGCAGCACCTCGGCGAGCGCCCGGCCGCCCTCCTGGCCGCCGTGCGCCGACCAGAGCACCGCCGGCAGGGTGCGCTCCGCCCAGTCCACCGCGTACGGGTAGCTGCTGGTGAGCAGCAGCACGGTGGCCGGGTTGGCGGCGTGCGCCGCCCGCAGCGCCTCCTCCTGGTGCGGGGGGAGGGAGAGGTCGGTGCGGTCCTCGGTCTCCCGGCCGTTGAGGTGCGGGTCGTTGCCGGCCACCACCAGGGCGACGTCCGCCTCGGCGGCCAGCCGGGCCGCCCGCTCGGCGCCCGCCGAGACGGTGCGCAGGGCGAATGGCTCGGCCTGGTCGCGGGAGGCCGCATAGGCGGTGAGCGCGCCGCTGCCGGCGGCGACCGCGATCCACCGGCCGCTGCCCAGGTGCTGGATGCGCACCCGGCCGTCGGTGCCGCGCTCCAGCCGGAAGGTCTCCTGGACCACCCACTGGTCGGGGTGGTCGGCGGTGGCGGCCAGCACCCCGTATCCGTCGGTGGTGAGGTGGCGGCCGTCGGCCGCGCGGAGGGTGCAGACGCCGTGGCCCCAGTCCTGGACGGCGAACTCCTCGGCCGCGCCGACCGCGTCGGCGGTGGCCGAGACCAGCCCCCGGGCGTCGGCGGTGAGGTAGCCGCCGCTGCTGGTGGAGCGCAGCGCGATCCGGTCCAGTCCGTCGGTGTACGCCACGGAGGCGGCGCCGAGCCGGTCGCGCAGTGCGTCCAGCAGGGTGGTGCGGTAGGGGAGCGAGCCGCTGTACCAGTCGCGCAGCACGTCGTCGCCGAGGGGGCCGATGACGGCCAGCTTCGCGCCGGGCGGCAGCGGCAGCAGCGGCCCGCCGCCGCCGGGGCGCGGCGCGTTGCGCAGCAGCACCACGGACTGCCGGGCGGCCTCCCGGGCCAGCTCCCGGTGGGCGGCGCAGTCGACCACCTCCGGGCCGATGCCGGCGTACGGGTCCAGCTGCGGGTCGAGTTCGCCGAGCCGCAGCCGCAGGGTGAGCTGGCGGGCGACGGCGGCGTCCACCTCGGCCTCGGTGGCCAGGCCGCGCTCCAGCGCCTCGGTGATCCGGCGGACGGTGACCGAGGGGTCCTCGCCGTGGTCGGTGAAGCTGTCCACCCCGGCGCGCAGGGCGGCGGCGTGGCTCTCCGCGTGGTCGTCGAAGTAGCGCTCGGCGGCGACCAGGTTGGAGGGCGCCTCGGCGTCGCTGCACACCAGCAGACCGGCGCCGTTGGGCCAGGCGCGCAGATGGTCGGCGAGGTGGCTGCCGACATGGTTGGGGCGGCCGTTGACCAGGTTGTACGAGGGCATCACGGCGGCCACCGCGCCGGCCTCCACCGGGCCCCGGTAGCAGGGAAGTTCATACTCGTGCAGCACCCGGGGGCGCAGGTCGGAGGAGGTGGTGCAGCGGTCGGTCTCGTTGTTGTAGGCCAGGAAGTGCTTCAGGGTGGGGGCGGTGCGCCAGTACTGCGGGTGGTCGCCGCGCAGGCCGCGGGTGTACGCGGTGGCGAGGGCGGCGGTGAGCAGCGGGTCCTCGGCGTAACCCTCCTCGTTGCGGCCCCAGAGCGGGTGGCGCAGCGGATTCACCACCGGGGCCCAGACGTTGAGGCTGATCCGGGCCCTGCCCTCGGGGGGCTCGCGGCGGTGGAAGGCGCGGACCTCGGTGGAGACGGCCTCGCCGATCCGGCGCAGCAGGTCCCGGTTCCAGGTGGCGCCGAGGCCGACGGCCTGCGGGAAGCAGGTGGCCTCGCCCAGCCAGGAGACGCCGTGCAGGGCCTCGGTGCCGGTCTTGAACGGGGCGAGGCCCAGGCGGGGGATGCCGGGTGCGTACTGGTGCAGCATCGCCACCTTCTCCTCGCGGGTCAGCCGGCCGAGCAGGTCCGTGACCCGCTCGGCGACCGGCCGGGCCGGGTCGCGGTAGGGCGCGTCGGCCGGAGGTGCGTCGGCCGGGGGTGCGTCGCGGTGCTCGGCTGCGGCTGCGGCTGCCATGGGGCGGTACCTCCGGGGCGGGGTGATCGAAGCGCTTCGAAGTTGGCAGCGGGAGGCGCCCGTGTCAAGGCGCCGACGGGCGGGCACGGCGGTCCGGCGACCCCTCCTCGGACGCTCTCCTGCCGTTGCCTCCCTGGGAGTTCGGCCTGGGAGACGGGGCGCAGGCCCGCTCGATGCCGCCCGGGTCGGGTCTGCCCGGGGGAAGCGCGTGCAAACCCTTGTGCGGGAGCCGCGTCTGTCCTAGCCTCATCGCCACGTTGAAGCGCTTCGACAGAGCCATCGCACCGCCCCCCGAAGCTGCCTTCCCCCGAGCACTGCCGCACCGTCGACCTCATCCACTCCCACGCCGACGGACGGACCGCGCGCGCCCCGAAGCCGCCGCGCGGCCCGCCGTGCGTGTGCGCGACGAAGGGCCACCCCCCATGACCAGCGCTGACAGAGCACGCCCCGACGCCCCCGCCGCCGGTCCGGTGCTCGGCCGCCGGACCTTCCTCGGCTCGGCGGCGGCCGTCGCCGCGGTCGCCGCCGGCGGCGGCCTGCTCACGGCCTGCACCTCCGCGTCGGGCGGCAGCCCCGCCAAGGGCGGCGTCGCCACCGGCAAGGCGCTCGCGGACGTCCTGCCGGCCTATCTGCCGTCCCAGGTGGTGACCCCCGACATCCCCGGGCAGAACGGCGCCAGCCCCGGCTTCCTGACCTTCCCCGCCGAGCTCGAGTCCTCGGTGCGGGGCAAGGCCGGAAAGGGCGGCGCCTACACCGTGATCTCCCCGCTCTGGGGCGCGGTCCCGGAGAAGGGCAGCAAGTACTTCTCCGCGCTCAACGAGGCCATCGGCGCGGACCTCACCTTCCAGCAGCAGGACGGCAACACCTACCAGGACAAGATCGGCGCGGTGCTGGCCTCCGACGACATCGCCGACATCGTGGTGATCCCCGGCTGGAACCTCAACGGCCGCATCCCCGACGCGGTCAGCGCCAAGTTCGCCGACCTCGGCCCCTATCTGGCCGGCGACGCCGTGAAGAAGTACCCCAACCTGGCCGCCATCCCCACCGGCGCCTGGCAGATGTCCGTCTTCGGCGGCAAGCTGCGCGGCCTGCCGATGCCCTCCTCCCCGCTCGGCGGCGAGATCGTCTACTACCGGGCGGACGTCTTCGAGAAGAACGGCTACACCGTCCCCACCAGCCCCGACGCCTTCCTCGCACTGGCCAAGGAGATCACCGACGCCAAGGCCAAGGTCTGGGCCTGCGACGACATGTGGTACTCGGCGCAGATCCTCTTCGGCTGCGTACCCGGCACCGCCCCCAACTACTGGCAGCTGAAGGACGGCAAGCTGGTCCACCTGGTGGAGACGCCGGAGTACCTGGAGGCCATGGAGTGGACCAGGAAGCTCTTCGCCGCCGGGGTGGTCCACCCCGACGCCGTCGCCGCCACCAATGACAGCAAGACCCGCTTCACCTCCGGCCAGACCCTCATGATGAACGACGGCTCCGCCGCCTGGTACGGCCTCACCTTCGAACAGGCCAAGCCCAACCCGGAGTTCCGCATCAAGGGCATGGACTTCTTCGGCGCCCAGGGCGGCGACCCGGTCCTCTACCTCGGCAACCAGGCCGGCATCTTCAGCTTCCTCAACAAGAAGCTCCCCAAGGACCGGATCGAGGAGTGCCTGGCCATCGCCGACTTCTGCGCGGCCCCCTTCGGCACCAAGGAGTACCTGCTGGTCCAGTACGGCGTCGAGGGCGTCCACTACACCCGGGACAGCAAGGGAACCCCCACCAAGACCGAACGGGGCATCAAGGAGGTCGTCTCCAGCTACGAGTTCATCGCCTCCCCCGACAAGGCCATCGCCTACCCCGACCACCCCGAGGTGGTCCGCGACTACTGCGCCTGGATGGCCAGGAACGCGGCCTTCGCCAAGAAGCCGCTCTTCTTCAATATGCAGATCCAGGAGCCCACCCGCTTCGCCTCCCTCTACAACTCCTTCGACGACCTGCGCAAGGACGTCCACCGGGGCCGCAAGAAGATGAGCGATGTGCAGTCCGCCGTCTCCGACTGGCGCAGGAACGGCGGCGACCAGCTGCGCGACTTCTACCAGCAGATCCTCGACCGGAGCGGCAGCGGAGCCTGACACCCCCGCCGGCCCGGAGGGGGCCGGTGCGCACCCACCGAGCGGAGCAGACGATGAGCACCAGGGCCCGAACAGCCCCCGACCAGCGGAAGGCCGCCACGGTACCGCCGCAGCGGAGCCCCGCCGCCGGACGGCGGACCGCCGCGCCCGCCAAGGGCATCACCCGGTGGCAGCGGTTCCGGCGCGACCGGGTCCTGCTGCTCATGTGCCTGCCCGCACTCGGCCTCGTCCTGGTCTTCAACTACATCCCGCTGCTGGGCAATGTCGTCGCCTTCCAGGAGTACGACCCCTACAGCGGCGGGATCTCCGGCAGCCCCTGGGTCGGCTTCGCCAACTTCCAGCGGATCTTCGAGGACAGCCTCTTCTGGGACGCGGTGGCCAACACCCTCACCCTGACCTCTGTCCAGCTGGTGCTCTACTTCCCCATCCCCATCCTGCTGGCACTGCTGCTCAACAGCGTCCTCAGCAGCAAGGTCCGCACCGCCGTGCAGAGCGTGCTCTACCTGCCGCACTTCTTCTCCTGGGTGCTGGTCATCACCGTCTTCCAGCAGATGCTGGGCGGCGCCGGCCTGATCGCCCAGAATCTGCGGCAGCACGGCATCGAGGGCTTCGACCTGATGACCGACCCGGGGCTGTTCAAGTTCCTGCTCACCGCCCAGGCGGTCTGGAAGGACGCCGGCTGGGGCGTGATCGTCTTCCTGGCCGCGCTCAGCGCCGTCAACCAGGACCTCTACGAGGCCGCCGCCGTGGACGGCGCCGGACGCCTGCGCCGGATGTGGCATGTCACCCTGCCGGCGCTGCGCCCGGTCATCGCACTGCTGCTGGTGCTCCGGGTCGGCGACGCGCTCACCGTCGGCTTCGAGCAGATCCTGCTCCAACGGGACGCCGTGGGCACCGGTGCCTCCGAAGTCCTCGACACCTATGTCTGGTTCGTCGGCATCCGCACCGGCGACTTCTCCTATGCGGCGGCGGCCGGGCTGGTCAAGGGACTCTTCAGCCTCGCCATGGTGCTGCTCGCCAACAAGGCCGCCCACAAGCTGGGCGAGCAGGGGGTGTACGCGCGATGACCGCAACGGTCCCGCCCACCGACGCCGGCCGGGCAGCGCGCCGCGACGACCGGCGGCCCGCCTGGGAGGAGGAGCCCGGCCCGGTTGTCCAGGGCCTCAAGGGGATCACCCTCACCGGGGTCTGCCTGGCCATCCTCGGGCCGCTCTGGGTCGTCCTGGTCACCAGCCTCTCCGACTACCGGACCATCACCGACGCCGGCGGCCTGGTGATCGTGCCCAAGTCCATCACCTTCGCCGCCTACCGCGAGATCCTCGGCGGCGGCGCCGTCACCCGCGCCGTGGTCGTCAGCCTGGGCATCACCGTGGTCGGCACCGCCCTCAGCATGGCGGTCTCGGTGCTCGCCGCCTATGGGCTCTCCCGCCCCGGCACCTTCGCCCACCGGCCGATCCTGATCACCCTGCTGGTCACCATGTTCTTTGGCGCCGGACTGATCCCCACCTATCTGCTGGTCGGCAACCTGGGCCTGATCAACAGCTACTGGGCGCTGATCCTGCCCAGCGCCGTCTCCGTCTTCAACATCTTCGTGCTGCGCGCCTTCTTCATGGGCGTCGCCCCCGAACTGGTCGACAGCGCCAAGATCGACGGCGCCGGCGAGTGGCGCATCCTGCTGGTGATCGTGCTGCCGCTCTCCCGCGCCGTGGTCGCCGTCATCTCGCTCTTCTACGCCGTCGGCTACTGGAGCGCCTGGTTCAACGCCAGCCTCTACATCAACGACACCGACAAGTGGCCGCTCCAGCTGATCATGCGCGCCTTTGTGATCCAGCACCAGCCGCCGCCGGGCATGTCCCAGGCCATCGACTCCATGCAGATCCCCGCCCTCTCGGTGCAGATGGCCGTCATGATGCTCGCCCTGATCCCGGTGGTCTGCGTCTACCCGTTCGTCCAGAAGCACTTCACCAAGGGCATGCTCATCGGCGCCGTCAAGGGCTGACCCCGCCCCTCAGGAGACCACCACCCATGCCCTCGCTGCACGACGCCACCCGAGGCCGCATCCTCTACGGCGGCGACTACAACCCCGAGCAGTGGCCCGAGGAGGTGTGGCCCCAGGACATCGCCCTGATGCGCCGGGCCGGAGTCACCACCGCCACCGTCGGCGTCTTCTCCTGGGCCCGCCTCGAACCCCGCCCCGGCGCCCGGGACTTCGGCTGGCTCGACCGCGTCCTCGACCTGCTGCACGGCGGCGGCATCGACGCCTGCCTCGCCACCCCCACCGCCTCCCCGCCGCCCTGGCTCGGCGAGCGCCACCCCGAGACCCTGCCGGTCACCGCCGACGGCACCACCCTCTGGTGGGGCTCCCGCAACCAGTACTGCCCCTCCTCCGCCGCCTACCGCGACCACGCCCACGCCCTGGTCGAGGATCTCGCGGCCCGCTACGCCGGCCACCCCGCGCTGCGGATCTGGCACATCTCCAATGAACTCGGCCCGGTCTGCCACTGCGCCGAGACCTCCGCCCGGTTCCGCGACTGGCTGCGGCAGCGGTACGGCGACCTGGACGGCCTCAACCACGCCTGGGGCACCGCCTTCTGGAGCCAGGCGCACAGCGACTGGTCCACCGTCACCGCGCCCCGCAGCGCCCCCTACCTGCCCAACCCCGCCCAGACGCTGGACTTCCAGCGGTTCAGCTCCGACGTCCTGCTGGAGTGCTTCACCGCCGAACGCGACATCCTGCGCCGCCACACCCCCGACGTCCCCGTCACCACCAACTTCATGGCCCTCTACAAGGGCATCGACAGCTGGGCCTTCGCCGCCGCCGAGGACGCCGTCTCCCTCGACCTCTACCCCGACCCCGCCGACCCCCGCGCCGCCGCCTTCGCCGCCGCCAACCACGACCTCACCCGCTCCCTGGCCGGCGGCCCCTGGATGGTCATGGAGCAGGCCGCCTCCGCCGTCAACTGGCGGCCCGTCAACCGCCCCAAGCCCGAAGGGCTGCTGCGGCTCCAGTCCCTCCAGTCGGTCGCCCGGGGCGCCGACGCCCTGCTCTTCTTCCAGTGGCGGGCCTCCCGCTCCGGCGCCGAGAAGTTCCACTCCGCGATGGTCCCGCACGCCGGCCCGGACAGCCCCGGGCACCGCCGCATCCGGGCACTCGGCGCCGAACTGCGGCTGCTCGGCGAGGCCGTGGGCACCGACGTCCGCGCCGACATCGCCGTCCTGCACGACTGGCACAGCTGGTGGGCCCTGGAGCAGCCCGGCCGCCCCTCCGCCCGGATCACCGCCCCCGAGCTGCTGTACGCCTGGCACGGCGCCCTCTGGGACGAGCACCTCACCGCCGACTTCGCCCACCCCGAGGCCGACCTCTCCCGCTACCGCCTGGTCGCCGTCCCCACCCTCTACCTCGCCTCCGACGCCGCCGTCGACAACCTGGTCCGGTATGTGCACGGCGGCGGCACCCTGGTCACCGGGTTCTTCAGCGGCATCGCCGACCCCACCGACACCCTCCGCCCCGGCGGCATGGACGCCAGGCTCCGCGCACTGCTCGGCGTCCACCCCCAGGAGTGGTGGCCGCTGGACGACGGCGCCACCGTGCGCTGCGACTCCGCGGCCCTCGGCCCCTTCACCGGCACCCTCTGGTCCGAGGACCTGCGCACCGACCCCGGCACCGAGACGGTCGCCGCCCTCAACGGCGGCGACCTCGACGGAACCCCGGCCGTCACCCGCACCACCTCCGGCGCCGGCACCGCCTGGTACCTCGCCACCCTCCCCGAACCGGCGGCACTGCGTGGCCTGCTGGCCGACGCCGCCCGCCGGGCCGGTGTCCACCCCGTGCTCCCCGGACTCCCCGACGGCGTGGAGGCGGTGCGCCGGGGCGGTCTGCTCTTCCTGCTCAACCACGGGGAGCGGCAGACCGAGGTGCCCGTCCAGGGCCGGTACCGCGAGCTGCTCACCAACCGCAGCACCGAAGGCACCCTCCGCCTTCCCCGCTACGGCGCGGCGGTACTACGGCCGGAAACCACTGCAGAGTGACCGAACGTCCGCTTAACAAGAACAATCCGTTAAGCGTGGCAACCATTGGGGAATCCGGCGGCCACCTAGGGACGAGCAACCCCCACCCCTGCCGCTCACGAGAGGACCAGCCGCCATGTCCCCCCACGAAGCAGCTCGGACGACGTCGTCCTGTGCAGCCTCCCGGACCCCGGCGGACTCCAGCGATCACGCCGCCCCCGGCGTGCACACGCTGACCGTCCCCGCCGCGCCCGCAGCCGTCCCGCCCCCCGGCGGCCGCGGTATCCACGACACCGCCCCCGCCACCCGCTGGGAGGACTGCTACCTCACCGGAAACGGCCGCCACGGCGCCCTGGTCCACGGCGCCACCGCCGACGAGGCGGCCGTGGTCACCCACCACGCCATGGTCCGCCCCAACGGCAGCGCCACGGCCGAGCCGCCCCACCTGGCCCCGGCGCTCCGCGAGGTCCAGGACGCCCTGCTGGCCGGCGACCCGGACACCGCCGTACGCCGCTTCGCCGGCGACCGGGAGCTGATCCACACCCAGCCGTTCCACCCCGCCTTCGCCGTCCGCTGGCACCGCACCGACGCCCGCCCCGCCACCGGCTACCGCCGCTGGATCGACTTCCGCACCGGCATCGCCTCCGCCGCCTGGCAGGAGGGGCCGGGGGAGGGCGAGTGGCGCTCCTCCTGCTTCACCTCCCGCGCCGACGACACCGTCGTCCAGCACCTCGCCGCCCCGGTCGGCCGCACCGTGGAGGCCACCGTCGAACTCGACGGCAGGCTCCCCGGCTCACCCCCCGAACTCCGGCTCGCCGTACGGTCGGTGTACCGGCCCGGCCCGCTCGCCACCCCCGCCGTCGCCGGCGCCCCGGCCGCGCCCCCCGCCCCCCGCGACTCCGCCCTGCTGCGGCTGCGCGCCCGCTACCCCGAGAGCGAGACCGGCTACCGGGGCGCCACCCGGGTCATCGCGGTCGGCGGCGAGGTGGTCTGCGACGGCCCCCGCATCCGGATCACCGGCGCCCGCGAGATGCTGCTGCTCACCCGCACCGCACGCGGCTCGGTCACCGCCGACTGCACCGAGCTGGCCCGGCTGGACACCGGGATGTACGACCTCCCCGACGACCTGCTCGGCCTGCTCGCCCGGCATGTCCCGCTGCACCGCGAGGCGTACGACCGGGTCACCCTCGACCTGGGCGGCGACCCGGCCGAGCGGGCGCTGCCCATCGCCGAGCTGCTGGAACGCCAGGCCGCCACCCCGGGACGGCTCACCCCCGCGCTGCTGGAGCAGCTCTTCGCGGCCGGCCGCTACCACCTGCTGAGCGCCAGCGGCTACCGGCCGCCCCGGCTCTGCGGGCTCTGGACCGGCGACTGGAACACCGCCTGGTCCGGCGCCTTCACCACCAACGCCAACCTCAACCTCCAGATCGCCTCCGCCGCCGCCGCCGACCTGCCCGAGGTGTCGCTGGCCCACGCCGAACTGGTCCTCGGCCAACTGGACGACTGGCGCCGCAACGCCCGGCTGCTCTACGGCACCCGGGGCGTGGTCGCCCCCGCCCACACCGACGGGGAGAACGGCAACCAGTACCACTTCAACGGCGTCTGGGCGCACCACATGTGGACCGCCGGCGCCGACTGGCTGCTCCAACCGCTGCTGGAGCACGCGGAGACCACCGGCGACGAGGAGTTCCTGCGCGGCCGGCTGCTGCCCGCGCTGATCGAGACGGCCGCCTTCTACGAGGACTTCCTCACCCGCACCGGCCCCGACGGCCGGGTCCTCATCGTGCCGTCGTACTCCCCGGAGAACCGGCCCGGCGGCGGCACCGGCGGCCCCGTCGCCTCCGTCAACGCCACCATGGACATCGCCGCCGCCCGGCACGCCCTCTCCACCGCCGCAGACCTCTGCTCCCGGCTGTTCCCCGACGGGGTCACCCCGGAGCGCACCGCCCTCTGGCGGCAGCTCGCCGCCCGCCTCCCCGACTACCGCGTCAACAAGGACGGCGCGCTCGCCGAATGGGCCTGGCCCGACCACGAGGACAGCTACGACCACCGGCACATCAGCCACCTCTACCCGGTCTGGCCGCTCGACGAGATCACCCCGGAGGAGACCCCGGAGCTGGCCGAGGCCGCCCGCACCGCGCTGCGGCTGCGCGGCGACGAGAACGACTCCGGCCACGGCTATCTGCACCGCGCACTGGCCGCCGCCCGCCTGGAGGACGCCGGCTGGGCCGCCCGCAACCTCTCCCGGCTGCTCGACCGGGACTTCTTCTTCCGGTCGCTGATGAGCAGCCACTATCCCTACCGGGACGTCTACAACGCCGATGTGGCGCATGCGCTGCCCGGCGTGCTGATCGAGATGCTGGTGCGCTCCCGCCCCGCCGGGCCGGACGGCGCGGGTCGGCTCACCCTGCTGCCCGCCCTGCCCGACACGCTCCCCACCGGGACCCTGTCGGGCGTCCGCACCCGGTTCGGCGCCACCGTCACCGAACTCGGCTGGGACCTGCCCGCCGGGCGGATCAGGGCGGTGCTCCGCTCCGAGACCGACCGGACCGTCTCGCTGCGCATCGGCCGCCCGGTGACCGGGGTGCGCATCGCGGGCGGCCCGGCGCTGCCCCGGGGCGCGGCCGGGGCCGTGCGGATCGAGCTGCCGGCCGGCCAGGAGGTGGTGGTCACCGCCGAGCCCTCGGTGCCGCCGCAGGGGCGGTGACCGGGCGCTGACGGGGTGCCTGGTGACGGGGTGCCTGGTGACGGGGTGACCTGGTGACGGGGTGACCAGGTGATCCGACAGGGGACGGCGGGGGTCTGCCCGCCGTCCCCTGGTTGCGGAGCCGTTGCCGGTGCGCGCGGGTACGTTCCGGCTCAGCCGGTGGCCGCCTGCACCTCCGTGTAGCCCTGCACCACCGCGCCGTCGTCCCAGACCACCGAGCCCAGGTAGCGGTGGCCGGGCTCCAGGCCCGACCAGCTCAGCCGGAAGCGCGGCCGGTCGCCGATGGCCACGGCCGCCGACTCGGGGGCGGCGATGGCATTGCCCGCCGTGCTGCCGTCCAGCAGCCAGCCGTCGACGGCCACCCGGGTGTCACCCGCGTCGGCCGGGGCGGAGCGCAGGTCGGCGTAGACCACCCACTGACCGGCGGCCGGGCTGCGCACCTGGACCGCCTCGGTCGCGGTACCGGCCGTGGCGGCGGTGGCGTACAGGGTCAGCGCGCCGGTGGCGGACTGCTTGTACAGGTAGAGGTCCACATCGGTGCCCCGGCGGTAGTCGTCGGCGAAGGTCCCGAAGCGCAGCAGCTTGGTCCCGGCGGGCACGGTGACCGACCGGCTCGCCGTGTGGTCGCCGACCGTGGGCCGGGCGGTGTCAAAGGCCACCCCGGTGGCGTTCCGCAGCGGGTGCACGGTGACCTCGGCCGGGGAGAGCCCCCGGACCCGGGCGTTCAGGGTGCCCGCGTAGCCCGCCTGCGGGCGCAGCGCCATGGACCCCCGGGTGCCGTGCCCGGCCGCCTCCGGCGCGGGCGCCAGCGCCACCGGCTTGACCGCGATCGGGGACCGCACCGCATGGGTGCCGTCGGTCCAGGTGAGCGCGCCGAAGGCCCAGCTGCCCAGCGGCGCCGTGGTGCGGGTCAGGGTGACCCGGTACCGGGCGCTCTTGCCGGGCCGCAGGGTGAACGCTGCGGGCCTGACCTCGGCGGTGAAGCCGGGTGGGGCGTCGACCTGCACCCGGTAGGAGGCCCGGCGGCTGTCCACATTGGTCACCGTGCGCACCAGGGTCTGCCGACCGGCCAGCGCAGCGACCGCCAGCGACGGGTAGTTGAGGTCGCTGGGGTCGGTCCGCCGGACCCGGGCGCAGTCGCGGGCCCCGGTGACGGCGGGCAGTTGCTGGCCGATCGCGCAGGCGTACTCCTGCCAGTCCCGCTGGCCCGCCCGGTAGACCAGCCCCGGGTCGAAGGCACGGGCGGGGTCCACATGGCCGGAGCCGTAGGAGAACGGGGTGGCGGTCCGGCCTGCGGCGTCCTTGATCGGGCCGCCCTGGTTGTCGGTGGTGTACGCGGTGGTCATCAGCGCCGACTGGACCTCGGCCGGGGACCATCCGGGGTGGCGGGAGAGCAGCAGCGCGGCGAGCCCGGCGACATGCGGGGCGGCCATCGAGGTGCCCGACATGGCCCCGAACCCGTTGCCGTCCGCCGTGTCGGGGGCGACCCCGGCGATCACATCCACGCCGGGCGCCGTGACATCGGGCTTCAGCAGGTCGCCGCCGCCGGCCGAGGCGGGGCCGGTGGAGGAGAAGTCGGCCATGGCGGGCGCGGGCGCCGTCCAGACCTCGGAGGCGGCGAGCGAAGCGGTGGCGCCGGGCGTGGCCGCGTACGCCGCGACCTGCGCCCCGGCGACCTGGTCCAGGTGCACGGTCGGCACATGGTGGAAGTCGGCGTCCAGCGAGTTGGCCGTCGGGTTGTACAGGACCATGCCGACGCCGCCGGCCTCCTGCACCGCCGCGGACTTCTCGGTGCGGTCATTGCCACCGCGTCGGCAGACCACGATCGCGCCCGCCGCCTTGACCGGGTCGAGCGTGCCGGACCAGCACTCGGACACCTGGCCGGAGTTCGCGCCGTCCCTGCCCACCGCCGAGGCGGTCACCAGCGGTGCGCTCTCCACGGCCGCGCCGGTGCCGACGCCGGTGAAGCTGCGCCCGTCGCCGAGGGCGAGCGTGGCGCGGTAGCGGCGGTCATGGGTGGAGGCGGCGACCGTCATCTCCCACGGCGCGTTGTGCGAGACGCTGCCGGCGGTGCCGGTGTTGCCGGCCCCGGTGGCGACGAACACCCCGGCGTGGGCGGCGTTGTAGAAGGCCGACTCCACCGAGTTCACCACCGAGCCGGTGGAGCCGGAGACGGAGTAGTTGATCACGTCCACGCCGTCGGCGACCGCCTGGTTGACGGCGGCCACGGTGTCCGCGGTCCCGCAGGAGAGGTTGTTGTCCGCGTCGACGACCCAGCACGCCTTGTAGATCGCCAGCCGGGCGGCCGGGGCCATGCCGGTCGCCTCGCCCACCGCATTGCCGTTGATCACAACGGGTACGCCGGAGTCGCCGGCGGCGGTGGAGGCGGTGTGGGTGCCATGGCCGCCGTAGTCGCGCGGCGAGAGGTACTCACCGGCGACCGGGGTGACGCCCTGGTGGTAGTAGCGGGCACCGATCACCTTGTTGTTGCAGGTCACCGGAGCCTGCTCGCCGTGGTCGCAGGTCCCCTTCCAGGTACGGGCGATGGCCCTGGCGTCGGGCCGGGGCTCGGGCAGCGGGGCGAAGAGCGGGCTGTCGGGGGAGTACCCCGAGTCCACCATGCCGATGACCACGCCCTCCCCGGCGTGCGCGGCACCGCCGAACCGCCGCTCCCAGACCCCGCCGCTGCCCGACAGGCCGAGGAAGCGGGCGGTGGAGACGGTGTCCACGTCCAGCAGTTGGTTGCGCTCCAGCGAGACCACGCCCTGCTCGGCCGCCAGCCGGGCGGCCTGACGGGCCGTGAGCCGGGCGGCGAAGCCATTGAAGGCGTAGTCGTAGGCGTACACCGGCCGTACCCCGGGCACCCGCGCCAGCACCTGCTTGCGCCGCGCCTCCAGATGGCCCCGGTAGGAGCGGGTGGCCGAGGAGCCGGGGTCCACCTTCCCGCCCGGCTGCGGCCGGGTGGCGGCCAGACCCCTGATGCCGCCGCCGTAGGAGGCGACGGGGGCTTCGGCGAGTTGGACGATGTACAGGCCGTCCGTGTACGGACCGGCGGCGGCCGGACCGTCGGCGCCCGGGCCGTCGGTGGGCGCGGAGGGCGGCGAGGCCGCCAGGCCGGGCGCCGCTCCGGTGAGCACGGCGGCGGCCACGACGGGGCCCAGGACCAGGCCTATCAGCCGGGACCTGCGACGAAACACCACGGTGAGGGTCCTCCCCCTGACGTAGGACATGCGGATGGATGGGCGATGGTGCGCCCCGCACGGGGCGGGGTCTCGGGAGACGTCGGGTCAGAAGAAGTCGCCGTGCAGCGAGGCGGACCCGTCCGAGCCGCCGGTCCCCGAGGCCGAGGCCGTCCAGCGGTCCCGGGTGGCGTCCCGGACGCCCTCCGCGTGGTTGTACTGGGCGGCGAAGACATACCGGCCGGGCGGCAGCACCACGCCCTCGCGCAGCCGGAAGCGGTAGACGATCTCGCTGTCGCTGGCGTCGGTCTCCGCGATGATGTCGGCGGGCCCGGCCGTGGTCCAGGAGCCGGTGCTGCTGACGTCCGGGGTGCGGGCGATCCGCACCTCCACCTGGAGGTCCCGCAGCGGTACCCGGGTGTCGACGGTGACATTGCTCTGCGTCCAGGTCTCGGTGGAGTGCGCGTCCACCGAGCCGCCGGCCGCCAGGAAGCGGTCCCGCAGCAGGCCGTCGGAGTTGCCGCCGGGCGGGGCGCCGGTCGCCGGACCCTCCGTCGTGGCAGTGGCCGTCCCCGCGCCGGTCGCGACGCCGGTGCCGGTGGCGGGGGCCGATGCGCCCTCCACGGCGGACCCGCCGGCGGCCCCTTCGGCGGACCCGTCGGCGGCCCCGGAGGGGGCGGCGGGCCGCCGGGTCGACGCATCGGGGGAGGGGGCCCCGGAGGGCGCCGGGCTGCCGGGGGCGGGGGCGGTCGGGGAGACGCCGCCCGGGAGGGCCGGGGCGAGCGGGCCGTCGGAGATCCGGATGGAGGGGCGGTCTTCCTCCTGGAGGGCGGCCACCGCCCAGGCCGCCGCGCCGCCGACCAGCAGCAGCGAGCCGAGCACCGCCCCGAGGCCGGAGATCCGCACCGGGCGGCCGAGCACCTGCCGGGCGGGGGTCGCGGGCCCGGGGCCGTACCGGTCCTCCAACTGCGCCTGCTCGACACGGCGGAGGATGTACTCCCGGTCGGGCGTGTGCCGGGCGGCCTCGGCACGCAGCGCGGGGCGCAGCCGGCCGTCCCGGTCGGCCCCGCGGTCGTGCTCCTGGCCAGGCATCACTCCTCCTCCCGGTTGCCGCCGACGGCCGCTACCGAGCGCCGTCCGCGGCGTCGCGTCGGCGCCGGTCTGCGCCGGGCGGCCGGGTTGCCGTCGGCCGGGCCGACGGCGGGTCCCCCGGCATCGTACGGGGCACCCCCGGCGCCCGACCGCAGCAGTGCCTCCAGTTGGGCGGCGCCGCGTGAGGTCTGGCTCTTCACGGTGCCCACCGAGATGCCGAGCACCTTGGCGGTCTCCTGCTCGGAGAGGTCGAAGCCGTGGCGGAGGACCACGCAGGCCCGCTTGCGGAACGGCAGCCGGTCCAGGGCGGTACGCACATCGATCACGGCGGGCACGTCCGGGTCGTCGAAGCGCTCCCGCCAGAGCGCGGCCACCACGCCGACGCGGCGGCGCTCCCGGGTGAGGGAGCGGATGCGGTTGCGGGCAAGGTTGGTGACGACCCCTCGGGCGTAGGCGGCCGGGCGGTCGGCGGCCCGGACCCGGTCCCAGTGGCGCCAGACCTCGACCAGCGCATCGGCGGCGAGGTCGTCGGCGGAGTCGGGGTCGCCGGTGAGCAGATGCGCGAGGCGGGAGAGTTCCGCGTGGTGGCGCTCGAAGAACTCGTGGAACTCCCGAGCATCGGCAGTGTCCTGGGGAATCTCCGCTCTCCCTCCGTGCCTGCCCACGGTGCGGCGTGGGCTCAGGCCGGCCCTGTGCTGCCCCGGCCGATGCGTCCAGGGCCTCCGGGCCGATGCGGCCCGAGGGTCGTCCGCGGCGAGCGGCTCGGCGGATACCGTACGTGTGCACGGCGTTCGGCTGCGTGTCGCGGGTTGCATGAGAGTAGCAGCGTTGCCCGGGTCGGCCCCAGCGTATTGACGTGGGCATTTCCTATCGATGGTGGAAAGTGCTCAACAGCCCTCCGCAGTCCGTGGGTTGACGTGATCCGGAGGGCCTGCGCGAGGGCTTGGGGACGCCTGTTTCGACGCCGTACGGGCTGCTTCCGGGCTGCTTCCGGGCGGCCGCGGCAGCCCGGAACGGGACCCCCGGGGGCTACTGGCGGTACCCCGCCAGAAAGCGCCCGATCCGGCTGATGGCGACCTCCAGGTCGTCCGCCCGGGGCAGGGTGAGGATGCGGAAGTGGTCGGGGCGCGGCCAGTTGAAACCGGTGCCCTGCACGATATGGATCTTCTCGCGGAGCAGCAGGTCCAGGACGAACCGTTCGTCGTCCTCGATCCGGTGCACCGCCGGGTCCAGCCGCGCGAAGGCGTACAGCGCGCCCCGGGGCTTGACGCAGCTCACCCCGGGGATGTCGTTGAGCGCCCGGTACGCCACATCGCGCTGCTCGGCCAGCCGCCCGGTCGGCAGCACCAGGTCCTCGATCGACTGCCGGCCGCCGAGCGCCGCCTGCACCGCGTACTGCGCCGGGACGTTGGGGCAGAGCCGCATCCCGGCGAGCATGGTGAGGCCCTCCAGGTAGTCCCTGGCGTGCTGCTTGGGCCCGGTGACCACCAGCCAGCCGGAGCGGAACCCGGCCACCCGGTAGGACTTGGAGAGGCCGTTGAAGGTCAGCACCACCAGATCGGGGGCGAGCGCGGCCAGGCAGTGGTGCTCCACGCCGTCGTACAGGATCTTGTCGTAGATCTCGTCGGCCAGGACCATCAGGTGATGGCGGCGGGCGAGGTCCAGGATGCCCTCCAGGATCTCGCGCGGATAGACCGCCCCGGTGGGGTTGTTGGGGTTGATGACCACGATCGCCCGGGTGCGGTCGGTGATCTTGGCGGCGATGTCGTCCAGGTCCGGGAACCAGTCCGACTGCTCGTCGCAGAGGTAGTGCACCGCCCGGCCGCCGGCCAGTCGGGTCACCGCCGTCCAGAGCGGGAAGTCCGGTGCCGGTACCAGGACTTCGTCCCCGTCGTCGACCAGCGCCGTGACGGCCATCGAGACCAGCTCGGAGACGCCGTTGCCGAGGAAGACGTCGTCCACCCCGACGCCCTCCACGCCCCGCTGCTGGTAGTACTGCGCCACCGCGCGGCGGGCGGGCAGGATGCCGCGCGCGTCGCTGTAGCCGTGCGCCCGGGGCAGGTTGCGGATGATGTCCTGAAGGATCTCCTCCGGGGCCTCGAACCCGAACTGCGCCGGATTGCCGGTGTTCAGGCGCAGGACGCTGTGCCCGGCCTCCTCCAGGGCGTTGGCCTGCTCGATCACCGGGCCCCGGATCTCGTAGCACACACCCGCGAGCTTGCTGGACTGCCGGAACTCCATGTGCGGCCTCCCGATCGTGGGACCTGAGGCGGCCCGACGGCCGCTCCTTGGTTCTACCAAGTGTGGACTTGGAAAGTCCAACCATATGGCTATGCTGGCCCCATGCCGCGCCGAAGCTACGCCCACTACTGCGCCGTCGCCCGAGCCCTGGACACCGTGGGGGAACGCTGGACCCTGCTGATCGTCCGGGAACTCCTCGCCGGACCGCGCCGCTACACCGACCTCCACGCCGACCTGCCCGGCGTCTCCACGGACGTCCTGGCCTCCCGGCTGAAGGAGCTGGAGGCCGACGGACTGGTCGAGCGGCGCCGCGTCGGCCGCGCGGCAGGCACCCACCTGTACGCCCTCACCCCGCGCGGACGCGCCCTCCAGCCCGTGCTCGCCGCCCTGGCCACCTGGGGCGCCGCCGGCCTGGGCGAACCCGGCCCCACCGACGCGGTCCGCAGCCACTGGTCGGCGCTGCCGCTGCTGCGGGCCCTGGACCGGGCCGCCCCCGGCGCGGCCGGCACCGCCGAGGTACGGCTCCCCGGCGGCCCCTTCCACCTGCTGCTCGACCCGGCCGACCCGCACTACGCCGACGGCCCGGCCGACCACCCCGACGCCGTACTCACCCTGGACGACGCCACCGCCGCCGCCCTCGCCGACGGCCGCACCACCCTCGGCGCCGCCCTCCACCAGGCCCGCCTCACCATCTCCGGCGACACCCCCCTGGCCAAAGCCCTACGCACCGCCGACTGACCCCCACCCCGGCCCGGCCCGCCGCGTTGGTGGCCGATTGACCTCCGTCTCTGCCAGCCTTCCGGCCTCCGCCTTGCGCGGGCCTCACCGTTGACGGCCGGTTGCCCGCCGCCTCCGGCCGTCCGCCCCGCCGCCTGGCCTTGGGCGGCCGATGGGCGCACGCCTCCGCCCGACCCCGCCGCGTTGGTGGCCGATTGACCCCTGCCTCTGCCAGCTTTCCCGCCTCCGCCCGGCTGGGGCCTCACCGTTGTCGGCCGATTGCTCGATGCCTCCGGCCGTCCGTCCCGCCGCTTTGCCTTGGGCGGCCGATGGGCGCACGCCTCCGCCCGACCCGCCGTGTTGGTGGCCGGTTGACCCCCGCCTCTGCCAGCTTTCCCGCCTCCGCCCAGCCGGGGCTCACCGTTGTCGGCCGATCGCCCGCCGCCTCCGGCCGTCCGTCCCGCCGCCTGGCCTTGGGCGGCCGATGGGCGCACGTCCCCGCCCGCCTCCCCGCCTCAGCCCGGCCCACCTCCCCACCGTCGCAGGGCCCACCACCTATCCGTCGGCAGCCGATCGACCAGTCGTCAGAAGCCGTCCGGCGTGATCCTTTGCCGCCCCCAGCCGCTGCATGCGGCCCACCCCGTTCAGGTGGGCCCGGTGAGGCCGTCGGTGTGCTGGAAGGTGCGGCCGGTGCGGGTGGGGGTGGAGGCGGGGCCCAGCGGGTGCTCCCGGCCGCGCCGCCAGTAGACCTGCTCGCCGAAGAGCCAGAAGTGCAGGTCCATCAACTGCGGAGGCCAGAGCACCAGTCCGGCGCCGCCGATGCGCCCGGCGTCGTTGCGGCGGGCGAGCCGGGCCAGTGGGTCCAGCAGGTCGAGTCCGGCGGGGCGCCCGGCCACGGCGGCGGTGGTGGCCGCCGCGACCAGGTCGGCCAGTTGCAGGTGCGGGACCAGGTGGGAGGGGGCGGTGAGGATGGGCAGGGCCACCCGCTCGGGTACGACGTGGGGGGTGCCCGAGCGGGTCAGCTCCTTGGCGGCCCGTAGCCATGAGCCACCCGCGTGGCCCGGTTCGTCGGCGATGACGACGCCGAGGGCATCCTGCTCGGCCAGGAACCGTTCGATGCGCTCGTAGAGGTAGGCGAGGATCGCCGGTTCGACCCGGTCCCGCATCGGCCAGTCCAGGTGGCCTCGGTCCCAGACCACCACCGAGGAGCGGATGCCGTGGTCGGCGGCCCGCTCCAGCATGCCCCGGCGCAGCGCGGTGCGCAGGCGCGGTCCGGCGGTGCGCCAGAAGGCGGGTGCGGCCCGGCCGGGGTTCCACTTGAGCTCCACGCCGTCCGGGACCCCGAGTTGCGACCGCAGCTCCGCGAGGTCGGCTCCGTACGGGCCAAGTGCCCGCTCCGGTACGAACACCGCCCCCAGGGCGACCAGTTGGCCCAGCCCGGCGCGCGGCACCTGGTCGGTCTTGCTGTCGTCCACGAAGACCATCCACATGGCGCCTCCCCGGGTGCGGCGGTCCCCTGAAGGGTTATCGCCCGGGACGGCGCCCGCTATGCCGATCGCGCGCCCCGCGAGGAGATGGACTGGGTCCGGCCCCCTGCCCGACCCGGGCGTCCGACCGGCCCTATGCGGCTTCCCACTGCGGTACGAACACGTCGCGGTACTCATGCAGGAACGCCGCGAGCGAGCGGGGCTCGGAGCCGGTGAGCGCCCTGACCGTGTCGGTGAGCCGTTCGTTCTCCCCGGCCTCCACCGCGCGCTCACGGGCGACCAGCGTCTCGGCGTTGATCTCCGGCAGCCCACGCGCCAGGGCGGCGGCGCGCAGGGCGGCCCCGTCGACGGCGCGGAAGCCGATGGGTGTGCCCAGCTCTCGGGTGAGCAGCGCGGCGACGTCCGGCCAGCTGTACAGGGCCGGGCCGGTCAGCTCGTGGTGGCGGCCCCACCAGGCCGGGTCGAGCAGCACCGAGACCCCGGAGGCGGCGACGTCCCGGGGGTCGATCAGCGGGTTGCGGCCGTGTGCTGCGGCCCCGGTCCAGCCGCCGGTCCTGCGGATCTCCTCGGCGGCGTCGAGCACGCTGGTGGCGAACAGTGCGGGCCGCAGCGAGGTGTAGGGCAATCCCGTATGTGCCACCAGGTCGTCAAGTTCGGCGTGGGCGCGCTGGTTGAGGCCGAGCGAGTGGTGCCCGGTGCTGAACACCGACAGCCGCACCAAGTGCGGGAGCCCGGCCTGCCCGGCGGCCTCGATCACGCCCTCCTGGAGGGGCCGCTGGTCACCGGTCGGCCCCAGCGCGACAAAGCCGACGTCCACCCCGGAGAACGCCGCCCGCACCGCCGCGAGGTCGTCCAGCCGTCCGGGTACGATGCCGAGTCGGCCGGGCATGTCCCCGGCGGCGATCACGGCCCGCGCCTTGCCGGGGTCGCGGACGAAGACCCTGACGTCGGCGCCGCGCTCCAGGAGTCCGCGTACCAGGGGCGTGCCGACCTTCCCGGTCGCGCCGATCGCGGTGATCTTCATGAGGGCTGCCTTTCGACGCGGTGCTGGTGCACCCGCAGCTGCATGGTGGCCAGGTCCAGGAGCGGGGTCTCGACGCCGAGGGCGCGCGCCCGTGCCACCAGGTCGCCGAAGACATGCTCGACCTCAGTGGGGTGGCCGACGGCGACGTCGCGATAGGTGGAGGAGGTGAGCGCCGAGCCTGACTGCGTCATCGTGGCCTCGGTCGCGGCCTGCTCCGGCGCGGGGACGGGGTGGCCCGAGGCGGCCGAGACCGCCGCCGCCTCGGCGAGGATCGCGGGCCCGAGCCGTACGCCGCCGGGTACGGCGGCGATATCGCCGACGGTGCCGCGCATCAGGCAGGTGAGTGCGCCGAGGGTGGTGATGAAGACCCACTTGTGCCACATCGCGGTGGCGATGTCCGGCGACGCGGCGACCTCGAAGCCGGCCCCGCCCAGTTCCCGCACCAGCTCCTGGACCCGGGGCGACGGGCGGCCGTCCTGTTCGCCGAGGGTGAGCTCGGCCTGCGGGGAGAGCCGGACGATGTCGCCGTTCTCGTCGAGTGTGGTCTCCACCTTGACCACGGCGCCCAGCACCGCGCCCGCGCCGAAGCGGGCGTTGAGCGTGTCCAGATGGGAGATGCCGTTGAGGAACGGCACCAGCGCCGTCCGGGGGCCGACCGCCGGGGCGACATCCCGCAGCGCCGAGGGCAGGGCGGTGGCCTTCACCGAGACGATCACCAGGTCGTACGGGATGGTGAGCTGCTCGGCGAGGGCGAGCCGGGGAGTGATCACCTCCTCCGGCCCGGACCCCGGCCCGATCAGCCGCAGCCCGCGCTCCCGCAGGGCGGCGGCGCGTCGCGGCCGGACCAGAAAGGTGACGTCCCGCCCGGCCTTGGCGAGCCGGGCGCCGAAGTATCCGCCGGTCGCTCCTGCGCCGACGACCAGGATCCTCATGCCGGGGGAAGGTCGGGCGTCGGCGGGACCGTGGCGCTGTGCGGGGCGGGCCCCACGTCGGCCGGGCCGGCGCTGATCTCGTCCAGCGCGCTGGTGTAGTCGCGCAGCCAGTCGCGGTGCCCGGAGACCCCCCAGGAGTCGGCGGGTACATCGCGGATGAGCACCCGGACGCGGCGGGCCCGTGAGGAGTCGACCGGGGAGCCCTCGGCGGTGAGGACCAGGGTGGTGAAGTCGCGGACGATCCCGGCCCGGGCGTGGTCGTCGAGCCGGTTGGCGGGAATCTTGACGTCGATGCGGTAGTAGGGGTCGTGCTCCACGCTCCCGCCGACGAGGGTGCGTCCGGCGGGGAACTCCTGGGCCCAGATCATGCTGCTCGCCCGCGCCCGCTCGGTGTCGGGGACCTTCTCCCACCACATCAGCGTCTTGGTCAGCCGGGGCAGCAGCCAGTCCAGCCGGTCGTCGCTGAGTGGCCCTGCGCGGTAGCTGAAATCGATCAACGGCATGGTGCCCTCCCGACCGTAGGTCGCAGACTCCTTGCAGTCCTCCAGAAAGCTCTCGAACGTCCTCAGCGGCCAGATCGCCTCGATCTCCAGGTACTCCCGGAGCGGCAGGCGCCCGAGCAGGGTCCGGTCCAGTTCCTCGGCGGAGTCCCACTCCACCAGGGCGATCACCCGCCGCTGCCCGGCGACCTCGTACATCCCGATGGGGCGCACCTCGGCGGCGACCGTCCGTGCCTCCTCCAGTTGGAGGTCCCAGACCTGGTCCAGGGTCAGCCGGCCTTCGATCTTCCAGAGCATTTGCAGGTAGAACAGCATGCCGCGCTCCGATCGCCCGGCCCCTGCCTTCAGGGAACACCAGTTCGGCCGCGCTGCTCAATCCGCCGAACGGGTCATTCCGCCGGGCCCGGAACCCTTCAGCAGGGCGTCGCCCCCAGGTCGCGCGGACGCCCCGCCGAGGCGTGCCAGAGCCGTACGCAGGAAACCACGGCCGCCGCCGCCAGCAGCGCATTGCGCACCACGATCACCGCCGCCGCCGCGCCGTCCCCGTCGATCATCCGCCAGAAGTACAGCGGGTAGTCCGCCGTGGTCATCGCGGTGGCGAGCAGCAGCAGTACCGCCACCGGCCGCTGGCTGGTCTCCCGTACGGTCAGGCAGACCGCCGTCAGGCCGACCAGCCACACCAGGTACTGCGGACTCACCACCCGGCTGGTGACCGTGAAGAGCAGCACCGCCGCCAGCGCCGCGTCATACGGTGTCGCCGCCGTCCAGCGTCGCGCCCGCACCCGCCACAGCAGCAGCCACCCGAAGGCCGCGCAGCTCAGCAGCAGCGACAGCCCGGCCACCCAGGAGACATGGGGGCCCTCGAACTCCAGCGAGCCGAAACGGCCCTGCACCCGCCCCGGCCAGCCCAGCAGCCGGGCCACCTGGAGCCCGCTGCCGCCCAGCGACTCGATCTCCACCCCCCGGTGGTGCTGCGCCGTCAGAAACCCGAAGGCGCCCCGGAACACCGTCGCCAGCACCACCGCCAGCACGGCGGCCGAAGCCGCCAGCGACAGCCACGCCTGGCGGGTGGACCGGCCGCGCGGGGTGCCCAGCACGGTCAGCAGCGGCCACACCTTGACCATCGCGCCCAGCCCGGCCAGCGCGCCGCCCAGTCCCGGCCGCCGCCGCTGGGCCAGCAGCGCGGCCACCGCGACCGTGGTGACCAGCACGTCATAGCGGATGTACGGCAGATCGAGCAGCAGCGGCAGACCCAGCGCCCAGAGCCACGCCCCGGCCGTGCTGCGGCCGGGTCGGCGGCCCGCCCGCCGCAGCGCGACGACCACCGCGGCGTCGGCAGCCAGGCTGAGCACCACAAACCCCGCGAGGTAGCCGAGCGGACGCAGCAGCCCCGGCCCCAGCATCACCAGAGCCGCCCCGGGCGGGTACTGCCACGCGACGTCACCGATCGGGAAGCTGCCCGTCAGAAACCCCTCATACCAATGCTGGTAGCGCTGCTCCACCTCCACCGCAGGCTCCAACCGCCCGGTGGCCACCAGCGCCAGCATCACCAACCGACTCGACACCCAATACCCGGCGAGCGCCGACGACTCCGACCGGACGGCATCCACCGGGTGTCCGTCCTCCTGTTGCCCGGCCGTCGCCTGTACCTCTGTCACCAACGCCTCCGTGGGGTCCGTCAAACAATGACGATTGCAGAGAAAAAGTACTCGGCCATACCCGCTCCGGGTGACCTTCAGCCGGGCAGGTCGATCAGGGTGCAGCCGCGTAGGCGCATGACCTGCTGGGCGGCCAGGACGCGGCGCACGGCGGGGTCGGTGTAGGCGATGGTCGTGTCGGTGCGGCGGTGGGGCGGGCCCGGTCGGGGCGGGGCAGGTAGAGGGCGCCGTACACCCCGGCGATCTCGGGGTTCCTGACCCGGACGGCGATGTGCCGGCCGCGCAGGTGCGGGCAGAGCCGGACGGAGAGCCTGGCGCAGGGCAGGCAGAGCGGCGGCGTGGTGGCGGCCATCTCCTCGGGCCAGCCGGGCCAGTCGCCCCGGTCGTCGCCCAGCAGCCAGAGCGTGCCCCGCTCATCGGTGTCGGCCGGGCCGTCGCAGACCTGGCAGCGCAGGTTCCGCATGGCGTGCCGCTGGCGGCGGGGGTGGACCAGCCCGTACTGGGGCCGCCCCCGGGTGGGCCGGGAATCCGCCCGGGCCCACAGCACGCCGTACTCGTCACGGTCATCGGGCCGCTCGTCCCGGTACGCGATCCGCCCGGGGCTGCGCCGGTCCTCCACCACGGCGCCGGTGCACCGCTTCTCACCGCTCCAGGAGGCGATGTACGGGACGGCGATGAGTACGCCGGACACGTCGTGCCGGGACTGGTGCAGACCCAGGCATACGCTCTCGCACTCTTCAAAGAGCACGACCGGCAGGCGACGGCGGATGCGATCTCGGGCCTGTGGGCGGCTCGCCGGAGTCGACAGGATCTGCTGAAGGCCCCTGCTCCGCCCCACTTGTCCATGATCCTGGACGAGGCGGTGATCCGGCGGCCGATCGGGGGGCCGATGGTCATGCGGGAGCAGCTTGCCCTCTTGGTCGGCCTAGCTGATACGCCGTCCACTGTGATGCAGGTGCTCCCCTTTCGGCACGGCGAGCACCCATTGCTCGGGGGCTCGCTGACAATCTTCACCTTCAGCGGGGGCACCGCTGCGGCCTATGAGGAGAGCATCGGTACCGGGACGCTTCTGGAGAGTTCGGAGGCTGTCGACAAGCGCCGACGGGACTACGATCGGCTCAGGGCCCATGCCCTGCCCCCTCGCATGTCACGAGGTCTCATCAAAGAGGCAATGGAGGCGCTTTCAGTATGAGCACCACCCCGGCACCTGCCCTGGTTTGCGCCCAGTGGCGGAAGTCCTCCTACAGCAACGGAAATGGCGGCGGCTGCATCGAGATCGCCGAGCAGTACCCCGGCACGGTGCCAGTCCGGGACAGCAAGGACCCCGATGGCCCTGCACTGGTCTTCTCGGCTCCCGCCTTCGGCGCCTTCGTAGAGGCCGTGAAGTCCGGCGAATTTCCCACCCTGATGTGATCGCTCTTGCCGCATGCAGCAGGAGAGAAGCCAGGCCCCCTCCGGCAGGTGGGGGCCTGTTGCGTCAAAAGCCGTCAACGGGAAGACAGCCGCGCCGCGTCGTCTCGGATGGTGGCCGCTTCGCACCATGGCCCGGCGCCGCGCCCCGCACTACGCTGGCGCCCGCAAGGAGCCGCAGACCCAGTCGAACGGGGTGATGGCCGTGCCCAGCCCGTGGATCGCCTGGCCGCAGGGCGCCGACCCGGCCGCCGCCCGCCGCGCCGCAGCCGGTGCCCATGAGGCGTTCCTCTGCACCGGCCGCGCCACCGGCATCCGCCCCGTGGTGCTGGACTCCTGGCGGCGCTGCGCCCGCAGCGGCGTCGACCCCGAACGCCCCACCCCCGCCATCGCGCTCACCGATGAGCAACTGCACCGGCAGCGCCGCGACCACCCGCTGGCCGCCGTCCTCCCGCTGGTCCGCAGCCTGCTGGTGGAACCTGCCGCCGACGCCGGTCAGATCGTCGCGCTCGGCGACGCCGCCGGACGGCTGCTCTGGGTGGAGGGCCACCCCGGACTGCGCCGCCGCGCCGAGCGGATGGGGTTTCTGCCCGGCGCCTGCTGGCTGGAGGAGGAGGCCGGTACCAATGCCCCCGGCACCGCCCTCGCCCTCGACCACCCCGTCCAGATCTTCGCCGGTGAGCACTTCTCCCGCGCCGCCCACCCCTGGAGCTGCGCCGCCGCCCCGCTCCACGACCCCGCCACCGGCCGGGTCCTCGGCGTGCTGGACGTCACCGGCGGCGACCATGTCGCCGCCCCGCAGGCCCTGGCCCTGGTACGCGCCGCCGCAGCCGCCGCCGAAGCGGAGCTCCGCCTCCAGTACGGCCCGCCCGCTGCCCGCCCGCCACGGCCCCGCCCTCGCCGCGCCGCCCCCGCTGCCACCCGTTCCGCCCGGCTCCAGGTGCTCGGCCGCGACCGCGCCCTGCTCACCCTGGACGGCCGCACCCGCGACCTGGCCCCCCGGCACTCCGAGATCCTGCTGCTGCTCGCCCGCCACCCCGACGGCCTCACCGCCGACGCCCTCGCCGCCCTGCTGCACGAGGAGGAGGCGGCCCGGGTCACCGTGCGCGCGGAGATGTCCCGGCTGCGCCGACTGGTCGGCGACACCCTGCTGGCCTCCCGCCCGTACCGGCTCACCGCACCCCTGGCCACCGACGCTGACGACGTCCGCCGCCTGCTCGCCCGGGGCGCCCACCGCCAGGCCCTGCGGCACTGCCCCGGGCCGATCCTGCCGCGCTCCGATGCGCCCGGCGTGGTCGAGGAGCGCGAGGCGCTCGCCCGCGAGGTACGCGCCGTACTGCTGCGCCACGCCGGACCGGACCTGCTCGCCGCCTGGGCGCTGCGCCCGGAAGGTCGTACCGACCCCCGGCTGCTTCAGGCCGCGCTGCGAGCCCTGCCGCCCGGCTCGCCCCGCCGCACCCTGCTGGCCGCCCACCTCGCCGCCCTGGGCGGTGTCTGACCCGAGGGCGGCTGCGTCATGCGGTGACCTTGGCGAGGAATGCGGCGAGGTTCGCGACGGTCCGCTGGATCGTCTCCTCCAGGGTGAGCGACTCATGGAGCCGAGCGCCGGGGCCCGCGTCCTTCTTGCCCCGCACATACAGCGAGCAGGCGAGGTCGCTGCAGAGGTAGGCGCCCACGGAGTTGCCCTGCTGCCCGGCTCTGCCGGCCTTCGGGGCGACCATGAGTGAGACGCCTCCGGTGTGGGCGGTCATGCAGATCGAGCACATGTTGCGCCGCAGCTGCCAGGAAGCGGCA
Source organism: Peterkaempfera bronchialis (assembly GCF_003258605.2). NCBI lineage: Bacteria > Bacillati > Actinomycetota > Actinomycetes > Kitasatosporales > Streptomycetaceae > Peterkaempfera > Peterkaempfera bronchialis. Next base: position 6,419,783 of record NZ_CP031264.1, read on the forward strand.
TTGGTGCAGCGCAGCACGAGCGCCACCGGGCGACCGTCCAGCCTGGTGGCGAGGTAGGCCCGGCCGGGGGCCTGGGGGTCCCGCCAGCCGAGGAGGTCCAGGTCGTCCCAGGGACGCTCGGCCAGGTCGCGGGGAACGGAGAGGCGCTTCGCCTCGCCCTTGGTGCAGTTCACAAACGCGGTACGGAGCTCTTGCTCGGTCAGTGGTTCCATGAGGGCAGGCTAATTTGCCTAAAGGTGCTAGGCAAATGCTTAATGGTTGTCGATGAGTGGGAGGAAGGTTATGGTTCGAGTAGGGCTGACCCCGGAGCGTCTGACCCGGGCCGGGGCGGAACTGGCCGACGAGGTCGGCTTCGACCAGGTGACCGTCTCGGCGCTCGCCCGGCGGTTCGACGTCAAGGTCGCGAGTCTGTACTCGCACCTGAAGAGCTCCCAGGACCTCAAGACCAGGATCGCCCTGTTCGCGCTGGAGGAACTCGCCGACCGGGTCGCCGCCGCCCTGGCCGGGCGGGCCGGCAAGGACGCCCTGGCCGCCTTCGCGGACGCCTACCGCGACTACGCCCGGGAGCATCCGGGTCGCTATGCCGCCGCCCGGCTCAGGCTCGACCCCGAGACGGCGGCTGCCAGCGCCGGGGTGCGGCACGCCCAGATGACGCGGGCGATCCTGCGCGGCTACGACCTGACGGAGCCGGACCAGACGCACGCGGTCCGGATGCTGGGCAGCGTCTTCCACGGCTACGTCAGCCTGGAGCTGGCCGGAGGCTTCGAGCACAGTGCCCCCGACGCGCAGGAATCCTGGGTCTGGATCGTGGACTCGCTCGACGCGCTGCTGCGGAACATCCCTCGCGGCCCCTCACGGGTGACGCCGCCGCCGGACGCAACCCCATGGCAACCTCCCCAGAGCTAGCGTGGAAGGCGCAGCGCCGTCCCCGGGCGGGCCGGGGCGACGGCGACCAGCGCGAGGAGGCGCCACCCATGACCGTCTACCAGCCGCCGGGACGCCCGGGCAGCCCGGCCACCTATCAGTCGCGGTACGGCAACTGGATCGGCGGGGAGTGGGTTCCGCCCGTGCGGGGCCGCTACTTCGACAACCCCAGCCCCGTCACCGGCCAGACCATCTGCGAGGTCGCCCGCAGCGGCGCCGAGGACATCGAGAAGGCGCTGGACGCGGCGCACGCCGCCGCCCCCGCCTGGGGCCGCACCTCGCCCGCCGCCCGGGCCGTGGTCCTCAACCGGATCGCGGACCGCATCGAGCAGAACCTGGAGATGCTGGCCGTCGCCGAGAGCTGGGAGAACGGCAAGCCCGTCCGGGAGACCCTGGCCGCCGACCTGCCGCTCGCCGTCGACCACTTCCGCTACTTCGCCGGCGCGATCCGCGCCCAGGAGGGCGGCCTCTCGCAGATCGACGAGGACACCGTCGCTTACCACTTCCATGAGCCGCTGGGCGTGGTCGGCCAGATCATCCCGTGGAACTTCCCGCTGCTGATGGCGATCTGGAAGCTGGCCCCCGCCCTCGCCGCCGGCAACGCGGTGGTCCTCAAGCCCGCCGAGCAGACCCCGGCCTCCATCCTGCTGCTGATGGAGCTGATCGCCGACCTGCTGCCGCCCGGCGTGGTCAATGTGGTCAACGGCTTCGGCACCGAGGCGGGCAAGCCGCTTGCCTCCAGCAGCCGCATCCGCAAGATCGCCTTCACCGGCGAGACCACCACCGGCCGCCTGATCATGCAGTACGCCAGCGCCAACCTCATCCCGGTCACCCTGGAACTGGGCGGCAAGAGCCCCAACATCTTCTTCGGCGACGTCGCCGACGACGGCGACGCCTTCTACGACAAGGCCCTGGAGGGCTTCACCCTCTTCGCCCTCAACCAGGGCGAGGTCTGCACCTGCCCCAGCCGGGCGCTGATCCAGTCCGCCATCTACGACCGCTTCCTCGGCGACGCGCTGGAGCGGGTCAAGGAGATCCGGCAGGGCAACCCGCTGGACACCGACACCATGGTCGGCGCCCAGGCATCCAACGACCAGCTGGAGAAGATCCTCTCCTACCTCGACATCGGCCGCGCCGAGGGCGCCAAGGTGCTGGTCGGCGGCGAGCGGGTCGACCTCGGCGGCGAACTCTCCGGCGGCTACTACGTCGCCCCCACCGTCTTCGAGGGCGACAACAGCATGCGGATCTTCCAGGAGGAGATCTTCGGCCCGGTCGTCTCCGTCACCCGCTTCGACGACTTCGACGACGCCATCGGCATCGCCAACGACACCCTGTACGGCCTCGGCGCCGGGGTCTGGACCCGCGACGGCGCCACCGCCTACCGGGCCGGCCGCGCCATCCAGGCCGGCCGGGTCTGGACCAACTGCTACCACGCCTACCCCGCGCACGCCGCCTTCGGCGGCTACAAGAACTCCGGCATCGGCCGCGAGAACCACCGCATGATGCTGGACCACTACCAGCAGACCAAGAACCTGCTGGTCAGCTACTCCGACCAGGCCCTCGGCCTGTTCTGACCGCCACGGCGCGGGGCCGCCCCTCCCGGCGGCCCCGCACCGCCGCCCCGTCCCTCGCCCGCGCCCCTCGCCCTCGCCCCCCGCCGGAGCCCCCATGGACCCAGCCTCCCGGGTCGGCCTCACCCCCGCCGCCGCCGACCTGCTGCGCACCCTGCACGCCGAGCACGGCCCGCTGATGTTCCATCAGTCCGGCGGCTGCTGCGACGGCTCCGCCCCGATGTGCTACCCCGCCGGGGAGTTCCTGACCGGCGACAGCGATGTGCACCTCGGCGACCTCCAGGTCCCCGGCATCGACCCGGTCCCCTTCTGGATGGCCAGGGACCAGTACGCCTACTGGCGACACACCCACCTCACCGTCGATGTCGTCCCCGGCCGAGGCGCCGGCTTCTCCCTGGAGGCCCCCACCGGCCTTCGCTTCCTGACCCGATCCCGGCTGCTCACCGACGGCGAACTGGCGTCGCTGGGCCTGCTCTGACCCCTCGGCCTGCCACAATGCACCACAGGCAAGCGAACAAGGGTGGTTCCGGACCGTGACGACCGTGACGACGATGTCGGTGGAGCAGAGGATCGCCGAGGAGCTCGGCGTACGCGAAGGGCAGGTGACCGCCGCCGTCGGACTGCTGGACGGCGGAGCCACCGTGCCCTTCATCGCCCGCTACCGCAAGGAAGCGACCGGCATGCTCGACGATGCGCAGCTGCGCACCCTCGAAGAGCGGCTGCGCTACCTGCGCGAACTGGAGGAGCGGCGCACCGCGATCCTGGAGTCCGTCGAGGCCCAGGGCAAGCTGGACGACGCGCTGCGCGGCCGGATCATGGCGGCCGACTCCAAGGCCCGCCTGGAGGACATCTACCTCCCGTACAAGCCCAAGCGCCGCACCAAGGCGCAGATCGCCCGCGAGGCCGGCCTGGAGCCGCTCGCCGACCTGCTGCTCGGCGACCCCTCGCAGGACCCGCTGACCGCCGCCGCGCCGTATGCCGACCCCGGCAAGGGCGTCGCCGACACCGCCGCCGCCCTGGAGGGCGCCCGCGCCATCCTGGTGGAGCGGTTCGCCGAGGACGCCGACCTGATCGGCGAGCTGCGCGAGCGGATGTGGACCCGGGGCCGGCTGGTCGCCAAGGTGCGCGACGGCAAGGAGCAGGACGGCGCCAAGTTCGCCGACTACTTCGACTTCGCCGAGCCGTTCACCAAGCTCCCCTCGCACCGCATCCTGGCGATGTTCCGGGGCGAGAAGGAGGACGTGCTCGACCTCACCCTGGAGCCGGAGGAGGAGTCCGCCGCCGAGCAGACCGGCCCCACCGGCTATGAGCAGCGGATCGCCCGGCGGTTCGGCATCGCCGACCGGGGCCGCCCCGCCGACCGCTGGCTCCAGGAGACCGTCCGCTGGGCCTGGCGCACCCGCGTCCTGGTCCGGCTCGGCATCGACCAGCGCACCCGGCTGCGCCAGGAGGCCGAGGAGGAGGCGGTACGGGTCTTCGCCACCAACCTGCGCGACCTGCTGCTGGCCGCACCCGCCGGCACCCGCGCCACCATGGGCCTGGACCCGGGCTTCCGCACCGGCGTCAAGGTCGCCGTGGTCGACGCCACCGGCAAGGTCGTCGCCACCGACACCATCCACCCCCATGAGCCGCAGCGCCGCTGGGACGAGTCGATCGCCACGCTGGCCCGGCTGGCCCGCGCCCACCGGGTGGAACTGGTCGCCATCGGCAACGGCACCGCCTCCCGGGAGACCGACAAGCTGGCCGCCGACCTCATCCGGCTCCACCCCGACCTGGGGCTGATCCCGGTGATGGTCTCCGAGGCCGGCGCCTCGGTGTACTCGGCCTCCGCCTACGCCTCCCAGGAACTGCCCGAACTCAATGTCTCGCTGCGCGGCGCCGTCTCCATCGCCCGCCGCCTCCAGGACCCGCTGGCCGAACTGGTCAAGATCGACCCCAAGTCGATCGGCGTCGGCCAGTACCAGCACGACCTCTCCGAGGTGAAGCTCTCCCGCTCCCTGGACGCCGTGGTCGAGGACTGCGTCAACGGCGTCGGCGTCGACGTCAACACCGCCTCCGCGCCGCTGCTCACCCGGGTCTCCGGGATCAGCGCGAGCCTGGCCGAGAACATCGTGCTGCACCGCGACGCCAACGGCCCGTTCCGCACCCGCAAGGCGCTCAAGGACGTGGCCCGGCTCGGCCCCAAGGCTTTCGAGCAGTGCGCGGGCTTTCTGCGCATCCCGGGCGGCGACGACCCGCTGGACGGCTCCAGCGTCCACCCCGAGGCGTACCCCGTGGTGCGGCGCATCCTCGACGCCACCGGCGGCGACCTCCGGGCGCTGATCGGCAACGGCTCGGTGCTGCGCTCGCTCAAGCCCGGCGAGTTCGCCGACGGCACCTTCGGCGTGCCGACCGTCACCGACATCCTCAAGGAGTTGGAGAAGCCGGGCCGCGACCCCCGGCCCGCCTTCCGCACGGCCACCTTCAAGGAGGGCGTCGACAAAATCTCCGACCTGCTGCCCGGCATGCTGCTGGAGGGCGTGGTCACCAATGTCGCGGCGTTCGGCGCCTTTGTGGACGTGGGCGTGCACCAGGACGGGCTGGTCCATGTCTCCGCCATGTCCAAGAACTTCGTCAAGGACCCGCGTGACGTGGTGAAGTCCGGCGATGTGGTCCGGGTCAAGGTGCTCGACGTGGACGTCCCGCGCAAGCGGATCTCGCTCACCCTGCGCCTGGACGACGAGGCCGGGCCGGGCGGCGGCGGCCAGCGTCCGCAGCAGGGCGCCGGGCGCGGGGAGCGGGAGCGGTCAGGACGCCCGCCCCGTCAGCAGCGCGGCGGCGGCTCCGGTGCCCTGCCCCCGGCCGGCGGCGCCATGGCCGACGCCCTGCGCCGGGCGGGTCTGGCCGGCCCCGAGCGCCGGGGACGCTGACAGCCACAGCCGCTGACATCCCACGGCCGCATCCGGGCGTCGCAGTAGGCGCCCGGGTGCGGTCGGTGACGGCTTCCCGATCTTTTCGGAAGCCTCACAGGCTCCCTCTGATTTCTCCCCCATGGTCCGCTTAGGCTCCGTGAACACGCCAAGCAATGCGGACCCCCGGCGATCCCGGTGGTGCAAGACCTACGGGAAGACGGATGGACTACTGCTCGTCATGCCGGCGCCACGTCAACGGGGCCTATACCTGCCCGGGGTGCGGCAGCTCTGAGCTGACCGCCGCCCCCGTGCACGCCACGGCCCCGCTGCCGGCCGTCCCGGAAGAGGACGTCCCGTCGCCGTCCGTCGCCGGTCCCGCCGCCCCATCCCGTGCGGCGGGTCGGCGGCGCACGGTGCGGCGGCGTCGGCGGCGCGGGGTGGTGATCGCCGCCGCAGCCGGGCTGGTGGTCACCGGGCTCACCGCCGCCGCCCTCTCCTCCGGCAGCCTCACCGGCCTGGTCACCCAGGCCGAACCGGGCCCCTCCGACACCACCCCCGGCAGCACGGGCGCCCCCGACCGCAGCGTCGAGGGTTCGGCGTCCGCAGCGGCGCCGACCGCCTCCGGCGGGACCGTGGAACCGCAGCGGTCGGCGGCATCCGCTGGCCCCAGCGGGTCGCCGTCGGCGACCGTCTCCGGGTCCGCCTCTCCGGGTGTCTCGGTGTCGCCGAGCGGTTCGGTGTCGGCCGCCCCGGTGGAGAGCCCCGCCGCCTCCGGCGAACCCGTCGGCCGCCCCGCCTCCACCCCGCCCGAGACCGCCGCCCCGGCCCCCGACGACCCCGACCCCGACCCGGCCACCCCCACCCCGACACCCCCGCCCCCCACCCCACCCCCAAGCGCGAGCCCGTCGCCGACCTGCACCTCGCACATCCTGTGGTGGTGCACGGACTGAGGGAGTGCCTGCGGCGCAGGTCGGGGAGTACGAGGAGACGACCCCGAGCCCGTCGCCGACCTGCACCGCGCACATCCTGTGGTGTTGGCCCGGCTGAGGGGGTGCATGCGGCGCTGGTCGGGGGAGTACGAGGAGACGACCCCGAGCCCGTCGCTGACCTGCACCGCGCACATCCTGTGGTGTTGGCCGGGCTGAGGGGGTGCATGCGGCGCTGGTCGGGGGAGTACGGGGGTGGTGCCCGGGCTGAGGGGTGCCTGCGGCGCTGGTCGGGGAGTACGAGGAGACGACCCCGAGTCCGTCGCCGACCTGCACCGCACACATCGTGGTGGTGCACGGGCTGAGGGGCGCCTGCGGCGCAAGTCGGGGGGTGCGGGGGTGGTGGTGGCCGGGCTGAGTGGTGCCTGCGGCGCTGGTCGGGGGAGTGTGGGGAGACGACCCCGGCCCCGAGCCCGTCGCTGACCTGTAGCTCGCACATCCTGTGGGGTGGCCGGGCTGAGGGGTGCATGCGGCGTTGGTCGGGGGAGTGCGGGGAGACGTCCCCGACCCGGCCACCCCACCCGGCCCCGGGCCGCAGGCACACCGCTCGCGGCCGGCGCCGCAGGCGCCCCGGTGGCGGCTGGGTGTGCGGGTCGGGTCCGCATGTGCGGGAATCGATTGACCGGGCGATCACCAGGGCCCAGGATGCGGTGCAGAGCGCGGCCCGCGCCGCCGCGCCGCCCGGCCCCGGAGGAAGCGAGCCCATGGCACTCGACGCCGACGTCATCGTGATCGGAGCGGGCCTGTCCGGTCTGGTCGCCACCGCCGAACTGGCGGCCGCCGGGCGCCGGGTGGTGCTGCTGGACCAGGAGCCCGCCGCCTCCCTGGGCGGGCAGGCGCACTGGTCCTTCGGCGGCCTCTTCCTGGTGGACTCGCCCGAGCAGCGGCGGCTCCGCATCCGCGACTCCCACGAACTGGCCTGGCAGGACTGGCAGGGCAGCGCCGGATTCGACCGCGACGAGGACCACTGGCCGCGCCGCTGGGCCGAGGCGTATGTCGCCTTCGCGGCGGGCGAGAAGCGGGCCTGGCTGCGCAGCCTCGGCATCCGCTTCTTCCCGGTGGTCGGCTGGGCCGAGCGCGGCGGCTACCTGGCGACCGGCCACGGCAACTCGGTGCCCCGCTTCCACATCACCTGGGGCACCGGGCCCGCCGTGGTCGAGCCGTTCGCCCGCCGGGTCCGCGAGGCCGCCGCCCGGGGCACCGTGCAGCTGCGCTTCCGCCACCGGGTGACCGCGCTCACCCGTACCGGAGGGACGGTGGACGGCGTACGCGGCGAGGTGCTGGCCCCGGACGGGGCGGAGCGCGGGACCGCCAGCTCCCGGGAGGTGGTCGGCGACTTCCACCTGCGCGCCCAGGCCGTGGTGGTCACCTCCGGCGGCATCGGCGGCAACCACGACCTGGTCCGCGCCCACTGGCCGGAACGGCTCGGCACCCCGCCGGCCAGGATGCTCTCCGGGGTGCCCGACCATGTGGACGGCCTGATGCTCGGGGTCGCCGAGCGGGCCGGTGCCCGCCATGTCAACCGCGACCGGATGTGGCACTACACCGAGGGCATCGAGAACTGGGACCCGATCTGGAGCCGCCACGGCATCCGCATCCTGCCCGGCCCCTCCTCGCTCTGGCTGGATGCGCGCGGTAACCGGCTGCCGGTACCGCTCTTCCCCGGCTTCGACACCCTGGGCACCCTCCAGCACATCACGACCACCGGGCACGACCACACCTGGTTTGTGCTCACCCAGCGGATCATCGAGAAGGAGTTCGCCCTCTCCGGCTCCGAGCAGAACCCCGACCTCACCGGGAAGAGCGTGCGCGGCGTCCTCGGCCGCGCCCTGCCCGGCGCCACCGGGCCCGTCGAGGCGTTCAAGCGGCACGGCCCGGACTTCACGGTCGCCGACGACCTCGCCGAGCTGGTCCGGGGCATGAACCGGATCACCGGCGAGCCGTTGATCGACGAGGCCGCGCTGCGCCGTGAGATCACCGCCCGCGACCGGGAGTTGGGCAACCCGTTCACCAAGGACCTCCAGCTCACCGCCGTCCATGGCGCCCGCCGCTACCTCGGGGACCGGCTGATCCGAGTCGCCGCCCCGCACCGCCTGCTGGACCCCAAGGCCGGGCCGCTGATCGCGGTCCGGCTGAACATCCTCACCCGCAAGTCGCTGGGCGGTCTGGAGACCGACCTCGACGCCCGGGTGCTGCGGGCCGGCGGCGAGCCGCTGCCCGGCCTCTATGCCGCCGGGGAGGCGGCGGGCTTCGGCGGCGGGGGGATGCACGGCTACCGCTCGCTGGAGGGCACCTTCCTCGGCGGCTGCCTCTTCTCCGGCCGCGCCGCAGGCCGTGCCGCCGCCCGGGCAACTGCCTGACGTCCTGTCAACTGCTGCTGCTCAGTGCTCGCTTACCCGCCCGTCGGCGACCTCGATCCGCCGGGTGGTGTGCACCGCCTCCAGCATCCGCCGGTCATGCGTCACCAGCAGCAGCGTCCCCGGGAAGGACGCCAGCGCCGACTCCAACTGCTCGATCGCGGGCAGGTCCAGATGGTTGGTGGGCTCGTCCAGCACCAGCAGGTTCACCCCGCGCGCCTGGAGCAGCGCCAGCGCCGCCCGGGTCCGCTCACCCGGCGACAGCGTGGCCGCCGGTCGCAGCACATGGTGCGCCTTCAGGCCGAACTTGGCCAGCAGCGTCCGCACATCCGCCGGTGCCAGCTCCGGCACCGCCGCCCCGAAGGCGTCCAGCAGCACATCAGCGCCGTAGAAGAGGCCCCGCGCCTGGTCCACCTCGCCGACCACCACGCCCGGGCCCAGCGAGGCATGCCCCGCGTCCAGCGGCAGCCGGCCCAGCAGCGCTGCCAGCAGGGTGGACTTGCCGGAGCCGTTGGCGCCGGTGATCGCCACCCGGTCCGCCCAGTCGATCTGGAGGTCCACCGGGCCGAAGGAGAAGTCCCCGCGCCGCACCCGTGCGTCCCGCAGCGTCGCCACCACCGCCCCGGCGCGCGGCGCCACGGCGATCTCCATCCGCAGCTCCCACTCCTTGCGCGGCTCCTCGACCACCTCCAGCCGCTCGATCAGCCGCTCCGTCTGGCGTGCCTTGGCCGCCTGCTTCTCGGTGGACTCACTGCGGAACTTGCGGCCCATCTTGTCGTTGTCGGTCGCCTTGCGGCGGGCGTTCTTGACGCCCTTCTCCATCCACGACCGCTGGGTGCGGGCCCGCGTCTCCAGCGACGCCCGGGTGTCCGCGTACTCCTCGTACTCCTCGCGGGCGTGCCGCCGGGCCACCTCCCGCTCCTCCAGGTACGCCGCATAGCCGCCGCCGTAGCCGCGCACCAGCTGCTGGGCCAGGTCCAGCTCGACCACCCGGTTGACCGTCCGGGCCAGGAACTCGCGGTCGTGGCTCACCACCACCGCCCCGGCGCGCAGCCCGGCGACAAACGCCTCCAGCCGTTCCAGGCCGTCCAGGTCCAGGTCGTTGGTCGGCTCGTCCAGCAGGAAGATGTCGTACCGGCTGAGCAGCAGCGACGCCAGCCCGGCGCGGGCCGCCTGGCCGCCGGAGAGCGCCGTCATCGGCTGCTCCAGGTCGACCTTGAGGCCGAGGGCGTCCGCCACCTCCTCGGCCCGCTCCTCCAGGTCGGCGCCGCCCAGGTCCAGCCAGCGCTCCAGGCCGACCGCATAGGCGTCGTCCGCGCCCGGGGCGCCGTCGACCAGCGCCTGGGTGGCGGCGTCCAGGGCCAGCTGCGCGGCGGCCACGCCGGTCCGCCGGGCCAGGAACGCACGCACGGTCTCGCCGGGGCGGCGGTCCGGCTCCTGGGGGAGGTGGCCCACATTGGCGGTCGGCGGGCTGAGCCGCAGGGTGCCCTGCTCGGGTGTGTCCAGCCCGGCGAGCAGGCGCAGCAGAGTGGACTTCCCCGCGCCGTTGGCCCCGACCAGCCCGACGAGGTCGCCGGGGGCGACGACCAGGTCGAGTCCGGTGAAGAGCGGGCGGTCGCCGTGCCCGGCGGCGAGGTTCTTGGCGACGAGTGTGGCAGTCATGAGGAGGCCGATCCTATCGGGATCAGCGGCAGGAGCCGTTTTCGTCCCGGCAGCCGGGGAATCCGCGCCTTATGGTGCAAATCGGGTACACGATGATGACCGAGCAGGCCGGACCGCGTGCACTGGTGGACCATGTGGTGCGGGCGGAGCAGGTCGGTTTCGACTTCTCCGTCATCTCCGACCACTCCTTTCCGTGGCTGGACGCGCAGGGCCACGCACCGTACGCCTGGAGTGTGCTGGGCGCGGCGGCGTGGGCGACCTCGCGGATTCCGCTGATGACCTATGTGACCTGCCCGACCATGCGCTACCACCCGGCGGTGGTGGCGCAGAAGGCGGCCACCGTGCAGTTGCTCTCCGAGGGCCGCTTCCGGCTGGGGCTGGGCGCGGGCGAGAACCTCAACGAGCATGTGGTGGGCGCCGGATGGCCGGTGGTCGATGTGCGCCACGAGATGCTGGAGGAGGCTGTGGAGATCATCCGGGCCCTCTTCGCCGGCGGCTATGTCAGCCACCACGGCGCCCACTTCGACGTGGAGTCCGCCAGGCTCTGGGACCTGCCGGACCGGCCGCCGCCGATCGGGATCGCCGTCTCCGGGGAGCAGTCCTGCTCGCTCGCCGGGCGGCTGGGCGACCTGGTGATCGCCGTGGAGCCCAAGGGCGGCCTGCTGGACTCCTTCGACCGGCACGGCGGCGCGGGCAAGCCCCGGGTGGGCCAGCTGCCGGTCTGCTACGACCCGGACCGGGAGGCCGCGGTGGCCCGCGCGTATGAGCAGTTCCGCTGGTTCGCGGGCGGCTGGAAGGTCAACTCCGAGCTGCCCGGCACGGCAGGGTTCGCCTCCGCCACGCAGTTCGTCCGCCCGGAGGACGTCGCCGCCGCCATCCCCTGCGGTGACGACGTGGAGCTGTTCGCCGACGCGGTGCGGCCCTTTGTGGAGGCCGGATTCACCGAGGTCGCCCTGGTGCAGGTCGGCGGCGACGCCCAGTATCCGTTCCTGGACTGGGCGGAGAAGGCCCTGCTGCCCGCGCTGCGGGAGCTGTGAGTCCCGGCACCGCGGACCGGCGGCACGAGGAGGACCAGATGGACGGCGCACCGACCCTCGGCATCGACCCCGGGCAGCTCGACGAGAGCGTGCTCATGCACGAGCTGGAGCAGATCCACCGCACCCGCCATGAGACGCTGCTGCACGGCTCCGCCGAGGCGCTGGACCGGCACACCTCGCGGATGGCGGAGCTGGAGGAGGAGTACCTGCGCCGCCACCCGGAGCGGATGGTGACCGCCGGCCGGACCCGGCTCGGTGCCCGGGCCCGCACCCATGCGGAGGGCACCGACCCGGACGCCCCCCGCGGCCTGGCCTGACCCCCGCCCCGGCCCCACACGCCCCGGCCCCACACGCCCCGGCCCCGCCGCCCCGGCCCCGCGCCCTGACTCCGCCGTCCCGGCCCCCCGCTCCGGCCCCCGCTTCGGTTTCGCGCGCTTAGGCCCCGAGCCGCCGCCCCCCGCTCCGACCCCGGCCACCGCGCCTCCCACCCCACCGCCCTATGACTCCGCCGCCCTGACTCCGCTCTCCCGCTCCGACCCCGCCGCCGGGCGTGGTGTCACCGGAGCAGGGCCGGCCGGTCGGGGAAGCGGTGCTGGGCCAGCGCCTCCGCGAACGCCTCCGCAAACCGCCCCGCGCAGGACGCATCGCCGCCCGCCGTCACCACCCCGCGCTCCGAGGCGACCTCCCCGGACGGGGAAGCGCCCCGGTCCGCCCCGGGGCCCAGCAACCGCACGCCCGCGCCGAGCCCGCCGACCGGCTTGCCGTGCCGGTACGCCTCGGTGACAAAGCGCAGCGCGTCCGGCTCCGCCGAGAGCGCCGCCGCCGACTCGTCGCCACCGGCCACCACGACCGCGTCGTACAGCACCGAGGCCATGGTCGGCAGCGCCCGGTCCACGGCGAAGGCGGACCCGTCCGCAGCGCGCACCGAGCCGTCCCGGGGCGCCAGCACCTCGACCCGTACGCCCCGCGCGGCCAGTCCCTCCCGGACCGCCGCGACCTGCCCGGCGTCCACGCCGTCGGCAGCCAGCACCGCCACCTTGCGGGTCGCCGGGTCGCCGGCCAGCAGATTGGCCTGGCTGAGCGCGGGGGAGGCGGCGTTGTGGCCGCCCCCGGCCGGCTTCGCGGGCGGGGTGACGCCGATGCCCTCGGCGACGGCGGTGGCCAGACCGTGGTCGACGTGGTTGAGGTTCTCCACCATGCGCTCGCGTACGGGCACGTTCTCCACCTTGCCCAGCTCGAACCGGAACGCCGCCACGATGTGCTGCCGCTCCCAGTCCGACATGCTGTTCCAGAAGAGCGTGGCCTGGCTGTAGTGGTCCTGGAAGGAGTCGCTGCGGCGGCGGATCGCGTCGCCGTCCACCCGCCGCTGGTAGTGGGTGAAGACGCCCGCCGCGAGGTCGGCGCCAGCCCCGGCGTGCGCCGGGCAGCCGCCGCCCAGCGAGTTGGGGAAGTAGCTGGTGCCCGACTGGATCACCTGCTGGCCGTAGCCGTCGCGGTGGTTGCTGCTCACCTCGGCGACCGGCCGGTTGACCGGCAGCTGCGAGAAGTTGGGGCCGCCCAGCCGGATCAGCTGGGTGTCCAGGTAGGAGAAGTTGCGGCCTTGCAGCAGCGGGTCGTTGGTGAAGTCGATGCCGGGCACGATGTTGGCGGTGTGGAAGGCCACCTGCTCGGTCTCGGCGAAGAAGTTCTGCGGGTTGCGGTCCAGCACCATCCGGCCGATCGGCCGTACCGGCACCTGCTCCTCCGGGATGATCTTGGTGGAGTCCAGCAGGTCGAAGTCGAACGCGAACTCGTCCTCCTCCGGCACCAGTTGCACCCCCAGCTCCCACTCCGGGTAGTCGCCCGCCGCGATGGCCTCCCACAGGTCGCGGCGGTTGAAGTCCGGGTCGCGGCCCGCCGCGATCTGCGCCTCGTCCCACACCAGCGACGCCACACCGAGCCGGGGCTTCCAGTGGAACTTCACCAGGGTGCCGCGCCCCTCCGCGTTGACGAAGCGGAAGGTGTGCACACCGAAGCCCTGCATCATCCGGAAGCTGCGGGGGATCGCCCGGTCCGACATCAGCCACATCAGCATGTGGGTGGTCTCCGGCTGGAGCCCGCAGAAGTCCCAGAAGGTGTCATGCGCCGACGCCCCGGTGGGCATCTCGTTCTGCGGCTCCATCTTCACCGCGTGCACGAAGTCCGGGAACTTGATGGCGTCCTGGATGAAGAAGACCGGGAAGTTGTTGCCCACCAGGTCGTAGTTGCCGTGCCGGGTGTAGAACTTGGTCGCGAAGCCGCGTACGTCCCGCACCGTGTCCGCCGACCCGCGCGGCCCCTGCACGGTCGAGAACCGCACAAAGACCGGAGTGCGCCGCCCCGCCTCCTGGAGGAAGTCGGCGCAGGTGTACTCCGCCAGCGACGCATACGGCTCGAAGAACCCGTACGCGCCCGACCCCCGGGCGTGCACCACCCGCTCCGGGATCCGCTCATGGTCGAAGTGGGTGACCTTCTCCCGGAAGTGGAAGTCCTCCAGCAGCGTCGGCCCCCGGTCGCCGGCCCGTAGCGCATTGTCGGTGTCATCGACGCGGACACCCTGGTCGGTCGTCAGCGACGGCTTCGGAGGGTCGCGGAACTCCTCCAACTGCCGGTCCTTCTCGTCCTCCCGCCCAGCGCCGCTACCCGTGGTCTCCGGCCCTACGGCCATGGTGGTGCTCCCTCTCGAACGGTCCGGCGATGCGTACACCGCCCTGCGGTCCGCCCCCGGTACCCGAGCCGATCGCGATCATGCACCTGCGGAGCGCCGTCGCCCATACGGACGCCCCCCGCGATCGACCCGGCATGAACCGCTCGGCCCGGGGTACCGCACCGGGCTGCCGTACCGCGCACCGCGGGCGGCACCCCGACACCCCGTGGAGGAACCGACCATGGCCGAGATCAGCCCCATCGACGTGCAGAAGGCCCTGTCCGGCGTCGACTACCCCTGCGATCGCGACCAGCTCGCCAAGCGCGCCACCGACAACGGCGCCGACAAGCGGCTGGTCGAGCGCATCCGCAAGCTCGACACCAAGACCTTCCAGAACCCCGCCGAGGTCAGCAAGGCCCTCTTCAAGCACGCCTGACCCGCCCGCGTCCCCCGCCCGCCGACCGGCGGGCGGGGAACGCCAGCCCCACCGGAGGCCGTATGAACACCACCGCCGGCCGCTGGAGGCGGGCCGTGGTCACCGGCGGAGCCGGCTTCGTCGGCTCCCACCTGTGCACCGCGCTGCTCGACCGAGGCACCCAGGTCGTCTGTGTCGACGACTTCTCCACCGGCACCCCCGACAATGTCGCCCACCTCGCCCGCCGGGACGGCTTCACCGTGCTGCGGGCCGACATCTGCCGACCCTTCGACGTGGACGGCCGCATCGACCTGGTGCTGCACTTCGCCTCCCCGGCCTCGCCCGCCGACTACCAGCGGCTGCCGCTGCACACCCTGGACACCGGCAGCCTCGGCACCCGCAACGCGCTGGCGCTGGCCCGCACCCACAAGGCCCGCTTCATCCTCGCCTCCACCTCCGAGGTCTACGGCGACCCGCTCCAGCACCCGCAGAGCGAGGGCTACTGGGGCAACGTCAACCCGGTCGGCCCGCGCAGCGTCTACGACGAGGCCAAGCGGTTCGCCGAGGCGCTCACCACCGCCGATGCGGCCGTCCGGGGGACCAACGCCGCCATCGTCCGCCTCTTCAACACCTACGGCCCCCGGATGCGCGCCCGCGATGGCCGGGCCGTCCCCACCTTCATCCGGCAGGCCCTGGCCGGGGAGCCGATCACGGTCACCGGCGACGGCAGCCAGACCCGCTCCCTCACCTATATCGACGACACCGTGCGCGGCGTCCTCGCGCTGGCCGCAGCCGACCTCGCCGGGCCGGTGAACATCGGCAACCCCTATGAGCTGACCATGGTCGACCTCGCCCGGCTGATCATCGCGCTCACCGGCTCGACCTCGGAGCTGCGGTACATCGAGCGCCCTACCGACGACCCCGCCGTACGCCGCCCCGATGTCGCCCTCGCCAGGGACAAGCTCCAGTGGGAGCCGCTCACCGACCCCGAGGAGGGGCTGCGCCGCACCATCACCTGGTGCCGCGCCAACCCCGAGAGCTGAACGGGCCCGCGAGCCGACGGGCCGGGGGCGGGCAGACCACAGAGCCGCCAGACCCGTGAGCCGCCAGACCCGTGAACCGGCGGACCTGCGACCGAAAGGCTCCGACCCCATGCGCATCCTCGGCATCAACGCCCTCTTCCACGACCCGGCGGCGGCCCTGGTCATCGACGGCCGCACCGTCGCCGCGGCCGAGGAGGAGCGGTTCTCCCGGCGCAAGCACGGCAAGCGCCCGGTCCCCTTCTCCGCCTGGGAACTCCCCGAACAGGCCGCCGCCTGGTGCCTCGCCCAGGCCGGGCTGCGCCCCCAGGACCTCGACGCCGTCGCCTACTCCTTCGACCCCGACCTGGCCCGACCCGCCGACACCCTCGGCCTGGACGACCCCTGGGACCACCTGCGCCTCGACTACGCCCGGCAGGCCCCGTACTTCCTCGCCGCCGCCCTGCCCGGCCTGGACCCCGCCGCCGTGCACTTCGTCCCCCACCACCTCGCCCACGCCGCCTCCGCCACCCACGCCGCCCCCGACGCCGAGACCTGTTCAGCGCTGGTCCTCGACGGGCGCGGCGAGGCCGCCTCCCACCTCGCCGCCCGGCGCGTCCACGACCGCCTGGAACCCCTGTACGCCCAGCAGTTGCCGCACTCCCTCGGCCTGGTCTACGAGGAACTCACCGAACACCTGGGCTTTCTGCGCTCCTCCGACGAGTACAAGGTCATGGCGCTGGCCTCGCACGGCACCCCGAGGCTGCTCCCCGAACTGCGCCGCCATGTGTACTCCACCGGCGACGGCGGCTTCCACGCGGTCCGGGTGCCCTGGGCGGAGCTGGCCCGCCCGCGCAGGCCCGCCGAAGCCTGGACCCAGGACCACGCCGACCTGGCCGCCAGTGCCCAGCACTGCCTGGAGGAGGTGCTGCTGGACCTGGTCCGCTGGCTGCACGGCCGCACCGGAGACCGGCTGCTCGCCATGGCCGGGGGAGTGGCGCTCAACTGCGTCGCCAACTCGCGTATCGCCCGGGAGGGCCCCTTCGACCGGGTCTGGGTGCAGCCGGCCGCCGGGGACGCCGGAACCGCCCTCGGCGGCGCCCTCCATCTGGCCGCCACCGGCGGCGACCGGCCCGCGCCGATGCCCGGCGCCGACCTGGGCCGAGGCTGGTCGGACGCCGAACTGGAGGCATGGCTGAAGACCGCCGGGGTCCCCTACGACCGCCCCGCCGACATCGCCGCCGAGGTGGCCGAGGCGCTGGCCGCCGACCGGATCGTGGCCTGGTTCCAGGGCCGCGCCGAGTACGGGCCCCGTGCGCTCGGCCACCGCTCGCTGCTCGCCCACCCGGGGCACTCCGGCAACCTGGAGCGGCTCAATGACGTCAAGGGCCGCGAGCAGTTCCGGCCGGTCGCGCCGATGGTGACGGCCGAACGGGCGGCCGGGATCTTCGACGGGCCGCTGCCCAGTCCGTACATGCTCTTCGTCCACCGGGTCGCCCCCCAGTGGCGCGACCGCATCCCGGCCGTGGTCCATGTCGACGGCACCGCCCGCATCCAGACCGTCGACCGGGCCGCCGAACCACTGGTCGCCCGGATGCTGGACCGCTTCGAGCAGCTGACCGGGCTGCCCGTGGTCGTCAACACCAGCCTCAACACCGCCGGTCGGCCCATGGTGGACGATCCGCGCGACGCCCTGGAGTGCTTCGGCTCCGCCCCCGTGGACCTGCTCGCGCTGGGACCCTTCGCGGTCCGGCGCAACCGGATGTTCGCCGGCGGCAGCGACCC
Organism: Peterkaempfera bronchialis; assembly: GCF_003258605.2. Lineage (NCBI taxonomy): Bacteria > Bacillati > Actinomycetota > Actinomycetes > Kitasatosporales > Streptomycetaceae > Peterkaempfera > Peterkaempfera bronchialis. The sequence continues at coordinate 6,437,095 of NZ_CP031264.1, forward strand.
TCACGGCAGCGACCCTCACGGCAGCGACCCTCACGGCACCGACCCTCACGGCACCGACCCCCAGGAGGCGGCATGATGATCGGCACCGGCTACTCGGTGGTCATCCCCACCCTTGGCCGCCCCAGCCTCACCGCCTGCCTGCACGCCCTGGCGGCCTGTTCGGGTCCGCCGCCCCGGCGGGTCGTCCTGGTGGACGACCGGCCGCTGGACGACTGCCGGCCGCTGCCGGTCGCCGTACCCGAGGCGCTGCGCGGCCGGGTGCTCACCCTGGCCGGCTGCGGCAACGGCCCCGCCGCCGCCCGCAACATCGGCTGGCGCAGCACCGAGGAACCCTGGGTGGCCTTCCTGGACGACGACGTCCTGCCGGGCCCCACCTGGGCCGCCGACCTCACCGCCGACCTGCGGGCCGCCGGGCCGCAGGTCGGCGCCGTACAGGGCCGCATCCGGGTCCCGCTGCCCGAGGACCGCCGCCCCACCGACGGGGAACGCGGCACCGCCGGTCTGGCCACCGCCCTCTGGATCACCGCCGACATGGCCTACCGGCGGGCCGCCCTGGAGTCGGTCGGCGGCTTCGACGAGCGCTTCCGCCGCGCGTTCCGCGAGGACGCCGACCTGGCGCTGCGCACCCTGGACGCCGGCTGGACGATCAGCATGGGCCGCCGCCGCACCACCCACCCCGTACGGCCCGCCGACCGGCTCGCCTCGGTACGCGCCCAGGCAGGCAACGCCGATGACGCGCTGATGACCCGGCTGCACGGCCGCGACTGGTGGACCCGCGCCCAGGCCCCGCGCGGGCGGCTCCGCAGCCATCTGGCCGTCACCGCCGCCGCCCTCGCCGCCCTCGGCTGCGCCGCCGCCCGCCGCCGGACCCCCGCCCTGCTCTTCGCCGGGGCGTGGGCGCTGGGCACCGCCCAGTTCGCGGCCACCCGGATCCTGCCGGGCCCGCGCACTGCGGACGAGGTCGCCACCATGGCCGCGACCAGCGTCCTCATCCCGCCCGTGGCGTCACTCCATTGGCTGCGCGGCCGGGTCCGGTACCGCGCCGCCCGGCCCTGGCCCGCAGGCTCGGACGGTGCCCCGGCGGAGGCCGCACCGGCGCTGCGGCACACGGTCTGACCTGCGGCAGAAGGGCGCCGACGGGGAGTGCCGCCGCCGGGCCCGGGCCGGGCCGCCCGGGCGCGGCGCCACCCGGCGGCGGCAGCGCCGGAAGGGACCGTGTTTGCTGCAATGCACCTCGGGCAGGCGGGAGCCAGTGCCACGGACAAGCGGCACATACGGGCCGGTCAAGCCGTCTGAACGGTCGACAGCCCGCCCTCCGGGCCGCGCACCCAGTGCGGTGTCCCACCCCGGAGCGGCAGGTCACGGGCCCGATCCCCGTCGCCGGAGTGCGCAACGCCGCCGGCTGTGCACGGAAAGCAGGCTGCCATGCCCCGTCCCGGGCCCGGTCCCGCCCGCCCCAGCCCCCGCTCCGACGGTCTTCCCCCCACCTGGGCGGAGGACCGTTCGCCGGACGACCTGCCGCACCGCCTGGAGCAGCTCGCCCGCCTCCCGGCAGGACCCGAGCGCGACCGGCTGCGCGAGCAGGTCATCTCGTCCCTGATGCCGATGGCCCGCCGGCTGGCCCGCCGCTTCCGCAACCGAGGCGAGAGCGACGACGACCTGGTCCAGGTCGCCTCGGTGGGCCTGGTGAAGGCCGTGGACCGCTACGACCCGGCGCAGGGCCACGCCTTCGAGTCCTTCGCGGTGCCGACCATCGTGGGAGAGCTCAAACGGCACTTCCGCGACCACGCCTGGGACCTCCATGTGCCCCGCCGGGTGCAGGAGGCGCGCAACCAGGTGCGCCGGGCCCAGCAGGAACTGCTCCAGCCGCTGGGCGGACGCAGCCCCACCGTCGCCGAGGTGGCCGACTACACCGGGCTGCCCGAGGAGGACGTGATCCTCGGCCTGGAGGCGTACCAGGCGTACGCGGCCGTCTCCCTGGACGCGCCGGTGCCGGGCCTGGAGGTCGGCTCGCTCGCCGACACCATGGGCAGCGAGGACCGCTACCTCGACCTGGTCGTCGACCGGATCTCGCTCCGGCCGCTGCTGGAAGGGCTGCCGGAGCGCGAACGGCGCATCCTCTTCCTCCGCTTCTTCCGCAGCATGACCCAGCACCAGATAGCCGACGTGGTCGGCGTCTCGCAGATGCATGTCTCCCGGCTGATCGCCCGCTCCTGCGCCACGCTGCGCAGCGGCATGCTCGCCGGTATCTGAACGTCCGCATCCCGTGTAACCCCGTAACGCCCCTGTCCCGTATCCCCTGTCCCGGCCCTGCACGGCGGGTGACCGCAACGGAAGGTGACCGACTTGTCCATGTTTCGTAGCGCCTCCCGGGGCAACTCGCCCGCCATGCCCTCCACGACCGCCCCATGGGACGACGCAGTCCCGGAGCCCTGGCTCTTCCCCGCCGCCGCGTCCCCCGTACGGCGGCGTCCCGGGAACCGCTCCCGACCGGACGCGATCCTCTTCGACCGGGACGGCACCCTGGTCGTGGACGTCCCCTACAACGGCGACCCGGGGCGGGTGCGCGCCGTCCCCCGGGCCCGCACCGCCCTCGCCGAACTGCGGGCCCTGGGCATCCCGCTGGGCGTGGTCAGCAACCAGTCAGGGGTGGCCCGTGGAGTGCTGACCCGGCAGCAGCTGACCGCCGTACAGGACCGGGTGGAGGCGCTGCTCGGGCCCTTCCAGGTGTGGGCCGTCTGCCCGCATGGGCCCGAGGACGGCTGCGGCTGCCGCAAACCCGCCCCCGGCCTGATCCACGCCGCCTGCCGCCGACTCGGCGCCGACCCGGCCCGCACCGTGGTCATCGGCGACATCGGCGCCGACCTGGAGGCCGCCTCCGCCGCCGGCGCCCGGGGCATCCTGGTACCCGCCCCGCAGACCCGGGCCGAGGAGATCGCCCACGCCCCCGAGGTCGCCCCCGACCTCCCCACCGCCATCCACCTGGCCCTCCACCACCCCCCAACCCTCCCGCCCCACCCCACACCCCCTGCACCGCCCCCCTGAGCCGAACTCTCCCGGCATCCCCGGAGCCCCGGCCACATGCCCCGCTCCCGGAGCCCCCGGCATCCCCGGCGCCCCCCGCGCCTCCCGTGCTCCCGGCGTCCCCGGCGTCCCCGGCGTCCTCGGAGCCCCCCATACGCTCGGCGCCCCCGGCACCTCCGGCGTCTTCAACACTCCCGGCATCCCCGGAGCCCCCCGCGTCTCCCGCACTCCCGGAGTCCCCGGCGCCTCCGGCCTGCCCGGCGCTCTCGGCGTTCCCCATACTCTCGGCGTGGCCGGAGCCCCCCGTACTCCCGGCATCCCCGGCGCCTCCGGCCTGCCCGGTGTCCTCGGAGTCCCCCATACTCGCGGCGCGGCCGGCACCTCCGGCGTCCTCGGAGCCCCCCACGCGCCCGAGCTCTCCCACACCTCCGGCCCGCCCGGAGTCCTCCATCCCCTCGGCGTCTCCGGGGCGCGCCGCGTCTCCCGTGCTCCCGGTGTCCCCGGAGCCCCCCACATTCTCGGCGCCCCCGGCACCTCCGGTGTCTTCAGCACTCCCGGCACCCCCGGAGCCCCCCGCGCGCCCGAGCTGTCCTGCGTCCCCGGCCCGCTCCGGCGGCGGTGGCCGGGCCAGCCGGATGGGCAGGGCAGACCGATGAGGTCGCTCGTCGTGCGCCTCGACAGCGCCGGAGATGTGCTGCTGGCAGGCCCGGCGGTACGGGCCACCGCCGCCGGGTCCGACCGGACCGCCGTCCTGTGCGGCCCGCGCGGCGCCTGGGCGGCGCGGATGCTGCCCGGGGTGGACGAGGTGCTGGTCCACGATGCGCCCTGGGTTGGGGTGCCCCCGCAGCCGGTACGGCCGGAGCGCATCCGGGGACTGGTCGCCGACCTCGCCGCGCGCCGCTTCGACCGCGCCCTGGTCCTGGCCTCCCATCACCAGAGCCCGCTGCCCACCGCGCTGGTGCTGCGGCTCGCCGGAATCCCCTGGATAGGCGCCGACAGCGAGCACTACCCCGGCTCGCTGCTCGACCTGCGCCACCGCCGCGCCCCCGGCCGCCATGAGGCCGAGGCCGCCGTCGACCTGGCCACCGCCGCCGGACTGCCGCTGCCGGCCGGCGACGACGGCAGGCTGCGGGTCACCCCGCCCCCCGACACCTCGGCCCTGACCGGCACCGACCCGTACCTGGTCCTGCACCCCGGCGCCGCAGTGCCCGCCCGCGCCTGGAGCCCCCGCCGCGCCGCCGCAGCGCTGCGCGCCCTCGCCCGCGCCGGCCACCGGATGGTGGTCACCGGCGGCCCCGACGAGACCGCGCTCACCGCCGAGGTCGCCGCCGCCGGACCCGCCCTCGACCTCGGCGGCCGGACCGAACCCGCCCAGCTGGCCGGAGTCCTCGCCCACGCCGACGCCGTGGTGGTCGGCAACACCGGACCGGCCCATCTCGCGGCGGCCCTGGGCACCCCCGTGGTGAGCCTCTTCGCACCGGTCGTCCCCGCCGAGCGCTGGGCCCCGTACAAGGTCCCGCATGTGCTGCTCGGCAGCCCCGACGCACCCTGCGCCGGTACGGGGGCCCGTGAGTGCCCCGTCAGCGGCCACCCCTGCCTGGACTCGGTCAGCGACGCCGAACTGCTGGACGCGGTCACCACGCTCACCGGGGGGCCCGCAGACCCGGCCCCGGCCTGCCGCGAGGTGCCCGCGTGAACATCCTGCTCTGGCACGTCCACGGCTCCTGGACCACCTCCTTCGTCCAGGGCCCGCACACCTATGTCGTGCCGGTCACTCCCGGCCGGGGCCCCGACGGCCGGGGCCGCGCCCGCACCTGGGACTGGCCGGCCACCGTGGTCGAACTGCCCCCCGAACGGCTGCGCGCCGCCGATCTCGACCTGGTGGTCCTCCAGCGCCCGCACGAGGAGGAACTGGCCACCGCCTGGCTGGGCCGCCGCCCCGGCCGCGACCTGCCCGCCGTCTACCTGGAGCACAACGCCCCCGACGGCCGGGTCCCCGACACCCGGCACCCCGTCGCCGACCGCGCCGACCTGCGGCTGGTCCACGTCACCCACTTCAACCGGCTCTTCTGGGACGCAGGGGCCACCCACACCACCGTCATCGAACACGGCATCGTCGACCCCGGCCACCGCTACACCGGCCGACTGCCGCGCGCCGCCGTCGTCGTCAACGAACCCGTCCGGCGCGGCCGCACCACCGGCACCGACCTGCTCCCCGCCCTCGCCGAGGCCGCACCGCTGGACGTCTTCGGCATGGGCACCGAAGGTCTCGCCGCGCACCTCGCGCTGCCCCCCGACCGCTGCCGCACCCAGGACCTGCCGCAGTCCCTGCTGCACCGCGAGATGGCCGACCGCCGGGTCTATCTGCACCCCGTGCGCTGGACCTCGCTCGGCCTCTCCCTGCTGGAGGCCATGCACCTCGGCATGCCGGTGGTCGCCCTCGCCACCACCGAAGCCGCCCGTGCCGTCCCACCCGGCGCCGGCGTGGTCTCCACCCGCCCCGAGGTGCTCGCCGAAGCCGTCCGGCACTACCTGGCCGACCCCGCCGCCGCCGTCACCGACGGCTTCCGCGCCCGCCAGGCCGCGCTGGACCGCTATGGGCTGAAGCGCTTCCTGACCGACTGGAACCACGTCATCGAAGAGGTGTGCGCGTGAGGCCGCTGAAGATCTCCCTGGTCTCCGAGCACGCCAGCCCGCTGGCCGTGCTCGGCGGCGTCGACGCGGGCGGTCAGAACGTCCATGTGGCCGCCCTCGCCGCCGCACTCGCCGACCTCGGCCACCAGGTCACCGTGCACACCCGCCGGGACACCCCCGACCTCCCCGCCGATGTGCCTCTCCGGCCCGGAGTGACGGTCCACCACGTCCCCGCCGGCCCCGCCCACGCCGTCCCCAAGGACCTGCTGCTGCCCCATATGCACGCCTTCGGCGACCACCTCGCCCGCATCTGGGCCGCCGACCGGCCCGACCTGGTGCACGCCCACTTCTGGATGTCCGGCCTCGCCGCCCTGCGCGGCACCCGCGAGCTCGCCGTCCCGGTCGTCCAGACCTACCACGCCCTCGGCACCGTCAAGCGGCGCCACCAAGGCACCGCCGACACCAGCCCCATCCGCCGCATCCCGCTGGAGCAGGCCATCGGCCGGATGTGCCGCCGCATCATCGCCACCTGCCGCAGCGAGGCCGACGAACTCGCCGCCATGGGACTGCCACGCCACCGCACCACCGTGGTGCCCTGCGGTGTCGACCCGGCCCGCTTCACCCCGGACGGACCCGCCGCCGCCCGCTCCGGACGACCCCGGCTGCTCCAGATCGGCCGCCTGGTACCCCGCAAGGGCGCCGCCACCGCCATCGCCGCCCTCGCCCGCATCGCCGGCGCCGAACTGCTGATCGCCGGCGGGCCGCCCGCCCACCGCCTCGACGCCGACCCCGAGGCGCGGCGGCTGCGCGCCCTCGCCACGGAGACCGGCGTCGCCGACCGGCTGCGACTGCTCGGCGGCGTACCGCCCGAGCAGATGCCCGCGCTGCTGCGCAGCGCCGACCTGGTGCTCTGCCCCCCGGACTACGAGCCGTTCGGCATCGTGCCCCTGGAGGCCATGGGGTGCGGCATCCCGGTGGTCGCCAGCGCCGTCGGCGGCCACCTCGACACCGTCGCCGACCGGGCCACCGGCCGCCTCGTCCCGCCCGGCGACCCCGGAGCGCTGGCCTCGGCCGCCGTGGAACTGCTCGCCTCCCCGGGCACCCGCGCCGCCTACGGCCGGGCCGGCCGCCGCCGGGTACTCGCCCGCTACAGCTGGGAGACCGTCGCCGCCGCCACCGAGGAGGTGTACCGGGACGTCCTCACCGGCTCGCGCCGCACCGCCAAGGCCACCGCCACCGCGACAGGAGCAGCCTGATGCATCCTCCGCACCCCGCAGCCGCCTCCGTCCGCCCCGCCCCCGAGGCCGCCGACACCGCCGAATCCGCCGAAGCGGCCGAGGCCGCCGCCCGGCACTGCCGCGCCCTCCAGGACAGCCTGGCCCGCTTCCACCGCCACGGCCTGGACCGGGTCACCGCCTGGGGCCGGACGCTCGCCGCCGTCCTCCCCGCTGGGGGACGCCTCCTCGCCGCAGGCAACGGCGGCAGCGCCGCCCAGGCCCAGCACCTCACCGCCGAACTCGTCGGCCGCTACAGCCAGGACCGCCCCGGCTTCTCCGCGATAGCCCTGCACGCCGACACCTCCACCGTCACCGCGGTCGGCAACGACTACGGCTTCGAATCCCTCTACGCCCGCCAGATCGCCGCCCATGGCCGCCCCGGCGACGTCCTGATCCTGATGTCCACCTCCGGCCGCAGCCCCAACCTGCTCGCCGCCGCCCGCGCCGGACGCAAGGCCGGGCTCGCCGTCTGGGCCATGACCGGCAGCCGCCCCAACCCGCTCTCCGGCGCCGCCGACGAGACCCTCGCCATCGACGCCCCCGCCCCCGCCACCGTCCAGGAGATGCACCTCGTCGCCCTCCATCTGCTCTGTGAGGCGTTCGACACCGCACTCGCCCGCCACCCCGGCCGCCGTCCCAACGCCCGGAAGGCCGTATGACCGCCGCCGGCCGTGCCCTGGTCGTCGTCGGCGACACCCTGCTGGACCGCGACATCGACGGCGAGGCGACCCGGCTCGCCCCCGATGCCCCCGCACCCGTCGTGGACATCGCCGCCGAGCGGAGCCGCCCCGGCGGCGCCGGTCTGGCCGCCGCACTCGCCGCCGCCCAGGACGGCCGCGAGGTCATCCTGGTCACCCCGCTCGGCAGCGACGACGCCGCCCGGACCGTACGGGCCACCCTGACCGCACACGGTGTCCACCTCGCCGAACTGCCGCTGCACGGCACACTCCCCGTGAAGACCCGGGTCCGGGCCGCCGGACGCCCGCTGGTCCGCCTCGACCACGGCGGCGGCACCCCCGGCGAGCCCGACGCCGCCGTATGCCGCGCCCTCGGCGGCGCCGCCGCCGTCCTGGTCTCCGACTACGGGCGCGGCACCGCCGCCGTACTCCGACCGCTGCTCGCCGCCGCAGCCCGCCGCGTCCCGCTGCTCTGGGACCCCCATCCGCGCGGCGCCGCCCCCGTACCCGGCACCCGCCTCGCCACCCCCAACGCCGCCGAGGCCCGCACCCTCGCCGCCGCCCTGCCCGACGACCCGGACCGGCCCCGCCCGGACGACACCTCCCTGCGCGCCGACACCGCCCGCGCCGCCCTGCTGGCCCGCCACTGGCACGCCGCCGCCGTCGCCGTCACCCTCGGCGAGCGGGGCGTCCTGCTCGCCCGGGGCGGCAGCCCCATGCTGATCCCGCCCCCGCACACCGCCGTCGGCGACCCCTGCGGCGCCGGGGACTGCCTCGCCGCCACCGCCGCCCTCGCCCTGGCCGACGGCGCCCTCCCGGAGGAGGCGCTTCAGCGGGCCGTCGCCGCAGCCGCCGCGTTCGTCGCCGACGGCGGAGCGGGCCACCCAGCCCCCTCCGGTGCGCCCACCGACCCCGCCGCGCTTGCCGCCGCCGTACGCGCCCGAGGCGGAACCGTGGTCGCCACCGGAGGCTGCTTCGACCTGCTGCACGCCGGCCACGTCGGCCTGCTGGAGAGCGCCCGCCGCATCGGCGACTGCCTGGTGGTCTGCCTGAACTCCGACACCTCCGTACGGCGCCTCAAAGGCCCGGGCCGCCCCCTCAACCCCGCTGCGGACCGGGCCACCGTCCTGGCCGGACTGGGCTGCGTCGACGCCGTCGCCGTCTTCGAGGAGGACACTCCCGAGACCCTGCTGCGGACCCTGCGGCCCCACGTCTGGGTGAAGGGCGGCGACTACACCCCGGACGACCTGCCGGAGGCGGCGGCGCTCGCCGAATGGGGCGGCCAGGCCGTCGTCCTCCCCTATCTCGACGGCCGCTCCACCACCGCACTCACCCGCCGCGCCGCCGACGTCCCCCAATGACCGCCCCACCTCACCTGCACCCGCCCCGCCCGCCTGACGGGGTGGCGACACCGGCTCACCGCACCCCGGCGGGCACTCCGATGACCGCGCCGCCGCAGGGCACCCCTGCGTTCCCGGTGGGGTTGGGGTGGCGTGCCGCCCGTGGCCCCCGGATGAGGCACCCGTCGTCCGGGCCCAGCCGGTCCGAGGCGCGTCCCCTCCGCCGTGCCTCCGAGGGCGAGCGCCCGACGGCGGAACCGGGTGCCGGGTGGCGACACCGGGTCACCGCACCCCGGCGGGTACTCCGATGACCGCGCCGCCCCACGACACCCCCGCGTGCGCCGCCACTGCGCGTGCCCGCCGGGCGGGGCACCCGGTGCCGGCCATGCCGGGTGGCAGGGCCGGGCCGCGCCGGAGGGGTGGGCGGGCTGCGAGGGTGGCCTGGTGACGGCGGGGGGTGGGCGGGTGTTGGTGCTGCGCGCTCTCGGCCTGGGTGACCTGCTGACCGCAGTGCCCGCGCTGCGCGCGCTGCGCCGGGCCCACCCCGGACGGGAGATCGTGCTGGCCGCGCCCGCCCGGCTGGCGGAGGCCGCCGCCGCGACCGGGGCGGTCGACCGGGTCCTCCCCGCCGAAGCCCCCGGGCGGGGAGTCCCCGAACGGCTCCACTGGACCGGCCCCCCGCCCGAGACCGCCGTCGACCTGCACGGCAACGGTCCGCCCAGCCGCCAGCTGCTGCAACGCCTGCAACCCGGCCGCCTGCTCGCCTTCGCCCACCCGGACACGCAGGACACCCCGGACACCCCGGACACTCCAGCCGGCCGGGCGCCGCAGTGGCGGGACGACGAGCATGAACGCTTCCGCTGGTGCCGCCTCCTCACCTGGTACGGCATCCCCGCCGACCCGGACGACCTGCGGATCACCGCCCCCGGACCCGCCTCACCGGCCCCGGACGCCATCGTGCTGCACCCCGGCGCCGACGCCGGAGCCCGTCGCTGGCCGGCCGCACGCTTCGCCGAGGTCGCGGCCGCCCTCACCGCGCGGGGCCGCCGGGTCGTCGTCACCGCCGGGCCGGGCGAGGCGCAGCTGGCCCGGCAGGTCGCGGACCTCGCCGGGCTGCCCGCCGCGCAGGTCCTCGGCGCCCCCGGCGGCCTCACCTTCGGCGGTCTGGCAGCCGTCCTGGCCCAGGCCCGGGCCCTGGTCGTCGGCGACACCGGCCCCGCCCACCTCGCCACCGCACTGGGCACCCCCTCCGTCGTCCTCTTCGGCCCGGTCGCCCCCCGCCTCTGGGGCCCGCCCGCCCTGACCCGCCACCGAGCCCTCTGGCACCCCGACCCCGGCTCCCCGCTGCGCCCGGGCGACGCCCATGGCCGCCGCCCCGACCGCCGCCTGCTCCGCATCACGCCCGCCGAGGTCCTGGACGCGCTGGACGCCCTCCCCGCCCCCGCAGCAGCATGGCGCCCCCGTCCGGGGCCGCCCGGCGGCGGCGTTTGAGGCCGGGCCGCACGGGAACCCGGGGGCGGCGTCCGCCCCAGCCGGGACGGACCAGCCGCCGAGCCGAGGAGACATCCCCCATGGGTGAGTCGCAGGACGTCCTACAGGTGCTGGTGCGGGACCACCGGGAGGTGGAGCGCCTGTTCGCCGCGTTCGACGTCAGCACCGACCCTGTCCAGCAGCGCGAGCTGGTGGACCACATGATCATCGAACTGGTGAGGCACACGATCGCCGAGGAGGAGTACCTCTACCCGGCCATCCGCAAGGCCCTGCCGTCCGGCGATGCCATCGCCGACAAGGAGATCGCCGAGCACGCCGAGGCCGAGCGGACCATGAACGCGCTCGACGGACTGAGCCCAGACCACACCGACTTCCCCCTGCTGGTGGAGCAGTTGGAGGCGGAGATCCGCGCCCATGTCCGCGAGGAGGAGGACGTGATCTTCCCGCAGCTGGAGGAGGTGCTGCCGCTGGAGGAGCGCAAGGCGCTCGGGCAGAAGGTGGTGCACGCCAAGGAGCACGCACCCACGCACCCGCACCCGCACGCCCCCGACAAGCCGCCGTTCAACAAGGCGCTGGCTCCCGGCGCCGCACTGGTCGACCGCATCCGCGACCACCTCACGGGCCGGGGCCGACAGAGCTGAACGCATCGGGGCGGCGGCCCAGGACCGGCCGGGCCGCCGCCCCGCGCCCGCGCCGCCCCGATCGCCTCTTACCTCAACCTCGCCGCCTCACCGCACGCCGCGCCCCACACGCCGCCCGCCGCCCCGGCCGCTCGCCGTCGAAGAGCGCGCAGGCCCCCGCCGTCACCAGCCCGTACACCGCATGCGGGACCACATCGGACAGCCAGTCGGTCGACGACCAGGTACGCGGGTCGGAGATCCCCAGCCCGACCATCGGTGCGTTGGTCCCCGCCATGGTGACGGCGGCCACCAGCCCGGCGCCCACCAGCACCGGCGGTCGCAGGCCGGCCCCTCGCAGCGCACCGTACGCGGCCCCCATCGCGACGCCGGTGGCGATGCCGAGCAGTGCTCCCACCCCCGAGACGCGGCTCTTCCGCTGCTCGCCCTCGCCCGGGATGCCGACGCCCGCCTTCTCCGCCAGCCGCTCCACCGTCTCGCTGGGCGTGCCGCTTGCGGGTCGGCCGCGCCCGGCCATGTCCAGATAGGTCACCGCGTCGAGGGCGGTGGTGCCGGCCGCGCCGGCGAGGGCGCCTTTGAGGATGTCGAGAAGCATGCCCGCCGGAGTGCCCCGGCCGGAACATCGCAAACCGGCCGGGCCCCGGCTCGGTGCGCGGGCCGGATCGACGTGAAGAGGCTCACAGGGATTCGTGGGTGTACGAGGCTTGCTCGTAGACGGCCGGTGGGGTGCCGGTCGCAGAATAAACATCCGATTTCGGGCATCTGCGTGTTTAAGCCGCACATGCACTGAATCACTGGCAAAGGGGCTGGTGGGGGAGGGGGTGGCGGTCCGGCGCGGTCGGTGCGGGAGGGGCGGTCGGGGGTCCGGCGGGGGTGGTTTCGCGGGGTCGGGGGGCGGGCGTGGGGGTTCGGTCGGCTACGGGGCGGGGTCGTAGGAGGGGGTTTGTCGGGGTTCGGGCGGGTCGCTAAGACTGGGCCGGGTCCGACGGCGTCGGCGGGTTCGCAAGAGCCCCGGCGCCTCCTCCGGCACACCGAACCGAAACGGGTGCCACGGGCGCCAGGAGCCGTGAGGCCCGGCTGCCCAGTGAACCGATTGAGGTCCCAGACTGTGAAGCGCATCCCCATGTCCCGCCTGCATAAGTCCGCCGCCCTGCTGGCCGCCACCGCGGGGTTCGCCTCGCTGGCCGCCGTGGCCGCTCCGGCGGCGTCGGCCGCGACCGCCTCGCAGGCCCGGATGAGCGCGCACCAGCTGCACGTCCACCACGTCAACCACCTGAACCACACCGCTGGCGGTGACCGCGCCCAGGGCGCGACCGGCGCCGCCTCCGCTGCTTCGGCTGCGGTGCGGCACGGCGGGCTGGCCGTCTCGGCCCCGGTGTCGGCGGGCGGGGCGCGCGGGGCGGCCCAGGCGATGGTCCCGGCCGGCCAGTGGGCCGCGTTCGACGCGATCATCAGCCATGAGAGCGGCTGGAACCCGCAGGCGGTCAACGCCTCCTCCGGCGCCTACGGCCTGGCCCAGGCGCTGCCCGGCTCCAAGATGGCCTCCGTCGGCTCCGACTGGAAGACCAACGCCGGCACCCAGATCAAGTGGGCCCTGTCCTACATGAACGACCGCTACGGCAGCCCGAACGCCGCCTGGTCCTTCTGGCAGACCCACCACTGGTACTGATCCCACCCGGCACGAGGCCCCAGGCACCCGCCTGGGGCCTCATGCCGTCCGCGCCCGGCACCCTCCGCCGGACTCCGGGCGCACGATGGGAGCGTAGAGCGGTTCTCGTCCCCACTACCGGCCACGGCAGGCGCTCGCCGGACCGTCCAGGCCCCGCCAGAAGACCCGCCCCTGGCCATGGGAGGTCGCAATGGCTGGACACCGATGGGCCGGGTACCTCGCCTGGGTGGTCCTGTTCGGCGCGCTGTTCGCATGGGAGGGCCTCGGCCTCGCCCGACCGGCGACCGGCCTCCCCACGCTCAGCGACACGCTCCGTGCGGTCATGCGCTATCCGGTCGGCCGATGGGTGCTCTTCGCGTTCTGGCTCTGGTTCGGCTGGCACGCATTCGTCCGGGGCTGGCACTTCCTGCTCCGGGGTCCCGAGGGCGGCGGCCAACCGGCAGGCCGCAGCAGCCCGCCGGGGATCTCCCCCGCGCTCCTCCGCCAGGACGTCCTGCCGCTGCTGATCGGCTACCTGCTGCTCATGGCAACCCTCGGCCTCGGCCTGCGCCTGCTGCACCGGCACCTGACCGGACCGCCGCACACCACGGCGCGACGCGGCTGGCTCGGCCTCGCCCGGCACACCGTCGGCACCGCCGTCGGCGGCTATCTGCTGCTGATGGCCGTGGTGTTCCTCTACTACTACGGCGTGGCCCGGCAGAGCGCCCACTTCCTGACCAGCGCGGTCACCGGCGCGGCGATCCTTGTCGCGCTCGCCGTGCCGGTCTTCCTCGCCCTCTCCCGGCTGCGCGAACGCCGCCGCCCACCAGGGCGTCCCTGATCAGCCACGGGCGCCGGGGGCGGCGACGGCATACGTCAGATGACGGACGCCGGGCGATCCGGCCACCGGTATCACTGTCACTCACCGGTCGAGCGCACTGCCCGCCGGTCGGCGGTTGACACTCAGTCGGCCTCAACTGCTCCCACGTACGGTCCATAGAGGTGGCTGGATGTCGAAGAGGGTTTCTCGGCGGGATTTCGTCCGTGGCGTCGGTGCCGCGACGGTGGGCGGCGCGATCGTCGGTGGTGCCGGTGGCTTTGTGGTGGCCCCTGCCACCCGGGAGGACACCTTCCGCAGCTCGGCCGGGCGCGGTGGCACGCTCAGAATCGGCGGCCTGGTCCCGGTGACCGGCGCGTATTCGGCAGACGGCCAGGAAATGCGGCGCGGCCAGGAGATGGCGATCGCCGAGATCAACGCCGGGGGCGGCGTACTCGGCAGCAAGCTCGAACTGGTCGTCGCCGATGTCGCCGACATCGCGCCGGAGAAGTTCATCAATGGCGCGCGCAAACTCGCCCAGGGGGATCGCACGGCAGCGCTCTTCGGCGGTTACACCTCCTCCACCCAGGCGGAGTTCCCGGCCATCGCCCAGATCGGCACGCCCTTCTTCCATGCGAACACGCTCCAAGCCGATGTCGACGCGGTGAAGAAGGCCGGGTACACCAATATCTTCGAGACCGACCCGACCGAGCGCTGGTACGGGCCCGGCTTTCTCTCGCTGGCCAAGAACTGGATCGACAGCGGGGTGTGGAAACCGAAGAACCGCACCATTGCGGTGATCACCACGACCGACCCGTACAGCACGTCGATCTCGGACAGCGTCCGCAAGTCGGCGAAGGAGCACGGCTGGGACATCTCCCTCTATGAGCAGGTGACCGCACCGCTCGCCGACTGGGGTCCGACGCTGGCCAAGATCAGGGCGAACCCACCGGGTCTGATCTTCCACGCCGACTACATCACCGGCGACCTCGCCTCCTTCACCAAGCAGTTCCGTTCCAGCCCGACCCCCTCGCTCCTCTTCGAGCAGTACGGCCCCTCGGTGCCGGAATACCTCGACCTCACCGGCGACGCCGCCAACGGGGTGCTCTGGTCGACCGTCATCGGCACCATCCCCGACGAGCGCGGCAAGGCGTTCATGAAGCAGTACCGGGAGAAGTACGGCGCCGCGGCCGGACTCAGCCAGGCGGGCGCGCAGTACGACGCCGTCCACCTGTGGGCCACCGCCGTCCGGCAGGTCAACGACCCCTATGACTTCCGCGCCGTCTCCCAGGCCGTGCTGGGCATCACCCACCGGGGCGTCAGCGGAGGCTACACCTTTGTCGAGGGCGAGCAGGCCGCGCGGCAGTACCCGGACCAGACCCGTGACGCCGGCCTCGGCATGGCGCACCAGACCTATCAGATCCAGGACCGGAAACACGTCCTCATCGCCCCCGAACCCTATATCCAGGGCGAGTTCCAGCTGCCGCCATGGCTCTGATCGGAAGTACGCAGACGATGGACACGCTTCTCGAGGTCGACGGGCTCTCCAAGCACTACGGCGGGTTGGCCGCAGTCGACGATGTCACCTTCTCGGTCACCGAGGGCGAGACCCTGGGGATCGCCGGTCCCAACGGCGCCGGAAAGACCACACTCTTCGATCTCATCTCCGGCCATGTCGGCGCCACCGCCGGCCGGGTCAGCTTCGCCGGACAGGAGATCCAGCGGCTCCCGATCCACCGGATCTGCCGCCTCGGCCTCTCCCGCACCTTCCAGCTCCCCTCGGTGATCGACAGCCAGACGGTCTTCGCCAACGCGGTCGCCGGCAGCCACTTCGGTACGGCCCAGAAGGCGCGGTTCCGCTGGGGCTACACCCCCGAGGTGGCCGAGCGGGCCCATGAGGCGCTGGACTTCGTCGGCCTCTCCGACAAGGCGTCCACCCCGGCGGGTCCGCTGCCCGTCTTCGACAAGAAGCGGCTCATGATCGGCCAGGCACTGGCCGCCCGCCCCCGCCTCCTGATGCTGGACGAGCCGGCCGGCGGCCTGACCCCGCCGGAGGTCGACAGCCTGGTGGAGCTGATCGGCGCGATCCGCGCCCGGGGCGTCACCGTCATCCTCATCGAGCATGTGATGCGCGCACTCACCGCGGTCGCCGACCGCGTACTGATCATGAACCAGGGCCGTCGCCTCTTCGAGGGCACCCCGGCGCAGATGATGGCCGACCCCGAGGTGGCCCGGGTCTACCTCGGTACCAGTGCGGGTGGTGACCATGCTCAGAGTTGAGAAGCTGTGCGCCGGGTACGGCGAGGTCCCCGTCCTGGACGGTGTCGACCTCTCCGTGGACCGGGGCGAGACCGTCGTGGTGGTCGGCCCCAACGGGCACGGCAAGACCACCCTGGTCCGGGCGGTCAGCGGACTCGTGGTGCCGACCTCGGGACGGATCACCTTCGAAGGCGCGGACATCACCGGGCGGCGGGCCGAGGTGATCGCCCGGCTGGGCATCCGGCACATCCCGCAGGGAGACCTGCTCTTCCCGGATATGTCCGTGCTGGAGAACCTGCTGATGGGCGGCTTCCTCTGCCCCTCCCGGCAGGACCGCGACCAGCGGCTGGCCAGGGTGTTCGAGATCTTCCCCAAGCTGTACCAGCGCCGGGAGCAGCGGTCCCGCACGCTCTCCGGCGGCGAGCGGCGCATGCTCGCGATCGGCCGGGGCCTCATGGCCGAGGCACGGCTGCTCATCATCGACGAGCCCTCGCTCGGACTGGCACCGGTGATCGTGGACGAGGTCTACGCCCGGATCGGCCGGATCGCCGAGTCGGGGATCGCCATCCTGCTGGTCGAGGAGAACTTCGGCCACATCAAGGACCTCGCCGACCGGGTCTGCCTGGTGGAGACCGGCCGGATCATCCGCGAGGGCAGCACCGCCGAGCTGATGTCGGACCAGGCCCTGGTCCGCACCTACCTGGGCGTCGAGACCGGACAGGAGGACGTCCGCTGATGTCCACACTCCTTCAGGCGCTGGTGAGCGCCGTGGTGATGGGCTCGGTCTACGCGCTCATGACGGTCGGCATGACCCTCATCTACGGCTCCCTGCGGATCCTCAACATGGTGCAGGGCGTCATGACGATGATCGGCGGGTTTGTCGCCTGGTGGGCGCTGGACCGCCTCGGCGTGAACCCATGGCTCGGGCTGGTGCTCGCCGCACTCCTCACCTTCGGGCTGGGCGTGGCCGTCCAGCAGATCGGCGTACGACCGCTGATCGGCCGGCGCGGCATCGACTTCGAGATGGCCGCGTTCATCACGACATTCGGCCTCGCCACCATCCTCCAGAATGTCGTCCAGCTCTGGTTCGGCCCCCGGCAGCTGAACTTCCCCGCACTGGTCGACGGTCAGTTCACCCTGCTCTCCGGGGTGACCGTCACCTGGCAGCAGGTGGTCATGACCGTGGTGGCCGTGGGCCTGCTGCTCGGCCTGCACACCTTCATGGTCCGGTCGCGCTACGGCATGTCCATCAACGCGGTGGCCCAGAACCTGCACGCCGCCCAGCTGATGGGGGTCCCGGTGCGCCGGGTGCATGTGATCACCATGGGCATCGCCTCGGCCCTCGCCGGGGTGGCCGGCGTGATGCTCGCGCCGATCTACTTCGTCTCGTCGAACGCGGGGGACCAGCCGCTGCTGCTCGCCATGATCGTGGCCATCCTCGGCGGGCTCGGCAGTGTGCGCGGCACCATCTGGGCCGCCTATGTCATCGGCCTCATCCAGTCGGTGGTCTCGGTCTACTGGAGCGTCACCTGGTCGCTGCCGATGCTCTTCGCCGTCATCGTCGTCGTGCTCGTCGTCCGGCCGTTCGGCCTGGACGGCAAGCCGCAGGAGGCACGTCTGTGAACGCCATACTCGGCCGGCCGCGTCTGCGGCCGGCGCTCATCACCGCTCTTGCGCTGATCGCCCTGATGACACCCTGGGTGATCAAGAGCTCATACCTCCTCGGTGTGCTCATCCTCGGGCTCATCTGGCTGACGCTCAACCAGAGCTGGAACCTCGTCCTCGGCGTGAGCGGGGTGTGGAACTTCGGGCACCTGGCGCTCTATGCGGTCGGCGGATACGCCGGCGGGCTCTTCTCGCTGCACACCGGCCTCTCGTCATGGATCGGGCTGCTCGTCGGCGGCCTGGCCGCGGGCGCCGGCGGCGTGCTGCTGGCCATTCCGTCGCTGCGGCTGCGCGGCATCTACGCCGCGCTGCTCACCTTCTCGTTCGCGTATGTCATCCAGCTGGTCATCACCTCCGACCGCAGCGGCCTCACCGGCGGGTCGTTCGGGCTCACCGGCTACCACGGTCTGGCCTTCGGTACGACGGACGCCACGGCGGTCGCGCACGGCTACTACTGGACGGCGCTGGCCGTCACCCTGGTCACCGCCGCCGCCATGCTGCTGGTGACGCGTTCGCCGATGGGGCTGGCATTCGTCGCACTGCGCGAGAACGCCCCGCTGGCCGCCGCGCGAGGCATCAGCCCGATCACGTACCAGGTGCTGTCCTTCGGCATCTCCGGCTTCTTCGCCGGTCTGGCCGGGGCGCTCTACGCCTACTACTTCGGGGTGATCACGCCCACCGTCATGGGCCTGGGCCCGATGACGATCTTTGTGACCATGATGGTGGTGGGCGGTCTCGGCACCCTGAGTGGTCCATTCGTCGGCACGGCGCTGATCCTCGCCGTGCAGACCGCCCTTGAGGGCTACCCGCAGGCCCGGCTGATCGTCCTCGGGGCCGTGCTGGTGGCCATGGTCGTCATCATGCCGCGCGGCATCGTCGACGCCGTCGGGGCGATCAACCGGCGGATCGAACGCTGGGTGGCCGAGGGCGAAGAGGCCGAGGACGAAGCGGACGACCGGGCCGGCGAGCCGGTCCAGACGATGGCAGGTCGGGCATGAACAGCATCAGTACGCGGCAGCTCTCGGTCTGCCTCACCTTCGACTTCGACGCACTCTCGGTCTGGCTCTCGGGCGGCTCGGTCAACCCGGCCGAGATCTCCCGGGGGGAGTTCTGCGCGGTGGCCGTGCCCCGCATCCTGCGGTTGCTCGCCAAGCACGACATCCCGGCGACCTTCTTCGTCCCCGGACACACCGCGCTCGCCTACCCCGAGCTGGTCCGCGACATCGCGGAGGCCGGGCATGAGATCGGCCACCACGGCTGGGTGCACGAGAACCCGGCGCACTTCGACCGCGACGGCGAGCGCGCCAACTTCGCGCGGGCGCTTGAGGCGCTCGACCGGGTCGCGGGGGTGCGCCCGGTCGGCTTCCGCTCACCCGCAGTCGATCTGAGCGTCCATTCGATCGACATCCTGCTGGAGAACGGCATGCGCTACGACAGCTCCTGCCAGGGCTCGGACTTCACGCCGTACTACCTGCGGCAGGGCGACCGCTGGTCGACCAGCGGGCCCTATGAGTTCGGCGACTCCAGCGAGATCGTCGAAGTGCCGTTCAGCTGGCTGCTCGACGACTTCCCGCAGTTCGAGTTCGAGCAGGGCTTCAGCTACACGCTGGGTTCGCCGAGCAAGGTGCGCGAGATCTGGCAGGGCGAGTTCGACTACGCCTATGAGAACGTCCCGGGCGGTGTCTTCGACCTGTGCATGCATCCGCAGGTCATCGGTCGCGGCCATCGGATCACCATGCTGGACGGCCTGATCGAGCATATGAAGTCCCGCAGCGGCGTGGTCTTCACCCGGATGGGAGAGTACGCCGAGCAGTGGCGGGCCGCCCACCCGCTGGAGGCGTGGAAGGCCACCCGGCCGGTGCACGCCCGGCGGGACGCATGAGTACCGCCCCCGCCGCCGGGGTCCGCATCGCCGGAGCCCGCGCCGTCGTCACCGGCGCGGCCTCCGGAATCGGGCGGGCCGTCGCCGAGCGCCTGCGCGCGGAGGGGGCGGCGGTCGTCGGCCTGGACCTGCGCGCCGACCCGGAGACCGTGGCCGTCGACGTACGCGACGAGGGATCGGTCCGGGCAGGCTTCGCCGAGGCGGTGTCCCGACTCGGCGGCGCCCCCACCATCCTGGTGCAGTCGGCCGGGGTCTTCCCGGTCCGCCCGCTGGACGAGGTCAGCGTCGCCGAGTGGCGCGACACCTTTGACGTCAATGTCCTCGGCACGATGCTCTGCGCGCGTACGGCGGTCGGGCTCGCCCGCGCCGCCGGCCACGGCCTCTCCATCGTCAACCTCTCCTCGATCGCCGCCGAGAGCAGCGACTGGGAGGAGCCGTGCGCGGCCTATGCCGCCACCAAGGCAGGGGTGGGCGCGCTGACCCGCGCCATGGCGGGGGAGTGGGCGCCCTACGGGGTCCGGGTGAATGCCGTCGCCCCCGGGATGATCGACACCCCCATGCTCCGGGTGATGGACGACCCTGCCGCCGGCGCCGAGACGATCCGCAGCAGCGTGCCGCTGGCCAGGCTCGGCCGCGCCGAGGAGATCGCCTCGGTGGTCTGCTTCCTCGCCTCCGAGGGCGCGTCGTATGTCACGGGGACGACGGTGACCGCCGACGGCGGCTACCGGATCAGGTAGCAGGTAGTAGGTAGCAGTTAGCAGGTAGAAGGAGAACCAGTGAAGCGCACCTTCACCTCGTCGGTCGCCGCACCCCGTGCGCGCGGCCGGGAGTTCGGCCTGGCCCACGCCGCCGAGATCGGCCGGACCATCGCCTCCTATCGCGCGCTCTTCGCCCGCACCGCCGGTCATGACCTCGACCTGGACGGGCCCGGCGCCGAGGCGCTGGCGGCCATCCGCGGCTGGGCTCCCGACCTCGCCGAGGAGATCGAGGGCATCGCCGAGGGAGCGGGCCTGCCGGTCGAGCAGGTCGCCGCGATCAACGCCCGTACCGAGATCCTGGCGACCCTGACCCCGGCGGCCAAGGGCGAGTGCTCGGCGGTCGTCCTGCTGGCCGACGACGGCAGCGCGCCGGTCGCCGTCCAGACCTGGGACTGGTACTCCGGCATGGCCCCCAACTGGCTGGTCTGGACGATCCCCCACGGAGACGGCCGGGTGACCCGGACGGTCACGGAGTACGGCGTCGTCGGCAAGATCGGCGCGAACGGCGCGGGCATCGGCGTGCTCTTCACGATCCTGCACCATGAGCGCGACGGCCGGGGGATCGGTGTGCCCGTGCATGTGGTGGCCCGCCGGGTGCTCGATGACGCGGCCGACATCAACGACGCGCTCACGATGATCGCCTCGGCGGCGGTCTCGGCCTCCACATCGCTCACCGTGGTCGCCTCATCGGACGACGGCAGCGCCGCGATCACCGCCGAGCTGCACCCCGGCGGCCCGGCCTGGGTGCGGCCCGACGCCGACGGCGTGCTGATCCACACCAACCACTTCCTCACCCAGCCCGCCGCGCTCGGCGACACCGAGCCCAGGGCCTTCCCCGACACCCTGGTCCGCTACGACATCATCCAGCGCGGGCTCCGCCGCCGCACCGCCGGGCCCGCAGCAGCCAAGCCCGCAACGGAGCAGGTCCTCGCGGTGATGGCGAACCACCTGGGCGGCGGCGGCGCGGTCTGCTGCCACCCGGACCCGAGGGCGAGCGACCGCGACGCCGAGTACGCCACCCTGGCCACGGTCGTCCTGGACACGGCGACCGGCGGAGTCACCGCGATCCCCGGCGGCCCCTGTACGCGTTAGCCGCCCTGGGCGGTGCGCCACGGCGGTTCGCGGAACGCCGACACAGTGCCGAACGGCGCCGGGCCGAGCACCCGGTGCTGCCCGCCCTGGATCTGGTACACCAGGTGCGCCTGGCCGATCGAGGGGTCGGACGTCACATCGGGGTAGGCCAGCGCGCACTGCCCAGCCGTGCCGAGGTAGTAGACGCCGTTGACGCCCCGGTGGACCAGGTGGCGCAGCGCGGCGGTGACATCGCGTGGGTCGCTGCCGCCCGTCGCGGTCCAGGCCGAGGCGAGCAGGCCGACCTGGTCGTAGGCCGCACCGGCCTGTGACCACCCGGACTCGGCGGCGTACTCCCGTCGGTACTCCTCCCGGAACCGCTTGCCGAGCGAGTCGTCGTAGACCCCGGTGACCGTCGACCAGATCACCCCCTCCGCGATGTCGCCCAGGGACTCGGAGAAGGCGGGCACGGAGGGGCCGTAGACGCAGTAGACCAGGGCGTCGGTGGCGTCCCGGCTGAAGGCGTGCTGGAAGCCGGCGAGCGCGTCGGCGACAAAGTGGGTGACCATCACGGCGGCCGGACCGATGTCGTGGAGGCGGGCCAGCACCGAGGTCCAGTCGTCGGGGAAGAGCGGCACCCGGATGACCTCGGAGACCTCCCACCCGGAGCGCTCGGCCCGGTCGAAGAAGAGCTCGTTCGCCGTGTGCGTACTCACCGCGTCGGCTTCGACCAGAAGCAGCCTGCGGCTGGGCGGCTGCCACCGGCCGCTCCCCGCCAGCTCGTCCAGCAGCCGGACGAACCCGGTGCCGTAGTGCAGCTCGGACGGGCAGGTCTGGAAGACCGTGCCATAGCGGGTCGGGTCCTCCCGGACGAGCTGCACCTGCTCTTCGAAGGTGGCGGTGTGCAGATAGGGCCGGGCGAAGTCGGCGGCGAGGTCGAGCGCGGCCGGGTTCTCCGCGCTGGGGTAGCTGGAGATCAGCGCATCGACATCATGGTCGAAGACGGACTCGAACGCGGCCGTGACGCTGTCCGGCTCGAAGAAGTCCGCGCCGACCACCACATGCTCGATCGGCCTGCCGCCGATGCCGCCCCGGCGGTTGATCTGCTGGACCGCCAGCCCCGCCCCCCGCAGCATCTCCAGCCCGTCCGAGGCCACCGGCCCCGTCATGGGGATCACCGAGCCGAGCAGGAACGGCCTGCGCCGGGGGTAGGCCGGGGCCGTGGCCCGCCACCGCTCGGTCACCGGTGTGCCACCGGCCCGCTGCTCGATGTCGGCCAGCGTCAGGCCGGACACCCCCTCGGCACCGCCCGGTATCGGCAGCCTGAGCAGGCCGTTGTCCACGGCGACGGCGGCCAGGCCGCCGCGCCCGGTCTGGCCGAGCTTGGAGAGCAGGCGCTCCACCTGGGTGGAGACCGTGCGGGCGCTCGTCCCGAGGCGGCCCGAGATCTGCGCATTGGTCAGCCCCAGGGCCAGCAGGGTGAGCACATCGATCTCGCGGGAGGTGAGCGAGCGCGGCAGTTCGGTGTCGGCCAGGGAGAGCAGCGCGGTGGCCTCAGACCCGGCAGACCCGGCAGCCCCGGCTCGTCGTTCGAGGCAGACCGCCAGCCAGGCGTCGCGCGGCTGCGCCCAGAGGAAGCGCGCGCTCTCATGCCGGGTGGCCAGGAATGCCGCCGCATAGCGGAGCAGCCCGGCGGGGACGGTGCGCCTCGGGCCGAGCCCGACCACCTGTCCCGATCGGTCGACGACGACTTCCCATGCGGTACCGGCCGCTGCTGTGACTGCCATAGGGACGCCGGCTCCTCACCACGAGTAGGGCTGTCCGTCATTTGACGCATGACGCCGGAAATCC
Organism: Peterkaempfera bronchialis; assembly: GCF_003258605.2. Classification (NCBI taxonomy): domain Bacteria; kingdom Bacillati; phylum Actinomycetota; class Actinomycetes; order Kitasatosporales; family Streptomycetaceae; genus Peterkaempfera; species Peterkaempfera bronchialis. The sequence goes on from NZ_CP031264.1 coordinate 6,460,127, forward strand.
GGTCCGATCAAATGTTCATGCAGTGTAACCAGGCAGGAGTTGCTTATGGCCCAGGCTCGTGTGGGAATCGACGTCGGCGGCACGTTCACCGACGCCGTCCTCGTCGACAGTGACAACCGACTGCACATCGGGAAGGTCGCCTCCACCCCGTCGGACATCTCCGTGGGCTTCGTCCGTGGACTCGACGTACTGGAGGAACGCAGCGGCATCGCCGCCGGGGAACTGACCTACCTCGCCCACGGCACGACCGTGGCGACCAATGCCATCGTGCAGCGCAGGCTCGCCCGCAGCGGCCTGATCACCAACGACGGCTTCCGCGACCTGCTGGAGATCGGCACCCAGCAGCGGGCGCACATCTACGACCTCTGGACCCCGGAGCAGCCTGCGGTGATCAGCCGCGAGCACTGCCACGGCGTACGCGGTCGCATCGCCCCAGACGGCAGCGAACTCCAACCGCTCTCCGAGGACGACGTCCGGGCGGCGGCTGCGGCGCTGCGCGAGGCCGGGGCGGAGTCGGTCGCGGTCGTGCTGCTCTTCTCCTTTCTGAACCCCGCCCATGAGCGGCGGGTCCGCCGGATCCTCGCCGCCGAGCTGCCCGGGGTGCCGGTCACCCTCTCCTGCGAGGTGGCACCGGAGATCCGGGAGTACCTCCGCGCCAGTACGACCGCGCTCAACGCCTCGCTGCTGCCGCTCGTCGGCAGCTACCTCGGCCGTCTCGCCGAGGTCGTGGCCGCGCGCGGGGTCGCGGTGCCGGTCCATCTGATGTGCTCCAACGGGGGCCTCGCCGCCGCCCGGGCGGCGGCGGAGCTGCCGGTGGCCCTCGCCACCTCGGGCCCGGCCGCCGGGGTCATCGGCGCGGCCCGGCTGGGCGCGCTCGCCGGTGAGAGCGACCTGCTCACCTTTGACATGGGCGGCACCACCGCCGATGTCGCGGTCGTCATCGACGGCCGGCCCGAGGTCCGGCACAGCGGTGTGCTCAACGGCCACCCGGTCAACCTCTCCCAGCTCGATGTGCTCTGCGTCGGCGCGGGCGGCGGCTCGCTCGCCCGCGTCGACGAGTTCGGCGCCCTGCTGGTCGGCCCGCAGAGCGCGGGCGCCTCCCCGGCCCGGCGGCGTACGGGCGCGGCGGCGTCCACCCGACGGTCACCGACGCCCATGCGGTGCTCGGCACGCTCAGCGAGTCGCGGTCGCTCGGCGGCGACCTCACCATCGACCCCGAGGCCGCACGCGCCGCCGTGCAGCGCGAGGTCGCCGGACCGCTCGGCCTGTCGGTCGAGGACGCCGCCTGGGCGATCCTGCGGGTGGCCAACGCCAATATGGCCGCCGCGCTGCGCCTGGTCTCCGTCGCCCGGGGCCATGACCCGCGCCGGATGGCCCTGGTCGCGCTCGGCGGCGCGGGCCCGATGCACGGCTGTGCGCTCGCCGAGGAGCTGGACGTACCGCGCCTGCTCGTCCCGCCGTACCCCGGCGTGACGGCGGCGCTCGGCCTGCTGCTCTCCGACATCCGGTACGACATCGGGCAGAGCTGGGTCCGGGAGACCGGGCGGGTCGGCGAGGCCGCGCTGGAGGAGCAGCTGGCCGCGCTCACCGCGCGGGCCCGCGAACTGCTCGCCCAGACCGGGCACGAGGAGGACGGGCAGCTGGAGTTCTCGGCCGACATGCGCTACCTCGGCCAGGCGTACAACCTCACCGTCCCGCTGCCGCCCCCGCCCGTCACCGCCGGGTCGACGGCGGAGGCCGAGCGGTCCTTTGTGGAGGCGCACCGCAAGGCGTACGACTACGTCCTCCCCGACACCCCGACCGAGATCGTGGCGCTCCGGGTACGGGCGGTGGTCCCGGCGGAGCCGGTCGTCTGGGAGGTCGCCGGCGCCGGCCGCGACGATGCCTTCCTCGGCCGGCGGAAGGTGCATATGAACGGCGAATGGCTTGAGTGCGATGTGCTCGACCGGGCCCGCCTCGGCACCGGCGACCTCGTCCACGGCCCGGCGATCATCGACCAGGAGGACACCACCACCGTCGTGCTGCCCGGTTGGCAGGCCGAGACGGTCGCCGCCGGCTCACTGCTGCTCACCCGAAGGGACCACGCCTGATGACGCTCGACCCGGTGACCCAGGAGATCCTGGCCAGTGCGTTCCACAGCATCGGCGAGGAGATGGCGGTCGTGGAGTACCGCTCGTCCTTCTCCCCGATCATCCGCGAGATGCTCGACTTCAACTGCGCGCTCTTCGACGCGCAGGGCCGGATGGTCGCGCACTCCGAGCAGATCCCGGCGCAGCTCGGCCTGATGCAGTTCGCCCTGCAAGCCGCGCTGGTCCGCCACGGCGGAGTGCTCGCCCCGGGCGACGCCGTGCTCACCAACCACCCGTACATGGGCGGTACGCACACCAATGACCTCCAGGTGTTCATGCCGATCCACGTGGGCGCCGAACTCGTCGGGTACGCCGGTTCCATCGCACACCACATCGACATCGGCGGCACCTTCCCGGGCACCGAGAGCGCGCAGACCACCGAGCTCTTCCACGAGGGAATGATCTTCCCGGCGATCAAGCTGGTGGACGCCGGAGCCGTCAACGAGGTGGTCTACGACCTGATCCGCGCCAATGTCCGCGACCCGCACTCGACCGTCGGCGACCTCGGCGCCCAACTCGCGGCGTGCAAGCGCGGGGTGGAGCGGGTGCGCGAACTCTGCGGGCGGTTCGGCGCCGACACCATCGTCCAGGCGATGGGCAGCCTGCTCGACGACACCTCGGCACGGGCTGGCGCGCTCTTCGCGGAGTGGCCGTCCACCTCGGTCACGGTCGAAGGACATCTGGACGACGGCGGCTTCGAGGGCACCGACCCGGTACGCATCCGGCTGACCCTCACCGCCCGCGACGGACGTCTCTCCATCGACTTCACCGGCACCTCCGAGCAGGTCCCCAGCGGTATGAACGTGCCGCTGGCCAGCGCCCACGCCGGGGTCTACTTCGGGGTGCGCTGCTTCGCCGGCCACTCCGGCATCCGGCAGAACGACGGCATGACCCGGCTGATCGAGGTGACCGCCCCCGAGGGCACGCTGGTCAACCCGGTCTTCCCGGCGGCGCTCAGCGCACGGCACCTCGCCGTACAGCGGATCGCCGATCTGATGATCGAGGCGCTCGGCGAGCTGCTGCCCGACCGGGCGGTCGCGGCGAGCCATGTCTCCTTCCCCGCCTGGGTGTTCCGCGCCCATGACCCCCGATCGGGCAAGGACACCCTGCTCGCCGACATCCTCGGCGGCGGCGGAGGCGCCCGCGCCGACGCCGACGGCGACCACGCGCTCGACACCTACTGCTCCAACTGCGCGATCCTCCCAGCGGAGATCACCGAGCTGGAGTACCCCTGGCGGGTCGAACGCACCGAGCTGGTCGACGGCTCCGGCGGCACCGGGCGCTTCCACGGCGGCCTCGCGGTCCGCCGCGACATCACCCTGCTCACCGCCGAGGCGGACGGCATGTACTACGTCGAGCAGACCAACGCCGACTTCGCCGCCAAGGGCCGCAACGGCGGCGGCAGCGGCACCCCGGGCCACGCCGCCCTGCGCCGCAGCGACTCCACCGACTGGGAACGCCTCCCGGGCAAGGGCTACCTCCGCATGCGCAACGGCGACACCGTGTCCTTTGTCAGCGCCGGCGGCGGAGGCTACGGCACCCACCCCGACGGCGTGCCGCACCCATGACCTTCAGGGCGTTGAAACCCTGGTGAAACCAGGCTGAATGCGCCCTGCCGCAACCTCTGCGGCATGACGCCAACGACATCGCACCCACTCGCCATCGCGGCCAAGGGGCTGCGCAAGGCATACGGGGACAAGACGGTCCTCGACGGCATCGACCTGGCCGTGCCGACCGGCACCATCTTCTCCCTGCTCGGCCCGAACGGCGCCGGCAAGACCACCGCCGTCAAGATCCTCTCCACCCTCCTCACCGCCGACGCCGGCGACCTGCGCGTCGGCGGCCACGACCTGGCCGCCGACCCGCAGGCCGTACGGGCCGCGATCGGCGTCACCGGCCAGTTCTCCGCCGTCGACGGCCTGATCACCGGCGAGGAGAACATGCTCCTGATGGCGGACCTGCACCACCTCTCCCGCAGCGAGGGCCGCCGCACCGCCGCCGAGCTGCTGGACCGCTTCGAACTGGTGGAGGCCGCGAAGAAGCCCGTCTCCAGCTACTCCGGCGGCATGCGGCGCCGCCTCGACATCGCCATGACGCTGGTCGGCGACCCGCGGATCCTCTTCCTGGACGAGCCGACCACCGGCCTGGACCCGCGCAGCCGCCACACCATGTGGGGGATCATCCGCGAGCTGGTCTCCGGCGGCGTCACCGTCTTCCTCACCACCCAGTACCTGGAGGAGGCCGACGAACTCGCCGACCGCATCGCCGTGTTGAGCGACGGCAGGATCGCCGCCGAGGGGAGCGCCGACGAGCTGAAGCGGCTCATCCCGGGCGGGCAGGTGCGGCTGCGGTTCACCGACCCGGTCGCGTACCGGTCCGCCGCCGTCGCCCTGCGCGAGGTCACCAGGGACGACGAGGCGCTGTCGCTGCGGATCCCCAGCGACGGCAGCCAGCGCGAGCTGCGCTCCATCCTCGACCGACTGGACTCGGCCGGCATCGAGGCGGACGAGCTGACCGTGCACACCCCCGACCTCGACGACGTGTTCTTCGCCCTGACCGGCGGCGCCCATCTGCCCAACCAGCCCAACCAGCCCAAGGAGACCGTCCGATGAGCGCCCTCTCCCTCGCCGTACGCGACTCGAACACCATGCTGCGCCGCAACCTGCTGCATGCGCGGCGCTACCCGTCCATGACCCTCAACCTGCTGCTCACGCCGATCATGCTGCTGCTGCTCTTCGTCTACATCTTCGGCGATGTGATGAGCGCGGGCATCGGTGGCGGCAGCGCCGATCGCTCCGAGTACATCGCCTATATCGTCCCGGGCATCCTGATGATGACCATCGGCAGCACCGTGATCGGGGCCGCGGTCTCCGTCTCCACCGACATGGCCGAGGGGCTCATCGCCCGCTTCCGTACGATGGCGATCCACCGCAGCTCCGTGATCATCGGGCATGTCGTCGGCAGCGTGCTTCAGGTGCTCGCCAGCCTGGTCCTCGTCGGTGCCGTCGCCGTGGCCATCGGCTTCAGGTCCACGGACGCCACGGCCCTGGAGTGGCTGGCGGCGTTCGGGCTGCTCGCGCTGTTCGCCCTGGCGCTCACCTGGATCGCGGTCGGGATGGGCATGGCCAGCCCGAATGCCGAGGCCGCAGGCAACATGGCCATGCCGCTGATCCTCCTCCCGCTCATCTCAAGCGCCTTCATCCCGGCCGACACGATGCCGGGCTGGTTCCAGCCGATCGCCGAGTACCAGCCGTTCACCCCGGCCATCGAGACCCTGCGCGGCCTGCTGCTCGGCACCGAGATCGGCAACAACGGGTGGATCGCGATCGTCTGGTGCCTCGTCCTGACCGCGCTCGGCTACCGCTGGTCGACGTCGCTGTTCAACCGCGACCCGAAATGAGCGCGCGGGCTGCCTCCGGCAGCTCGTCCCGCTCCAGGGCGGCGTACTCCGACACCGCGTCGGCGTACGCCGCCCGATCGGCGTCCTCCGCCGCCCGCCGGGCGCGGGCCGCCGACATCGTCGGCTGGAACTCGCGCAGCACCCGCAGCCGTTCGGCCAGCGCGACCATCCGTACGGCACCGGCGTCGCCGGACGCGAGCCCCGCCATGCCAAGGGCGTGCAGCACCGTCCCGACCACCGGGAGCTCCAGAGGCGAGCGGGACGGACCGGAGAGCAGCGTCCGCAGCCCCCGCCGCAGCCGGTCGACCGGCTCCGCGACCAGCCCCAGACGGCCGGCGTGCGCATGCGCCGTCACCGCCGCCGACTGGATCTGCAACGCCCACGGGTCGAGCCAGGGGTCGTCGCTGTACATCGAGCCGGCCGCGAGTATGCCCTCCAGGGCGCCGCGCCACAGGCCGAGCCCGACCTCCGTCAGCCCCCGGGCGAGCGCGATCTCGGCACGCCCGCCGGGGCCGGGCCGGTAGAAGGCGTCCTGCTGCGGGGCGTTGTCGCTCTCCGCCTGCCACAGCCAGTACTCGGCCTCGTCAGGGTTGCCGCACTGCAGGCAGGCGAGGACGAGGCCCGTGCGGATGAAGATGTAGTCGTGCCCGTCGGCGAGCCGCGGCACCACCTCAAGCGCCGCCTTGAGGTGTCGGTACGCCTCCTCGCCCCGCCCCGTCCGCAGGCACAGCTCGCTCAGCCGGGAATGCCCCATGAGCTGCATGGACGGATTGCCGACCGGGTCGAGTCCGGCGAGTATCCGGCGAGCCGAGGCGAGCGCGCGGTCGATGTCGTGCTCGTACTCCCAGACATAGGTGGCGATGCACTCGGCGACGCCGGCGACCAGCGGCTGCTCGCTCTCGCAGAGCCCCCGCAGCACCTGGTAGTCGGGAGGCCGCATCTCGGGGACCGCGCTCAGCACCACCGCGATGGCGCGCAGCAGCGTGTCCGGCGGGGCCGTGGGCAGCCGCCGGAGGGTGACGAGCTGGCGTACGGCGACCGGGCCGTAGCCCATCAGCAGACCCGCCGTACACAACACGGCGGCGGCGCGGGCGACTTCGACGTATTCGGGCCCGGGGTAGTAGTGCGACAGCGGTGGGCCGGTCTCCGCCGCGAGGGCAACGAGGCGGGGGAAGTTGGAGTCGCTGGACCACAGAGCGCCGAGCACGGCGGTGAGGGCGGCGATGGTGGGGCCGTCCGTACGGGCCAGGGCGTGCCGCAGGGCCAGTACGAGGTTGTCCTGCTCGGCCCTGATCAGCCCCCAGGCTGTCCGCGGTTCCGAGCCCAAGGACCAGTCGTGGTGCGCGACCCCGAAGTCCCGCGCCCAGGCGAGGAACCGGCCGACGGCCTGGTCCTCCTCGCCCGCCTCCGTACGCCGGGCCGCGCTGAACTCCCGTACGGTCTCCAGCATCCGGAACCGCACGCCGAACGGGGTGTCGGCGACGGTGAGCAGCGACTGACCGGCCAACTGCTCAAGCAGGATCAGCGCGTCCTCGCCGAGCACCCGCTCCGCCGCTTCGCCCAGGAAGCCGCCGGGGAAGACGGACAGCGTGCGCAGCGCCGCCCTGGCGTCCTCGGCGAGCAGGTTCCAGCTCCACTCCACGACCGCGTGCAGCGTGCGGTGGCGCTCCGGCATGTCCCGCGCCCCGCCCCGCAGCAGCGCGAACCGGTCGCCGAGGCGGCGGGCGATCTCCGGCACCGACAGCACCCGCACCCGCGCCGCGGCCAACTCCACGGCGAGCGGCAGCCCGTCGAGATGGCGGCAGAGCTCGGCCACCGCGTCCGGCGGCAGCCGCACCCCGGGCCGGGCGGCCCGGGCCCGCTGCGTGAACAGCTCGACCGAGGTGTCGAGACCGAGCTCCGGCAGCGCATACACCGCCTCCGAGGTGAGGCCCAGCGGGGCCCGGCTGGTGGCGAGCACCCGCAGGTCCTTCGAGGACGAGACCAGGGCCTGGACGAGGTCTGCGGCGCCCCCGATGACCTGCTCGCAGTTGTCCAGCACCAGCAGAGCGGACCCGGAGCCGAGCACACCGAGGATGCCGGACACCGGGTCGGCCGAGGCGTGGCCGCTGATGGCGCCGGGCCGCCCCTCGCCCGCGCCGAGCGCGGAGGCCACCTCCGCGGCCACGTCCGCGTCCGAGGTGACGCCGGCGAGCGGCACGAAATACACCACGCGCTGCCCGGCCCGACGGCTGACGGCATGCGCGAGCCGGGTCTTGCCGAGGCCGCCAGGGCCGACCACGGTGACCGCGCGGGAGGCGCGCAGCCGCCGCTCCACCGCCGCAAGGTCCTCGTCCCGGCCGAGCAGCGGGTTGGGCTCATGCGGCACGCCGTGCCTGGCCGGAGGCGCCTCGCCGCGCAGCAGCTCCTGCTGTACGGCCTTGAGCCCGGCACCCGGATCCATGCCGAGCGCCTCGCGCAGCTCACGGCGGTACGCCTCGTACCGCATCAGCGCGGCGGACGGGCCCGCCGTCGCCGCCTCGCCGCGCAGCAGCGCGGCGAGCACCTCCTCGTCGCGCGGATGCTCCGAGGCGGCCACCGCCAGCGGCCCGGCCGCCTCCGCGTGCCGCCCCAGCCGGGCGAGCGCGAGCGCCTGCGCGCGTATGAGCGCGCTGCGGACGGGGGCGCGCTCGGTGCGCAACGCGGCCACCGGGTCGTCGGGGTCGCCGGGCCCGTCAGGGGTGCCCTCCCACAGCGCAAGCCCGGCCTCCGCCGCAGCCAGCGCCCCCGCGTGGTCCCCGGCCCTGGCCCGGTCCGCGCCGGCGGCGGCGTACAGCAGCAGGGCGGAGCTGTCGACCTGATCCTCGGCGAGGGTGAGCCGGTATCCGCTCGGCGTGCCGGCGAGGACGTCGGCGCCCAGCTGCGCCCGCGCCCTGGAGACCAGGACCTGCACCGCCTTGCCCGGCCGCTCCGGCAACTCCTCCGGCCAGAGCCCCGCCACCAGCCGCTCGGTGGTGCAGCCCGTGCGCAGGTCGCCCGCGAGCAGCGCCAGCAGGCTGCGGAGCCGGGGCGCGGTGACCTCCCGTCCGCGATAGGCGACACGCGGCAGCAGGGTCAGCTCGGTGGTCATCCGTGCAGATTAGCCAAGGCGCTGCCGCAGCCGCGCCGCCGGTGCTTGAGCACCTTGTTGCCCCGGGACGATGAAGGCGCAGCCCACCTCGCCCAGCCGTGGGTCGCGGAAGCCCCACTCGTCGTCCCCGCCGACCCCGACAAGCTCCCGAAGGAGCACCCGCTCAACGGGCTGAAGGCCCACCCGCCTGGCCTGACGCCCGCCCCGGTCCGCCGTGGAGTGGGCTTTCCCATTCCTGGAGCGGGCCGGGGCCGAACCGGCGGCCGGCGGCCCGAAGCCGGCCTGAACAGGGCGTGAACACGTCGCCCGACGATGACCCGGAGGCGAACCGCAAGCCACTCGACAAGCAGGCCCCTGCCCGGCCACTCGGATCCGCCCCCGGGCACCGGCGGAGAGCCACGTCCGCAGCCCGCCTGCTCCCCTCCCCAGGAGATCCCATGACCGCACTCGTCGTCCTCGCCGTGCTGCTCCTCGTCATCGTGGTGCCTCTCGCCCTCGCCGGCACCGCGCTCTACAACGGTCTCGTCCGCAAGCGCGGCGCCGTGGACAACGCGTGGGCGCAGACCGACGTGCAACTCAAGCGGCGTCATGACCTGATACCCAACCTCGTGGAGACGGTGAAGGGGTACGCCACGCATGAGCGGCAGACCCTGGACGCCGTCGTCGCGGCGCGCTCCCAGGCGCTTACGGCCCAGGGCCCGCAGCAGCAGGCCGCCGCCGAGGGCATGCTGTCCGGCGCGCTGAAGGGCCTGCTCGCGCTGGCCGAGGCGTACCCGGACCTGAAGGCGAGCCAGAACTTCTCCGAGCTCCAGGCGGAGCTGTCGACCACCGAGAACCGCATCGCCTACTCCCGGCAGTACTACAACGACGCGGTCCTCACCTACAACAACGCGATCCAGACGGTCCCCGCCAACCTGGTCGCGGGAGTTGCCGGATTCACGGCGCGTGAGTACTTCCAGGCCCCCGACGAGGAGCGCGGCCCCGTTCAGGTGCGGTTCTGACATGGCGTTCTGGGCGGCCGCCGTCGCGGCCCTGCTGCTCTGGCTCCTGCTGCTGCTCGCGATGGCCCTCGCCACCCGCAACCCGGAGGTGATCGCGGGCCCGCCGGCCGGCGAGCTGGCCGACCAGTCACCGGCCGTCGTCGACCTGATCACCGGTCACTGGCGGCTCACCGGCGAGGCACCCGCCGCCACGCTGCTCGACCTGGCAGCCAGGGGCGTCGTGCAGATCGAGGAGATCGGCCCCGAGCTCTCCCTGGTACGGCTGCGCCATGACCCCGGCGACCTCAACCCCTACGAGAAGCTGGTCCTCGAACACCTCCAGGCGCTGGCCGTTGACGGCGTGGTGGCGACCGGTGCGCTCGCCGAGGGCTCGCGCGACCTGAGCCGCTGGTGGAAGAGCTTCCGTAGGAAGGTCATCGTCGACGCCAGGTCCCAGGGCCTGTCCCAGCCCCGATGGAGCAGGGCCCAGGCCGCCGTGCTCACGGCCGCGGCGGGTGTCCCGGCCCTGGCCATCGCCGTGGCGGTGACGGTGGACGACAGGAAGCACAGTGCCGGCCCCGGCGCGGGCATCGTGTCCTGGGTGCTGCTCACGCTGCTGATGGGCAAGCTGAACGGCGAGCGCGGAACCCGGCGCGGCGCAGAGCTGGCGGGCTACTGGCTGGGCGTGCGCAAGCACTTCGCCGCGAGCGGGCGCTTCCCCCAGCTGCCCGCCGCGTCGGTCACCCTGTGGGGCCGCCACCTGGCGTACGCGGCGGCGCTCGGCGTCGCGCCGACGGCGGTGACGAGTCTTCCGGTGAGCACCCCTGCCGATGACAGGCGTGCCTGGTCCGACTACGGCGGCATGTGGCATGTGGTCACCGTGCGCTATCCCCGGCGCATGCTCTGGGCGCGCGAACCGCGGCCCATGCTGCTCCGCGCCCTGGGCGCGGGCGCTCTGGCGGGGTTCTGGGCCTGGGTGGTCCTGCTCGTCGCGTCGGCGTTCGGCTGGTGGCCGGACGCGCTGCGGACGCCCTCGGCGTTTGTCGTCGGCGCGCTTGTGGCGGCCGTGCCGCTGGCGTACGCGATCAGCGATCTGACCCGCAAGGCCGAGATCGAGGGCCAGATCGTGCGGCTCAGGCGTGTCGATGTCGGCTCGGGCGAGAATCGCGGCCACAGCTACGTCCATTGGTGTGCCATCGACCAGGGCCGGGAACGTGAGGTCAAGGCGTTCGGGATCAGCGGCACGCTGTGGGGCGCCCTCGCCGAGGGCGACCGGGTGCGTGCCAGGGTCGGTCCCACGCTCGGCTGGATCAGCGAGATCGAGGTCGCCGAGCGCCGGCAGCGCCAGGAGCGCTACGACGACACCGGCGAGTACCGGATCGACGCCCCGGAGAACCTGGGCGAGGTACGGATCTCCGATCCACGCAAGGAGTGACGCGGCGGCCATGTTCCCTGCGAGGTTCCCTGCGAACGTGTTCGACGCTACGTTCCTCCCCGGCCACCAGCCGGTGCCAGGAATGCTCGCGAGGGAGAGACCGTATGCGGCCGCAGACCGCGCTGGTGATCCGCAACCCGTTGCTGACCGGCTCGCATCCTGACCCGTCGATCGTGCGGGTGGGAGGCGACTTCTACCTGGCCACCTCGACATTCGAGTGGTATCCGGGCGTGCGGTTGCACCACTCCCGGGACCTGGTGCACTGGCGGCCCCTGGGCGGGGCCTTGGACAGCACCGCGCTGCTCAACCTGGCGGGCTGTCCGGACTCCGGCGGGGTGTGGGCGCCCCACCTCAGCTGTCCGGACGGCCTGTTCCACCTCGTCTACAGCAACGTGTCCACATACGCGGGCGGTTTCACCGACGCCCCCAACCACCTGGTCACCGCGCCGACCATCGACGGCCCCTGGTCCGACCCGGTGCCGCTGCACGCGCGCGGCTTCGACGCCTCCCTCTTCCATGACGGCGAGCACAGCTGGCTGCTGAACCTGGTCCACGACTGGAGACCAGGCCACGGCGGCTCGGCCGGCCTGGAGGCCACCCGCTACGACCGCACGGCCCGCCGACTGGTCGGCGAGCCCGTCCCGATCGCGCTGCCGCCGCAGGCCGGGTGGATCGAGGGCCCCACCCTCTACCGGCACGGGCCCTGGTACTACCTGCTCACAGCGGACGGCGGAACCGGCTACGCACACCAGGTCACCGTGGCCCGCTCCCGTTCCCTGGCCGGGCCGTACGAGCGCGACCCGCACGGCCCGCTCATCACCGCCCGCGACCACCCGGAGCTGCCGCTACAGAAGGCCGGACACGGCAGCCTCGTCGAAACCGGGACCGGCCAGTGGTACCTGGCCTACCTCGCCGCCCGGCCCCACGGCCGCCGCGGACCATGTGTGCTCGGCCGGGAGACCGCGCTGGCCCCCGTCACCTGGACACCCGACGGGTGGCCGCGCACCCCCACCGGCCTGCCCGACCTCGAGATACCCGCGCCCGACCTGCCTGCGGGCGCACCGTACACACCGGAGGAGGTGGACGGCTTCGACGGGCCCGCCCTCGGGCCCGACTGGTCCACGTTGCGCCGACCCGCCGCACCGGACTGGCTCTCCCTCACCGAGCGCCCCTCCCATCTGCGGCTGCACGGCGGCCGCTCACCCCAGAGCCTGACCGGCTCCTCCCTGGTGGCACGCCGCGTGACCGCCGCACGCTGCGCGTTCGAGGCGACGGTGGAGTACCAGCCGCGGACCTTCCAGCACCTGGCGGGGATCACCGCCTACTACAACACCCGCACCTGGTACTTCCTGTACGTCACCGCAGACGACCAAGGACAGCCGGTACTCCGCACGGCCTCAAGCGACCGGGGCCTGGTGACCGTGGACGAAGCAGGGCAGGAACCTCTCGGCGCCGCCGCACGACTCCGCCTCGGCCTCGACCTCGACGGACCCGTCCTCCGCTTCCGCTGCGACACCGGCACCGGCTGGCGCTCCTTCGGCCCGCCGCTCGACGCGACCGTGCTCTCCGACGAACACGCCGAGGAGATCGAGGACGGCCGGATCCGGACCATGGGCTTCACAGGGGCCTTCGTCGGCCTGTGGGCCTGGGACCTCACCGGAGGCGGCCACCCAGCCGACTTCGACGACGCCGCCTACCGCACCCCGCAGTGAACGGAGGCCAGGCTTGTTGCGGAAGCTGTGACCAGCGGGAGCCGTAGGTGATGAGGCCCTTCGTGTCGGCCTCTGCCGTCCACCAACTGCCGCTATCGGCTGTGTGCGACGCGCCGTCGTCAGACTCGCGCGGTGTGCGCGGACCTGCCGATCCGCTCCGGCAGGCCGGGGAAGAGGCGCCTGGCATTGGTGTGGCCGATCTTGACTCGGTCGTTGTGGTTGATGGCGGCGTTGTCGAACCAGTCGGCCGCCTCGCGCATGGATTCGTAGGGGTAGTCGCTGGAGAACAGCACGCGGTCGACGCCCATCTCGGCCAGAGTCGCGTTGAGCGTCTGGGTGTGGAAGTTCCCGCTGGTCGTGACGTAGAAGTTGTCGAGCAGGTAATGGGTCAGCGGCTTCTTGAACTTGATCAGGTCGCCCATCGCGGCCGCGCGGTGGTCGATGCGCCACATGTTGAACGGCAGGGTCTCGCCCAGATGGCCGAGGATGACCGTGAGTCGGGGGAACCGGTCGAACAGGCCGCTGGTCATCAGCCGCAGCGCGTGGGTGGCGGTTTCGACAGTGAAGCTCCAGACGGCGCCGAACAGTTCCGGATGACCCTCATAGATTCCCTGGTTGCCCAGCAGGGGATCGCGCGGGTGCAGGTATACCGGCACGCCGAGTGCCTCGACGCGTTCCCAGAACGGCAGGAAGCGTTCGTGGTCGTAGTACCAGCCGGTGTCGGCGTCACCGATGTTGGTGAAGCCGTTGAGCATCACCCCGTGGAAGCCGAGTTGGGTCACACAGCGCTCCAGCTCGGCCACGGCCGCGGCCGGGTCCTGCATGGGCAGGGTGGCGAATCCGCCGTAGCGGGTGGGATGGGCGGCGACGATCGTGGCCAGCTCGTCATTGACCCGCCTGGCGCGGGTGACGGCACGGCGTGGGTCGGTCTCCGCCTGGACGCCGGGCGCCGTCAGCGACAGCAGTGAGTAGTCGATGCCGGTGGCGTCCATCTCCCCGAGTCGCTCCGTGCTCACCTCAAGCAGGCGCCGAGAGACCTCCCTCATCATCTCGGGGTTGACGTATTGCGGGAGTTCGTTGCTGAACTCCGGGAGGTTGAAGTGCTCTTCGAGCGCAATCTTGCCGTTCATGTGGCCGCTCCTTGCATTCGGTCCGGTATTGAAGGCGCCTTTAATATAGAAGGCGCCTGCGGTGATTCAAGGTGGACACGAACAGCGACGGTGGCCTGGGTGAGTCACCGGTGATACTCCGGCCGTGGACTGCTCCTGTGCTGGTGGTGCCGACCGCGGACGTGTTCCATAAACACGTCGGGGAGCGAAACGCGGGGCTTTTCCACCCGCTCCCGGTGATGACGTCGCGATGAGGACGTGGCCGGCGTCCTGCCGGCACTCGTCGATGCGGCCACCGTCGATCAGGGCCGTCCCGGGCCGAACGACAACTGCGGGTCGAGGTAGACCTCGACCCGCAGTGGAAGGCTGTGCCATCGCCTCGTGGGGCGATGAGTGGTGTCCGAGGGGGGACTTGAACCCCCACGCCCGATAAAGGGCACTAGCACCTCAAGCTAGCGCGTCTGCCATTCCGCCACCCGGACAGGGTGTGTGCCGTGGGGTTCCTGTGCGGTGCCCGCGGCGACATGAGAAACCATAGCAAAGATCGGTAGGGCTCCCAAAACCGCCTCGCAGCCGCGTGCACCGCCCCCACCTGGGGTGATCGCATCCGCGGTGGGCCTTGGGCGGGAGCGGGCGGCGAGGGAGGATGGGCGGCAGTGTGCCCGCTATCCGAAGGCCCCGGCCCGGCCGGGGCGGACCCCGGCCGGGCCGGGAGAGCAGGAGAGACCGTGAGCGAGTCGAAGCCCGCGCAGGTGACCGCCGAGTCCGAGGTCACCGAGATCTGCCGCGACCTGATCCGGATCGACACCAGCAACTACGGGGACCATTCGGGGCCCGGCGAGCGGGCGGCGGCCGAGTATGTGGCGGAGCAGCTCGCCGAGTTCGGGGTGGAGCCGCAGATCTTCGAGTCGGCCAAGGGGCGGGCCAGCACCGTGGTCCGGATCGAGGGTGAGGACCGGTCGCGCCCCGGGCTGCTGATCCACGGCCACACCGATGTGGTCCCGGCCAACGCCGACGACTGGACGCACCACCCCTTCTCCGGCGAGATCGCCGACGGATGCGTCTGGGGCCGTGGCGCCGTCGACATGAAGGACATGGACGCGATGACGCTGGCCGTCGTCCGCGACCGGTTGCGCACCGGGCGCAAGCCGCCGCGCGACCTGGTGCTGGCCTTTGTCGCGGACGAGGAGGCGGGCGGCGTCTACGGCGCCCGGTACCTGGTGGACAAGCACCCCGACCTCTTCGAGGGGGTCACCGAGGGGATCGGCGAGGTCGGCGGCTTCTCCTTCACCGTCAATGAGCAGCTGCGGCTGTACCTGGTGGAGACGGCCGAGAAGGGGATGCACTGGATGCGGCTGACCGTGGAGGGCACGGCCGGCCACGGGTCCATGACCAACCAGGACAACGCCATCACCGAGCTGTGCGAGGCGGTCGCCCGGCTGGGTCGGCACACCTTCCCGGTGCGGATCACCAAGACGGTCCGGGCCTTCCTGGACGAGCTGTCGGACGCGCTGGGCGTCGAACTCGACCCGGAGAACATGGACGAGACGCTGAAGACCCTGGGCGGCATCGCCAAGATGATCGGCACCACGCTGCGCAACACCGCGCAGCCGACCATGCTCGGCGCGGGGTACAAGGTGAACGTCATCCCGGGGCAGGCCACGGCGCATGTGGACGGCCGGTTCCTGCCGGGGTTCGAGGAGGAGTTCCTGAGCGACCTGGACCGGGTGCTGGGGCCGCGCGTCAAGCGGGAGTCGCTCCATTCGGACCGGGCGGTGGAGACCGACTTCGACGGGGCCCTGGTGGAGGCGATGCAGTCGGCGCTGCGGGCGGAGGACCCGATCGCCCGTGCCGTGCCGTACTGCCTCTCCGGTGGCACCGACGCCAAGTCCTTCCAGGACCTGGGCATCCGCTGCTTCGGCTTCGCGCCGCTGCGGCTCCCGCCGGAGCTGGACTTCGCCGGGATGTTCCACGGCGTCGACGAGCGGGTGCCGGTCGAGGGCCTGCAATTCGGTGCGCGGGTGCTGGACCGCTTCATCGACGCCTGCTGACCACCTCTCGAAGGCCCGTTCTCCAGCGCTTCCGAGCGCCAGGGGAACGGGCCTTCCCCTTCTTCGATCACCGGTACGGATGTTCACCGTTGAGGGTGAATAGCCGTACTGCGGCGTACCCCGTTTGCCGCAGTGTCGTTCACCCATATGCAGCCCGCCGAACGGGTTGTACTGACGACTAGGAGGAAACCGATGAAGGTCAAGAAGATTGCCGCTGTTGTCGCTGCCACCGGTGGCCTGGTGCTGGCCGGTGCGGGTGCCGCGAGCGCCGCCGGCCATGGCGCGCTCGCCGAGGGTGCGGCCGTGGGTTCCCCGGGTGTGCTGTCCGGCAACGTGATCCAGGTTCCGGTGCACGTGCCCGTCAACCTCTGTGGCAACTCCATCAATGTGATCGGGCTGCTCAACCCGACGTTCGGCAACAACTGCCAGAACTTCTGACACGATCCGGTGCGCCCCCCGGAAGGCGGACCGCCTTCCGGGGGGCGCATTGCCTTTCGGCCTGCGACCGTTTGGCGCAAGGGTCACCCGCGTGGGTGAAAACACTGCGAATGGCCCAACCCGATTGCCTGTCCCTCGTTGACCAGTGCGCGGGTGAAGATTTCGTACGCAACATCAAGCAAACGGATTGAATGAGGTCAGGGGAACCAATGCGACAGGCAGCCAAGAGGGGTCTCCTCACGGCCATGGCCACCGGTAGCGTGCTGGCATCGACGGCCGGCTACGCCTTTGCGACGGCCGACGCGCACGGTGCCGCCACCGGCTCGCCGGGCGTCGGATCCGGGAACGCAGTGCAGATCCCGGTGGACGTCCCGGTCAACATCTGCGGCAACACCATCAACGTGGTCGGGCTGCTCAACCCCGCCATCGGCAACACCTGCGTCAATGCCTCGCCGAGCCACGACGGCCGCGACGGCAACGGTGGCAACGGTGGCGGTGCGAACCGGGGTGGCGGCGCGGACGCCGATGCCGCAGCCACGGGGTCGCCCGGCGTCCTCAGCGGCAATGTGGTGCAGGTCCCGATCCACGTCCCGGTCAATGCGTGCGGCAACTCGGCCTCCGTGGTCGGGCTGGGCAACGCGGCGATCGGCAACACCTGCGTGAACGCGGAGACGCCCACGCACCATGTGCCGACCCCGCCGGTGCACCACCCCAGCATCCCGCCCACGCACCACGTGCCCACGCCGCCGAGCCACCACTGGACGCCGAAGCCCCCGGCGGAGATCCCGGAGCACCACACCTCCCCCAACGGCGGTACCTCGACGGTCGGCCACCACGCCCAGGAGGCGCTCGCCTCCACCGGTGCCGGTGATGTCGCGCTCGCCGGTACCGTCGCGGCCGGGATGATCCTCGGCGGCGCGGTGCTCTACCGGCGCGGCCGGGTGGGCAGCCGCTGAGGCATCGCAGCCCTTCCGGAGCCGGGGAGCCCGGGACGCCGGTGATATGAACAGCTGAGCGGGAGCCCGTAGAGGGCTCCCGCTCGGTCGTCGGGGTGGGGATGCCGGAGAGGTCACCAGGCGCGGACCTGGCGGATGATCCTCCGCTTCAGCACCACGCTGCGGCTTCCGTCGGGGAACAGCCGCAGCCGGTCGAGCTCCCAGTGGCCGTACTCGGCGTGCTCCGTGAGCAGCCGCCGAGCCGCGTTGCGGGACGTACCTCGGGGGAGCCGCAGCGACTGGTACTCGTACTCCGGCTGCCGGACCGTCTTCGATGGGATCAAGCTTTCCTCCCGCTGGACACTCTGCGGCAAGCGTACTGGCGCTCACCGACAGTCGCCGGACTCCAGGGTCTCACGGTGCACTCGGTGGCAACAGGTGGCCGCACACCGGGGGAAGTTGTGCCGAAATCACGCCTCGGGGCGATAACGGCGGTGCAGTTCACCTCCCGGTACGGATAGCGTCTGAACCATGTCTGATGCAGCGCAGCCCACCGTCGCCGAGGTACGCGCCGCCGCCGAGGCGGTCAAGGCAGCGATCGACCGCCACTTGGAGGCCGTCGAGAGCCGCTCGGGGGAGAACGACCCGGCGGTGTTCGCCGCCTACGAAGCGCTGGCTGCAGCGGCCGACGCCTATGACGAGATCCTTTACGACGCCTATGACGAGGTGACGCCCTTCGAGGTGCCCGGTGACGAGAGCGCCGCCGCCTATCTGGGACCCGACGAGCCGGAGGCGGTCAGCGTGCTGATCCGCCGTGACTATGTGATCGCCGATCCGGACCGGCTGCGCGCCCAGGCCACCCGGCTGGACAGCGGCCTCGCGGCGCCCGGCGCCCCGGGCACGGCGCGGCCGGCGGTGGGCAGCCTCAACGCCGCGATCGGGGTGCTCTTCGGGGAGTACGAACCCGACGAGATCGCGTCGCGCTGTGAGGAGTTCGGCCTGGAGGAGGGCGACTCGACGCTCTGGGTCTCCGCGGCGGAGCCCGGTGAGCCGGGGGAGTGGCTGCCGGAGCCGTTCGACGATGCCGACCCGCAGCTGCTGATCTGCCGCTTCGACGTCAGCGAGGTCTTCGACGACGAGCTGGAGGCGCTGGACCCGGAGCGCTGACCCCCGGGCATCCGGCCGGGGCGGCCCCCTCCTGCGGGGAGGGGCCGCCCCGGCCGTTCGCTGCGGTGGTGGGTCAGTCCGGCCGGTCGGCCTGCTCGGCGAGGATGCCGCGCAGCCGGGTGGTACGCGGTCGCGCCGGGACGGACGCCACCGCCTGCGCGAGCGCCTGACCGGCGGCGTGCACCACCGAGAGGTGCCGTTCGGCCCGCCCGAAGGCCGTGTAGACCAGCTGCCGGGTGAGCGCCCCGGCGGCGTCGTCCGGCAGCACCGCGACCACGCCCGGCCAGCGTCGGCCCACGGCCTGGTGCACGGTGAGGGCCCAGCCGTGGCGCACCTGCTGCACCCGGTCGCGCTCCACGGTGACCGGGCGCCCGCCCAGGTCGAGGTGGAGGCCGGCCGCGTCGGCCGAGACCACGGTGCCCGGGAGGCTGGTGCCCGGCACGGGGGAGTGGACCACCCGGTCCCCCGGGTCGAAGCCGCCGAACCGGCCGGGGCCAGGGTTGAGCCGCGCCTTGAGGGCGGCGTTGAGCGCCCGGGTACCGGCGCTGCCGCCGTGGCCGGGGGTCACCACGACCACCTGCTCGGCGGGGATGCCCAGCGCCCGGGGGATGGAGTCCAGCACCAGCTGCACCGCCCGGTGGGCGGCCTCGCCGCCGTCCTTGGCGGGGACGATGACGACCTCCTTGCCGGGCGCCTCCACCTGCTGGAGCTCTCCGATGCCGATGCCGGACACCAGCTCGCCGAGCGGCCCGAAGTCGGGCGTACGGGAGGCCACGGCGGGGCAGGCGCGGGCCGCCAGCAGGTCGGCGAAGACCCGCCCGGGGCCGGCCGACCAGAGCTGGCCGGGGTCGCCGCTCAGCACCAGCCGCGTCCCGTCGGCGAGTGACTCCGCCAGGGTCGCGGCGGTCTCCACATCCAGCAGCGGTGCGTCGCAGACCACCAGGACGTCCAGGGCCAGTGAGCCGTCGTCCGCCCGTCCGGGGCCCTCGGCCCCGGAGAGCAGGCCGCGCAGGGTCACCGCGAAGCGGTCACCGGGGTCCGCCGGGGGAGCGGAGTCATCGGCCCGGTCGCCGCCGGGTGCGGTCGCCGCGAGGGCGGCGAGGGCATCGGCCCCCTCGGCGGTCCAGGCGGCGGCCCAGGCGCGCAGGCCCAGCGCGCGGGCCGCTGCGACCAGCGCGGCGGGTTCGGCGCGCGCCGCTTCGCCGCCGGTGTGCAGGACCAGCCCCGAGGCCGCCGCCGCGCGGATCAGGGCCGTGGCGGACGAGGAGGGCGCCGCCGCAGCGGCCGCCTCCCAGGCGGCGGGACCGGGGCTGCCCCCGGCCTCGCCGTTGTCCTCGCCGTTGTCCTCGCCGTCGTCCTCGCCGTCGTCCTCGTCCCCGCTGTCCTCGTCTTCGCGCGGCGCATCCTCGCCCGGCTCAAAGGTGGACATCAGCCGCACCAGGCCGTCCGCCAGGCTCTCCTCCGCGAGGGCGAGCCGGTCCAGCGAGAGCAGCAGCCGGACCGGGGGCTCCTCGTCCTCGTCGTCCCCGGCCGGGCGTCCGCCGCCGACGGGCGGCTCCTCGTCCTGGAAGGCCATCACCCGGCCGTCGGTGACCACCCCGCCGAGCGCCTCCTCC
The DNA here is from genome assembly GCF_003258605.2 of Peterkaempfera bronchialis. Taxonomy (NCBI): domain Bacteria; kingdom Bacillati; phylum Actinomycetota; class Actinomycetes; order Kitasatosporales; family Streptomycetaceae; genus Peterkaempfera; species Peterkaempfera bronchialis. The sequence goes on from NZ_CP031264.1 coordinate 6,480,208, forward strand.
GGGTCCGGCACGCCGTGCTTCTCCAGCCCGGCCCGGACCTCGGACACCTCCAGCGCCGTATGCCCGAGCAGCGCCGCCCGCTCCAGCAGCCAGAGCACCAGCGCCTGTGCGCGGCGCTCGTCACCCGGCCCGGCGGCCGGGCCCAGCAGGCCCCGGGCGAAGCCGTCGGCCTGCTCGGGCCGCACTCCGGGCAGCGACAGCACCGCCCAGGGGTCCTCCCGCAGCGCCTCGGCGGCGCCGTCGCCCAGTGCGTCCAGGGCGGGGGCCGCCAGCTCCGCCGGGGCACCGCCCGCCGCCAGTACCTCCGCCGCCGCCCGCAGGGCCGCCTCCCGCTGCGCATCGGCCTGGGGCGCACCGGCCGCACCTGCACCGGCCGCACCTGCACCGGCCACACCCGCCCCGGCCGGCTCCTCGCCCGCCGCAGCGGGACCGCTGCGCCCCATGGCGCGGATCGCCTCGGCGAGCGCGGCGGTGTCCGGCCGCTCCACGACCGCCGCCGGTGCGGGTGCCGCCCCCTCGCCCTCGGGACCGGTCGGCCCCGGGCGCTCCTGCGGAGCGGAGGTGTCCTCGTCGCTCACAGCTCACGCTCCCGTTCGTGCTACTGGTTTCTCGGTCTACGGAGGAGCGGAGGAGCCATGGCCGCCTGCGGCTACAGCTCGCTCCAGTCCTGGTCGGGATAGCGGTGCACCGGCGCCGAGATGTCGTCCAGCGCACTGCGGATCTCCTCGGGAAGCGTAAGGGCCTCCACCGACAGCGCCGCCCGGAGCTGGGTCGCGGTCCGGGCGCCGACGAGTGCGGCGGCCACCCCGGGCCGGTCCCGCGCCCAGGCCAGCGCGACCTTGAGCGGGCTGCTGGCCAATCCGTCGGCGGCGGTGGCGACGGCGTCCACGATCCGCCGGCCCCGGTCGTCCAGGTAGGGCTGGACAAAGCCGGAGAGGTACGGGGAGGCGGCCCGGGAGTCCTGCGGCACCCCGTGCCGGTACTTGCCGGTGAGCACGCCCCGGCCGAGCGGCGACGAGGCCAGCAGCCCCACCCCGAGGTCCAGGGCGGCGGGCAGTACCTCGCGCTCTATGTTGCGCTGGAGCAGCGAGTACTCCATCTGCGTCGCCGCCAGCGGGGTGCGGCCCGGTACCGCCCGCTGCCAGGTGGCCGCCTTGGCCAGCTGCCAGCCGCAGAAGTTGGAGACCCCCACATAGCGGGTGCGGCCGGAGGAGACGGCCAGGTCCAGGGCGTGCAGGGTCTCCTCGGTCGGGGTCGAGGGGTCGTACGCGTGCACCTGCCACAGGTCGACATAGTCGGTGCCCAGCCGCTGGAGCGAGGCGTCGAGTGCCGCCAGCAGATGGCCACGGGAGGCGTCGAAGCGCCGGTCGGGGTCCGGCACGCTGCCCGCCTTGGTGGCGATCACCAGCTCCGAACGGGGCACCAGGTCCTCGATGAGCCGGGAGAGCAGATACTCGGCGCCGCCGTCGGCGTACACGTCGGCGGTGTCGACCAGGGTGCCGCCGGCGTCCAGAAACTCCTTGAGCTGTTCGGCTGCCTCGTGCTCGTCGGTGTCGCGGCCCCATGTCATGGTGCCGAGGCCGAGCCGGGAGACACGCAGCCCGGTACGGCCGAGGTGTCGCTGTTCCATGTCCGCCGAGCCTAGTGGCCGACCCGCCGGGCGCCGCGCAGACCCGCAGGTCGGCGCCTGCTGCGGCGGACGGCAGGCCGGGCGGCGGACCGGGCGATGGACCGGGCGGTGGGCCGGTCCGCCGGTGACACAGCCCACAGCTACCCGCCAGTAGCAGAGCCTGCGCGGCCCGGCTACGCTCGCAGGCGGTGGGGCCGCCCGGCCCGCCGGTGCGTCCGCATCCCGGCACGCACCCGCCGCACCACGGAGGCTGCATCCATATGCGACTCGGCATCAACCTCGGCTACTGGGGCCTCGGCAACGACGCGGACAACATCGCCGTCGCCCAGGAGGCCGACCGGCTCGGCTACTCGGTGTGCTGGGCCGCGGAGGCGTACGGCTCCGACGCGGCCACCGTGCTCGCCTATGTCGCCGCGAAGACCGAGCGGATCGACGTCGGCTCGGCGATCTTCCAGATCCCGGCCCGCACCCCCACCATGACCGCGATGACCGCGGCCACCCTGGACACCCTCTCCGGCGGCCGCTTCCGGCTCGGCCTCGGCGTCTCCGGCCCGCAGGTCTCCGAGGGCTGGTACGGCGTGAAGTTCGACAAGCCGCTGGCCCGCACCCGCGAGTATGTGGAGATCATCCGCAAGGCGATGCTGCGCGAGCGGGTGGTCCACCAGGGCGCCCACTGGACGCTGCCGCTGCCCGGCGGCCCCGGCAAGCCGCTCAAGCTGACCGTGCACCCGGTCCGTGAGCACATCCCGCTCTACATCGCCGCCATCGGGCCGAAGAACCTGGAGCAGACCGGCGAGATCGCCGACGGCTGGCTGGGCATCTTCTTCGCCCCCGAGCACGCCGAGGTCTCGCTGGAGCCGCTGCGGGCCGGTCGCGCCAAGGCCGGTCTGACCCTGGAGGGGTTCGACCTGGCGCCCTCGCTGCCGATCGCCGTCACGGACGACGTGGAGGCCGCCGCCGACGCCTTCCGCCCCTACACGGCGCTCTACGTCGGCGGCATGGGCAGCAAGGAGCAGAACTTCTACAACCGGCTCGCCCGGCGGATGGGCTACGAGCAGGCCGCCGACCGGATCCAGGAGCGCTACCTGGCCAAGGACTACGCCGGCGCCGCTGCGGCCGTCCCCTACGAGCTGATCGACTCCACCTCGCTGATCGGCCCCAAGGAGCGCATCGCCGACCGGATGCGGGCCTATGCGGACGCCGGGGTCACCACCCTCAACCTCACCCCGGGCGGCCTCACCCTGGACGAGCGGGTGGCCACCCTGCGCACCGCCGTGGCCGCCCTGGAGCTGGCCGGTCTCGCCTGACCCCGGCCGCCGCCGGCGGCGCCCGCGCGGGCGCTACCGGCGGCCCTCCGGGACCAGCCGCCCGAGCAGCCGGCCGAAGTCGATCAGCCGGGCGATCTGGCCCGGCCCGCCGTCGTCCAGCGACTTGGAGAAGCGGAACGCCTCCGGCCGGAAGCGGGCGGTCGCCGAGCCGTCGTCGTCCGCCGGGACGGCGGAGAGCTCCTGCACCGTGCCGGTGGCCACCACCAGGTAGACGCCCCGGTTCATCCGGCCGCCGTGCTCGTCCCGGCCGACCAGGGTGCGCATCCCCACATGGCCGATCGCCCCGAGCGGCAGCACCTGCACCGAGGAGTCCAGCACCGTGCCGCCCGGCGCCTCACGGTCCGTCACCTCCTCGCTGTGCCAGAGGATCAGCCGCCGCCCGTCGCAGACGGCGGCCTCCTGCCACACCGAGGCGCCGCTGTCGGTGAGGTCCACCACCCGCTCCAGGGTGAAGCCGCGCACCTTGCGCCGCCCCAGCACCCCGGCCACCGCGTCCAGTGCCACATCCGCGTGCAGGAAGTAGCTGCGGGCGGCGTCCTGGAACCGCGCGTACGGCGCCCAGTCGCCGCCCGTCTGGCCGGGTGGCGGCCCGCCTTCAGCCTTCGCTCGTGTCCCGCGCCAGGCTCCGCCGCTTCCGAACATGCGCACCGCCTCATCGCCGTCGCCCGCCGGGACCACCGTCCTGGTCGGCAGCTACCTACCCAGCCGCCAGGCGATCTTCACATCTGCTCCGCAGCATCCCCGCCGCAGCGGCTCACAGCCAGCCGCTGCGTTTGAAGACGCGGTAGAGCAGCACGCAGACGCCGCCCATCAGCAGCAGCGCGGCCGGATAGCCCCAGATCTGCTTGGTCTCCGGCATGTGCTCGAAGTTCATCCCATAGACGCCGGCGATCATCGTGGGGACGGCGGCCAGCGCCGCCCACGCCGAGATCTTCCGCATGTCGTTGTTCTGCTGGACGCTCACCTGGGCCAGGTTGGCGCTGAGGATGTCCGTCAGCAGCCGGTCCAGCGCCTCGACCTGCTCATTGGCCCGGGTGAGGTGGTCGCCCACGTCCCGGAAGAACGGGCGGGTCTCCGCCGAGACAAACGGCACGCCCCCTCCGGTGAGCCGGGCCACCGGGTCCTGGAGCGGCCCGGCCGCCCGGCGGAACTCCACGATCTGCCGCTTGAAGCCGTAGATCCGCTCCGCCAGGGACCCGCTGCGCCCGGCCCAGAGGGAGGTCTGCGGCGAGAAGACGGCCGACTCCAGCTCCTCCAGGTCCACCTGGAGCTCCCCGGAGATGTCGATATAGGTGTCCACGACCTCGTCGAAGACCGCGTACAGCACCGCGCTGGACCCGTGCCGCAGCACCTCGGGCTGGTGCTCCAGCCGCCGCCGCACCTTGGCCAGCGGGCTGCCGGAGCCATGCCGCACGGTCACCACGAAGCAGTCACCGAGGAAGAGCATCAGCTCCCCGGTGTGCACGGTGTCGTGCTCGTCGTTGTAGTGCACCGTCTTGAGCACCACGAAGAGCGAGTCCTCGTACGCTTCGAGTTTGGGCCGCTGGTGCGCCCTGACGGCGTCCTCCACCGCCAGCGGATGCAGTCCGAACTCGGCCGTCACCAGCGCGAACTCCTCAGCGGTCGGCTCGTGCAGCCCGACCCAGACAAAGGAGTTCTCCTCCTTCCGCGCCTCGTCCAGCGCATCGGAGAAGTCCTTGGGGCCCTCGGCCCGGCTGCCATTGCGATAGATGGCGCAGTCCACGATCACGTGACGATTCTCGCCCCTCGCGGCACCGTCAAACGGCGCGGGGGTGACCGGGGCCGCCCAGGCGGGAACAGTCGGACACCGCCTAGGCTGAACCGCATGCCCACGCTGCTGCTCGTCCGCCATGGCCGGTCCACCGCCAACTCCTCCGGCGTCCTGGCCGGCTGGAGCCCCGGAGTCGATCTCGACCAGGAGGGCCGCGAGCAGGCCGCCGCGCTGGCCGCCCGGCTCGCCGCCGTACCGCTGGCCCGGGTGGTGTGCAGCCCGCTGGACCGGTGCCGGCAGACCGTCCAGCCGCTGCTGGCCACCCGGCCCGAGCTGGGCCCCGCCGACCTGGACGAGCGGATCGGCGAGTGCCGGTACGGCGACTGGACCGGCCGCCCGCTGAGCGAGCTGGCCAAGGAACCGCTGTGGCGCACCGTCCAGGACCACCCCTCGGCCGCCGTCTTCCCCGGCCCGGAGGGCGAGTCGGTGGCCGAGATGAGCCACCGCGCGGTGGAGGCCGTACGCGAGTGGGACACCCGGGTCGCCGAGGAGCACGGGCCCGATGCGGTCTGGCTGGCCTGCGCGCACGGCGACATCATCAAGGCGGTGGTGGCCGACGCCCTGGGCCTGCACCTCGACCTCTTCCAGCGGATTTCGGCCGAGCCCGCCTCGGTCACCGCGATCCGCTACACCCCGCTGCGGCCCTTCCTGCTGCGGCTCGGGGACACCGGCGACCTCTCCTCGCTGGCACCCCCGCCGGCCCCGCCCGGCGACGGCGCCCGGCAGCAGTCGGACGCGGTGGTCGGCGGCTCCACCGGCGCCTGAACGGACCGCCCGCCCGGCGATTCGATCAAGCCGCACCTCCGCTGCGCCCGGCCCCCCGCACCTGGGTAGGGTGAGAGGCGGACCACGACGACAGCAGAGGCGAAGCATCGGAGCAGCACGTGCCCCGTCAGGTGTTCTTCTACGACCAACCAGAGCGGTTCGTGGCCGGTACGGTCGGCGAGCCCGGTGATCGCACCTTCTTCCTCCAGGCCAGCGGGGGAGGCCGCACCACCAGCGTGCTCCTGGAGAAGACCCAGGTGGCGGCGCTGGCCGAGCGGGTGGACGAACTGCTGGACGAGGTGCTGCGACGCAGCGGCGGCAGCGCCCCGGTGCCGGCCGTGGCCCCCTCCGACCTGATCGACGTGGCGCCGCTGGACCTGCCGTTGGAGGAGGAGTTCCGGGTCGGCACCATGGCGCTCGCCTGGGACGGCAGCGAGGAGTGCGTGGTGGTCGAGGCCCAGGCGCTGGTGGAGGTGGACCCCGAGGACGACGAGGCACCGCCGGACGACGAGCTGATCGACGACGAGGAGCACGGCCCGCCGCTGCTGCGGGTGCGGATCACCGGGGCGATGGCCCGGGTCTTCGCCAAGCGCGCCCTCGACCTGGTGGCCGCAGGGCGCCCGCCCTGCCCGTTCTGCAGCCTCCCGCTGGACCCCGAGGGCCACATCTGCCCGCGCGCGAACGGATACCGCCGCTGAACACCTCCGACCCGCTGCCCACCGCGACCGGCGACGACCCGCCGCCGGCCGGGGCGCCGGCGGCCGCGCCGCCGGAGGCCGACCCGGTCGCCTCCGCCGCCCTGGCCGCCGACCCGGAGCGCGCCCTGGCGCTGCTGCGCGGCGGCGCCCTCACGGTGCACGGGCAGCTCGGCGACGCCTCCAACGCCGCGCTGTACTGCACCGCCGCCCTGGACGGGCTGGAGGCGGTCTGCGTCTACAAGCCGGTGGACGGCGAACGCCCGCTGTGGGACTTCCCCGACGGCACCCTGGCCGGGCGCGAGGTGGCCGCGTACGAGGTCGCCGCGGCCGCCGGCTGGCCGCTGGTGCCGCCGACGGTGCTGCGCGAGGGCCCGTACGGCGAGGGCATGGTGCAGCTGTGGGTGGAGCCCGACCCGCAGGCGCGGCTGCTGGCCCTCCAGGACGCCGAGGAGGCCGAGCCCGGCTGGCTGCCGATCGGCCGCGCCGAGGTCGGCGGCGGCCGTACCGCGCTGCTGGTGCACGCCGACGATGCACGGCTGCGGCGGCTGGCGGTGCTGGACGCGGTGATCAACAACGCCGACCGCAAGGGCGGCCATCTGCTGCCGGCCGTCGACGGACGGCTGTACGGCATCGACCACGGGGTCACCTTCGCGGTGCCCGACAAGCTGCGCACCCTGCTCTGGGGGTGGGCGGGGGAGCCGCTGCCGGAGGAGGCGCCGGAGGTGCTGCGCAAGCTCGGCGCGGACCTGTCCGGTGCGCTGGGCGAGCGGCTGCGGCCGCTGCTGACCGCCGCCGAGATCGCCGCGACCCGGCAGCGGGTGGCGGGGCTGCTGGCGGCGGGGCGCCACCCGGAGCCCGGCGGGGACTGGCCTGCGGTGCCCTGGCCGCCGATCTGAGCCGCCGCTCCGAGCCCCCGGTCCGAGCCGCGATCCGGATCCACGGTTTGCGGAGGTCTTTCTGAAACCTCCCAGCCGTGGGAATGATCGCCCGGGTTAGAGTTTTGAGCATGTATGCCTGGCCCGCCACAGACGTCCCCGCGCTCCCCGGCCGGGGGAATCCCCTGCGCCTCCACGACACCGCCGCAGGCCGCACCCGGGAGATCATCCCTGCGGGCCCCACGGCCCGCCTCTACGTGTGCGGCATCACCCCCTACGACGCCACCCACATGGGCCACGCGGCCACCTACACCGCCTTCGACCTGGTCCAGCGGGTGTGGCGGGACACGGGGCACGATGTGCTCTACGTCCAGAACGTCACCGATGTGGACGACCCGCTGCTGGTCCGCGCCGAGGAGACCGGGGTCGACTGGACCGAGCTGGCCGAGCGCGAGACGGCGCTCTTCCGCGAGGACATGACCGCGCTGCGGATGCTGCCGCCCGCCCACTACGTCGGCGCGGTGGAGTCCATCCCGTGGATCGTTCCGCTGGTACGGCAGTTGCTGGAGACCGGCGCCGCCTATGAACTCGACGGCGACATCTACTTCTCGGTGGAGTCCGACCCGCGCTTCGGCGAGGTCTCCCGCCTCTCCGAGACGGAGATGGTGCCGCTCTTCGGGGAGCGCGGCGGGGATCCGGACCGCCCGGGCAAGAAGCACCGGCTGGACCCCATGCTCTGGATGGCGGCCCGCCCCGGTGAGCCCTCCTGGGAGACCGAGCTCGGCCAGGGCCGTCCCGGCTGGCACATCGAGTGCGTCGCCATCGCGCTGGAGTACCTGGGCATGTCCTTCGACGTCCAGGGCGGCGGCAGCGACCTCGCCTTCCCGCACCATGAGATGGGCGCCGCGCACGCCCAGGTCGCCACCGGGGAGCACCCCTACGCCAGGGCGTATGTGCACGCCGGCATGGTGGCGCTGGACGGCGAGAAGATGTCCAAGTCCCGGGGCAACCTGGTCTTCGTCTCCCGGCTGCGCCGCGACGGGGTCGACCCGGCCGCCATCCGGCTGGCCCTGCTCGCCCACCACTACCGCTCCGACTGGGAGTGGACCGACGCCGTGCTGGCCGAGGCGGTCCAGCGGCTCGGCCGCTGGCGGGCGGCGGTCTCCCGCCCGGACGGGCCGTCCGCCCATGCGCTGCTGGCGGAGGTCCGCGAGGCGCTGGCCGACGACCTGGACGCGCCGGGTGCGCTGGCCGCAGTGGACCGCTGGGCCGAGCGGCAGCAGGCCGAGGGCGGAGACGACGCCGGCGCCCCGGGGCTGGTCTCGCGGGCCGTCGACGCGCTGCTCGGCGTGGCCCTCTGAACCACTGGTGGCCGGTCGGTGGTGATCACGTGAACGCCATCGCGGCTACTGGTCTAGACCTTGACAGGACCATGCTTGGTCTAGTCCACTGGTGGTGATCGATGACCGGCGGCTGCCCGACGCCGGTCATCGATCCCCAAGCCCCAGCCCGTACACGAAGCGGCGGTGGCAGGAGCCTCCAGGCCCCGGCCACCGCCGCTTCACGTCGCTACCGCTTGTCGTATCCACCGCCCCCGGCGAGGGGAGCGGCTACCGTCCCTCGCCCCGGTCGCCCCGGTCGGCGGGGCCGGGCCGCCGAGGACCGGAGGCGCCTCCGCCGTCCTCCTCCGAGGACCCGTCGGCGTTCTCCGCCCCCTCCGCGTTCTCGCCGCCCTCCACGCCCTGCTGCCCGGCGTCCCCGCCGGTCGCTCGCTCGGGGCGCTCCGGACGCTCGGAGCCGGGCCGCTCGCCCGGGGGCCGGTCCAGCGACGGCCGCTCGGACGCCTTGGGCTCCTCCCGCCGGAAGGAGGCCGCCCGCCCCGGGTCATGGCCCTCGCCGGGCTCCGCCGGCCCCACATTGTCCCGCCGCCGCAGATACCGCTCGAACTCGCGGGCGATGGCGTCGCCGGACGCCTCCGGCAGCTCCGCCGTGTCCCGCGCCTCCTCCAGCTGCTGCACATACTCGGCGACCTCGCTGTCCTCGGCGGCCAGCTGGTCCACCCCGATCTGCCAGGCGCGGGAGTCGTCCGGCAGCTCACCCAGCGGAATCCGCAGGTCCAGCAGGTCCTCGACCTTGTTCAGCAGCGCCAGGGTGGCCTTGGGGTTGGGCGGCTGCGCCACATAGTGCGGCACCGCCGCCCAGAAGGTCACCGCCGGTACCCCGGCATGCGCACATGCCTCCTGGAGCACGCCCACGATGCCCGTGGGGCCCTCGTAGCGGCTCTCCTCCAGGTCCAGCGACCGGGCCAGGTCGGGGTCGGAGGTCACGCCGCTCACCGGCACCGGGCGGGTGTGCGGGGTGTCCCCCAGCAGCGCCCCGAGGATCACCACCATCTCCACGCCCAGCTCATGGGCGAAGCCCAGCAGTTCATTGCAGAACGACCGCCAGCGCATGCTCGGCTCGATGCCGCGCACCAGCACCAGGTCCCTGGTCTTGGGCTCGGTGACCCGGACCACCGACAGCCGGGTGGTCGGCCAGGTGATGCGGCGCACCGCACCGTCCATCCACACCGTGGGCCGGTTGACCTGGAAGTCGTAGTAGTCCTCGGCGTCCAGGGCGGCGAACACCTTCCCGCCCCACGCCTGGTCCAGATGCCCCACCGCCGCGGAAGCGGCGTCCCCGGCATCGTTCCAGCCCTCGAACGCGGCCACCATGACCGGGTCGATGAGCTCGGGCACGTCCTCGAGCTCGATCACCCAGCGCCTCCCTCCGGCCGTTCCCGCCGACCGCCGGACCCGGTCCTCCGAGAGGCCCGGTCGCGGTCGGCCCGGATCGGCTGCCGACTGTGGACATCCATGGAACAGCGCGTTCCACGGACCGTACTTGCCCAGCCTACGGGCAAAGATGCAGGCGCTTCCCGCACCTTGCCGCACCCGGGCAGCACGGGCGGCGCGGGCGGCGCAGGCACCGAGGGGCGCCTGCTGCCGCGTCGACGTCCACGTACAGGGCCAGCCCGAACCGTTCCCGGCCCAGCCACCCCTCGCGCACCGCAGCCGCCACTGCCGCCAGCGCCGGCGCCGCCACCCGGTCGACCCACCGCGCGACCTGCCGGAGGCAGCTCAGCGGCCACCACGGGGGATGGCCCGCCGCCACCGCGCCCAGCGCCGAGTGCACCGCCAGTGCACCGCCGCCACCGCTGCCAGCCCCGGCCGGGGGCCGTCGCGACCGCTGGTACACCCGTTCGCAGCAGCCCCGCCGACTCGGCTCGCCTCCCGTCCCGCCCCCGGCGGTGCGCCCGGTAGGCCGCTGGAAACCGCCCAGGATACGGAACACCCTCGGTCGCTCGGCCCCCGGCCGGATACGCTGGCCGGGTGCGGCCCCGAGCCGACGGGGCCCGCATAGCCGACAGCCGTCGCACTCAGGGAGCATCACCATGGCCATTGCCGTCCCGTCCGCATCCCACCAGAGCAGGGCGACCGCCCTGCGTGAGGCCCTCGCCACCCGTGTCGTGGTGGCCGACGGGGCGATGGGCACGATGCTCCAGGCGCACGATCCGTCGCTGGACGACTTCGAGGGCCACGAGGGCTGCAACGAGATCCTCAGCGTCTCCCGCCCCGACATCGTCCGCTCGGTCCACGAGGCGTACTTCGAGGTCGGCGTCGACTGTGTGGAGACCAACACCTTCGGTGCCAACCTCGCCGCCCTCGGCGAGTACGGGATCGCGGACCGGATCTTCGAGCTCTCGGAGGCGGGCGCGGCGGTGGCCCGCGAGGTCGCCGACCGTTTTGCCACCCCCGACCGGCCGCGGTGGGTGCTGGGCTCGATCGGCCCCGGCACCAAGCTGCCGACCCTGGGCCATGCCACCTTCGCCACGCTGCGGGACGGCTTCCGGCAGAACGCCGCCGGTCTGCTCGCCGGTGGCGCCGACGGCCTGCTGGTGGAGACCAGCCAGGACCTGCTCCAGACCAAGGCGGCGGTGCTGGGCGCCAAGCTGGCGCTGGCCGAGGCGGGCCTGGACGTGCCGGTCTTTGTGCAGGTCACCGTGGAGACCACCGGCACCATGCTGCTGGGCTCCGAGATCGGCGCGGCGCTGACCGCGCTGGAGCCGCTGGGCATCGACTACATCGGCCTGAACTGCGCCACCGGCCCCGCCGAGATGAGCGAGCACCTGCGCTACCTGGCCAAGAACGCCCGGATCGGCCTCTCCTGCATGCCCAACGCCGGACTGCCGGTGCTCGGCCGGGACGGCGCCCACTACCCGCTCACCCCCGGGGAGCTGGCGGACGCCCATGACGTCTTCACCCGCCAGTACGGGCTCTCGCTGGTCGGCGGCTGCTGCGGTACCACCCCGGAGCACCTGCGGCAGGTGGTGGACCGGGTGCGCGGCCGGGAGGTGGCCGCCCGGGAGCCGCACCCCGAGCCGGCCGCCGCCTCGCTGTACCAGGCGGTGCCGTTCCGGCAGGACACCTCCTATCTGGCGATCGGCGAGCGCACCAACGCCAATGGGTCGAAGAAGTTCCGCGAGGCCATGCTCGCCGGCGACTGGCAGGCGTGTGTGGAGATCGCCCGGGAGCAGATCCGCGACGGCTCCCACCTGCTGGACCTCTGCGTGGACTACGTCGGCCGGGACGGCGTGGCCGACATGCGGGAGGTCGCCGGGCGGCTGGCCACCGCCTCCACGCTGCCGATCGTGCTGGACTCCACCGAGACCGACGTGCTGCGGGCCGGACTGGAGATGCTGGGCGGCCGGGCGGTGCTCAACTCGGTCAACTACGAGGACGGCGACGGCCCGGACTCCCGCTTCGCCAAGGTCGCCGGGCTCGCCCGCGAGCACGGCGCGGCCGTGGTGGCGCTGACCATCGACGAGCAGGGGCAGGCCCGTACCGCCGAGACCAAGGTCGCGGTGGCCGAGCGGCTGATCGCCGAGCTGACCGCCGGGTACGGGCTGGCCGAGTCCGACATCATCGTGGACTGTCTGACCTTCACCATCGCCACCGGCCAGGAGGAGTCCCGCCGCGACGCGGTGGAGACCATCGGCGCGATCCGGGAGCTCAAGCGCCGCCACCCGGCGGTGCAGACCACCCTGGGCCTGTCCAATGTCTCCTTCGGCCTCAACCCGGCCGCCCGGATGGTGCTCAACTCGGTCTTCCTGCACGAGTGCGTGGAGGCGGGGCTGGATTCGGCCATCGTGCATGCCTCCAAGATCCTGCCGATGGCCAGGATCCCCGAGGACCAGCGCGAGGTGGCACTGGACCTGGTGTACGACCGGCGGCGGGAGGGCTATGACCCGTTGCAGCGGTTCCTGGAGCTCTTCGAGGGCGTGGACGCCAAGTCGGTCAAGGCCGGGAAGGCCGAGGAGCTGGCCGCGCTGCCGCTGGAGGAGCGGCTGCGGGCCCGGATCGTGGACGGCGAGCGCAACGGCCTGGAGGCCGACCTGGACGAGGCGCTGGCCTCCCGCCCGGCGCTGGAGATCATCAACAACACGCTGCTGGAGGGCATGAAGACGGTCGGTGAGCTGTTCGGCTCCGGCCAGATGCAGCTGCCGTTCGTCCTCCAGTCGGCGGAGGTGATGAAGACCGCCGTGGCCCACCTGGAGCCGTACATGGAGAAGGCCGACAGCCAGGGCAAGGGCACCATCGTGCTGGCCACGGTCAAGGGCGACGTCCATGACATCGGCAAGAACCTGGTCGACATCATCCTCTCCAACAACGGCTACAACGTGGTCAACCTGGGCATCAAGCAGCCCGTCTCGGCCATCCTGGAGGCCGCCGCCGAGCATGACGCCGATGTCATCGGCATGTCCGGCCTGCTGGTGAAGTCCACGGTGGTGATGAAGGAGAACCTCCAGGAGCTCAACCAGCGCGGCCTGGCCGCCCGCTGGCCGGTCATCCTCGGCGGTGCCGCGCTGACCCGCGCCTATGTCGAGCAGGACCTGCACGAGATCTACGACGGCGAGGTCCGCTACGCCCGGGACGCCTTCGAGGGCCTGCGGCTGATGGACGCGCTGATCGCGGTCAAGCGCGGGGTGCCCGGTGCCGCGCTGCCGGAGCTGCGGCAGCGCCGGGTCGCGGTGCGGCCGCAGGTCCAGGAGCCGGAGGAGGAGCTGGGCTCGGTGCGGTCGGATGTGGCCGTGGACAACCCGGTGCCGGTCCCGCCGTTCTGGGGCGACCGGATCATCAAGGGCATCCCGCTGGCCGACTACGCCTCCTGGCTGGACGAGGACGCCCTGTTCAAGGGCCAGTGGGGCCTGAAGGCGTCGCGCAGCGGCGACGGCCCGTCCTATGAGGAGCTGGTGGAGACCGAGGGCCGGCCCCGGCTGCGGATGTGGCTGGACCGGCTGCAGACCGACGGCCTGCTGGAGGCGGCGGTGGTCCACGGCTACTACCCGGCCGTCTCCAAGGGCGACGACCTGGTGGTCCTGGGCGAGGATGGCGCCGAGCGCACCCGCTTCACCTTCCCCCGCCAGCGCCGTGGCCGCCGGCTCTGCCTGGCCGACTTCTTCCGCCCCGAGGAGTCGGGCGAGCGGGACGTGGTCGGCTTCCAGGTGGTCACCATGGGCAACCGCATCTCGCAGGCGGCCAACGAGCTCTTCGCGGCCGACGCCTACCGCGACTACCTGGAGCTGCACGGCCTCTCCGTGCAGCTGGCCGAGGCGCTGGCGGAGTACTGGCACGCCCGGGTCCGCGCCCAGCTGGGCTTCGCCGGGGAGGACCCGGACGACGTCCGCGACATGTTCGCGCTGAAGTACCGGGGCGCCCGCTTCTCGCTCGGCTACGGCGCCTGCCCCGACCTGGAGGACCGCGCCAAGATCGCGGACCTGCTGCGGCCGGAGCGGATCGGCGTCGAGCTCTCCGAGGAGTTCCAGCTCCACCCCGAGCAGTCCACCGACGCCATCGTCATCCACCACCCCGAGGCCAAGTACTTCAACGCACGCTGACACCCGTGCGCGGTGACGCCCGTGCGCGCTGACACCCGTGCGCAGTGACGCCCTTGGGCAGTGATGTCCACGGCGCGTAACCCTTCTGCCACGCCCCGGCCACCCTCGGCGGCCGGGGCGTGCGTATGCTGGATGGCCCTTTGCTCCTCCTGTCACCACACCATGCCCATCGGAAGGGGCGCCATCCTGTGACCACCACCTCCGCCGCAGCCACCTCCGCCGCCGAGTCCGGCAGCTCCGGGCTCCAGGCCGTCCTGCTCGACATGGACGGCACCCTGGTGGACACCGAGGAATTCTGGTGGCAGGCGGAGAGCTCGCTCCTCGCCGAGCTGGGCCACCAGCTGGACGAGGCCGACCGGGCGCGGGTGGTCGGCGGCCCGATGACCCGGGTGGTGGACTACCTGATCGACATCACCGGGGTGGCGCTCACCGCAGCGGAGCTCTCCCTGATGATCGGCCAGCGGTTCACCGAGCTGCTGGCCGGCGGGGTGCCGATGATGCCCGGGGCCGAGCGGCTGCTCACCGAGCTCTCCGCACACGGCGTGCCCACCGCGCTGGTCTCGGCGTCCCACCGGCACGACATCGACATGGTGATGCGCACTCTGGGCAACGAGCACTTCGCCTTCTCGGTGGCCGGTGACGAGGTCACCCGGACCAAGCCGCACCCCGACCCCTACCTGGTCGCCGCAGCCCGGCTGGGGGCCGAGCCGGCCCGCTGCGTGGTCATCGAGGACTCGCCCACCGGCGTGCGGTCGGCCGAAGCCGCAGGTTGCACGGTGATCGCGGTGCCGACGGTGGCCCGGATCGAGGCTGCTCCGGGGCGCACCGTGCTGCGCTCGCTGGAGGAGGTCGACCTGGCGCTGCTGCGCCGGCTGGTTCCCGCGCGAGTGTGACGCTCGTTACTCACGCAGAGTCAGCACAGTCCAAAAGACGGACAATCGTCCTCAAGTCGGATCAGCTCCGGAGCCCTTTAAACCTTCTCCCTACGCCCTGGTGGAGCGAAGGATTCTACGCGCGTGGGATCGTTGTGGCACGCTACACCCGATCGAACTCCCGCGCGGTCCTCGGAAGGCCCCCTCCGCCCATCCTCCGACGGACCGTCACACCGTACATCGCCCGCTCCGGCGCACCCCGTCGGAACGGGTGCGGAGGCGCCGGAGACGTACAGGGCGGTGCCGCGGACCCGAAGAGGTCCTGCGGTGCCGCTCCGTGCTTCCCCGCTGCCTCCGAGCCCGCTTCCACACCCCGGGGGCGGGCCGCGGCAACAAGCGGCGCCCTCACCGCCGGTCTGGAGAAGAAGAGAAGAGATGTCTGCAGTCAAAAGACTGGCGGTGCTCGGCTGCGCCGGCCTGGTCGCTTCAACGGTTGCCGGATGCGGCTCGTCCGGAGGCAGCGGCTCCGGCGCGTCCGATGCCGCGGTCACCATGGGTACCACCACGGTGACCGGTACGTACGACCCCGCCGGTGCGTACGACGTGGGCTCCTGGATGCTGCTCTACAACACGCACCAGATGCTGCTGAACTTCCCTCCGGGGGCCACCTCCCCGCAGCCTGACGCGGCAAAGTCCTGCGCCTTCACGGGCGCGGACGCCAAGACCTACCAGTGCACGCTGAAGAGCGGCCTGAAGTTCTCCAACGGCGACTCGCTGACCGCCGAGGACGTGGTGTTCTCCTTCACCCGGATGAAGAAGATCCACGACCCCAACGGCCCCGCCGACGCGCTCTTCGAGACGCTGGAGTCGGTCACGGCCCAGGGCGACGACGGGGTGGTCTTCCACCTCACCGAGCCCGACGCGATCTTCCCCTCGAAGCTCGCCAGTGCCGCCGGTGCCATCGTCGACCACAAGGTCTACCCGGCCGACGCGCTGCTGCCCAACTCCAAGATGGTCGGCTCCGGCCCGTACAAGGTCGAGGGCATCGACGAGATGAAGACCTCGGACGGTACCGCTCCCGGCACCGTGCGGCTGGCCGCCAACTCCAGCTACCAGGGCAGCGCCAAGCTCAACAACAGCAAGTTCACGCTGCGTTACTTCAGCGAGCCGGCCGAGCTGAAGGCGGCGCTGGAGAGCGGCAAGGTCGACTTCACCGACAACAGCCTGGACCCCAAGGACTCGACCAAGTACAAGCAGGAGGCCCTTTCGGGCACCGGCAAGTTCAAGGTTGTCACCGGTGACAGCGCCGAGACCCGCTACATGGTGTTCAACGCCAAGGACCCGGTGGTCGGCCAGAAGGCGGTCCGCCAGGCCGTCGCCCAGCTGCTGGACCGCAAGGCGCTCGCCCGGGACGGCTACAACCGCACGGTGCAGGCGCTCTACTCGGTCGTCCCGCAGGGCATCCTGGGCAGCAACACGGCCTTCTTCAACCACTACGGCGACCCGAGTGCGAAGAAGGCCCGCGACATCCTGGAGAAGGCCGGCATCGAGACGCCGGTCAGCTTCTCGCTCACCTGGGCCCGCTCCCGGGTGGACGCGGCGGAAGAGAACCAGATCAAGCAGCAGCTGGAGTCCAGCGGCCTCTTCCGGGTCACCGTGAAGAAGGAAGCCTCCTGGGACACCTTCCGGAAGAACTGGGCCAAGGGCGTCTACCAGGCGTACGCGGTCGGCTGGTCGCCGGACTACCCGGACGCGGACAACTACATCGTCCCGCTGGCGGTCAAGGGCGGCGCCTACCTCAACAACTGGGACAACCCGGAGATCAGCGGTCAGCTGGTGCCGCAGAGCCGCAAGGTCACCGACCGGGCCGAGGCCATGGGCAAGTTCGGCACCATGCAGGACATCATCGCCAATGACGCCCCGCTGATCCCGCTCTGGCAGAGCAAGAGCTTCTACGTCTCCAGGGACGACATCAGCGGCGTGGAGTCGACCGTGGACACCACGGCCATCGTCCGCTTCTGGGAGATCGGCCGCATCGCCGGCTGAGCCCCCGCCGCCCACCTGGGCCCGCAGCGCACGAGGCCGGTCGGAGCATCCGCTCCGACCGGCCTCGGCGTCTGTCTCCACCGGCCGCTCCAGGGCGCTACAGGGCGCCCGGCCGGACCAGCCCGCTCTCGTATGCGTACACCGCCGCCTGCACCCGGTCCCGCAGGCCCAGCTTGGTCAGCACATGGCCGACATGGGTCTTCACCGTGGTCTCGCTGACGAACAGCTCGGCGGCGATCTCCGCGTTGGACAGGCCCCGCGCCACCAGCTTGAGCACCTCCACCTCACGCTCGGTGAGCGAATTCAGCGTGGTCGGCGGCGTCTCGTCGCCCGACGGCAGCCGGGTGGCGTACATGTCCAGCAGCCGGCGGGTCACGCTGGGCGCCAGCATCGCAGCGCCGTCCGCCACCACCCGGATCGCCTGCACCAGCTCCTCGGCGGGCACGTCCTTCAGCAGAAAGCCGCTCGCCCCGGCGCGCAGCGCCTCCACCACATACTCGTCCAGGTCGAAGGTGGTGAGCACCAGCACCTTGGCCGGGCCGTCGCGACCCGGCCCGGAGATCCGCCGGGTGGCCTCCACACCGTCCATCCGGGGCATCCGGATGTCCATCAGCACCACATCGGGCTGAAGCGCACGCACCTGGTCCAGGGCCTGCTGGCCGTCGCCGGCCTCACCGACCACGGCCAGGTCGGGCTCGGCCTCCAGAATCATCCGGAAACCGGTACGCAGCAGCGGCTGGTCGTCGACCAGCAGCACTCGGATCGTCACCACGACTCCTCGGTCGTCCTCGGTGCGGGCAGCACGGCGAGGGGGTAGGGCGGGGGAGTCCCGCCGAAGCTCGGGCAGAGTGCCCGGTGGTCGCACCAGTCGCAGAGCCGGCTGGGGCGCGGCCGCCACTCCCCGGTGGCCACCGCGCGCTGGATCGCCTCCCAGAGGGCCAGCAGCTTGCGCTCCACGGCCTGCAGATCGCCCGGGTCGGGGTCGTACGCCACCACGTCGCCGCTGCCCAGGTAGACCAGCTGAAGCCGCCTGGGCACCACGCCGCGCAGCCGCCACAGCATCAGCGCATAGAACTTCATCTGGAACATGGCCTTGCCCTCGAAGTCCCGCGAGGGCGCCTTGCCGGTCTTGTAGTCGACCAGCCGGATCTCCCCGGTGGGCGCCACATCGACCCGGTCGATGTAGCCGCGCAGCAGCAGGCCCGACTCCAGGGCGGTCTCCACATACAGCTCGCGCTCGGCGGGCTCCAGCCGGGTGGGGTCCTCCAGCCGGAAGTACCCCTCCAGCAGCCGCTCGGCGTCGGCCAGCCAGCCCGCCAGCAGCGCGCCGTCCGCATCGTCAGGGAAGAGCCCGGCCAGCTCCGGGCGCTCGCCCAGCAGCCGCTCCCACTGCGGGCGCAGCAGCTCCCGGGCGCGCTGCGGGGTGCGCTCGGCCGCCGGGCTGTCGAAGAGGCGCTCCAGCACCGCGTGCACCACGGTGCCCCGGGTCGCAGCGGGGCTCGGCGGCTCGGGCAGCCGGTCGATCACCCGGAACCGGTACAGCAGCGGGCAGGTCATGAAGTCGCCCGCCCGGGACGGGGAGAGCCCGCTGGGCGGGGCGGCGGGGCGCTCCCGGAGATCGGCCGGAGCGGCCTCCTCGGCGGGAGGGGGGACGGCCGCTCCCGAGGGGTCGGCTCCGCTGTCGGTCTGGTACATGCCCCGACCCTATGCCCCGCCGCCGACATCCCACCGGCATCCTGCCGACAGCGACCGGCCGGCGGCTGAGCGGCCATCGCGAGGGGTATCAGAGCAGCAGGGGCCGCCGGACAGCAGGACGCCCGCGATCGTCCGCCATCCACCCATCACGTAGCGTGGGCGCATACGCGCATCCCGGGCACGCCCGGCACGGCCGCACCGCATGCGATCTGAAGGGGCCACGGTGAGCGAGACCAGGGGGCAGTCGACATCGGACGGGCCCCGCCCCGACGAGCCCCCGCGCGACCCGGAGCGGCCCCGCCCCGATCCGCCGCGCGGCGGCATCCTGATGGGGCGCCCGTTCGGAGTCCCGGTCTATGTGACGCCCACCTGGTTCGTCATCGCCGCGCTGATCACCTGGATCTTCGGCAGTCAGCTGGAGTCGGTCCTGCCCGAGCTGGGCGGCGAACGCTATCTGGTCTCGTTCTTCTTCGCCGTCGCCTTCTACGGCTCGGTCTTCATCCACGAGCTCGCCCACACCCTGGTCGCGCTCCGCTACGGCCTGCCGGTGCGCCGCATCCAGCTCCAGTTCTTCGGCGGCGTCTCCGAGATCGAGAAGGAGGCGGAGACACCCGGCCGGGAGTTCTGGCTGGCCTTCGCCGGGCCGCTGCTCTCGCTGCTGCTGGGCGGCGCCTTCTACCTGGCCATGCACCTGGTCACGCCGGGCACGGTGCCCGGGGTGCTGCTGGCCGGCCTGATGGTGAGCAATGTCATCGTGGCCGTCTTCAACCTGCTGCCCGGACTCCCGCTGGACGGCGGCCGGATGCTGCGCGCCGCCGTGTGGCGCGTCACCGGGCGCCCCATGGCGGGCACCGTCGCCGCCGCCTGGGTCGGGCGCTGCCTGGCGGTCGCCGTGCTGGTCGGGCTGCCGCTGCTGACCGCGCTGCGCACCGGGCCCGAGGCGTCCACCACGGGCACCCTCACCGACGCGGTCCTCGCCGCCGTGCTCGCCGCCATCATCTGGAACGGCGCCGGCCAGTCCCTGCGCACCGCCCGGCTCAAGGAGGCACTGCCGAGGCTGCGGGTGCGCGCCCTGACCCGCCGGGCGGTGGCGGTCACCGCCGACACCCCGCTCGCCGAGGCGCTGCGGCAGGCCCGCGAGGTGGGCGCGCGCGGCATCGTGGTGGTCGACGGGCGCGGTACGCCCAGCGCGGTGGTCCGGGAGTCCGCGGTGCTCGCCGTGCCCGAGCACCGCCGCCCATGGACCGCCACCGGCGCCCTCTCCCGCGACCTGACGCCGGGCATGCGGCTCCCCGCCGACAGCGGCGGGGAGGAGCTGCTGGAGGCGCTGCGCCGCTCTCCGGCCAGCGAGTACCTGGTGGTCGAGGCGGACGGACGGATGTACGGGGTGCTGTCGCTCGCCGACGTGGAGCAGGTCTTCGCCGCCGCCATGGCCGGTCGCTGACCGCCTCCCCGCGCCCTGCTCCGGCGGTCGTACGGGTGGCCGGTCGCATGGTCGGGGGGACGTCCCGGCTGGCACTAGAATGGGCCGCATGTCCGAACCGACCGGTGCCGCCCGCCGTCGCGGGCCCTTCCAGGTCGGGGACCAGGTCCAGCTCACCGACCCCAAGGGACGCCACTACACGTTCACGCTCGAAGCCGGGAAGAACTTCCATACCCACAAGGGTTCCTTCCCGCACGACGAGCTGATCGGTGCCCCTGAGGGCACTGTCGTGCGTACCACGGGAAACGTCGCCTACCTCGCGCTGCGTCCCCTGCTCCCCGACTACGTCCTGTCCATGCCGCGCGGTGCCGCGGTGGTCTACCCCAAGGACGCGGGGCAGATCATCTCGATGGCCGACATCTTCCCCGGTGCCCGGGTGGTCGAGGCGGGTGTCGGCTCCGGAGCGCTCTCCACGTACCTGCTGCGCGCCGTGGGAGACCAGGGTTCGCTCTCCTCCTACGAGCGCCGGGCCGACTTCGCGGACATCGCCCGCAAGAACGTCGAGCGCTACTTCGGCGGCCCCCACCCGGCCTGGCGGCTCACCGTCGGCGACCTCCAGGACAACCTGGTCGAGAGCGACGTCGACCGCGTCATCCTGGACATGCTGGCCCCCTGGGAGTGCCTGGACGCGGTCTCCAAGGCGCTGGTGCCCGGCGGTCTGGTCTGCTGCTACGTGGCCACCACCACGCAGATGTCCCGCACCGTCGAGGCGCTGCGCGAGCACAAGACCTTCACCGAGCCGCAGGCCTGGGAGACCATGGTCCGCACCTGGCACCTGGAGGGCCTGGCGGTCCGCCCGGACCACCGCATGATCGGCCACACCGGCTTCCTGCTCACCGCCCGCCGGCTGGCCGACGGTGTGGAGCCCCCGCTGCGCCGCCGCCGCCCCTCCAAGGGCGCCTACGGCGAGGACTACGAGGCTGCGGCGGGCGGCGGCGCGAGCTGACGCCCGGCGGACGACGGCGGGGCGGTGCGGAGCCGGGATGACCCGGCTCCGCACCGCCCCGCCGTCGCCGTCTCCCCACCCCGGTCCCGCGCCACCCCGGTCCGCACCACCCGGTCCGCGCTGCTCAGGACGGTTCGGGGCGGCGGTCCGGGGTGCCTCCGGGTGCGGGGCTCCCGGTGGGCTGCGGCGGCTTCCGGGTATGGCAAGATCTGCTGCACATGACATGCCCACCGTGCCGATCGACGGGCACCACGCCGGTGGAGGGGATCACCAGGTGGACGCAGCAGCCGAGGACGCGGCCGGGGAGCCGGACGCCGCCCCGTCGTCGCCGGGTCTCCCGAGCCGCCCCGAAGGTACCGCGCACGCCCGCTCGGGCGCGGTGCACTGGGCCGCCACCGCAGCCGGGATCGGCGCCGTGATCGCCGTCGCCGTGGTCACCGCCCCGGCCCAGGGCGCCCCGTACGCGGTACGGCCGCCGACCGCCGGTCCGGTCCGGGCGCCCGCCCCGGCCCCGGTTCCGGCCCCCGACCCGGCCAAGGCCCAACTGCCGCTGGACTGCGGCCCGTTTCCGGTGAAGGCCGCCCGGACGTTCTCCGCCGACCTGGACGCCGACGGCCGCCCCGAGACCGTGGTGGCGGCGCACTGCGACGGCACCAACGGCACCCCGCCGGACGGTGTCTATGTACTCGCGGCGGGCGCCGGCGCCCCCCGGGTCGCCGCCACCCTGGTGCGGCCGGAGGAGAACCTCAGCGTGCTGGAGCTGGAACCCGGCGACGGCGGCACCGTCATCGCGCGGGTGCAGGGCTACTCCACGGTCGATGTGCCGCGCTGCTGTCCGGACGTCAACCTGATCCTCAGCTGGGCCCGGGCCGGCGACAGCTGGGTCCGGGCGCAGGTCGCCGCCCCGACGGAGCAGGCAGGGGCCTGACGGAGCAGACGCCGGCCTGACTGGGGGCGGCGGGGGAGCGGGCGGCGGCGCGGGCTACTCGGCGTCCGGCCCGTAGACCTCGACCCGGTCGCTGACCCGCCGGACGTGGATGCAGTCGCCCGGGCACTCCTTGGCCGAGTCCACCACGTCCTGAAGGACGGTCAGCGGCACCGGCACGCTCTCGCCGGGCTGCTGACGAAGCTCCTCGTCCGCGCCCTTCACATAGGCCAGGCCGTCGATGTCGAGCTCGAAGACCTCCGGCGCGTACTGCGCGCAGATCCCGTCGCCGGTGCAGAGATCCTGGTCGATCCACACTTCGAGGGGCTCGGTCGCCGACATCTCGCCTGCCGTTTCTGTCCTGAGTCGCCCCCAGCAGGGGCATTCCCGCCATTCGTACAACGATCGGACCGGTTGCGGCGGTAGCGATCGTGATCTGACCTGATCGACGATACATCTGGTCGCTTTCCGCAGGTGTCGGCTGGGTATCTCCCTGGCGAGGGGAAGCGCGCAAGGGTGAAGATCGGACACGCCCCTTCCGTCTTTCTGATCTAGGGGTTTACACGACCCCCGGCACAGGTAGGGTCTGGAAGCGTCCAGCTCCCCCGGAGGAGGTGAGGACCGTGGCAGCCCACGATGACGACTACAACCGCAGCACCGGCAGGCCGGCTCGGGGTTCCGAGGAGGCCGCGCAGGTCTCGTTCCTTGAGCAGGAGATTGCTGTCCTGCGCCGTAAGCTCGCCGACTCGCCGCGCCACTCAAGGATCCTTGAGGAGCGCATTGTCGAGCTGCAGACCAACCTGGCCGGCGTAACGGCCCAGAACGAGCGGCTTGCCGCCACCCTCCGCGAGGCCCGCGACCAGATCGTGGCCCTCAAGGAGGAGGTGGACCGGCTCGCTCAGCCCCCTGCCGGGTTCGGCACCTTCCTCAGCGCCGTCGAGGACGGCACAGCGGACATCTTCACCGGCGGCCGCAAGCTGCGGGTGAGCGTCTCCCCCGGCATCGACCTCGACGAGCTCCGGCGCGGGCAGGAGGTCCTGCTCAACGAGGCGATGAATGTCGTGGACGCGCTGGAATTCGAGTCCATCGGCGAGATCGTCACCCTCAAGGAGGTCCTGGAGGACGGCGAGCGCGCCCTGGTGCTCGGTCACACCGACGAGGAGCGCGTGGTCCGGCTCGCCGAGCCGCTCCGCGACCTCGTCCTGCGGTCCGGTGACGCGCTGCTGCTGGAGCCCCGCTCCGGCTATGTCTACGAGGTGATCCCCAAGTCCGAGGTCGAGGAGCTCGTGCTGGAGGAGGTCCCCGACATCGACTACCGGCAGATCGGTGGCCTGGCCAACCAGATCGAGCAGATCCGGGACGCCGTCGAACTGCCCTACCTGCACGCCGAGCTCTTCCAGGAGTACGAGCTGCGCCCGCCCAAGGGCGTGCTGCTCTACGGGCCGCCCGGATGCGGCAAGACGCTCATCGCCAAGGCGGTGGCCAACTCGCTGGCCAAGAAGGTCGCCGAGGTCACCGGCCGCCCCCAGGGCAAGAGCTACTTCCTCAACATCAAGGGCCCGGAGCTGCTCAACAAGTACGTCGGCGAGACCGAGCGGCAGATCCGCCTGGTCTTCCAGCGGGCCCGGGAGAAGGCCGGCGAGGGCACCCCCGTGATCGTCTTCTTCGACGAGATGGAGTCCCTCTTCCGCACCCGGGGGTCCGGCGTCAGCTCCGACGTGGAGAACACCATCGTCCCCCAGCTGCTCGCCGAGATCGACGGTGTGGAGGGCCTGGAGAACGTCATCGTCATCGGCGCCTCCAACCGGGAGGACATGATCGACCCGGCGATCCTGCGGCCGGGCCGGCTGGATGTCAAGATCAAGATCGAGCGCCCGGACGCCGAGGCCGCCAAGGACATCTTCTCGAAGTACCTCAAGGTCACCCTGCCGCTGCACCCGGACGACCTCAAGGAGCACGGCTCCTCGTCCGAGGCCACCGTCGACGCCATGATCCAGTCCGTGGTGGAGCGGATGTACTCGGAGACCGAGGAGAACCGCTTCCTGGAGGTCACCTATGCCAACGGTGACAAGGAGGTCCTGTACTTCAAGGACTTCAACTCCGGCGCCATGATCCAGAACATCGTGGACCGGGCGAAGAAGATGGCCATCAAGGACTTCCTCGACCACGGCCAGAAGGGCCTGCGCGTCTCCCACCTGCTCGCCGCCTGCGTGGACGAGTTCAAGGAGAACGAGGACCTGCCCAACACCACCAACCCGGACGACTGGGCCCGCATCTCCGGCAAGAAGGGCGAGCGGATCGTCTTCATCCGCACGCTCGTCACCGGCAAGCAGGGCGCCGAGTCCGGCCGATCCATCGACACCGTGGCCAACACGGGTCAGTACCTGTAGGACCAGTCGCCCGGACGGGCTGCCACACGACCGCCATGACCGTCCGGCTGCGGAGGCCCCGCCGCCCCCGCAGCCGGACGGTTCGTGCGGCGGACGATCCGCCCGATGTCCGCCGGGGGTTCTAGGCTCGAAGGGCAGCGCCGCGCCCGGTCGGGGCGTGGCGCCGGGCAAGGAGGGCCGCATGTCTGTACGGCGCGTGATGGGGATCGAGACCGAGTACGGTATCTCCGTTCCCGGCCACCCCAACGCCAACGCCATGCTCACCTCGTCCCAGATCGTCAACGCCTATGCGGCGGCGATGCAGCGGGCGAGGCGGGCCCGGTGGGACTTCGAGGAGGAGAACCCGCTCCGGGACGCCCGGGGCTTCGACCTCGCACGCGAGGCCGCGGACTCCAGCCAGCTCACCGACGAGGACATCGGCCTGGCCAACATCATCCTGACCAACGGGGCCCGGTTCTACGTCGACCACGCCCATCCGGAGTACAGCGCGCCCGAGACCACCAATCCGCGTGAGGCGGTGCTCTGGGACAAGGCCGGCGAGCGGATCATGGCAGCCGCCGCGGCCCGCGCCGCCGAGCTGCCCGGGGCCCAGCCGATCCACCTCTACAAGAACAACACCGACAACAAGGGCGCCTCCTACGGCTGCCATGAGAACTACCTGATGAAGCGGGCGACGCCGTTCGCCGACATCGTCCGCCACCTCACCCCGTTCTTCGTCTCCCGCCAGGTGGTCTGCGGCGCCGGCCGGGTCGGCATCGGCCAGGACGGCTCGGCGCACGGCTTCCAGATCAGCCAGCGCGCCGACTACTTCGAGGTCGAGGTCGGCCTGGAGACCACGCTCAAGCGGCCCATCATCAACACCCGCGACGAGCCGCACGCCGACGCCGAGAAGTACCGCCGGCTGCATGTGATCATCGGTGATGCCAACCTCTCCGAGATCTCCACCTACCTCAAGCTGGGCACCACCGCGCTGGTGCTCTCCATGATCGAGGACGGGTTCATCAATGTGGACCTGGCCGTGGACCAGCCGGTCCGCACCCTGCACCAGGTCTCCCACGACCCCACGCTGCAACGACTGGTCACACTGCGTAACGGCCGTACCCTCACGGCGGTCCAGCTCCAGATGGAGTACTGCGAGCTGGCCCACAAGTTCGTCGAGGACCGCTACGGGGCGGACGCCGACGAGCAGACCCGGGAGGTGCTGGACCGCTGGGAGGACGTGCTCGGGCGCCTGGAGCGGGACCCGATGAGCCTCAGCCGGGAGCTGGACTGGATCGCCAAGAAGGAGATCCTGGAGGGCTACCGGCAGCGGGACGGCCTCGGCTGGGAGAGCCCCCGGCTGCACCTGGTCGACCTCCAGTACTCCGACGTCCGGCAGGAGAAGGGCCTGTACAACCGCCTGGTGGCGCGTGGGCGCTTCGAGCGGCTGGTGGACGAGGACGCGGTCACCCGGGCGGCGGTGAAGCCGCCGGAGGACACCAGGGCCTACTTCCGGGGGCGCTGCCTGGAGCAGTACGCGGAGCATGTGGCCGCCGCCTCCTGGGACTCGGTGATCTTCGACCTGCCGGGCCGGGACTCGTTGCAGCGGGTGCCCACCCTGGAGCCGCTGCGCGGCACCCGCAACCACGTCAAGGAACTGCTGGACCGCTGCCGCACGGCCGAGGACCTGGTCAGGGTGCTGTCGGGGGCGTGAGTCGGCGGTCACCAAGAGTGAAGAGCCGCCCGGAGGGGAATCATCCGGGGGAGCCCCGGACGTTGAGAGAGGTGAGCGGAACCGGAGCGCTTGTCGTAGCCCGTATGTAGGGTCTGACCAGTATCGCAATCGCAAGCGAGCGGGGTGAGGGATATGGCGACCAAGGACACCGGCGGCCAGCAGCGGGCCAACCGCTCCTCCGAGGAGGTCGAGGAGCAGGCGCCCGAGGCGCAGGGCTCCGAGGAGCTCAAGGAGCGGCAGGAGAAGCTCTCCGACGACGTCGACGCGGTTCTGGACGAAATCGACGAGGTGCTCGAGTCGAATGCCGAGGACTTCGTCAGGGGGTTTGTCCAGAAGGGCGGCGAGTAGTAGCGATATGTCCGGTACGGGGGTCGGACAGCACCGCGGAGCATTCCCCGGAATGCTCCGCGGAATGCTACCCGCATTCCGCTTCGGCCGAGCCGGTCAGGTGGATCGTGACCATGGAACGGGTAGGGTCCGTGCCGTACTGGTGCGGCGGGCCGCCGCCTCTTCGGAAGGGATCGTGTGGAAGCCAACACTCACGGCACCGGGCGTCTACCGGCTGCCTTCCTGACCCCCGGGTCCTCCTCGTTCATCGACTTCCTCGCCGAGCACTCCCCGGCGCTGCTCCCCGGCCGCCGGTCGCTGCCGGGGGCGCCGGCGGTGATCGAGGCCCCGCACGGGACCACCATCGTCTCGGCGTCCTTCGACGGCGGCGTGGTGCTGGCCGGTGACCGGCGGGCCACCATGGGCAATGTCATCGCGCAGCGCGACATCGAGAAGGTCTTCCCGGCCGACGAGTACTCCGCGGTGGGGATCGCGGGCACCGCCGGCCTCGCCGTGGAGATGGTCCGGCTCTTCCAGCTGGAGCTGGAGCACTACGAGAAGATCGAGGGCGCCCAGCTCTCCCTGGAGGGCAAGGCCAACCGCCTCTCCACCATGATCCGCAGCAATCTGGGCATGGCGATGCAGGGCCTCGCCGTGGTGCCGCTCTTCGCCGGGTACGACCTGGACCTGGGCCGGGGCCGGATCTTCACCTACGACGTCACCGGCGGGCGCTCCGAGGAGCGCGGCTTCGCGGCCACCGGCTCGGGCTCGGTCTTCGCCCGGGGCGCGCTCAAGAAGCTGTACCGCGAGGGCCTGACCGCCGAGCAGGCGTCCACGCTGGTCGTCCAGGCCCTCTACGACGCGGCCGACGACGACTCCGCGACCGGCGGCCCGGACATGGCCCGGCGGATCTTCCCGATCGTCGCCGTGGTCTCCGAGGACGGCTTCCGCAGGCTGCCCGAGGACGAGGTCTCCGAGATCGCCCGCTCGGTGACCGCCAGGCGGCTGGAGCAGCCCGACGGCCCCCAGGCGCCCCTGCTGTAGCAAGCCGTGGCGGCCCTGCCGCCTCCCCGCCCCAACCCGGACCCACCTGACAGAAGGGGACGACAGCCGGTGTCGACGCCGTTCTACGTCTCACCCCAGCAGGCCATGGCGGACCGCGCCGAATACGCCCGCAAGGGCATCGCGCGGGGCCGCAGCGTGGTCGTGCTCACCTACACCGACGGCATCGTCTTCGTCGCGGAGAACACCTCCAGGGCGCTGCACAAGGTCAGCGAGATCTACGACCGCATCGCCTATGCCGCAGTCGGCCGCTACAACGAGTTCGAGAACCTGCGCATCGGCGGCGTCCGCTACGCCGACCTGCGCGGCTACTCCTACGACCGGGCCGATGTCACGGCGCGCGGCCTGGCGAACGTCTACGCCCAGACCCTCGGCACCATCTTCTCCTCGGTCGGCGAGAAGCCGTACGAGGTGGAGCTGATCGTGGCCGAGGTCGGCAAGAGCCCCGAGGACGACCAGATCTACCGCCTCACCCCCGACGGCTCCGTCGTCGACGAGCACAACAGCGTGGTGGTCGGCGGCAACGCCGACTCCATCGGCAACTACCTCGGCCAGCGGCACCGGGCCGGCTTCACCCTGGCCGAGGCGCTCAAGCTCGCGGTGGACTCGCTGGCCCGCGACCCCAACGGCGGCACCCCCCGGACCATCACCCCCGAGCAGCTGGAGGTGGCCGTGCTGGACCGCAGCCGCCCCCAGAAGCGGAAGTTCAAGCGGGTGCTGGGCAGCCAGCTCAGCCGTCTCCTGGAGGCCGGTGGCGGCGGCGACGACGCCCCGGTCGCCCCGCCCATCGAGAAGCCGGACCGGTCGGACGGCTCGGGCAAGCCGGAGAGCTCCAAGGGACCGGAGGAGCCGGACGCACCCGAGGAGCCCGGTGGCGCCTCGGAGCCGCCGCTCTAACCCCCACCAGCCCCGTACAGCCCCCGGCGGGCCGGCGCGCCGCAGCGGCGCACCGGCCCGCCCCGGTCGTTTCCCCCGTTCTGCACCGGGCAGGCGCCACTCCGAGAGAGATCGCGATCACGGAGGTGAGCCGACATGCCCGCCCGCAAGGCTCAGACACCGAGCGCCCCGAAACCCAACGCCCCGAAACCCAACGCCCCGACACCTAATAACATGCCCTCGACGCTGCGCCGGTCCGGCAGGAAGGCGCAGGACACCTGGGCCAAGGCGCACGACAGCGCCGTGCAGGAGTACGGCGAGGGCGAGCGGTCCCATCGCACGGCCTATGGCGCGCTGAAGCACACCCACGAGAAGGTGGGCGACCACTGGGAGCCCAAGGAGAAGGGCCGCAAGGGCCCCTCCGACCCGCAGTCGGCCCGCCCGCGCAACACCGGCGGCCGCTCCTCCCACGGCGTGGACGAGAGCGCCAGCAAGGACCATCTGTACGGGATCGCCAAGGAGCTGCACATCCCGGGCCGTTCCTCGATGAAGAAGTCCGAGCTGATCCAGGCGATCGACAAGGCCAACCGGTCGAGTACCCGGCGCGCTCGGGGGTCGTGATCGAATCGCCGTCCCCGAAACGGTTTCAGAAGGCGCCCGAAAGCGTAAAGTCCACTCATGGACCGCCGCATTTTCGGGCTGGAGAACGAGTACGGTGTCACCTGCACGTTCCGGGGGCAGCGGCGCCTGTCCCCGGACGAAGTGGCGCGCTACCTCTTCCGCCGTGTCGTCTCGTGGGGCCGCAGCAGCAATGTGTTCCTGCGCAATGGCGCCCGCCTCTATCTGGACGTGGGTTCGCACCCGGAGTACGCCACTCCGGAGTGCGACGACGTCACCGAACTGGTCACTCACGACAAGGCCGGTGAACGCATCCTCGAAGGTCTGCTGGTGGACGCCGAGCGGCGTCTGCACGAGGAGGGCATCGCCGGGGACGTCTACCTCTTCAAGAACAACACCGACTCCGCCGGCAACTCCTACGGCTGCCACGAGAACTACCTGGTGGCCCGGCACGGGGAGTTCTCCCGGCTGGCGGACATCCTCATCCCGTTCCTGGTCACCCGCCAGCTGATCTGCGGCGCCGGCAAGGTGCTCCAGACGCCGCGCGGCGCCGTGTACTGCGTCAGCCAGCGCGCGGAGCACATCTGGGAGGGCGTCAGCTCGGCGACCACCCGCTCCCGCCCGATCATCAACACCCGCGACGAGCCGCACGCCGACGCCGAGCGCTACCGCAGGCTGCATGTCATCGTGGGCGACTCCAACATGTCGGAGACCACCACCCTGCTCAAGGTGGGCGCCACCGACCTGGTCCTCCGCATGATCGAGGCCGGCACGGTGATGCGGGACCTCACCCTGGAGAACCCCATCCGGGCGATCCGCGAGGTCAGCCATGACCTCACCGGCCGCCGCCAGGTCCGGCTGGCCAACGGCCGGGAGGCGTCCGCCCTGGAGGTCCAGGAGGAGTACTACGCCAAGGCCGTGGAGTTCGCGGAGCGGCGCGGAATCCGCACCGGCACCGTGGACCGGGTCCTGGACCTGTGGGGCCGCACCCTGGACGCGGTCCGCACCGAGGACCTGGCCAAGGTCGGAACCGAGATCGACTGGGTGATGAAATACCAGTTGATCGAGCGCTACCGGGAAAAGAACGGCATGAGCATGTCGCACCCCCGGGTGGCCCAGATCGACCTCGCCTACCACGACATCCACCGCCGCCGCGGCCTCTTCTACCTGCTCCAGAACAAGGGACAGGCGGAGCGGGTGACCACCGACCTCAAGACCTTCCAGGCCAAGTCGGTGCCGCCGCAGACCACCAGGGCACGGCTGCGCGGCGACTTCATCCGCCGCGCCCAGGAGCAGCGCCGCGACTTCACGGTGGACTGGGTCCACCTCAAGCTCAACGACCAGGCGCAGCGCACCGTCCTGTGCAAGGACCCCTTTCGCTCGGTGGACGAACGGGTGGACAAGCTGATCGCCGGGATGTGACCCGGTGACCCACCGCCGGACCGGTGATCGGACGGAATGACCGATCACCGGTCCGGCGGATTGTGCGCGTCGGCCTACCTGCGGCGTCGCCCGGTCGGGACCTAAGGTGTCCGGAGAGATCGGACCGCCTGTGTGACCGACAGTTAGGAACGTCGTGCGCCCCATCGCCGCGCTGCTCGTCCTGCCCCTCCTGGTACTCACGGGATGCGGTAGCGGCGGCGGCTCCACGTCCCCGAGCAGTGCCTCACCTGCCGCCTCGGCCCCGGCTTCGGCGCCACCGGCCTCGGCGCAGCCCGTACCGACCCCGGTGTCCTCCGCTTCGCCGATGCCCACGGTCTCCGGTGCGGCCGGGAAGCGGGCCGACATCACGCTGCCGTCCGGTGCACCCAGCGGCAAGTTCGTGGTCTCCACGGTCTCCGAGGGCACCGGGGCGGTGGTGAAGAAGGCGGACTGGGTGACGATCAACTACACCGCCAAGGACTGGACCACGGGGAAGGACATCCCCAGCTCCTATGACAAGGGCCAGAAGCCGCAGCTCTACCAGGCCGGTTCCGGGCAGCTGATCCCCGCCTTCGACACCAGTGTGGTGGGCCGCAAGGTGGGCAGCCGCGTCCTGGTGGTGGCCCCGCCGGCGGCGGCGTTCGGCAGCAAGGGCAGCTCGGGCCTGGGCGTCGGTCCGGATGACACGCTGGTCTTCGCGGTCGACATCCTGAACGCCGTGCCGCAGGACGCCACGCTCTCCGGCCGCAGCACCCCGCCGCCGGCCGACCTGCCGCAGGTGAAGGAGAACGGCAAGGCGGCGGCGACCATCACCGTGCCCAAGGGCGCCACGGCGCCCAAGGAGCTGAAGAGCGCGGTGCTGATCAAGGGCGACGGGCCGAAGGTGACTGCGGGGCAGAAGGTCGTCGCCCAGTACACCGGGGCGCTCTGGCCCACCGGGAAGAAGTTCGACTCCTCCTGGGACCACGGCGGGGCCACCGCCTTCGACATCGGCACCGGCAATGTGATCAAGGGCTGGGACCAGGGGCTGGTCGGCCAGACCGTGGGCAGCAGGGTGCTGCTGGTGATCCCGCCGTCGCTGGGCTACGGCGACAAGGCGCAGGGGCCGATCCCCGCCAATTCGACGCTGGTCTTCGTCATCGACATCCTCCAGGCCGTCTAGCCGGGGCCGCCCTGGGACCGGATTCCCAGGCAGACCTGACATACTGCTGCCGCTCTGCGCAGCAGCGAGCGAGGATCGGCGAATTGGGGAGTCATGTCTGAGAACGCGCCGGGCCCGGGCGACCCCCGCGGGACCAGCGACCCGGCCGCGCTGCGGCCGGGCGGGGTCATGGGCGGTACGGGCGAGTCGATAGTGGTCCGAAAGGCCGAGACCGGCCGCCGGGCGGCGCCGTCGACCGAGGAGGAGCCGGAGGTCTTCGCCTCCACGGTGCGGCGCAAGCCGCAGTCGGAGGCGGGGTACGACGAGGCGCCGCCCGGTGTGGGCCGCCTCGGCGTGATCCTGGGCACCGTGCTCGCCGTGCTGCTGGTGGGCAGCGGCGTCACCCTGTGGCTGGCCAACCGGCCGGACTCGGGCGACGTGGCGCCGGCCGCCGCCGCCGATTCCGCCCAGAGCCCGAGCGCCGAGGCATCCGAGCCGACCGAGCCGACCGTGCCGCCGATCAAGGACACCGCCGCGGTGCTGCCCAAGGTCTCCGGCGCGGTGGGCACCAAGGCCCGGATCGAGGTGCCCAAGGAGCAGGCGGACGGGACCTTTGTGGTGAAGACCCTCACCGAGGGCGACGGCCCGGTGGTGAAGAAGAACGACTGGGTCACCGTCGACTACACCGCCAAGGACTGGACGACGGGGAAGGACATCCCCAGCTCCTATGACAAGGGCGCCAAGCCTCAGCTGTTCCAGGCCGGTGCCGGCGAGCTGATCGCCGCGCTGGACAGCAGCGTGGCGGGCCGCAAGGTGGGCAGCCGGGTCCTGGTGGTGGCCCCGCCCGAGGCCGCCTTCCGCGAGCAGGGGAACTCCCAGCTGGGCGTGGGCGCCAAGGACACCCTGGTCTTCGCGGTGGACATCGTCCGCGCCACCGACCCCACCGCGATCGTCTCCGGCACCCCGACCGACGCCCCGGCCGACCTGCCGCAGGTGAAGGACAACGGCAAGAAGGCCGCCGAGATCACCGTGCCCAAGGGCGTCGCCGCGCCCAAGGCGCTGAAGAGCGCGGTGCTGATCAAGGGCAAGGGGCCCAAGGTCGAGTCCGGCCAGAAGGTCGTCGTCCAGTACACCGGTCTGCTCTACAGCAACGGCAAGAAGTTCGACTCCTCGCTGGACCGGGGCTCCGCCTTCAGCTTTGTCACCGGCGGTGGCCAGGTCATCGAGGGCTGGGACAAGGGCCTGGTCGGGCAGACCGTGGGCAGCCGGGTGGAGTTGGTGATCCCGCCGTCCCTGGGCTACAAGGACCAGGCACAGGGTTCGATTCCGGCCAATTCGACGCTGGTCTTCGTTGTGGACATCCTGGACGCGGGGTAGGCAAGACCGGGTGGCCGCCCGCGCGGCGCGCTGCCCTGTACGTACCGACGTGCCCCGGATCCGCCGGGGCCATGGAAAGAGGCACTGTGAGCATCGAGAAGCCCCTGGTCGACTTCCCGGGTGGCGAGCCGCCGGCGGAGTTGCAGGTCCGCGACCTCTGGGTGGGCGACGGCCCTGAGGCCAAGCCTGGCCAGACCGTCGAGGTCCACTATGTCGGCGTGGCCTTCAGCACCGGCGAGGAGTTCGACGCCAGCTGGAACCGCAACCAGACGTTCCGCTTCCCGCTGGGCGGCGGCCGGGTCATCAAGGGCTGGGACCAGGGCGTCGTCGGCATGAAGGTCGGCGGTCGCCGCGAGCTGATCATCCCGGCGCACCTGGCCTACGGGGACCAGAGCCCCACCCCCGCCATCAAGCCCGGCGAGACGCTGATCTTCGTGGTGGACCTGCTGTCGGTCTGACCTCCGACCGCACCGCCGCCCCCCGGTTCCGCCGGGGGGCGGTCTGCGTCCTGGGCAACCCCCGCACGCCCGCGCCGACTTCACCCGCGGACCAGGTTTCGCCGCTCGCGCCGCAAACGGTACGGTCAAGGCGCCGGACAGCGTCCGTCCGGTGGGCGCGCACCCTCCATCGGGGAGGCGGGGCGCACCCGCACCGCACCGGAAGGGTCAGCGATGGCGATCGCCAAGGCAGAGCGGCTGATGAACCTCGCGCTGTGCCTGATGAACACCAGGCGCCCGCTCTCGAAGAAGGAGCTGCGGGACTCCATCGAGGCATACCGGGAGGCGTCCGCCGCAGGCAGCGAGGAAGCCTTCAACCGGATGTTCGAGCGGGACAAGGACGACCTGCGGGAACTCGGCCTGGTCATCGACATCGACGAGTCCGCGCTGGACGGCGAGGTCGGCTATGTCGCCCGCCGGGACCGCAACCGGCTGCCCGAGATCGCCCTGGACGCCGAGGAGGCCGCCGCGCTCAGCCTGGCGGCCCGCGTCTGGCAGCAGGCCCGGCTGGCCGGAGCCGCCAGCGGCGCCCTCCAGAAGCTGCGCGCCGCCGGCGTGCCCTTCGAGGAGTCGTCGGCCCCGGAGCACACCGCCCTGGAGCCGCGCATCCCGGCCCGCGAGGCCGCCTTCGAGCCGCTGCTGCTCGCCGCCCGCGACCGCCGCCCGGTCGCCTTCGACTACCGCAAGGCCGGCGCCGTCCTGCCCGAGCAGCGCAGTGTCGAACCCTGGGCCCTGGAGTGCTGGCACGGCCACTGGTACGTGGCCGGCTGGGACCGCGACCGCAAGGACGCCCGGGTCTTCCGGCTCAGCCGCATCACCGGCAAGGTGCGCACCCGGGCCGGCCGCTTCACCGCCGATGTCCCCGACCACGTGGACGTACGCGAGAACGTCGCCCGCTTCGCCGGGGAGGGCGCCACCGCCACCGCCCGCATCCGGCTGCGCCGGGGCGCGGCCTTCCCGCTGCGCGCCAAGGCGGTCGCCACCGAGCCGCTGGACGCCGACTGGGACGAGCTGGAGATCCCCTACGGCTACGGCCTGGGCGCCTGGCTCGCCGAGTTCGGCGCCGACGTCGTCGTGCTCGGCCCCGACGACCTGCGCGCCGACGTCGTCACCCGGCTGCGCGCGGTGGCCGGTCTGGACGCCGCCCTCTCCGAGAACACCCCCGAGCACGCCCCCCAGGGAGCCCAGCGGTGAGCAACGCCATCGACCAGACCCGCAGGATGCTCTCCCTGGTCACCTATCTGCGCGAGCGCCCCGGCGCCCGGGTCGGCGAGGTCGCCCGTGCCTTCGGCATCACCGAGCAGGAGCTGATCGCCGACCTCAATGTGCTGCCGATGTGCGGCACCAGCTTCCGTGGCGGCGACCTGCTGGACATCGACACCGACGGCGAGCACATTTGGTGGCACAACGTCGACGACGTCGCCCAGCCGCTGCGGCTGGCCGCCGACGAGGCCACCGCCCTGCTGGTGGCCGCCCGCGCGGTGGCCGGGCTGCCCGGGCTGCGCGAGCGCGACCGGCAGGCGCTCACCCGCGCCGTCGCCAAGATCGAGTCCTCCGCCGGGGAGAGCGCCCAGGGCAGCGCCCGGGTCGGGGTCACCTTCGAGGCCGAGGGGCATGTCTTCGCCGACGTCGACCGGGCCCTGTCCGAGCGCCGCCGGCTCTGGCTGCGCTACTACTCCTACGGGCGCGGCGGCATGACCGAGCGCGAGGTGGACCCCATCCGGATGGTCACCGAGGGCCACACCTATCTGGAGGCCTGGTGCCGGGTCTCCGAGGGGCGGCGGATGTTCCGCCTGGACCGGGTGGCCGACCTCCGGGTGCTGGACGCCCCCGCCGACCCGCCGCCGCTGGAGCTGCGCGACCTCTCCGAGGGCCTGGTGCGCCCGGCCGCCGACGACCCGGAGGTGGTCCTGGAGGTCGGTCCCGGCGGCCGGTGGGTCACCGAGTACTACACCCATGACGAGGCGGTAGAGCTTCCCGACGGCGGCCTGCGGATCACCCTGCGCACCCCGGACCCCTCCGGGCTGCGCCGCCTGGCGCTGCGGCTGGGCCGCGACGGGCGCATCGTCGCCCCCGCCGACCTCGCCGAGCGGGCCCGCGCCACCGCGCTGGAGGCGCTGGCCGCCTATGGACCGGAGCAGGCCCCGGCGGGGAGCTGACCACATCGGCGAGGGTGCCGAGCTTGCGGGGGGCGTGGCCGTCACGGCCCGGAGAGGAAACGGTACGCGGGTGTCCACGACCACGCGGTTCAAGGCGTTCTGCACGGAGTGCCGCAGCAAGGTGGAGCTGGGGGCGGAGGCGCTGCGCCTCGCCGTCGGCCGCAGCCGCGAGCGCACCTTCTACAGCTTCACCTGCCCGGAGTGCGGTGCCGCGGTGCGCAAACCGGCCGGTGAGCGGATCGTGGACGCGCTCACCGGCGCCGGCGTCTCCACCATGCGGCTGCACCTCGGCCCGTGAGGCCCGTCATGCCGGTGCCGCCCGTGCCGCCCGTGCCGCCCGTGCCGCCCGTGGCACCCGGGCCGCGGTGCCGTCCATGACGCCCGGCCGGATGCCCTAGGCTCGGGCCATGCCATGGATGATCGTCGGCGCCACCGGCCTGGCCACCGCCGGACTGCTGGTGCTGGGCTGGCTCGGGCTCCGCGTCTGGCTGGACGTACGGAGCCTCGCCCGCGAGGTGGACACCGCCTCCCGCGCGCTCGCCCGGTCGGCCACCAGGCTGGAGGCGGCTGCCGCACCGCTCGCGGACGCCCTGGCGGCGACCGCGACCGGAGCGGGACGCGCCCCCTCCCCGGATCGCGCGCCGCCACGCTGACCAGCGGCTTCCACCGGGTGGCGCGGTCACTGCGGTGGACAGGGGGTCGTGCGGTGTGCTCCACCGCGTTACCCTCAGGAGGCGGCCCTCGAATCTGCGGTGGGGGGCCGTCGCCGTGGAGACCGCAGGGCGTTGCCCCTCGTTCATCGCCACCGGCTACGATCGCCGGACAGGAGACGGACGGATCCGGTGAGACCCCGCCCTCCCCGCGCCTCGACGGAACCGGCGCACAGACCAGGAACGCCGCCTCGGTGAGAAGGTAGTCGCATATGTTTGGCAGGCTCGGAGCACCCGAGATCATTCTCATTCTTGTGGTCGTCGTGCTGCTGTTCGGCGCCAAGCGGCTCCCCGACATGGCCCGCTCCCTCGGCCAGTCGCTGCGGATCCTCAAGAGCGAGACCAAGGCGATGCGGGGCGACGGTTCGGCCGCCGCCCAGGAGCAGCCCGCCGACGCGGCCCCGGCCGACGCCCCCAAGACCATCAAGGCCGCCCCCGGTGACGCGGCCACCGCCCGCCCGGTCGGCGAGACCGCGCCCGGCGCCGCCCAGCAGCGGGACACCGCCCAGCGCTGAGCCGCAAGCGCCGCGTACCACCAGGAGAACCGCGAGCGGGCCGCCGTGCCCCCGCACGAGTCGAGGACCGGGGTTGCTGAAGTCTGCCAAGACACCGAAGGACCCCGAGGGGCGGATGTCCCTCGGGGATCACCTTCGCGAGTTGCGCAACCGCCTGATGAAGGCGGTCGGCGCCATCCTGGTGGTCACCATCGTCGCGGCCTTCTTCTACCGCGACCTGATCGACTTCCTGATCCACCCGCTCGACGGCTGCGCGGCCAAGATGAGCGGTGCCAGCGGCGGCGAGAAGTGCATCATCGCGGTCACCAACCTGCTGTCGCCGTTCGGCCTGGCCATCAAGGTGTCGCTCACCGCCGGACTCATCGTCGCCAGCCCGGTCTGGCTGTACCAGCTCTGGGCGTTCATCGCCCCGGGGCTGCACCGCCACGAGAAGAAGTACAGCCTGGCCTTCCTCGGCATCGGCATCCCGCTCTTCCTCGGCGGCGCATGGTTCGCGTACACCATCCTGCCGACCACCGTGGCGACGTTGCAGTCCTTCACCCCGACCAACGCCACCAACATCCAGAACGTCGACGACTTCCTGAACATCGCCACCCGGATGGTCATCGTCTTCGGCATCTCCTTCGAGCTGCCGCTGATCCTGATCATGCTCAACTTCGGCGGAGTGCTCTCCGCCAGCCGGATGATCGGCTGGTGGCGCGGCATGGTCATGGGCATCACCATCTTCACCGCCGTCGCCACGCCCACCACCGACCCGGTCTCGATGCTGCTGCTGGCCGCGCCGATCCTGCTGCTCTATGTGCTGGCCTGCGTGGTCGCCTGGGTCAACGACCGGCGCCGCCGCCGGGCCCGGGCGGCCGACCCCAACGCCCAGCTGAGCGACGAGGAAGCGTCCGAACTGGACCTCACGCCGACCCCGATCGCCCCGGTGCAGCAAGTCGACGCCGCCCCGGCCCGCACCGAGCAGCTGGACGACATCACCTGACCCCGCCCGGTCACCCCGCCGGACCCGGCCGCTGCATCCGCCGGTTGCACCTGCTCGGCGGGCCCGGCGGCGGGCTCGGCGGCGGGACCGCGCGCCGGAAAGGCAGGCGGTGCCAAAACCTTGCTATCGATGTCGGTGCCGACGGGTAACCTCTGGCTTGAGATGCTCCTTCACCACACCGACCACACCCGCTGCGCCCCGGCGCCGGCCCCGGCCGACGCGGCTCCGCAGCCGCAGGCGCCGCCGCACGCGCTCCCGTCCAGCCCCAGCGGGCAGCACTCCCACGGGAAGAAGAGGTGACGCCGATGAGCAGCGCCATCCCCAGCGGTCCGGAGAGCCCCGAGCGCCCTGCGGAGACCGACCCGGAGAGCCTGTCGCCCGCCGAGCGGTACACGGCGGCCAGGCGACGCGCCCAGGAGCAGGCCACCGCCCTGTACGCGTTCCGGGAGCTGTACGACTTCCCGCTCGACCCCTTCCAGGTCGACGCCTGCGAGGCCCTGGAGGCCGGCCGGGGCGTCCTGGTCGCGGCCCCCACCGGGTCCGGCAAGACCATCGTCGGCGAGTTCGCCGTCCACCTGGCGCTGCGCGAGGGCCGCAAGTGCTTCTACACCACGCCCATCAAGGCGCTCTCCAACCAGAAGTACGCCGACCTGGTCAAGCGCTACGGCGCCGACAAGGTGGGCCTGCTCACCGGTGACAACACCGTCAACGGCGACGCCCCGGTGGTGGTGATGACCACCGAGGTGCTGCGCAACATGCTCTATGCGGGCTCGCAGACGCTGAACGGCCTCGGCTATGTGGTCATGGACGAGGTGCACTACCTCGCCGACCGCTTCCGGGGTGCCGTCTGGGAGGAGGTCATCATCCACCTCCCCGAGTCGGTCACCCTGGTCTCGCTCTCCGCGACGGTCTCCAACGCGGAGGAGTTCGGCGACTGGCTGGACACCGTGCGCGGCGGCACCACGGTGATCGTCTCCGAGCACCGGCCGGTCCCGCTCTGGCAGCATGTGCTGGCCGGCAACCGGATGTACGACCTGTTCACCACCGGCCGGCAGGGTACGGCCGGGCGCGACCGGCAGCAGGCCGACGGGCAGCGGCGCGAGCCCCGCCCGCCGTCCAAGGACGTCAACCCGGAACTGGTCAGGCTGGCCCGGGCCGAGCAGGACCGCCGGGCCGACCGCTTCGCCCGAGGCCGGGGCCGCTCCCAGCCCAACGGCCGCCCCGGCCGGGCCTGGACCCCCAGCCGGGTCGAGGTCATCGACCGGCTGGACGCCGAGGGCCTGCTGCCCGCCATCACCTTCATCTTCAGCCGGGCCGGCTGCGAGGCGGCGGTGCAGCAGTGCCTGGCCTCCGGGCTGCGGCTCAACAACGACGCCGACCGGGCCCGGGTGCGGGCCCTGGTGGAGGAGCGCACCGCCGCCATTCCGGACGAGGATCTGCATGTCCTCGGCTACTTCGAGTTCCTGGACGCCCTGGAGCGCGGCATAGCGGCCCACCACGCCGGGATGCTGCCCACCTTCAAGGAGGTCGTGGAGGAGCTCTTCGTCCGGGGCCTGGTGAAGGCGGTCTTCGCCACCGAGACGCTGGCCCTCGGCATCAACATGCCGGCCCGCTCGGTGGTGATGGAGAAGCTGGTCAAGTGGAACGGCGAGTCGCACGCCGACATCACCCCCGGTGAGTACACCCAGCTCACCGGCCGGGCAGGCCGCCGAGGGATCGACGTCGAGGGCCACGCGGTGGTGCTGTGGCAGCGCGGCCTGGACCCGGCGGCGCTGGCCGGCCTGGCGGGCACCCGCACCTATCCGCTGAAGTCCTCCTTCAAGCCGTCGTACAACATGGCCGTCAACCTGGTCTCCCAGTTCGGCCGGCACACCTCGCGGGAGCTGCTGGAGACCTCCTTCGCCCAGTTCCAGGCCGACCGCTCGGTGGTCGGCGTCGCCCGGCAGGTGCAGCGCAACGAGGAGGGCCTGGAGGGCTACCGCGAGGCGATGACCTGCCACCTCGGCGACTTCGACGAGTACGCGGCACTCCGCCGGGCGCTCAAGGACCGGGAGAACGAGCTGGCCCGCGAGGGCACCGCCCAGCGCCGCGCCTCCGCGATCGACGCCATCGAGAAGCTGCGCCCCGGCGATGTCATCCACGTCCCGGCCGGCAAGTTCTCCGGGCTGGCCCTGGTGCTCGACCCCGGACTGCCGCCGCAGGGCAGGGGAGGCCACCGGCCCGAGTTCCAGGAGGGCCCGCGCCCGGTGGTGCTCACCGCCGAGCGGCAGGTCAAGCGGCTGGCGATGATCGACTTCCCGGTGCCGGTGGAGGCGGTCGACCGGATGCGCATCCCCAAGTCGTTCAACCCGCGCAGCCCGCAGTCCCGCCGCGACCTCGCCTCCGCGCTGCGCACCAAGGCCGGGCACATCGAGCCGGAGCGCCACCGCAGGGCCCGTGCGGCCGCCGCCGACGACCCCGAGATCGCCCGGCTCCGCGCCGAGCTGCGGCAGCACCCCTGCCACGGCTGCGACCAGCGGGAGGACCACGCCCGCTGGGCCGAGCGCTACCACCGGTTGCAGCGGGACACCAGCCAGCTGGAGCGCCGGATGCGCTCCCGCACCCACACCATCGCCCGCACCTTCGACCGGGTCTGCGGCCTGCTCACCGACCTCGGCTATCTGCTCGGCGACACCGTCACCGACGACGGCAAGCGCCTCGCCCGGCTGTACGGGGAGCTGGACCTGCTGGCCTCCGAGTGCATCCGCGAGGGCGTCTGGAAGGGCCTGAACCCCGCAGAGCTGGCCGCCTGCGCCTCGGCGCTGGTCTACGAGGCCCGGCAGGCCGACGACGCGGCCGCGCCCCGGGTGCCGGAGGGCAAGGCCAAGGAGGCGATGGCGCAGATGGTGCGGCTCTGGGGCCACCTGGACGCGCTGGAGGAGCAGCACCGGCTGTCCAACGCCGAGGGTGTCGGCCAGCGCGAGCCCGACCTGGGCTTCGCCTGGGCCGCCTTCCGCTGGGCCTCCGGCCACGGACTGGACTCGGTGCTGCGGGACGCCGATATGCCCGCCGGCGACTTCGTCCGCTGGACCAAGCAGCTGATCGACGTCCTGGGCCAGATCCAGGACGCCGCCGGTGAGGACCAGGAGCTGCGCACCGCAGCCCGCAAAGCGGTGGACGCGCTGCGGCGCGGCGTCATCGCCTACTCCTCCGTCGGCTGACCGGCCCGCCCGGATACGCCGGGGAGCGCCCGAGCGGCACTCCCCGGCGCTCCCCGGCGGTCAGCCGGTGGCCCAGAGC
The DNA here is from genome assembly GCF_003258605.2 of Peterkaempfera bronchialis. Lineage (NCBI taxonomy): Bacteria > Bacillati > Actinomycetota > Actinomycetes > Kitasatosporales > Streptomycetaceae > Peterkaempfera > Peterkaempfera bronchialis. The sequence continues at coordinate 6,521,272 of NZ_CP031264.1, forward strand.
GCGGTGACGGCCGCCGCCACCGCCGTCACGGCCAGCACGGCGCTGGTCGCGGTGAAGCGGCGGAGCGGCACCCGTACCCCGTGCGCGCGGCACCGCTCGAACCAGAGCAGGGTGGCGAGCGAGGCCCATGGCGTGATCAGGGCGCCCGCGTTGGTGCCGATCAGCAGCGCCAGCAGCCGGTCGTGGTCCGCCCCCGGCAGGGCGGACTCGCCGACCAGGTAGGCGGGCAGGTTGTTGATCACATTGGAGAGGCTCGCGCCGATGCCGGCCGTCCGCAGCAGGCTGCCCAGCCCGCCGCCGGGGCCCATCAGCGACTCCACCAGGCGCCCCAGGCCGTGCACCCGGATGGTCTCCACGGTCAGGAAGAGCCCGGGGACGAAGGCCAGCAGCCGCCAGGGGACCAGCCCCGGCCGCAGCACGCTGGGGCGGCGGACGGCGAAGGCGACCACCGCGACCGCTGCCGCCGCCGAGGAGGCTGCCCACAGGGGTACCCGCAGCAGCAGGACCACCGCCAGGAAGCCCGCGCAGGCGGCGGCGCAGACGCGGTGCAGCACCGGGTCCGCAGGGCGCGGCGGTGCCGGGACGCGGTAGCCGCCGGGGCCCCGCAGCCCGCGTCGCCAGAAGAAGATCCAGAGGCAGGCGGTGGTCGCGGCCAGCGCGGCCAGCTGCGGCGCCCACATCCGGGCCGCCACCTGGGCGGGGGAGAGCGCCACCGTCTCGGCGTCGAGCAGATTGGTGAGGTTGGAGACCGGCAGCAGCAGGCTGGCGGTGTTGGCCAGCCAGACGGTGGTCATCGCCAGCGGCAGCGGGGAGATCCCCACCCGGTCCGCCAGCGCCAGCATCACGGGGGTGAGCAGTACCGCCGTGGTGTCCAGGTTGAGCACGGTGGTGGTCAGCGCGGCGAGGCCCACGCAGAGCAGGAAGAGCGCGGCGTGGCTGCCGCGCGCCGCCCGAGCGGTCCGGCTGGCCAGTACGTCGAAGACCTCGGCCTCCGAGGTGAGCTCGGCCAGCACGATGACCGAGCCCAGGAAGGGCACCAGCGGCGCGATCCGGCGCAGCACCTCCGTGGCCGAGCCGATCGGCAGCAGGCCGGTGGCGATGCAGAGCAGGCCGCAGAGGAGCAGCGCCCCGGCCACCAGGTCCAGGGGATGCAGTCGGGTCCGGAGACGCATGGGCTCCACCTTTCACGGCCCCGCCGGGACGCGGGGCGCGGCGGGCCGGGTCAGCCGGCCAGCGCGGCCAGCAGACGGTGCAGCGATCCGCCGAGGCCCCAGCGGTCCGACAGCTCTTCCAGGGTCATCGGGTCGTGCGGTTCGCGGGGCAGCACCGGGTCGAAGGCGGGCAGCGGCGCGTCCTCGGCGACCCGGACCACCCGGGGGGCCACCGCCAGGTAGCCGCGCCCCTCGTGCAGCCGCTTGCGCTGGGCCGGGGTGAGGCCGGAGGCGGGGTCGTCCGCAGCGGCCAGGATCGCGTCCAGGCTGCCGTACGCCGCCAGCAGCCGCGCCGCCGTCTTCTCACCGACGCCGGCGACCCCGGGCAGGCCGTCGCTGGGGTCGCCGCGCAGCACGGCCATATCGGCGTAGTGGCGGCCGTCGACGCCGTACTTCCCGCGCAGCAGGGTGTCGTCGGTGCTCTGGAGGGTGCCCATCCCCTTGACCGGGTAGAGCACCCGGACCTGGCGTGCGTCGTCCACCAGCTGGAAGAGGTCGCGGTCGCCGGTGACCACGTCCACCGGTCCCCGGGCGCGGGCGGTGAGGGTGCCGATGACGTCGTCCGCCTCGTAGCCGGGGGAGCCGACCCGGGCGATGCCGACGGCGTCCAGCACCTGCTCGATCACCGGGATCTGCGGGGTGAGGGTGTCGGGCACCTCCTCCTCGCCGGGGGCGGCGGACGGTGCGGCGGCCAGCCGGTGGGTCTTGTACGAGGGGATGAGGTCCACCCGCCACTGCGGTCGCCAGTCGGCGTCCATGCAGGCGACCAGGTGGTCGGGGGAGTGGTCGGTGACCAGGCGCGCGATGAAGTCCAGCAGCCCCCGGACGGCGTTCACGGGTTGGCCGTCGGGGGACTTCAGCGAGTCGGGGACGCCGTAGTACGCACGGAAGTACAGCGAGGCGCTGTCGAGCAGCATCAGCCGGGGAGCGGTCACGCCCCGATCATGCCGTACACCGCAGGGTGTCCGCGCCAACGTGTCCGATTTGCGAAGAAGGTAAGTTTTTATCGGATTTATCGACGAAGCGGAAGCCTTGGTTCCGTGACCGTGGCCACATTCGGGTGTACACGCACCAAGCCCGGGTAGTCGGTCGCGGAACCAACCCTCGGTGCGGACGGCCGCTTGCGGCCGCCCGCATCGCAGATCGAGAGGTACTTGTGTCTCTGCTGGAAGCAGACCAACTGTTCAAGGTTTTCGGGAGACGGCCGGAGCAGGCCGTCGAGCGGCTGCGCTCGGGTGCCACCCGCGACGAGCTGCGCGAGGACGGCTCCACCGCCGCCGTGGTGGACGCCTGCTTCGAGGTCGGTGAGGGCGAGATCTTCGTCATCATGGGCCTGTCCGGATCGGGCAAGTCCACCCTGCTGCGGATGCTCAACGGGCTCTCCCGGCCCACCGCCGGCCGCGTGCTCTTCGACGGGCAGGAGCTGACCGCACTGCCCCCCAAGGAGCTGCGCACCGTGCGCTCCCACCGGATCAGCATGGTCTTCCAGCACTTCGCGCTCTTCCCGCACCGCAGCGTGCTGGAGAACGCCGGGTACGGGCTGGAGCAGCAGGGCGTTTCGCGCGAGGAGCAGGACCGGCGGGCCACCGAGGCGCTGGACCTGGTGGGCCTCTCCCAGTGGAAGGACTCCTGGCCCGACGAGCTCTCCGGCGGTATGCAGCAGCGGGTGGGCCTGGCGCGGGCGCTGGCCACCGACGCCGACCTGCTGCTGATGGACGAGTCGTTCAGCGCGCTGGACCCGCTGATCCGCCGCGAGATGCAGGAGCAACTGCTCCAGCTCCAGCAGCAGTTGCGCAAGTCCATCGTCTTCATCACCCATGACCTCAACGAGGCCATGCGGCTCGGCGACCGGATCGCGGTGATGCGCGACGGCCGCATCGTCCAGCAGGGCACCCCCGCCGAGATCGTGCTCTCGCCCGCCGACGACTATGTGGCGGCCTTCGTCGAGGACGTCGACCGGGACCGGGTGCTGGGCCGCAGCGCCGTACGGCCGGCCGGGGAGGTGCCGTCGCCGCCCCAGCGGGACGGCACAAGCGAGCGAAAGGCGGTGAACCGTGGCTAGGCTCCCGCTCGGCGACTGGGTGGAGAGCGGAGTCGACTTCCTCCGCGACCACTTCCAGCCCGTCTTCGACGCCATCACCACCGTCGTCTCCGGCATGTACCACGGCGTGGACGCCGTCCTGAGCGCTCCCCAGCCGCTGCTGCTGGCGGGCATCCTCGCGGTGGTCGCGCTCTGGCTGCGCGGTCCGCTCGCGGCCGTGCTCTCCTTCCTCGGCCTGGCGCTGATCGACTCCGTCCAGCAGTGGGACGAGGCGATGTCCACCCTCTCCCTGGTGCTGGTGGCCAGTGTGATCACGGTGCTGTTCGCGGTGCCGCTGGGCATCTGGGCGGCCCGCAGCACAGCGGTGAGCGCCGCCCTGCGTCCGGTGCTCGACCTGATGCAGACCATGCCGGCCTTCGTCTATCTGATCCCCGGGATCTTCTTCTTCGGGGTCGGGCAGGTGCCCGGCATCATCGCCACCATCGTCTTCTCCATGCCGCCCGGCGTCCGGATGACCGAACTGGGCATCCGGCAGGTCGACGGCGAACTGGTGGAGGCCGCCGAGGCGTTCGGCACCACTCCGCGCCGCACCCTGCTGGGCGTCCAACTGCCGCTGGCGCTGCCCACCATCATGGCCGGCGTCAACCAGGTGATCATGCTGGCGCTCTCCATGGTGGTCATCTCCGGCATGGTGGGCGGCGGCGGGCTGGGTGCCTCCGTCTTCACCGCCATCAGCCAGGTGGACATCGGCCTCGGCTTCGAGGGCGGCATCGCGGTGGTCATCCTCGCCATGTACCTGGACCGGATGACCGGAGCGCTCGGCCGCCGGGTCTCCCCGCTCGGCCGCCGCGCCCTGGCCAGGGAGAGCACCGGCCGCCGTACCGCCGCGCTGCGCTACCGGCCCTCCACGGCCGTCGCCGGGGTCGCGGTGGTAGTCCTCGCCCTGGTCGCCGGCGGTCTGCACGCCTTCGGCGGCAAGCAGTCCGAGGACTTCGCCCTCCCCGCCGGGGAGGACATCGGCCGGGGGCGGACGGTGGACATCGGCTACATCAACTGGGACGAGGGCGTCGCCGCCACCTACCTCTGGAAGGAGGTGCTGGAGCAGCGCGGCTACAAGCCCCGGTTGCAGAACATGGACGTCGGCGCGCTCTACACCGGCATGGCCGCCGGAAAGGTCGATGTGGAGCTGGACTCCTGGCTGCCCGTCACCCACGCCGACTACTGGAAGAAGTACCGCGACGACCTCACCGACCTGGGCTCCTGGTACGGCCCGACCTCGCTGGAGGTCAGCGTCCCCTCGTACGTCAAGGATGTGCACTCGCTGGCCGACCTCAAGGGCCGCTCCAAGGAGTTCGGCGGCCGGATCATCGGCATCGAGCCTGGCGCCGGTGAGATGAAGCTGCTCAACTCCACCGTGCTGCCGGGCTACGGCCTGGACAAGGAGTACCAGCTGACCACCGGCAGCACCGCCGGAATGCTCGCCCAGCTGGAGAAGTCGGTCAAGGCCAAGGAGCCGGTGGCGGTCGTGCTGTGGTCGCCGCACTGGGCGTACAGCACCTACGAGCTGACCAAACTGGCCGACCCCAAGGGCCTGTTCGGCAAGGGCGACGGCATCCACACCCTCGCCCACAAGTCCTTCCCGCAGAAGTTCCCGCATGTCTCCCGGTGGCTGAAGGACTTCAAGCTGACCGAGCAGCAGCTCGGCGGCCTGGAGAAGGCCATCAACGAGGCCGGTCAGGGCCGCGAGCAGCAGGGTGTGCGCAGCTGGCTGAAGACCCAGCCGGGCCTGGTCGACCAGCTGGCCCCGGTGGACACCGCCTGAGCGAGGGCCCCCGCGCCGCCGTGACGGACCTGCTGCCTCAGCCGTTCGCCGGGGCGGGCCCGAGCCGGTCGCGCAGCGCCTCGGTGTCGGAGACGAACCAGAGCTGGGTGCCACGGTTGCTCTCGCGGACGAAGTCCCGCAGGGCGCTGCTGGCGGCCGTGTGCCGGGAGATGTCGCCGACGATGGCGACGCGCAGCCGGTAGTTGGCGAACTTCTGCACGATCTCCCCGGCGACCCGGGTGTGCAGTCGGAAGAAGTCGTCCTCGAACCGGTCGGCCGGGATGGCGATCCAGGAGGCGTCGTGGTGGAACGCCTCGCCGATGAGGTCGGTCGCGTCGCGTTCGCCGTGCACCGGTTCACCGTCGGCGGCGCAGACCAGGACCGGCGTGCCGTTGATGTGCTGGAGGGTGTCGGGCATGGGGCTTGGCTCCTCGGCGCGTCGATGGTCCTGTGGTGCTTCCCCGGTGCGGTCCGGGCTGCCCAGGATGACGGCCACCCCGCCACCCGGTCCACCGAGTTACCCACGGCGCCGTCAGCCCCCGGCGGCGGCCACCAGCGCCCGTACCACCCGCAGGTCGCCGTCCCGCTCCGGATGCCACTGCACCCCCAGCAGAAAGCCGGGGCCGTCCCCCTCCAGCGCCTCCACCGTGCCGTCCGCCGCACGGGCGCAGACCCGCAGTCCGCTGCCGAGCCGGTCCACGGCCTGGTGGTGGTAGGTCGGCACCGCAAGCTCCGCCTCCGGCAGCAGCGCCGCCAGCGCCGTACCGGGCACCGGCCGCACCGGATGGCGGGTGAAGACCCCCGGGGTCGGACAGTGCCCCTGGTGGCCCACCGCCTCCGGCAGATGCTGCACCAGGGTGCCGCCCCGGACCACATTGAGCAGCTGCATGCCCCGGCAGACGCCCAGCAGCGGCAGCCGCGCCGCCGCTGCCGCCCGGATCAGCGCCGACTCCCACGCGTCGCGCTCCGGCGCGGTCGCCGCCGTCCGGGGGTGCGGCTCCGCCCCGTACCGGTCCGGGGCGATGTCCGGGCCGCCGGCCACCACCAGCCCGTCCAGCCGGGCGGCCACCGAGGGCGCCCGTCCAGGGTCGTCGGGCGGCAGCAGCACCGCCAGACCCCCGGCGGCCTGCACCAGCGCCGGGTACGCGGCCGGCAGCAGCGCCGCCGACTGCTCCCACACGCCCCAGCGGGCACGCTCCAGATAGGTGGTGATCCCGATCAGGGGACGGTTCTCCATGGCGCGCGGCCCTCCGGCTCGGGGGTCAGGACGGTTCAGGACAGGAAACCCCGCAGCAGCGCCGCCGTTCCGGCGACATGGGCCCGCATCACCGCGCGGGCCCGCTCCCGGTCGCCGTCCAGCAGCGCGGCGACCAGCGCGGCGTGCTGCGCCTCGGAGTGGTCCAGGTTGCGCGGCAGCAGCGGTATGCAGTCCAGCAGCTCATTGACCGAGGCCCGGACCGAGGCGTACTGCTCGGCGACCGACGGCGACCCGCACAGCTCGGCGACGGCGAGGTGCAGCCGGGTGTCCATCCGGCGGTAGTCGCCCAGGGCCGCCGACCCGGTCGCGGCCAGGCAGTCCCGCAGCCGCTGCGCCTGTACGCCGGTCGGCCGCCGGTCGGCGCACAGCTCGGCGGCGCCCACCTCCAGCACCTCCCGGAAGAGCAGGGTGTCCTCCAGCCGGTCGCCCATCCGCCGGGCGCGGCGGCGCAGCTCGTCACCGCCGGCCGAGGCTCGGCCGGCGTCCTCCACCGCCTCCGGCCGATAGCGGACGAAGGTGCCGCCGTAGCGGCCCCGGCGGGTCTCCAGCAGCCCCTCGTCCTGGAGCGCCTTCAGCGCCTCGCGCAGCGTCACCCGGCTCACCTGGAGCCGCTCGGCCAGCTCCCGCTCGGCCGGCAGCCGCCCGCCGTCGGGGACCAGGCCCAGCCGGACCAGTTGCAGGATGCGCTGTACGGCCTCCTCGAAGGTGTTGCCGGAGCGCACCGGGCGCAGCACGGCGGCCAGCCGGTCGTCCCCGCCGCCACCGTCCATCGCGCGCCTCCCTGCCGTCCACCGCGCCGCGCCGCGCCGGGCGGAACCCTTCCCATTCAATGGTACAAGGACATACCTTTGGACTGCTCGCAGCGGAACCGAGGAGGCATCCACCGTGCCCGACCGACCGACGCCGCCCCCCACCGGGGCCCCGCTCAGCCTCGAAGCGCTGCGCATCCTCGTGGAGAGCGGCGAGGTGCACACCGTGGTCCTCGCCTTCACCGACATGCAGGGCAGACTCCAGGGCAAGCGGTTCGCCGCCCGCTTCTTCCTCGACGAGGTGGCCCGGCACGGCAGCGAGGGATGCGCCTACCTGCTCGCCGTGGACGTCGACCTCAACACCGTCGACGGCTACCGGATGGCCTCCTGGGAGACCGGCTACGGCGACTTCGCCATGCACCCCGACCTCGGCACCCTGCGCCGCATCCCCTGGCAGCCCGGCACCGCCCTGGCCACCGCCGACCTCGCCTGGCACGACGGCACCCCCGTGCACGCCTCGCCGCGCCAGATCCTGCGCCGCCAGCTGGACCGGCTCGCCGAGCGCGGCTGGCACGCCCAGGTCGGCACCGAGCTGGAGTTCATCGTCTTCCGCGACACCTATGAGACCGCCTGGGAGCGCGGCTACCGGGGCCTCACCCCGGCCAACCAGTACAACGTCGACTACTCCCTGCTCGGCACCGCCCGCGTCGAACCGCTGCTCGCCCGCATCCGCAACGAGATGGGCGGCGCCGGGATGACCGTGGAGTCCGCCAAGGGCGAGTGCAACCTCGGCCAGCACGAGATCGCCTTCCGCTACGCCGACGCGCTCACCACCTGCGACCAGCACAGCGTCTACAAGACCGGTGCCAAGGAGATCGCCGCCCAGGAGGGCATGGCGCTCACCTTCATGGCCAAGTACGACGAGCGCGAGGGCAACAGCTGCCACATCCACCTCTCGCTCCGCGACGACCGGGACGACCCCGTCCTGGCCGGGCCCGACGGGGACATCGGCGACACCATGCGGCACTTCCTCGCCGGGCAGTTGGCCGCACTGCGCGAGTTCAGCCTGCTGTACGCGCCCAACATCAACTCCTACAAGCGGTTCCGCCCCGGCTCCTTCGCCCCCACCGCCGTCGCCTGGGGCCGCGACAACCGCACCTGCGCCCTGCGCGTCGTCGGCCACGGCCCCTCGCTGCGCGTGGAGAACCGCGTGCCCGGCGGCGACGTCAACCCCTACCTCGCCGTGGCCGGCATGATCGCCGCCGGACTGCACGGCATCGAGCACCGGCTGGAGCCGCCCGAGCCCTGCACCGGCAACGCGTACACCGCCGACTGCGCCCGGATGCCCGCCACCCTGCGCGAGGCCGCCGAGCTGTGGCGGGGCTCCGCCCTGGCCAAGGACACCTTCGGCGAGGACGTCATGGAGCACTACCTCACCATGGCCCGCGTGGAGCAGGACGCCCATGACACCGCCGTCACCGACTGGGAGCGCTACCGCTCCTTCGAGCGGATGTGAGCCGCCCGCCATGACCGATCCCACGACCGACGCCACCCCCGGGCCCCGCGCCCACCGCGTCCTCAACCCGGCCACCGAAGAGGTCATCGCCACCGTCCCGGAGACCGCCCCGGCCGAGGTCGACGCCGCCGTACAGCGCGCCGCCAAGGCCCAGCAGAGCTGGTCCGCCCTCGCGCCCGGCGACCGCGCCCGACTGCTGCGCCGCTTCGCCGACGCCGTCGACGGCCGGCTGGAGGAACTGGCCGCGCTGGAGGTCCGCGAGGCCGGCCACACCATCGGCGGCGCCCGCTGGGAGGCGGGGAACGTCCGCGACCTGCTGGAGTACGCCGCCGGGGGAGTGGAGCGGCTGACCGGCCGTCAGATCCCGGTCGGCGGCGGCGTGGACCTCACCTTCCACGAGCCCCTGGGCATCGTCGGCGTCATCGCCCCCTGGAACTTCCCGATGCCGATCGCCGCCTGGGGCTTCGCCCCGGCCCTCGCCGCCGGCAACGCCGTGCTGCTCAAACCCGCCGAGACCACCCCGCTGACCGCCCTGCGGCTGGCCGACCTCGCCCTTGACGCCGGCCTGCCCGACGGCCTGCTCCAGGTGCTGCCCGGCGCCGGAACCGTCACCGGCCGGGCGATCGTGGACCACCCCGCCGTACGGAAGATCGTCTTCACCGGGTCCACCGCCACCGGTAAGGAGGTCATGGCCCGCTGCGCCGCCCAGGTCAAGCGGGTCACCCTGGAACTCGGCGGCAAGAGCCCCAGCATCGTCTTCCGCGACGCCGACCTGGAACGGGCCGCCGCCGCCACCCCGATGTCCTTCCTCGACAACGCCGGGCAGGACTGCTGCGCCCGCACCCGCATCCTGGTCCAGCGCGAGGTGTACGACGAGTTCCTGGGCCTGCTGGAACCCGCCGTCGCCGCCGTCACCGTCGGCGACCCCGCCGACCCCGCCACCGACATGGGCCCGCTGATCTCCGCCGCCCAACGGGAGCGGGTCTCCACCTATGTCACCCCCGACATCCCCACCGCCGCCCGGGGCACCGTCCCGGCCGGGCCCGGCTTCTGGTTCCCGCCCACCGTCCTCACCCCCCTCGACCCCGGCTGCCCCGCCGCCACCGAGGAGATCTTCGGCCCGGTCGCCGTGGTGCTGCCGTTCGACGACGAGGCCGACGCGCTGCGCCTGGCCAACGCCACCCGCTACGGCCTGGCCGGGTCCCTCTGGACCCGCGACATCGGCCGGGCGCTGCGCCTGGCACGAGGAGTGGCAGCCGGCAACCTCTCGGTCAACTCCCATGCGTCCGTGCGGTACTGGACACCCTTCGGCGGCTTCGGAGAGTCCGGCCTCGGCCGGGAACTCGGCCCCGACGCCGTCGCCCACTTCACCGAGACCAAGAACGTCTTCATCAGCTCCGAGGAGTGAGCCGCCCATGACCACCGATCGGGACACCGACCAGCACAGCGACGGGGACAGCCGCCAGGGCACCGCCGAAGCGCCCGTCTGCCGCCGTCTGGTGGGCCGCACCGCCGTCATCACCGGGGCCGGCAGCGGCATCGGACTGGCCGCCGCCCGGCGCCTGGCCTCCGAGGGCGCCCGGGTGGTGTGCGCCGACATCGACACCGCCGCAGGCAAGGCCGCCGCCGAGGCGGTGGGCGGACTCTTCGTCCAGACCGACGTCACCGACGCCGCGCAGGTCGACGCCCTCTTCCGGGCCGCGCACGACACCTACGGCAGCGTGGACGTCGCCTTCAACAACGCCGGCATCTCGCCGCCCGACGACGACTCCATCCTCACCACCGGCCTGGACGCCTGGCGCCGCGTCCAGGAGGTCAACCTCACCTCCGTCTACCTCTGCTGCAAGGCGGCGCTGCCCTATATGCAGCGGCAGGGCCGGGGTTCCATCATCAACACCGCCAGCTTTGTCGCCGTGATGGGCGCCGCCACCTCGCAGATCTCCTACACCGCCTCCAAGGGCGGGGTGCTGGCCATGTCCCGCGAGCTGGGGGTGCAGTTCGCCCGCGAGGGCATCCGGGTCAACGCCCTCTGCCCCGGACCGGTGGACACCCCGCTGCTCCGCGAACTCTTCGCCAAGGACCCGGAGCGCGCCGCCCGCCGCCTGGTGCACATCCCGCTGGGTCGCTTCGCCCGGGCGGAGGAGATCGCCGCCGCTGTCGCCTTCCTCGCCAGCGACGACTCCTCCTTTGTCACGGCGAGCGAGTTCCTGGTGGACGGCGGGATCGCCGGCGCCTATGTCACACCGCTCTGACCCTCTCTTGACCCCGGTCTTATCAGGCACGACGTACCGTGCGGACCGTGACTGCGACGATTCCGTCCGGCTGGTACCCGGACCCGAGCGACAGCGGCGGCGACGGTGCGGAGCGCCGGCAGCGGTGGTGGGACGGCACCGAGTGGACCGGCAACACCCGTCCCGCACCGCCGGAGGTCCCGCCGGAGACGGTGGCGGAGACGGAGACGGTGGCTGAGACGGCGCCGCTTCAGGGGGTTGACGCACCGTCAGCTCCGCTGGAGGGTTCGGTGGTCGGCTGGCCCGCGATGCCGACCGTGCCGCCGAGCGGGGGCCGCCGCAGGCGGCCGTCGCGGGCCGTGGTGGCCGCCGTGGCGGTGGCGGCCCTGGTCGGCGCGGGCATCGGCGTCGGGGCGACCTACCTCGCCATGCGTGACGACCACGGCCCCTCGGCGGCCGGGCCCGCGCCGTCGGACGGCGGGCGTGGCGACACCGCACCGCAGTTCGGCGAGGGCGGCGGCTCCGGCGGCTTCGGCTCCGGGGGCGGCGATGGCTTCGGCGACGGGGGCAGCGGCGGCAGCGGCGGCAGCGGCAATGGGGGCCTGGGCGGTCGGGGCTTCGGCGGCAGCGGTGGGCTCGGCGGCGGCACCGGCGGTGACGGCGGCTCCGGCGGCCGGGGCGGCGCCGAGGCCCGTACCGCCGTCGACACGGTGAACGGCATCACGCTGCCGATCCCGTCCGGCTGGACCGGGGGCACCACCGGCGACGGCTACGCGGCCCTCTCCATCGGCTCCTACTCCTGCCCGGAGTCCCCGTACGGCTGCACCCTGGCCGGAGTGGCCACCAGCACCCTGCGCGTCGCCACCGACCCGGCCGCCGCCGCCAAGGGCGACATCAGCGCCGCCGTCAAGGAATCCTACGGCACCGTCACCTCCCACCAGGAGCTGAAGTCCGCCCCGGTGACCGTCGCCGGGCGGTCCGGTTACCTGGTCCGCTGGAAGGTGGACGCCAAGACCGGCAACGACGGCTATGTGGAGACCGTGGTCTTCCCGTCCGCCGGAGGCACCTCCCTGATCGCCGTCCACCTGGGCTTCGACGCCGTGGACAAGGCCCCCTCGGTCGACCTGATGGACACCATCGTCGCGGGGATCGCGGACCACAGCGGCTCCGGGACCGGCGGCAGCGGCACCTGAGCACCCACCGGCCCGGGGCCGCCGACCCCGGGCCGGGCCGCACGGCTCAGAGGAACGTCTTGCCCTCGCCCCGGTACGTCGGCACCGACTCCGCGACCCGGTCGCCCGCCACCAGGTGCAGCCGGTCGAACCGCTCGCACAGCTCACCCGCCTTGGCGTGCCGGAACCACACCCGGTCGCCGATCAGCAGGTCGTCCGCCGCCGAACCCAGCAGCGGCGTCTGCACCTCGCCCGCCTGCTCCTGCGGGTCATAGCGCAGGCCCTCCGGGAGGTACGGCACCGGCAGCCGGTCCCGCCCGGCCGCCCCCGACGCCGGATAGCCGCCGCCCAGCACCGTCACCACCCCCACCCCGGGCCGCCGCACCACCGGCTGGCCGAAGAGCGCGGCCGGACGGCCCCGGAAGGAGGTGTAGTTGTCGAACAGCCCCGGCATATAGAGCCCCGACCCGGCCGCGATCTCGGTCACTGCGGACTCCGCCGCCGTGGACTCCACACTGCCGGTGCCGCCGCCGTTGACGAACTCCAGGTCCGCCACCCGCCGCAGCGCGCGCACCACCGCCGCCCGCCGCCCGGCCAGCTCCGCCCGGGCCCGCGCCTGCATCGCCCGGACCGCCCGCGAGCGCAGCGGCCGACCCGCGAGGGAGTCGCCCACACCGGCGACATGGCCCTCGTACGCCATCAGCCCCACCACCCGGAAGCCGGGACGGCACTGCACCAGTTCGGCCAGCGCCACCAGATCCTCCGGGGAGCGCAGCGGGGAGCGGCGCGCACCGATGCGTATCCGCCCGCCCAGCAGATGCAGGGCGGTGTCCATCTCCAGGCAGACCCGGATCTCCTCACCGCTCCCCGGCCCGTCCGCGCGGGCCGCGTCGATCAGTTCCAGTTGCGCCGGGTCGTCCAGCAGCACGGTCACGGCGGCGGCCAGTTTGGGGTCGGCGGCCAACCGCGTATAGGCGGCCCGGTCCACCGAGGGGTAGGCCAGCAGCACATCCGGGTAGCCCGCCTCGGCCAGCCAGAGCGACTCGGCGAGCGTAAAGCTCATGATCCCGGCGATCCCGTCCACCGCCAGGGCCCGGTCCAGCAGCGCCCGGCAGCGCACCGACTTGCTGGCCACCCGGATCGGCTTGCCCCCGGCCCGGCGCACCAGGTCGGCCGCATTGGCGTCGAACGCCTCCAGGTCCACGATGGCCAGCGGTGCTTCCAGGTGCGCGGTGGCCCGGTCGTACCGGGCGCGGTCAGCAGCGGGGTTCACCATGGCCGAAGACTGCCACACGCTGCTACCGGTCGGTAGATCCGAAGCTGTGGACGACGGATCGATTCTGCTGGGCAATCGGATCCGTGGCGCCGCCCCAACGCGTAGGGTGGCGGCCGTAGTTGCGCAGGTAGGACGCCGGGGAGCGCTGTCCGACGGGCCTGCCGTGTGCCGTGGGACGGGGGTGGCCGCAGATGTACAAGGCCGAGGTGGTGCCGCACGGGGCCGCCGTCCCCGCCCGGCGGCCGTTCCTCGCGGACCGCCTGCCGCCGCCCGTACAGCCCGTCCCGCTGCTCCCCACCGCCACCACCGCCACCACCGGCCGGGTCAGGGCGGGGCTCGCCGTGCTCTCGCTGGCCACCGGCGTGGGACTGCTGCTCGGGCCCACCGTCGGCGCCGCCCTCGACCCCGGCCGGGTGGCGGCGGCCGGTCTCCCAGCGGCGGACGAACGCTTCGCGCTGGCCCGCACCCTGTGGCGCACCGCCCCCGCCGACAGCCTGCTGCCCCCGACGCTCACCCCCGGCGACGGGTCGACCTGGACCCGCACCGCCGTCGCCGCCGACACCGCCTGCACCCCCGCCGCCCTCGGCCGCGACCTCTATGCCGCACTCGCCCCGGTCGGCTGCGCACGGCTGCTCCGCGCCACCTACACCGACCTGGCCCGCAGCCGCCTGGTCACCGTCGGCATCGTCACCACCAAGGCCGACCGTACGGCCACCGCCCGCTTTGCCGCCGCCCGGCGGACCGCACCGACGCCCGCCCCGGCCACCGACCCCGCCACGCCCGCCGCCACCTGGACGGTCCGCGCCGACCCGGCCCGCCCCTGGCTGGTCTGGACGGCCGCCGCCTTCGCCGACGGGCGCACCGTCCACCACCCGGCCCCGGCCGGCCCCGCCTCCGCCGACGACCCGCACGCCCCGCTGGTCGAAGCCGGCCTCCCGGACGCCGCCCGCCACCTGGCCGCCGCCATCCGAGCCGCCCTCGACCACACCCTCACCACCGCCTGGCACCAGGCTCACCCCACCCCGGAGACCACCCGGTGACGCCTTCGCGTGCTGGGCTTCGTCGGCTGGGGTCGGCTCCGTCTTCGGTCAGCGGGTTGTCTCTGGCTGGGGCTGGCTCGTCCCCGGCTCGGCTCACGGGTGGCGCCCTTGTGCGCTGGGTTTCGGGCTGGCTTCGGTCGCGGTCGGCCCTGTTCGGGTGGAGGGCCTGTGGGGTTGGGCCGGTGTCCCAGACGCCAGGCTCACCCCACCCCGGAGGCCACCCGGTGACGCCTTCGCGTGCTGGGCTTCGTCGGCTGGGGTCGGCTCCGTCTGCGGTCATCGGGTTGTCTTTGGTCGGGGCTGGCTCGTCCCCGGCTTGGCTCGCGGGTGGCGCCCTTGTGCGCTGGGTTTCGGGTTGGCTTCAGTCGCGGTCGGGCGTGTTCGGGTGGAGGGCTTGTGGGGTTGGGCCGGTGTCCCAGACGCCAGGCTCACCCCACCCCGGAGGCCGCCCGGTGACGCCTTCGCGTGCTGGGCTTCGTCGGCTGGGGTCGGCTCCGTCTGCGGTCAGCGGGTTGTCTCTGGTCGGGGCTGGCTCGTCCCCGGCTTGGCTCGCGGGTGGCGCCCTTGTGCGCTGGGTTTCGGGTTGGGTTCGGTCGCGGTCGGTCCTGTTCGGGTGGAGGGCTTGTGGGGCCGGGCCGGTGTCCCGCCGCCCCGTCACGGAGGCCGCCCGGTGACGCCTTCGCTGCCGACCGCCCGGCCGCAGCCCGGCCTCGGCGCGGGCCCGTCCGGGGTCGGGCGGACCGCCGGAAGGGCACGGCGGCGGCGGGGGCGGTCGGTCGGGGTGGCGCTGGGTGCCGCCGCGCTGCTGCTGGGCGGTCGGCTGCCCGCCGCGTCCGCCGACACCGCGCGGGACCACGAGTGGCCGCTGCACAGCCTGCACGCCCAGCAGGCGTGGCGTACCACCCGAGGGGCCGGGACGTTGGTCGCGGTGCTGGACACGGGCGTGGACCCGCACCACCCCGACCTCACCGGGCAGGTGCTGGCCGGGAAGGACACGGTCGGCGTCGGTGCGCGCCCCGGCGAACGGGCCTGGGCGCGGCACGGCACCGGCATGGCCGCGATCATCGCCGGGCACGGACACGGCCCCGGGCGGACCGAGGGCGTCCTCGGGATCGCGCCGGCCGCGCGGATCCTCCCGGTCCGGGTGATCCTGGAGGACGCCGATCCCCAGCGCCCTAAGGCCCGCAGCCGCCCGGGCAATGCCGTGGCGGCGGGCATCCGCTGGGCCGTGGACCACGGCGCCGACGTGATCAACCTCTCGCTCGGCGACGACAGCGAGGCCGCCCACTCCGACCCGGAGGAGAACGCGGCGGTCCAGTACGCGCTGCGCCGGGGCGTGCCACTGGTGGCCTCGGCGGGCAACGGCCGCCGGGGCGGCGACCGTTCCTCGTACCCCGCCGCCTACCCGGGGGTGATCGCCGTCGCGGCGGTGGACCGCGACGGCCGACCGGCCGACTTCTCGACCCGCCGCTGGTACACCTCCGTCGCGGCGCCCGGCGTGGACGTGGTGATCGCCGACCCCGACCGGCACTACTACGAGGGCTGGGGCACCAGCGCGGCGGCGGCCTATGTCTCCGGCGTGGTCGCCCTGCTGCGGTCGGCCCACCCGGGGCTGAACCCCGCCCAGATCCGGACCGCCCTGGAGGGCACCGCCGCCCGCCGCCCGGCCCACGGCCGCAGCGACGCGCTGGGGGCGGGACTGGTCGATCCGGTGGCGGCGCTGGCGGCGGCGGCCCGGATGCGGCCGGAGCCCGCCGTGCCGCGCCCGGCTCCGGCTGCCCAGGTCCGGTTCGGACCGGTCCCGGCGGCGCCCGCACCCGGTCCGCTCGCCCGCCGCACGTCGTGGAGCCGCCTGCTGCGGGTGCCGGTCGGCGGGTCGCTGGTGGTGTTCGCCGGGCTGCTGTGGCGCGGGCGGCGGCGCCCATCGCCCGGGACGACGGTCAGGTCCGGGTCTCCAACGCATCGGTGAGCGCGTCCGCTGCGGCCTCGGCGGCCGACTCGACCAGGGAGACGCCCTTGGCCTGGGTGGTGCTGCCGTCCGAGAGGACGGCGATCAGCAACCGGTGGCCGCCGTGGTCGACCCGGCCGATGCTGTTGACCACCCAGAGCCCGGTACTGCTGCGGGGCAGCCAGCCGTTCTTCAGCAGGGGCGCGGTGCCGGGGTCGGCTGCGGCGGAGACGCCCCAGCCCTGGTCGGCCTCGACCTGCCCCATCAGGGTGTGCAGATAGTCGCGGGCGGCGCTGCCGAGCGGTGAGTCCTGGCCGAAGACCGCCTGGAGCAGCGTCAGCTGGTCGGCGGCGGTGGTCTCGGTCAGGCCCCAGCGGCCGGCGGCCCCGGCGGTGGTGGCGGTGAGACCGAAGGTGCGGTTGGCACGGTCCAGCCCGGCGGCCAGGCCGATCCTGGTGTAGAGGGCGTCGGCGGCGTCATTGTCGCTGTTCTCGATCATCGTGGCGGCCCAGGCCCGCTCCTGGGCGGTCAGCCGGCGGTCCGCGTTCTGGGCCTGGAGCAGCAGCGCGGCCAGGATGTCGACCTTGGCGATGCTCGCGGTGGCAAAGGTGTGCCCGGAGCCGCCGTAGCCGGCGGTCAGCCCGGTGGTGAGGTCCGCCACCGCGACCGACAGGTTGCCCTCCGCCGTGGCGGTCACCGGGCGCACTGCCCGGGCCACCGCAGCCGCCACGTCCGCCGCGACCGCTTGGCCGGTGCCGGATGGCGACGCACTCCCCGACACCTGCTCCTCCGGGACCGCCGATCGGCCGACGGGGCCGGTGGCCGCTGCGGTGACGGACGGGGACGCGGTGGAACGCAGCGCAGCCGTGTCGCCCAACCCGTCACCGGACATATGCACCACCGCCCCGCAGCCGACCGCTGCGGCAGCCAGCAGTACCGTCCACCGCCATGTCCATCCCCGGTACCTTCCCCGCCGTCTCTGCCGCCGCCGCCCGCCGACCGGGCGGTCCGCCGCCCCCACCCTTTCAGATTCCCCTCGTGGCATGCCCGGGACGCTAGAAGCCGCTCCTGCGAGAAGGCTGAGAGCAAGGTGAGCGCCGCCTGAGAACGCCGACCGGCCGTCGCATACCCTCAGGGGCGTGGAGCGCAAGAACATCCCGGATCCCGGCTTCGCCGGAGACAGCGGCGGCGCCGATCCGCGCCTGGCCGAAGCCCTCGCCCGCTGGGCCGACGACCCTGCGGGGGCGGAGCCCGAACTGCTGGCCGCAATCGCCGCCGCCCGCCTGATGGTGCCGGTGGTGGCACTGCTCGGCGAGGTGGAGACCGGGTCGGACGGCCTGCGGCGGGAGAAGACCAGCGATATGGCCGTCCCCGTCGTGGAGGCGCCGGACGGTCGGCGGGCGCTGCCCGCCTTCACCTGCCTGGAGTCCCTGGCCCGGTGGCGGGCCGATGCCCGCCCGGTGCCGGTGCACGGCCGCCAGGCGGTGCTGGCCGCGTACGCGGAGCAGGCGGACACCCTGCTGGTGGACCCGGCCGGGCCGGTCTCCTACCAGCTGACCGGCGCCCCGCTGCGAGCCGTGGCCGAGGGGCGCGAGCACCTTCCGGCGGCCCGCGACCCGGAGGTGCTGGCGGAGGTGCGCCGCGTGGTGGCGGCCGAGTCCGCCGTCTCGCGGGCCTATCTGCGGCCCGCCGAGCAGACCGACGCCGTGCTTGCCCTGGTGCCGGAGCCGGGCGCCGACGACGACGCGGTACGCGGGGCGGCCCAGCGGATCGCCGGTGCGCTCGCCGGGAACGAACTGCTGCGGGTGCGCCTGGACCGGGGCCTGGACCTGGCGCTGATGCCCGCCTCTGCGGCGGTCGGCGGAGAGCCGCTCTACTCACGCTGAGCGGTGAGCGCCTGAGTGCCTGGGTACCTGAGCGCCTGAGTGCCTGAGTGCCGCGTACGGCTGAGGGGCCGCCCACCCGGGCGGCCCCTCAGCCGTACGCGGTCGCCGTCAGGCGTAGACCGGGCCGGTGAACTTCTCGCCCGGGCCCTGCCCCGGCGCGTCCGGCACCAGCGATGCCTCGCGGAAGGCCAGCTGGAGCGAGCGCAGCCCGTCGCGGAGCGGCGCGGCGTGGAAGTTGCTGATCTCGGGGGCGCCCGCGGTGACCAGACCGGCCAGCGCGGTGATCAGCTTGCGGGCCTCGTCCAGGTCCTTGTGCGCCTCGCCGTCCTCGGCGAGCCCGCACTTCACGGCGGCGGCGCTCATCAGATGCACTGCCACGGTGGTGATCACCTCGACGGCGGGCACATCCGCGATGTCGCGGGCGGCGGCGTCGTCCTCGGGCGCGTCGGGGATCGCGTCGGGGATGGGGTCAGGCTGGGTGCTCATGGTCTCGCTTGTCTCTGCGGGTAGTCCCTGGGGATGCTCTCCCCGGGAGCGTACGCGGCGGGATCCGGAGTAACGCTGCGGACCCGAACGCTGGTATGCTTCGAGACTGACCGGCTGTACACATCACCTTGTGCCTACACAGAGATGTGCACAGCCAGCAAGTGGAGGCTCCACGTACGAGGGACCCGATTGGGTTTCCAGTCAGTCTCCCACCCGATCGTCCTCCGGGTCGACGGGTTCCGGTCTGCGGTGGACACCCTTGGTGTCCGGTCCGCTCATGCCCCGCGCGGGGAACCTCGCGAGGGCGCTTCCGGTTGTTGTGGAGCCCCGCCTGTGCACCGTGCGGGGCTTTTTTCGTGTCCGCGGTGCGCGCCCGACGAGGCGCGCAGCGCAGCGCGGATGAAGTCCCGCCCGGTGAGTCGAGTCGACACGTGCGACCGCCGCCCGACGGCCGCATCGGAAAAAGGTGCAACCGAGGAGGCCCCATCAGCACCGAGCCCCGCATCAACGACCGGATTCGCGTCCCCGAGGTGCGACTCGTCGGTCCCAGTGGCGAGCAGGTCGGCATCGTGCCGCTTGCCAAGGCGCTGGAGCTTGCGCAGGAGTACGACCTGGACCTGGTCGAGGTCGCGGCGACCGCACGGCCGCCGGTATGCAAGCTCATGGACTACGGCAAGTTCAAGTACGAGTCGGCCATGAAGGCCCGTGAAGCGCGCAAGAACCAGGCGCACACGGTCATCAAGGAGATGAAGCTCCGGCCGAAGATCGACCCGCACGACTACGACACCAAGAAGGGTCACGTCGTCCGGTTCCTCAAGCAGGGCGACAAGGTCAAGATCACGATCATGTTCCGCGGTCGTGAGCAGTCCCGCCCCGAGCTGGGCTTCCGACTGCTGCAGCGGCTCGCGGACGACGTCCAGGACCTGGGCTTCGTCGAGTCCTCGCCCAAGCAGGACGGCCGTAACATGATCATGGTCCTCGGTCCGCACAAGAAGAAGACCGAGGCGATGGCCGAGGCCCGTGAGGCCGCCGCCGCCCGTAAGGCCGAGCGTCAGGGCCGCACCGCCGGACCGGAGGCCGATGAGGCCGACGAGGCCGTCGGAGCCCCCGAGGCCGCCGAGGCCGAGCAGCCGGCCGAGGCTTCGGCCGAGTAGTTCCACCTCGGTACCGGGGCGGCCTGCCCCGGCACCCGAAGATCCATCCAGCGCTCCCGCCCGAGCCCCGTGATGCGGGCGGGAGCGGACCGACGAGGAGAGTACGGCGACATGCCGAAGAACAAGACGCACAGCGGCGCCAGCAAGCGCTTCAAGCTCACTGGCTCCGGCAAGGTGGTGCGCCAGCGCGCCGGCCGCCGTCACCTGCTTGAGCACAAGCCCTCCACGCTGACCCGCCGCCTGGCCGGCACGGTCGAGATGGCCCCGGCCGACGCCAAGAAGGTCAAGAAGCTTCTCGGCAAGTGATCATGCCCCGCACCGCAGCACCGGTGCGGGAACCGGCAGATCCTTTCCGACCTATTCGAATGCGGACCGCGTGAAGACGTCCGCGGTCCTACCCAAGGAGTAATGCAGTGGCACGCGTCAAGCGGGCGGTCAACGCCCACAAGAAGCGCCGGGTCATCCTCGAGCGGGCGAGCGGCTACCGTGGCCAGCGGTCGCGCCTGTACCGCAAGGCGAAGGAGCAGGTCACCCACTCCCTCGTCTACAACTACAACGACCGCAAGAAGCGCAAGGGCGACTTCCGCCAGCTGTGGATCCAGCGGATCAACGCCGCCGCGCGTGCGAACGGCATCACCTACAACCGCTTCGTCCAGGGTCTGAAGGCCGCCAACATCGAGATCGACCGCAAGATGCTGGCCGAGCTCGCGGTGAACGACCCCAACGCCTTCGCCACCCTCGTCGAGGTGGCCCAGAAGGCGCTGCCGGCCGACGTGAACGCCCCCAAGGCCGCCGCCGACGCCGCCTGATCCAGGCAGCAGGCCCGGCATCGGGCCGAGCATGGACCCGCAGGAGCCCAGCGCGCCTGCGGGTCCACGCGTTTCCGTCCGCATCGGCACCCCGCAGAAAGCGCCATGGCTACCACCGACCGCCCCGAGCAGGGCCCCCTGCTGACCTCCCTGCGCTCCCCCCGGGTCACCGCCGCCCGGCGCCTCGCCCGCCGCGCCCAGCGCACCAAGGAGCGCCGCTTCATCGCCGAGGGCCCGCAGGCCGTCCGGGAGGCCGTCGCCCACGGGCCGGTCCCCGGCACCGGCGAGCATGCCGTGGTGGAGATCTACACCACCCCCGAGGCGGCCGAGCGCCACGCCGAGATCGTGGCCGCCGCCCGCGCCGCCGGGGTCCCGGTGCTCAGCGCCACCACCGAGGTGATCGCCGACATCTGCCAGACGGTCACCCCGCAGGGCATCGTCGGCGTCTGCCGCTTTGTCGACACCCCCTTCGACGCGGTGCTGGCGGCCCGGCCCCGGCTGGTGGCCGTACTCGCCAACGTCCGCGACCCCGGCAACGCCGGGACCGTGCTGCGCACCGCCGACGCGGCCGGAGCGGACGCGGTGGTGCTCACCGACGCCTCGGTGGACCTCTACAACCCCAAGGCGGTCCGCGCCTCGGTCGGCAGCCTCTTCCACCTCCCGGTCGCGGTGGGCGTGCCGGTGGCCGCCGCCGTCGCCGGGCTGCGCGCCGCCGGGGTGCGGGTGGTGGCCGCGGACGGCGCGGGCGACCGCGACCTGGACGCGGAGCTGGACGACGGCGCGCTGGGCGGCCCCGCCGCCTGGGTCTTCGGCAATGAGGCATGGGGGCTGCCGGAGGAGACCCGCGCGCTGGCCGACGCGGTGGTGCGCGTCCCCATCCACGGGCACGCCGAGAGCCTCAACCTCGCCACCGCCGCCGCGGTGTGCCTCTATGCGTCCGCCCGTGCCCAGCGCGTAGCCGGAGGGTGCCGCGCGGGCGGGTAGAGACGCTACTGTGAGGCCCGTCGGGGCCCGAGGCGAGAGACGGCGGGCCGCCGACCGGGCGCCGGTCGGCCAGCACGCGGGGGGAAGCGGATTGTCCCAGTTCACCGGTGAAGGGCGCGGCGGGGACGCCACCGG
Source organism: Peterkaempfera bronchialis (assembly GCF_003258605.2). Lineage (NCBI taxonomy): Bacteria > Bacillati > Actinomycetota > Actinomycetes > Kitasatosporales > Streptomycetaceae > Peterkaempfera > Peterkaempfera bronchialis. The sequence continues at coordinate 6,542,990 of NZ_CP031264.1, forward strand.
TCCCGGGTTCGACCCGGACGACCTGCCCGACGGACTGCTGGTCGCCGACGAGCACGGCGATGTGGTCTGCTTCAACGCGGCGGCGGCCCGCATCACCGGCATCCGGCCCGGCGACGCCCTCGGCCGCCCGTTCGCCTCGGTGCTGCCGCTGGAGGACCTGGACGGCCGCCGCTGGTGGCAGTGCACCGACCCGTACGGCGGCCTCGCCACCCGCACCCGTCAGCCCGAGCGCAATCTGCTGCTGCCGGGCGGTCGCGAGGTGCTGGTCTCGGCGCGCTATGTGCGGGCGGTGCGGTGCGGGCCGGTGCGGCAGCTGGTGGTGGCGCTGCGCGGTACGGAGGCCCGGCGCCGCACCGAGCGCAGCCACGCCGAGCTGATCGCCACCGTCGCGCATGAGCTGCGCTCCCCGCTGACCAGCGTCAAGGGGTTCACCGCCACGCTGCTCGGCAAGTGGGAACGTTTCACCGAGGACCAGAAGAAGCTGATGCTGGAGACCGTCGACGCCGACGCCGACCGGGTCACCCGGCTGATCGCCGAGCTGCTGGACATATCCCGGATCGACGCGGGCCGGCTGGAGCTGCGCCGCCAGGTGGTGGACATCGCCTCGGCGGTGCACCGCCATGTCGACTCCATGGCCGCGGCCGGCATCGCCGCCGACCGGTTCCGGATCCGGCTGCACGAGCCGCTGCCGCAGCTCTGGGCCGACTCCGACAAGGTGGACCAGGTGCTGTGGAACCTGCTGGAAAACGCGGTGCGGCACGGCGAGGGGACTGTCACCATCGAGGTGGAGCCCGCCAAGGAACTCGTGGCGGGCCCGGCGGAGCCCCGGCTGCCCGGGGCGCGTCGCACCGAGGCCGCAGGGCGCGTACTGGAAGGGACGGCCGTCACCGTGAGCGATGAGGGCCCCGGCATCCCCGAGGACGCCATCCCCCGGGTCTTCACGCGCTTCTGGCGCGGCAGCCGGCGCGGCGGCACCGGCCTTGGCCTCTATATCGTCAAGGGCATCGTCGAAGCCCACGGCGGAGCCATCCGGGTGGGCCGCGCCCCCGGCGGCGGCGCCCGATTCCGATTCATCCTGCCCGCCGGGGTCCCCGACTTCATGCTGTAGTCGGCAGACCCGGCGGGCTTACCGGCCGGGACCCTTCCCCCGGTGCGACTAGACTCGCTGGATGGCGTCGCGCGACGTCCTGCGCGCCCGCGTGGGAAGTCAGGCGGATCACACCCCTGGGAAGGGCCGGGCCACGCCCCCACCCCGAGCACGGACGAGCAGGAGCACGGGAAAGATAGAGATGTCGGCACCCAACAAGTCGTACGACCCGGTCGAGGTCGAGGCCCTCAAGCCCGAAGAGGTCGAGCGGATGCGCGACGCGGCCCTGGCGGCCATCGCCGCCGCCGCGGACCTCGACGCGCTGCACGAGGCCAAGGTGGCCCACACGGGAGACCGCTCGCCGCTGGCGCTGGCCAACCGCGAGATCGGCGCCCTGCCCCCGCACGCCAAGGCCGACGCGGGCAAGCGCGTCGGACAGGCCCGTGGCGCGGTCAACCAGGCGCTGGCCCGGCGCCGGGAGGAGCTGGAGGCGGAGCGGGACGCCCGGGTGCTGGTCGAGGAGGCGGTGGACGTCACCCTGCCGTACGACCGCAGGCCGCGCGGCGCCCGGCACCCGCTGACCACCCTCACCGAGCTGATCCAGGACACCTTCACCGCCATGGGCTACCAGGTGGCCGAGGGCCCCGAGGTGGAGGCGGAGTGGCTCAACTTCGACGCCCTCAACCTGGGCCCGGACCACCCCGCGCGCTCCATGCAGGACACCTTCTGGGTGGCGGGGCCGGACGGCTCGGAGGAGAGCGGGGTCGTCCTGCGCACCCACACCTCCCCGGTGCAGGCCCGCACCATGCTGCACAGCGAGCCGCCCATCTATGTGGTCTGCCCCGGCCGCACCTTCCGCACCGACGAGCTGGACGCCACCCACACCCCGGTGTTCGGCCAGGTCGAGGGCCTGGCGGTGGACGAGGGCATCTCCTTCGCCGACCTCAAGGGCACCCTGGAGCACTTCGCCGCCGCCATGTTCGGCGACGACCTGGAGCGGCGCTGGCGTCCCTCCTACTTCCCGTTCACCGAGCCGTCCGCCGAGCTGGACCTCCAGTGCTTCGTCTGCCGGGGCGAGAGCGTCGGCAACCCGGACCGCCCCTGCCGCACCTGCTCCTCCGAGGGCTGGATCGAGCTGGGCGGCTGCGGTGTGGTGAACCCGCGGGTGCTGACCGCCTGCGGCATCGACCCCGAGCGGTACAGCGGCTTCGCCTTCGGCCTCGGCCTGGAGCGGATCCTGATGAACCGCAGCGGTGTCGAGGACATGCGAGACATGGTCGAGGGTGATGTGCGCTTCACCCTCCCGTTCGGGATGGAGATCTGATGCGGGTCCCGCTTTCGTGGCTGCGGGAGTACGTCGACCTGCCGGCCGGTGAGACCGGTCGCGACGTCGCAGCCCGGCTGGTGGCCGCCGGCCTGGAGGTCGAGACCGTCGAGCAGCTCGGCGCCGACCTCAAGGGCCCCCTGGTCGTCGGCCAGGTGCTGGCCATCGAGGAGCTGACCGGCTTCAAGAAGCCGATCCGCTACTGCCAGGTGGACGTCGGCGACGCCAACGGCACCGGGGAGCCGCAGAACATCGTCTGCGGCGCCCGGAACTTCGCCGTGGGCGACAAGGTCGTCGTGGTGCTCCCCGGCGCGGTCCTCCCCGGGCCGTTCCCCATCGCCGCCCGCCAGACCTACGGCAAGACCTCCGAGGGCATGATCTGCTCCGCCCGCGAGCTGGGCATGGGCGACGACCACGACGGCATCATCGTGCTGCCGCCGGAGCATGTGCCCGGCACCGACGCGATCGAGCTGCTGGAGCTGGTCGACGAGGTGCTGGACATCGCCGTCACCCCCGACCGCGGCTACTGCCTCTCGCTGCGCGGCGTCGCCCGCGAGGCGGCCATCGCCTACGACCGCCCGCTGGCCGACCCGGCGCTGCTGGACGTGCCGCAGGCCAACTCCGCCGGGTACCCGGTGCGGATCGACGACCCGGTCGGCTGCGACCGCTTCACCGCCCGTACGGTCACCGGCGTGGAGCCGTCCGCGCTCTCCCCGATCTGGCTCCAGCGCCGCCTCCAGAAGGCGGGTATGCGGCCGGTCTCGCTGACCGTCGACATCACCAACTACGTGATGCTGGAGATCGGCCAGCCGCTGCACGCCTATGACCGCACCCGCCTCACCGGTACGGTCTCGGTGCGCCGCGCCCAGCCGGGCGAGAAGCTGCGCACGCTGGACGGCACCGACCGCAGGCTGTCCGCCGAGGACCTGCTGATCTGCGACGAGTCCGGCCCGATCGGCCTGGCCGGCGTGATGGGCGGCGCCTCCACCGAGATCGCCGACCACGCCGTGGACGCCGAGACCGGCCAGGTGCTCGGCACCACCGACGTGGTGATCGAGGCCGCGCACTTCGACCCGGTCTCCATCGCCCGTACCGCCCGCCGCCACAAGCTGCCCTCCGAGGCGTCCAAGCGGTTCGAGCGCGGCATCGACCCGCAGGCCGGGCCCGCCGCCGCGCAGCGCGCCGTGGACCTGCTGGTCCTGATCGCCGGGGGCACCGCCGAGCCCGGGGTCACCGACGTCGCCGCCCCGCACCGGCCGCACACCGTCACCATCCCGGCGGACCACCCCGACCGGGTGGCCGGCACCGCGTACGGCCGCGAGACCGTCACCCGGCGCCTCCAGCAGGTCGGCTGCGCCGTCACCGGTACCGACCTGCTCACCGTCACCCCGCCCAGCTGGCGGCCCGACCTCACCGACCCCAGCGACCTGGCCGAGGAGGTCATCCGGCTGGAGGGCTACGACAACGTACCCTCCCGGATGCCGCAGCTCCCGCCGGGTCGCGGCCTGACCGCCGCCCAGAAGCGGCTGCGCCGGGTCGGCCGGGCGCTGGCCGGTGACGGCTATGTCGAGGTGCAGAACTACCCGTTCCTCGGCGACGCCGCGCTGGACGCCCTCGGCCTGGAGCCCGGCGACCCGCGCCGCACCACCGTGAAGCTGGTCAACCCGCTCTCCGACGAGGAGCCGGGGCTGCGCACCACGCTGCTGCCGGCGCTGCTCGGCACGCTGCGCCGCAATGTCGGCCGGGGCAACACCGACCTGGCGCTCTTCGAGACCGGTCTGGTCTTCCACCCCAAGGACGAGCGGACGGTGCCGCCCCGGCTGCCCGTCGACCGCCGCCCCACCGAGGAGGAGCTGGCCGCCCTGGACGCGGCGCTGCCGGACCAGCCCCGCCGGGTCGCGGTGGCGCTGACCGGCGACCGCGAGCCCGCCGGCTGGTGGGGCCCCGCCCGCCCGGCCGGCTGGGCGGACGCGGTCGAGGCCGGCCGTACGGTGGCCCGTGCCGCCGGGGTCGAGCTGATCGTCCGTCAGGCGCAGTACGCCCCCTGGCACCCGGGCCGCTGCGCCGCCCTGCTGGTGGCCGGTGCCGACGGCACCGAGCGGCTGGTCGGCCACGCCGGCGAGCTGCACCCGCGCGTGGTCAAGGCGCTGCATCTGCCGGAGCGCACCTGCGTCATGGAGATCGACCTCGACCTGCTCACCGCCGACGGCGAGCAGCCGGTGGTCGCGCCGCATGTGTCCACCTACCCGGTGGCCACCCAGGATGTCGCCCTGGTGGTGGACGCGGCCGTGCCCGCCGCCGATGTGGAGGCCGCGCTGCGGTCCGGCGCCGGGCCGCTGCTGGAGTCGCTCCGCCTCTTCGACGTCTTCACCGGGGAGCAGCTCGGTGAGGGCCGCAAGTCGCTGGCGTATGCGCTGCGGTTCCGCGCCTCCGACCGCACGCTGACCGCCGAGGAGGCGTCCGCCGCCCGCGATGCGGCGGTCGCCGAGGCGGTCGTCCGCACCGGCGCGGTGCTGCGCGGGGCCTGACGCCCCGTCACTGCCGGTACACCCGAGCCCGCCCCGTCCGGACACCTCCGGACGGGGCGGGCTCCGTCGCAGCCGGAGCGCGTGGGGTTAGGCGTGGGCTAGGCGTACCCCTCCGCCCGCAGCCAGCGTTCCATCGCCTGGTGGGTCTCCGCCATCGCCAGGGCCTCGATCCGGGCCCGCTCGAACTCCTCGGGTGACGCGGGTCGTACCAAGGGGCCGTCCCCGCCGGTCATCTCCGCCAGGGTGACCCGCGCCCGTTCCCGTGCCCAGTCCGCGAAGCGCTGCGCTTCACCCGGCGCGAGTCTGCCCAGACGGGACCAGCGGTCGCGGAGGTCTGCGGCTTCGCCGGCGCGGAGGCCGGACCGGGCGGTGTCGTCGAGCCACTGCTCCATGAGGCGGGCGACGGAGGCGGCGTCATCGGCCGGGCTCGGGAGTCTGCTGCGCCTGCGCCAGAGCTTCATCCACGCCCCCTCGGATGTTTGGGATGACCGGGATGACGATATACCCGGGCGGGCGTGCTCCCCGGGGTCGGCCACTGCGGCGGCCGATCCACGGGTGGGGGCGGCCCAGAGGGGTGAACTCCCGGGCGTGCGCCTGTGTGGCGGATTGCCCCCTCGCCCACCACCGACGGACCATGCGGCGGGGCGGAGAGGCCGCCCAGGAACGGGGAGCCATGGCACCGCAGCCCAGCAGCAGCACGTCCGCAGGCCCCACCCGCCGCCGGATCGTCGCCGCCGGGGCGGCGGCCACCGCCGGACTGCTGCTCACCGCCGCCGGACCCGCCGGCCGGGCCGCCCGGCCGCAGATGCGCGGCCTCTGGGCGGCCAGCGTCGCCAACACCGACTGGCCGTCCAAGCCGGGCCTCCCCGCCGAGCAGCAGCGCCAGGAGCTGACCGACCTGCTGGACCTGGCCGTCCGCAACCGGCTCAACGCCGTCTTCCTCCAGGTCCGCCCCGCCGCCGACGCCTTCTGGCCGTCCCAGTACGAGCCCTGGTCCACCTATCTGACGGGCACCCAGGGCCGCTACCCCGGATGGGACCCGCTCGGCACCGCCGTCACCGAGGCCCACCGGCGGGGCCTGCAACTGCACGCCTGGTGCAACCCCTACCGGATCAGCACCGGCGACCGGCTGGACGCGCTGGCCCCCGCCCACCCCGCCCGCGTCAACCCCGACTGGGTGGTCAGCCACGCCGGGAAGCTCTACTACAACCCCGGCCTCCCCGAGGTGCGGGACCACGTGGTGTCATCCGTGCTGGACGCGGTCCGCCGCTATCCGCTCGACGGGCTCCACTTCGACGACTACTTCTACCCCTACCCGGTGAAGGGCCGGCGGTTCGACGACGACGCCGCCTTCGACGAGTACGGCGACGGGCTGGACCGGGCGGCCTGGCGGCGCCGCAACACCGACCTGCTGGTCAGCGGGATCCATGACCGGCTGCGCACGCTGCGCCCGGGGACGGCGTTCGGGGTCAGCCCCTTCGGGGTGTGGCGTAACCGCGCCACCGACCCGGCCGGATCGGAGACCAAGGCGGGGGTGCAGTCGTACGACGACCTCTACGCGGACACCCGCCGCTGGATCCGCAAGGGCTGGATCGACTACATCGCCCCCCAGCTCTACTGGTACATCGGCTTCGCCGCTGCCGACTACGAGGTGCTGGTCGACTGGTGGGCCCGGCAGGTGGACGGCACCGGCGTCGCGCTCTACATCGGCGAGGCCGTCTACCGGGCCGGGGACCCGGCCCAGGGCGCCGCCTGGCAGGACCCGGCGGAGCTCTCCCGGCACTTCGCCCTCTGCGCGGACGTCCCGCAGGTGCGGGGCCACATCCACTACAACGCCAAGGCCGTCCGCCGCGACCGGATCGGGGCGTTCTCCCGGCTGGCCCAGGAGTACTACCGGCAGTCGGCCCCGGCCCGCTGAGATCGGGGCCGGGGCCGGAAAGCGCGGGCGGGAGAGGTCAGCGGCCGGTGGTGTAGTCGTAGAAGCCGCGGCCGGACTTGCGGCCCAGCAGGCCCGCGCCGACCATGCGCAGCAGCAGCGGGGGAGCGGCGTACAGCGGTTCCTTGTACTCCTCGTACATCGACTCGGCGATGGAGACGATGGTGTCCAGGCCGATCAGGTCGCAGAGCCGCAGCGGACCCATCGGGTGGGCGCAGCCGGCCTCCATGCCCTTGTCGATGTCCTCGGCGGTCGCCACCCCGGACTCGAACATCCGCACGGCGGAGAGCAGGTACGGCACCAGCAGCGCATTGACCACGAACCCGGCCCGGTCGCGGGCCCGGATCGGCTCCTTGCCGAGCACCTCGACGGCGAACGCCTCGGCCCGGGCCACCGTCTCCGGCGAGGTGGTGAGGGCCGGGATGACCTCGATCAGCTTCTGCACCGGCGCCGGGTTGAAGAAGTGCAGACCGAGGACCTGCTCCGGGCGGGAGGTGGTGGCGGCGAGCTTGACGATCGGGATGGAGGAGGTGTTGGAGGCCAGTATCGCGTCCGGCCGCTCCACCACCTTGTCCAGCGTCCGGAAGATCCGGACCTTGATGTCCTCACGCTCGGCCACCGCCTCCACGACCAGGTCGCGGTCGGCGAAGTCCGCCAGGTCGGTGGTGAAGGCGACCCGGGAGAGCGCCGCCTCGCGCTGCTCCTCGGCCAGCTTGCCGCGCTTGACGGCGGTGTCCAGCGAGTTGGTCAGCCGGGTACGGCCCAGTTCCAGCGCCTCGCCGGTCGCCTCGGAGATCAGCACCTCCAGGCCGGCGCGGGCGAAGACCTCCGCGATGCCCGAGCCCATGAGGCCGCAGCCCACCACGCCGACGCGTCCGATGCCGCTCACACACTTGCCTTTCGTCGTATCCGGTAGGCACAGCACGGACGGCCTGGTAAGCCTGGCCGCGCTGCCGCCCCGACGTTACCCCTCCCGAGGGAACGGCCGGGCACCGCGCCTGTACCGCCCCGGACACGACCGGTTTCGCGGCCCGTCGCGCTGCGCGACGGGCCTCTCGCCCGGACAGGGTCAGGACAGGTAGTCCTCCACCTCCGAGGCGGGGCGCACCCGGGCCTGGCCGGGGTCCTCGTCGTACTCCTCCTTGGCCCGGCGCTGACGCAGCAGGTCCCAGCACTGGTCGAGCTCGGTCTCCAGCGCGGCCAGCTGCGCGCGGGCGAGGTCGCCGTCCGCCTCGCCCTCCGCGATCTGCGCCCGCAGCTCCTTCTCCGCCGTGACCATGTCGCCGATCCGGTCCAGGATCCGGCGGTCCTGGCCCGCGGACACCGAGGCTGTCATGGCACACCTCCTCGCTCCCCCTCCTGTCACTCTAATGCCGCGCCCGCCGGCGTTCGGGTCGGCGGGCGCGGCCCTGGGGACGCCCTGGTGGCCGAGGATGCGACCCCCTCGTTCCGGGTGGCCGCCGACGGTCGGCGGGCGCCGATGGCTGCGATGGGTACCGATGGGTACTGACATGACGTCACCCGCGTCGGGGTGGCAGGGCCGACACCGGGCCCGACCTCTGTGTGACACCCCGGCGGGGGTCGACCCGGGAGCGGCCGATGGCGGCGACAATCGAGGCGACCGCTGTTCCGCCCCCTGCCCGCAGGGGCCGATTCCGACGGAGGTATGCACCATGCCCGAGGCAGCCGAGAGACTGGCCGCAGTCGTCACGCACCTGTGGGGCAGTGCCCCGCCGTTGCGGCTGCGGACCTGGGACGGCAGCGAGGCCGGACCGGCGGACGCGCCCGTCCTGGTCATCCGCAGCCGCCGGGCGCTGCACCGCCTGCTGTGGCGGCCCGGCGAGCTCGGCCTGGCCCGCGCCTGGGTGGCCGGTGAGATCGACATCGAGGGTGACCTGTACCAGGCGCTGGACCGGCTGGCCGGACTCGTCTGGGGCCGGGAGGAGCCCCCCGGCCCCACCGGGCGCGGCCGCTCCGCGCTGCGCGCCCTCGGCACCCTGCGCGACCCCGCCACCCGCCGACTGCTCGGCGACGCCCTGGCCCTGGCCGGAGCGGCCCTGCCCCCGCCCCCGCCGCCCGAGGAGGTACCCCGCCGCAACGGCATCCGGCACACCCCGGCCCGCGACCGGGCCGCCATCAGCCACCACTACGACGTGGGCAACGACTTTTACGCCCTGCTGCTGGGCCCCTCCATGGTGTACTCCTGCGCCTACTGGCAGGACGGCCCCGACACCGGCCTGGACCAGGCGCAGCACGCCAAGCTGGACCTGGTCTGCCGCAAGCTGGCACTCCGCCCCGGGCAGCGGCTGCTGGACGTCGGCTGCGGCTGGGGGTCGATGGTGCTGCACGCGGCCGAGCACTACGGCGTGCAGGCCGTCGGCGTCACCCTCTCGGAGGAGCAGGCGACGTACGCTCGCAAGCGGGTCGCCGCCGCAGGCCACACCGACCTGGTGGAGATCCGGGTCCAGGACTACCGGGAGATCCCCGACGGGCCGTATGACGCGATCTCCTCCATCGGCATGGCCGAACACGTCGGCTCGGAGCAGTACCTCGCCTACGCCGACCGCCTGCATGCGCTGCTGAAGCCCGGCGGACGGCTGCTCAACCACCAGATCTCGCGCCGCCCGCTGCGCCGGGAGGAGGACTACCGGCTGGACGACTTCATCGACCGCTATGTCTTCCCCGACGGAGAGCTGGCCCCGGTCGGCAGCACGGTGTCGCTGCTGGAGAAGGCCGGGTTCGAGGTCCGCGATGTGGAGGCGCTGCGCGAGCACTATGCGCTGACCCTCCGCGCCTGGGGGGCCCATCTGGAGGCGCACTGGGACGAGGCGGTCCGACTGGTCGGCGCCGGACGGGCCCGGGTCTGGCGCCTCTACATGGCGGCCTCGGCCGTCTCCTTCGAGCGGAACGGGATCGGCGTCAACCAGGTCCTCGCCGTGCGGCCCGAGCCGGGCGGGGCGTCCGGTATGCCGCTGAGCCGGGGGCCCTGGGCGGCGCAGTAGCAGCGTCCCGTACGGAGCCGCCCCGGGTGCGCCGGTCGTCCGGCCGCGCCCGGGGCTCGGCGTGGCTCGGCGGTTTCACGGGTCGTGGCTCTCCGTGGCGGCCGGGGCGAGCGCGGGCAGGTGCCAGTCGCGGGCCACCTCGGCGGTGTGGGCGCCCGGGCGGGCCGGTGGGCGGCGCAGCGTGCCGGGGGTGGCGGAGAAGCGGGGCGCCGGCGCGGGCTGGAGCAGCCCGGCGGCCTCGGCGAAGGTGCCCCTGGCCCGCAGATGCGGGTGGGCGGCGGCCTCGCGGAGGGAGAGCACGGGGGCCACGCAGGCGTCGGTGCCCTCGAAGAGGTCCGTCCACTCGGCCCGGGTACGGGTGGCGAAGCGGGCCGCGATCAGGTCGCGCAGTTCGGGCCAGCGGGTGAGGTCGCCCCGGTCGGGGGCGTCCTCGCCCAGCTCCAGCAGCGCGGCGAACTCGGCGTAGAACTGCGGCTCCAGCGCGCCGACCGCCATCCAGCCGCGGTCGGCGGTCGCATAGACGGCGTAGTACGGGCAGCCGCCGTCCAGCAGGTTGACGCCGCGCCGGTCCTGCCAGACCCCGGCGCCGAGCATGCCCCAGAGCATCGCGCCGAGATGCGCGGTGCCGTCGACGATGGCGGCGTCCACCACCTGGCCGGTGCCGGTGGTTCGGGCATGGTGCAGAGCGGCCAGCACGCCGACGACCAGGTAGAGCGAGCCGCCGGCGTAGTCGCCCAGCAGATTGGCGGGGACTGCGGGCGGCCCCTCGGGCGGGCCGATCAGGCCGAGGGCACCGGCGGTGGCGATGTACCCGATGTCATGCCCGGCGCGCGCGGCCAGCGGCCCGTCCTGCCCCCAGCCGGTCATCCGGCCGTACACCAGGCGGGGGTTGCGGGCCAGGCAGGCGGCGGGGCCGACCCCCAGCCGCTCGGCGACCCCGGGGCGGTACCCCTCGACCAGGACGTCGGCCCGCTCGACCAGGTCGAGCAGCAGACCGGGCCCCTCGGGGGACTTGAGGTCCAGCAGCACCGACCGCTTGTTGCGGTTGGTGACGTCGCGGGCCGGGTCGACACCGAGCGGGGCCGGGCCGGGGCGGTCCACCCGCACCACGTCGGCGCCCAGGTCGGCCAGCAGCATCGCGGCGAAGGGGGCCGGTCCGAGCCCGGCCAGTTCGACCACGCGCACCCCGGCCAGCGGCCCCGGCGGCGGGGGCTCGGGGGTGTCGTCCACGTGCTGCTCCCTTTCGCCGGGCGACCCGGCATCGGTGCCACTGTGGGTGAGACCGGCGGTGGGCTACAAGGGGGCCGGGGCGTGGTCCACCGACGCCTCACCTGTCGTCCACGTGCTGCTCCCTTTCGCCGGGCGACCCGGCATCGGCACCACTGTGGGCGAGACCGGCGGTGGGCTACAAGCGACCCGGGGCGTGCCCGGCCCGGTGGCCCACCGGCGCCTCACCCGTCGGCCCCGGCGGCTGCCGCAGACGTCGCGGGCTCGGTGGGTTCGGCGGGCCCGTCGTCAGGGGTCTCGGCCGGGCCGGTGTCCAGCCGGGCCAGCGGAGCCGTCGCCGGGCCCTCCAGCACGGACCCGTCGACGGCGTACCGGGAGCCGTGGCAGGGGCAGTCCCAGGAGCGCTCCGCCTCGTTGTACCGCACCAGGCAGCCCAGATGGGTGCACCGGGCCGAAAGGGTGTGCAACCGCCCGTCCGGATCGCGGTAGACCGCGCACTGCCGGCCGTCGATCCCCAGCACCGTCCCGCAGTCGGGCGGCAGCCCCTCGGCCGCGCTGCCGGGCCGCCCCCGCAGCCGGTCGCCCACGAAGTGCCAGGCCACCTTGGCCTGGTTCTCGGCCAGCGGCACCGCCTCGCGCCCCAGGTGCAGCCGCCGGGGGTCGTACAGCCCGGTCCAGGGCGGCTGCTCGCCGGTGATCAGCGCCGCCAGCAGCCGGCCCGCCATCACTCCGCCGCTCATGCCCCAGCCGCCGAACCCGGTGGCCACCCAGAGATGCCCCGACCCGCCCGGGGCCCGGCCGACGAACGGCACGCCGTCGGTGGTGTCGATGTCCTGGGCGGCCCAGTGGTAGACGAACTGCGGCGAGTCGAACCGCTCCCTGGTCCAGCCCGCGAGCTGCGCGAAGCGCTGCGCCACCCCGCTGGACCCGGGCGCGAAGGACTCCCCGGTGACGATCAGCAGCCGCATCCCGTCGGGGAAGGGCGCGGTGCGCACCGACCGCACCGGCTGCTCCGCGTTGATGTACATGCCGCCGGGGTCGTGGTCGGCGGGGACGGTCGCCGCGACGACCAGCTCCCGCCGGGGCGAGAGGCGGGGGAACAGCAGCATGCGGTCGAAGACCGGGTAGTGGGTGGCGACCACGACGTCCGACGCGGTCACCGTCCCGCCGCCCCGCACGGTGACCCGGCAGGGGCCGTTCTGGTGCAGGCCGTCGGCCCGGGACCGCTCGAAGATCCGGCCGCCGAGGCGTACCAGGTCCGCCGCGAGCGCCAGCAGGAACCGGCGGGGGTGGAACTGCGCCTGCCCTTCCACCCGCACCGCCCCCGCCACCGGGAAGGGCAGCCCGGTCTCGGCGACCAGGGACGCCTCCAACCCGGCCTCGCGCGCCGCCTCGGCCTCCTCGCGGATCCGGTCCAGACCGCTCGCCGACTCCGCCCAGACGAAGGCCGGGACCCGCTCCAGCTCGCAGTCGGCGCCCAGTTCGGCGGCCACCTCGGCGGCGTGCTCCACCGCCTCCTGCTGCGACCGCGCATACAGCCGGGCGGCCTCCGGCCCGGCCGACCGGCGCAGCCGCGCATAGGTCAGGGTGTGCAGCGCGGAGACCTTGGCGGTGGTGAAGCCGCTTGTCCCGGCGGCGATCCGGGAACCCTCCAGCAGCACCACCGAACGGCCGGCCCGGGCCAGCTCCCAGGCGGTGCAGAGGCCGGCGATGCCTCCGCCGACCACGACCACCTCGGTCTCCACGTCCTCCGCGAGGTGCGGGAAGGACGTCGCGTCGGTGGAGTCCATCCAGTACGACCCGGCGAGACCCGGCAGCATCGTCACGGCAGGCTCCTTCGGTCGCGTACGTCCGGCGCGGCGGGCGTACGGCCCGTCGGGCGCCTGACGCATTCCCGCTCCCGGCCGATCGACGCCCGGCGGCCGCCGGATTCAGGCGGTCGGCCCCTCCGCCGCGAGGGCGGCCACCGGCGCCACCGCCCCGCCCGCGCGCGGGGCGTCTTGCATGAATTTGCCGCACTGCGTATATTCATGCCCAGTCGTAGGAAGGATCACCATGGCATTCCGGGCAGCCGTCGCCGGGGCGAGCGGATATGCGGGCGGCGAGGTGCTGCGCCTGCTCCTCGGCCACCCCGAGATCGAGATCGGGGCGCTCACCGGCGGTTCCAACGCCGGATCCGCCCTGGGCGCGCTGCAACCGCATCTGCTGCCGCTGGCCGACCGGATCCTCCAGCCCACTACCCCGGAAGTCCTCGCCGGACACGACGTAGTATTCCTCGCGCTGCCGCACGGCCAGTCCGCCGCCGTCGCCGCCGCGCTCGGCGAGGACGTGCTGGTGGTCGACTGCGCCGCCGACTTCCGCCTGCGCGACCCTGCCGACTGGGAGCGGTTCTACGGCTCCCCGCACGCCGGCACCTGGCCGTACGGCCTGCCGGAGCTGCCCGGCCACCGCGACGCGCTCAAGGGCACCAAGCGGATCGCCGTCCCCGGCTGCTACCCGACCGCCGTCTCGCTGGCCCTCTTCCCCGCCTATGCCGCCGGGCTCGCCGAGCCCGAGGCCGTGGTGGTCGCCGCCTCCGGTACCTCCGGGGCGGGCAAGGCGGCCAAGCCGCACCTGCTCGGCAGCGAGGTGATGGGCTCGATGAGCCCGTACGGCGTCGGCGGCGTCCACCGGCACACCCCCGAGATGGTGCAGAACCTCGGCGCCGTCGCCGGGGAGCGGATCACCGTCTCCTTCACCCCCACCCTGGCCCCGATGTCCCGGGGCATCCTCGCCACCTGCACCGCCAAGGCCCGCCCCGGCACCACCGCCGCAGCCGTGCGCGCCGCCTACGCCGACGCGCTGGCCGGGGAGCCCTTCGCCCGGCTGCTGCCCGAGGGGCAGTGGCCGGCCACCTCCGCCGTGTACGGCTCCAACGCCGCCCTGGTCCAGGTCGCCCTGGACGAGACCGCCGGGCGGATCGTCGCCATCAGCGCGATCGACAACCTCACCAAGGGCACCGCCGGCGGCGCGGTGCAGAGCATGAACCTCGCCCTCGGCCTGCCCGAGGGGCTCGGCCTGTCCCAGATCGGAGTCGCACCGTGACCGCCACGCCCACCCCCGGCACCCCCAGCGCCCCCGGCATCGGTGTCACGGCTGCCCGAGGCTTCCGCGCGGCGGGCGTCACCGCAGGCATCAAGGCGTCCGGCACCCCCGACCTCGCCCTGGTGGTCAATGACGGCCCCTCGCTGGCCGCCGCAGGCGTCTTCACCTCCAACCGGGTCAAGGCCGCCCCGGTCCTCTGGTCGCAGCAGGTCCTCAAGGGCGGCCTGGTCTCGGCCGTGGTGCTCAACTCCGGCGGTGCCAACGCCTGCACCGGCCCGCTCGGCTTCCAGGACACCCACGCCACCGCCGAGAAGGCCGCCGAGGCGCTGACCCTCAACGCGGGCGAGGTCGCCGTCTGCTCCACCGGGCTGATCGGCGAACGGCTGCCCATGGCGAAGCTGCTCCCCGGCGTCGAGCAGGCCGCCGCCGCCCTCTCCGCCGACGGGGGAGAGGCCGCCGCGATTGCCATCAAGACCACCGACACCGTCCACAAGACCGCCGCCGTGACCGTCGACGGCTGGACGGTGGGCGGCATGGCCAAGGGCGCCGGAATGCTCGCCCCGGGGCTGGCCACCATGCTGGTCGTGCTCACCACGGACGCGCAGGTCGACTCCGCCGGGCTGGACGCCGCGCTGCGCGCCGCCACCCGTACCACCTTCGACCGGATCGACTCCGACGGCTGCATGTCGACCAATGACACCGTGCTGCTGCTCTCCTCCGGCGCCTCCGGCACCGTCCCCGACCCGGACGCCTTCGCCGAGGCGGTCCGTGCGGTCAGCGCCGATCTGGCCCGGCAGCTGATCGGGGACGCCGAGGGCGCCTCCAAGGACGTCCGGATCGACATCACCGGCGCCGCCACCGAGGACGACGCCGTCGAGGTGGCCCGCACGGTGGCCCGCAACAACCTCCTCAAGTGCGCCCTGCACGGCGAGGACCCCAACTGGGGCCGGGTGCTCTCCGCCATCGGCACCACCGCCGCCGCCTTCGACCCCGACCAGCTGGACGTCGCCATCAACGGCGTCTGGGTCTGCAAGGGCGGCCAGACCGGCGACGACCGCTCCCTTGTCGACATGTCGGCCCGCGAGGTGGTCATCACCGCCGACCTGCACGCCGGCACCGCCGAGGCGACCGTCTGGACCAACGACCTGACCGCCGACTACGTCCACGAGAACAGCGCCTACAGCACCTGAGCAGCAGAGCCCCCAGCACCTGAGCATCGAGCACCGTATGAGCAGTACCGCCCCCGACCAGCCGTCAGCAGCCGCGACCCACGGGAGACCCGTGAACACCGAGCCGGCCGCCACCCAGGCCCGCAACCACACCGCCCTGCCCAAGGCCCGCACGCTCATCGAGGCCCTGCCGTGGCTGGAGCGCTTCCACGGCAGAACCGTCGTCATCAAGTTCGGCGGCAACGCCATGGTCGACGAGTCGCTGAAGCGCGCCTTCGCCCAGGACGTCGTCTTCCTCCGCTACGCCGGCATCCAGCCGGTCGTGGTGCACGGCGGCGGCCCGCAGATCAACGCCCACCTCGACAAGCTGGGCCTGGAATCCTCCTTCACCGCGGGCCTGCGCGTCACCACCGCCGAGACCATGGACGTGGTCCGCATGGTGCTCGCCGGCCAGGTGCAGCGCCAGCTGGTCGGCCTGCTCAACGAGCACGGCCCGTTCGCCGTCGGCATGACCGGCGAGGACGCCCACACCCTCACCGCCGTCAAGCGCTACGCGGAGGTCGACGGCGAGCAGGTGGACATCGGCCTGGTCGGCGACATCGTCAAGGTCGAGCCCGGCGCCGTCCAGGCGCTGCTGGACAACGGCCGCATCCCGGTGGTCTCCTCCATCGCCCGCAGCGACGACGGCCATGTCTACAACATCAACGCGGACCTCGCCGCCTCCGCCCTGGCCTCCGCGCTGGGCGCCGAGATGCTGGTGGTGCTCACCGACGTCGAGGGCCTGTACGCCGACTGGCCGGCCAGCGACGACGTGATCAGCCTGCTCACCGCGAGCGAGCTGGAGCAGCTGCTGCCCACGCTGGCCAGCGGCATGGTGCCCAAGATGGAGGGGTGCCTGCGGGCCGTGCGCGACGGCGTCTCCACCGCCCGCGTGCTGGACGGCCGCGTCCAGCACGCGCTGCTGCTGGAGATCTTCACCGATGAGGGGATCGGCACCATGGTGGTGCCCGACCCCGTGGACGACACCACCGATGGGGGCCCGCGATGAGCGGCAACACGGAACTGACGGCGCGCTGGCAGCACGCCCTGATGGACAACTACGGCACCCCCCGAATCCCGCTGGTGAGCGGCGAGGGCGCGCACTTCACCGATGCCGACGGGACCCTCTACCGCGACTTCATCGGCGGGATCGCGGTCAATGCCCTGGGCACCGCCCACCCGGCCGTGGTCGAGGCGGTCAGCCGGCAGATCGCCACCCTCGGCCATGTCTCCAACCTCTTCATCGCCGAGCCTCCGGTCCGGTTGGCCGAGCGGCTGGTGGAACTGCTCGGCCGCCCCGGCCGGGTCTACTTCTCCAACTCGGGCGCCGAAGCCGTCGAGTGCGCCTTCAAGATCGGCCGCCGCACCGGCCGCACCCATATGGTCGCCACCACCGGCGGCTTCCACGGCCGCACCATGGGCGCCCTGGCGCTCACCGGCCAGCCCGCCAAGCAGGACCCCTTCCGCCCGCTGCCCGGCGACGTCACCCATGTCCCGTACGGGGACACCGAGGCGCTGCGGGCCGCCGTCACCACCGACACCGCCGCCGTCCTCCTGGAGCCGATCCAGGGGGAGAACGGCGTGATCCCCGCCCCCGACGGCTACCTCGCCGCCGCCCGCGAGATCACCCGGGCCACCGGCACCCTGCTGATGCTGGACGAGATCCAGACCGGCGTCGGCCGCACCGGGCACTGGTTCGCCCACCAGGCGCTGGGCATCGAACCCGATGTGGTCACCCTTGCCAAGGGCCTGGGCGGCGGACTGCCGCTCGGCGCCACGGTCGCCTTCGGCGACGCCGCCGAGCTGCTGAAGCCCGGTCAGCACGGCTCCACCTTCGGCGGCAACCCGGTGGTCTGCGCCGCCGCCCTCGCCGTGCTGGACACCATCGCCGCCGACGGCCTGCTGGACCGCGCCAAGACCCTCGGCGAACGGCTCCGGCAGGGCGTGGAGGCCATCGGCGACCCGCTGGTCTCCCACGTCCGGGGCGCCGGGCTGCTGCTCGGTATCGTGCTTCGCGAGCCGGTCGCCGCGCAGGTGCAGGCAGCCGCCCAGCAGGCCGGTTTCCTGGTCAACGCCTGTGTGCCGGACACCGTCCGGCTGGCGCCGCCGCTGGTGGTCACCGAGCAGGACGTGGACGCCCTGCTCACCGCCCTGCCGCAGATCCTGCGGAGTGTGCGGGACGCCGCCCCCGGCGAACGACGAGCCTAGGCAGGAGAGCCGCCCCTCATGACCGATGTCCACCGCGACCGGACCGGACAGCCGATACCGCAGGTCCCGCAGACCCGGACGGCCCGGCACCGGCGGATCGTGGACCTGCTGACCCGCCAGCCGGTGCGTTCGCAGAGCCAGCTCGCCAAACTGCTCGCCGACGACGGGCTGGTGGTGACCCAGGCCACCCTCTCCCGGGACTTGGACGAGCTGGGCGCGGTCAAGATCCGCAACAAGGACGGCGCGCTGATCTACGCCGTCCCGGCGGAGGGCGGCGACCGCACCCCCAAGGCGCCGCTGGGCGAGTCCGTCACCGAGGCCCGGATGGCGAGGCTGGCGGGCGAGCTGATGGTGTCGGCGACCGCGTCCGGCAACCTGGTGGTGCTGCGCACCCCGCCGGGCGCGGCGCAGTTCCTGGCCTCGGCGATCGACCAGGCGGAGGTGTTCGAGATCATCGGCACCATCGCCGGGGATGACACCGTGCTGCTGATCAGCCGCGATGCGCAGGGCGGCCAGGAGCTCGCCGACCACCTGATGCAGTTGGCCCAGTCCAAGAACACCTGAGGCTGGACCAGCTGGTCATCGCCCCGCCGACCGCCCGTGGAGACCCGTTCTCCACGGGCGGTGGCGTGTCCGGGCGATCCCGCTTTGAATTCCATACGGACTCATGCATACTTATACCTAGCACCGCATGGAGTGCCCCGCACGCACTGTGAAGGAGAAAGCCGTGACCGAACGCGTCGTACTCGCCTACTCGGGCGGTCTGGACACGTCCGTCTGCATCGGCTGGATCGCCGAGGAGACCGGCGCCGAGGTCATCGCCGTCGCTGTCGACGTCGGCCAGGGCGGCGAGGACCTGGAGGTCATCCGCAAGCGGGCGCTGGCCTGCGGCGCGGTGGAGGCCGAGGTGGCCGACGCCCGGGACGAGTTCGCCGACGGCTACTGCCTGCCGGCGATCAAGGCCAACGCCCTCTACATGGACCGCTACCCGCTGGTCTCCGCGCTCTCCCGGCCGGTGATCGTCAAGCACCTGGTCGCCGCCGCCCACAAGCACGGCGCCTCCACCGTGGCCCACGGCTGCACCGGCAAGGGCAACGACCAGGTCCGCTTCGAGGCCGGCATCTCCTCGCTCGCCCCCGACCTCAAGTGCATCGCCCCGGTCCGCGACTACGCGATGACCCGGGACAAGGCCATCGCCTTCGCCGAGGCCAACAACCTCCCCATCGCCACCACCAAGAAGTCCCCGTACTCCATCGACCAGAACGTCTTCGGCCGCGCCGTGGAGACCGGCTTCCTTGAGGACATCTGGAACGGCCCCATCGAGGACGTCTACGAGTACACCCAGAACCCCGCCGAGCCCCGCGAGGCCGACGAGGTCGTCATCACCTTCAAGCAGGGCGTCCCGGTCGCCATCGACGGCAAGCCGGTCACCGTGCTCCAGGCGATCGAGCAGCTCAACCAGCGGGCCGGCGCCCAGGGCATCGGCCGGCTCGACATGGTCGAGGACCGGCTGGTCGGCATCAAGTCCCGGGAGATCTACGAGGCGCCCGGCGCCATCGCGCTGATCACCGCCCACCAGGAGCTGGAGAACGTCACCGTCGAGCGGGAGCTCGCCCGGTACAAGAAGGGCGTCGACCAGCGCTGGGGCGAGCTGGTCTACGACGGCCTGTGGTTCTCGCCGCTCAAGCGGGCCCTGGAGGGCTTTGTCGAGGAGGCCAACGAGCATGTCTCCGGTGACGTCCGGATGACCCTGCACGGCGGCCGTGCCGTGGTCACCGGCCGGCGCAGCGAGGAGTCGCTGTACGACTTCAACCTGGCCACCTACGACACCGGCGACACCTTCGACCAGTCGCTCTCCAAGGGCTTCATCGAGATCTTCGGCCTCTCCTCGAAGATCGCCGCCCGGCGCAGCCTGCGGGCCTGACCCCCGTCGTAGTACTGGGCCCCGGGGTTTCCGGACCCCGGGGCCCTCGACCGCCACAGCACTGAAGGAGCACCAGGTGTCGCACGACCCGACCCCGACCCCCGCCGGTGACGTACGCCTCTGGGGCGGCCGGTTCGCGGACGGCCCCGCCGAGGCGCTGGCCGCGCTCTCCGCCTCCGTGCACTTCGACTGGCGGCTGGCCCCGTACGACATCGCCGGCTCCCGCGCCCACGCCCGGGTGCTGCACAAGGCGGGGCTGCTCTCCGACGACGAGCTGGACCGGATGCTGGACGGCCTGGACCGGCTGCTGGCCGATGTCGAGTCCGGCGCCTTCACCGGCACCGTCGCCGACGAGGACGTGCACACCGCCCTGGAACGCGGCCTGCTGGAGCGGCTGGGCGCGGAGCTGGGCGGCAAGCTGCGGGCCGGCCGGTCGCGCAACGACCAGGTGGCCACCCTCTTCCGGATGTACCTGCGGGACCACGCCCGGATCATCGGCGGGCTGATCCTGGACCTCCAGCAGGCCCTGGTGGGCCTGGCCGAGGCCCACCCGGACACCGCCATGCCCGGCCGCACCCACCTTCAGCACGCCCAGCCGGTGCTCTTCGCCCACCATGTGCTCGCCCATGTCCAGGCGCTCTCCCGGGACGCCGAGCGGCTGCGCCAGTGGGACACCCGCACCGCCGTCTCCCCGTACGGCTCCGGCGCGCTGGCCGGGTCCTCGCTGGGCCTGGACCCGCAGGCGGTCGCCGCCGACCTGGGCTTCGAGGGCGGCTCGGCCGGCAACTCCATCGACGGCACCGCCGCCCGCGACTTCGTGGCGGAGTTCGCCTTCGTCACCGCGATGATCGGGGTGAACCTCTCCCGGATCGCGGAGGAGGTGATCATCTGGAACACCAAGGAGTTCGGCTTCATCACGCTGCACGACGCCTTCTCCACCGGGTCGTCGATCATGCCGCAGAAGAAGAACCCGGACATCGCCGAGCTGGCGCGCGGCAAGTCCGGCCGCCTGATCGGCAACCTCACCGGGCTGCTCGCCACCCTCAAGGGCCTGCCGCTGGCGTACAACCGCGACCTCCAGGAGGACAAGGAGCCGGTCTTCGACTCCTGCGACACCCTGGAGGTGCTGCTGCCCGCCTTCACCGGCATGCTCGCCACCCTCACCGTGCACCGCGAGCGGCTGGAGGAGCTGGCCCCGGCCGGCTTCTCGCTGGCCACCGACATCGCCGAGTGGCTGGTCCGGCAGGGGGTGCCGTTCCGGGTGGCGCACGAGGTGGCGGGCGCCTGCGTCAAGGTCTGCGAGCAGCAGTCCATCGAGCTGGCCGACCTGACGGACGAGCAGTTCGCCGCGATCTCCCCGCACCTGACGCCGGAGGTCCGCACGGTGCTCACCGTGCATGGCTCGCTGGCCTCCCGTGACGGGCGCGGCGGCACCGCCCCGGCGGCGGTGGCCCGGCAGCTCGCCGAGGTCAAGGCGGACCTGGCGGTCCAGCAGGAGTGGGCGGACGCCAAGCGCTGAGCCCATACGGCAGCAGGGCGGACCGGCCTTCACCGGCCGATCCGCCCTGTTGCCGTACCGGCCCCCGGCACCGCAGCGTCAACCGGCCGCCGCCGCAATCGCCCCGCCGGGCGGTTTGCGCCGCACCCCCGGCCCGTACCGCATCCCGGTCCGGACCGGTCGGCGTTCCCCAGGGCAGACCCCCACACGCCCCCGGAGGCGCCCATGACCGCTCTCGCCGACACCCGGCTGCGCCCCGCCTTCGCCCCGCTCGCCGCCGCCCTGGCCCGCGCCCATGGGCTGGACGCCGAGGATCTGGAGCAGGCGGTCTGGCTGCGGGCCCTGGAGCACACCGCGCGGGCCCCGCTGCCCACCGAACCGGTCGGCTGGCTGCGGTCGCTGACCGTACGCGAGTTCCACCGGGCACTCGCCCCCGCCCGCGCCGAGATCCCCACCCCGCTGCCGCCCCGGCCGACCGCCGCCCCACCCGGCCGCAGCGACCTGCCGACCGCGCTCCGGGCCGCCGTCCCCCTGCTGCCCGCCCGCTGCCCCGCGCTGCTCACCGCCCTGCTGGACCGCCCCGGCCTGACGTACACCCAGCTCGCCGCCGAGACCGGCATCCCGCGCGGCAGCATCGGCCCCACCCGCTCCCGCTGCCTCGCCTGCCTCCGCCGCCTGCTGCGCCACCCGGCCGCATCGGGGTGAGCCGCCGGGTGCTCCCGTACGGCGCGAAGTGATCTAGCCCACGTCCGGGGTCCGCCAGGTTGCAAACGGCCCACGGCCGGGTAATGCCTGGGCGAACGTGCCTCTTGACGAGCCCGCGCCCGCCCGGATACTGAGCGTGAGCGTGGCCGTCCTCCCGCCTGTGAGCTGCGGAATCCGTAGCGCGCGGGGTCAGCGGGAGACGGTACGCTCGCGCACCATCCCCGGCCGGGAGCGATCCCCGGCACGGGTCAACCTCCGGTCAGGGCCGCCCGCGCGCACACCCTCATCCCTCGGCGCCGGGCACACACGAAGGGGAGGCATGCGCACATGGGCATGAGCGTGACCATCTCGGTCGCCGACCAGAGCGACGCCGAACAGATCCTCAAGCTCCAGTACCTCTGCTACCAGGACGAGGCGGAGCTCTACGGCGACTGGGCCATCGAACCGCTGACGCAGACCCTCGACAGCCTGCGCGACGAGCTGGCCGAGCACTGCGTGCTGGTCGCCCGGCTCGGCGACGAGGTGGTCGGCTCGGTCCGCGGCTGGGTGGACGACGACGGGGTGGGCCACATCGGCCGCCTGGTGGTCCATCCCCGGATGCAGCGCCACGGCTTGGGCGGACGTCTGCTCCAGGCCGTCGAGCAGCGGCTGGCCGCCGCCGGCCGGGTCACCGCGTACCGGCTCTTCACCGGCCACCGCAGCCTGGGCAACCAGCGGCTCTACCGCCGCCTCGGCTACCAGGAGACCGGCGTCGAGGAGATCAGCCGCAGGCTGAGCCTGGTCACCCTGGAGAAGTCGGCTCTGCCGGCGGACGGCTGCGCCTCGGCCGTACAGGCCCTCGCGGCCAGTGCCTGAGCCTGGTGCCTCGCAGATCCCGGCACCCGCAGATCCCGCAGGCCCCGCCTCCCTCCGAGCGGGGCTTGCGCCCTGTGGGCGGTCTCACGCCGGGGCCGTCCGTCCGGCGGTCGGGCGGCGGGTACAGTCGAAGATCATGGACATAGCCGCAGACGCCCTGCTCTTCGACATGGACGGCACCCTGGTCGACTCCACTCCGGCGGTCCACCGCTGCTGGACGGCCTGGATGGGCGAATACGGTCTGACCGAGGCGGACTTCGCCCGGATCCTCACCCATGGCCGCCCTGCGGTGGAGATCATCCGGGATGTGCTCCCCCCGGCGCAGCTGGCCGACGGCGGCCTCGCCGCAGCGCTGCGCCGGATCGAGGAGCTGGAGGTCGCGGACACCGAGGGCACCGTGGCGCTGCCAGGCGCCGCCGCGCTGCTGGAGTCGCTGCCGACCGACCGCTGGGCCGTGGTGACCTCCGCGACCCGGGCGCTGGCCGAGGTGCGGCTCGCGGCGTCCGGACTGCCCGCCCCGCTGCTGGTGACGGCCGACGACATCACCCGGGGCAAGCCCGATCCCGAGCCGTTCCTGCTGGCGGCGCGGCAGTTGGGCGTCGACCCGGCGCGCTGCCTGGTGGTGGAGGACGCCCCGGCGGGCCTGGCCGCCGCGCGGGCCGCCGGGATGCGCTCCGTTGCCGTCACCACCACCCACGACCGCGCCGAACTGGCCGCCGACGTGGTCGTGGAGGGCCTGCACCGGATCTGGGCGACCGATGTGCCGAGCGGCCTGCGGATCCGGGCGATGGCCGTCTGACGAACGGCCGCTGTCCGCAATGCGGACTCCATGGCCCAGCATTTGGGAGACGACACCCCCGTCTGGTTTACTGAGGCCATGACGACGACGGCGAACCGCACCCCCACCGGCACCATGCCGGCAGGTGGCCGTGCGATGTGCCGTCGAATGTGTGCCCGCTGAGGGTCCCCGCACCAGCCTCGCGCCCCGAAGCGAGACCCCCGCGCGCCGCCTCGGCGGAGAGCGCCCTGCCCCCTCCTGCTGACATGCTGCCAGTTCTCTCTTCGCGCACCGAGCGCCCCCGCTCCGCGGGCATCCTCCGCTGCCGGCTTGCCCATCACGCGCAGCCGCCGGGCATGCGCCGCAGCTGAGCCCCGCCGCGCCCGCACACCCCCCATTGCCCCACCCCCCGCCGAACTTTGCGCCGCGGCATGCCGCCGCCGTGCCCCCGACCCACGGATGTCCCCTGTGATCAGCATCGCTGACCTGAGAAAGGTCTACCGCGTACGAGGCCGCGAGGTCACCGCCCTCGACGGCGTCGACC
This sequence comes from Peterkaempfera bronchialis, assembly GCF_003258605.2. NCBI lineage: Bacteria > Bacillati > Actinomycetota > Actinomycetes > Kitasatosporales > Streptomycetaceae > Peterkaempfera > Peterkaempfera bronchialis. Next base: position 6,566,898 of record NZ_CP031264.1, read on the forward strand.
TGCACGTCCACGAGGGCGAGGTGTACGGCGTCGTCGGCACCAGCGGAGCGGGCAAGTCCACCCTCATCCGCTGCGTCAACATGCTGGAGCGCCCCACCTCCGGCACCATCACCGTCGACGGCCTGGAACTCACCCGCCTGGCCGGCCAGGGCCCCCGCGCCGGCCGCGAGCTGCGCGCCGCCCGCCGCCGGATCGGCATGGTCTTCCAGCACTTCAACCTGCTCTCCTCGCGCACCGTCCAGGACAACGTGGAACTGCCGCTGGAGATCATCGGCCTGGACCGCACCGAGCGCCGCCGCAAGGCAGCCGAGCTGCTGGACCTGGTCGGCCTCGCCGACAAGGCCCGCGTCTACCCGGCCCAGCTCTCCGGCGGTCAGAAGCAGCGCGTCGGCATCGCCCGGGCGCTGGCCGGCGACCCCAAGGTGCTGCTCTCCGACGAGGCCACCTCGGCGCTGGACCCGGAGACCACCCGGTCGATCCTGGAGCTGCTGCGCGACCTGGGCCGGCAGCTGGACCTCACCGTGCTGCTGATCACCCATGAGATGGACGTGATCAAGTCGGTCTGCGACTCGGCCGCGCTGATGCGCGACGGCCGGGTGGTCGAGTCCGGCCGCCTCGCCGACCTGCTCGCCACCCCCGGCTCGGAGCTGGCCCGGGAGCTCTTCCCGCTGGGCGACCTGCCGGGGACCGGCCGCGCGGGCACCGTACTGGAGATCACCTTCCAGGGCGACACCGCCGCCCAGCCGTTCATCTCCCAGCTGGCCCGCACCTACAACGTGGACCTCAACATCCTCGGCGCCGCCGTGGAGACCATCGGCGGTCGCCAGGTCGGCCGGATGCGCGTCGAGCTGCCCGGCTCCTTCGAGCAGAACGTCGTCCCCATCGGCTTCCTGCGCGAGCAGGGCCTCCAGGTGGACGTCGCCGGACACCGTACGGAGGCGGCGGCATGACCTGGGACGAGATGCGCCCGCTGCTGGAGACCGCCACCCGCGAGACGCTCTCCATGGTCGGCATCGCCACCCTGGTCGCCCTGCTGGTCGGCCTGCCGATCGGCGTGCTGCTGGTGCTCACCGACCGGGGCGGGCTGCTCCGCAACCGGCCGGTCAACAAGGCCGTCGGCGCGGTCGTCAATGTCGGCCGCTCCCTGCCGTTCATCATCCTGATGCTGGCGCTGACCTCCTTCACCCGCTGGGTGGTCGGCACCTCCCTCGGCTGGGAGGCCGCCTCCGTACCGCTCGCCGTCGGCGCCGTCCCCTTCTACGCCCGGCTGGTGGAGACCTCGGTCCGCGAGGTCGACGGCGGCCTGGTGGAAGCCGTCCAGGCGATGGGCGGCTCCACCTGGACGGTGGTCCGCAAGGCCCTGCTGCCGGAGGCGCTGCCCTCCCTGGTGGCCGGCCTGACCACCACCGTCATCGCCGTCGTCGGCTACTCCGCGATGGCCGGCACCGTCGGGGGCGGCGGGCTCGGCACCCTCGCCTACACCTACGGCTATATGCGCTTCGAGACCGACTTCATGGTCGTCATCGTGATCGAGCTGATCATCCTGGTCACCCTCGTCCAGCTGATCGGCGACCTCGCCGTACGGTCCCTGGGCCAGCGCGGCCGAGGGACCGGCCCGGTCCGGCTGCTGCGCCGCCGCGGCGCAGCGACCGCCGTGACCGTACCCGCCCAGCAGACCACCCCCGGCGGGGAGACACCCGCCCCCGGGTCCGCCGACTCGACCGGGGACGGCACCGCAGCCGCCCCGGCGTCGGCCGCCTCCCCGCGATAGCACCCTCAGCCCACCGGGCCGCGACCCCGGACCGGCGGGCACCCCGATATGGAGAAAGGCACTCTTCGTGCGTAACGCCATCAAGCTCACCACCACCCTCCTCGCCGCCGGCGGCCTGGCTCTCGGCCTCACCGCCTGCGGCAGCGACTCCTCGTCGTCCACCTCCGCAGGCAGCCCCGCAGGTAGTTCGGACAAGGCCCTGGTCGTCGCGGCCAGCCCCACCCCGCACGCCCTGATCCTCACGTACGTCAAGGACCACCTGGCCGCCAAGGCCGGCCTCAAGCTGGAGATCAAGGAGGTCACCGACTATGTGACCCCCAACACCGCCGTGCAGGACGGCTCGGCCGACGCCAACTTCTTCCAGCACCAGCCCTACCTGGACGACTTCAACAAGCAGCACGGCACCGACATCGTCTCCGTGGAGCCCGTCCACCTGGAGCCGCTCGGCGTCTACTCCAAGAAGGTCAAGAGCCTCGCCGAGCTGCCCTCCGGCGCCACCGTCGCGGTCCCCAACGACGCCACCAACGAGGGCCGGGCGCTCAAGCTGCTCGCGGACAACAACGTGATCACCCTCAAGGACGGCGCCGGCACCACCGCCACCGTCCGCGACATCACCGGCAACCCCAAGAACCTCAAGTGGAAGGAGCTGGAGGCCGCCCAGCTGCCCCGCGCCCTCGCCGACGTGGACGCCGCCGTGATCAACGGCAACTACGCGCTGGACTCCGGCCTCAAGCCGGCCACGGACGCCATCGCCGTGGAGAAGGCCGAGGGCAACCCGTACGCCAACATCCTGGCCGTCAAGAAGGGCAAGGAGAGCGACCCCCGGGTGAAGAAGCTCGCCGAGCTGCTGCACTCGCCCGAGGTCAAGAAGTACATCGAGGACACCTTCAACGGGTCCGTCATCCCGGCGTTCTGACGCCGGCGCCCGCAACCGGGCCTGCCCACCGGGTCCGAGCCCCGTACACAGGGGGGCTCAGACCCGGTGGGTCCAGTACACATCGGTGGTGTACGGCAGCTCGATCCGGTCGCCGTGCCGGGTCTGCGGATGCGCCCGCAGCACCGCGTCGACCTCCGCCCGCACCCGCTGCTGCTCGGCCGCGTCCAGCGCCGCGATGATGCTGCTGGACGCCATCCGCTCCAGCACCCCCTCCCGGGTCACCGGATGCGGATTGGGCAGATGCCGCTCCTGGATGTCCGACCAGCCCGGCCGCTGCTCCAGCAGCCTGCGCCACCGGCCGTCCAGATGGCTCGGCAGCCCCTCCGGGGCCCGGCCGAAGTAGATCCGCTGGAAGTCGCGCACCCATGGCACCGACGCGTCGAAGGTGTTCCACACCAGGGCCAGCGCCCCACCCGGCCGCACCACGCGCTCCACCTCGGCCAGCGCCTCGTCCTGCCGGAACCAGTGCCAGGACTGCGCCGCCACCACCACGTCCACCGAGCCGTCCGGCAGCCCGGTCGCCTCGCCCGTGCCCTCGCCCACCTCGACCCCGGGCAGCAGCTCCGCCAGCCGGGCCCGCATCGCCGCCACCGGCTCCAGTGCGATCACCCGGGCCCCGGTCAGCGCCAGCAGCCGGGTGAACTTGCCGGTGCCCGCCCCCAGGTCCACCACCGTACGGCCGCGCTCCAGCCGGACCGCGTCGGCGAGTTCGCGGATCACCGGCAGCGGATAGGACGGCCGGGACCGCTCGTAGGCGTCCGCCGCCCGCTGGTACCCGACCCCTGCCGCCTGGTGAACCGTCACGCCCCCTGACGCTATCAGCCGCAGGTGGACGCCACACGAACGCCGTGCGGCGCGCGGTCGGCGCCGACCCACCGCCGATCCGGCACCGATCCGGCACCGATCCGAAGCCGATCCGGCGCCGCGCGGTGGCCCCAAGCCGCTGCACCGCGACCCGCGATGCTGCATGCTGCTGTATCCGCGCCGCGTCCCGATGGCGTCGGCCCTGCACATGACGCATGATCACTGGGTCACCGCCGCCGCACCGTCCCCCGGCGGCGCGGGGCGTACCGTGAGTGCACGACCCGGCGAGGAGAGACGGCCATGGCATCCACCTTCCCCGAGACCGCCATCAGCACCGACCGGCTGCTGCTGCGCCCCTTCGAGGAGGAGGACGTCCCCGCCCTGGTGGAGATGATGAACGACGAGCTGGTCCGCTGCTGGACCGCCGTCCCCGACCCTTACACCGAGCACCACGCCCGCACCTGGCTGCGCTCCACCGCCCCCGAGAACCGGGCGCGCGGCCATGGCATCGCCTTCGCCGTCACCGAGGACCTCACCCAGCGCATGGTCGGCGTCATCCACCTCCAGGGCACCGACTGGCGGCTGCGCTCCACCGAGGCAGGACTGGTCATCGCCCCCTGGGCGCGCGGCGAGGGCTACGCCCCCGAGGCGCTGCTCGGCGTCGCCCAGTGGCTCTTCGAGGACCAGCGGTTCGAACGGCTGGAGCTGCGCACCGCCGCAGGCAACTCCGCCGCCCAGCAGGTCGCCCAGAAGGCGGGCTGCATCAGCGAGGGGGTGCTGCGCAGCGCCACGATAGTGCGGGGCGGCGAACCGGGCGGCGGGGGCGCCGAGACCCGTACCGACCTGATCGTCTGGAGCCTGCTCCCGGAGGACCTGGAGATCCCGGCCGTCCGCACCCCCGGCAGCCTGGGCCTGGCCGACGACCGGTACGCCAGCTGGGTCTGAGGCATCCGGCACGCCGGTGATCGATACCGGTACGCTCCTCGCGGGCGCCCGCCCGGAGCCGCGCCGGACGCGGACCGGGCGCCGGGTGCCCGGCCACCGGGCGCAGGGGGACCCCGGAGCTCGGATGGACCCCCGTTCGGTTACGGACAGTGAGGGAGAGCAGCCGGGATGGCTGACCGGGTCACGGTCATCGGGTGGGACGGGACTCCGCTGACGGAGGCCGCACGCGCGGCACTGGGCGCCGCCACGCTGGTAGCGGGCGCCCCCTATCAACTCGCCGCGCTGGAACTCCCGCGCGGCGCCGAGCGGATGGTGCTGGGCAGCGTGGAACTCGCCGCCCGCCGCATCGCCGACCACCGGGGCGCGGCCGTGGTGGTCGCCGAGGGCGACCCCGGCTTCTTCGGCGTGGTGCGCACCCTGCGCAGGCCCGAGTTCGGCCTGGAGCTGGAGGTGCTGCCCGCCGTCTCCTCGGTCGCCGCCGCCTTCGCCCGGGCCGGCATGCCCTGGGACGACGCCTTGGTGGTCTCCGCCCACGGGCGGCGGCTGCGCCGCGCCGCCAACGTCTGCCGGGCCAATCCCAAGGTCGCGGTGCTCACCGCGCCCGGCGCTGGCCCCACCGAACTCGCCCTGATGCTCCGTGATGTGCACCGCACCTTCGTGGTCTGCGAGGCGCTGGGCACCCCCGAGGAGGAGATCAGCGTGCTGACCTCCGAGCGGGTCCCCGACCATGTCTGGCGCGACCCCAATGTGGTGCTGGTGGTCGGCGGGCACACCCGGAGCAGCACCGAGGCCGCCGGCTGGCTCGCCGGGCGGCCGGTCGACTTCCCCGGCCCGGTACGCGGCTGGGCGCTGGACGCCGAGGCGTACGCGGCACACGACCGCCCGGCCGGTGTCACCACCGGCGCCGCCCCCGAACCCGCCGAGCCGGACCGGGCCGTCGGCGGACCCGCCGCACTGCCGCCCGCCGCCCGGGCGCTGGCCCTCGCCCGGCTCGGGCCGCGCCCCGGCGACCTGCTCTGGTCGGTCGGCGCGGGCAGCGGCTCGCTGGCGGTGGAGGCGGCACGTTTCGGCGCCGCAGTGGCCGCCGTGGAGCCGGATGCCGATGCCTGCGGGCAGATCGCCGTCAATGCCCGCCGCTACGGGGTCGAGATCGAAGTGGTGCACGGAGCCGCGCCGGAGGTGCTGGGGGAGTTGCCGGAGCCCGATGTGGTCGCCGTCGAGCACAGCGGCGCCGAGGTGGTCGCCGCCTGCCTGGCCCGGCGGCCCGAGCGGATGGTGGCCGTACCCCGCACGCTGCCGGAGGCGGAGGAGTTCCGCCGGGCCTTCGCCAAGGCCGGGTACCGCGCCGAGGGCGCCCTGGTACAGGGCTCCACGCTGCTGCCGCCGGAGGAGCCGGTCGCCGGGGAGGGGCACACCCTGACGGCGGCCGTACCGGTGCTGCTGCTCTGGGGCGAGCGCCGGACCTGACCCGGCCTCGGCTCACGACGCGGCCGGATCACCGCTGTCCACGATCCGGACGAACGCGGTCGTATCCGCCGGGAAAGGGCACCACCCTGACCCGATGTCCGCCCAGGCCGGTAGTCTGACGTCCGGTTGTCTCCGCGGCGGTGCGGCGGCCAGGACTCCGGTGACCCCGGATCCCGACCACGACGTGGCGGAGCCCACACCGGGTGAACGTGTGCACATATGCCGCCGGGCGGCCCGGGCCGGAAGAATGCCCTGATGTCCGGGGGCGGTCGTGCCGGTTGCCCCGGGTCCGTCGTTGTTGTAGCGGCAGGTCGGTTGTCCGGCCGGTCGCCTGCGGAGCGGAGGACCGGACGGGACCACGGTTGCCGTGCTTGCGCGGCCGCCTCCCTCGGCCTCCGGCCGGGGGACCCCCATCACGCGACGGGGCGGGTCCGACTGTGGTCCGGCCCCCGAGCGGGGTCGGGTGCTGCGGTCGACGATCGCGCCGCCAAGGACGCCTGTGCGGCCCTGGAAGGAGTTTCTGAGATGACCGATACCGGCCACGTCCCGGGCGAGGGACTGCCGGAGCGCCCACTCGCCGAAGCAGGTCCCGATCCGGCGTACCAGCCGGTCGGCGGCCCTGCGGAAGCGGCAGGCGCCGGTTTCCGACCCGACCCCTTCGGCTCCGGCCCCGAGGCCGCCCCGGTGCCGGACGCCATGACGCGCCCCTCCTTCACCTTCCTCGACCAGCCCGACCAACTGGACGAGGAGGACGACCTCCTGCTCATGCCCGGCCCGCAGGGTTCTTGGAGCGAGGCCGCGCTGCGTGAGCCGACCCCGGCCGAGGGCACCGCGCTGCCGGCCCACCTGTTGGCGGGCGGCTCCCCGGCCGACACCGTGCCGCTGCGTACTGTCACAGCCGAGGACGCCGCCGCGTACACCGTGGGTACCCCCATCGAGCCCTCCTGGCCGCCGCTCGCGCCGCCGGACGCCGCGGTGCAGGCGGCAGCCGACGCCGCTGCGGCGATGCAGGCCGCACCCGGGCCGGAGCAGCTCGCGCCGGAGCAGGTCGCCGCCCCGGAGGCCGCTGCCCCGGAGACGGTTGCCGGGCCGTTCACCGTCGCCGCTCCGCAGCCGCAGATCCCGATCCCGGCCCAGGCCGCCGCGCCTCGGCGTCCGCTGCACGCCGGACCGCCCATCCCCGACCCGTCGATGATGACCGGACAGGTCCCCGTCCGCTCGCTCGCCGACCGAGGGCCCTCGGCCGGTGACACCCAGGGCTATGGAATCCGGCTGGCGCCGCTTCAGCAGACCGGCGTCCCCGAGGCGACCGCCGCCCCGGTGCCCCAGGGGCCGATCGTGGTGGACCAGCCGGTGCCGCCCGTCGCCGCCGAGCCGGAGCCGCCCGTCGCGGTCGAGCCGGAGCCGCAGCGGGAGCCCGAGCCGCAGCCCGAGCCCGAGCCGGCGGCCCCGGCCGCCGCACCCGCCGTCGTCGTGGAGCAGCCGGCCGAGCCGGTCCCCGCCGCCCCCGTCGCGGTGGAGACCCCCGTGGTCCAGCCCGACCCCGAACCGCACGAGGCCCCCGCAGTGAATGTGCCCGCCCCGACCCCCTCGCCGGAGAACACCCTCGGCCAGGGCCACGACGGGCCCCCGGCCGCCGAACCCCCGGCCGTCGAACCCCAGCCCACCCTGATCCAGGCCCCCGCACCGGCCCCCCATGGGCCGCCCAGCCGGATCGCGGCCTTCCTCGCCGTCCCGGCTGCCCCGGGACTGCCGGACCAGAGCAGCCCGGACCCGGCCCCGGTGGCCCTTCACCCGGCCGAGCCCGCCGCCCCGCAGGCCCCGGCCGAGCAGGCCGCCCCGGCTCCCGTCGTCGAGCCGACCGTGCCCGCCGCCGAGGCGCCGACCGCCGCCGCCCCGATCCCCGTCGTCGCCGAGCCCGAGCCCGTGCCTGTGCCTGTGCCTGTGCCCGAGGCCGCCGCCGTCGAGCCCCCGGCACCCGTGGTGGTGGAGACCCCGGATGCCGCCCCCGCTCCGCCGGAGGCACCCGAGCCGGCCGCCGCCGCCGACCCCGCAGCGGCCGAGGAGGCGGCCCCCGAGGCCGTACCCGCCGACGAGCCCGCCCCCGTGGCAGAGCCCGCCGCCGCGACCGAGCAGGTCCCCGTCGAGGAGCCCGCCGCGCCCGTACCCGCAGAGCAGCCGGCCGCTCCGGAGGCCGCCGCCCAGCCCGCCGAGCAGCCCGAACCGGTCGCCGCCCCGGCCGCCGAGGAGGCCGTACCCGCCGCCGCCCCGGCCGCCCCCGAGGTCCCGGACGCCCCCGGCGAGGAGGAGCCCCGGCCCGCCGTCCACGCGGTGGCCGCCGACGGCACGGTGACCGCCCCCGAGCAGCCGGCCCCCGAAGCTGAGACCGCCCCCGAGCAGCCGGCCGCCCCCGAGGCCACTTCCGAGCCCGAGCCCGAGGTCCAGCCCGAGGCCGAAGCCCAGCCCGAGCCGGAGCCCGAGCCGGAGGAGCCGCAGGGCCCCGCAGCCCCCGGCTACGAGGAGTCCATGCGCGACGCCGTGCACCGGGTGATGCGCGAGCGCCGCGACATCCGCAACGGCTTCCGCCGCGACCCGATCCCGCACGAGGTGCTGATCAGGGTCCTGGAGGCCGCCCACACCGCCCCCAGCGTCGGCTACTCGCAGCCCTGGGACTTCGTGGTCATCCGCTCCGCCAAGACCCGCAAGCGGATGCATGAACTCGCCGAGCGCCAGCGCGAGGCATACGCGGCCTCGCTGCCCAAGGGCCGGGCCAAGCAGTTCAAGACCATCAAGATCGAGGCCATCCTCGAAACCCCGGTCAACATCGTCGTCACCGCCGACCGCACCCGTGGCGGCCGGCACACCCTCGGCCGCCACACCCAGCCCCAGATGGCGCCCTACTCCGCGGCCCTCGCCGTGGAGAACCTCTGGCTCGCGGCCCGCGCCGAGGGCCTGGGCGTCGGCTGGGTCTCCTTCTTCGACGAGCGCGAGATGGTCCGCGAGCTCGGCCTGCCCGAGCACCTGGACGTGGTGGCGTACCTCTGCATCGGCTATGTCGACTCCTTCCCCGACGAGCCGGAGCTCCAGCAGGCCGGCTGGGCCAAGAAGCGCCCGCTGTCCTGGGTGGTCCACGAGGAGCAGTACGGCAACCGGGCGCTGCCCGGCGAGGAGCCGCACAGCGTCCTGGACGAGACCCTGCGCGGCATCCGCCCGCTGGACGCCAAGGCGCTCGGCGAGGCATGGGACCGCCAGAAGCGGATGACCAAGCCGGCCGGCTCGCTCGGCATGCTGGAGATAATCTCCGCCCAGCTGTGCGGCCTCTCCCGCAAGTGCCCGCCGCCGATCCCGGAGCCCGCCTGCGTGGCGATCTTCGCCGGTGACCACGGTGTGCACGCCCAGGGCGTCACCCCCTGGCCGCAGGAGGTCACCGCCCAGATGGTGGGCAACTTCCTGGCCGGGGGAGCGGTGGTCAACGCCTTCGCCGCCCAGGTGGGGGCCGAGGTCTGCGTGGTCGACGTGGGGGTCGCCGCCGACCTGCCGTCGCCCGTCCAGCAGGGCCGCACCACCGGCCTGCTGCCGCGCAAGGTCCGTCCCGGCACCGCCGACATGACCACCGGCCCGGCGATGAGCCGGGAGGAGGCGCTGCGGGCGCTGGAGATCGGCATCGAGACCGCCCGCGACCTGGTCGCGGCAGGCAACAAGCTGATCATCACCGGTGACATGGGCATCGCCAACACCACCCCCGCCGCCGCCCTGATCTCCGTCTTCACCGGCACCGACCCGGCGGACGTCACCGGCCGGGGCACCGGCATCGACGACGAGACCCACGCCCGCAAGGTCGACGTCATCCGCCGCGCCCTGGAGCTGCACAAGCCGGACCCCGGAGACCCGGTGGGTGTGCTCGCCGCCGTCGGCGGTCTGGAGCACGCCGCCCTGGCCGGACTGATGCTCGGCGCCGCCTCGCTGCGCACCCCGGTGATCCTGGACGGGGTCATCGCGGGCGCCGCCGCGCTGGCCGCCAAGGCCATCGCCCCCGAGGTACTGGCCGCCTGCATCGCCGGCCACCGCTCGGCCGAGCCCGGCCACAAGGCCGCGCTGGCCAAGCTCGGCCTGCGCCCGATGATCGACCTGGACCTGCGGCTCGGCGAGGGCACCGGAGCGCTGCTCGCCCTCCCGGTGGTGCAGTCCGCCGCCCGGGCGATGCACGATGTAGCCACCTTCGACTCCGCCGGAGTCACCGAGAAGCGCTGACCGCAGCACGCGGCACCCGCTCCGCAGCCGGTCCGAGGGCGCACCGGCTGCGGAGCCGAGGCACGTCCCCGCCACGCCCACCCTTCCCCCGTCCACGCACAGGAGCACCGCCCATGGCCGCGCCCACCCCCAGCCCCGCCGCGAACCCCGCCGCGACCCCCTATGTGGTCGGCCTGCGCCTCGACGGCCGCCGCGCGGTCGTCGTCGGCGGCGGCCAGGTGGCCCAGCGCAGGCTGCCCGCCCTGATCGCGGCCGGAGCCGACATCCACCTGGTCTCGCCCGCCACCACCCCCGCCGTGCAGGCGATGGCCGACGCGGGCGAGATCACCTGGCACGCCCGTGGCTACACCCCGGGCGATCTCGACGGCGCCTGGTACGCCCTGGTGGCCACCGACGACCCGGCGGTCAACGCCGAGGTCAGCGCCGAGGCCGAGGAGCGCCGCGTCTTCTGCGCCCGTAGCGACGACGCCACCGCCGCCAGCGCCTGGACCCCCGCCACCGGCCGGGACGGCTCGGTCACCGTGGCCGTCCTCTCCGGCGACCCGCGCCGCTCCGCCGCCCTGCGCAACGCTGTCGTGGAGGGCCTGCGGGACGGTTCGCTGGGCGCCCGCCACCACCGCAGCCGCACCCCCGGCGTCGCCCTGGTCGGCGGCGGCCCCGGCGACCCCGACCTGATCACGGTGCGCGGCCGACGGCTGCTCGCCGAGGCCGACGTGGTGGTCGCCGACCGGCTCGCGCCCCGCGAACTGCTCGCCGAACTGCCGCCGCACGTCGAGGTGGTCGACGCCGCCAAGATCCCGTACGGCCGGGCGATGGCCCAGGAGGTCATCAACCACACCCTGCTGGAGCACGCCAGGGCGGGCAGGTTCGTGGTCCGGCTCAAGGGCGGTGACCCCTATGTCTTCGGGCGCGGCATGGAGGAGGTCATCGCCTGCGCCGAGGCCGGTATACCGGTCACCGTGGTGCCCGGCATCTCCAGCTCCATCAGCGTCCCGGCCGCCGCCGGCATACCGGTCACCCATCGCGGGGTCACCCACGAGTTCACCGTGATCTCCGGCCATGTCGCCCCGGACGACCCGCGTTCCCTGGTCGACTGGGAGGCCGCCGCCCGGATGCGCGGCACCCTGGTACTGCTGATGGCCGTGGAGCGGATCGCCGCCATCGCCGACACCCTGATCGCCCACGGGCGGGCCGCCGACACCCCCGTCGCCGTGGTCCAGGAGGGCACCACCGCCGCCCAGCGCCGGGTCGACGCCACCCTGGCCACGGTCGCCGCGACGGTGGCCGCCGAGGATGTGCGGCCGCCCGCCGTGGTCGTCATCGGCGACGTGGTCTCCGTCTTCCAGGGCTTCGAAGGCTTCGGAAGCTCCGAGAGCTTCGAGAGCTCCGAGAGCTCCGAGGACCCGCAGGGCACCGGCCGCTGACCCCGCCCCCGTCGGCGCCGGTTTTGGCACTCCGCCGCCGACGGGGCAGGATCGTCCCGTGGCAGAGATCATCACCGTCGAGCACCCCGAAGACCCGCGCCTGGGCGACTACACCTCCCTCACCGACGTGGAGCTGCGGCGCCGCCGCGAACCCGCCGAGGGCCTTTTCATCGCCGAGGGCGAGAAGGTCGTCCGCCGCGCCCTGGCGGCCGGCTACCGGATGCGGTCCATGCTGCTCACCCCCAAGTGGGTCGAGGTGATGCGTGACCTCATCGAGGCCGCCGACGCCCCCGTCTACCAGGTCGACCCCGCGCTGGCCGAGGCGGTCACCGGCTACCACGTCCACCGTGGCGCCCTGGCCTCCATGCAGCGCAAGCCGCTCCCCGACGCCGCCGCCGTACTGGCGGGTGCCCAACGGGTCGCCGTCATGGAGTCGGTCAACGACCACACCAACATCGGGGCGATCTTCCGCAGCGCCGCCGCGCTCGGCATGGACGCGGTGCTGCTCTCCCCGGACTGCGCCGACCCGCTCTACCGCCGCTCGGTCAAGGTCTCCATGGGCGCCGTCTTCTCCGTCCCCTACGCCCGCCTGGACCCCTGGCCCGCCTCCCTGGAGACCCTGCGGCAGGCCGGTTTCCAGGTGCTCGCGCTCACCCCCTCCGCGCAGGCCGAGCCGATCGACCGGGTCGCGCCGCACCGGATGCCCCGGGCGGCGCTGCTGCTGGGCGCCGAGGGCGACGGCCTCTCCCACCGCGCGCTGGCCGCCGCCGACCGGCTGGTCCGCATCCCGATGGCGCACGACGTCGACTCGCTGAACGTGGGCGCTGCCGCCGCCGTCGCCTTCTACGCCGTGGCCCACGGGCGGCCCGGGGAGTAGACCGCTCCGCAGGCCCCCGGGCCTCAGCCCCTCGGGCCGCCGCGCGGCAAGTGCGGCCGGGCCCGAGTGGACGGGCGGCCGTACGGGCATGCTTCTCTTCCGGGAGCGGGGGAGCGGACCCCGCCGGTCCTGCGGAGGGAACCGTCCTGAGCATCGCATCCCGCCCCGCACCGCAGCCCGACGGCAGCCCCCTCACCGTCGGCGTCGAGGAGGAGTTCCTGCTGGTCGACACCGGCCTCGGGGCAGCCGTGCCCTGCGCGCCCGAGGTCATCGAGCAGGCGAGCGCCCGCTTCGGCGCGGGCCAGGTCCAGGCGGAGCTGTTCCCCACCCAGGTGGAGATCGCCAGCGCCCCCTGCACCGCCCTGGCCGAACTCCGCGCCGATCTGCGGCGGCTCCGGCGCGGGGTGGCGGACGCCGCCCGCTCGGCCGGCTGCCGCCCGATGGCCTCCGGCACCGCCGTACTCGCCGCCGCCACGCCGGTGGAGGTCACCGACAAGCCCCGCTACCGGCGGATGGCCCGGACCTTCGCCCCGATCGCCGAGAGCCAGGCCGAGGGGGTGTGCGGCTGCCACGTCCATGTGGGCATCGCCGACCGCGACGAGGCCGTCCAGGTCGGCAATGCGCTCCGGCCGTGGCTGCCCGCACTGGAGGCGCTTGCCGCCAACTCCCCGTTCCGCCACGGCCGGGACAGCGGCTACGCCTCCACCCGGGCCCTGATCTGGTGCCGCTGGCCCTCTGCGGGACCGGCCCCCCGCTTCACCTCGGCCAAGGCGTACGACGACGCCGTGGACGCCCTGGTGGACTCCGGAATGCTGCTCGACCGCAAGATGGTCTACTGGTACGCGCGGCTCTCCGACCGCTACCCGACGATCGAGATCCGGGTCGCCGACGTCAACGCCGACCTGGACACGGTGGTGCTCTTCGCCGCCCTGGCCCGTGGACTCTGCGCCACCCTGCTGGCCGAGGTCAGAGCGGGCCGCCCCGTCCCGGTCGTCCCGGACGAACTGCTGCGTGCCGCGCACTGGCGCGCTGCCCACGACGGCCTGGAGGGCCTTGGCGTCGACCTGGTCACCGGCCGCCTCCGCCCGGCCCGGGACCTGCTGGAACGGCTGGTCGAGCACGCCCGGCCCGGCCTCGAAGCCGCAGGCGACCAGGGCACCGTGTCCACCCTGCTCAGCCGTCTGCACCGACTCGGCGGCGGCAGCGCCCGGCAACGCGCGGCCTACGCCCGGCACGGCGACTTCCGCGAGGTGGTCGACGACCTGGCGGCGGCCACGGCCACGGCCTGACCCCGGCGCGGCTCCCGTCGGCGGCCGGGGGGGTTACTCGCCGCCGGTCGCACCGGCGCCGGGCCAGGACTCCTCGATGGTGCCGTCGTTGCGCACGGTGTACCGGGTGGCGGTGGTGGCCGCCTCGCCGGGGACCCGCTCCTCGCGGATCAGCGACCCGCCGGCGATGCGCCAGGCCCCGACCGCTCCGGGGTCGGCCGCCGAGGCCCGGGCGGCCAGCAGTACCGGGGTGTCCCCGGAGAAGCCGTAGAGTTCCACCAGGTCGACCGGTACGGCGCCCTCGGTGCGGTTGAGCACCACCACGGCGGCGGGACCGCCCCGGTAGCGGGCGGAGAGCACGGTGGTCAGCGTGATCCGGGCGCCGCCCGGCGAGGCGGAGCCGTTGCGCAGCCGGATCGCGGGCCCCTCGCCGGGGTCGGAGTAGGTGCGGTTCGCCCAGTCGACCTCCGGCAGCACCTCCGAGGAGGCCGTCAGCCCGGTGTCGGCGGCCGACCCGGAAGCGGACCCGGAGGGGGAGGCGTCGGGGGAGGGCGAGACCAGCGCCGCGCCGTCCACCGACTGGTGGTAGCCGGTGCGGACGTCCTGCGGGCTCCGCAGCCCCTGGCCGCTGCGGTTGCGGCACCCTTGCGCCGCCGCGATGGCGAGGGCCACCCCCAGCGTCACCGTGACGAACACCACCAGCCGCTGGCGCAGCAGCCGCTGACGGTCCGGCGGAGCCGGGCGGCCCGGCGCGGGGGTGCGCTGGCGGTCGGCGTGCGGTCGCGACGGCCCGCCGGTGCGCGAGCCGCCCGGGGGGTGGGATGGCCGCCGCCCGAGGGGGCGTGCGGCAGGGGCGCGGTCTGCGCCTGCCCGGTCGGTCGGCGCCGGGGCGCGGGGCGCTGGGCCGGTGCGGGCTGGGCCGGGGCAGGCTGCGGCGCGGGAGGCTGGCGGGCGGCCGGGCGGCGCCCCTCGGCGGGGGCCCGGACGGCCGGAGGCGGCGCATGGCCGCCCGGCTCGGCGGTTGTGCCCCGGGCGGCCAACTCCCGCAGCCGCTCATAGAGCTGCACCGTCCCGGGCCGGTCGGTCGGCTCCTTGGCCAGGCAGGCCCGGATCAGCGGCGCCAGCGCCCCCGGCACCCCGGCCAGGTCGGGCTCCTCGTGCACCACCCGGTAGAGCATCACCTCGGAGGTGCCCGAGCCGAACGGCGAGTCGCCGGTGGCCGCGTACGCCAGGGTCGAGCCCAGCGCGAAGACATCCGTGGCCGGGGTCACCGCCGCGCCGCGCACCTGCTCGGGGGCGAGGAAGCCGGGCGAGCCCACCGCCGTGCCCACATGGGTGAGCGTGCTGGCGCCCAGCGACCAGGCGATGCCGAAGTCGATGATGCGCGGGCCCTTGGGGGAGAGCAGGATGTTGGACGGCTTCAGGTCGCGGTGCACCACCCCGGCCTCGTGGACGTGCACCAGGCCCTCGGCGAGCGCCGAGCCGATGGACGCCACCTCGGGCCACGGCAGCGGCCCCTCGTCGCCGACCCGCTTGTACAGCGAGGGGCCCGGCACATAGGCGGTGGCCAGCCACGGCCGGTCGGCGTCGATGTCGGCGGCGACCAGCCGGGCGGTGCAGCCGCCCCGGATCCGGGAGGCGGCGGCGACCTCGCGGGCGAAGCGGGTGCGGAACTCGGGGTCCCCGGCGAGTTCGGCCCGGATGAGCTTGAGCGCCACCCGCTGCCCCCGGCGGTCCGAGCCGAGGTAGACCACGCCCATGCCGCCGGTGCCCAGCCTTCGGTGCAGCCGGTAGGAGCCGACGACCCGCGGATCCTCTCGCCGGAGCCGCATCAACGCCATTCGCTTCCCGCCGCCTCAATTCCCCTCACCGGGGCATCGCCTGACTCTTCCGGCACAGCTTACGGACTGCCCGCAGCGGTGTGCTGATACGCAACGCGCGAGCAGGCGCCGGGATTGCCGGGCCCGTGAGGTCTTCACCACACCCCTTGCCGCCGCCGGAAAACCGGGCGACACCCGGCGGGCGGTCCACCACCATGGAGCCGCTGCCTCCTCCCTCCCCGGTCCCGAGGTGCCCCGTGCGGTCCGCCGGCACGGCCACCTCGACCGGGTTGGATGACGGCCTGTCAGTTCCCGCCCGTGAACGAAGGAGTGCAGATGAGCGCCTTGATCGACGATCACTGCGGCGCCCCCTCGGGGTTACTCTCAGGGTTGTCTCGGGGTGCCGGGGCCGGTGCCTCAGTCTCTGGTAGTACGCGTGAGGCGGCTGTGTCATCCTCCGGGATGCCCGAAGGACGGTACGAGGGCATGAGGACCGGCGGCCCCCGCCGCACATACGGTGGTGACCAGCGGTGGACGGGACGCTCGTCCCCCGAGGTACACCGTCCACCGCGCCAGCCACAACAGCCACAACAGCCGGAACAGCCGGCAGAGAACCACCCGCAGCACGACGACTCGCACGGCGAGCGGCAACGACGAGGAGCCAGGGGTATGGCAGCGCAGTTCGGAGGGCCGGTGCGGCGTCGCTGGACCCCCTCCGCCGGCCGGGCGGCGGAGGAGACCCGCCACCCGCTGGTCGCCGTCGCCATCGCGCTGCCGTTCGCGGTCCTGCTGTCCGTGGTCTTCGGCGGTTGGCACCAGGTGATGGTCCAGGCACAGTCCGTCGCCGCGATGATCGGGCGCTGATCCCGGGGGCTTGGGAGCAGCGTCGGCCGGGGGCCGGGTACGCGTTCGCATGGGACACGCGGACGGGCGAAGCGATGCGCGTACCGCCCCGGCCACTCGGTGGCGCCGCGTCCGGATGTCGGTGAGGGCAATCGGACGCGGCCGCCATGGGTGCGGGGTCGCACTCCAGTGGTCTGCTGCTTCCTGACGGACTGTCGGATTCCCTTGCCCGGCTCACGACGAAGGCCGCCGTCCCATGGACGGCGGCCTCGAAGTGCTGCAATGTGTGGGCGATACTGGGATCGAACCAGTGACCCCTACCGTGTCAAGGTAGTGCTCTCCCGCTGAGCTAATCGCCCGAGACGCCCGCCGAAGCGGCCGTACGGTCCTGCCTGAGTGGACGATACTGGGATTGAACCAGTGACCCCTACCGTGTCAAGGTAGTGCTCTCCCGCTGAGCTAATCGTCCTTGACGACCGGGGAACGGCCGTCGAGGTGGTGCGCGCACAGGGCGCGACCTCCGGGCCCCGAAGGACCCGGTGGGCGATACTGGGATCGAACCAGTGACCCCTACCGTGTCAAGGTAGTGCTCTCCCGCTGAGCTAATCGCCCTTGAGGCGGCCCGGCGAACCGGGAAACCCCTTGGAGGTGGAGACGGGATTTGAACCCGTGTAGACGGCTTTGCAGGCCGTTGCCTCGCCTCTCGGCCACTCCACCGAGTGAAGGGCTGCCAAACCCTTCTCCGAGCGGACGACGAGATTCGAACTCGCGACCCTCACCTTGGCAAGGTGATGCTCTACCAACTGAGCCACGTCCGCATGACCTCCGGTCGGCCTCCCCGCTTCTCTGCGGCTCCGCTTCCCGGCGACGTCATGAACTTTAGCGGATTCCCTCGCCAGCTCAAATTCCGTATCCGCAGCGTGGCGACGCAGTGCGGCAGCCCGGGTCGATCTCAGGCATCACAACGGCAACAGGAACCCCATGAGCCACGGGTCCGGCCGCCGCCGCGACCTACACTTCCGCAGACCCACTCCGTTCCGTCCCGCCTCTCCCGTCTGCCCGTCTCTCCCCTCTGCGCAGGAGCACCGTGTCCGGCACCACCCCCCGACGTCCCGCCGCCGACCCCGGGCTGCCTCCGCTGGCGCGCTTCGGCGACCGGATCGCGACCGGCCTGCGCGATGTGACCCGCGACCCGGCGGCCCTCGACTCGGCCGGCTTCTGGGCCGTGGTGGCGGACTTCGAGGGGCGTACGACCTGCGCCCGCTTCGACCGGGTCCGGCCTGCCACCGCCCCGCCGCCGACCGCAGGCTGGTGCGGGCCCGCCCGCACCGCGTGGACCAGTTCCCTGGACCGCGCCGCCTACACCGCAGGCGTACGCAGCATCCGCGAGCGCATCGCGACCGGCGAGGTCTACCAGGCCAACCTGTGCCGGGTGCTCTCCGCGCCGCTGCCCGACCCCGCCCGGTCCGATGTGGACGCGCTCACCGGTCGGCTGGCCCTGGGCAACCCCGCCCCCTATGCAGGAACGATTCGCCTCCCGGCCCACGGCGTGGAGGTGGCCACCGCCTCACCCGAGCTCTATCTGCGCCGCAGCGGACGCACCGTGCTCTCCGGCCCCATCAAGGGCACCGGCCGTACCGAGGCCGACCTGCTGGAGAAGGACCACGCCGAGAATGTGATGATCGTCGACCTGGTCCGCAACGACCTCGGACGGGTCTGCGCCACCGGCACCGTCACCGTCCCCGACCTGTGCGCCGTGGAGAAGCACCCCGGCCTGGTCCACCTGGTCTCCACCGTGCAGGGCACCCTGCGCCCGGACGCCGGCTGGCCCGAACTGCTTGCCGCGACCTTCCCGCCCGGCTCCGTCACCGGCGCTCCCAAGTCCAGCGCACTGCGGATCATCGAGGCACTGGAGACCGCCCCCCGAGGCCCCTACTGCGGCGCCGTCGGCTGGGTCGACGCCGACCGAGGCGAGGCGGAACTCGCCGTCGGCATCCGCACCTTCTGGATCGACCGCACCGCCCCCGGGGGCCCGGCCGTCCGCTTCGGCACCGGCGCCGGCATCACCTGGGGCTCCGACCCCGAGCGCGAGTGGGACGAGACCGAACTCAAGGCATCCCGGCTGCTGGCGGTAGCGTCGGACACGGAGGAGCCCATCTGAGCCCGGGCGTCACCCGAGCGACCACCCGGCGAGTGCCCGAGCGCCACACCCGAGCGCCATCCCCGAGCGACAAGAGCGACAAGGAGTACACGTCCATGATCTGGGTCAACGGTTCCCTGGTGGACCCCGGGGACGCCGCCGTCTCCGTGCTCGACCACGGCCTCACCGTCGGCGACGGCGTCTTCGAGACGGTCAAGGCCGTCGACGGGCGCCCCTTCGCGCTCACCCGCCACCTCGACCGGCTCGCCCGCTCCGCAGTCGGCCTCGGCCTGCCCGCACCCGACCGCGACCTGGTCCGGCGGGGCTGCGAGGAGGTGCTGCGCGCCAACCCGATGCCCTTCGCCCGGCTCCGGATCACCTACACCGGTGGCCTCTCCCCGCTGGGCTCCGACCGTGGCGACTCCGCCCCCACCCTGGTCGTCGCCCTCGGCACCGCCTCGCCGCGCCCCGACACCACCGCTGCGGTCACCGTCGAGTGGACCCGCAACGAGCGCAGCGCCGTGGTCGGCCTCAAGTCCACCTCGTACGCCGAGAATGTGGTCGCCCTCGCCCACGCCCGCCAGTACGGAGCCTCCGAGGCGATCTTCGGCAACACCCTGGGCCGGCTCTGCGAAGGCACCGGCTCCAACATCTTCGTGGTCCTCGGCAGCCGGCTGGTCACCCCGCCGCTGGCCTCCGGCTGCCTCGCCGGGATCACCCGGGCCCTGGTCGTGGAGTGGCTTGCCGCCGAGGAGGCCGACCTGCCGCTCTCGGTGCTGCACGAGGCGGACGAGATCTTCCTGACCTCCAGCCTGCGTGACGTCCAGGCCGTGTCCCGCATCGACGGGCGCGACCTGCCCGGCGCCCCCGGCCCGGTCACCGCCAAGGCCATGGCCGTCTTCGCCGAGCGCAGCGCCGACGACATCGACCCCTGACGGCCCGGAAATCCGGCCCGGGCACAGCCTCGGAAAACCGCATGGCCCACCCGCCCCGGCGGCGGTAGCCTCACCCGGGCCGCCGCACGCACCCGCGCGGCGGCCCGGGACACCGGACGACACCCCGGAGAGGCGGGTACACCCACCCCATGACCACCACGCTGCGCCCCGACGGGCCCGAGGAGCCGCTGCCCGGCGGAGGCCGCACCAGGAGCTTCGCGGTCTGTGCCAACGGCCGCCCGGTCGGCGCCCTGTGCGTCACCGCCCACGGCGGCCCGGCCGGCCTCACCGGCTGGATCACCCGCCTGGAGATCACCGAAGGACGGCGGCGCGGCCGGGGCACCATCGCCGTCCTGGCCGCCGAGGAGGTACTGCGCGGCTGGGGCTGCACCCGCGTCGACGTCTCCATCCCCGAGGAGTGCGAGGCGGCGCTGCGGTTGGCGTCCGCCCTCGGCTACCGGGAGCGGATGCGCCAAATGGCCAAGCACCTCACCGAGCAGCCGCCCCCGCTCCCGGCCGGACTGACGGGGCGGCCCATCGACGCCGCAGCCTTCCCGGCCTGGCTCGCCGAAGAGAAGCGGGGCTACGTCGACGAACTCGTCGGCACCGGCCTCAGCGAGCAGCAGGCCCGGGAGAAGTCCGAGGCCGACCACCGGGCGCTGCTCCCCGACGGACCGGACACCCGGGACACCGCACTGCGGTTCCTGGTGCCCGCCCAGCCCGCCGACGCCGAACCGCTCGGCAGCCTCTGGGTACAGCAGGGCGGCCGCCCGGGGCCCGACGGCGACCTCGCCTGGGTGTTCTCGGTGGAGGTCGCCGAGCACGCCCGAGGCCGTGGCTACGGGCGTGCCCTGATGCACCTGGCCGAGCGGGAATGCCTGGCGGCCGGCGTCCACGACCTGGGACTCAATGTCTTCTTCGACAACGAGGTGGCCATCGGCCTGTACACCTCGCTCGGCTACCGGATCACCCAGCGGACCTTCGGCAAGCCGCTGCTCTGACGGCGGCCGGGGGGAGGCCCGGCGCCCGGTCAGCCGGCCCGGTGGCGCTCCAGTACGGCGACGATCCGCTCGCGCAGCCCCTGCTGGCTCTTCCCGCCGTCCAGCCGCTCACCCGCGACCACATACGTCGGCGTGCCGGTGACCCCGATGGCCTTGCCCTCCGCCTGGTCCGCGTCCACGACCAGGGTGTGCCGACCGTCCACCAGCGCGGTGTCCATCTCCTCGGCGTCCAGGCCCAACTCCCGGGCGACCTCCAGCAGCAGCGCCTCGCCGCGCCGGTCCAGCTCCTCCACCCGGGCGAGCACCGCCTCCACAAACGGCCACCCCCGGCCCTGTACAAACGCCTCCTCGGCGGCCTGGGCGGCGGCGAAGGCGTGCTTGTGCTTCTCCAGCGGGAAGTGGCGCAGCTCCACGGTGAGGGCGTCGCCGTAGGCGGCGCGCAGTGCGCGGATGTCGTCCAGGGCGGTGCGGCAGTCGGGGCACTGCAACTCGCACCACAGCTCAAGGCGGGGCAGGGAACCGTCGGTCATGGCCCCCAGTCTCCCATCGCCCGGCCGGTGCCTGCTGCCGCGCCCGGCGACCTCGGCCCCGCTCGCCGCCCTGGGTTGCCGCCGCGCCGGGTGGGCACGATGGAGGACGTGACGACGGAAGTGGTGTGCTACGCCCTGACGGCGCTGGGTCTGGCGGTCGGCCTGCTGTCGGCCGTGCGGCGGCGGTTCCTGGCGGCCACCCGCTGGGTCGCGGTCGCCCTGCTGCCGGCCGGCGTCTACCTCGCGGGCCTGGTGCCCGTGCTGCGCCGCATCGGGCGGATGCTCCGTACCTGGGGTGCCGACCTGGTGCTGAGCCCCCAGGTCTGGACCGGTCTGGGACTGCTGGCGCTGGCACTGCTGCTGTTCGCCGCCGCCCACCTCGCCGGACGCCGCCGCGCCGCCCGGACGGCAGTCGCACCCCCGTCGGCGCCGCGCGCCACGGCGGCTCCGGCAGCCGGGCCGCCTGCCCTGCGCGCCCGCCCGGCCGCCCCTCAGGCGACCGAGCCCGCACCCAAGTCCGCCCCGGGCCGCAAGGGCGGCGGCGACGACCTGGGCGACTTCTCCGAGATCGAGGAGATCCTCCGCCGCCGGGGCATCTGAGCCGGTCGGCGCCCTGCGGCGCGGCGAGGGCACCCGGGGCGTCGGCCGCCCGCACGCGACCGGGCCAGGTCGCGCCTACTGCCCCGCCGGTCTCCGGTCAGCGCGCCCCGGCGCCCTGCGGTGCGAGGGCGGCGTCCTGGGTGTCGGCCGCCGAGCGCTGACGGGCCCGGTACGCCGCGACATGGAGCCGGTTGCCGCAGGTACGGCTGTCGCAGTAGCGGCGCGAGCGGTTGCGGGAGAGGTCCACGAAGACCCGGGCGCAGTCCGGCGCCTCACAGCGGCGCAGCCGCTCCCGCTCCCCGGCGACCAGGATGAACGCGAGCGCCATGCCCGCCTCGGCGGCGAGGTGGTCCGCCAGCGCGGCGCCGGGGGCGAAGTAGTGCATATGCCAGTCGTGGCCGTCGTGGTCGGTCAGCCGAGGGGTGGTACCGGCCTTGGCGACCAGGGTGTTGACCAGCTCGGCCGCCGCCCGGGTGGAGGGTGCGGCGAAGACGGCCCGGAAGCGGTCCCGGAGGGCGTGCACCGCCGCCAGGTCTCCCGGCTCCAGCGGGCCGACCTCGCTGAGCTCGCGCCGGACGACGAAGTCGCGCAGCGCGGCCAGGTCCGGCAGTTCCTCCTGGCCGCATGCTTCGGCGGAGGTGTTGAGGAGATCCACGAGCATGCCCAGGGCGCACTCGGTGTCATGGGTGATCAGCACGTCGAGACTCCTCGCTCGGCGTCCGGGCCCGGATCCGGCCCGGGCTGCGGCGGGGCGTGGCCGCCCGTGTCGGTCACCGCGACTCTACCGTTACGGCACCTGTCGGCAAGGAGCGCGCCGCGCCGTGACCCAGCCTGCGCCGTGATCCAGCCCGGGCCGTGACGCAGCCGGGCCGTGACGCAGCAGTCGCCGCCGTGCCGGGGCACGGCGGCGACTGCGTCGGCTGACGGGTGCTGCGTTGTCCCGCCGTGCCGGGGCACGACAGGTGTAGAGGCGCCGGATCGGCCGTGCCCCCGAGTAGGACGGCCGCTGCGACGCCGGACGGTGGTGTGGATGCCCCGATCCAGCGGTCAGCTCTCCGCAAGGATGTGGGACAGCTCCCGGTCCAGGTCGAAGTGGCGGTGTTCGGTGCCGGGCGGCACCGCCGCGTCGGTGCGCTTGAGGAACGACTCCAGCGCGCGCGCCGGTGCTTCGAGGAGCGCTTCTCCTTCCGGGGAACTCAGGGCGATGCAGACGACCCCCTGCCCATGGCTGCGGGACGGCCACACGCGGACGTCGCCGGTACCCGTCGGCCGGTGCAGCCCCTCCGCCAGGAGGTCGCGGGCGAACACCCACTCCACGGTCTCGTCGGCGCCGGTGTGGAACGTGGCGTGCACGGCATAGGGGTCGGCCGTGTCGTAGCGCAGGCCCGCGGGGACGGGCAGCGAGGAGTCGCTCGACACGATGAGGCGCAGGTGCAGCTCGCAGCTGACCGTGGTGTTCATAAGCGCCAGGGCCTTTCGCTCAGTGTGCGCTCGGGGAATCGCACGTCGGCGAACGGACCATCCCACCGTGACGACCGGTGTAAACCCCTCTGTCCCGATTCGGGGCCGCTTCGTACCCCTTCCGGCGGAGCGCGGAAACGCCGCTGCCGCCGTTCCGGTGAGCCGTCGGCACGCAGGGTTGCGAATCGCTCCGGTAGGTTTTCGAACATGGCGTCGCACAGGGACCGCAGCGGCACCGGCGAGGGCTTGCACCGCCCGGCCGCCGGTGCGACGCGGGCACCGGAGCCGGAGGGCGGCCGGTATGGCTCCAAGGCCCCCGCGTTCATCCGCCGCTCCCGCTCGCTCCACCTCACCTGGCGGATCGCGATCCTGGTCGTCGGGGTCGCGGTGATCGTCGCCGGCATCCTGCTGCTCCCGCTGCCCGGCCCCGGCTGGGCGGTCATCTTCGCCGGTCTGGCGATCCTGGCCACCGAGTTCACCTGGGCCCAGCGGTTGCTGCACTGGGCCCGGACCAAGGTCACCGAGTACGCCCGGCGGGCGGTCGACCCACGGGTGCGGCGGCGCAACCTTGCGATCCTGGCCGGGGTGCTGGTGCTGCTCGCCCTGGGCGTCGCGCTCTACGTGGCGAAACGGGGCTGGGTGCTGCCCTGGTGAGCCCCGGCCGGTGGTCACGACCACCCCGCGCGATGCGGTAATGTTTTCTCTGCGCCCGGGCGATTAGCTCAGCGGGAGAGCGCTTCGTTCACACCGAAGAGGTCACTGGTTCGATCCCAGTATCGCCCACCGGGAATTACCCCGGCCGGATATCCGGCCGGGGTTTTCCGCATTGTCGCAATGCCGGGAGGGCGGCCCGCCGGGCGGGTGGGCGGCGCTGCGTGCGGCCCTGACGGCGGATCACCGGGAACGGCGTTGCGAACGGCCCCCCGGGTGGTGCTAATGTTCTTCCCGTGCCCGGGCGATTAGCTCAGCGGGAGAGCGCTTCGTTCACACCGAAGAGGTCACTGGTTCGATCCCAGTATCGCCCACCGGGAAGAAGGCCCCGACCGGATCATCCGGTCGGGGCCTTCCGCGTCTCCGGGGGTCCCTCGGGGTCGGTGCCTGGCGTCAGGCAGCCGCAGCGCAGCGGTGGTCCCGCCCGGGCAGCAGCCGTCGGCCGCAGGTGCACCGCTCGGGCCGCAGCGGCCAGGCGGTGTCCACCTGCTCCGGCGTCCCCGCCCGGTCGAACCACGCCTGGAGTCCGCGTGCCTGCGCCGCGTGCCAGACCACCTGCCGCAGATGCAGCTCGGCGGGGGACAGGGCGCCGAGGGTGCCCGGATGCCGCCGGCCGAGCTCCCGCACCAGGTGCAGCGAGGCCAGCGCGTCCGCCCCGGCGTCGTGTGCCGCGCCCAGCGTGACCCCGTAGTGCGCGCAGAGGTCGGTCAGCGTCCGCCGTCCCTTGCGGTAGCGGTCCACATGCTTGTCCAGCACCCGGGGGTCCAGCACCAGCAGCGGTGCGTCCGCCAGGTGCTCGCCCAGCGGGCTGCCCCGGTGCCGCTTGAGCTCGCGGTCCAGCAGCGTCAGGTCGTACGGCGCGTTCATCACCACCAGCGGCACCTCCGCCCGGGCGCGGGCGGCCAGTGCACGGGCGATCTCCTCCACCACCGTGCGCGGCGGCCGGCCGTGCTCGCGCACCTGGTCGTCGGTGATCCCGTGGACCGCGCGGGCGGCCTCGGGGATGGGGATGCCGGGGTCGGCGAGCCAGGTCAGCGTCTGCGCCGGAGCCCCCGGGGCGGCCTGGAGGACCAGGGCGGCGGAGACGATGCGGTCGTGCTCCACGTCCACACCCGTGGTCTCGGTGTCGAAGGCGGCGAGCGGCCCCTCGTACCAGCGTGTCATGACGGACCCTCACATCCCTTCGCATGCCGCTTCCTGACCTGGTGATACCCGTGTCGGAGTGTCCGTCAACCCCGGTCCGACCTGCGAGTTTCCGGCCCTTCCGGCCAGGGGACCAGACAAGGGTGACGGTCCGTCCGCTGCGCGGGGGGCGCCAAGCCGTCGCGGGGGCATGGGGATGACGTACCGATGGCGCTGACACTGCCCGAACCGGAGGGCTCGCCGAGCGACTGGGCCGCACCGCTGCGGGGCGACCTGGCGACCACCGCCTGCATGGAGACCCTTCAGGTGGGGTACTTGCACGCGGTCGCGGCGGCGGCCGGCTGCTCGCTCTCCCAGCCGTTCCCGGACAACGGCATCGACTGGCACCTCAGCCATGGCTCGGCGGCCCATGCGGCGGACGACGAGGTGACCATCAAGGTGCAGCTCAAGGCCACCCAGCAGACCGCTCCCTGCCCGGCGGGCCCGTACTTCAGCTTCACCCTGGACAACGACCATCTGCGCAAGCTGGCCCGGTCCCGGGTCGCGGTCCACCGGATCCTGGTGGTGATGCTGCTGCCCCGGTCGGTGGACGACTGGCTGCTGGCCCGGCCCGACCGGCTGGAGCTGCGCCACTGCTGCTACTGGGTCAACCTGGCGGGGCACCCGGTCACCGGGAAGCGGCGCACCAATGTGCGCATCCCCACGGAGCGGGTCTTCGACGACCGTGCGCTCTGCGCGATCATGGCGCGCGTCGGCGCGGGCGGCAGCCCGTGACCCCGCGCGGCCTGCGGAATGGACGGCCACGACGGCGGGAGGCGCGGCATGGCGGCGACAGGACGTGACAGCGGCGCGGCGGACCGGGACGGCCCGCTGCCGAACCCGTCCCGGGTCGACCCGGGGGTGCTGGCCGCGCTGCTGGCCCGGCAGGGCTGGGTGCGGCGCGGCGGACCGGCCGGGCGCTATGGGCGCTGGACGCCGCCCGGCGACGGCGCGGGGGCCGGGCTGAGCCTGCTGGTGCCGGCCGGGCCGGGCTTCGACGACGCCGCCGACCTGCTGGCCGAGGCCGTCGCCGCGCTGGCCCGCTCGCGGCTGCCGTCCGCCCGCGCGGTGCTGCTGGCGCTCAGCGTGCCCGGGGACGAGGTCCGCTGGGAGCGCGAGGTGCCCGGTACGGGGGGCGCGGTCCCCTGGGACTCCGAGGACGCGCTGCGCGGCGCGGCCGGGGCGATGCTCCGGGCGGCGGCCAAGGCGGCCCACACCCGGTGCGGCTACTTCGGCGCCCGGCTGGACGGGCAGGCCGCCGCCTTTCTGCGCCGGGTGCTGGTCGCGGAGCCCGGCAGCGGTGGCGGTCGGCTCACCGCGTACACGCCCGCTCCGGAGGGGCGCGGGGTGACCACCACCCTGGTCCGGGCCCTGGAGGCGCTGCGGGACGCGGTGGACTACCGACGCGCCACCGGCCGCCTGGACGCCTTCGACCAGGCGGTGCCGGCCGGGGTCAGCCGGGAGCTGGTGGGGGCGGTGGAGCGGCTGGTGCGCGGCAGCGAGGGCGCCGGGATCGCGCTCGCCTGGTCGCCTGCGGCCGGACCGCCGCGCGGCTTCGCCGACCCGCGTCCGGCGGTGGAGTTCTCCCCGGGCGACCTGCCGGCGCTGGCGGAGGCGGCCGAGCGGCTGGTGCTCGGCGAACCGTCCGTGGAGGTGCGGATCACCGCCGCCGTGGTGCGGCGCGGGCGGCCCGGGCCGGACGGCTCCGGCACGGTGCGGCTGCGGGTGCTGGCCGGTGCGGAGGTGGCCGAGGTCCGCGCCCGGCTGGACGGGGAGGCGTACCGCACGGCGCTGCGCGCCCGGCAGACCGGGGTGCCGCTGCGGCTCAGCGGCCGGCTGGAGCGCGACGGCGGCTTCCGGAGGCTCACCGGCGCCCGCGATCTGACGCTCTGCGAACTGGACGGCACGGAGCGCGAGCGGCTGCTCAAGGCGCTGCGGGAGCGCCCGGAGGGGATCCCCGTGGGCGGCGAGGAGGAGGCTCCTTAATTCTCGGTACCATCGTCAGCGCAGCCCGTACGCTGCGAGGAACGTTTTCCGCGAGTCAGGAGAGACCGGTGTCGGACGTCCGTGTGATCATCAACCGCGAACCCGATCGGGAAGAGCGCGTGGTGACCACGGGCACTACCGCCGCAGAACTCTTCCCGGGCGACCGCTCCATCGTCGCCGCCCGGGTGGCCGGGGAGCTCAAGGACCTGGCGTACCAGCTCCAGGACGGCGACGAGGTGGAGCCCGTCGCCCTCGCCAGCGAGGACGGCCTGGCGATCCTGCGGCACTCCACCGCGCATGTCATGGCGCAGGCGGTGCAGGAGATCTTCCCCGAGGCCAAGCTGGGCATCGGCCCGCCGATCAAGGACGGCTTCTACTACGACTTCGACGTGGAGAAGCCGTTCCACCCCGATGACCTCAAGGCCATCGAGAAGAAGATGCAGGAGATCGTCAAGCGCGGTCAGCGCTTCTCCCGCCGCCCGGTGACCGACGACGCCGCCCGCGAGGAGCTGGCCGCCGAGCCGTACAAGCTGGAGCTGATCGGCCTCAAGGGGTCGGCCGCCGATGCCGCCGACGGCGCCTCCGCCGAGGTCGGCGCCGGCCAGCTCACCATCTACGACAACCTGGACGCCAAGACCGGCGAGCTGTGCTGGAAGGACCTCTGCCGGGGTCCGCACCTGCCCACCACCCGCCTCATCCCGGCCTTCAAGCTGATGCGCAGCGCCGCCGCCTACTGGCGCGGCAGCGAGAAGAACAAGCAGCTCCAGCGGATCTACGGCACCGCCTGGCCGTCCAAGGACGAGCTCAAGGCGTACCTGGACTTCCTCGCCGAGGCCGAGAAGCGCGACCACCGCAAGCTCGGCGCCGAGCTTGACCTCTTCTCCATCCCCGAGGAGATCGGCTCCGGCCTGGCCGTCTTCCACCCCAAGGGCGGCATCATGCGCCGGGTGATGGAGGACTACTCGCGCAGGCGGCACGAGGAGGCGGGGTACGAGTTCGTCTACACCCCGCACGCCACCAAGGGCACCCTCTTCGAGGTCTCCGGCCACCTGGACTGGTACGCCGACGGCATGTACCCGCCCATGAAGCTCGACGGGGACATCGACTACTACCTCAAGCCGATGAACTGCCCCATGCACAACCTGATCTTCAGGTCCCGGGGCCGGTCCTACCGCGAACTGCCGCTGCGGCTCTTCGAGTTCGGCACCGTCTACCGCTACGAGAAGTCCGGCGTGGTGCACGGGCTCACCCGCGCCCGGGGCTTCACCCAGGACGACGCGCACATCTACTGCACCAAGGAGCAGATGCCGCAGGAGCTGGACTCGCTGCTCAGCTTTGTGCTGGACCTGCTGCGTGACTACGGCCTCAACGACTTCTACCTGGAGCTCTCCACCCGGGACCCGGAGAAGTCCATCGGCACCGACGAGGTCTGGGAGGAGGCCACCGAGACCCTGCGGCAGGCCGCCCAGAAGCAGAACCTCGAACTCGTCCTGGATCCGGGCGGCGCCGCCTTCTACGGTCCCAAGATCTCCGTGCAGGCCCGGGACGCCATCGGCCGCACCTGGCAGATGTCCACCATCCAGGTCGACTTCAACCTGCCCGAGCGGTTCGAGCTGGAGTACCAGGGCGGGGACGGCAACCGCCAGCGCCCGGTGATGATCCACCGCGCCCTCTTCGGCTCCATCGAGCGGTTCTTCGCGGTGCTGCTGGAGCACTACGCCGGCGCCATGCCGCCGTGGCTGGCCCCGGTCACCGTCGTCGGCATCCCGATCACCGACGAGCATGTGCCCTACCTCCAGGAGGTCGCGGCCAAGCTGCGGGCCGAGGGGGTCCGGGTGGAGGTCGACGCCTCGGACGACCGGATGCAGAAGAAGATCCGCAACGCCCAGAAGGCCAAGATCCCCTTCATGCTGCTGGCCGGTGCGGAGGACATCGCGGCGGACGCGGTCTCCTTCCGCTACCGCAGCGGCGAGCAGAAGAACGGGGTGCCGGTGGACGAGGCCGTCGCGGAGATCGTCAAGGCGGTCCGGGACCGGGTCCAGGTCTGACCCGGCGCGGTACCGCTCCGGAGCGCCCTGTTCGAATCGGGGCGCTCCGGCCGATTACCAGATCCGGTTCGGCTGTGCGGGTGATCCGCTCCATCCAATCCTAAAGAATGAAAAAGGCGGCCCTTTTCACTCCTGTGAGTGAAGGGCCGCTTTCTTTGCCCTCGGCCTCCTGGCACTCTCTCTGCCATGGGCCGACGAGTCGAAGAATCCGGAGAGCCAACGCCGTCGGCGACGTCGGCGGATTACCCGTTCACCTCACGCTGGTTCGACCACGGCGCCTATCGCCAGCACTATCTGGACGAGGGCGACGGGTCGCCCGTACTGATGCTGCACGGCAACCCGAGCTGGAGCTACTACTGGCGGCACCTGGTCGCCGGGTTGCGGGACTCCCACCGGTGCGTGGTCCCGGACCACATCGGCATGGGGCTTTCGGCGCGGCCCGCCGAGCGCGACTACCGCTACACCCTGGCCTCGCGGGTGGACGACCTGGAGGCGCTCACCAGCCATCTGGTGGCCCACGGCGGTGCGCCCTCCTCGGGGTGGACGCTGGTCATGCACGACTGGGGCGGGCCCATCGGCATGGCCTGGGCCGCGCGCCACCCGGACCTGGTCGCCCGGCTGGTGGTGCTCAACACCGCCGCCTTCCCGAGCCCCTTCGGCCCGCGCCTCCCGCTGACCCTGCGGCTGCCGCTCTGGGCGGTCCGGCGGACGCGCCTCGCCCGCCACCTGGTGCTCCGCCGCAACGCCATGGCCAGGGGAGCGGCCCGCTACGGGGTGACCCACCGGATGGCCCCCCAGGTCAGGGCGGGGTACCTGGCGCCCTATGGCACCCCCGAGGACCGGCTGGCCATCCTGCGGTTCATCCAGGACATCCCGGTCTCCCCGGCCGACCGGGCCTGGGACGAACTGCTGGCCGCCGACCGGGCCACCGCCCTGCTGGCCGACCGACCGGTGCTCATCGGCTGGGGCGCGCGCGACCCGGTGTTCCGCCGCGCCTTCCTGGACGAATGGCGACGCCGCTTTCCCGACGCGGACTGCCGAATCCACTCCCGTTCCGGCCACTACATTATGGAGGACCAGCGGGACGCAATGGTGGCGGAAATCCGCGCTTTCCTGGCGGACGATTCCCGAATGCGGGACGGAGCGGGAGAGCGGCGGCCATGACGACGCCCCCGGCCGTCGGCGCGGCCGAGACGCTGGGCATGGCCATTGTCGGAATCGGCTGCCATGCGGAGCCTTTCACCACGGTGGACGAGCTGGAACGCGCGCTGTTCGAAGGACGTGCCGACCTCGCTACGCGGGTGCGCCCGCCCGACGCCGCCGACCAGGACGGCTCGCCGGTGGCCCGGGCCGCCCGCCAGGCACTCCGGGACGGCGGCGCGGAGACCGGCGAGCCGATCGCCGCCGCGCTCCTTGTGCTGGCCGAGGAGAAGGCGGACCCCGAGGCCGGCCGGCGGCTCGCACAGCGGCTCGCCACCTCCGGCCCGGTGGACACCCTGGCCGGAGACGACGGCGACCTGGCGGAGGCGCTGCGCCGGGCACACCGCGTGCTCCGCCTCGGCGGGGACGTCCTGGTCTGCGCCGAGGACTCCGGCGGGGCGGTGGCGGTGCTGCTCACCGATGCCGCTCGGGACCGCCGACGGGCCTATGCGGTGCTGGACGCCATGGCGGTCGGGCAGCGCGGAGCGGCGGACCGGGTCGCGCTGGAGGCCCTGGGCAGCAGGGCGCTCGACCCCCGGGACGTCGAGTACCTCGGTCTGTACGGCGCGGACGCCGCCGAGCGGGACGCGACCGCGGCCGAGCTGGGCCGGGTCTGGTCGGCCGAGGCGGTCGGGGTACGGCACAGTGTGCTGGCCCCGACCGGGGAGAGCGGGCCGCGGGCCATGCTCACCGCCGTGGTCCGGGCCGCCCTCTGCCTGCACCACTGCTATCTGCCCGCCGTCCCCGAGGCGGTCACTTGCGAGTCGGTCATTGACGAGTCGGCCACTGACGAGGCGGCCACCGCCCGGTCGTCGCGGCAGGGGCCATCTGGGGAGCGGTCCGGGCTGTACCTGCCCTCCGGCAGCCACCCATGGCTGCGGCCCTCCGCCGCCGCCCCACGGCGGGCGTCCGTGGCGGCGGGGACCGGCGACCACCGGGCGTATCTGCTGCTGTCCGGGGCGGCCGAGCGGGGCGCCCTGGTGCACACCGACTGGTCGCGGGTGACCGACCTGGCACTGCTGCCGGTATGCGGCCGGGACCCCGACGACCTGGTCCGCGCCGTCGCCCGGACGCGGGACGCGCTGGACGGCGGCGCCGACCTCGCGGCACTCGCCGCCCGCTCGGCCGAGGAGTCGGCGGGCGCGGCGCTGCGCGCGGTCTTCTGCGTGACCCCGGAGTCGGTGGGCCGGGAGCTCGGGCTGGCCCTGGGCTCGCTGCCGCGCACCCTGGCGGAGGGCCGGGACTGGGCCAGCCCCGGCGGCAGCTGCTGCGCGGCCCGGCCGATCGGGCCCGGCGGCGGGGTCGCCCTGGTCTTCCCCGGCATCTTCGGCGCCTTCCCGGGGTTCGGACGCGACCTGCTCCGCTGCTTCCCCGGGGAGCTCGCCGCCGTCGGGGAGTCGGCGTTCCGACGCGACGCCGGGTGCGGCGGGGAACTGGTGCGGCGGCTGCTGGGCAAGGACGCCGCCGAAGCGGAACTCGCGGCGCTGGAGCGGGAGCTGTACGGCGACGCCGCCGGGCTGACCGAGGTGGGGATCCTCTTCGCCGTCTTCCACACCCGTCTGCTGCGCAGCGTGCTGGGTCTGCGGCAGCACGGCGCGCTCGGCTACAGCCTCGGCGAGATCAGCATGCTGGCCGCCACCGGCTGGCTCTCCTGCACCGAGGACGACCTCGCCGCGCTCTTCGCGCTGCCGCTCTTCGACCAGGCGGTGGGCAGGGCGCGGCAGGTGGTCCGGGCCGCCTGGAACCTCCCCGAGGAGCTGCCGGACGGCGCCGTCTGGGGCTCCCGGGTCGTCTTTGCCGGAGCCGCTGAGGTCCGGGAGCGGCTGAGCCGCTTCGACCGGGTCTTCCTCACCCATGTCAATACGCCGGGCGAGGTGGTGGTCGCCGGTGATCCGGCTCAGTGCGAGGCCCTGGCCGAGGCGATGGGGCGACCCAGCATCCCCTCCGCGTACAGCCACCTCTTCCACACCCCGCTGATCGACACCGGGCGGGCCCCCGGGGAGCTCGGCCGACATGTCCGGCCGACCCCGGACGCGGAGCTGCTCAGCGCGCACGGCTGCCGACCGCTGGACGCCTCGGCGCCCGGGGAGACCGCCGCCGACGTCGTGGGGGTGATGCGGCGGACCGTCGACTTCCCACGCCTCGTCCGGGCCGCCTATCTGCGCGGCTACCGCTACTTCCTGGAGGTGGGGCCCGGCGGCGTCTGCACCCGCTGGGTGGACGACTGCCTCGCCGACCGGCCCCATGTGGCCGAGGCCGTCGAGCGGCGCGGCATGCCCGCCGACCGGTCCATGGCCCGGCTGCTGGCCAGGCTCGCCAGCCACGGCCTGCCGGTGGACCTGGCCCCGTTCCTGCCCGGCCGCCCGCGAACCGCCCCCGAC
This sequence comes from Peterkaempfera bronchialis, assembly GCF_003258605.2. Classification (NCBI taxonomy): domain Bacteria; kingdom Bacillati; phylum Actinomycetota; class Actinomycetes; order Kitasatosporales; family Streptomycetaceae; genus Peterkaempfera; species Peterkaempfera bronchialis. The sequence goes on from NZ_CP031264.1 coordinate 6,599,480, forward strand.
CACGCCCTGGTGAAGGAGACCCTGTGACGTCCGAACCCGTGGACGCCGTCGCCCGCGACCGTGTCCTCGACGTCATCCGCGAGGTGATCGCCGCCTCCCTCGCCGTCGAGGTGGCAGAGGTCCCCGCCGAGTCGCGCCTCTACACGCTGCCCGGCATCGACTCGCTCAAGGCGCTGCGCGCCGTGACGGAGGTGGAGCAGCGGTTCGGGGTCACCCTGGACGTCGCCCAGGTGCTGGTGACGCACACCGTGGGGGAACTGGCCGACATCGTCGCCGCCGCAGCGGAAGGGAAGAGCTCGTGACGCCCGCCGGTGCGGCCCGCCATGCGCGGGTGGCCGAGGTCGCCACCCATCTGCCCGAGGACGGGATGACCAGCGCCCAGGTCGAGGCGAGGCTGGCGGAGTTGAACCCCGGGCTCGTCCCGCCGCCGGGACTGATCGAGCGCCTCACCGGCGTCCGCTACCGCCATCTCGCCCCCGACGACTGGATGGCCTCCGACCTGGCCGCTGCCGCCGTGCGGAAGCTGCTCGACTCCTGCGGCCGGGACCTCGCCGACATCGATCTGCTGATCTTCGCCGCCACCAGCGCGGATGTGATCGAGCCGGCCACCGCCCATATCGTCGCGGAGAAGCTCGGCGCCCGCTGCCCGGTCTTCGATCTCTCCAACGCCTGCAACAGCGTGGTGAACGCGATCGAGGTCGCCGATGCGCTGATCTGCGCCGGACACTACGACCGCATCCTGATCGCCTGCGGGGAGCGGGTGACCCTCGCGGCGCAGTGGCGGCTGTCGGGGCTTGACGAGCTGTTCACCGTGGGCGCCTCGCACACCGTCTCCGACGCCGGTGCCGCCCTGCTGCTGGAGGCCAGCGACCGGCCCGGGGTACTGGGCCACCGCTTCACGGCCGAGTCGGCGGCCTGGCCGACCACCGTCGTGCCCGTCCAGCGTGACCGGCAGACCGGGGTGCTGACCGCAGGCCGGTTCCAGGTCAGGTCGATGGAACTGCTGGCGGCGCTGGACCGGGCCGACCTCACCCCGCTGCTCGACGCGGTGACCGGGCTGGGGATGACCATGGCGGACTTCGCGGTGGTCTGCGTCCACCAGGCGGCGCTGCCCTATCTGGCCCCGTTCTGCGAGCGGGCCGGCATCCCGCTGGACCGCACCGTGGTCACCATCGCCGACCACGGCAATGTGGCCTCGGCGAGCCTGCCGCTGCAACTGGTCACCGCCGTGGAGACCGGGCGCCTGAAGCGGGGGGACCACGCCCTGCTGATCGGGCTGGCCAGCGGGCTGAGCCTCGGCGCGATGGTGCTGAGGTGGTGACCCGGTGACCCTGCTCCCCACCCCCGAGGACGGCACGCCGGAGAACGGCCTGCCGGACGACACAGCGGCCGACCTCACGGCCGCCTTCGAGGCACTGCGCGCCCGGCAGCCGGACGCGGTCGCGCTGCACCACCCGGTCCGCAACGGCCGGTACGCAGAGCTGACCTACCGTCAACTGACCGAGCGGTGCGACGCCTACACCGGTGCGCTCTCCCACGCGGGCCTGCGGCCCGGGATGCGGACCTGCCTGATGGTGCCGCCCGGACCCGATCTGGCGGCGCTGGTCCTCGCCCTGGCCCGGCTCGGGGTGGTCCCGGTGCTGATCGACCCCGGGATCGCCAGGTCCGCGCTCCGCCGCTGCCTGGCCGAGGCCGCGCCGGATGCCTTCATCGGAGTGCCGAAGGCGCACGCGGGCCGGGTGCTGCTGGGCTGGGCCCGCCGCTCCGTGCGCCTGCCGGTCACGGTCGGCCGCCGCTGGTTCTGGCGCGGCCCCACCCTCCGGGCGCTCTGCGCCGCCGCCCCCGACATCCCGCCGCCCCGCGCGGACCGGTCGCCGGACGACCTGGCCGCTATCGCCTTCACCTCCGGATCGACCGGTGTCCCCAAGGCCGTCGAGTACCGGGCGCGGCACCTCGGTGCGCAGCTCCGGCTGGCCCGGGAAACCTTCCCGCTGGAACCGGGGACGGTCGGCATCTCGACCTTCCCGCCGTTCGCCCTGGCCGGTCCCGCGCTCGGGCTGACCCTGGTGGTCCCACGGATGGACCCGATCCGCCCCGCCTCCGCCGACCCGGCGGTGCTGGTCGCCGAGATCGGCCGGTTCGGCGCGAGCGGCCTGTTCGGCGCGCCCGCGCTGCTGGACTCGCTCTCCCGGTACTGCGCGGACCGGGCGCTGGTGCTGGAGCCGCTGCGCTTTGTCACCTCCGCCGGAGCGTCGCTGGACCCCCGCACCGCCGAGCGGCTGCGGCGCTGCCTGCCCGAGGACGCCCTGCTCCACTCCGCGTACGGGGCCACCGAATGCCTGCCGCTGAGCGTCATCGAGAGCCGTGAACTCCTCGGCGAGACCCGCCTGCCGACCGAGCGGGGCCACGGCGTCTGCGTCGGCCGCCCGCTGGCGGCGAACACGGTACGGGTGATCACCGTCTCGGACGGGCCCATCCCGCTCTGGAGCGACGACCTGCTGGCGGAGCCCGGCGCCGTCGGTGAGATCACCGTCGCCGGACCGGCGGTCAGCGAGCGGTACTTCGGCCGCCCGCAGGAGACGGCACTCGCCAAGATCCGCGAGGGCGACCGGATCGTGCACCGCATGGGCGACCTCGGCCGACTGGACGAGCAGGGGCGGCTCTGGCTCTGCGGACGCACGTCGCAGCGGGTGCGCACCCCGGACGGAGACCTCTGCACCGAGCAGGTCGAGCCGATCGCCAACACCGTCCCCGGCGTCCGGCGCAGCGCACTGGTGGGCGTCGGCGCCCCGGGTGCCCAGACACCGGTGCTCTGCGTGGAGGCCGAACGCGGCATCCGGCGCTCCCAGCGGCCCCGGGTGGCGGCCGAGGTGCTCGACCGGTTCGCCGGGTATCCGCACACCGCCGCCATCCGGCAGGTGCTGTTCCACCCCGGCTTCCCGGTCGACATCCGGCACAACGCCAAGATCGGCCGGGAGCGGCTGGCGCGCTGGGCCGCCGGGAGGCTCCGGTGAGGGTACTGGTCACCGGCGGCAGCGGCTTCCTGGGCAGGGCCGTCTGCGTCCAACTCCGGGCGGCCGGCCACCAGGTCCGGTCGCTCGGCCGCCACCGCTCGGCGCAGCTGGCCGCCCTCGGCGTGGAGCAGCACCCGGCGGACCTCCGCGACCGGGCGGCGGTCGCCGACGCGGTCGCCGGATGCGCGGCGGTCATCCACTGCGCGGCCAAGGCCGGGGCCTGGGGACCGGCCGCCGAGTACCACGCGGTCAACGTCGGCGGCACCGAAAACGTGATCGCGGGGTGCCTGGAACACGGCGTGCGGCGGCTGGTGTACACCTCCAGCCCTAGCGTGGTCCACCGGGGCCGGGACCTGGAGGGCGTCGATGAGTCGGTGCCGTACGCCACCCGCTTCCCGGGCCCGTACCCCCGGAGCAAGGCGGAGGCCGAGCAGCGGGTGCTGGCGGCCAACTCGCCGCAGCTGGCCACGGTGGCGCTGCGGCCCCATCTGATCTGGGGCCCCGGCGATCCGCACTTCACCCCCCGCATCCTCGAAGCCGCCCGCACCGGCCGGCTGCGGCTGGTCGGGCCACCGGGCAAACGGATCGACACCACCTATGTGGACAACGCCGCCGAGGCCCATCTGCTCGCCCTGGACCGGCTGCACCCGGCCGCGCCGATCGCAGGCCGCGCCTACTTCCTCAGCCAGGGCGACCCCCGGACCACCGACGACACCCTGAACGCCCTGCTGGCGGCGGCCGGACTGCCCCCGGAGACCCGACGCGTCCCGCGCGCCCCGGCACGGGCCGCCGCCGCCCTGCTGGAGACCGCCTACCGGGCGGCCCGGGTGCCGGCCGAACCGCCGCTCACCCGGCTGGTGGCCGGACAGCTCGGCACCTCGCACTGGTTCGACATCTCCGCCGCACGGCGTGACCTGGACTACCGGCCGCGCATCGGCACCGAGGAGGGGCTGCGCCGGCTGGCCTGGCACCTGGCAGCGAGTACGGCCGGACCGGAGAACGGCGGCGCCCGATGAACCGCTACCCGACAAGGGAGGACGCATCGATGCCCGTCCAGCAGCGCTCCGGCTCGGCCCCTGGGGAGGCGGGCCGACCGGTGTACGCCCCGGCCGAGCTGCCCGGGGTGATCCAGCGGATCCGGGAACCGGCCCATGTCGTACGGGACCGCGACGGCGGCCTCGGCGTGGCGGCGGGCAGCCCACCGCCCTCCGGCCCCGGCGGCGAGATCGTCGGCACCCTGCCGCCGCTCTACCCGGAATGGCTCGGCGACCGCTCGTTCGGCGAGGCCCATGCGGTGCGCTTCCCCTATGTGGCCGGGGAGATGGCCAAGGGGATCGCCACCACCCGCATGGTGACCGCCATGGCGGAGGCGGAGATGCTCGGCTTCTTCGGCGCGGCCGGCCTCGCCCTGCCCGCCGTGGAGGCCGCGGTGGACGAACTGCGGCGTGCCCTGCCCGGCCGGACCAACTGGGGCGTCAACCTCATCCACTCCCCGGCCGAACCGGCCCTGGAGGAGCAGGTCGCGGATCTGCTGCTGCGCCGCGCCGTGCCCCATGTCTCCGCCTCCGCCTTTATGCGGCTGACCCCCGCCGTCGTCCGCTGCGCCGCCACCGGACTGCACCGGGACGCAGCGGGCCGGATCGCCCGGCGGACCCGGCTGATGGCCAAGGTCTCCCGCCCGGAGGTGGCCGAGCAGTTTCTGTCGCCGGCCCCCGAGCCGCTGCTGCGCGCCCTGGTGGAACGCGGCCTGCTCACCGCCGAGGAGGCCGAGTTGGCCGGGCACGTCCCGGTGGCCGACGACATCACGGTGGAGGCCGACAGCGGCGGCCACACCGACAACCGCCCGCTGTCGGTGCTGCTGCCCACCATCCTGGCCCTGCGCGACCGGACGGCCGAGCGGTACCCCCGCCACCCCGGGCCCGTCCGGATCGGCGCGGCCGGCGGGCTCGGCACCCCGGGCGCGGTCTCCGCCGCCTTCGCCCTCGGCGCCGCCTATGCGGTCACCGGGTCGGTGAACCAGGTCGCGGTGGAGTCGGGCGTCTCCGACGACGCCAGAAACCTGCTGGCGCAGGCCGATGTCGCCGATGTCACCATGGCTCCCGCCGCAGACATGTTCGAGCTGGGCGTGAAGCTCCAGGTGCTCCAGCACGGCACGCTCTTCGCCGCGCGGGCCACCCGGCTGTACGACGTCTACCGCGACCACGACTCGCTGGAGTCCGTCCCGGCGGCGCTGCTGGCCCGGATCGAGGCCGAGGTGCTGGGCAGCCCGGTCGCGCAGGTCTGGGAGCTGACCCGGCGGTTCTGGGAGCGGCGCGACCCCGCCCAGCTGGCCAGGGCCGAGCGCGATCCCAAGCACCGGATGGCCCTGGTCTTCCGCTGGTACCTGGGCAGCTCCAGCCGGTGGGCGATCACCGGGGACACCTCGCGCCGCGCCGACTACCAGCTCTGGTGCGGCCCGGCGATGGGCGCCTTCAACCGGTGGACGGCGGGCAGCTTCCTCGCGCAGCCCGGCAACCGGTCGGTGGTCCAGATCGCGCTCAACCTGCTGGAGGGCGCGGCGGTGCTGACCCGCGCCCACCAGCTGCGCACCTATGGCGTACCGGTTCCCCCGGCGGGGTTCCACTTTCGGCCCCGACCGCTGAGCTGAGGAGAGACCATGCTGGACCATCACCCGCGACCGGTGCCGGTCGCCGTGGTCGCCGTCGGTGCGCTGCTGCCCGGTTCGCCCGATCCGGAGGGGTTCTGGCGGGCCGTCGTCCAAGGGCGTGACCTGATCACCGATGTCCCGCCGCACCGCTGGCTGGTCGAAGACCACTACGACCCCGACCCGTCAGTGCCCGACCGGACCTATGCCCGGCGCGGTGCCTTTCTGCCGGCGGTCGACTTCGACCCGATGGCGTTCGGCATCCTGCCCAACAACCTCTCGGCGACCGACAGCGCACAGCTGCTCGCCCTGCTGGTCGCCGAGCAGGTGCTCACCGAGGCGGGCGGCGACCGGCTGCCCGCGCTGGACCGGGACCGGATCGGCGTGGTCCTCGGCGCCGCCGCGCTGCCGCTGCTCAGCCAGATGGCCGACCGGCTGGCCTGGCCGATGCACCTCAAGGCGCTGCGCGAGAGCGGCGTTCCGGAGCCCGAGGCGCAGGCGATCTGCGACCGGATCGCGGACCAGACCGTGGAGTGGGGCGAGGCCACCTTCCCCGGCATGCTGACCAATGTGGTGGCCGGCCGGATCGCCAACCGCTTCGACCTGCACGGCCTCAACCACACCACCGACGCGGCGTGCGCCAGCTCGTTAGCGGCGCTCTCCACGGCGATTGCCGAACTCACCCTCGGCCGGGCCGACCTGATGCTCACCGGCGGCGTCGACACCGCCAACGACATCGGCACCTATGTCTGCTTCTCCAAGACCCCGGCCCTCTCCACGACCGGGGACTGCCGGCCGTTCTCGGCCGACGCCGACGGCACCATGCTCGGTGAGGGGCTGGCCATGTTCGCCCTCAAGCGGCTGGCCGACGCCGAGCGCGACGGCGACCGGATCTACGCCGTGATCCGTGGCGTGGGCACCTCCTCGGACGGCGGCGGCACCGCCATCTACGCCCCCGTCCCGGCCGGTCAGGCGAGAGCACTGCGGCGGGCCTACCGGGAAGCCGGGTACAGCCCCCGGACGGTCGGGCTGGTCGAGGCCCATGGCACCGGGACCAAGGCCGGCGACGCCGCGGAGTTCGCGGCGCTGCGCGAGGTCTTCGAGCAGTCCGGCGATCCCGAGGGGACGGGTGACGGCCCAGACCGGCAGTACTGCGCCCTGGGGTCGGTCAAGTCGCAGATCGGGCACACCAAGTGCGCCGCCGGAGCCGCCGGGCTGCTCAAGGCGGTGCTGGCGCTGCACCACCGGGTGCTGCCCCCCACCGTCAAGGTCGAGCGCCCGGCCCCCGGCCTGGACCTGGAGCACAGCCCGTTCTACCTCAACACCCGGGCCCGCCCCTGGGTGCGCCCGGCGGACCATCCACGGCGGGCGTCGGTCTCCAGCTTCGGCTTCGGCGGCTCCAACTTCCATGTGGCGGTGGAGGAGTACGTACCCGATGAGTCCGGCTGGGGCGAGCGGGCCCGCCGGTTCCGCAGCATGCCCAGCGAACTGGTGCTCTTCGCCGCCGACACCCCGGAGGCGGTGCTGACCGCCGCCGGGGAGGTCGACCCGGAGCAGCCGCTCGCCGCGCTCGCCCGCAGCAGCCAGCAGGAGTTCCGGCCCGACGCCCCCGCGCGCCTGGCGATCGTCGCCCGGGACACCGCCGACCTCGCCGCCAAGGCGGCGCAGGCCGCCGCCGTGATCGCGCGGCGGCCCGACGCGCCGTTCGCGGCACCGGGCATCCGCTATCGGACGGGCGCCGCCACGCTCGGCCGGATCGGATTCCTCTTCCCCGGCCAGGGCTCCCAGCACATCGGCATGGGAGCGGACCTCGCCCTGCACCTCCCGACCGTGCAGCGTGCCTGGGACCGCCATGGGGCCAGGGAGTTCGACGGCCTGCCGCTGCACCGCCTGGTCTTCCCGCCGCCGGCGTTCACCGACGCCGAGCGGGACAGGCAGCAGGCGGCGCTCACCGCGACCGAATGGGCCCAACCCGCCCTCGCCGCCCACAGCCTGGCACTGCTCGACCTGCTGCGGGCGCTGGGCCTGCGGCCCGACTGCGCCGCCGGGCACAGCTTCGGCGAACTGGTCGCACTGCATGCCGCAGGCGCCCTGGACGCCGATGGACTGCTCGGGCTGGCCCGCTGCCGGGGTGAGTTGATGCGGGACGCCGCACTCCGGACGCCGGGGGCGATGGTGGCCGTCACGGCGCCGCGCGAGCAGGTCGAGCCGCTGATCGCCGACCTGCCCGGCGTCTGGCTGGCCAACCACAACGCCCCCGAGCAGGTGGTGCTCTCCGGCCTCGGCGACGCGGTCGACGCGGCGGCGGGCCTGCTCGCGGGCCGGGGCTTCACCACCCGGCGGCTGGACACGGCCACGGCCTTCCACAGCCCGGTGGTCGCGGCGGCCGGCGAACCGTTGGCCCAGGCGGTGCGGGCGCTGCGCATCGACGGCCCGGCGCTCCCGGTGTACGGCAACGCCGACGCCTCGGTCTACCCCGCCGAGCCCGACCAGGTGCGGGGCCGGATCGCCGCGCACCTCGCCTCGCCGGTGCTGTTCCAGGCAGGGATCGAGGCCATGTACGCCGCAGGTGTGCGGACCTTTGTCGAGGTGGGGCCGGGAACCACGCTCACCGGCCTGGTGCAGCGGATCCTCGGCGACCGCGACCACCTCGCGGTCGCGCTGCAACGCCCCGGCCAGGACGGCGTCACGGCGCTGCACGAGGCACTGGGGCAGCTCGCCGTCTGCGGCGCAGCGCTCGACCACGGCGTGCTCTGGGAGGAGTACGCGCCAGCCGCGAAGCGGACCAGGGAGGACATGTCCCGCATGACGGTGAAGATCGACGGAGGCAACCACGGCCGGCCCTACCCCCCGCCGGGCGGCGCGGCGGCGCTGCCCGGGCCCAACCCTGTCCAGGCTCCGGTCTCGGCGTCGGTGTCGGTGTCGGCCCCGGGGTCGGCCCCGGCGTCGGCCGCTCCTGTGCTGCCCGTGCAGCAGGCCGTCGACCCCGGTCTGCTGGCGCTGATCGAGGAGACCCAGCGGCAGACCGCGCAGGCGCACGCCGACTACCAGCGGCAGACCGCCGAGGCGCATACCGACTACCAGCGGCAGGTGACCGAGAGTCACCTCGCCTATCTGCGGATGTCCGAGTCGGCGATGGCCGCGCTGCTGGGCGGCCCGGTGGCGGTGCCCGAGACCGCGCCCGCGTACATTCCCGCCGCCCGGGCTGCCGTCCCGGTCCCGCAGATCGAGTCGGCCGTGGTGATGGCACCTGCCCCTGCCGTTCCGGTTCCGGTGGCTTCGGCCGTCCCGGTGGCCGCTCCGGTCGCTCTGGCCGCTCCGGACACTCCGGCGGCTCCGGCACCGTCGGCGCCGTCGGAGCCGACCGCCGGGCCCGACGTGCCCGCTCCGCAGGACCTCGAACGGCTGATCCTCTCGGTCGTGGCGGAGCGGACCGGCTACCCCGTGGACATCCTCAACCTCGATATGGAGCTGGCAGCCGACCTCGGCATCGACTCGATCAAGCGGGTGGAGATCCTCTCCGTGGTCTGCGGCGACATGGGCGATCTGCCGCAGAGCGCCTTCGCGGACCTCGGCGCGGCCCGCACCCTGCGCCAGATCGCCGACACGGTCCGCAGCCACCTGGGGATCACCAACTCTGACACTCCGTCAGCCGCTATGCCGCCGACCCCGGTTACCCCGGCGGCTCCGGACACCGCCGTACGGGCGGCGCTGAGCCGCGCGGTGCCGCGCGCCGTCCCCGCCCCGGCCGCCGGACTGGCCATGGCAGGGCTGTACGACGGCCCGATCGCGGTCACCGACGACGGCACGGGCGTGGCCCAGCTGGTCGCCGAGCAACTGCGCTTCCACGGCTGCGCCGCCACCGTGGAGCGCAGCATCCCCGAGGACGCGGCCGGGGTGGTCCTGCTGGACGGGCTGGCCCCGGTCGACTCCGCCGCCCGGGCCGCCGCGGTCCAGCGTGAGGCGTTCCGTACGGCGGTCTCCGCAGCCGCCCGCCCGGGGGTGCGGAGCGGGGTCTTCGTCACCGTCCAGGACACCGGCGGCGACTTCGGCCTGGGAGGCGGACAGGGCGACCGCGCCTGGCTCGGCGGGCTGGCCGGGCTGGCCAGGACCGCCGCCAAGGAGTGGCCCGAGGCCGCCGTGAAGGCCATCGACTGCGAACGCGGCAGCCGTGAGCCGCACGCCGTCGCCGCCGCCATCGTGGGCGAGCTGCTGGAGGGCGGCCCGGACCTCGATGTGGCGCTCTCCGCCGACGGCACCCGGCGCACCCTGCGGCTGGCGCCCGCGCCGCTCCCGGCCACCGCCGGGGAGCCCGCCCGGATCGGGCCGCAGTCGGTGATCGTGGCCACCGGAGGCGCACGCGGGGTGACGGCCGCCGCGCTGCGCGCGCTGGCGGCCGAGCACCGGCCGCATCTGGTCCTGCTGGGCCGCACCCCGCTCACCGAGGAACCGCCCGGCCTGGCACACCTGACCGACGAGGCAGCCCTGACCCGCGCGCTGGCCGAGACCCGCGCGCCGGACGACCGGGAACCGGCCCCCGCCCCGGCCGCGCTCGCCGCGCACGCCCGCCGCATCCTGGCGGTACGGGAGATCCGGGAGACGGTCGCCGCGATCGAGCGGGCCGGGTCCCCCGTGCGGTACCTGGCGGTGGACGCGCGCGACGGCGCTGCGCTCAGCCGGGAGCTGGACCGGGTACGGGCGGAGTGGGGCCCGGTCACCGGCATCGTGCACGGCGCCGGCGTACTGGCCGACAAGCTGATCGCCGACAAGACCGACGAGCAGATCGACCGGGTCCTCAGCACCAAGGTCGACGGCCTGCGCGCACTGCTGGACGCCACCGTGGACGACCCGCTCCGACTGGTCTGCCTCTTCTCCTCGGTGGCCGGTCTCTTCGGCAACGCGGGCCAGAGCGACTATGCGGTCGCCAACGAGGTGCTCGGCCAGGTCGCCTCGGTGGAGCAGGCCAGGCGTCCGGGCTGCCTGGTGCGGTCCATCGCCTGGGGGCCGTGGCAGGGCGGCATGGTCACCCCGCCGATCGCCGCGCTGCTCGTCGGGGAAGGGGTCGAGCTGATCCCCGTCGAGGCGGGCGCCGACGCCTTCGCCGCCGAGCTGGGCGGCCCGGCGTCCGAGGCCAGGGTCTGCCTGGCCATGGACGGCGGGCTCGGTCCGATGGGTTCGGTTAGCCGGGCGCCCGCCCGGGCGGAGCTCCGCATCGACGCCGACCGATACCCGTACCTGGCCGATCACGCGATCAACGGCCGACCGGTGCTGCCGCTGGCGCTGTCCGCCGAGTGGTTCGCCCGGGTGGCCGCCGTCTGGCGGCCGGAGGGCGATCCGGTGGTGCTGCGCGGCCTGCGGGTACTGCGCAAGGTCGTTCTGCCCGAGCCGACGGCGGCCGGACCCCGCCTGGCGGTGCAGGGCCGGGTCTCCGGGCAGGGCGGGCAGCGCGCCCTGGAGCTGGAGCTGCGTGGTGACGACGGAGCCGCGCACGTCCGGGCGGTGGTGCCCGGCGCTGCGGCGGCGGACGCACCCGACCTCGGCGAGCCGGGCGGGCTGCTGCCACCGGACGGGATCGAGCTGTACGACGGCCATGCGCTCTTCCACGGCCCGCGCTTCCACGTCGTGCGGTCGCTGACCGGGATCGGCGAGGCCGGTGCCGTCGGCGAACTCGTCGGCCTGCGCGGGCTGGGCTGGCCGGGCGAAGCCTGGCGCAGCGACCCGGCAGCTCTGGACGGCGCCTTGCAACTGGCCTCGCTCTGGGCGCTGCGGATGCTGGGCGGTGCGGTGCTGCCGATGGGGATCGAGGAGTGCCGCCTGCTGGGGGCGGGCCCGCTGACCGGGGCCGCCCGATGCGTGGTCAGGGCCGTCGAGGTGAGCGGTGACCGCGCCCGCTGCGAGGCCGTGGTCGCCGACGAGAGCGGCGCCGTACGCATCGACCTGCGCGGCGTCGAGCTGGTACGCCGCCCGTCCTGACGCCTGCCACCACCACCCACGGAGAGCCCACCTTGGGATTCGAACCCATCGCCGTCATCGGGCGGGGCTGTGTGCTGCCCGGTGCCCTCGACCCCGACCAGCTGTGGCGGAACGCCGAGGCCGGCCGGTCCTGCCTGTCGGCCGTCTCCATGGAACGGTGGCGGCTGCCCCGGCAGGGCTACGACCGCCTGGTGACCGACCCGGCCGACCGGATCGCCTCGGTGGCCGGCGGATACGTCCAGGGCTTCGACGAGGTGTTCGACCCGAGCGGCTTCGCCCTCGATCCGGCGGAGATCGCCGAGCTGGACCCGCTCTTCCACTGGGTCCTGTACGGCGCCCGGCAGGCACTGCGCGAGTCCGGGCAACAGGGGCCGTTGCCCGACGCCGGTCTGGTGCTGGGCAATCTGGCCTACCCCAATGAGTCCGCCAGCCGCTTCGCCGAGCATGTCTGGCTGACCGCCCAGGAGCCCGCGCTGCGCACGGCACTGCTGCGCGGCAGGCCCCGGCCGCACCCCGGCAACTGGTTCGCCGCCGGACGGCCCGCCCAACTCGCGGCGCGGGCGCTGGGCCTGGGAGCGGGCGGGTTCGCCGTCGACGCGGCCTGCGCCTCCGGGCTCTATGCGATCAAGCTCGCCTGCGACCGCCTGCACTCCGGGGCGGTGCGGCTGATGGTCGCGGGGGCGGTCAACCGGGCCGACAACCTCTTCCTGCACCAGGGCTTCCACGCCCTGTCGGCGCTCAGCCGCTCCGGCCGGAGCCGGCCCCTCCAACGGGACGCCGACGGGCTGATCCCGGCCGAGGGTGCCGGGTTGGTGGTGCTGATGCGGCTGGCCGATGCGCTGGCGGCGGACGTTCCGGTGCTCGGGGTGATCCGGGCGGTGGGGCTCTCCAACGACGGCCGGGGCGGCGGTCTGCTGCTCCCCGACCGCGACGGGCAGACGCGGGCGATGCGGCTCGCCTACGCGCTGGCGGGCATCGACCCGGCCACGGTCTCGCTGATCGAGGCCCACGCCACCGGGACCCCGAGCGGTGACGCGGTGGAGGTCCGGGCCATGGCCGAGGTGTTCGCCGACAGCCCCGGCGTGCCGATCGGCTCGGTCAAGGCCCAGCTCGGCCACCCGCTGGCCGCAGCCGGGGTGGCGGGGCTGCTCAAGGTGCTCGGGGCGATGGGCGCGGGGGTCCGCCCTGCGGTGGCCGGAGCCGACCGGCCGCTCGCGGAGCTGGACGGTACGCCGCTGCGGCTGCCCGCCGAGGCCGAGGAGTGGCCGGGGCTGCGCCGGGCTGCTGTCAGCGCGTTTGGATTCGGCGGCGCCAATGCCCATCTGGTCCTCGACGGCTGGCCCGAGGGTGCCGGGTCGGTTGTTGTGAGGGGCCGGGTTGGAGGGTTGCCCGAGGGCGCCGGGTCTGGGGGCCGGGGCGGTGGGAGTCTGCCCGAGGGTGGTGGGGTGGCGGCCTCGCCGGAGGTGGATGCCGGGCCGCTCGCGATTGTCGCCCTCGGCGCCCGGGTCGGCGGCGGCGAATCCGCCGAGAGCCTGCGCCGCACACTGCTGACCGGTGAGTCCGAGCCCCGTACCGCCGCCGTCACCGCAGTCGAGCTGTCGGCCGGAGGGCTCTGCTTCCCCCCGGCCGACCTGGCCTGCGCGGAGACCCGCCAACTGCTGGTGCTGGCCGCCGCCGAGGAGGCTGTGGCGGACATCCGGCTGCCCCGCGAGCGCACGGCGGTGCTGATCGGCGCGGGCAGCGACCCGCAGGCCGCCCGCTACGGGGCACGGTGGCGTTCGGCCGCCTGGCGGGAAGGCGCCGACGCCGAGACCGTCGCGGCCACCCAGCAGGCGTTCGCCGCGCCGCTGCCCGCCGCCGGAGTGACCGGCACCATGCCCCATCTCCTGGCCCACCGGCTCAACACCCGGTTCGACCTGGCCGGGCCGGGCTTCGTGGTCTGCGCGGAGGAGGCGTCCGGGCTGGTGGCACTGGAGCTGGCCGCCCGCGCGCTGCGGACGCACGAGGTGGACGCCGCCCTGGTGGGGGCGGTCGACCTGGCGGACGAGGCAGTGCAGCGGGCCGCGCTGGCCGGGCTCGGGGTACTACGGCGGCCCCCGGGAGACGCCGCCGTGGCGCTGGTCCTCAAGCGGTTGGCCGACGCCCGGCGCGACGGCGACCAGGTGATCGCGGTCCTGGACCAGGACGGCACGGCTGCACCGCAGCTGCTCGTCGGCGACGGACCCGCCGAAGGCGAGGCGGCGGTGCCACATATCGACCCGGCCGAGCTGTTCGGCGCCGCACACGCCGCCGCCGGACTGCTCTCCGTGGCCGTCGCCGCCCTGGCACTCCAGCACCGCGTACTGCCCCGCCCGCACGCCCCGGCGCTCCCGCTGGACGCCGCCCGCACGGCCGAGGTACGGTGCTCGGTCCTGGAGGGCCCGCAGGCCCGTACCCGCCTGGTGGCGGATGCGGCCCGGCCGTGGGTGTCGGGCCCGGCCCCCCGGCTGCACCTCTACTCCGGCCGGGACCGGCATGAGGTGGCCCAGGCGCTGGACGCCGACCGCGAGAGCGCCGCAGGCCCTGCCCGACTCGCCCTGGTCACCACCGACGCCGACCTCGCCGAGCAGCGGGAACGCGCCCGGCGCTGGCTGGCCGGTGAGGGCATCAGGCCACCGGGGGCCGCCTACCGGGACGCACCCGTGGTGGGGGAGACCGCCTTTGTCTTCACCAATGGCTCCGCTGCCTACCCGGGTATGGGCCGCGAACTCGCCCTCGCGCTGCCCGACCTGCTGGACAATCTGGAGGCGTCGGGACTGCCCCGGTCACTGCTGACCGGCCCGGCCACCGCCACCGGCCCGGCCGACGCGCTGGACCAGATCATGAGCACCGGCCTGGTGATCAGCCTGCACACCGCCATCAGCCGGGCCCTGCTGGGCGACCCGGACGCGGCGATCGGCTACTCCTCCGGTGAGACGGCCGCCCTGATCGCCCTGGGCGTCTGGACGGACACCGCCGAACACTGCGCGGAGAGCCGGGCGAGCGGGCTCTTCGACCGGGAGATCGGCGGGGAGTACCGGGCCGTCCGCCGGGCCTGGGAACGCGCGGGCGTCCCCGGCAGCCGATGGGCCGGCTACCTCGTCTCCATGCCCGCCGAGCGGGTCCGGGCGGAGCTGGCCGCTGAGCCGGCGGTCCACCTGCTCGCGCTGAACGCACCCGGCCTCTGCGTGGTCGGCGGAGAGGCCGAGGCATGTGACGCCTGGGTTCGCAGGCAGCGGGCCCACGCCGTGCCGATCAGCTACGACATGGCCGCGCACGCACCGGAGCTGGCCGAGGTGGAGAGCCGCTGGTGGCAGCTGCACCACCGGCCCACCACGGCCGTCCCCGGGGTGCGGTTCTACAGCTGCGCGAGCGGGACGTCGTATCTGCCGACCGCCGAGCGGGTCGCCGACGCCCTGACCGCGCAACTGCTCACCACCGTCGACTACGTCCGGGTGATCGAGCGGGCCTGGGCGGACGGGGTGCGGATCTTTGTGGAGCAGGGGCCGCGCGGCCTCTGCACCTCATGGATCAGCCGCATCCTCGGCGACCGGGACCATCTGGCCGTGGCCATGGACGCGCCCGACGGCCAGGGCCTGGCCCGGATCGGCCAGGTCGTCGCCGAACTGGCGGCGGCGGGGGTGCGGGTGGACGCCGACGCGTTCCTCGGCCGCTGGGCGGCTGCTGCGCCCCGGGCGACGCCGACCGGGCAGCGCATCGCCATTCCGATCGCCCCCGCCGAGGTCCGGCTGCCGGCCGAGCGGGCGCCGCAAGCCGCACCCATGCCCCGGGCCCCCCGCCTGCCGTCCACGCTGCCCAAGGCCGAACCGGCGCCCGCGTCGGTGTCCACGCCGGTGCCACCGACCGTGTCCGTGCCCGTGCCCGTGCCCGTGCCCGTGTCTGTGCCCGCGTCCGGGCCGGCGACGCGGGTGGCCGGGGTGATCGCCGAGGCCCGCAACCGGGTCACCGCCGTGCACCGGTCGGTGCTGGCGGGCCAGGCGGACGCCCAGCGGACCTTCGCGGCCCAGCAGGCCGAGGCGCAGCGGCACTTCCTGCACGGCCGGTCCACCGCTCTGGCCGCACTCGCCGCCCTGGCGCACGGCACGGCGCACGGCTCGACGGCCGGTTGGAGCCCGGCCGCCCCGGCCGACCCCGCCCGGCCCCGCCCGTATCCCGGCCCGGCCTTCGACCGGGCCCAGCTCGAACACCTCGCCCACGGCCGGATCTCGGAGCTGTTCGGCCCGGCGTTCGCCGCCCAGGACGACCGGCACCGGCAGACCCGGCTGCCCCGGCCGCCGCTGCTGCTGGTCGACCGGGTCCTGGGCATCGACGCCGAACCGGCGGCGCTGCTGCGCGCCTCCGCGCCCGGCACCGGCACGCTCTGGACCGAGACCGACGTCCGGCCGGACTCCTGGTACCTGGACGCCACCGGGCGGATGCCGCCCGGGATCATGGTCGAGGCCGGGCAGGCGGACCTGCTGCTGATCAGCTGGCTCGGCGCCGACCTGCTGGACCGCCAGGACCGGGTGTACCGGCTGCTGGGCTGCGAGTTGACCCTGTACGGCAGCCCGCCCCGCCCCGGCGACACCCTGCACTTCGAGATCCAGATCGACGGCCACGCCGTGCACCAGGGGGTGCGGCTCTTCTTCTTCCACTACGACTGCCATGTCGACGGCGAGCTGCGCCTGACCGTGCGCAACGGGCAGGCGGGGTTCTTCACGGACGAGGAGCTGGAGAGCAGCGCAGGGGTGCTCTGGCACCCGGCGGACGGCCCGCCGGACCCGGATGCCACGGTGGACCCGCCGGTCGCCACCACCGCCTCCTGCTTCGACGCTGCCCAGGTACGGGCCTTCGCCGACGGCAATCCCGCCGACTGCTTCGGACCGGCCTGGACGGCGGCCAGGGCGCACATCCGGACCCCGAGGGTCGGCTGCGGACGGATGCTGCTGCTGGACGAGGTGACGCACTACGACCCCGCCGGAGGACCGTGGGGCCGTGGCTATCTGCGGGCGGAGACCCGGATCGACGCGGCGGACTGGTTCTTCGACGGGCACTTCCACCACGATCCGTGCATGCCCGGCACCCTGATGTTCGAGGGCGCCTTGCAGGCCATGGCCTTCTCCCTGGCGGCGGGCGGCCACACCCTGGACCGGGACGGCTGGCGCTTCGAACCGGTGCCCGGCCGCCCCGCCGCCCTGCGCTGCCGCCGCCAGGTCACACCGGACAGCTCGCGGCTGGTCTACGAGGTCTTTGTGACGGAGCTCAGCGCCGGTCCCCAGCCCACGCTGGTCGCCGATGTGCTCTGCACCGTGGACGGGGTGCAGGCGTTCCACGCCGCCGGGGTGGCGCTGCGCCTGGTGCCCGACTGGCCGCTGGAGCAGTGGCGGCAGCTCGGCCCGGTCCGGGTGCAGACCGACGGCACCCCGGTCCCGCTGCCGCTGCTGGGCGGCCTGCGCGGCCATCGCGACGACGCGGACTGCGCCGTTGTCGGGGACGTCCGGTACGACTACGCCACGCTGCTCGCCGCAGCCTGGGGGCGGCCGACGGAAGCCTTCGGCCAGGACGCCGCCGTCTTCGACGGCGGCAGGAGGCGGGCCCGGCTGCCCGGCCCGCCCTTCCACTTCGTCAGCCGCATCGTCACCGGTGACCTGGTCGTCGGCGGGGAGCGGCCGGGCAGCCGGCTGGTCACCGAGTACGACGTGCCCGAGGATGCCTGGTACTTCGAGCAGGGCGGCGGCTCGGCCATGCCGATGGCGGTGCTGATGGAGGTGGCGCTGCAACCGTGCGGCTGTCTGGCGGGCCAGGCCACCGACCTGCTCCGAGGTGAGCAGGACCTGTACTTCCGCAATCTCGACGGCACCGGGACCGTACTCGGCGAGGTCACCCCGGGGACCCGCACCGTGCGGACCGAGGTCGTGCTCCGCACCATCGCCCGCCACGGGGACCTGATCATCGAGACCTTCGACGTGGAGTGCCATGCCGACGGCAGGCCGGTGTTCCGGCTCTCCTCGGTCTTCGGGTTCTTTCCCCGGAGCGCGCTGGAGAGCCAGACCGGCCTGCCCCGCAGCCAGGACGACCACCATCGACTGCGGGCGCCCGGCGGGCAGCCGATCGACCTGCAGCGTCGACCGCCGGCGGGCCCGATGCTGCTGATGCTGGACCGGGTCACCGGGTACTGGCCGGACGGTGGCCAGGCCGGGCTGGGACGGCTGTGCGCGGAGAAGGACATCGACGCGGGGGACTGGTACTTCAAGGCGCACTTCTTCCAGGACCCCGTGCAGCCCGGCTCGCTGGGCGTCGAGGCGATGTGCCAGCTCCTCCAGGTCTATCTGGTGGAGAGCGGCCATACCGGCCGACTGGTCGCCCCGCGCTTCGAACCGGTCATGACCGGTCAGGAAGTGACCTGGAAGTACCGGGGCCAGATCGTGCCGACCGACGGCACCATGACGGTCGAGATGGAGATCCTCGAAGCCGCCGGGGACGCGCACGAGTGCCATGCGGTCGCCGAGGCGTGGCTCTGGATCGACGGCCGCTGCATCTACCAGGTGCGCGGCCTCGGCATGCGCGCCGTCTCCACCGGGACCGCCGTCTCCATCGAGGACACCGGGGCCGCCGGGAACACCGGGACCGCCCAGGGCCCCCGGGCCGCCGCGACCCCCGCCACCCTTCCGGCGTCGTACGACACGGTGCTCGATCCCGCCGAGCAGGCATGGCTGCTCGACCACCGGCCGGACTGGATCACCCCGGCGATGCCCATGATGGCGATGGTGGACCACCTGGCCCGGACGGCTGCCGAGCACACCGGCCGCCAGGTGTCCGGGCTGTCCGGGCTGCGGCTGCGGCGATGGCTGCCGCTCGGGGAGCCGGTGCGGCTGCGGACCGACCTGCGGGAGGCGCCGGAGGGGGTGACCGCCGTCCTCTCGGTCTGGCGGCAGGCCGCCACCCCGGACCTCTCCCGGTTCGACGAGGTCATCGGCGGCACCGTGCGGCTCGGGCCGCCCCCGGGACCCCGCCCGGAGCCGTTCCCCGCGCTCGCCGACGCGGAGGAGACGGTGGACCCCTACACCTCGGGGGCGATGTTCCACGGCCCGGCGTTCCAGTGCGTCAGCTCGCTGTGGATCTCCGCGTCCGGCGCGTCCAGCATGCTCGACACCGGCCGGAACCGGGTGCCGCGCGGGCTGCTGCACCAGGGGGTGCTCGACGCCGCGCTGCATGGGATCCCCTGCCGGGAGATGGGCCGCTGGCTGCCTGGTGTCGGCGCGGACCAGGTGGCCGTACCGCACCTGCTGCACAGCCTGGAGGCGTATGAGCCGCTGCCGGACGATGGACCGGTCCGGGTGGAGGTGCGGTTCGCCGGCGTTTCGGAGGGCGACTCCCGACTGCCGGTGGTGGACATCCAACTCCAGGTCCAGGGCCGGGTCGCGGTGACCCTGCGACTGGCCCTGGCGCTGGTGGAGGTCCCGCTGTTCGCCTCCGTGCCGCTGGTGCAGCGGAGGGAGTTCCTGCGCGACCGCCGCCATGTGGAGGGCGTGGCGCTGTCCACGGTGGCCGGGGAGGCCACCGTGCTGCGGACCGCCCTGATCGACGCGGTGGACATCGTGCCCGGCACCCTCGCCGCCGTCTACGGACTGCCCCGGGACGGCTCCCCCCGGGCGCGGACCGCCGTCATCGCCGCCAAGGAGCACCTGGCCAGGCTGCTCAGGGTGCATCCCGCCGAGGTCGAGGTGGCCGACGACCTGACCGCCGCCTCGGTCGCCGGTCGGCCGGAGACCCTGCGCCGCCTCCGGGTCCGAGAGGAGGACGGGGTGGTCACCGTGCGGTCGGACGACTGATCATCTGTAGCCCTCGCCCGTACGTCCGGGCCGTCCCGCGTCCTATGCTGATCGGCATGACGAGCGAGCCGGAGCTGCAGGAAGGGGTCGGGGAGCCGGACGGTTTCCAGCGTCTGTGGACCCCGCACCGTATGGCGTACATCAAGGGCGAGGGCAAGCCCAGCGGTCCTGGTGAGGGCGATGGCTGTCCCTTCTGCGGGATCCCCGCCAAGAGCGACGAGGAGGGGCTGGTCGTCGCCCGGGGCGAGCGGGTGTACGCGGTGCTCAACCTCTATCCGTACAACGGCGGCCATCTGATGGTGGTCCCCTACCGGCACGTCGCCGACTACACCGAGCTGGACGACGCGGAGACCGCCGAGCTGGGCGCCCTGACCAAGCGCGCCATGACCGCGCTGCGCACCGCCTCCGGCGCCCACGGCTTCAACATCGGCATGAACCAGGGCGCCGCAGCCGGCGCCGGTATCGCCGCCCATCTGCACCAGCATGTGGTGCCGCGCTGGGGCGGGGACACCAACTTCATGCCGGTCGTCGGCCACACCAAGGTGCTGCCGCAACTGCTCGCCGACACCCGCAAGATGCTGGCCGACGCCTGGCCCCGGGACTGAGCCGCAGGAACCGAGCCCCGCAGACGGCGAGGGCCCGCCCCCGGAAGATCCGGGGGCGGGCCCTCGCTGTCCGTCTGGCGGCGGCTGCTGCTCAGCCGTCGTAGAGGTCGGCCTTGCCGGGGCGGACGCCCTCCGCGTCGGCTCCGGGGCTGAGCGACCGCGCCGTGGAGAAGTGGTCCACGTCCACGTCGTGCTCGGCCAGGAACTCGTCGATCACCGTACGGACCAGCCGCACGATCGGGGTGGCGGCCCGGATCACATCGTCGGCCATGAAGCGGTGCGTCCACATCCGGTCCACCCAGGCCGAGCGGAAACCGAACGGCTCGGGCAGGGAGAGCCCGCCGCCGAGCCAGTCCCGCACGACCGGCGCCCACATCAGCGGGGCGCGCACCGCCAGGCGCACCACCTCGTCGCTGTCCACGATGGGCAGTTGGCGGGTCTCCGTCTTCCACGGCCGACCGGGCCGGGTGAAGCTGATCTCCTTGGGGGAGGGCTTGCCGGAGAAGAACCCCGCCACCGGCCCCAGGGCGTACCCGGTGACCTCCACCCGCAGGTAGTTGTGCAGCACGGTCACGGTGGCCAGCAGCGACACCACCAACTGCCCGTTCCAGAGCACGAAGTGGGTGCCCTGGTAGTGCCGGGGCTCGGCGCCGAACTTCTGCGCGTTGCAGAGGTTCTGCATCGCGAAGTCCCGCATCCGCTGGCCGTCCATGGTCTCGGCGTCGGAGGGACGGGCGATCTCGTCCGCTCCCTCGCCGACCGGCCGCACCGCCCACTGGTGCAGCTGCGGATGCGGCATACCGCCGCCGGCGATCTCGCTCCGCTCCAGCTGGCCCAGCCGATCGGTGATCCGGCGGACCAGGTCCCACGGCCGGAAGGCGTGGATGTCCGCCGCACCCGCGCGGGGCTTCAGCGGACCGGTGAGATGCCAGGCGCCCCAGCGGCCGCCCAGCCCCAGGATCCCCTTGGTGCCCGCGTAGTGCAGCACATTGGTCTCCTGCTCGGCGGCCAGCTTGTCCAACTGCTCGCGGAGGTTGACCGCCGTGGCGTCCTTGTCGTCCTTGGGGACGATCTTGGGCAGCATCGGGCCGAGGGCGCTGCCGTCCACCAGCGCGGTCCACTGGGCCCGCATCTGCTCGGAGCTGCGCAGGCAGATCCGCTTGGCGATGAACCAGCCGACCACCGGAGCCAGCAGCATCACCCGCAGATAGAGCGCGGCCAGACCGGCGGCGGGCGGGCGCAGGATGAAGAGCCCGGCCAGCACCGCGAGGGCGACATAGACCACCCCGCCGACCAGGCCGGCCCGGTCCGGGGCGGCCTTCTTCAGCACGGCCCGCACCTGGAAGGCGAGCAGCCAGAGCAGCGACCCGGGGAGGAACAGCACACCGGTGACCAGGGTGACCAGGGTCAGCTTGCGGTCGCGCTGGTTGCGCAGCTCCTGCGCCTCCAGGCAGTGCTCGACCACCATCCGGGAGTCGACACCGAGCGACGGCACCAGCGGCTTGCGGCCGTTGCCCAGGGTGCGGGCGATGACCGCCTCGGTGAAAGCCTCGCCGAGGTTGGCGCGGAAGAGCGCGAACCGGGCCCCCTTGGCCTTGGCGTCCGGCAGACCCTCGATCGGCCCGTCGCGGTAGGCGGCAGAGGCCAGCGCCTGGGTGACCGCGGTCTGGGGACCGCCGTCCAACCGGGGTATCTGCGCCCCGGGTGTCATGTCGAGTGTGGACATACGGCCTCCCCCTCCTCCCCTTGTCAGCGGCAGGCTACCGCGCCCCCGCACCGCCGCGCCGAAGATCGACTGATCCGGCGTCACCGCTCGGGCGGCCGGCCCGCCGGTTCTGAATGGTTCTCCCCGCCGGACCACCCGGGCATGCGTGCGGAACCCTAGGATGCGTGCGGAACCATAGGGGAGGATCGGTCCATGGCCACACGACCTCTGCTCGTCTACGACGGCGACTGCGCCTTCTGCTCCAGCTGCGTCGAGTTCGCCGGAAAACGGCTCTCCGACCCGGCCGCCCCGCTGTGGGACACCACCCCCTTCCAATTCGCCGACCTGGCGGAACTGGACGCTCTGGCCGGCGGCCGAGGGCAGCTGACCGCCCACCGCGCCGAGCAGGAGGTGCTCTGGCTGACCCCCACCGGGCAGGTGTACGGCGGTGCGCAGGCGGTCGCCCGGCTGCTGATGCGCGCCGGGGGCGCGTGTTCGGTGCTGGGCGCCGTGATCGCGCTACCGCCGGTCAGCTGGATCGCAGCCGGTGTCTACCGCCTGATCGCCCGCAACCGCCACCGGATGCCCGGCGGCACCCCCGCCTGCGCCCTGCCGCCCCGCAGGGCCTGAACCCCGCCGGGCCGGCCTCCCCGCACCCGCGGGGACGCCGGCCCGACCGCTGCCGCTCAGTGCTTCTCGGGTCAGTGCTTCTTGGATCAGGGCTTCCCGGGTCAGTGCCTCTCGGGTCAGTGCCTCTCGGGCTTCTCGGACTGCTGCTCCCGCATCCTGGCGGCGAGCTGCGGCGGCATCGGCTCATGCCGCGCGTACGTCCGGGAGAACCGCCCGGTGCCGTGCGACAGCGACCGCAGGTCCACCGCATAGCGGATGATCTCCAGCTCCGGCACCTCCGCCCGTACCAGCGTCCGCCCACCCGTCATCCGCCACTGCCCGTCCTGGGAGGCGGCGTGTGCGGCCCCGCCCGACGGCGGCACCGGCTCGGTGCCCAGCACCCGCCCGCGCCGCGCCGAGAGGTCGCTCATCACCGTGCCCACATAGTCGTCCGGCACCAGCACCCGCACCTCGGAGACCGGCTCCAGCAGGTGGATGACGGCCTGCGCCGCCGCCTCCCGCAGCGCCAGCGCCCCGGCGGTCTGGAAGGCGGCGTCGGAGGAGTCCACCGAGTGCGCCTTGCCGTCCACCAGCGTCACCCGCACGTCCACCACCGGGCAGCCGGTCGCGACGCCCCGGGCGAGCTGCGTCCGGATGCCCTTCTCCACGGAGGGGATGAACTGCCGGGGCACGGCCCCGCCGACCACCTTGTCCACGAACTCGAAGCCGCCGCCGGTGGGCAGCGGCTCCACCTCGATCTCGCAGATCGCGAACTGCCCGTGCCCGCCGGACTGCTTGACATGCCGCCCGCGCGCCGCCGCCGCCGACCCGAAGGTCTCCCGCAGCGGCACCCGGTACGGCACCGGGTCCACCTGCACCCCGTACCGGGTGCGCAGCCGCTCCAGCAGCACATCGGCATGGGCCTCGCCCATGCACCAGAGCACCAGCTGCCGGGTGTCCTGGTTCTGCTCCAGCCGCAGCGTCGGGTCCTCGGCGACCAGCCGGGCCAGCCCCTGCGAGAGCTTGTCCTCATCGGCCTTGCTGTGCGCCTCCACGGCGACCGGCAGCAGCGGGTCGGGCATCTCCCAGGGGAGCATCAGCAGCGGCTGCTCCTTGGCGGACAGCGTGTCGCCGGTCTCGGCGCGGGCCAGCTTGGCGATGCAGACGATGTCACCGGCGACGCCCTTGGGCACCGGGTGCTGGAACCTGCCGAAGGGCGCGGTGAGCGCACCGACCCGCTCGTCCACGTCGTGGTCCTCGTGCCCCCGGTCGGCCAGACCGTGCCCGGAGACATGCACCGCGGCGTCCGGCCGCAGCGTGCCGGAGAAGACCCGGACCAGGCTGAGCCGGCCCACATAGGGGTCGCCGCTGGTCTTCACCACCTCGGCGGCCAGCGGGCCCTCGGGGTCGCAGCTCAGCGGCTCCAGCGGGGCGCCGGCCGGGGTGGTGACGGGCGGCACCCGGTGCTCCTCGGGGGAGGGGAAGGCCGAGGTGATCAACTCCAGCAGCTCCACGGTGCCGATGCCGTGCCGGGACCCCTCGGCGGGCGGGGAGGCGGCCAGCACCGGGTGGAAGGAGCCCCGGGCGACGGCCCGCTCCAGGTCCTCGATCAGGGTCTTGACGTCCAGCGCCTCACCGCCGAGGTAGCGGTCCATGAGGGTCTCGTCCTCGCTCTCGGCGATGATGCCCTCGATCAGCCGGCCGCGTGCCTCCTCCAGGGCGGGCCGCAGGTCGGGGTCGGGGTCCCGCTCGGCCCGGGTGCCGCCGGAGTAGTCGAAGATCCGCTCGGTGAGCAGGCCGACCAGGCCGCAGACCGGCGGTTCGCCGTCGGGGCCGGGGCGCCGCCGCGCAGCGGCAGATAGAGCGGCAGCACGGACTCCGGGTTCTCCCCGCCGAAGGCCTCCCGGCAGACGTCCACCAGCTGGTCGAAGTCGGCGCGGGCGGTGTCCAGCTTGGTCACCACGACCGCGCGCGGCATGGCGACGGCGGCGCACTCGTCCCAGAGCATGCGGGTGGCGCCGTCCACACCGTCGGCGGCGGAGACCACGAAGAGGGCGGCGTCGGCCGCCCGCAGCCCGGCCCGCAGCTCTCCGACGAAGTCGGCGTAGCCGGGGGTGTCCAGCAGGTTGATCTTGACACCGGCCCACTCCAGGGGGACCAGCGAGAGCTGCACCGAGCGCTGCTGCCGGTGCTCGATGTCGTCGTAGTCGGAGATCGAGGTGCCGTCCTGCACCCGGCCGGCCCGGTTGACCGCCCCGGTGGCCAGGGCCAGCGCCTCGACCAGCGAGGTCTTGCCGGCTCCGCTGTGGCCGACCAGCACCACATTGCGCAGCTGCGCGGGCCGGTCGGCCGCCGGTGCCCTTCCGGCGGCTCCTGGTTGGTGGGATCCCTTGTCGGCCATGTGCCTCTCCTCCCGCTGAACGCTGGGGGCCGCTGCCAAGTGCAGGGGCATGGTCCGCACGCGCCACGGGGGAGCCGCACCGGGTGGGTGGCGACTGCCACCCGCGGTCCTTCGAGCTTTCCACCGTGCGGGCACCAGGTCCATACGGGAGTCGCGCCCGGTACGCCGAAGGGGGTGCGCGGCCGGGGCCGGGGCGCCGCGCGGATAGCATGGGGCCGCCGCAGAACCGAGCGAGATCGGAGCCGTCGGACAGGCCATGCTCAACAAATACGCGCGTGCGTTCTTCACGCGCGTCCTCACGCCGTTCGCGTCGATGCTGCTGCGCGCCGGGATCAGCCCGGACGCGGTCACCCTCATCGGCACAGCGGGCTCCGTGGCGGGCGCGTTGGCCTTCTTCCCCAGGGGCGAGTTCTTCTGGGGGACCATTGTGATCACGCTCTTCATCTTCAGCGACCTGGTGGACGGCAATATGGCCCGCCAGGCCGGCCGCTCCAGCAAGTGGGGCGCCTTCCTGGACTCCACCCTCGACCGGGTCGCCGACTCGGCGATCTTCGGCGGCATCGCCATGTGGTACGCGGGCAAGGGGGACAACCTGCTGCTCTGCGCGGTGGCGCTGTTCTGCCTGGCCTGCGGCCAGGTGGTCTCGTACACCAAGGCGCGGGCCGAGTCGCTGGGCCTGCCGTGCGACGTCTCCGGGCTGGTGGAGCGCGCCGAGCGGCTGGTGGTCACCCTGGTCGCCGCCGGGCTGGCCGGGCTGCACGGGTTCGGCGTGCCGTACATCGACTGGCTGCTGCCGATCGCGCTCTGGCTGATCGCCGTGGGCAGCTTCATCACCGTGCTCCAGCGGATGCTGACGGTGCGCCGGGAGGCCGCCGAGGCCCAGGGGGCGGGTGTCGCATGAGGGAGCGGCTGGTCGACTCGGCGTACGCGCTGGGCTGGTCCGCGCTCAAGCACCTGCCCGAGCCGGCCGCCCGGGCGCTCTTCCGGCAGATCGCGGACACCGCCTGGCGGAAGCGCGGCAAGGGCGTGCAGCGGCTGGAGGCCAATCTGCGCCGGGTGCGCCCGCAGGCCGGGGAGGCCGAGATCCGGGCGCTCTCCCGGGCCGGGATGCGCTCCTACCTGCGGTACTGGATGGAGTCCTTCCGGCTGCCGGTGTGGGACGCCGACCGGATCGCCCGCTCCTTCACCGCCGACGGGTACGAGCGGATCAACCAGCATCTCGCCGAGGGGCGCGGGGTGGTCCTGGCCCTGCCGCACATGGGCAACTGGGACCTGGCCGGGGCCTGGCTGGTCTCCTACCTGGGCCACCGCTTCACCACGGTCGCCGAGCGGCTGAAGCCGGAGTCGCTCTTCGACCGGTTCGTCGCCTACCGCGAGGGCCTCGGCATGGAGGTGCTGCCGCTCACCGGCGGAGCCGTCTCCACCATAGGGACCCTCGCCAAGCGGCTGCGCGACGGCGGACTGGTCTGCCTGGTCGGCGACCGCGACCTCTCCGCGAACGGCGTGGACGTGGACTTCCTGGGCGAGGCCGCCCGGGTGCCCGCCGGGCCCGCCGCGCTCGCCGTGCAGACCGGCGCGGCCCTGCTGCCGGTCACCCTCTGGTACGACGGGACGCCCGTGATGAAGGGCACCGTGCACCAGGAGATCCCGGTGCCCGCCGAGGGCAGCCGCCGGGAGAAGTCCGCCGCCATGACCCAGGCCCTCGCCGACGTCTGGGCGGACGGCATCCGCAACCACCCGGAGGACTGGCACATGCTCCAGCGCTTCTGGCTCGCCGACCTGCCCGCCCCCCGGCGCGCGGGCCCGGCGGCAGGCCCCGCCGACCCGGCCTCCGGGCCCGACCAGGTGGCCGCCCGGTGAGGATCGGCATCGTCTGCCCGTACTCCTGGGACGTCCCCGGGGGCGTCCAGTTCCACGTCCGCGACCTGGCGGACCACCTGCTGCGGCTGGGCCACCAGGTCTCGGTGCTGGCCCCCGCCGACGAGGACACCCCGCTGCCGCCGTATGTGGTCTCCGCCGGCCGCGCCGTGCCGGTCCCCTACAACGGCTCGGTGGCCCGGCTGAACTTCGGCTTCCTGTCGGCCGCCCGGGTGCGGCGCTGGCTGCACGAGGGCCGCTTCGACGTGCTGCACATCCATGAACCGGCCTCGCCCAGCCTCTCGCTGCTGGCCTGCTGGTCCGCCAACGGGCCGATCGTGGCCACCTTCCACACCTCCAACCCGCGCTCCCGCGCCATGATCGCCGCCTACCCGATCCTGCAACCCGCGCTGGAGAAGATCCGCGCCCGGATCGCGGTCAGCGAGTACGCCCGGCGCACCCTGGTGGAGCACCTGGGCGGCGACGCGGTGGTGATCCCCAACGGCGTGGACGTCCGCTACTTCGCCGACGCCGAGCCCGACCCCCGCTGGACCGGCGGCGCCCGCGACGGCGAGCCCGGCACCATCGGCTTCATCGGCCGGATCAACGAGCCCCGCAAGGGCCTGCCGACGCTGCTCGCCGCCATGCCGGAGATCCTGGCCGCCCGCCCGGGGGTGCGGCTGCTGGTCGCCGGCCGCGGCGACGAGGAGGAGGCCCTGGAGGGGGCGCCCGAGGAGGTCCGGCGGGCGGTCGAGTTCCTGGGCATGGTCAGCGACGAGGAGAAGGCCCGGCTGCTGCGCAGCGTGGACCTGTACATCGCGCCCAACACCGGCGGCGAGTCCTTCGGCATCATCCTGGTGGAGGCCATGTCCGCAGGCGCTCCGGTGCTGGCCAGCGACCTGGACGCGTTCCGCCAGGTGCTGGACGGCGGCACGGCCGGGGAGCTCTTCCCGGTCGGGGACGCGGGCGCGCTGGCCGCTGCGGCGGTGCGGCTGCTGGGCGACCCGGCGCGGCTGGCGAAGCTGGGCGCGACGGCCGCGCGGCATGTGCGGCGGTTCGACTGGGAGACCGTCGGCGCCGACATCCTCGCCGTGTACGAGACGGTGGCATCCGGCGCCGCGGCCGTGGAGGAGGACGAGCGGACCGGCTGGCTCGGCCGCCTCGGGCTGGCCCGGGACTGAGCCCGCAGCCGATCCCACGGCCGGGCGGCGGGTAGCCTGATCGGCCGTGAGTACTTGGATCTGGGCCGCCGTCGCCGTCGTCGCCATCGGGCTCTACCTCAGCTGGACGGCCGGCCGGCTGGACCGGCTGCACGCCCGGATCGACGCCGCCCGGGCGGCCCTGGACGCGCAGCTGCTGCGGCGGGCCTCGGTCTCCCAGGAGCTGGCCACCTCGACCCTGCTGGACCCGGCCGCCTCGATCGTGCTCTACCAGGCGTCGCACGCCGCCCGGCAGGCGGACGAGGACCACCGCGAGATGGCGGAGAGCGAGCTGAGCCAGGCGCTGCGGGCGGTCTTCGCCGAGCCGGAGCAGGCGACCGCGCTGCGTGCGGCCCCGGGCGGCGAGGAGGCGCTGCGCGACCTCACCGCCGCCGCCCGGCGGGTGCCGATGGCCCGGCGCTTCCACAATGACGCGGTGCGGGCGGCGCGGGCGGTGCGCACCCACCGGATCGTGCGCTATCTGCGGCTGGCGGGGCATGCGCCGTTCCCGATGGCCTTCGAGATGGACGACGAGCCGCCGGCGGTGCTCACCCCCGAGGGGGCGCGGCACTAGGCGGTCGTCCGAGGGCGGCTGAGGGTGGTGGCTCCACTCCGCAGTGTCGCAACGGAGGCCGAAAGCTGGCCCTGGTGGCACATCGGTTAGGGTCACGCCGGGCCTACGATGGGCCCTGTCGCACCGATTCGTCTCCCAGTGAGGTCTTTCCGTGTCCACCAGCACTCCCGCCACCCTCTCCCACGGCGAAGGCGACCAGCCCCAGGTCGGCACGGCCCGCGTCAAGCGCGGCATGGCCGAGCAGCTCAAGGGCGGCGTGATCATGGATGTCGTCACGCCCGAGCAGGCGAAGATCGCCGAGGACGCCGGTGCCGTGGCCGTCATGGCCCTGGAGCGCGTCCCCGCCGACATCCGCAAGGACGGCGGCGTCGCCCGGATGTCCGACCCCGACATGATCGACGGCATCATCAACGCTGTCTCCATCCCGGTGATGGCCAAGTCCCGCATCGGCCACTTCGTGGAGGCCCAGGTCCTCCAGGCGCTCGGCGTCGACTACATCGACGAGTCCGAGGTGCTCACCCCTGCCGACGAGCTGAACCACAGCGACAAGTGGGCGTTCACCACCCCCTTCGTCTGCGGCGCCACCAACCTGGGCGAGGCCCTGCGCCGGATCGCCGAGGGCGCGGCCATGATCCGCTCCAAGGGCGAGGCCGGCACCGGCAATGTCGTGGAGGCCGTCCGCCACATGCGGCAGATCCGTGGCGACATCCGCCGCCTCTCCACCCTGGACGACACCGAGCTCTTCGTCGCCGCCAAGAACCTCCAGGCCCCGTACGAGCTGGTCAAGGAGGTCGCCCAGCTGGGCAAGCTGCCCGTGGTGCTCTTCAGCGCCGGCGGTGTGGCCACCCCCGCCGACGCCGCGCTGATGATGCAGCTCGGCGCCGAGGGCGTCTTCGTCGGCTCCGGCATCTTCAAGTCCGGCGACCCGGCCAAGCGCGCCGCCGCCGTGGTCAAGGCCACCACCTTCTATGACGACCCGGATGTCATCGCCAAGGTCTCCCGTGGCCTGGGCGAGGCCATGGTCGGCATCAACTGCGACACCCTGCCCGAGTCCGAGCGCTACGCCAACCGCGGCTGGTAGTCCCCGACCCAAGGCTCGCTCCCGCAGCGGTCCGCCGCACCGGGTCCGCCCGGCGCGGTGGACCGTCCGCGTTCCGACGCCTCTCCCGTCCCCTGTCCCGAAGAGGAAGCCCGTGTCCACCAGCACTCCCGTCATCGGTGTCCTCGCCCTCCAGGGCGATGTCCGCGAGCACGCCGTGGCGCTCGCCGAGGCCGATGCGCTCGCCCGCCCGGTCCGCCGCCCCGAGGAGCTGGCCGAGGTCGACGGCCTGGTGATCCCCGGCGGCGAGTCCACCACCATGTCCAATCTGGCGCTCGCCTTCGGGCTGATGGAGCCGCTGCGGGCCAGGGTCGCCGAGGGGATGCCGGTGTACGGGTCCTGCGCGGGCATGATCATGCTGGCCGACAAGGTCCTGGACGGCCGTGACGACCAGCAGTCGGTCGGCGGCATCGACATGACCGTGCGCCGCAACGCCTTCGGCCGGCAGAACGAGTCCTTCGAGTCCACGGTCGCCCTGCACGGCGGCTGGGCCACCGGTCTGGAGGGCGGCCCGCTGCACGGCGTCTTCATCCGCGCCCCCTGGGTGGAGTCGGTCGGCGCCGGTGTCGAGGTGCTCGCCGAGCTTGCCTCCGGCCCCGCCGCCGGGCGCATAGTCGCCGTCCGGCAGGGGAACCTGCTGGCCACCTCCTTCCACCCGGAGCTCACCGGAGACCACCGGGTGCACGCCTCATTCGTCGACCTGGTGCGAGCCGCCGCGCGCTGAAGTCCGCCGGTTCCGGCGGGGGCGCCGGGTCTCGGTAGGATCTCCCCTGTTCATTTCCGTTGGATGACGTTGTAAGGAGCCAGGCGATGTCCGGCCACTCCAAATGGGCCACCACCAAGCACAAGAAGGCCGTGATCGACGCCAAGCGGGGCAAACTCTTCGCGAAGCTGATCAAGAACATCGAGGTGGCGGCCCGCACCGGCGGTGGCGACCCGGACGGCAACCCCACCCTCTACGACGCCATCCAGAAGGCGAAGAAGAGCTCGGTACCGAACGACAACATCGACCGCGCCGTCAAGCGCGGCTCCGGTGCCGAGGCCGGCGGTGCCGACTACATGACCATCATGTACGAGGGCTATGGGCCCAACGGCGTCGCGGTGCTCATCGAGTGCCTTACCGACAACCGCAACCGCGCCGCCTCCGATGTGCGGGTCGCCATGACCCGCAACGGCGGCTCGATGGCCGACCCCGGCTCGGTGTCGTACATGTTCGCCCGCAAGGGCGTGATCATCGTCCCCAAGGTGGGCGAGCTCGCCGAGGACGATGTGCTCGACGCGGTCCTGGAGGCCGGCGCCGAGGAGGTCAATGACCTCGGCGAGGCATTCGAGGTGGTCAGCGAGGCGTCCGACCTGGTCGCCGTCCGTACCGCCCTCCAGCAGGCCGGCGTCGACTACGACTCGGCCGACGCCAACTTCGTGCCCAGCGTCCAGGTGCCGCTGGACGCCGAGGGCGCCAGGAAGATCTTCAAGCTGATCGACGCGCTGGAGGACAGCGACGACGTGCAGAACGTCTTCGCCAACTTCGACGTCACCGACGAGGTCATGGCCGAGATCGACGCCTGATCCGGTACCGCCCCCGGCCCGGCAGCCCTCCATGGGCCGCCGGGCCGGCGCGTTCCCGGCGGGGCGCGGCGCCGCGCTGTCCGACCCTCCCGATAGCCTCGGACCTCGGACGGATCATCGAACGAGAGGCGGCAACCGCGTGCGGGTACTGGGTGTGGACCCCGGACTGACCAGGTGCGGCGTCGGCGTGGTCGACGGCGAACCGGGCCGTCCGCTGCGGATGGCCGGTGTCGGCGTGGTCCGCACCCCGGCCGATGCGGAGATCGGCCATCGGCTGCTCCAGATCGAGCAGGGCCTGGAGGAGTGGCTGGACGCCCACCGGCCCGACCTGGTCGCCATCGAGCGGGTCTTCTCCCAGCACAACGTCCGTACCGTGATGGGCACCGCGCAGGCCAGTGCGGTCGCCATGCTCTGCGCCACCCGGCGCGGACTGCCGGTCGCCCTGCACACCCCCAGCGAGGTCAAGGCGGCGGTCACCGGCAGTGGCCGCGCCGACAAGGCCCAGGTCGGCGCCATGGTCACCCGCCTGCTGCGGCTGGACGCACCGCCGAAGCCCGCCGACGCCGCCGACGCCCTGGCCCTCGCCATCTGCCACATCTGGCGGGGCTCCGCCAGCGACCGGATCGCCACCGCCCTGGCCCGGGCCGCCCGCCCGGCCCGCATCCCACCCCGCGCCGCCGCCCCCGCACGCCCGCACCCGCCGCCCCCGCGCTGCCGAGCCCCCCGCCGACACCCTCCGCACATCCGCACCCGGCACATCCGCACCCGGCACCGCCGAGACCCGCACCGCCGAGGCCCGGTCTGCCACGCCCGAGGAGAACCGTCTGTGATCGCCTTCGTCAGCGGCCCGGTCGCCGCCGTCGCTCCGGGCACCGCCGTCATCGAGGTCGGCGGGGTGGGCCTCGCCCTCCAGTGCACGCCGAACACCATCGCCGGGCTGCGCGTCGGCGAGCAGTCCCGGCTCGCCACCTCCCTGGTCGTCCGCGAGGACTCCCTCACCCTCTACGGCTTCGCCGACGACGACGAGCGGCAGACCTTCGAACTCCTCCAGACCGCCAGCGGCGTCGGCCCCCGCCTCGCCCAGGCCATGCTCGCCGTGCACAGCCCCGATGCGCTGCGCCTCGCCATCGCCCAGGGCGACGAGAAGGCGCTCACCGCCGTCCCCGGCATCGGCAAGCGGGGTGCCCAGAAGCTGCTGCTGGAGCTCAAGGACCGGCTCGGCGCCCCGGTCGGCGCCGTACCGGCGCAGGGCCCCGCCACCGGCCCCGCCCCCTGGCGCGACCAGCTGCACTCCGCGCTGGTCGGCCTCGGCTACGCCCCACGCGAGGCCGAGGACGCCGTCACCGCGGTCACCCCCGAGGCCGAGGCCCAGCAGAAGCCCGACATCGCCCTGCTGCTCCGCGCCGCCCTGCGCACTCTCAACCGCACCCGCTGAACCAAACCGCCCGCCCCCCTCTCCCGGAGAGCGCCCCCATGACCCCGTACGACCCCGACCCCTCCGCCCCCGGCCTCGGCCCCGGCGGCGACCGCCTGGTCACCGCGGCCGCCGACGGTGAGGACCGGGCCGTGGAGGCGGCGCTGCGGCCGAAGGACCTGGCCGAGTTCATCGGCCAGGAGCGGGTCCGCGAGCAGCTCTCCCTGGTCCTCCAGGCCGCCCGGCAGCGCGGCGCCACCCCCGACCATGTGCTGCTCAGCGGCCCTCCCGGGCTGGGCAAGACCACCCTCTCCATGATCATCGCGGCGGAGATGAACGCCCCCATCCGGATCACCTCCGGCCCCGCGATCCAGCACGCCGGCGACCTGGCCGCCATCCTCTCCTCGCTCACCGAGGGCGAGGTGCTCTTCCTGGACGAGATCCACCGGATGTCGCGCCCCGCCGAGGAGATGCTCTACATGGCGATGGAGGACTTCCGGGTCGACGTGATCGTCGGCAAGGGCCCCGGCGCCACCGCGATCCCGCTGGAGCTGCCGCCGTTCACCCTGGTCGGCGCCACCACCCGGGCCGGTCTGCTGCCGCCCCCGCTGCGCGACCGCTTCGGCTTCACCGGCCATATGGAGTTCTACGCCCCCGCCGAGCTGGAGCGCGTCCTGCACCGCTCCGCCCGGCTGCTCGACCTGGACATCGACCCCGCCGGCGCCGCCGAGATCGCCGGCCGGTCCCGGGGCACCCCGCGCATCGCCAACCGGCTGCTGCGCCGGGTCCGCGACTACGCCCAGGTCAAGCATGACGGCCGGATCACCCCGGAGATCGCCGCCCAGGCGCTGGACGTCTACGAGGTGGACGGCCGTGGCCTGGACCGCCTCGACCGGGCGGTGCTCGACGTGCTGCTCCGGCTCTTCGGCGGCGGTCCGGTGGGCCTGTCCACGCTGGCCGTCGCGGTGGGGGAGGAGAGCGAGACGGTGGAGGAGGTCGCCGAGCCGTTCCTGGTGCGCGAAGGGCTGCTGGCCCGTACGCCCCGGGGCCGGATCGCCACCGCCGCCGCCTGGCAGCATCTGGGGCTGACACCGCCGGCCGCGCCACCCGGCCCACGGCCGCCGCTCCCGGCCCAGCAGGACCTTTTCGGGTTGCCCGGGGGTCCCCCGGCAGAGGGGTGAGACCACTGCACACGGCCAGGGACTCGCCACTTCCGGAACCCGGATGCAATGCTTGACGTTGTCCGACCAAGGCGGGTCGCCCTAGACTCCGCCGAGCCGCCCCACCCAAGGGCGGCCAGACCTCCTACCACACCGGTCGCCCCGCGGCCCCGCAAAGGACCTGTCAAGCCGTGCTTACCACCCTTCTCCCCCTGCTTCTCCTGGTCGGCGTCATGTTCATCATGACCCGCAACGCCAAGAAGAAGCAGCAGCAGGCCCTCGAGATGCGCAACAACATGGGGCCCGGCTCCGGCGTGCGCACCATCGGAGGCATGTACGCCCTGGTGAAGTC
The DNA here is from genome assembly GCF_003258605.2 of Peterkaempfera bronchialis. NCBI lineage: Bacteria > Bacillati > Actinomycetota > Actinomycetes > Kitasatosporales > Streptomycetaceae > Peterkaempfera > Peterkaempfera bronchialis. The sequence goes on from NZ_CP031264.1 coordinate 6,633,502, forward strand.
CGTCAACGACGACACCGTCGAACTCGAAGCTGCCCCCGGCATCTTCCTTCACTTCACCAAGAGCGCCATCGCTGCCGTGCTGGAGCCGGAGGAGTACGAGGCGATCGTCAACGGCGTCCCGGCGTCCGACGACGAGGTCCCGCCCTTCGTCGAGGAGGACGGTGTGGTGGAGGCCGAGGCCGAGGCCGCACCCAAGTCCCTGGACCTCAGCAAGCCCGAGGCCGAGACCTCCGAGGCCGCCGCGTCCGAGGTCGACACCTCCACGACTGCGGGCGAGAAGGTCTCCGAAGGTGTGAAGGACGAGGGTCCGGCGGCCAAGTAAGGCCCGCCAGGCGTGCTTCGCCGGCCGGACGGCACCTCCGCCGTCCGGTCGTCAGGACTAGTGGGCCGCCGTGCCCGCCGCCCCGCAGGCCGCACGGCGGCCCGAGGCGGCCCGGCGCAGGGCCGCATGGACAGGGAGAAACGAGAAGGTGGCAACACCCAAGTCGCGTCCTCGCGACGGACAACCAGGACGCGCACTGGCGTTCATCCTGGTCGTCACGGTCGCGCTGATCGGTCTCATGTTTGCGACGGGGCACCGCACCCCTCGGCTGGGCATCGATCTCGCCGGCGGTACCAGCGTCACGCTGACCGCCTCGTCGAAGGACCCGAAGGCCATCAACCAGGCCAATATGACCACCGCCGAGGCAATCATGCTGAAGCGGGTCAACGGCATGGGTGTGTCCGAGGCCGAGACGCAGATCCAGGGCAGCAAGAACATCATCGTCAACATCCCCCGGGGTGACGGCAAGGGAGACACCCAGGACGCGGTCGCGCAGATCGGCACCACGGCCAAGCTGTACTTCCGCCCCGTCCTGGCCACCGGCGTCTCCATCCCGGCCGGATTGGTGAAGCCCAGCGCGTCCCCCACGCCGTCGGGCAGCGGCTCGCCCTCCGCCGGGGCCTCCGCCAAGCCGTCCGCCGGGTCCTCGGCCAAAGCGTCGGGCACCGGCGATTCCTCGGCCACCCCCTCCCCGAGCGGCTCCACCGCCGGGCGCGCGGTGAGCCAGGCCCTCCAGGCCGGTTCCACCGCGTCGCCGTCCGCCTCGGCGCAGGGCAGCGCCTCCCCGCAGCCCTCCGCCTCGCAGCCGGCCGCCGCCCCCGCCAAGTCGCCCACCTCGGTGACCACCGGCGGCACCGTGCCGGCCGACATGGAGAAGCAGTTCGCCGCGCTGGACTGCACCAACCAGGAGCAGCGCAGCCGCAACTACCAGACCTCCGACTCCGCCAACGCCGTCGCCTGCGACGAGAAGGCACAGCCGGACGGCACCTACGAGAAGTACGTGCTCGGCCCGGTCGCGGTCAACGGCCAGAACGTCAAGGACGCCAGCGCGGTCTTCGACACCCAGCGCTCCATGTGGATCGTCCAGCTGAAGTTCGACGGCACCGGTGCCAAGGCGTTCACCGCCACCACCACCACGCTCTCCGCCAAGCAGCAGCCGGAGAACCAGTTCGCGATCGTCCTCGACGGTCAGAACGTGTCCGCCCCCCGGGTGGAGAGCCCCATCCCCGGCAACACCGCCGAGATCACCGGCAGCTTCACCCAGAAGGAGGCCGAGGACCTCGCCAACGTCCTCAGCTACGGCGCCCTCCCGCTGGACTTCACCACCCAGTCCGTCAGCACCGTCTCCCCGCAGCTCGGCGGTGAGCAGCTGCACGCCGGCCTGGTCGCGGGCGCCATCGGCCTCGCCCTGGTGGTCCTCTACTCGCTGATCTACTACCGGGGCCTCGGCCTGGTCAGCATCGCCGGTCTGCTCGTCTCCGCCGGCCTGACCTACTCGATCATGTGCCTGCTGGGCGCGGGCATCGGCTTCGCCCTCAACCTGCCCGCCGTCTGCGGCGCCATCGTCGCCATCGGCATCACAGCGGACTCCTTCATCGTGTACTTCGAGCGCATCCGCGACGAGGTCCGCGAGGGCAGCCAGCTGCGCACCGCCGTGCAGCGTGCCTGGCCGCGTGCCCGGCGCACCATCCTGGTGTCGGACTTCGTCTCCTTCCTGGCCGCCGCCGTGCTGTATGTGGTCTCGGTCGGCAAGGTGCAGGGCTTCGCCTTCACGCTGGGCCTGACCACGCTGCTCGACATCGTGGTGATCTTCCTCTTCACCAAGCCGCTGATCACCCTGCTGGCCCGCACCAAGTTCTTCGGCGGCGGCCACCCGTGGTCCGGTCTCGACCCCAAGCGGCTCGGTGCCCGCCCGCCCATCCGTGGTGGACGCCGCCGTCCCGCCCGCGCCAGCGTCGCCAAGGAGGCCTGATGTCCAAGCTCGGCAGTATCGGCCATCGCCTCTACCAGGGCGAGATCAGCTTTGACTTCGTGGGCCGCCGCAAGCTGTGGTGGGGCATCTCCGCGCTGATCGTGATCGCGGCCGTCCTGGGCCTCAGCGTCAACGGGCTCAAGCTGGGCATCGAGTTCACCGGTGGCTCGGTGTACACCGTGACCAAGCCCGGCCTGACCATCTCCCAGGTGCAGACGGCCGCCGACAAGGTGGCGGAGCACTCCACCCCCATCGTGCAGTCGGTGGGCAACGGCAAGATCACGGTCCAGGTCAGCAAGGACGAGACCAAGAGCACCACCGAGGTCACCAAGGAACTCTCCAAGGACCTGGGCGTCGCCGCCGACACCATCAACGCCGACCAGATCGGCCCCAGCTGGGGCAAGGAGATCTCCAAGCAGGCCCTCACCGGCCTGGTGATCTTCATGATCCTGGTGACCGCCTATCTGGCGGTCGCCTTCGAGTGGCGGATGGCCATCGCGGCGCTGGTCGCGCTGATCCACGACCTGCTGATCACCATCGGCGTGTACGCCCTGGTCGGCTTCGAGGTCACCCCCGGTACCGTGATCGGCTTCCTGACCATCCTCGGCTACTCGCTCTACGACACGGTCGTCGTCTTCGACACCGTGAAGGAGAACACCCGGGGCCTGGCCAAGCAGAACCGGCGCACCTACAGCGAGGCCGCCAACCACGGCCTCAACCAGACCCTGGTCCGCTCCATCAACACCACGGTCCTGGCGCTGCTCCCGGTCGCCGCGCTGCTCTTCATCGGCGGCGGCATCCTGGGCGCCGGCACGCTCAACGACATCTCGCTGGCGCTCTTCGTCGGCCTCGCGGCCGGTGCCTACTCCTCGATCTGCCTCGCCACCCCGCTGCTGGCGCAGCTCAAGGAGGAGCAGCCGGAGATGAAGGCCCTGGCCAAGCGGGTGGCGCAGCGCCGCGCAGCCGAGGCCCGGGCCGCCGCCGAGAACCCGTCGTCGGCGTCGGCTGACGCCGCGGAGCAGGACGACGACCAGGAGGGGGCGGACGAGGACGCCGTACCGGCGGGTATCGTCGGTCAGCGGAACCAGCCGGTCGGACGGGGCCGAGGCAAGGGCCGCCCGTCCGGCAAGCGCCACTGACCCCAGGGCCTTCCTGGCCGCCCGGAGCTTCCGGACCTTCGAGAAGAGGACCACGTTGACCGCCGCCTACACGGCCATCCCCGACGCCGCCCTGGCCGAGCTGCTGCTCTCCAGGATCCGGGACGTCCCGGACTACCCCCAGCCGGGCGTGGTGTTCAAGGACATCGCGCCGCTGCTCGCCGACGCCGCCGCCTTCGCGGCGCTGGTGGAGGCGCTCGCGGCCCGGGTCGCGGCGCTGGGCGCGGTCAAGGTGGTGGGACTGGAGGCTCGCGGCTTCGTCCTGGCCGCCCCCGCCGCCCATGCGGCCGGGGTCGGCTTCGTCCCGATCCGCAAGGCGGGCAAGCTGCCCGGCCCGGTCCACAGCCGGGCCTACGACCTGGAGTACGGCTCCGCCGTGGTCGAGGTCCAGCAGGACGCCTTCACCCCGGGCGAGCGGGTGCTGGTGGTCGACGATGTGCTGGCCACCGGCGGCACCGTCTCCGCCGCCCTGGACCTGCTGCGCCAGGCCGGTGCCGAACCGGCCGGCGTGGTGGTCCTGATGGAGCTGGCCTTCCTGGCTGGCCGCAGCCGCCTCGCCGAGCATCTCGGTGACGCCCCGCTGGAGGCCCTGATCGAGGTCTGAAGACCGATCGAGGTCTGAGCGCCGGTCGAGGTCTGAGAGCCGGTCGTACGAGGGCGGGTCCGGAATGCCGGGCCCGTCCTCCGGCGTTCTCCGGGGCATGCGGCGGAACGGATCTTCCACCGCATCGGTACCATGAAGTTCCACCTTCTGCTCCGGTTACCGGGGAGAAGGAATCCGCTCGCCCGAGGAGCGCCCTTGCCCGAAGAGGTTGTGCCCAAGGCCGCGGCTGTCCAGGACAGCGCCCCCACCGCCGGGGACGCCCCCGCTCCGGCCGCCCGGCCCGCCGCGCGCCCGGCCGGGGAGAACCGGCCCGAGGCCGCCACGTCGGCGGGCTCCGGTACCTCGCGCGCCGTCGCGCCCACCGGCAGCCCGGCCCGGCAGCCCGCCTCCTCCTCCAGCGGTCGCGTACGGGCCCGCCTCGCCCGCCTCGGCGGACAGCGCACCAGCACCTTCAACCCGGTGCTGGAGCCGCTCTTCCGGATAGTCCGCGGCAATGACCCCAAGGCCGACCTCCGGGAGATCGAGCGCGCCTACACGGTCGCCGACCGCTGGCACCGAGGCCAGAAGCGCAAGAGCGGCGACCCGTACATCACCCACCCGCTCGCCGTGACCACCATCCTGGCCGAGCTGGGCATGGACGCCCCGACCCTGATGGCCGGGCTGCTGCACGACACGGTGGAGGACACCGAGTACGGCCTGGAGACCCTGCGCCGCGACTTCGGTGACACCGTGGCGATGCTGGTGGACGGCGTCACCAAGCTGGACAAGGTGAAGTTCGGCGAGGCCGCGCAGGCCGAGACGGTCCGCAAGATGGTCGTCGCCATGGCCAAGGACCCCCGGGTCCTGGTGATCAAGCTCGCCGACCGCCTGCACAACATGCGCACCATGCGCTACCTCAAGCGGGAGAAGCAGGAGAAGAAGGCCCGCGAGACCCTGGAGATCTACGCCCCGCTGGCCCACCGGCTGGGCATGAACACCATCAAGTGGGAGCTGGAGGACCTCGCCTTCGCGATCCTCTACCCCAAGATGTACGACGAGATCGTCCGGCTGGTCGCCGAGCGCGCCCCCAAGCGCGACGAGTACCTGGCCACCGTGATCGACCAGGTCCAGGGCGACCTGCGGGCCGCCCGGATCAAGGCGACCGTCACCGGCCGACCCAAGCACTACTACTCCGTCTACCAGAAGATGATCGTGCGGGGCCGCGACTTCGCCGAGATCTACGACCTGGTGGGGATCCGGGTGCTGGTCGACACCGTCCGTGACTGCTACGCGGCACTCGGGACCATCCATGCGCGGTGGAACCCGGTGCCGGGGCGGTTCAAGGACTACATCGCCATGCCCAAGTTCAACATGTACCAGTCGCTGCACACGACGGTCATCGGGCCCGGCGGCAAGCCGGTCGAGTTGCAGATCCGCACCTTCGACATGCACCGCCGCGCCGAGTACGGCATCGCGGCGCACTGGAAGTACAAGCAGCGCGCGGTCGCCGGAGCGTCCAAGGTGCGCACCGACGCGCCCGCCGCCCCCCGCCGGGCCGACAAGGCCGACCTCAATGAGATGGCCTGGCTGCGGCAGCTGGTCGACTGGCAGAAGGAGACCGAGGACCCGGGCGAGTTCCTGGAGTCGCTGCGGTTCGACCTCTCCAGCAACGAGGTCTTCGTCTTCACGCCCAAGGGCGATGTGATCGCGCTGCCCGCCGGGTCCACCCCGGTCGACTTCGCCTTCGCCGTCCACACCGAGGTCGGCTACCGCTGTATCGGCGCCCGGGTCAACGGCCGCCTGGTACCGCTGGAGTCCACCCTGGACAACGGCGACCTGGTGGAGGTCTTCACCTCCAAGGCGGCCGGCGCCGGGCCGTCCCGCGACTGGCTGGGGTTCGTCAAGTCACCGCGCGCCCGCAACAAGATCCGGGCCTGGTTCTCCAAGGAGCGCCGCGAGGAGGCCATCGAGCAGGGCAAGGACGCCATCGCCCGCGCGATGCGCAAGCAGGGCCTGCCCATCCAGCGCATCCTCACCGGCGACTCGCTGGTCACCCTGGCCCATGAGATGCGCTACCCCGACATCTCCTCCCTCTACGCCGCCATCGGCGAGGGCCATGTCACGGCGCAGTCCATCGTGCAGAAGCTGGTCCAGGCGCTCGGCGGCGAGGAGGGCGCCACCGAGGACATCGCCGAGATCACCACCCCGTCGCCCGAGCACGCCCGGCGCCGCCGCCCCAAGGGCGACCCCGGAGTGATCGTCAAGGGCGTCGAGGACGTCTGGGTGAAGCTCTCCCGCTGCTGCACCCCGGTGCCCGGCGACCCCATCGTCGGCTTTGTCACCCGGGGCAACGGCGTCTCGGTGCACCGCGCCGACTGCGTCAATGTGGAGTCCCTCGCCCAGCAGCCCGAGCGCATGATCGACGTCGAGTGGGCGCCCACCCAGTCCTCGGTCTTCCTGGTCGCCATCCAGGTCGAGGCGCTGGACCGGTCCCGGCTGCTCTCCGACGTCACCCGGGTCCTCTCCGACCAGCACGTCAACATCCTGTCGGCGGCGGTGCAGACCTCCCGCGACCGGGTGGCGATGAGCCGCTTCACCTTCGAGATGGGCGACCCCAAGCACCTGGGCCACGTCCTGAAGGCGGTCCGGGGCGTGGAGGGCGTCTATGACGTCTACCGGGTCACCTCCGCCCGCCAGCAGCGCTGACCGCAGCGCAGACAGACCGGCGCAGACAGGCCGGCGCAGACAGGCCGGCGCAGACAAGCCGGCGGAGACAAGACCGGTGGAGACAGACCGGCGGCCCGGGATCCGTGAGGATCCCGGGCCGCCCTGGTCAGTCCCGCCTCAGCCGCTGAACTCCTCCAGCGACTTCTGCGCCTGCTCCAGCAGCTCCCGGCGCCCGGCGAGCTCGGCCTCCAGCTTGGCGGCCTTGGCGCTGTTCCCGGCCGCACGGGCCCGGTCGACCTCGCCCTGGAGCTTGTCCACCGCCGCCTGGAGCAGTCCGGTCATGCCCTGGGCACGCGCCCGGGCCTCCGGGTTGGTGCGCTGCCACTCGGCCTCCTCGGCCTCCCGGATCGCCCGCTCCACGGTGTGCAGCCGCGCCTCCAGCCGGGGCCGGGCGTCGCGCGGCACATGGCCGATGGCCTCCCAGCGCTCGCCGATCGACCGGTACGCCGCCTTGGCGGTCTTGAGGTCGGCGATCGGCAGCAGCGCCTCGGCCTCGACCAGCAGCGCCTCCTTGTGCGTCTGGTTCTCCCGCTGCTCGGCGTCGCGCTCCGAGAAGACCTCCGAACGGGCCTGGAAGAAGACGTCCTGGGCCCCCCGGAAGCGGGTCCACAGCTCGTCCTCCGCCTCCCGCTGAGCGCGGCCGGCGGCCTTCCACTCCGTCATCAGCTGGCGGTAGCGGGCCGCAGTCTCGCCCCAGTCGGTGGAGCCGGAGAGCGCCTCCGCCTCCTGCACCAGCTTCTCCTTGCGCGTCCGCGCCTCGTCCCGCTGCTGGTCCAGCGTGGCGAAGTGGGCCTTGCGCCGCTTGGAGAACGCCGAGCGGGCGTGCGAGAAGCGATGCCACAACTCGTCGTCGCTCTTGCGGTCCAGCCGGGGCAGGCCCTTCCAGATGTCCACCAGGGCCCGCAGCCGGTCCCCGGCCTCCCGCCACTGGGTGGAATCCGCCAGCTGCTCCGCCTCGGCGACCAGCTGGTCCTTGGCCGTACGGGCCTCCTCCTGGGCCTTGGCCCGGGCCACCTTGCGCTCCTCGCGGCGGGACTCGATCTCCGCCGTCAGAGCGTCCAGCCGGGTCCCGAGCGCTTCAAGGTCGCCCACCGCATGGGCCTCGACGACCTGCGAGCGCAGATGCTCCACCGCCGTCAGCGCATCCTTCGGCGCCAGGTCGGTGGTGCGTACCCGGCGCTCCAGGAGGCCGATCTCCACGGCAAGACCCTCGTACTTGCGCTCGAAGTACGCAAGCGCCTCCTCGGGGGAGCCTGCCTGCCAGGAGCCGACGACGCGCTCTCCTTCGGCCGTCCGTACATAGACGGTCCCCTGCTCGTCGACACGGCCCCACGGGTCGCTGGTCACAGCGCCTCCTCCACATGACACCCGGTCCCGGCGGCGCACCGCCGCCGGGACGCGGACGTCGTCCACAGTTGATGTACGGCCGTCCTGGCTGCTGGACGGGCCGTCCGACGTGCCGCTTTTGCGAAGCTGAGGGTGACGGCCGTCGGGTCAGGGCACCCTACACAACAGCAACATAGGCGACAGGCACCGGTGCTGTCCGCATCCGGGCCAGGCCATTTCACGCGGCGGACCGGACCGGGGTCACTCCTTGGCGGCCGTCACCTTCGCCATCTGCACACCGGCCACCGGGGCGCCGTCGCTGCCGCCGCCCACCACACCGCCGGCCGCGATGTTCTTCAGCACGTCCATCCCGCCGGTGACCTTGCCGAACGGGGTGTAGCTGGGGGGCAGCTGGGTGTCCTTGTAGACCAGGAAGAACTGGCTGCCGTTGGTGTTGGGACCGGCGTTGGCCATCGCCAGGGTGCCCGCCGGATACGTCGCCCCCTCCAGGTTCTCGTCCTTGATCTCGTACCCCGGGCCGCCCGAACCCTGGCCCGTGGGGTCGCCGCACTGGAGGACGAAGATGCCGTCGGTGGTCAGCCGGTGGCACGGCACATGGTCGAAGTACTGCTGCCCGGCCAGGAAGACGAACGAGTTCACCGTGTGCGGCGCCTTGGCGGCGTCCAGCTCCAGCGTCACCTTGCCGCAGTTGGTCTCCAGCACGGCCTGGTACGTCGCCTTGGTGTCGACGGTGAGCTCCGGCTCCTTCGTCCAGGTCTTGCCGTTCGGCTTGCCCGCCGCGGGGGCCTTGCAGCCCTTGACCGAGGCCGGGTCGGCCTTGGCGGGGGAAGGCTCCGCCGACGGCGGGGCCGAGGCGGCCGGGTCCGCCGACGGCGTGGAGGCCGCCGCCGCGTCGACCTTCTTGTCGCCGTCCCCGGCGAGCGCCACCCCGGCCCAGGCCGCACCGCCCGCGAGCAGCACCACCGCCAGAGCGGCGCCAATGACCGTGTTCCGCCGCCGGGCGCGCTGCTGCGCCTCGACCCGGCGCTGCTGCTGCCGCTCGAACTTCTCGCGGGCGAGCTGCCGCCGCCGCTTCTCGCTGTCCACCGGTGGAGTCTCCTCGTTCGCTTGCAGGGGGGTCGTTGCGGGAAAGCCCAGGTACGTGCTGGTGCGACACGCACCTGCCGGCGGCCCAGTGTAGAGACGCGGTACGTAAGCCCGGTATCAGCAGGCGGTGACGGTCCCGGCGGTCGCCGGAACGGACGCGGCGGGGCGGCCGCGCCGCTATCTGGTTCGCAAAGCGCGCCTCACCGCCGGTAGGCTGCCCGGAGACCTCAAAAGCCGCCACTCACCCATCGCCGAGGACGCACGTGTTCATCGCCGGATTCCCCGCCGGAGCCTGGGGCACCAACTGCTACCTGGTCGCACCGGCCGCCGGTGAGGAATGCGTGATCGTCGACCCCGGGCACGAGGCGGCCGACGGCGTCGAGGAACTGGTGCGCGAGCACCGGCTCAAGCCGGTCGCGGTGGTCCTCACCCATGGGCACATCGACCACATCGCCTCGGTGGTCCCGGTCTGCGGTGCCCGTGGCGTCCCCGCCTGGATACACCCCGACGACCGCTACATGATGACCGATCCCGAGCGGGCCCTCGGCCGCTCGCTGGGGCAGCAGATCATGGGCTCCCTCACCGTCGGTGAGCCCGACGACGTCCGGGAGCTCTCCGACGGCAGCGTGCTCGACCTCGCCGGACTGGCCTTCACGGTCGACCATGCGCCCGGCCATACCAAGGGGTCGGTGACCTTCAGGACGCCCGCCGCCGGGGACGTACCCCCGGTGCTCTTCTCGGGCGACCTGCTCTTCGCCGGCTCCATCGGACGCACGGATCTGCCCGGAGGGGACCACACCGAGATCCTGAAGTCGCTGGCACGCGTCTGCCTGCCGCTTCCGGACGACACGGTCGTCCTCTCCGGCCACGGCCCCCAGACCAGCATCGGCCGCGAGCGCGCCGCCAATCCCTACCTCCAGCAGGTGGCAGGCGCCGCCGCCGGGGCACCCGCTGCCCCGCGACGAGGAATGTGACGGAAGCGAAGTTGAGCACCTTCAACGCCCCCAAGGGCACCTACGACCTGATCCCGCCGGACTCCGAGGTCTTCCTCGCCGTCCGCGAGGCCATCGCCGCGCCGCTGCGCGACGCCGGCTACGGCTACATCGAGACCCCGGTCTTCGAGGATGTGCAGCTCTTCTCCCGAGGTGTCGGCGAGTCCACCGACATCGTCTCCAAGGAGATGTACTCCTTCACCACCAAGGGCGGCGACGACCTCGCGCTGCGCCCCGAGGGCACCGCGCCGGTGCTGCGTGCCGTCCTCCAGCACAATCTGCACCGCGCCGGCGGGCTGCCGGTCAAGGTCTGGTACTCCGGCTCCCAGTACCGCTACGAGCGCCCCCAGGCGGGCCGCTACCGCCAGTTCTCCCAGGTCGGCGCCGAGGCGATCGGCGCCGAGGACCCGGCGCTGGACGCCGAACTGATCATCCTCGCCGTCGACGCCTACCGCTCGCTGGGCCTGCGCTCCTTCCGGCTGCTGCTCAACAGCCTCGGCGACCGCGAGTGCCGCCCCGTCTACCGGGCCGCCCTCCAGGACTTCCTGCGCGGCCTCGACCTGGACGAGGACACCCGGCGCCGCGCCGAGCTCAACCCGCTGCGGGTGCTGGACGACAAGCGCGAGTCGGTGCAGCAGCAGCTGGCCGACGCCCCGCTGATGCGCGACCACCTCTGCCAGGCGTGCAAGGCGTACCACGAGCAGGTGCGCGAGCTGCTGACGGCGGCCGGCGTCGACTATGTGGACGACCCCCGGCTGGTGCGCGGCCTGGACTACTACACCCGCACCACCTTCGAGTTCGTCCACGACGGCCTCGGCTCGCAGTCGGCCGTCGGCGGCGGCGGGCGCTACGACGGCCTCTCCGAGATGATCGGCGGCCCCGCGCTGCCCTCGGTCGGCTGGGCGCTCGGCGTGGACCGCACCGTACTCGCCCTCAAGGCCGAGGGCGTGCAGATCGACCTCCCCGCCCGCACCCAGGTCTTCGCGGTGCCGCTCGGCGACCAGGCCCGCCAGGTGCTCTTCGGCCTGGTCACCGCATTGCGCCGGGCCGGTGTCCCCGCCGACATCGCCTTCGGCGGCAAGGGCCTCAAGGGCGCCATGAAGGCCGCCGACCGCTCCGGCGCCCGCTGGGCCGTGGTCGCCGGTGAGCGCGACCTCGCCGACGGCGTCGTCCAGCTCAAGGACCTGACCAGCGGCGACCAGATCCCGGTCGCCGCAGACGCTCTCGTCACCACCCTGAAGGAGAAGCTTTCGTGATCCGCACGCACGACGCGGGCACGCTCCGATCGGAGCACGCCGGTACCACCGTGACCCTCGCCGGGTGGGTCGCCCGTCGCCGCGACCACGGAGGCGTCGCCTTCATCGATCTGCGCGACGCCTCCGGCACCGTCCAGATCGTCGTCCGCGACCTCGACTCCGTGCACGGGCTCCGCGCCGAGTACTGCGTCAAGGTCGTCGGCGATGTCCGCGTGCGCCCCGAGGGCAACGAGAACCCGGACATCCCCACCGGTGCCGTGGAGGTCGTCGTCAGCGACCTGGAGGTGCTCTCCGAGGCCGCCCCGCTGCCCTTCCCGGTCGCCGAGTACGAGCCGGGCACGGTCAACGAGGAGGTCCGGCTCAAGTACCGCTACCTCGACCTGCGCCGCGAGGGCCCGGCCCGCGCGCTGCGGCTGCGCTCCCGGGTCAGCCATGTGATCCGCACGGTGATGGAGGAGAACGGCTTCCTCGACATCGAGACGCCCAACCTCACCCGCTCCACCCCCGAGGGCGCCCGCGACTTCCTGGTCCCGGTCCGCCTCCAGCCCGGCCACTGGTACGCCCTGCCGCAGTCGCCGCAGCTCTTCAAGCAGCTGCTGATGGTGGCCGGCATGGAGCGCTACTACCAGATCGCCCGCTGCTTCCGCGACGAGGACTTCCGCGCCGACCGGCAGCCGGAGTTCACCCAGCTCGACGTGGAGATGTCCTTCGCCGACCAGGAGGACGTGCTGGACATCGGCGAGCAGGTCGTCGCCCGGGTCTGGAAGGAGGTGCACGGCTACGACGTCCCGCGCCCGCTGCCGCGCATCTCCTACGCCGACGCCATGAGCCGCTACGGCTCGGACAAGCCGGACGTCCGCTTCGGGCAGCAGCTGGTCGACCTCACCGGGTACTTCGCGGGTACGGCGTTCCGGGTCTTCCAGGCCCCGTACGTCGGCGCCGTGGTGATGCCCGGCGGCGCCGCGCAGACCCGCAAGCAGCTGGACGCCTGGCAGGACTGGGCCAAGGCCCGGGGTGCCCGGGGTCTGGCCTATGTGGTCGTCGACGCCGAGACCGGCGAGCTGCGCGGCCCGGTGGCCAAGAACCTCTCCGAGGAGCACCTGGCCGGCCTGGTGGAGGCCGCCGGCGCGGCCAAGGGCGACGCCATCTTCTTCGCCGCGGGCAAGAAGACCGCCTCCCAGGAGCTGCTGGGCGCCGCCCGCCTGGAGATCGGCCGCCGCTGCGGGCTGATCGACGAATCCCGGTGGGAGTTCCTCTGGGTGGTCGACTTCCCGATGTTCGAGCCGGTGGAGGACGACAAGGGCGAGCAGATCGGGTGGACCGCCATCCACCACCCCTTCACCGCGCCCACCGCCGAGTCCCTGGACACCTTCGACAAGGACCCGGCGAGCGCCCTCTCCAACGCCTACGACCTGGTGCTCAACGGCTCCGAGATCGGCGGCGGCTCGATCCGTATCCACCAGCGCGACGTCCAGCAGCGCGCCTTCGAGGCCATCGGCCTCTCCCAGGAGGAGGCCGCCTCGCAGTTCGGCTTCCTGCTGGAGGCGTTCAACTACGGCCCGCCGCCGCACGGTGGCATCGCGCTGGGCCTGGACCGGCTGGTCACCCTGCTCGGCGGCTACGAGACGATCAGGGATGTCATCGCCTTCCCGAAGACGTCGACCGGCGGCGACCCGCTGACCGGTGCGCCCACCCCGATCACCCCCCAGCAGCGCCGCGAGGCGGGGATCGACGCCAAGCCGAAGTCCCTGGCGGAGGCGGAGCAGAAGTCCGAGGTCTGAGCCCGGACGGCAGGACCTTCCGGCCCCGGCGGCTGCGTATCCCGCAGCCGCCGGGGCTCGTTCACAGGTGTGTGGCAGACGAAGGGAAGAGGCGATGATCGAGCGCACCGGAGTGGTCAGGGCAAGACCCGAGGAGCCCGAGGACGCCCCGGCGGTGCGCCGGGTGCATATGGCGGCCTTCCCCGGCCCGGCCGAGGCCGACCTGGTGGACACCCTGCGCAAGGACCCGGCCTGGCTGCCCGGCCTCTCCTGGGTGGCGGCCGACCACCGGGGCCTGGTGATCGCCCATGCCCTGCTCACCCGGCTGGCGGTGGGCGACGGCAAGGCGCTGGCCCTCGCCCCGGTCGCGGTCGCCCCGGAGTGGCAGCGCAGAGGGGTGGGCACCCTGCTGGTCCGGGCCGCCCTGGAGGCCGCCGGGGCCGCCGGGGAGCGGCTGGTGGTGGTGCTGGGCGATCCGCGCTACTACGGCCGGTTCGGCTTCACCCCCGCCTCCCGACACGGCGTCAGCGGCCCATATGAGGTGCCCGACGCCCTCTTCCAGGCGCTTCCGCTCGCCGACCAGGACGGCACCCCGCGCGGAACGGCCGTCTATCCGCCGCCTTTTGACGAGCTGTGAGCTGCGGCGAAACCCCTCCGCCCGGCTGCGGCGCATTTTTCTCGCCCGGCGTTGAACCGTAGCCCGCCCGGGCCCGTAATCCTCCTCGACGGCGGCGCAAACGCGCCGCAGCGGACCGGATCGAGGAGTGCGCAGATGAAGAAGGCGACAAGGGCGGGAGCCGCTGTGGGGGCTGCGGCTGTGGTCCTGCTTGCAGGCGCCTGCGGATCTTCGCAGCAGTCTGCCGGAACCACCACGGTGCAGCCCGCGGCCGCCGCAGGCGACGCCTACGGCGGCGGCGCCTACGGCGACGCGGCCGGGTCCCCCTCGCAGGCCGCCCAGGCCGCGTCCGACTCGTCGGCCGGAGTCGGCACCACCGATGACGCCAAGCTCGGTGAGATCCTGGTCGACGACCAGGGCCGCACCATGTACCGGTTCGACAAGGACACCGCCAAGCCGGCCAAGTCCAACTGCAACGACGCCTGCGCCCAGGCGTGGCCGCCGGTGCCCGCCTCCGCCAAGGACGCCGCCCAGGTCCCCGACCCCAGCCTGCTGGGCGAGGTCACCCGGGACGACGGCTCCAAGCAGCTCACCGTGGCGGGCTGGCCGATGTACCTGTACGCGGCCGACTCGGCGCCCGGCCAGACCAACGGCCAGGGCGTCAACCAGGTCTGGTGGGCCGTCCAGCCCAACGGCAAGAAGGCCGGCCAGGCCGCAGCGGCCCCGGAGGCCCCCGCAGCCGGCGGCAGCGGCAGCGGCAGTGGCAGCAGCAGCGGCGAGGACAGCGGCAGCAGCACCGGCAAGGAGTCGCTCGCGCTCTCCAGCGTCGACGACCCGCAGCTCGGCAAGATCCTTGTGGACGGCAAGGGCATGGTGCTCTACCGCTTCACCAAGGACGTCGCCTGGCCCATGAAGATCTCCTGCGTCGGCCAGTGCACCGAGGTCTGGCCGCCGGCCAAGCCGCTCAACCTCCAGCAGCAGGAGCAGGCCGCCAAGGCGCTGGGCGTCGACAAGAAGCTGATCACCAACATCAAGCGGCCCGACGGCACCTACCAGCTCGCCATCAACTGCTGGCCGCTCTACAACTACAGCAAGGACACCAAGCCCGGCCAGGCATCCGGCCAGGGCGTGGGCGGCACCTGGTTCGCCGTCACACCGGGCGGCAAGCTCGCCAAGTAGCCCGGAGGGCGACAGAGA
This sequence comes from Peterkaempfera bronchialis, assembly GCF_003258605.2. Taxonomy (NCBI): domain Bacteria; kingdom Bacillati; phylum Actinomycetota; class Actinomycetes; order Kitasatosporales; family Streptomycetaceae; genus Peterkaempfera; species Peterkaempfera bronchialis. Next base: position 6,648,517 of record NZ_CP031264.1, read on the forward strand.
CCCGCAGGGGTACCGGCAGCGCGTGGCAGCGGCCCGCCGGCGCGGGGAAGGGGAGGGCGGCGCACGGACACCGAGTCCGTGCGCCGCCCCATGTCCGAGGGCTTGCCACCCGAAGGGCCGCCGACGTCCGTGACGTAGGCTGGCGAGCCGTGGAGCCCGATCTGTTTACCGCAGCAGCCGAGGAACGCCAGGCCAGAGAGCCCGGTCGGGCACCGCTGGCCGTACGGATGCGGCCGCGCACCCTGGACGAGGTCGCCGGGCAGCGGCATCTGCTGGGCGAGGGGTCGCCGCTGCGGCGGCTGGTGGCCACCGCCCGGGGCCCGGCCGCCACCTCCTCGGTGATCCTCTGGGGGCCGCCCGGCACCGGCAAGACCACCCTGGCGTATGTGATCAGCAGGGCCACCGACCGCCGCTTCGTGGAGCTCTCCGCCATCACCGCCGGGGTGAAGGAGGTCCGCGCCGTCATCGAGAGCGCCCGCCGCGAGGTCGGCGCCTCCGGCCGCGAGACGGTGCTCTTCCTGGACGAGATCCACCGCTTCTCCAAGGCCCAGCAGGACTCCCTGCTGCCGGCCGTGGAGAACCGCTGGGTCACCCTGATCGCGGCCACCACCGAGAACCCCTACTTCTCGGTGATCTCGCCGCTGCTCTCCCGCTCGCTGCTGCTCACCCTGGAGTCGCTGACCGACGACGACATCCGGGGGCTGCTGCACCGGGCGGTCGCCGACGAGCGGGGGCTCGGCGGCGCGCTGACCCTGGCGGAGGACGCGGAGCAGCATCTGGTGCGGCTGGCCGGGGGCGACGCCCGCCGGGCGCTGACCACCCTGGAGGCGGCGGCCGGCGCGGCCCTCGCCAAGGGCGAGTCCGAGATCGGCCTGGCCACCACCGAGACGGCGGTGGACCGGGCGGCCGTCCGCTACGACCGGGACGGCGACCAGCACTACGACGTGGCGAGCGCCCTGATCAAGTCCATCCGGGGCAGCGACGTGGACGCGGCTCTGCACTACCTGGCCCGGATGGTGGAGGCGGGGGAGGACCCGAGGTTCATCGCCCGGCGGTTGATGATCTCCGCCAGCGAGGACATCGGCCTGGCCGATCCGACCGCATTGCAGACGGCGGTCGCGGCTGCGCAGGCGGTGCAGCTGATCGGCTTCCCCGAGGCCCGGATCACCCTCTCCCAGGCGGTGATCGCCCTGGCCCTGGCGCCCAAGTCCAACGCGGCCTATCTGGCCATCGACGCCGCTCTGGCCGATGTCCGCAAGGGGCTCGCCGGACCGGTCCCCGCCCATCTGCGCGACGCCCACTACGGGGGCGCCCAGAAGCTCGGCCACGGCCAGGGCTACCAGTACCCGCACGACCTTCCCGGCGGCATCGCGGCCCAGCAGTACGCCCCCGACGCGATCCATGGGCGGCGCTACTACCGGCCCACCCGGTACGGGACCGAGGCCCGCTATGCGGAGGTCGCGGAGCGGGTGCGGGGCAAGCTCGACGGGGAGTGACGACCGACGGGACCGACCGCCGACGGGACCGACCGCCGACGGGACCGGCGGCCGGGGCCGGGGTGGTCAGTGGACGGCCGCCGGGGACGGCAGCGAGGTGGGCAGGTCCCGCTGGGTGCGGATGGGCCCGAGCAGCCGGAGGGACTTGGCCAGCACCCCGACGACCAGGGTCAGCCAGAGCGAGTGGCGGACGCCCAGCACGGTGCCGAGGGTGCCGCCGAGCACCGCCGCCACCGGGATGATCCCGAACTGGAGGACCCGGGTGCTGGCGAAGACCCGGCCGAGGATGTACTGCGGCACATACGCCTGCCGGAAGCCGCTGGAGAGGACGTTGCAGACGGCCATGCCGGCGCCCGCCACCATCAGCCCCAGGGCGAAGAGGCAGAGTCGCGGGCCGGGGCCGGCCATCGGGATCAGCAGGGTGAAGGGCGCGGTTCCGAGGGCGGCCAGCAGCATGCCGTGGGCGGTGCCGAAGCGGCAGGCGACCCGGGTGACCAGCAGCGCCCCGAGGATGCCGCCGAGGCTGTCGGCGGCGGTCAGCACGCCCACCAGGCCCGGCGCGACATGCAGGTCACGGACCAGGTAGACGACATACAGGGTCATCGAGGAGGTCCAGGTGAGGTTGTCCACCGCACCGGCGACGGTGAGGACCCGCAGATAGGGGTCGCGCACCACGAAGTGGACGCCCTCGGCGATCTCGGCCCGCAGGTTGCGGCGCGGGCGCTCCCCGGTGGGCCGGACCTCGGGGGTGCGGATCCGCATCAGGCAGACGGCGGAGACCGCGAAGGAGGCCGCGTCGGCGAGCATGCCGCCCGCGGCGCCGATCGACTGGGAGATCAGACCGCCGGCGCCCGGCCCGGCGACACCGGCCACCTGGTTGCTGCTCTGGAGCTTCGCATTGGCCGCAGAGAGGCCCTCCTTGGGGACCAGGGTCGGCAGATACGCCTGGTAGGCGGCGGTGAAGAAGACGGAGGAGGCGCCGACGCCCAGCGCCACCGCCACCACCTGCGCGATGCCCAGCACCCCGGCCGCAGCCGCGACGGGCACGCTGAGCAGCAGCAGCAGGGCGACGACATCGCAGGTCAGCATGGTCCGCCGCCGGGACAGCCGGTCGATCCACACCCCGGCAGGCAGGCCGATCAGCAGCCAGGGCAGCCAGGTGGCGGCCCTGACCAGCCCCACCATGAAGGTGGACGCCTGGAGTGTGCTGACCGCGATGAGGGAGATCGCCACCCCGCTGATGCCGGTGCCCAGCGCGCTGACGGTCTCCCCGGTCCACAGCAGCCGGAAGTCGCTCCGGCGGACGGCTGCGTCGTCCTGATCGCCGGGCGGGCGGCTCTGGACAGTGGTCTGAGCGACCTCTTCGGACATGCCTGTGTACCCCCGTAGTGCCCCGGAAGAGACTTGGAGTGTACATGGCAAATCTGGAAGATCGTCAGTGGACGAATTTCATCGTGTGCGGGGCTGGATGTCCAGGGGTTGGGCGCCTGGAGTTGGACGTCCGGAGGGTGGATGCCTAGAGGGTGGCGCGGTGCAGAATCCGGTGCATCGCGGTGCGCAACTGCTCGGGTGCCTCCACCGCCCGGTCGAAGTCGAAGCGCACATCGATGAACCGCTCCTCGTCCAGGAAGCGCACCCGCAGCCCGTAGCGGTCGAGCGCGATGGGCACCACCTCCGGGTGCGAGCCGGGCAGCCGGTCGGCCACCAGGGCTCCCAGCAGTCGCAGCTGGTCGGGGTGCGAGGCGGCGAGGTGCTGGAGCAGGTCCGCCTCGTACTCGGCCAGCGGGTCGGGGGTGGCCGCCGCGAAGTCCTCGCCGCCTGCCTGGGCGGTGCCCCAGAGGTCGTCGACCAGCACCCGCTCGACCTCCAGCAGAAGCAGCCGCCATGCCACCCGCCCGCTGTACGACGCGGCGGCCTCCTCCAGGCCGAGCGTGCCGACGGAGGGGTGCCGCCGGGCCAGCAGCCGCGCATGGCCGGCGAGCCGGTCGGCGGGTACCGGGCGGAGCAGTCCGCCGGCCCAGGCCCGGCCGCGGATGCGGTGGCGCACCGCCACCGGGGCGACGTCCACCGCCTCCAGTAGCGCCCGCAGGCCGCCGTCGCGGTCGTGTGCCGCATGCCGGGCGGCGGGGGAGTCGGCGGGTGCCAGCAGCAGCACATCGCCGTCCGGCAGCACCGTGCGGACGAGCGGGAACGGCGGGCAGGGGCGGGCGAGCAGGTCGAGCCCGGGGATCTCGACGGCCGCCGACGAGGCGTGCTCGACCAGGGTGCGGGCACGTTCGGCGGGGCAGGGGGACGGGCTCGGCTCTCCGGGGTGCGGCATCGCTCCTCCTCGGGTCGACTTAGGTGAGGCTAACCTAAATCAAAGGGGCCGTCACGGAAACCCCGCCCCTGGTCGGAAGCGGCCGTCCGGGACCCGTACAATGGCGTGAAGTGCCACGTCCCGTGCACGGAGGACTCCCGGGAGACCGGGCCGTCCACCGGCGTCACCAGCGGGACCGTCGGCCGGAGCGCCGCCCCCTCGGGTGCGGTGCCTCCAGGAGCGTCGCGCACGTCCCTGTGTCGCGGGCAGCCCACCACCATCAGGCGGTGGGCATCTCGTGCGCACCGGTGCGGGCTCCGGACCGGGAAGCGGCTGACCCCCTCCGCCACGGCGGGGACGGGTTTTTCCGGACCGCGGCAGGCGACCTCCTCAACACCGGTGAGCCAGTCACAACAGAGAGGTTCGGTTCAACAGTGAACCAGGCACGTCCCAAGGTCCGGATCGCCCGCGCGCTGGGTATCCCGCTGACCCCGAAGTCCGTCAAGTACTTCGAGGCCCGCCCCTACCCGCCGGGCCAGCACGGCCGTGGACGCAAGCAGAGCAGCGACTACAAGGTCCGTCTGCTCGAGAAGCAGCGCCTGCGCGCCCAGTACGACCTCAGCGAGACCCAGCTCTCCCGTGCCTTCGACCGCGCCCGCAAGGTCGAGGGCAAGACCGGTGAGGCGCTGATCGTCGAGCTGGAGCGCCGGCTGGACGCCCTGGTGCTGCGTTCCGGGATCGCCCGGACGATCTACCAGGCCCGCCAGATGGTCGTGCACGGCCACATCGAGGTCAACGGCCGCAAGGTCAACAAGCCCTCGTTCCAGGTGAAGCCCGGCTACGTCGTCACCGTGCGTGACCGCAGCAAGGAGAAGCACCCCTTCCAGGTGGCCCGTGAGGGTGGCTACGCCGGCGAGGGCCAGACCCCGAAGTACCTCGAGGTCAACCTCAAGGCCCTGGCCTTCCGCCTGGACCGCGACCCGCAGCGTCGTGAGGTCCCCGTGATCTGCGACGAGCAGCTGGTCGTCGAGTACTACTCGCGCTGACGCGCGGGACGTCACTCGTCGTACGCGGAACCGAGCCCCCGCAGCACCCCGTGCTGCGGGGGCTCGGCCGTTTCCCGGCCCCGGACCCTTCCGGCCGGGCGCCACGGGTGCGCGGCGGGGCCCGTACCGGCGATAACGCGTCGGGAATGCGGGCAGCGGCGCGATAGGGTTCTGCCCTGCGGCCCAAGGTGTGCGCCCGACCGTTCCGCGCACCGCCGGTCCCCGCCGCGACGGGGCCCCGGCCAGGGCGGCCCCAGCAGCCGACGCAGCATACGAGGGAGCACGCAAGGTGTCCGTGGGAGAGATGGCCGGCCTGATCGTGGCCGTCTTCTGGGCCGTCCTCGTGACCCTGCTCGCCGTGGTGCTGGTGCGGCTCTCCCGGGTCCTCAAGGAAACCACTACGCTCGTCAGAGGGGTCTCCGAGCAGGCCGTACCGCTGCTGGAGGACGCCTCGGCCGCGCTGGCCGACGCCCAGCAGCAGCTGGACCGGGTCGACGAGATCACCGCCAACGTCCAGGATGCCGCGGCCAACGCCCAGGCACTCTCCTCCACCGTCGCGGCCACCCTCGGCGGCCCGCTGGTGAAGGTCGCCGCCTTCAGCTACGGCGTACGGCGGGCCGTGGCGCGGCAGCAGGGCGTGGCGGGCACGGCAGCCCTGAGAACGGCCCCGCAGGGCGACCGCGAGGCCATCGCCGCCATCGTCCGGGCCGAGGTCCGGGCGGCCACCGCCCCCCGGCGGGGCGGGCTGGCCTCCCGCATCCGGCGAGCCGTGAGGGGCTGACAGAGACCGTGCGACGCATCTTCTGGATGGCGGTCGGCGCCGGCGCCACCGTCTGGGCCATGAGCAAGGCCAACGACGCCGCCCGCCGCCTCACCCCGACCGGCCTGGCCGGCACCGCCGCCCGCGGCGCCCTCGACCTCGGCGACGCGGTCCGGCAGTTCACCGGCGAGGTACGGGCCGGCATGGCCGAGCGCGAACGGGAACTCCGCACCGACCTGGGCCTGGACGGCAGCGCCGTACTCCCGGCCCCGCCGCCCCGGCGGGCACCGGCCGCACCGCGCGAGCCGGCGGTCGAGTACCGAGCTATCGCGCCGGCCCCGGGCCTGCCCGGAGCCGGCCCGGTACGCCGCCTCGCCCCCCAGCAGAACCGACAGACACCCGCCGCCCTCGAAACGACATCCGATCCCCGCGAGGCAGGACTGCGCGGCCGACGCCCGCGCAGGGGCAGCACCCACAACCGGAAGGACCACTGATGGAGTCGGCAGAGATCCGCCGCCGCTGGCTGCGCTTCTTCGAGGAGCGCGGCCACACCGTCGTTCCGTCGGCATCCCTGGTCGCCGACGACCCGACGCTGCTGCTGGTGCCCGCAGGCATGGTGCCGTTCAAGCCCTACTTCCTCGGGGAGGTCAAGCCGCCCTTCAGCCGCGCCACCAGCGTGCAGAAGTGCGTCCGCACCCCCGACATCGAAGAGGTCGGCAAGACCACCCGCCACGGCACCTTCTTCCAGATGTGCGGGAACTTCGCCTTCGGCGACTACTTCAAGGAAGGCGCCATCACCTACGCGTGGGAGCTGCTCACCACTCCCGTCGCGGACGGCGGCTTCGGCCTGGAGCCGGAGAAGCTCTGGATCACCGTCTACCAGGACGACGACGAGGCCGAGAAGATCTGGCGCGACGTCGTCGGCGTCCCGGCCGAGCGCATCCAGCGCCTCGGCATGAAGGACAACTTCTGGTCGATGGGCGTCCCCGGCCCCTGCGGCCCCTGCTCCGAGATCAACTACGACCGGGGCCCGGCCTACGGCGTGGAGGGCGGCCCGGCCGTCAACGACGAGCGCTACCTGGAGATCTGGAACCTGGTCTTCATGCAGTACGAGCGGGGCGCCGGCGACGGCAAGGACGGCTTCGAGATCCTTGGCGACCTGCCGAGCAAGAACATCGACACCGGCCTCGGCCTGGAGCGGCTCGCCGCCGTCCTCCAGGGCGTCGACAACATCTACGAGATCGACACCACCCGGATGATCCTCGGCCGGGCCGGTGAGCTCACCGGCCACCGCTACGGCGCCGGTCAGAAGTCCGACATCTCGCTGCGCGTCATCGCCGACCACATCCGCACCGCCGTGATGCTGATCAGCGACGGCGTCACCCCCGGCAACGAGGGCCGGGGCTATGTGCTGCGCCGCATCTTCCGCCGTGCCATCCGCAATATGCGGCTGCTCGGCGCCACCCAGCCGGTCGCCCTCCAGCTGGTCGACGTCACCATCGAGGCGATGGGCCCGCAGTACCCGGAGCTCCACGAGGACCGCAAGCGGATCGAGACGGTGGCCGCCGCCGAGGAGGCGTCCTTCCTCCAGACCCTGCGGACCGGCACCACCATCCTGGACACCGCCGTCTCCGAGGCGCGCGGCGCCGGCAGCACGGTGCTGGCCGGTGACAAGGCGTTCCAGCTCCACGACACCTACGGCTTCCCCATCGACCTCACCCTGGAGATGGCCGCCGAGCAGGGCCTCACCGTGGACGAGGCGGGCTTCCGCCGCCTGATGAAGGAGCAGCGCGACCGCGCCAAGGCCGACGCCAGGGCCAAGAAGCACGGCCACGCCGATGTCTCCGCCTACCGCGAGGTCGCCGACCGCGCCGGGGCCACCGCCTTCACCGGCTACACCGACACCAGCGGCGAGGCCGCCGTGGTCGGCCTGCTGGTCGACGGCGCCTCCGCCCCCGCCGCCCACGAGGGCGACGAGGTCGAGGTCGTACTGGACCGCACCCCCTTCTACGCCGAGGGCGGCGGCCAGCTCGCCGACCACGGCCGCATCCGCTTCGACTCCGGCGCCGTGGTCGAGGTCCGCGACGTCCAGCAGCCGGTGCCCGGCGTCACCGTGCACAAGGGCTCGGTGCTGGTCGGCGAGGTGGTGCTCGGCTCGGCCGCGTACGCGCAGATCGACGTGGACCGCCGCCGCTCCGTCTCCCGCGCCCACTCCGCCACCCACCTCACCCACCAGGCGCTGCGCGACGCGCTCGGCCCCACCGCCGCCCAGGCCGGGTCCGAGAACGCCCCGGGGCGCTTCCGCTTCGACTTCGGCTCGCCGGCCGCCGTACCCGGCTCGGTGCTCACCGACGTCGAGCAGAAGATCAACGAGGTGCTGGCCCGCGAACTGGACGTCACCGCCGAGGTGATGACCATGGACGAGGCCCGCAAGCAGGGCGCCATCGCCATGTTCGGCGAGAAGTACGGCGACGCGGTCCGGGTGGTCACCATCGGTGACTTCTCCAAGGAGCTGTGCGGCGGCACCCATGTCGCCAACACCGCCCAGTTGGGCCTGGTGAAGCTGCTCGGCGAGTCCTCCATCGGCGCCGGGGTGCGCCGCGTCGAGGCGCTGGTCGGGGTGGACGCCTACCGGTTCCTGGCCCGCGAGCACACCGTGGTCTCCCAGCTCACCGAGCTGGTCAAGGGCCGCCCGGAGGAGCTGCCGGAGAAGATCTCCGGCATGCTCGCCAAGCTCAAGGACGCCGAGAAGGAGATCGAGCGGTACCGCGCCGAGAAGGTGCTCGCCGCCGCCGCCGGACTCGCCGAATCCGCCGAGTCCATCCACGGCACCGCCCTGGTCGCCGCCCGCGTCCCGGACGGCACCGGCGCCGACGACCTGCGCAAGCTGGTCCTGGATGTGCGCGGCCGACTGGGCTCCCGGCCCGCCGTGGTCGCCGCCTTCACCGTGGCGAACGGCCGCCCGCTCACCGTGATCGCCACCAGCGAGGCCGCCCGCGAGCGCGGCATCAAGGCCGGTGAACTGGTCCGCACCGCCGCCAAGACCCTCGGCGGCGGCGGTGGCGGCAAGGACGATGTCGCCCAGGGCGGCGGCACCGACCCGGCCGCCGTGGACGAGGCGATCGAGGCGGTCCGCCGCCTGGTCGCCGAGCGCGCCTCCTGATGCGCCGGGGCCGGCGGATCTCCGTGGACGTCGGGGACGCCCGGATCGGGGTCGCCTCCTGCGACCCCGACGGGCTCCTCGCCACCCCCGTGGAGACCGTTCCCGCAGGCGGCAAGGCCCGCGCCCGGATCGCCGCGATCGTCGCCGAGTACGAGGCGATCGAGGTGGTCGTCGGGCTGCCCCGCTCGCTCAGCGGCAAGGAGGGGCCCGCCGCCGCCAAGGTGCGCACCTTCGCCGGCGGGCTCGCCGCGCTGGTCGCCCCCGTACCGGTGCGGCTGGTCGACGAGCGGATGTCCACCGTCACCGCCACCCACGGCCTGCGCGCCTCCGGCGTGAAGTCCAAGAAGGGCCGCTCGGTGATCGACCAGGCCGCCGCCGTGGTGATCCTGCAGAGCGCCCTGGAGGCCGAACGGGTGAGCGGCAACCCGCCCGGTGAGAGTGTCGAGCCGAGCTGACCACCACCCCTGCCTAGCCTCACCGCAAGGGGCCTGCTGAGCCGTCCGGGCATCCGTCCGGCGACCGGCAGGCCCCTCGCACATTCCGCCCCGGGCCCCGCGCCCGGGCCCGCCGGTGAGGGGCCCCATGACCGACCAGGACTCGACCGGGGAGCCGTACCCCGGCCCCATCGACGCACTGGCGGAGCGCGCCATCCCGGACCAGGGACCCGACCCCTACCACCGCCGCCGCACCGGACTGGCCTGCGCCATCACCACTGTGCTGCTGGCCGTCATGCTCACCATCGGCGGCCTGCTGCTGCGCGGCTGGTGGACCGGACGGCAGGTCCCCGCCCCCGCCGACTACGCCGGGAGCGGCACCGGGGCCGTCCGGGTCGACGTCCCCCAGGGGGCCAACCTCACCCAGATCGGCCGCCTGCTGCTGGACGGGGGCGTGGTGGCCAGCGTCCAGGCGTTCACCCGGGCCGCGATGAGCGACCCCAAAGCCGTCTCCATCCAGCCCGGCGACTACGCCATGCACCGCCGGATGTCCGCCCGGTCGGCGCTGTCCATCCTCACCGACCCGGCCAACGCCGGCGGGCTGGTGATCCCCGAGGGGCTGCGGGCCGCCCAGATCTTCGCGGCGATCGACACCCGGCTCGGCCTCCGCCCCGGCTCCGCCGCCGCCGAGGCCCGCCGCGACCCCGCCTCGCTCGGCCTGCCCCCGTACGCCGGCGGCCGGCTGGAGGGGTTCCTCTTCCCCGCCCGGTACAGCGTCGCCAAGGTCACCTCCGCCGAGGCGCTGCTGCGCACGATGGTCGCCCAGGCGAGGACCGAGTACGCCGCGGACGCCATCGGCACCGGCACCGCCGCGTACCAGGTGGTCGTCATGGCCAGCCTGGTGCAGGCCGAGGCCCAGGCGCCGGCCGACTTCGGCAAGGTGGCCCGGGTGATCCGCAACCGGCTGGACCGGGGCATGCCGCTCCAGCTGGACTCCGCGCTCAACTACGCGCTGGGCCGCACCACCCTGGACACCACCCACGAGGACACCAGGATCGAGACCCCGTACAACACCTATCTGCACCCCGGCCTCCCGCCGACCCCCGTCGGCAACCCCGGCCATGCCGCGATCCGGGCCGCGCTGCACCCCACCCCGGGGAAGTGGCTCTACTTTGTGACCGTCAAGCCGGGCGATACGCGTTTCACGGACAGTTACCGCGAGCAGCAGCGCAACGTTGCGGAATTCAACCGCTACCAGCAGCAACACAGCAGCTCACCGGGGTCGGGGGCGCACTGAGCCGGTTCCGTACCGCCGTACCCTGCGTTCACCCGGTTGCGGTACGGTAACGTCTCCCAGCAGTCTGGTTTGGCTAGTACGCCGGTTCGAGCTGGAGCACGGGACGTCGTCCCGGACGGTCGGCGGGGATGCCGACCGTGTCCGTCGGTATAAGGGGATCGATGACTGACCTGGGGCGGGGGTACGGCTCCCAGCCGTGGAACGCGGGAGACCCGCTGTACGGTGATGTGCCCGCGCAGGGTGGCGTCCCGGGCGGCTACGGTCAGCAGTCCTCGTACGGGGGCTACGGTCAGGGCCAGGGCCAGGGCCAGGGGCACGGTCAGCAGCAGGGGTGGCAGCCCGACCCGTACGGTCAGCAGCCGCCGCAGCAGTATCCGGGCAACTGGCAGCAGCCGCAGGACCCCTACACCACCGGGCAGCAGCCGCAGTATCCGCAGCAGCAGTACCCCGGCCAGCAGCCGCCGCCGCAGCAGTATCCGCAGCAGCAGCCCCCGCCGCAGCGCACCCCACCGCCGCCGCAGCAGCCCCAGCAGCCCCAGCCCCAGCAGCAGCCGCCGCAGAACGACGGCTTCGACTGGGAGGCCGAGGCCGCCGCCCTGGACGCCCCGCCCGCCGAGCCGGCCCAGGAGGAGCCCTGGGAGGAGGAGCGGCCCGAGGACGGGGAGCTCGAAGGCGCGTTCTTCGGCGACCAGGACGACAGCCGGGGCGCCGAGCGCCGCCGCAAGCAGCAGGGCAAGAAGTCCGGCATCCGCAACAGCGGCGCCTGCCTGGTGGTCTCCCTCGTCCTGGTCGGCATCCTCGGCGGTGGCGGCTACTACGGCTACACCTTCTACCAGGGCCACTTCGGCCCGCCGCCGGACTTCACAGGCAAGGGCACCGGCTCGGTCCAGGTCGAGATCCCGGACGGCGCCAGTGGCACCCAGATGGGCGTCGAGCTGAAGAAGGCCGGCGTGGTCAAGAGCGTCGACGCCTTTGTGAAGGCGTACACCGCCGAAAAGAAGGCCGTGAACATCCAGGCCGGCTTCTTCACCATGCCGTTGCAGATGTCGGCGGCCGAAGCGGTGAAGTACCTGGTGGAGTCGGCCGGCGGCAATGTGCTGCTGATCCCGGAGGGCCGCCGCGCGACCGAGATCTACGCGATGATCGACGCCAAGCTCAAGCTGAACAAGGGCACCACCGCCAAGGCGGCCAAGGCCAACGTCAAGGCGCTCGGGCTGCCTTCCTGGGCGGAGGGCAATCCCGAGGGGTTCCTCTTCCCGGCGCGCTACCCGGTGGGCAAGGACACCAAGCCGCTGGCCCTGCTCAAGCAGATGGTCGGCCGGGCCAATGACGAGTTCACCAAGCTGGGCTTCGCCGACGGGTACAAGAAGGACGGTCTGAAGTCGCCCTACGAGCTGCTGACCGTCGCCAGCCTGGTCCAGGCGGAGGGCCTCAACTCCGAGGACTTCGGCAAGATCTCCCGGGTCGTCTACAACCGGCTGAAGCCCGGCCAGACCGAGACCAACGGCTTCCTCCAGTTCGACTCCACCTACAACTACGCACGCGGCAACCGGACGCTGCATGTCAGTGCCGCGGAGATGCACGCATACAAGAGCGACATCAACACGTACTACCGCCCGGGGCTCCCCGCCCAGCCGATCAGCAACCCCGGCGAGGAAGCGCTGCAGGCGGCGCTCAACCCGACCCCGGGCCCCTGGTACTACTTCGTCTCCATCACGCCGACCGACACCCGGTTCGCAGCCACCAGCGCGGAACACGACAAGAACGTGGAACTGTTCAAGCAGGAGCTGTCAAAGAACGGGGCCAGTGGATGACCGCCTCCCGTCGCGCGGCCGTCCTCGGCTCGCCCATTGCGCACTCGCTCTCGCCGGTGCTGCACAACGCCGCCTATGCCGCGCTCGGCCTGGACGGCTGGAGCTACGGCCGCCATGAGGTGGACGAGGCCGCGCTGCCCGGCTTCCTGGCCTCGCTGGACGTCGAGGGCGACGGCTGGGCCGGGCTCTCGCTCACCATGCCGCTGAAGCGGGCGGTGATCCCGCTGCTGGACGAGGTCAGCGAGACCGCCCTGGCCGTGGACGCCGTCAACACCGTGGTCTTCACCGCCGACGGCCGCCGTACCGGGGACAACACCGACATCCCCGGACTGGTCGCCGCCCTCGCCGAGCGCGGCATCACCCGGGTCGAGCAGGCCGCCGTACTGGGCGCCGGGGCCACCGCCTCCTCCGCGCTGGCCGCGCTGGCCCGGATCTGCACCGGTGAGGTCACCGCCTATGTCCGCAGCCCCGAGCGGGCCGCCCAGATGCGGGATCTCGGCGACCGCCTCGGGGTGGCCGTCCGCACCGCCCCCTGGGAGCGGGCCGCCGATGCGCTCGCCGCGCCGCTGACCATCTCCACCACCCCGGCCGGCGCCAATGACGCCCTCGCCCACGCCGTCCCCGCCGAGCCCGGCGCGCTCTTCGACGTGCTCTACCACCCCTGGCCCACCAAGCTCGCCGCCGCCTGCGCCGAGCGCGGCGGCACCGTGCTGGGCGGCCTGGACCTGCTGGTCCACCAGGCGGTCCTCCAGTGCGAGCGGTTCACCGGCATCCGCCCGGCCCCCCTCGCCGCCATGCGCGCCGCCGGGGAGGCGGCCCTCGCCGGCGGCTCCTGACGTGTCCGTACAGCGGACCGTGCCCCGCAGCGCCTGCCCGACGTGAAAGGATCGGAGGGAGGACGCGCTGTGACGGCCCCGGCCGGGCCGATGACAAAGGAGCACCGTTGAGCAGGTTGCGCTGGCTGACGGCGGGGGAGTCGCACGGCCCCGCACTCGTCGCGACGCTGGAAGGGCTGCCCGCCGGCGTTCCGATCACCACGGACATGGTGGCGGACGCGCTGGCTCGGCGTCGGCTGGGCTATGGGCGCGGCGCGCGGATGAAGTTCGAGCGCGACGAGGTGACCTTCCTCGGCGGCGTACGGCACGGGCTGACCCTGGGCTCCCCGGTGGCCGTGATGGTGGGCAACACCGAGTGGCCCAAGTGGGAGCAGGTGATGTCCGCCGACCCGGTGGACCCCGAGATCCTGGCCGGGCTGGCCCGCAATGAGCCGCTGACCCGGCCCCGCCCCGGGCACGCCGACCTGGCGGGCATGCAGAAGTACGGCTTCGACGAGGCCCGGCCGATCCTGGAGCGCGCCAGCGCCCGGGAGACCGCCGCGCGGGTCGCCATCGGCACCGTGGCCCGCTCCTACCTCAAGGAGACCGCCGGGATCGAGCTGGTCTCGCATGTGGTGGAGCTGGGCGCGGCCAAGGCCCCCGCCGGGGTGCTGCCGCTGCCGTCCGACGAGGCCCGGCTGGACGAGGACCCGGTGCGCTGCCTGGACGCCGACGCCTCCAAGCGGATGGTCGCCGAGATCGACCAGGCGCACACCGACGGCGACACCCTCGGCGGTGTGGTGGAGGTGCTGGCGTACGACGTGCCGCCGGGCCTCGGCTCGCATGTGCACTGGGACCGCCGCCTGGACGCCCGGCTGGCCGCCGCGCTGATGGGCATTCAGGCCATCAAGGGCGTGGAGCTTGGCGACGGCTTCGACCTGGCCCGGGTACCCGGCTCGCAGGCCCATGACGAGATCGAGCCCACCCCGGAGGGGATCCGCCGCCGCTCCGGCCGGTCCGGCGGCACCGAGGGCGGCCTGAGCACCGGTGAGCCGCTGCGGGTCCGCGCCGCGATGAAGCCCATCGCCACCGTGCCCCGCGCCCTGGGCACCCTGGACGTCCGCACCGGCGAGCCCGCCAAGGCCCACCACCAGCGCTCCGACGTCTGCGCGGTGCCCGCCGCCGGGATCGTCGCCGAGGCCATGGTGGCCCTGGTGCTCGCCGACGCGGTGGCGGAGAAGTTCGGCGGCGACTCGGTCGCCGAGACCCGCCGCAATGTCCAGGGCTACCTGGACCACCTCACCATCCGCTGAAGGGCGCTGTGACCGTGACCGAGAACCCGTCGTCCGGCACCCCGCTGGTGGTGCTGGTGGGGCCCATGGGGGCAGGCAAGACCACCGTCGGCCGGCTGCTCGCCGAACACCTAGGGGTGTCCTTCCGGGACACCGACGAGGACATCGAGCAGCGCGCCGGACAGCCGATCCCCGACATCTTCGTCGACCACGGCGAGGAGCACTTCCGCGCCCTGGAGGCGGCTGCCGTACGGGACGCGCTGGCCGCTCACCCGGGCGTACTGGCCCTCGGCGGCGGGGCGATCCTGGACCCGGCGACCCGGGCCCTGCTCGCCGCCCACCCGGTGGCCTTCCTCGACGTGGGCGTGCACGACGGCGTCAAGCGGGTCGGACTGGACGCGCCCCGCCCGCTGCTGGCGATCAACCCCCGGGCCCGCTGGCGCGAGCTGATGGAGGCCCGCCGCCCGCTCTACCTGGAGGTGGCCCGCGCCGTGGTCGCCACCGACGGCCGCGAGCCCGCCGAGGTCGCCGACGCCGTCCTCGAAGCCCTGGAGTTGAAGACCGTATGACTGGCACACCTGTCCGCATCCCCGTCGGCGGGGACGCCCCGTACGACGTCCTGGTCGGCAGCCACCTGCTCGGCGAACTGCCCGGCCTGCTCGGCACCAAGGCCCGGCGGGTCGCGGTGATCCACCCCGAGGCGCTGGCCGCCACCGGGGAGGCCATCCGCGAGGACCTGGCGGCGCAGGGCTATGAGGCCATCGCCCTCCAGGTGCCCAACGCCGAGGACGCCAAGAGCGCCGAGGTCGCCGCGTACTGCTGGTCGGTGCTCGGCCAGACCGGCTTCACCCGCAGCGACGCCGTGGTCGGCGTCGGCGGCGGCTCCACCACCGACCTGGCGGGCTTTGTCGCCGCCAGCTGGCTGCGCGGGGTGCGCTGGGTCGCCATGCCCACCACCCTGCTGGGCATGGTGGACGCGGCGGTCGGCGGCAAGACCGGGATCAACATCGCCGAGGGCAAGAACCTGGTCGGCGCCTTCCACCCGCCCGCCGGGGTGCTCGCCGACCTGGCGACCCTGGAGACGGTGCCGCGCCATGACTACATCAGCGGCCTGGCCGAGGTGATCAAGGCCGGGTTCATCGCCGACCCGGTCATCCTGGACCTGGTGGAGGCCGACCCGCAGGGCGCCACCACCCCCGCCGGTCCGCACACCCTGGAGCTGATCGAGCGGGCCGTACGGGTGAAGGCCGAGGTGGTCTCCGGCGACCTCAAGGAGTCCGGCCGCCGCGAGATCCTCAACTACGGCCACACCCTGGGCCATGCCATCGAGCGCAATGAGCGCTACAAGTGGCGGCACGGCGCCGCCGTCTCCGTCGGCATGGTCTTCGCCGCCGAACTGGGCCGGGTCGCCGGGCGGCTGGACGACGCCACCGCCGACCGGCACCGGGCCGTACTGGCCTCCGTCGGCCTGCCGCTGACCTACCGCGCGGACGCCTGGCCCCGGCTGCTGGACGCCATGAAGATCGACAAGAAGTCGCGGGCGGACATGCTGCGCTTCATCGTGCTGGACGGCCTGGGCAAGCCCGCCGTGCTGGAGGCCCCCGACCCCTCGCTGCTGGTCGCCGCGTACGCGGAGGTGGCCGGGTGACCGCCGTCCTGGTGATCAACGGGCCCAACCTCGGCCGCCTCGGCAGCCGCGAGCCGGACGTCTACGGCTCCACCTCCTACGCGGGCCTGGTCGAGCGCTGCACCGCGCTGGGCAAGGAGCTGGGCCTGGAGGTGGAGGTCCGGGAGACCAATGACGAGGGCGAGCTGATCCGCTGGCTGCACGAGGCCGCCGACGGCCGGATCCCGGTGGTGCTCAACCCCGGCGCCTTCACGCACTACTCGTACGGGATGCGGGACGCCGCCGCGCAGCGCACCGCGCCGCTGATCGAGGTGCACATCTCCAACCCGTACACCCGCGAGGAGTTCCGGCACACCTCGGTGGTCGCGGGGGTCGCCTCCGGCACCGTCGCGGGGTTCGGCATCGGCTCCTACGAGCTGGCCCTGCGGGCCCTCGCCGAGGGGCTGACCAGCGGCTGACCTGTCGTCAGTACCCGGGCGCGGGCCCGGTGGCGGACTGTGCCCGCCACCGGGCCCGCGTGTATTGTCCGCGCCGGAGGTGTCCGTGACGCAGCATGCCGGGGGAGCACCACCGCCCCCCCATCCGCCCACCCCGTACGGCACGGGAGCACAGGGCCGACCGCCCTTGCCGCCCGCCGGACCGGGTGCGGGCTGGCCTGCTCCGCACCACCCCCAGCAGCAGCCCCACCCCCACCCCCAGCAGCCGCAGCAGCAGCCGCACCCCAGCAGCCGCCCCGTCCGCCGCAGTACCCGCAGACCGGCCACCACCCGGCGGTGCAGCCCCCCGTGCCCACCCGCCCCCGGTACCGGCCGGGGCCACCGGGCACTTCCCGCTGCCGCCGGGCACCGCCGCCCAGCTCCCCGCCCCCGCCGCCCGGCCGCACCCGCATGCCCCGGCCGGGCCGATCGCGGTGCTGCTGATCGGACCGGCCGGGGCGGGCAAGACCACCGTCGCCCGCCACTGGGCCGAGCTGCGCACCACCCCGACCGCCCACATCAGCCTGGACGACGTCCGCGAGTGGGTGCGGGCGGGCTTCGCCAACCCCCAGTCGGGCTGGAACGACCACTCCGAGGCCCAGTACCGGCTGGCCCGCCGCACCTGCGGCTTCGCCTGCCGCAACTACCTGGCCAACGGCATCTCCTGCATCGTCGACGACGCCGTCTTCCCCGACCGCCCCGCCATCGGCCTCGGCGGCTGGAAGCGCCACCTCGGCCCCGGCGTGATCCCGGTGGTGCTGCTGCCCGGCCTGGAGTCGGTGCTGGCCCGCAACGCCCGCCGCAGCGGCACCCGCCGGCTCGGCGACGAGGAGGTCGCCCGCATCCACGGCCGGATGGCCGGCTGGTACAACTCCGGGCTGCCGATCATCGACAACAGCCGGCTGGACGTCCAGGCCACCGCCGCCGCCCTCGACCAGGTGATCGCCGCCCGGCTGGCGGGCCTCCCTCCCCGGTAGCCGCCCGCAGCACCCGGCAGCCGCCCGCAGTCGCCGGTACGGCGCAGCACGGCGGGCCGCCCGGAGCCCGCGCACGTACGCTGCCTGCATGGCCGATGTGCACGCAGCCCGTCGTGAACGCCTCCGGGACAGGTGCGGGGCCCTGGCCGCCGACGCCGCGCTGGTGACCCGCCCGGCGAACGTGTGGTACCTGACGGGCGCCGAGCCGGACGGGGCGGCGCTGCTGCTCACCCGGGACCGGGCGGTGCTCGCCGTACCGGAGGAGGTGCCGCAGGACGCCGAGGGCCTGCTGCTCCAGCAGCCCGAGGACGTCCAGCGGCTGGAGGTGCCGCCGGGCGCCGACCCGGCGGTGTCGGCGGCCACCGCCGCCGCCCGCTACCGGGTCGCGGTGCTGGCGGTGGAGGAGCACGACCTGACGGTCGCCCGCCACCGGGCGGTCGCCGAGGCCGCCGCCCCGGCACGCCCCACCGACCTGGACCGGGCGGTGGAGCAGCTGCGCCTGGTCAAGGACGAGGAGGAGATCACCGCCCTGCGGATCTCCGCCGAGATCGCCGACCAGGCGCTGGGCGAGCTGCTGGAGTCCATCCTGGTGGGCCGGACCGAGCGGCATCTGGCTATGGAGCTGGAGCGCCGGATGGTGGACCACGGCGCGGACTGCGCCGCCTTCCCGGTCTCCATCGGCACCGGGACCCACGCGGGCCTGGCCGGGCATCTGCCCACCGACCGCAGGGTGGAGGAGGGCGACTTCCTCACCGTCGCCCTGGGCGCCCGCTACCGGGGCTACGGCGCGTCGGCCGCCCGGACCTTTGTGATCGGCACCGCGCCGGCGCAGTGGCAGATCGATCTGCACGCGGTGGTCTTCGCCGCCCAGCGGGCCGGTCGGGAGGCCCTGCAACCAGGCACTCCCTGCCATGAGGCGGACCGTGCGGTGCGGGAGGTGCTACAGGCGGCAGGCCATACGGAGGCCCCGCCGAGGCCGGTCGGACACGGCGTGGGACTGGAGATCGCCGAGGAGCCGCGACTCGGACCCGGGGACATGGGTAAACTGGACGCTCGTGTGCCGGTCACCATCGGCCCGGGGGTCCACCTTCCGGGTCGGGGCGGTGTCCGGATCGAGGACACACTCGTGGTCCGCCCCCTCGGAGAGGGCGGTCCCGAGCTGCTCACCATCACCACCAAGGAGCTCCTCGCCCTGTGATCCCGCAGGGGGCCGACAGGCCACACACCCTTGGTTCCTTGACAGCTATATGCAGGAGTTAGTGCGACCGTGGCGACCACGAACGACCTCAAGAACGGCATGGTGCTCAAGCTCGACAATGGCCAGCTCTGGTCTGTCGTCGAGTTCCAGCACGTCAAGCCCGGCAAGGGCGGCGCCTTCGTCCGCACCAAGCTCAAGCACGTGCTCTCCGGCAAGGTGGTCGACAAGACCTTCAACGCCGGTACCAAGGTCGAGACGGCCACCGTGGACAAGCGCGGTATGCAGTTCTCGTACAAGGACGGCAGCGACTTCGTGTTCATGGACACGGACACCTTCGAGCAGATGCCGATCAGCCCGGAGGTCGTGGGCGACGCCGCGAACTACCTCCTGGAGGGCTTCGAGGCCGTCGTGGCGATCTACGAGGGCCAGGCGCTCTATGTGGAGCTGCCGGCCTCCGTCGAGCTGGTGATCGAGTACACCGAGCCCGGTGTGCAGGGCGACCGCTCCACCGGCGGCACCAAGCCGGCCCGCCTGGAGACCGGCTACGAGATCGCCGTGCCGCTCTTCATCACCACCGGCGAGAAGGTCAAGGTCGACACCCGCGACGGCGGCTACCTCGGCCGGGTGAACAGCTAACCGTGTCCGCAGCACGCAGCAAGGCCCGCCAGCGCGCCTTCCAGATCCTCTTCGAGGCCGACCACCGGGGCGTCGACCCGCAGGGCGTCCTCGCCGACTGGGTGCGCCGTGCGCGGGAGCCCAAGCCGGACGAAGGCGTCCCGCAGGTGGGTGAGTACACGATGCGGCTGGTCGAGGGGTATGCGCAGCACGCCGCTCGGATCGACGAGCTCATCTCGGGTTACTCGGTCGGCTGGACCCTGGACCGCATGCCCATCGCCGACCGCAACATCCTTCGGCTCGGCGCCTATGAGCTGATCTGGGAGGACGACGTCCCGGACGCGGTCGTCCTGGACGAGGCGGTCGAGATCGCCAAGGAGTTCTCCACCGACGAGTCCCCGGCGTTCGTCAACGGCCTGCTCGGCCGGCTCAAGGAACTCAAGCCCTCCCTGCGCCGCTGACCGCCGCAGCCTCCCGAAGGCCCGCTGCGGAACCCTCCCGGGGTTCCGCAGCGGGCCTTCGGCCGTGTCCGCCCCCAGCTGCCCCGGGAGCCGACGCCAGACGGCCGGGGCGGCCCGCAGATCGCCTGCGGGCCGCCCCGGCCGTCTCGGTGCCGGGAGCGTCAGACGGAGTCGTCCTCGCGCACGGCGCGGCGCGCGTCAGGGTTGAGCACGCCCCAGCTGATCAGTTGCTCGGTCAGGATCGACGGCGACTGGTCGTAGATCACGGCCAGGGTGCGCAGGTCGTCCTGCCGGATGGAGAGGACCTTGCCGTTGTAGTCGCCGCGCTGGCTCTGGATGGTCGCCGCGTAGCGCTGCAAGGGACCGGCCTTCTCCGACGGGACCTGCGCCAGGCGCTCCAGGTCGAGCACCAGGCGCGGCGGAGGCTCGGCGGCACCGCCAGGGGTGCTGCCGGGGAGCAGCTCCTGTACGGGCACGCCGTAGAACTCGGCGAGCTCGGCCAGGCGCTGCACGGTCACGGCGCGGTCGCCGCGCTCGTACGACCCGACCACCACAGCCTTCCAGCGCCCCTGGGACTTCTCCTCGACGCCGTGCAGGGAGAGGCCCTGCTGGGTGCGGATCGCGCGGAGCTTGCCCCCGAGCTGTTTCGCGTAGTCGCTGGACATTGGTCTCCCCGGACAAGATAGAGATGGTGACTGACCGGTACGGCTGGCCCGTTCGATGCCCGGTCCGTAACTCACTGTGAGGTTACGCAGAGTAATATGCGTTCGTCAAGCCGAATGGGGCAGCCGTGCGAATATGCGGGGGCGAGACCGTGGATTCCGCCGCTCCGCCCCTCTGAGCTGCGGCTTCACCGAGCGGGCCGGTCCCCTCCGCCGACCTCGGAGCCGCCCTGGTACGGTTGACAACGGCCTGCCCGGGGATCCCGGAGGCCACTCCAGACATCCTTTAAGGCCCGTCCTGTGAGGCGGGGAAGGAGGTCCGCTTCGGCATGACCGCATCCCATGACGAGGGCGCCGCGCTGCGCGCCCCCCACCAGGTCCTCGACGAGTCCGACATCGCCCGGGTGATCACCCGCATCGCGCATGAGATCGTCGAACGCGCCAAGGGCGCGGAGGACGTCGTCCTGCTCGGCATCCACACCCGCGGCGTCCATCTGGCCCGCCGGCTCCGCGCCAAGCTCGCCGCCATCACCGGCCGGGACATCCCGCTGGGCGCGCTCGACATCACCATGTACCGGGACGACCTGCGCCTGAAGCCCGCGCGGGCCCTGGAGCACACCGAGATCCCGCCCGGCGGCATCGACGGCCGCCTCGTCGTCCTCGTCGACGACGTGCTCTTCTCCGGCCGGACCATCCGCGCCGCCCTGGACGCGCTGAACGACATCGGACGGCCCCGCGCCGTGCAACTCGCCGTACTGGTCGACCGAGGCCACCGCGAGCTGCCGATCCGCGCCGACTATGTGGGCAAGAACCTGCCCACCTCGCTGCGCGAGGCCGTGAAGGTCCAGCTCGCCGAGACCGACGGCGGCGACGCCGTCCTGGTCGGCGACCGCGACTACGCCGCCCGCTCCTCCCAGGCTCTCGCCGCCGAGGAGCCCGCCGCCGATGCCCAGCAGCCGTCCGCACCGCACCTCCCGGAGTAATACCGCGTGAAGCGCCACCTCGTCTCCGCCGCCGACCTCACCCACGACGACGCGCTGCTGATCCTCGACACCGCCGAGGAGATGGCCCAGGTCTCGGCCCGCGCCGTCAAGAAGCTGCCGACCCTGCGCGGCCGCACCGTCGTCAACCTCTTCTTCGAGGACTCCACCCGCACCCGCACCTCCTTCGAGGTCGCCGAGAAGCGGCTCTCCGCCGACGTCATCAACTTCTCCGCCAAGGGCTCCTCGGTCTCCAAGGGCGAGTCCCTCAAGGACACCGCCCTCACCCTCCAGGCCATGGGCGCCGACGCCGTCGTCATCCGGCACAGCGCCTCCGGCGCCCCGCTGCGGCTCGCCCGCTCCGACTGGCTGCACGGCAGCGTCATCAACGCCGGCGACGGCACCCATGAGCACCCCACCCAGGCCCTGCTCGACGCCTTCACCATGCGCCGCCACCTCGCGCCCGGCCTCGGCCACGACCTCGCCGGCCGCCGCATCACCATCGTCGGCGACATCCTGCACAGCCGGGTCGCCCGCTCCAATGTGCTGCTGCTCGCCACCCTCGGCGCCCAGGTCACCCTGGTCGCCCCGCCGACCCTGGTCCCCATCGGCATCGAGAGCTGGCCCTGCGAGGTCTCCTACGACCTCGACGCGGTGCTGGCCAAGACCGACGCCCTGATGATGCTCCGCGTCCAGCGCGAGCGGATGAACGCGGCCTTCTTCCCCACCGAGCGCGAGTACTCCCGCCGCTACGGCCTGGACGGGCTCCGGATGGCGGCGCTGCCCGAGCACGCCATCGTGATGCACCCCGGCCCGATGGTCCGCGGCATGGAGATCACCGCCGAGGTGGCGGACTCACCGCGCTGCACCGTGGTCGAGCAGGTCGCCAACGGCGTCTCCGTCCGGATGGCCGTCCTCTACCTGCTGCTCGGCGGCGCCACCCTCGCAGACACCCAGCCCCGCACCAACGACGCCGAGGAGAGCACCAAGTGACCAGCCACCTCATCAGGAACGCCTCCCTCCTCGGCGGCGCCCCGCAGGACGTCCTGATCGCCGACGGCGTCATCCAGGACGTCGGCACCGGCCTCACCGGCGCCGACACCGAGACCGACGCCACCGGGCTGGTCCTGCTGCCCGGCCTGGTCGACCTCCACACCCACCTGCGCGAGCCCGGCCGCGAGGACGCCGAGACCGTCTACACCGGCACCCGCGCCGCCGCCCGCGGCGGCTTCACCGCCGTCCACGCCATGGCCAACACCTTCCCCGTCGCGGACACCGCCGGCGTGGTGGAGCAGGTCTGGCGGCTCGGCCGCTCCTCCGGCTACTGCGATGTGCAGCCGGTCGGCGCCGTCACCATCGGCCTGGAGGGCAAGCAGCTCGCCGAACTCGGCGCCATGCACGACTCCGCCGCCGGTGTCCGGGTCTTCTCCGACGACGGCAAGTGCGTGGACGACGCCGTGATCATGCGCCGCGCCCTGGAGTATGTGAAGGCGTTCGACGGCGTCATCGCCCAGCACGCCCAGGAGCCCCGCCTCACCCAGGGCGCCCAGATGAACGAGGGCGCCGTCTCCGGCGAACTCGGCCTGGCCGGCTGGCCCGCCGTCGCCGAGGAGGCGATCATCGCCCGCGATGTGCTGCTCGCCGCACACGTCGGCTCCCGGCTGCACATCTGCCATGTCTCCACCGCAGGCTCGGTCGAGATCATCCGCTGGGCCAAGGCCAAGGGCTGGAACGTCACCGCCGAGGTCACCCCGCACCACCTGCTGCTCACCGACGAGCTGGTCCGCTCCTACGACCCGGTCTACAAGGTCAACCCGCCGCTGCGCACCGAGACCGATGTGCTGGCGCTGCGCGAGGCCCTGGCGGACGGCACCATCGACGCCGTCGCCACCGACCACGCCCCGCACCCGGCCGAGGACAAGGACTGCGAGTGGGCGGTCGCGGCGATGGGCATGGTCGGCCTGGAGACCGCGCTCTCCGTCGTCCAGCACACCATGGTCGACACCGGCCTGATGGACTGGGCCGGGGTCGCCGACCGGATGTCCTTCCGCCCGGCCCGGATCGGCCGCCTGACCGGCCACGGCCGCCCCGTCTCGCCCGGTGAGCCGGGCAACCTGGTGCTGGTCGATCCCGCGTACCGTGGAACCGTGATCCCCGAGAGCTTCGCCACCCGCAGCCGCAACACCCCCTACCGGGGCCTGGACCTGCCCGGACGCGTCCGCGCCACCTATCTGCGCGGCGTACCGACCGTCGTCGACGGCGAGCCGGCCGCCCCCGAGACGGTCGCTCCCCGGACGGCCGACGGGGCCATCGCGTGACCGGCGCCCTCCGGCTGCTCGCCGAGCAGCCGCACTCCGCACCGGTCCAGCACTGGGGCGACTACCTCGGCTGGAGCGCCGGGCTGGTCCTCCTCGTCATCCTGGTCTACTGGCTGATGCGCCAGGGCTGGAAGTGGCGCTCCACCCTCCAGTCCGACCTCCCGCCGCTGCCCGAGGCGCCCGAGGACCCCGGCCCGGTACTGCTCACCGCCACCGGCCGGTACCACGGCACCACCACCGCCGGGAACTGGCTCGACCGGGTCGTCGCCCATGGCCTGGGCGCCCGCAGCCTGGCCGACCTCACCCTCACCGAGCGGGGCCTGCTGGTCCGCCGCACCGGCGAGGGCGACCTCTGGATCCCGGCCGGTGCCCTGGCCGGCGCCCGTACCGACTCCGGCATCGCCGGCAAGGTCATCCCCTCCGGGCTGCTGGTGGTCACCTGGCACCACGGCGACGGACAGCTGGACTCCGGCTTCCGCGCCGACCACCCCGACCAGCACCCCGCGTGGGTCGCCGCGATCGAGAAGATCGCCGCCACCCCCGCCGCAGCACGCACCAACCCGACGGAAGGCACGTCATGACCGCACCCGCCCCCACCACGACCACACGGGCCCGGACCCAGCGCCGGGAACGCGTACCCGCGGTCCTGGTCCTTGAGGACGGGCGCACCTTCCGAGGCCAGGCGTACGGCGCGGTCGGCGAGACCTTCGGCGAGGCGGTCTTCAACACCGGCATGACCGGCTACCAGGAGACGCTGACCGACCCCTCGTACCACCGCCAGGTGGTGGTGATGACCGCTCCGCAGATCGGCAACACCGGCGTCAACGACGAGGACCCGGAGTCGGCCCGGATCTGGGTCGCCGGCTATGTGGTGCGCGACCCCGCCCGGGTCCCGTCCAACTGGCGCTCGGTGCGGTCGCTGGACCAGGAGCTGGTCGACCAGGGTGTCGTCGGCATCAGCGGCATCGACACCCGGGCGCTCACCCGCCATCTGCGGGAGCGCGGCGCCATGCGGGTCGGCATCTTCTCCGGCGCCGCGCTGGCCGACGAGGCCGTGCTGCTGGAGCGGGTCCGGCAGGCCCCCGAGATGACCGGCGCCGACCTCTCCGCCGAGGTCGCCACCACCGAGCCCTATGTCGTCCCCGCCGTGGGGGAGAAGCGGT
Organism: Peterkaempfera bronchialis; assembly: GCF_003258605.2. NCBI lineage: Bacteria > Bacillati > Actinomycetota > Actinomycetes > Kitasatosporales > Streptomycetaceae > Peterkaempfera > Peterkaempfera bronchialis. Next base: position 6,673,410 of record NZ_CP031264.1, read on the forward strand.
TCACCGTGGCCGCGATCGACCTCGGGATCAAGGCGATGACCCCGCAGCGGATGGCCGAGCGCGGCATCGAGGTGCATGTGCTGCCCGCCACCGCCACCCTGGACGACGTCTACGCCGTACGGCCCGACGGGGTCTTCCTGTCCAACGGCCCCGGCGACCCGGCCACCGCCGACCTCACCGTGATCCAGGGCGTACTGGAGCGCAGGACCCCGCTCTTCGGCATCTGCTTCGGCAACCAGCTGCTGGGCCGCGCCGTCGGCTTCGGCACCTACAAGCTCAAGTACGGCCACCGGGGCATCAACCAGCCGGTGCAGGACCGCGCCACCGGCAAGGTCGAGGTCACCGCGCACAACCACGGCTTCGCCGTGGACGCGCCCCTGGAAGGGACCACCGACACCCCGTACGGCCGGGTCGAGGTCTCCCATGTCTGCCTGAACGACGACGTGGTGGAGGGGCTGCGGCTGCTCGACACGCCCGCCTTCAGCGTCCAGTACCACCCCGAAGCGGCAGCCGGCCCGCACGACGCCGCCTACCTGTTCGACCGCTTCGTTGAGCTCATGGAGGGCCAGCGTGCCTAAGCGCACCGACATCCAGTCCGTCCTGGTGATCGGCTCCGGCCCGATCGTCATCGGCCAGGCGGCCGAGTTCGACTACTCCGGTACGCAGGCCTGCCGCGTGCTCAAGGCCGAGGGCCTGCGGGTCGTCCTGGTGAACTCCAACCCGGCGACCATCATGACCGACCCGGAGATCGCCGACGCCACCTATGTGGAGCCGATCACCCCCGAGTTCGTCGAGAAGATCATCGCCAAGGAGCGCCCCGACGCGCTGCTGCCCACCCTGGGCGGCCAGACCGCGCTCAACGCCGCCGTCTCCCTCGCCAAGAACGGCGTGCTGGAGAAGTACGGCGTGGAGCTGATCGGCGCCAATATCGAGGCCATCGAGAAGGGCGAGGACCGCGACCGCTTCAAGGGCGTCGTGGAGGCCGTCAAGGCCAAGATCGGCCACGGCGAGTCCGCCCGCTCGGTGATCTGCCACACCATGGACGAGGTGCTGGCCGGGGTGGACACCCTCGGCGGCTACCCGGTCGTGGTCCGCCCCTCCTTCACCATGGGCGGCGCCGGCTCCGGCTTCGCCCACGACGAGCAGGACCTGCGCCGCATCGCCGGCCAGGGCCTGGCCCTCTCGCCGACCACCGAGGTGCTCCTGGAGGAGTCCATCCTCGGCTGGAAGGAGTACGAGCTGGAGCTGATGCGCGACCGGCACGACAATGTCGTGGTCGTCTGCTCCATCGAGAACTTCGACCCGATGGGCGTCCACACCGGCGACTCCATCACGGTCGCCCCCGCCATGACCCTGACCGACCGCGAGTACCAGGTGCTCCGCGACATCGGCATCGCGGTCATCCGCGAGGTCGGTGTGGACACCGGCGGCTGCAACATCCAGTTCGCGGTCAACCCCGAGGACGGCCGGGTCATCGTCATCGAGATGAACCCCCGGGTCTCCCGCTCCTCCGCGCTGGCCTCCAAGGCCACCGGCTTCCCGATCGCCAAGATCGCCGCCAAGCTCGCCGTGGGCTACACCCTGGACGAGATCCCCAACGACATCACCGAGCAGACCCCGGCCTCCTTCGAGCCCACGCTCGACTATGTCGTGGTCAAGGTGCCCCGCTTCGCCTTCGAGAAGTTCCCCTCCGCCGACGCCACCCTCACCACCACCATGAAGTCGGTGGGCGAGGCCATGGCCCTGGGCCGCAACTTCCCCGAGGCGCTCAACAAGGCCCTGCGCTCCCTGGAGAAGAAGGGCTCCCAGTTCACCTGGAAGGGTGAACCCGGCTCCAAGGAGCAGCTGCTCCGCAAGGCGCGCATCCCCACCGACGGCCGGATCAACACCGTGATGGAGGCCATCCGGGCGGGCGCCACCCCCGAGGAGGTCTTCGAGGCCACCAAGATCGACCCGTGGTTCGTGGACCAGCTCTTCCTGCTGGACGAGACCGCCGCCGAGCTGGCCGAGGCCGACGAGCTCACCCCCGAACTGCTGCGCCACGCCAAGCGGTACGGCTTCTCCGACCTCCAGATCGGCGAGATCCGGGGCCTGACCGCCGACGTGGTCCGGCAGATCCGGCACGCGCTGGGCATCCGCCCGGTCTACAAGACCGTGGACACCTGCGCCGCCGAGTTCGCCGCCCGCACGCCGTACTTCTACTCCTCCTACGACGAGGAGAGCGAGGTCGCGCCGCGCACCAAGCCCGCCGTGATCATCCTCGGGTCGGGCCCCAACCGGATCGGCCAGGGCATCGAGTTCGACTACTCCTGCGTGCACGCCTCCTTCGCGCTGGCGGACGCCGGGTACGAGACCGTGATGGTCAACTGCAACCCGGAGACCGTCTCCACCGACTACGACACCTCCGACCGGCTCTACTTCGAGCCGCTCACCCTGGAGGACGTCCTGGAGATCGTCCACGCCGAGCAGCTGGCCGGGCCGCTCGCGGGCGTCATCGTCCAGCTCGGCGGCCAGACCCCGCTGGGCCTGGCGCAGGCGCTCAAGGACAACGGTGTGCCGATCGTCGGCACCCCGCCGGAGGCCATCCACCTCGCCGAGGAGCGCGGCGCCTTCGGCCGCGTCCTGATCGAGGCCGGACTGCCCGCCCCCAAGCACGGCACCGCCTTCTCCTTCGAGGAGGCCAAGGCCATCGCCGACGAGATCGGCTACCCGGTGCTGGTCCGCCCCTCCTATGTGCTGGGCGGCCGCGGCATGGAGATCGTCTACGACGAGCCCTCCCTCGCCGCCTACCTGGAGCGCCACGCCGGTCTGATCTCCGAGCACCCGGTGCTGGTCGACCGGTTCCTCGACGACGCCGTGGAGATCGACGTCGACGCCCTCTACGACGGCGCCGAGCTCTACCTCGGCGGCGTCATGGAGCACATCGAGGAGGCCGGGATCCACTCCGGCGACTCCGCCTGCGCCCTGCCCCCGATCACCCTCGGCGGCCACGACATCAAGCGGCTGCGGGCCTCCACCGAGGCCATCGCCCGGGGCGTCGGCGTGCGCGGACTGATCAACATCCAGTTCGCCCTCTCCGGCGACATCCTCTATGTGCTGGAGGCCAACCCCCGCGCCTCCCGCACCGTGCCCTTCACCTCCAAGGCCACCGCCGTGCCGCTGGCCAAGGCCGCCGCCCGGATCTCGCTCGGCGCCACCGTCGCCGAGCTGCGCGCCGAGGGCCTGCTGCCCGCCGAGGGCGACGGCGGCACCCTGCCGCTGGAGTGCCCGGTCTCCGTCAAGGAGGCCGTGATGCCCTGGAGCCGCTTCCGGGACGCCTCCGGACGCGGCGTGGACACCGTGCTCGGCCCCGAGATGCGCTCCACCGGCGAGGTCATGGGCATCGACTCGGTCTTCGGCACCGCGTACGCCAAGTCCCAGGCCGGGGCCTATGGCGCACTGCCGACCAAGGGCCGGGTCTTCGTCTCGGTCGCCAACCGCGACAAGCGCAGCCTGGTCTTCCCCGCCCGGGCGCTGGCCGAGCTGGGCTTCGAGCTGATCGCCACCTCCGGTACCGCCGAGGTGCTGCGCCGCAACGGCATCCCCTCCACCGTGGTGCGCAAGCACAGCGAGGGCGAGGGGTCGAACGGTGAGCGGACCATCGTCCAGCTGATCCACGACGGGGAGGTCGATCTGATCATCAACACCCCGTTCGGCACCGGCGGCCGACTGGACGGCTATGAGATCCGTACGGCGGCCATCGCGCGCGGCCTGCCCTGCCTGACCACCGTCCAGGCCATGGGCGCCGCCGTGCAGGGCATCGACGCCCTGATCCGGGGCGAGGTGGGCGTGATGTCGCTCCAGGAGCACGCGGCGCTGCTGACCGCCGCCCGGCACCACCAGTAGCCGCACCTGTGGGGGCACCGTAGGCAACGGGTGCCCCCACAGCCATGCCCGGCCCCGCTGCGTACCGCCCCTCCCGCCCAGCCCCGCCCCCACGCAGCCCGCCCGCCGCCCGCCCTCGCCGCCCCGGAAGGCCCCGCCACGTGTACCGCCTGCTCTTCGACCTGCTCTTCCGCCGCCTGGACCCCGAGAAGGCCCACCACCTGGCCTTCGGCTGGATCCGAGGCGTCTCCGCCGTCCCCGGCCTGCGCGCCCTGGTCCGCCGGGTCCTGGCCCCGCAGGACCCCGCGCTGCGGATCAGAGCCCTCGGCCTGGACCTGCCCGGCCCCTTCGGCCTGGCCGCCGGGTTCGACAAGAACGCCGTGGGCATCGACGGCCTCACCATGGTCGGGTTCGACCATGTCGAGATCGGGACCGTCACCGGCCAGGCCCAGCCGGGCAACCCGACCCCCCGCCTCTTCCGCCTGGTCGAGGACCGCGCCCTGATCAACCGGATGGGGTTCAACAACGACGGCTCCGCCGCCGTCGCCGCCCGCCTCGCCGCCCGCCCCCGCAGCTCCACCGCCGTCGTCGGGGTCAACATCGGCAAGACCAAGGCCGTCCCCGAGCAGGAGGCCGTGACGGACTACGTCACCAGCGCCGAGCGGCTCGCCCGGCATGCCGACTACCTGGTCGTCAACGTCAGCTCGCCCAACACCCCCGGGCTGCGCAACCTCCAGGCCGTCGACCAGCTCCGCCCGCTGCTCACCGCCGTCCGGGAGGCCGCCGACCGCTCCACGGGCCGCTCCACCGGCTCCACCGCCGGGCGCCGGGTCCCGCTGCTGGTGAAGATCGCCCCCGACCTCGCCGACGAGGATGTGGACGCCGTCGCCGACCTGGCCCTGGAACTGGGCCTGGACGGCATCATCGCCACCAACACCACCATCGGCCGCGAGGGCCTGCGCACCGACCCCGCCACCGTGGCGGCGGCCGGCGCCGGCGGGCTCTCCGGAGCGCCGCTGAAGCAGCGCTCGCTGGAGGTGCTGCGCCGGCTGTACGCACGCACCGGAGGGCGGCTCACCCTGGTGGCCGTCGGCGGGGTGGAGACCGCCGACGACGCCTGGGAGCGCATCCTGGCCGGGGCGACCCTGGTCCAGGGCTACAGCGCCTTCATCTACCAGGGGCCCTTCTGGGCCCGGCGGATCCACCGGGGCCTGGCGGCCCGGCTGCGGGCGAGCGGCCACGCCGCCCTGGCCGACGCCGTCGGCTCCGGGGCCGCCGCCACCCGTACCCGCGACGACCACTGAGGAGCCCCTGTGACCGCCACCCCCGCCCCCATCGCCGTCGCCCTCGACGCCCCCGACCTGGCCACCGCCGTGGGCTGGGCCGAGGCCGTCGGCCCGTATGTCTCGACCGTCAAGGTCGGCCTGGAGCTCTACCTCGCGCACGGCCATGACGCGGTCCGCCGGGTGCGCGGCGCCAGCGGCGGCCGGGACCTCTTCCTCGACCTCAAGCTGCACGACATCCCCAACACCGTCGCCGGGGCCGCCCGCTCGGTGGCCGACCTGGCCCCCGCCTATCTGACCGTGCACGCCTCCGGCGGCACCGCGATGATCCGCGCCGCCGCCGAGGCGCTGCCGCAGACCAGGATCACCGCCGTCACCGTGCTCACCTCGCTCTCCGAGGCGGACCTGGACGCCGTGGGGCTGGCCGGTCCGGCGCTGGACGCGGTGCGCCGCCTCGCGGTGCTCTCGGTGGAGGCCGGTGCCCGGGCGCTGGTCTGCTCGCCGCGCGAGGTCGCCGCCGTACGGGCCGCCGTGGGCCCCGACATCCACCTGGTCACCCCGGGTGTGCGCCCGGCGGGCGCCGCGCTGGGCGACCAGACCCGGGTGGCCACCCCCGAGCAGGCCCTGGCGGACGGCGCCGACCTTCTGGTCATCGGCCGCCCGGTGACCGCCGCCGCGGACCCGGGTGCGGCGGCGGCTGCCATCGCCGCAGCGCTGGCCGGTTGAGGGGTACGGAGAGTGAGGGCCGTCACACTCGGGGTCCCCGGAGGGTGGATATGCCCGGAAATATGCCGGTCAGCATTCTCTGACCAGGACTTTTCGTACTCTTCTCCTGACGTGGGCCCCCGGGACGGGTAGTCTCCGGCGGTAGGTCGTAAGAGGAGCGCGTTTCTCGTTGCTCCCGCAGGTCAGAGCAGCTAGGTTCCTCTGCGGTCGGTATCACAACATCCCATTCGTTCGAACCCTGAGGTGAACGGCGTGGCACTTCCGCCCCTTACCCCTGAACAGCGCGCTGCTGCGCTCGCCAAGGCCGCTGAGGCTCGCCGGGAGCGCGCCGAGGTGAAGAACCGGCTGAAGCACAGTGGTGCTTCGCTGAGCGAGGTCATCAAGCAGGGCCAGGAGAACGACGTCATCGGCAAGATGAAGGTCTCCGCCCTCCTTGAGTCCCTCCCGGGCGTCGGCAAGGTCCGCGCCAAGCAGATCATGGAGCGCCTCGGTATCTCCGAGTCGCGCCGTGTCCGCGGCCTCGGCTCCAACCAGATCGCCTCCCTGGAGCGCGAGTTCGGTGGTGCGGCCGCCTCCTGAGGCACCGCAGCCGTACCGGTGTCCGGCAGTGGCCGGCGTCCGGGATAATCGGTGCATGAGTGAACGTCCGCGGCTGACCGTGCTCTCCGGCCCCTCCGGGGTCGGCAAGAGCACGGTCGTCGCTCATATGCGCAAGGCACACCCCGAGGTCTGGCTCTCCGTCTCGGCGACGACCCGCAAGCCTCGGCCGGGGGAGCGGCACGGCGTCCAGTACTGGTTCACCGGGGACGACGAGTTCGACAAGCTGGTCGCCAACGGCGAACTGCTGGAGTGGGCCGTCTTCGCGGGCAACCGCTACGGCACCCCGCGCGGACCGGTCCTGGAACGGCTGGAGCGCGGCGAACCGGTGCTGCTGGAGATCGACCTCCAGGGCGCCCGGCAGGTCCGCCAGTCCATGCCCGAAGCCCAGCTGGTCTTCCTGGCCCCGCCCTCCTGGGAGGAGCTGGTGCGGCGGCTGACCGGTCGCGGCACCGAGCCGCAGGAGGTCATCGAGCAGCGGCTCGCCGCAGCCAGGGTGGAGCTGGCGGCGGAGTCGGAGTTCGACGTCACGCTGGTCAACACCTCTGTCGAGCAGGTCGCAGCCGAACTGCTAGCCTTGATGAACGTAGTCTGATCTTTTCCACCCTTTCGGAAGGTTTTCGCGTGTCCTCTTCCATGACCGCGCCCGAGGGCATCATCAACCCGCCGATCGACGAGCTGCTTGAGGCCACCGACTCCAAGTACAGCCTGGTGATCTACGCGGCCAAGCGTGCGCGGCAGATCAACGCCTACTACTCCCAGCTGGGCGAGGGCCTGCTGGAGTACGTGGGACCGCTGGTCGACACCCATGTGCACGAGAAGCCGCTGTCGATCGCGCTGCGCGAGATCAACGCCGGCATGCTGACCGCCGAGGCGATCGAGACCGCCCCGTAAGCAGCGCCTTTCGCGGACATTCGCCGCAGGCCGCCGGAGAATCGGCGGCCTGCGGCGTTTCGCTGTGCGGCGACCGGTGTAGCCCCGGTCCACTGCGGGCCCGTACAGTGTGGGCGATCCATCAGGAGCCCCTAGCAGAGCCGGAGCTGAGCAGTATGGACGGCCGCCCCGAGCCGGAGCAGCGCGAAGCCGCACACCCGTCGTCGCCCCCGCGTGTCGTCCTCGGGGTGAGCGGTGGCATCGCCGCCTACAAGGCGTGCGAGCTGCTGCGCCGCCTCACCGAGTCCGGCCACCGAGTGACCGTGGTCCCCACCGCCGCCGCGCTGCACTTCGTGGGCGAGGCCACCTGGGCCGCGCTCTCCGGGAACCGGGTGGCCACCGAGACCTGGGAGAGCGTCCACGAGGTCCCGCATGTGCGGATCGGCCAGCAGGCCGACCTGGTGGTCGTCGCCCCCGCCACCGCCGACCTGCTCGCCAAGGCCGCCCACGGCCTGGCCGACGACCTGCTGACCAACACCCTGCTCACGGCCCGCTGCCCGGTGGTCTTCGCCCCCGCGATGCACACCGAGATGTGGGAGCACCCGGCCACCCAGGAGAATGTCGCCACCCTGCGCCGCCGGGGCGCGCTGGTGATCGAGCCAGCCGTGGGCCGGCTGACCGGGGTGGACACCGGCAAGGGCCGGCTGCCGGACCCGGCCGCGATCTTCGACAGCTGCCGCCGGATCCTGGCCCGGGGCGACCGCGCCACCGTCACCGACCTGGCCGACCGCCATGTGGTGGTCTCCGCAGGCGGCACCCGGGAACCGCTGGACCCGGTCCGCTTCCTCGGCAACCGCTCCTCCGGCAAGCAGGGCTACGCGCTGGCCGCCACCGCCGCCGCCCGGGGAGCCCGGGTCACCCTGCTGGCCGCCAACACCGAGCTGCCCGACCCCGCCGGGGTGGACGTCGTCCGGGTGGCCACCGCCGTGCAGCTGCGGGAGGCGGCCCTGAAGGCCGCGGCCGACGCCGACGCGGTGGTGATGGCGGCGGCGGTGGCCGACTTCCGCCCGGCGGAGTACGCCACCGGCAAGATCAAGAAGGTGGAGGGCCAGGAGCCCGCCCCGGTCGCCCTGGTGCGCAACCCGGACATCCTCGCCGAGCTGGCCGCCCACCGGGGCCACCCCGGCCAGATCGTGGTCGGCTTCGCCGCCGAGACGGACCAGGTGCTGGCCAACGGCCGCGCCAAGCTGGCCCGCAAGGGGTGCGACCTGCTGGTGGTCAATGAGGTGGGGGAGCGCAAGGTCTTCGGCGGCGACACCAACGAGGCGGTGATCCTGGGCGCCGACGGAACCGACACTCCTGTCCCATACGGCCCAAAGGACGCCCTGGCGGACGCGGTCTGGGATCTGGTCGCCGCACGGCTGCCCTGACCTGCGCGGGGGGGCTTGGCCAGGGCGCTCGGAACGAGCACTTCCGGTAACCGATGCGTCCGATTGTGCCATCCACCACCCGAGACTCCATGACATTCCCCAGTTCACGACCGTTAGACTCGCTCCCAGAAGTCTTTCCGGACGCCCCCGCCCGCCGGGGGCGTTCAGTCAGCAGCCGCTGCAACCCCAGGGAGCGCTGTGTCTCGCCGCCTGTTCACCTCGGAGTCCGTGACCGAGGGACACCCCGACAAGATCGCTGACCAGATCAGCGACACCATCCTCGACGCACTCCTCAAGGACGACCCCACCTCGCGGGTCGCCGTGGAGACGCTGATCACCACCGGCCAGGTGCATGTCGCCGGCGAGGTGACCACCAAGGCGTACGCGCCGATCGCGACGCTGGTCCGGGACAAGATCCTGGAGATCGGGTACGACTCGTCCAAGAAGGGGTTCGACGGCGCCTCCTGCGGCGTGTCGGTCTCCATCGGCGCCCAGTCGCCGGACATCGCCCAGGGCGTGGACGCGGCCTATGAGAACCGGGTCGAGGGCGACGACGACGAGCTGGACCGGCAGGGCGCGGGCGACCAGGGCCTGATGTTCGGCTACGCCTGCGACGACACGCCCGAGCTGATGCCGCTGCCGATCACCCTGGCGCACCGGCTGGCCCGCCGGCTCTCCGAGGTGCGCAAGAACGGCACCATCCCCTACCTGCGCCCGGACGGCAAGACCCAGGTCACCATCGAGTACGACGGCGACCGGCCGGTCCGCCTGGACACCGTCGTGGTCTCCTCGCAGCACGCCTCCGACATCGACCTGGACTCGCTGCTCGCCCCCGACATCCGCGAGTTCGTGGTGGAGCCGGAGCTGGCGAGGCTGGCCGAGGACGGCATCACCCTCTCCTTCGAGGGCTACCGGCTGCTGGTCAACCCCACCGGACGGTTCGAGATCGGCGGCCCGATGGGCGACGCCGGACTGACCGGCCGCAAGATCATCATCGACACCTACGGCGGCATGGCCCGCCACGGCGGCGGCGCCTTCTCCGGCAAGGACCCGTCCAAGGTCGACCGCTCCGCCGCCTACGCCATGCGCTGGGTCGCCAAGAACATCGTCGCCGCCGGGCTGGCCCGCCGCGCCGAGGTCCAGGTCGCCTACGCCATCGGCAAGGCCGAGCCGGTCGGCCTCTTCGTGGAGACCTTCGGCACCGAGACCGCCCCGGTCGCCAGGATCCAGGCCGCCGTCACCCAGGTCTTCGACCTCCGCCCGGCCGCCATCATCCGCGACCTGGACCTGCTGCGCCCGATCTACTCCCAGACCGCCGCGTACGGCCACTTCGGCCGCGACCTGCCGGACTTCACCTGGGAGCGCACCGACCGCGCCGAGGAGCTGAAGAAGGCCGTCGAAGCCTGACCCACGCACCCCGAACGCCCCGGCGGGCCCCGCTCTCAGGAGCGGGGCCCGCCGAAGTGTTCTCTTGACCTACTGAAGGTGTTCTGTGTCCATCATCCGCCCGGCAGCATTCCCCGGACGGTGAGTCGAACGCTATCGGGTCGCCCCCAGACGGCGGAGGGCTGCCACGACGATCAGTCCGACGGCGGCCCCGGCGCAGGATTCCAACGCCGTCATCATTGCCGAGTCGCCTTGGCTGACTGCGAACGCCGCGTACAGGACGACGCCGAAAAGAGCGGCTGAAATGTACTGCCACCTGGGAGGGAGCAGAGAATCGGTCCTCTGTCGCAGCGTTATGAAGAAATTCATTCGCACCTTAGAACCATGTATTCGATCCTCGGAATACTCCGTAGAATCCGCCGCCGACAGCGGCGCCGGGTGCGCAACCGATACCGCCGCTCATGGTACCAGCGATCACGTATCCGCCGATAACCCCGATTCCTCCGCCGATGGTACCGCCCCGACCGCCATAGAAAAAGACGCCCTTCGCCCGGCGGGCACCCCAGTGCCAGAATGAGCGCTTGCCTCGGCAGCGCTTCTGCTATGCCTGCCAGCACTTTCCATCGATATCGGTGTCGTAGTGGTTGAGCTTGGCGGTGGTCTGGGTCCAGGTGGTGCCGGTGTTGGTCTCGGTGGTGAAGCCGCGGAAGCGCAGGTTGGAGTCGAGGGTCCAGGTCTGGCGCTGGGTGCGGGTTGGCTCTGCCTGGACTTCATCCGCACCCTGCGCCACCGGGGCACCGACGCCGTCTCGGAGGAGTTGGCCGACCCGGCCGACCTCGCCGCCTGGGTGCGCCAGTGCGTACCCTCCGCCGTCGGCAGCGCGGTGCCGTCGGCGGACGCCGCCCGGGTCGGCGAGGCGCGGCGGCTCCGGGAGGCGGTCCACCAGCTGGTCCAGGCAGCTCGGGGGCCCGGTGGCGCCGGAGCCTGCGGACGAGAGGCCCTGGAGTGCGTCAACCGCGCGGCGGCGCGGCCGGTGCCCACGCCGAGCCTCGATCCGTCGGGGGGCATCCGCTGGCGCGCGGACGATCCGGTGGACGCGGCCCTCTCGCTGGTCGCCCGCGACGCCCTGGACCTCGCCACCTCGGCGTCCGCGACCCGCGTCCGGCAGTGCGCCGGGCCGCTCTGCGGCGCGCTCTTCCTGGACGGCTCGCGCCCGGGGACCCGCCGCTGGTGCGCGATGGGCGTCTGCGGCAACGCCGCCAAGAAGCAGGCCCTCCGCACCCGATCCGCCCGCTGACCGGGGCCGCAGGCCGGACCGGTCGGAGCAGCTTGGAGCAGCTTGGAGCAGCCTGGTCGGCTCGGATCAGACCCGGTCGAGCGGCCGATGCGGCTCGTCCGGGAGCTCGACCCTGATCGCGTCGCCGGGCCGGACCGTGCCGCCGCTCACCACGACGCTCATGATCCCGGCCTTGCGTACGACATTGCCGGCCTCGTCGCGGCCGACCACCCGCTTCAGCAGCCCGCTCTGGAAGTGGTCGATCTGGAGGCAGGGGTTGCGCAGCCCGGTGACCTCCACGACCGCCTCGTCGCCGAGGTGCAGCAGCGTGCCGACGGGCAGGTCGAGCAGCCGGATGCCGCTGGTGGTGATGTTCTCGCCGAGGTCACCGGGCAGGACCCTGAACCCCTCCCGGCCGAGCTCGGCGAAGAGCTCCTCATGGATGAGGTGGACCTGGCGCAGGTTCGGCTGCGTGGGGTCCTGCGCGACCCGCGAGCGGTGCCTGACCGTCACCCCGGCGTGGACATCCCCCTCCACGCCGAGCCCGGCGATCAGGGTGATGCTGCTCCGGTTCGGCTTGGTGAACGTGTACTCGCCATTGCTGCTGACCGCCGTCACCGTCCCGGTCATCCCGGAGCCCCCTTCTCGGTAGCGATGTCCACCCCCGAGCCTACGCGGCTACCGCCCCGCCTCGGGCCAGCCGTGCAGCCGTACCGCCCGGCGGATCAGCGTCAGCATGACCACCGCCCCGGCGAAGACCACCGCGCACACCAGCCCGGCGAACGCCGCCGCCGGGGCGGTGGCCGGCAGCAGATTGGCCCCGGCGACCAGCAGCACCACCGTGGTGAGACCCCCGGCCACGGCCGCCCACGCCCGTCCGCGCGGAGCCTGGGCGTGGATGCGGAGCGGACGGGCCGCCCCGGCGGCCAGCAGCACGCCCCCGACCGGCACCGCCACCGCTCCCCACACCCCGCCGAAGTGCTCCGCCAGCGCCGCCAGCGCGACCACCGCCGCCGAGCAGGGAGCCATCGCCAGCGCCAGCAACCCGGCCTCCGCACCGACCGCAGGCCCCGGGCTGCCCTTGACCCGGACCAGGGGCAGCCGTATCCGCGAGGCGGCGGTGAAGACCGGTACCGCGCACAGCAGCGCGCCCGCCGCCGCCACCAGTTCGGCCGTCGACCGGTCGGCCATCCGGTCCCGCAACACGTCCACGGTGAGGAAGAAGACCGCCGAGCCGAGGAACCCCGCCAGGAGCGCAGGCCACACCCGGCTGCGGTGCTGGGCGAAGACCCACCAGACCAGACACCCGCCGGCCGGCCCCAAGGCCGGAGTCCCCCCGCCGCCGATCAGCCGGTGCACCCCCCACGCCAGCGCGCACAACAGCCACGCGAGGAGCAGCATCCCGGCGGCCTCGCCCCACTCCACGGGCCGCACCTCCACGGGCCGCGTCCGCACCGGCGGAGCAGGGGCGTTCGGCTGGGTCGGCTCAGGATCAGGCGCAGGCACGGGAGGATCCTAGGGGCACGCGCAGCGAGGCCGCGAAGCGCCCATCCGGCCAGGTCGGCCGTGTCGGTCCCGTCTGGTACGACTAAGGGTGATGAGCAGCACCGATCCGCAGCGGCCCGCCGACGCCGCCGCACCCGAGACCCCGGGAGCCGCCCGCGACGAGAGCGCGCCCCCCGAGCAGCTCGCGCTGCTCCGGGAGACCGTGCGCAAGGCCCGGCCCCGGGCGCGCGGGCCGCAGCCGCTGGCCGACGACCTGCCGGTGGCCCGGGTGCTGGTCGACAAGGGCCTCGCCCACCTTGACCAGTACTACGACTACGCGGTGCCCGCCAAGATGGCCGAGACCGCCCGGCCCGGGGTGCGGGTGCGGGTGCGGTTCGGCGCCCGGGTGGTGGAGGGGAAGCGGTCCGGCGGCGGTCTGCTCGACGGGTATGTGGTGGAGCGCCGCGCCGCCTCCGACTACCCCGGCCCGCTGGCCCCGCTCTCCCTGGTGCTCTCCCCGGAGCCCGTCCTCACCCCGCCGCTGCTGCGGCTCTGCCGGGCGGTCGCCGACCGCTACGCCGGGACCCTCGCCGATGTGCTCAGCCTCGCCGTGCCGCCCCGCCATGCCCGCGCCGAGGCCGACCCCTCCCCGGAGCCGCTGCCCGCCCCGCCCGCCCCCGATCCCGGCCCCTGGGCCCGCTACCCCACGGGCGCGGGCTTCCTGGCGGCCCTGGCGTCCGGGCAGTCCCCGCGCGCGGTGTGGACCGCCCTGCCCGGCCCGCACTGGCCCGAGGAGGTCGCCCGCGCCGTCGCCGCCACCCTCGCCTCCGGCCGGGGCGCCCTGGTGGTGGTGCCCGACGGCCGCGCCACCGCCCGGGTCGACGCGGCGCTCACCGCGGTCCTCGGCCCCGGCCGCCACACCGCGCTCACCGCCGAACTGGGCCAGGAGGAGCGCTACCGCCGCTGGCTCGCCGTCAGCCGAGGCTCCGTACAGGCCGTCGCGGGCACCCGGGCCGCCATGTTCGCCCCCGTGCGCGACCTCGGCCTGCTGGTCGTCTGGGACGACGGCGACGGCAGCCACAGCGACCTGCACGCCCCCCACCCGCACGCCCGCGACGTCGCCCTGCTGCGCGCCACCGAGGAGGGCGCCGGCGTACTGATCGGCGGTTTCGCCATGACCGTCGAGGCCGCCCAACTGGTCGCCACCGGCTGGGCCCGGCCGCTCGCCCCCGACCGCGAGGGCCTACGCCGCACCGCCCCCCTGGTACGGACCGTCGGCGACCGGGACCTCGCCCGCGACGAGGCCGCCCGCGCCGCCCGGCTGCCGACGCTCGCCTGGCAGACCGTGCGCGACGCGCTCACCCGTGGCCCGGTCCTGGTCCAGGTGCCGCGCCGGGGCTATGTGCCGCGCCTGGCCTGCGCCCGCTGCCGGGAGCAGGCCCGCTGCGCGCACTGCGCCGGACCGCTGGAGGCCCGGGGCGGCGACGGGCTGCTGCACTGCGTCTGGTGCGGCCGTCCGGAGGGCGACTGGCACTGCCCGGAGTGCGGCTCCTTCCGGCTGCGCGCCCAGGTGGTGGGCGCCCGGCGGACCGCCGACGAACTGGGCCGGGCCTTCCCCAAGGTGCCGGTGCGCACCTCCGGGCGGGACGCGGTGCTGCCCACCGTCCCCGCCGCTCCGGCGCTGGTGGTGGCCACGCCCGGCGCCGAACCGGTCGCCGAGGGCGGCTATGCCGCCGCGCTGCTGCTGGACGGCTGGGCGCTGCTGAACCGGCCCGACCTGCGGGCGGCGGAGGAGGCGCTGCGCCGCTGGCTGGGCGCCGCGGCCCTGGTACGGCCGCAGAGCGAGGGCGGCACGGTGGTGGTGGTCGCCGAGCCGACCCTGCGGCCGGTCCAGGCGCTGGTGCGATGGGACCCGGCCGGGCATGCCGCCACCGAACTGCGGGAGCGGGCGGAGCTGGGCTTCCCGCCGATCTCCCGGATGGCCGCGGTCACCGGCTCGGCGGCGGCCGTCGCCGACCTGCTGGCCCTCACCCGGCTCCCCGAAGGCGCCGACGTACTCGGCCCGGTGCCCGTACCGGGCCCGCCGGGCCCGGGGCCGGGCGCCGAGCCGCAGCAACGGGCCCTGGTCCGCGTTCCGTCCGGGCAGGGCGCATCCCTCGCCGCCGCCCTCAAGGCCGCCCAGGCCGTCCGCCTCGCCCGCAAGCAGGCCGACCCGGTCCGCGTCCGCATTGACCCCCCGACATCGGCTGACCGGCCCCCGGCCGCCCAGGCCGCCTCGCCCGCAAGCGGGTTGGCCCAGCCCGCGTCCGCATCGACCCCCGCATCGACCCCCCGACATCGGCTGAGCGGCCCCCGGCCCCCGGCCCCCGTCCGCCTCGCCCGCAAGTGGGCCGACCCGATCCGCATCCGCGTCGACTTCTGCCTCCCCGCCTGGTGCCGGGGCAACGGCCCAGCCCCGGCTGGCCGCCTCGCCCGTAAGCGGCCCAGCCCCGCGTCCGCGTCGACTTCTGCCCCCGCCCGGTGCCGGGCCAACTGCCCAGCCCAGGCCGTCCGTCTCGCCCGCAAGCAGGCCGACCCGGTCCGCATCCGCATCGCCCCCCGGCATCGGCTGACCGCCCCGCGCCCCCGCCCGCTGCCGGGGCGACGCTCAGAGCGTCGGCCGCTGCAATGGCCGGGCTGTGCCGCCCTGCCGGGCCACCGGGATCGCGCCGGGCCGGGCGGGCGCGGCTGCCGTGGGCGGCGGAGGCGGCGGTGCGGCGGCGGGTGCGGCTGCGGGCTGCTGGTCGTCGGCGGGCTGCGTCGGGGCGGGGACCGGCCCCGGAGCCGCGCCCGCCGCCGGTCGCCGCATCCCGTAACGGCGGTGCACCGCCTGCTTGGTGACGCCCAGCGCCGAACCCACCGAGTCCCAGGAGAACCCCAGCGAGCGGTCGAACTCCACCGCCGCCGCCACCAGGGACTCCACGCTGTCCCGCAGCTCCTGCGCCAGCCGCACCGTCGGCGCCGGAGCCCTGCCGTACACGACGAACCCCGCCGAGGTACTGGGCCGGCGCGGCCGGTAGACATTCCCCAACTGGGCGGTGAGCGTGCGCAGTGCGTCCACCTGCCGGCGCACTTTCTCGATGTCGCGGACGAGCAGGTGCAGGCTGGCCCGAGCCCGGGCGTCGTGCGTCGTATGGTCGGCCATAGAACCGGAGCCTCTCCAGGACGGGCAGGGGTGGGCGGGGCGCTGCTGCCCCGGTCGATCTCCATGCACGGTCAATCTCGCCTTGACCAACGCCCGAGCGGCACCCCGGGTCACGCTTCCGGACGAACCGGCCAGGCGCCGGCCTGCGCGGGAGCCCCGCCGGGGCCCCGTAGACTGGGAGGCCGTCCCAGCCTCGACCCGACGGGAGCCCGTTCCGGTGGCGATACAGCCGATCCGCATCTTCGGCGACCCGGTGCTGCGCACCCCGGCCCAGCCGGTGACCACCTTCGACAAGGAGCTCCGCACCCTGGTCAAGGACCTCACCGACACCATGCTGCACGCCCCCGGCGCCGGGCTCGCCGCCCCTCAGCTCGGTGTCTCGCTGCGGGTCTTCACCTACTGCGTCGACGGCGAGGTCGGCCACCTGGTCAACCCCGACCTGTCGCTCACCGAGGAGGAGCAGGAGGGCCCCGAGGGCTGCCTCTCGCTGCCCGGCCTCTCCTTCGACACCCGCCGTGCGTACGGCGTGGTCGCGCGGGGCTTCACCATGCACGGCGACCCGGTGACCATCGAGGGGACGCAGCTGCTGGCCCGCTGCATCCAGCATGAGACCGACCACCTGGACGGCATCATCTTCATCGACCGCCTGGACCGCGAGCAGCGCAAGGCCGCCCTGCGGGCCATCCGCGAGGCCGAGTGGGCCGGCGCCCCCGCGCCCCAGGTGAAGGTCTCCCCGCACAGCACCTTCGGCAGCGCCCGCTAGCCACCCCCAGCCACCCCTCAGGAAGGCCCCAACCCCGCATGAGGCTCGTCTTCGCAGGCACCCCCGAGGTCGCCGTCCCCGCGCTGGAGGCGCTGCTCGCCTCCGACCGGCACCAGGTGGCCGCAGTCGTCACCCGGCCCGACGCGCCCGCCGGGCGCGGCCGCCACCTGGTGGCGTCCCCGGTGGCGCAGCGCGCGGAGGAGGCGGGCATCGAGGTGCTGAAGCCGGCCCGGCCGCGCGACCCGGACTTCCTGGAGCGGCTGGCGGCCATCGCCCCGGACTGCTGCCCGGTGGTCGCGTACGGGGCACTGCTCCCCAAGGCCGCCCTGGACATCCCCCGGCTCGGCTGGGTCAATCTGCACTTCTCGCTGCTGCCCGCCTGGCGCGGCGCCGCCCCCGTGCAGCACGCCGTACTGGCGGGCGACCAGGTCACCGGAGCCTCCACCTTCCGGATCGAGGAGGGCCTGGACTCCGGCCCGGTCTTCGGCGTGGTCACCGAGGAGATCCGTCCCACCGACACCAGCGGCGCACTGCTGGAGCGGCTCTCCCATTCCGGCGCCCGGCTGCTCGCCGCCACCATGGACGGCATCGAGGACGGCGCCCTCCAAGCCGTGCCGCAGCCCGCCGAGGGCATCACCCTCGCCCCGAAGATCACCGTGGAGGACGCCCGGATCGACTGGACGGCGCCCGCCCTGCGCGTCGACCGCGTGGTCCGTGGCTGCGCCCCCGCCCCGGGCGCCTGGACCACCTTCCGGGACGAGCGCCTCAAGCTGGCCGGTCCGGTCCGGCTGCTCACCGACCGCTCCGACCTCGCCCCCGGCGAACTGGCCGTCGCCAAGAACAGCGTCCGGGTCGGCACCGGCAGCCATGAGGTCGAGCTGGGCGACGTCCAGCCGCAGGGCAAGAAGCGGATGGCCGCAGGAGACTGGGCCCGGGGCGTCCGTATCGAGTCCGGCGAGACCCTCGGCCGCTGACCCGCCCCCACCTACGACCGCTCCACTCCGTGATCCGACGCACCTTCCGGCGAGGCCCCGCATGACCACCCCTCCCCCCGCGCGCAACCGCCGCGCCCCGCGCCCCTACCGCCGCCCCAAGAAGGACGCGGCGCGCATGGTCGCCTTCGAGGCCCTGCGGGCCGTCGACGAGCGCGACGCCTACGCCAACCTGGTGCTGCCCGCACTGCTCCGCGAGGCCGAGCGCAAGAGCGGCCTCGACCGCCGCGACGCCGCCCTCGCCACCGAGCTGGTGTACGGCGCGCTGCGCCTCCAGGGCACCTATGACGCGGTCATCGCGGCCTGCGTCGACCGGCCGCTGCGCGAGGTCGACCCGCCGGTGCTGGATGTGCTGGTGCTCGGCGCCCACCAGTTGCTCGGCACCCGCATCCCCTCGCACGCCGCCGTCTCCGCCACCGTGGAGCTGGCCCGCGTGGTGCTGGGCGACGGCCGCGCCAAGTTCGTCAACGCCGTACTGCGCCGGATCGCCGCCCGCGACCTGGACGCCTGGCTGGACGAGGTCGCCCCGCCGTACGACCAGGACCCCGAGGACCACCTCGCCATCGTCCACTCCCACCCCCGCTGGGTGGTCTCCGCCCTCTGGGACTCCCTCGGCCGCTGGCAGCCCGACGCCTCCGGCCGCTCCGGCGTCGAGGAACTGCTCGCCGCCGACAACGCCCGCCCCGAGGTCACCCTGGTCGCCCGCCCCGGCCGCTCCACCGCCGCCGAACTGCGCGACGCGCTGCCCGAGGAGGCGACCGAGCCCGGTCTCTGGTCGCCCTACGCGGTACGCCTCGCCGAGGGCGGCGACCCCGGCGAGCTGGACGCCGTCCGGGAGAACCGGGCCGGTGTCCAGGACGAGGGCAGCCAGCTGGTCGCCACCGCCCTGGCCGCCGCACCCCTGGACGGCCCGGACCGGCTCTGGCTGGACGGCTGCGCGGGCCCCGGCGGCAAGGCCGCCCTGCTGGCCGCGCTCGCCGCGCAGCGCGGCGCCGCCCTGGTCGCCTCCGAGAAGCAGCCGCACCGGGCCCGGTTGGTCGCCCGCGCCCTGGACGGCAACCCCGGCCCGTACACGGTCATCGCCGCCGACGGCACCCGCCCGGCGTGGCGGCCCGGCTCCTTCGACCGGGTCCTGGTCGATGTGCCCTGCTCCGGCCTCGGCGCCCTGCGCCGCCGCCCGGAGGCCCGCTGGCGCCGCCGCCCCGACGACCTGGCCGCCTTCGGCCCGCTCCAGCGCGGCCTGCTCCGCACCGCCCTGGACGCCGCCCGCCCCGGCGGTGTCGTCGGCTACGCCACCTGCTCCCCGCACCTGGCGGAGACCCGCGCCGTGGTGGACGACGTGCTGCGCGGCCGGACCGACGCCGAGTGGATCGACGCCCGCCCCCTGCTCCCCGACCTCCCCGGCCTGGGCGAGGGCCCCGACGTCCAGCTCTGGCCGCACCTCCACGGCACCGACGCCATGTACCTGGCCCTCCTCCGCCGCACGGCCTGACCGCCCCGCTACGGCTTCGCCGTCCTGCGGGCCAGCAGGTGGCCCTGCTGGAACCGCTCGTTCTCGTCGGGTTGGCGCACCAGCCGGGCCTTCTCGGCAAACCCGGCCCGGCCCAGCACCTCGGCGAGGCCGTCGGGCGACCAGCGGTAGGCGAGCGTCACCTTGTGGTCGAACGCCTGCGCAGGGATCAGCGGTTCGTCGCCGGCCTGGAAGGCGAGCAGCAGATGGCCGCCCGGGGCCAGCACCCGGTGGAACTCGGCGAGCGTCTCCGGAAGCCGCTCCGGCGGGGTGTGGATGACGGAGTACCAGGCGACGATAGCGCCGAGGGAACCGTCCGGCAGGTCCAGGTCGGTCATCGAACCCTGGTCGAACCGCAGGTCCGGGTGTGCCTGCCGGGCCAGCGCGATCATCGCCGGCGACAGGTCGATGCCGAAGGCGGACAGCCCCAGCCCATGCAGATGCGCCGTCACATGGCCGGGCCCGCAGCCGAGATCGGCGACCGGCCCGGCATCGGCGGCCCGCACGAGTTCGGCGAACGCGGCCAGCAGCGCGCGGCTCAGCGGCTGGGTCTCCAGCGAGGTGCTGAAGAGCCGTGCGTACTCGACGGCGACGGCGTCATAGGCGGTCCGGGTGGTGCGCAGATAGGAGGCTTCGGTCATAGCCGAGGAGGCTAGCGGCATCCTGCTTCCGCAGCCTGCCCGGCCCTTTGTCCGCCCGCGCGCCTCGGCGAGGCTACCGGTGCTGCCGTGCAGGGCCGTTTAGACTCGACGGCTCCGACGGTCCGCTCACGGTTCCGGAGGACGAGAGGCTATTGCCCGCCCGATCCGAAGGACAACTGACGCTTTGATACGTTTTGAATCGGTCACGAAGCGCTACCCGGACGGCACGGTCGCGGTCGATGAGCTGTCGCTGGAGATCCCCGACCGGTCGATCACGGTCCTGGTCGGCCCGTCCGGCTGCGGCAAGACCACCTCACTGCGGATGATCAACCGCATGATCGAGCCCAGCGGCGGCCGCATCCTGCTGGACGGGACGGACATCGCGGACCAGCCGGTGCATGCGCTGCGCCGCTCCATGGGCTATGTCATCCAGCACGCCGGGCTCTTCCCGCACCGCACCGTCGCCGACAACATCGCCACCGTGCCCCGGCTGCTCGGCTGGGACCGGAGGCGGGCCCGTTCGCGGGCGCTGGAGCTGATGGAGCGGGTCGGGTTGGACCCCGCGCTGGCCAAGCGCTACCCGTACCAGCTCTCCGGCGGCCAGCAGCAGCGCGTCGGCGTGGCCCGGGCGCTCGCCGCCGACCCGCCCGTGCTGCTGATGGACGAGCCCTTCTCGGCCGTGGACCCGATCGTCCGCAAGGGGCTCCAGGAGGAACTGCTGCGCATCCAGGAGGAGTTGGGCAAGACCATCGTCTTCGTCACCCATGACATCGACGAGGCCATCCGGCTCGGCGACCTGGTCGCGGTGCTGCGCACCGGCGGCCGGCTCGCCCAGTTCGCACCGCCCGACCGGCTGCTCTCCGCGCCCGCCGACGGCTTTGTGGAGGACTTCCTGGGCGCCGACCGGGGTATCCGGCGGCTCTCCTTCTTCGCCTCCTCCGGCCTGGAGCTGACCACGGCGCCCGTGGTCACCGAGAACGCAGGGAACGCCGGGAACGCCGGAAACGGCAAGCCCGCCGACCCGGGCGGTGCGCCCTATCTGCTGGTCACCGACGCCGAGGGCCGCCCGCTGGGCTGGACCGACCCCGGGCGGCAGGCCCCCGGTGACCGGACGCTGATCCCGTACGGCCGCCCCTTCGAGCCCGGCCGCGACTCGCTGCGCACCGCGCTGGACTGCGCGGTGCTCTCACCCATCGGCTGGGCCGTGGGCGTCGACGCGGACGGGCGGGTGGTCGGGGTCGCCTCGCAGGAGGCCGTCGCCGCCGCCATCCGGGCGGCGCACGCCGGGCACGGCATGGTGTCTGCGGAGGTCGGCTGATGGGTGAGTTCTTCCATATGCCCAGCGACCTCCAGCACAGCTATCTCGGCCTGGTCGGGTGGCACCTGGAGGAGTCGCTGATCCCGGTGCTGGTCGGGCTGCTGCTGGCGCTGCCCACCGCCCAGGTCTGCGTCCGCTTCCGCTGGCTCTATCCGCCGGTGCTCTGGGTCACCACCGTGCTCTATGCGATCCCGTCGCTGGCCTTCTTCGTGGTGCTGATCGACTGGACCGGGCAGAGCGAGATCACCGTGATGATCCCGCTCACCCTCTACAGCCTGGTGGTGCTGGTCCCGGCGATCGTCGACGGGGTGCGCTCGGTGCCGGAGGAGACCCATGCCGCCGCCACCGCCCTGGGCTTCGGGCCGGTCCGCCGCTATGCGCAGGTGGAACTGCCGATCGCGGTACCGGCGATCTTCGCCGGGCTGCGGGTGGCGACCGTCTCCAGCATCAGCCTGGCGTCCATCGGCGCCCTCATCGGCAACCAGGGCGCGCTGGGCAATCTGCTGGCGGACGCGATGTTCTACCACCGGCCGATCCTCGCGGTCAGCTCGGTGGTCACCACCGCCGTGCTGGCCATCGCGGCCGATGCGGCACTGGTGCTCTGCCGGCGGCTGCTGACCCCGTGGGCGCCCTCCCGGCAGCGCCGGTCCCGGGCTCCGCTGCCCGCCCCGGTCGCGGTGGAGGAGGCCCGGTGAACGTGCTGCACTTCATCGGCCACTTCTTCAGCCAGGGGGCGCAGTGGCACGGGTACGACGGCATCCCGCAGCGGCTCTGGGAGCACGTCCAGTACTCGCTGCTGGCGATGGCCATCGCGGCGGGTATCGCGCTGCCGGTCGGCCTGGTTACCGGGCACACCGGTCGCGGCGGCAACGCCCTTGCGCTGCTGGCGACGGCCGGGCGTGCGCTGCCCAGCTTCGGGCTGCTGGTGCTGCTCTTCGTGATCATGGGTCTGGGCCTGCTGCCGGTGATGATCCCGCTGGTGGTGCTGGCGATCCCGCCGATCCTGGTGACCACCTATGAGGCGGTACGCACCGTGGACCCGGCCCCCGTGGACGCGGCGCGAGGGATGGGGATGCACCCGGTGCGCATCCTGGGCCAGGTGGAACTGCCGGTCGCGCTGCCGCTGATCCTCAGCGGTCTGCGGTCGGCGGCCATCCAGATCGTCTCCACCGCCACCATCGCCGCCTATGTGAGCTTCGGCGGCCTCGGCCGCTACATCGTGGACGGCCTCTACCAGCACAACTACGAGAAGGTGGTCGGCGGCGCGACCCTGGTCGCCGCGCTGGCCCTGCTGACCCTCGGCCTCTTCTGGCTGATCGGCAGGGTCGCGGTCTCGCCGGGAGTGCGCAGGCGCTGAATTGTCAAAAGTTCGTGACAAGCCCCCGCAGAAGCTGTTGCTGAGCTGTTCAACCCGATCAGGATCGAACCGACAGAGAGATCGGGATCATCGACTACGCCCGGAAATGGGAACCGTGACTGACAGACACCAGGGCCACCGCACCCGCGCCGCCGCCCTACTCGCCGCCGCCACCGCAGCCGTACTGCTGGCGGGGTGCAGCTCCTCAGGCGGCGACGACCCATTGGCCGCCCCCAAGGCGTCGGCCGGCGAGGTCGTCGTGGGATCCAACAACTTCGCCGAGTCCATCCTGCTCGCCGACATCTACGGCGAGGCCCTGAAGGCCAAGGGCCTCAAGGTGAGCTACAAGCCCAACATCGGGAGCCGGGAGACCACCTACGGCCTCATCAAGAACGGCACGCTGACCGTGCTGCCCGAGTACAACGGCGCCCTGCTCGCCTATCTGGACTCCGACGCCACCCCCACCTCGGCCGAGGAGACCGACGCGGCGGTCACCGCCAAGCTCGCCTCCGGGCTGAAGCTCCTCCAGCACGCCCCGGCGGAGGACAAGGACTCCCTCACGGTCAACGCCGCCGCCGCCAAGAAGTACGGGCTGACCACCGAGTCCAGCATCGAGGACCTGGCCAAGGCCGCCCCCGAGCTGGTGGTCGGCGGCTCGCCGGAGTTCCAGACCCGCCACCAGGGCCTCAAGGGGCTGGAGTCGGTCTACGGGCTGCGCTTCAAGTCCTTCAAGGCGCTCGACGCGGGCGGCCCGCTCTCGGAGGCGGCGCTGACCAACGGCGATGTCCAGGTGGCCGACCTCTTCACCACCGACTTCACCATCGCCAAGGAGAAGCTGGTCACCCTGAAGGACCCGAAGAACCTCTTCGGCTTTCAGAACGTGGTGCCGCTGGTCCGCACCGCCGACCTGCCCCAGGAGGGCGTGGACGCGCTCAACGCGGTCTCCGCCAAGCTGGACACCGCCACCCTGCTCGACCTGGACACCAAGGTCCAGGCCGACAAGAAGGACCCGCTGGACGTCGCCAAGGAGTGGCTGAAGTCGGCCGGACTCGCCTGACCCGCCCCGCCGCCCGCCGCGCGCCGCCCGCCGCCCCCGGCCGGGCGGCGCGCGGCGGACGGCCGGAACCGGCCGGATGCCCTGTGGACAACACCGCCCGGCTGATCAAGGGTGGACCCATGGAGTACACGCATCTCGGACGCACCGGTCTGTCCGTCTCCCGCCTCTGCCTGGGCACCATGAACTTCGGCCCGCTCACCGAGGAGCCGGACGCCCACCGCATCATGGACACCGCCCACGAGCACGGCATCAACTTCTTCGACACCGCCAACGTCTACGGCTGGGGCGAGAACAAGGGCCGTACCGAGGAGATCATCGGCAACTGGTTCGCCCAGGGCGGCGGCCGACGCGAGCGCACCGTCATCGCCACCAAGCTCTACGGCGACATGGGGGAGTGGCCCAACGAGGGCAGGCTCTCCGCGCTCAACATCCGCCGCGCCTGCGACGCCAGCCTGAAGCGCCTGCAGACCGACCACATCGACCTCTACCAGATGCACCACATCGACCGCTCCGCCCCCTGGGAGGAGGTGTGGCAGGCCATGGAGGTGCTCACCGCCCAGGGCAAGATCCTGTACGTCGGCAGCAGCAACTTCGCCGGCTGGCAGATCGCCCGCGCCCAGGAGACCGCCGCCGCCCGCCACTACCTCGGCCTGGTCAGCGAGCAGTCCCTGTACAACCTGATGGAGCGCTCCGTCGAGCTGGAGGTGCTCCCCGCCGCCGCCCACTACGGACTGGGCGTCATCCCCTGGTCGCCGCTGCACGGCGGGCTGCTCGGCGGTGTGCTGCGCAAGGAGCGGGAGGGCCGCCGCCGTACCGAGGACCGCGCCAAGGAGACCCTGGAGCAGCACCGCGACCGGATCGAGGCGTACGAGGACCTCTGCGCCGAACTGGGCCAGGAACCCGGCGATGTCGCCCTGGCCTGGCTGCTCACCCGCCCCGCCGTCACCGCGCCGATCGTCGGTCCGCGCACCCTGGACCAGCTGCACGCGGCGCTGCGCGCCCTCCAGGTGGACCTGGATCAGAAGACCCTGGACCGCCTGGACGAGATCTTCCCCGGCCACCGCACCGCCCCGGAGGACTACGCCTGGTGACACCGCGCCGCCCCGGGCCCGGCGAGTCCGCCGGGCCCGGGCGCCGCTCGGGCCCGCCCGGGTCCACGACATACTGAACCCATGGCCGTGCAGATCAACCCGAGCATCCTCTCCGCCGACTTCGCCCGCCTCGCCGACGAGGCCGAGGCCGTACGCGGCGCCGACTGGCTCCATGTCGACGTGATGGACAACCACTTCGTGCCCAACCTCACCCTGGGTGTCCCGGTGGTGGAGTCCCTGCGCAAGGCGACGGACACCCCCCTCGACTGCCATCTGATGATCGAGGACCCCGACCGGTGGGCCCCGCAGTACGTCGAGGCCGGGGCAGGCTCGGTGACCTTCCATGTCGAGGCCGCCGCCGCCCCCGTACGGCTCGCCCGGGAGATCCGCGCCAAGGGCGCCCGCGCCTCCATGGCGCTCAGGCCCGCCACCCCGATCGAGCCCTACGAGGACCTGCTGCCCGAGCTGGACATGGTCCTCATCATGACGGTGGAGCCCGGCTTCGGCGGGCAGGCGTTCCTCGACATCATGCTGCCCAAGATCCGCCGCACCCGGCAGCTGATCGACCGGCACGGCCTCCAGATGTGGCTCCAGGTCGACGGCGGCGTCTCCGCCGCCACCATCGAGCGGTGCGCCGAGGCCGGTGCCGATGTCTTCGTGGCCGGTTCCGCCGTCTACGGTGCGGCCGACCCGGCCGAGGCGGTGCGGGAGCTGCGCAAGCAGGCCACGGCGGCCTGCGCGCACTGAGCACGCCGTTGGCGTTCGCCTTTGGAGGTTCGTACAAGTGGCCGCCCGTCAGCGGGCGGCCGCTTCTGCGCTTCCTCCGAAGATCACCAGGACATTGGCGCGGCCCGCCGCCGTGCCGGAAGATGGACCGTCGGGTGCGGGGCGCCCGAACGCGCCCGGCCACCAGGCCCGACCGGCACCCGAGGTGTACCCACTCCCACCCGGAGAGCCCCTTCATGCGCTTCCTGAACGACATCAAGCCGGCGTACGACCTCACGTACGACGACGTCTTCATGGTCCCCAGCCGCTCCGCGGTGGGATCCCGGCAGGGAGTGGACCTGTCCAGCCACGACGGGACCGGCACCACCATCCCGCTGGTCGTCGCCAATATGACCGCGGTCGCCGGACGCCGGATGGCGGAGACCGTCGCCCGCCGGGGCGGCCTGGTCGCCCTCCCGCAGGACATCCCGATCGAGGTCGTCTCCGAGGTGATCGGCTGGGTCAAGCAGCGCCACCTGGTCCATGACACCGCGCTCACCCTGCCGCCGACCGCCACCGTCGCCGAGGCGCTGTCGCTGCTGCCCAAGCGCGCCCATGGCGCCCTGGTGGCGGTCCAGGACGGCCGACCGGTCGGCGTGGTCGCCGAGTCCGACTGCCATGGCGTGGACCGCTTCACCCAGCTCGCCGAGGTGATGTCCCGCGACCTGCTGCTGCTGGAGGAGGGCATAGACCCGCGCACCGCCTTCGACCGGCTCAACGACGCCCACCGCAAGCTGGCCCCCGTGGTCGGCGCCGACGGCCGCCTGGTGGGCCTGCTCACCCGCCGCAACGCCCTGCGCGCCACCCTCTACACACCCGCCGTGGACGACGCCGGGAAGCTGCGGATCGCCGCCACCGTCGGCATCAACGGCGATGTCGCCGGGCGGGCCAAGGCGCTGCTGGCAGCCGGGGCCGACGTGCTGGTGGTGGACACCGCGCACGGCCACCAGGAGTCCATGATCAGCGCGCTGCGCGCGGTCCGGGACCTGGACCCGCAGGTCCCGGTGGTGGCCGGCAATGTGGTCTCCGCCGCCGGTGTGCGTGACCTGGTGGAGGCGGGCGCCGACATCGTCAAGGTCGGCGTCGGCCCGGGCGCCATGTGCACCACCCGGATGATGACCGGCGTCGGCCGACCGCAGTTCTCCGCCGTGCTGGAGTGCGCCGCCGAGGCCCGCCGCCTCGGCCGCCACATCTGGGCCGACGGCGGGGTGCGCCACCCGCGCGACGTCGCCATGGCAATCGCGGCGGGCGCCTCCAACGTCATGATCGGGTCCTGGTTCGCGGGCACCCATGAGTCGCCCGGCGACCTCCAGGCCGCCGCCGACGGCCGCCTGTACAAGGAGAGCTTCGGCATGGCCTCCGCCCGCGCCGTACGCAACCGCACCGCCGACGAGTCCGCCTACGACCGTGCCCGCAAGGCGCTCTTCGAGGAGGGCATCTCCACCTCGCGGATGTTCATCGACCCGGACCGGCCGGGCGTGGAGGACCTGATCGACTCCATCGTGGCCGGTCTCCGCTCCTCCTGCACCTACGCGGGCGCGGCCTCGCTGGAGGAGTTCCACCGGAACGCCATCGTGGGTATCCAGAGCGCGGCCGGGTACGCCGAGGGCCAGCCGCTCCACTCCAGCTGGGGCTGACCGGGCCGCGCCCCGCGCGGGCGGTGCAGGTGGGCGGTGCAGGCGGGCGGTGCGGCCGGGGTCAGTGGCTGGGCCGCCCGCCCACCGGGGTGAGCAGATACCGGCCGACCATGCCCACCGAGTCGTCCAGCGCCGCCGCCAGCGCCCGGTACGCCGGTCGGAGCCGCCGCAGGCCCCACAGCGCCAGCACACTCGCCCAGGCGGCGTCCCGGGCCCGCTCGATGCTCCACGACCCGGCCAGGTGCACCAGCGGATCGGCCGCGTCCAGCGGGTCGGGGCCGGGCAGCAACTGCTCGCGTACCCGGGCCTCCAGGGCGGCCAGCACCTCGTTGATCCGGTGGTAGTCGGCGGCCAGCGCCTCGGGTGGGCAGGAGCGGCGGCGGCAGGTCTCCACCACGGCCAGCGGCAGGTCCAGCTCGATATGGGCGTTCATTCCGGCCAGGGCGAACTGGACCGGGTGGATGTGCGGGTGGGCGCGCAGCGAGAAGAGCGGGCGCCAGCAGGGGGTCGGGCGCTGTCCGGCCAGGTCGGCGTCGACGGCGGTGAGGTAGCGGCCGGCGAAGACCACGTCCAGCTCGGCCACCGCCGCCGGGTCGCCGAAGCAGGGTCCGGCCAGCCGGTCCCGGATCTCCTCGGTGACGGTCAGATACATGCGGTTGAAGACCGCCACGCCGTCGCCGGGCGGGAGCCGACCGTCCAGCTCCCGCAGCCGCGCCACCACGCCGTCCAGCGGCGGCACCTCGACCTGTACGACCATCGCAGCCTCCCGGGCCCGGCCGCCGGACCCGCTCCGGCGGCCGGACCCACCGTCCCAGCCCGCCCCGCCCCCACGCACCCACCCACGCGGCCCACCCCCACCCATCACCCGAACACCCCGCCCCCGGCCGCTTGCCGTCCCCCGCCCTGGGCCGCGGGTGACTGCCCCGTCATCCGGGCACCCCGCATCGCCGCCCCCGGTCGCTGGTGGCCGCCGTCATCCGAACACCCCGCGCCCCCGCCCCCGTCTGCTCGCCGTGACCTGCCCTCGGCCGCCCGACGGCCGCCGCCCGCATCCTCGCCCCCCGCTCGCTTGCCGTGTACTGCCCTGGGCCGCCGGTGACCGCCGTCTTTCGGGCACCCTGCACCCCGGTCCCCCCGGCCCCCCGGCCGCTCGCTGTCACCCCGAAGGCGGCACAATACAGGCATATCGGGTAGTTTCGGGCCAAGGGTCCACCGCAGGTGTAATCGAGCCCGTGTCGGGCACCCGCGCCCTGGAACGAAGACGCCTACCAGCACAGCGTGTCCCGGTTCGCCGGGATGCCGGATCGGACGGCTATGAGCAGCGGGTTCATGGGTCCGGAGGGCTTCGGTCCGGACCCGTTCGGAGAGTTCCTCGCACAATTCTTCGGCGGCGGGCCCGGCACCCCCCAGCCCGGCCCGCGGCGCATCGACATCGGCCGGCTGATGAGCGAGCCGACCCGCAACCTGGTGGCGGGCGCCGCCGCCTATGCGGCCGAGCACGGCAGCACCGACCTGGACACCGAGCACCTGCTGCGCGCCGCCCTCGCCGTCGAGCCGACCCGCAACCTGGTAGCCCAGGCCGGCGCCGACCCCGACGCGCTGGCCGCCCAGATCGACCAGCAGGCGGGCGACACCCTGCCGCAGTCCACCGAGCGCCCCCAGCTCAACTCGCTGGCCGTCACCCCGGCAGTCAAACGCGCCCTGCTGGACGCCCATGACCTGGCCCGCTCCACCGGCGCCTCCTACATCGGCCCCGAGCACGTCCTGGCCGCGCTGGCCTCCAACAGCGACTCCGCCGCCGGCCACATCCTCAGCGCCGCCCACTTCGACCCCAACGCCGTACCCCCGGCCCAGCCGCGCCCGGCGGCGCCCGGGGCCGAGCACCGCCCTCCGCCCCAGCACGGCACCCCCAACCTGGACAAGTTCGGCCGCGACCTCACCGACCTGGCCCGGGAGGACCGGATAGACCCGGTGATCGGCCGCGACGAGGAGATCGAGCAGACCGTGGAGGTGCTCTCCCGGCGCGGCAAGAACAACCCCGTGCTGATCGGCGACGCCGGTGTCGGCAAGACCGCCATCGTGGAGGGCCTTGCCCAGCGGATCGCCGACGGCGAGGTCCCCGCCACCCTGCTGGGGCGGCGCGTCGTCCAGCTGGACATCCCCGCCGTGGTCGCCGGCACCCGCTTCCGGGGTGACTTCGAGGAGCGCCTGACCGGCATCATCGACGAGATCCGCAGCCACTCCGAGGAGCTGGTGGTCTTCATCGACGAGCTGCACACCGTGGTCGGCGCTGGCAGCGGCGCCGAGGGCGGCGGCATGGACGCCGGCAATATGCTCAAGCCCGCCCTTGCCCGCGGCGAACTCCATGTCATCGGCGCCACCACGCTGGAGGAGTACCGCCGCTACATCGAGAAGGACGCGGCCCTCGCCCGCCGCTTCCAACCGGTTCTGGTCCCCGAGCCGACCCCCGAGGACGCCCTCCAGATCCTGCGCGGCCTGCGCGACCGCTACGAGGCCCACCACCAGGTCCGGTACACCGACGAAGCGCTGCTGGCCGCAGTCGAACTCTCCGACCGCTACCTCACCGAGCGCTTCCTCCCCGACAAGGCCATCGACCTGATGGACCAGGCGGGCGCCCGGGTGCGGCTGCGCTCCTGCACCAAGGCCACCGACGTACGGGCCCTGGAGCGGGAGGCCGAGCAGCTCACCCGGGACAAGGACCAGGCCGTCGCCGCCGAGCAGTACGAGCGCGCCACCCAGCTGCGCGACCGCATCACCGAACTCTCCCGCCGCATCGAGGACGTACGGAACCGGCCCAGCGAGAGCCAGGCCCACGACCGGGTCTCCAAGGTCACCTCCGAGGACATCGCCGACCTGGTCTCCCGGCAGACCGGAATCCCCGTCAGCACCCTCACCCAGGAGGAGAAGGACCGGCTGCTCAACCTGGAGGCGCACCTGCACGAGCGGGTCATCGGCCAGGACGAGGCGGTCACCGCCGTCTCCGAGGCGGTGCTGCGCTCCCGGGCCGGGCTGGCCGACCCGGACCGGCCCATCGGCAGCTTCCTCTTCCTCGGCCCGACCGGTGTCGGCAAGACGGAGCTGGCCCGCGCCCTGGCCGAGGTGCTCTTCGGCAGCGAGGAGCGGATGGTCCGGCTGGACATGAGCGAGTTCCAGGAGAAGCACACCGTCAGTCGGCTGGTCGGGGCGCCGCCCGGCTATGTCGGCCACGAGGAGGCCGGGCAGCTCACCGAGGCGGTCCGCCGCCACCCGTACGCGCTGCTGCTGCTGGACGAGGTGGAGAAGGCCCACCCCGACGTCTTCCATGTGCTGCTCCAGGTCCTCGACGACGGGCGGCTCACCGACGCCCAGGGCCGCACGGTGGACTTCAAGAACACGGTCATCGTGATGACCAGCAACCTCGGCTCCGAGGCGGTCGGCGGCCGGGGTTCGGTGCTCGGCTTCGGCAGCACCGAGGCCGAGGCGGACGAGGAGGCCCGGCGCGAACGCATCCTGCGCCCGCTGCGTGACCACTTCCGGCCGGAGTTCCTCAACCGCATCGACGAGATCGTCATCTTCCGGCGGCTCGCCGACGAGCAACTGCGGCAGATCACCGACCTGCTGCTGGAGGAGACCCGGCGCCGGCTGCGGGCCCAGGACGTCACCATCGACTTCACCCCGGCGGCCGTCGACTGGCTGGCCCGCCGGGGCCACCAGCCGGAGTACGGCGCCCGGCCGCTACGCCGCACCATCCAGCGCGAGGTCGACAACCGGCTCTCCCGGCTGCTGCTGGACGGCAAACTCTCGGCCGGCGACCACGTCCGGGCGGACGTGGAGGGTGACAGCCTCACCTTCACCACCGGCCGCTAGTGCCGCTTGGACCCGCCTGGGCCCGCCTGGGCCCGCCGGTCAGCAGGGAAGGCCGCCCAGACGCCCTTCCAGCAGTACCAGGAACTCGCCCAGCAGCTCGGCGAGTTCCTGCCGACGCTCCTCCGGCAGGCCCTCAAGCAGCGCGTTCTCATAGCCGATCTGGGCAGGCAGCAGACGGTCCACCAGCTCCAGCCCCCGGCGGGTCAGCGAGAGATGGGCGACCCGGCGGTCGCGGGCGTCGGTGCGCCGCGCCACCAGGCCGAGTTCCTCCAACTGCTTGACCCGCTTGGTGACGGCGGCACCCGAGGCGAAGGTCTCGCGGGCCAGCCGACCCGGCGTCAGCTCGCCGCCCACGCGCCGCAGCGCGATCAGGATCTCGTACTCGGCGCGGCTGAGACCGGCGCGGCCCAGCGGGGCGTCGGCGACCTGCTGGAGCAGCGCCGCACAGCGGTTGAGCCGTCCGATCACCGCGACGGGTGCCAGATCGAGGCCGGGGAAGAGGGACTCCCACTGGCGCAGCACCACCGCGACGGCGTCCTCCACGTGCGCTGTCCCCTCTCCGCGAACCGCCGAGGCACGCTCGGCGATGATGCTACTGGGGCGGGCCGGACCTCGGCGCGGCGGAGGCGCGGTGCGCGCCCGCGTGAGGCAGCCCACAGCGGCAGACCCTCCCCGGATGCCCTCGGATCGTGGCAGAATCCCTCCTGTACCAGTGACGTTTGCGCACTCCGGGGTCGGTGTAATTCCGAACCGGCGGTTACAGTCCGCGACCCGTCCGCAGCCAGCGGCCGGTTGACCAGGTGAAATTCCTGGACCGACGGTGAAAGTCCGGATGGGAGGCAGTGCGCGGCGGACGTCCGGCCGGTACCCGCGCCGTCGGTGCGTCCCCGCCAGGGGATGCCCCTCCCGGTCGCGCCCGGCATGGCAGCACGTCCGCGTCCTCTCCCCACGCCCCGGAGCCCGCGCCCTAGCGCGAGGAGGACTCCGGTGGCCCCCCGGACGGAAAGCCGCATCGCCGATGCGATGCGTCGCGCCGTCGCGCTTGCCGCGCTCGGCCTCGGCCGTACCAGCCCCAACCCCGTCGTCGGCTGTGTCGTCCTCGGGGCGGATGGCGAGGTCGCGGGGGAGGGGTACCACCAGCAGGCCGGTGGGCCGCATGCCGAGGTGCATGCCCTGCGTGCGGCCGGCGACCGGGCCCGTGGCGGCACCGCCGTCGTCACCCTGGAACCCTGCAACCACACCGGCCGCACCGGCCCCTGCGCCCAGGCGCTGATCGACGCCGGTGTCGCCAGGGTGGTCTACGCCGTGGCCGACCCCACCGACCAGGCCGGTGGCGGCGGTGCCGCGCTCCGCGCGGCCGGAATCGACGTCCGGGGCGGACTGCTGGCCGAGGAGGCCGCACGCGGCAATGAGGTCTGGCTCACCGCCACCCGGCTGGGCCGCCCCTTTGTGCTCTGGAAGTACGCCGCCACGCTCGACGGCCGCACCGCCGCCGCCGATGGCACCAGCCGCTGGATCACCGGCCCCGAGGCCCGCGCCGAGGTCCACCGGCTGCGGGCCGAGGCCGACGCCGTGCTGGTCGGTTCCGGCACCCTGCGCGCCGACGACCCGCACCTCGCCGTACGCCACGGCGCGGGCGGCACCGTACGGCAGCCGCTGCGGGTGGTCGCCGACAGCACCGCCGCCACCCCCGCTGCCGCCCGGGTACTGGACGGCGCCGCGCCGACGCTGATCGCGGTGGCGCCCGGTGCGGACACCGCCCACCTGACCGCCGCCGTCCGGGCCGGACGCGCGGCGATAGCCGTGGTGCCGCGCGCCTCCGGCGGGGGGCGCGGCCTGGACCCGCATGCGCTGCTCGCGGAACTGCACGCCCGGGGTGTGCGCTCGGTGCTGCTGGAGGGCGGGCCCACCCTGGCCGGGGCCTTCTGGGCCGCCGGACTGGTCGACAAGGTCATCGGCTACCTGGCGCCGGCGCTGCTGGGTGCGGGCCCAACCGCTCTGCGGGATGCGGGAATCGGCACGATCGGCGAGGCGTTCCGACTCGACGTCCACGACATCGCCCGCATCGGACCCGACGTGCGCCTCACCGCCTACCCCCAGCCCGAGCCGCACCCACTCAACGGGTCTGCCACGGCCACGCCCCCCGTGCCCGCCCAGCCCACTCAGCCCGCCCAGCCCGAGCCCCGCCCACTCACCGCGCCTGTCACCGAGGAGAGCTGACACGTGTTCACCGGAATCGTCGAAGAGCTTGGCGAGGTCGTCTCCGTCGAGGACCTCGGGGACTCGTCCCGCCTGCGCCTGCGCGGCCCCCTCGTCACCGAGGGCGTACGCCACGGCGACTCGATCGCCGTCAACGGCGTCTGCCTCACCGTCGTGGACACCGCCGACCAACTGGCCGCCGGCAGCGGCGAGTTCTCCGCCGATGTGATGGCCGAGACGCTGAACCGGTCCAGTCTGGGCGCGCTGGTCCCCGGCTCGCGGGTCAACCTGGAGCGGGCCATGGCGCTCGGCGACCGCCTCGGCGGCCATCTGGTGCAGGGCCATGTCGACGCCACCGCGACGCTGCTCTCCCGGAGTCCGGGTGAGCCCGGCGCCGACGGGCGGCCGCAGTGGGACGTGCTGCGCTTCTCGCTCCCCGCCGACATCGCCCGCTACCTGGTCGACAAGGGCTCCATCACCGTCGACGGCGTGAGCCTCACCGTGGTCGAGGCGGGCCCGGACTTCTTCACGGTCAGCCTCATCCCGGCCACCCTCGCCCTCACCACGCTCGGCCGCAAGCAGCCCGGCGAGCCGGTGAACCTGGAGGTGGATGTGCTCGCCAAGTACGTCGAGCGGCTGCTCGGGGCCCGCCCCGGTGCCGCCACCGTCCCCGGGGAACCGCGATGACCTGGCTGAACGGCGCCGCCTTCACCGCCTTCGGGCAGACCGTCATCTGGTCCGACATGATCGGCAACCTGCTGGGCCTGGCCGCCCTCGCCCTGGGCTGGCGGCGGGCCATGGCCGTCTGGCCGGTGCAGCTGCTCTCCGGCGTGGTGCTGGTCTCCGCCTACTGGTCGGCCCAGCTGAGCGGCGGCGTCGGCAAGCAACTGCTGGTGGTCGCCGTCGCCGTCTGGGGCTGGACCCAGTGGCAGCGCGGCCGCCGCGACACCGGCGAACTCCAGGTCCGCTTCGCCACCTGGCGCGAGCGCGGCCTGCTGGTGGCGGGCACCGCGCTGGGGACGCTGGCGGTCGGTGGGCTCTTCACCGCCGTGCCGTCGCTCTCCTGGAACCCCTGGCCGGACGCCTACATCTTCGTCGGCACGCTCACCGCCATGGTCGCCCAGGCGCGTGGCTGGGTGGAGTTCTGGTTCGCCTGGCTCGCCGTCGACCTGGTGGGTGTGCCGCTCGCCTTCAGCAGTGGACTGGCCTTCTCCGGGCTGGTCTACGGCATCTACTTCGTCCTCGTCATCCTCGGCCTGCGCGCCTGGTGGCTGCGCACCCGCATCCCTCGGCCGCTGCCGCAGACCGCACTGGAAGGAGCGGCCGCATGACCGCCCTGCATGAGCTCGCCGACCTCGCCGACCTCGCGACCCCCGCCCGGCCCGGCGACTCCGTCGGGTCTGCCGGGTCCGAGGACCTCACCCTGGACCCGGTCGAGCGTGCCATCGCCGACATCGCGGCCGGCCGCGCCGTGGTCGTGGTGGACGACGAGGACCGGGAGAACGAAGGCGACCTGGTCTTCGCCGCCTCCGCCGCCACGCCCGAGCTGATGGCCTTCACCGTCCGGTACACCTCCGGCGTCATCTGCGCGCCCATGACCGGCGCCGAGTTGGACCGCCTCCGGCTGCCGCCGATGACCCGGGTCAACGAGGACCGCAAGGGCACCGCGTACGCCGTCTCGGTGGACGCCCGGGACGGGGTCTCCACCGGTATCTCCGCAGCCGACCGCGCCCGCACCGTCAGACTGCTGGCCGACGCCTCGACCACGGCCGGCGACCTGACCCGGCCCGGCCATGTCTTCCCGCTGCGGGCGGTGGAGGGCGGCGTACTGGTCCGCCCCGGCCACACCGAGGCCGCCGTCGACCTGGCCCGGCTCGCCGGGCTGCCGCCCGCCGGGGCCATCGCCGAGGTCGTCAACGACGACGGGAGCATGGCGCGGCTGCCCGACCTGGTGCCGTTCGCCCGCCGCCACGGTCTGTCGATCATCTCCATCGAGGCCCTGGTCGCCTATCTGCGCCGCACCGAGCGCCAGGTGGAGCGCGCCGCGGTGACCAGCCTGCCGACCCGGAACGGCGACTTCACCGCGATCGGCTACCGGGGCACGCTGGACGGCACCGAGCACATCGCCCTGGTCGCCGGGGGCCTGGCCGCCGACGGCCGGCTCCCGGACGGCAAGGACGTCCTGGTCCGGGTGCACTCCGAATGCCTCACCGGTGACATCTTCGGTTCGCAGCGCTGCGACTGCGGCCCGCAGTTGCACGCCTCGCTGGAACAGGTCGCCGCCGCCGGGCGCGGGGTGGTCCTCTATCTGCGCGGCCATGAGGGCCGGGGCATCGGCCTGGTCCACAAGCTGCGCGCGTACCAGCTCCAGGAGTCCGGCCGGGACACCGTCGACGCCAACCTGGACCTGGGGCTGCCTGCGGACGCCCGTGAGTACGGCACCGCCGCCCAGATGCTGGACGACCTGGGCGTGGTCTCGCTGCGGCTGCTCACCAACAACCCGGCAAAGCTCTCCGCGCTGGCCGACCACGGCCTCACGGTGGTCGGCCGCGAGCCGCTGCCGGTCCAGGCGGGCGAGCACAATCTGCGCTACCTGCTCACCAAGCGGGACCGGATGGGCCACGACCTGCCCTGGCTGGACGGAGCCGAGGCCGCCGCCTCGCTGGTGGCCCCCGTGGTCGAGCCCCGCACCGGCGGCGGCGCGGCCTGAACCCGCCCCGCCCCCACTGCACACCCCACTCCACCCAGTTCCCGACGGCACGGCCAGGAGGCCGTGCCCCATCGAAAGGAAGCCCGTGAGCGGCAAGGGAGCCCCCGAGCTGACGCTGACCGCCAAGAACTGCCGTGACCTGCGGGTCGCGGTGGTCTCGGCCCAGTGGCACGAGCAGGTCATGCAGGGTCTGCGCGACGGTGCCCTGCGCGCCCTGCGCGAGCTCGGCATCGACGAGCCGACCGTGCTGCGGGTGCCCGGCACCTTCGAGCTGCCGGTCGCGGCCAAGCAGCTCGCCGACCGCGGCTATGACGCGGTCGTCGCCCTGGGCGTGGTGATCCGTGGCGGGACCCCGCACTTCGACTACGTCTGCCAGGCGGCCACCCTGGGCCTCACCCAGGTGTCGGTCACCACCGGCGTCCCGGTCGGCTTCGGCGTACTCACCTGCGACACCGAGGAGCAGGCGCTGGACCGCGCCGGACTGCCCGGGTCCAGCGAGGACAAGGGCCATGAGGCGGTCACCGCCGCCCTCGCCACCGCCGCCGCGCTGCGGGCCGTCTCGGAGCCCTGGCGCTGAGCCCCGGCGCTGACACGAGGTGTCCACGCTGCGGTCCGTTCGCCTGCGTTTCGCCCGCAGGCCGTAAGGTGTGCTCATCATGGCGCTGAAGACATTCGAGGAGCTCTTTGCCGAGCTCCAGCAGAAGGCCGCTACCGGCGACCCCGGAGCCTCCCGTACCGCGCAGCTCGTCCAGCAGGGCGTCCATGCCATCGGCAAGAAGGTGGTCGAGGAGGCCGCCGAGGTCTGGATGGCCGCCGAGTACGAGTCGGACGAGCGGACGGCCGAGGAGATCTCCCAGCTGCTCTACCACCTCCAGGTGA
Source organism: Peterkaempfera bronchialis (assembly GCF_003258605.2). Taxonomy (NCBI): domain Bacteria; kingdom Bacillati; phylum Actinomycetota; class Actinomycetes; order Kitasatosporales; family Streptomycetaceae; genus Peterkaempfera; species Peterkaempfera bronchialis. The sequence continues at coordinate 6,710,300 of NZ_CP031264.1, forward strand.
TGATGGTCGCCCGCGGCCTCACCCTTGAGGATGTATACGCACACCTGTGACCCGTCGCAGGGGGCGCACGGCGCCCCCTGCGCAACCACTCCCGCAACCACGCATCAGCGAACAAGCGAAGGACTCACCTCTCATGCTGCGCATCGCCGTTCCCAACAAGGGTGCTCTCTCGGGTCCTGCGGCGGAGATGCTCCATGAGGCCGGCTACCGCCAGCGCAAGGACTCCAAGGAACTGGTGCTGGTCGACTCCGACAACCAGGTCGAGTTCTTCTTCCTGCGCCCGCGCGACATCGCCATCTATGTCGGCTCCGGCCGACTGGACGTCGGCGTCACCGGCCGCGACCTGCTGCTGGACTCCGGCGCCGAGGCGGAGGAGGTGCTGGCGCTCGGCTTCGCCGCCTCCACCTTCCGCTTCGCCGGCCCGGTCGGCATCGCCAAGGACGTGGACGGCCTGCAGGGCCTGCGGATCGCCACCTCCTACCCGGGCCTGGTTCGGCGGCACCTCGCCGAGCACGGCGTGGAGGCATCGGTCACCCGGCTCGACGGCGCCGTGGAGACCGCCATCCAGCTGGGCGTCGCCGATGTGATCGCCGATGTCGTCGAGACCGGCACCACGCTGCGCAACGCGGGGCTGGAGGTCTTCGGCGAGCCGATCCTGGAGTCCGACGCCGTGGTGGTCCGCCCCAGGGGCGCCGCCGACGACCCCCGGGTGGAGCAGTTCCTGCGCCGCCTCCAGGGCGTCCTGGTCGCCCGCCGCTACGTGATGATGGACTACGACATCCGCGCCGAGCGGGTGGTCGACGCCGTCGCCCTCACCCCCGGCCTGGAGTCCCCGACCGTCTCGCCGCTGCACAGCGAGGGCTGGGTGGCCGTCCGCTCGATGGTGCTCCGCAAGGAGGCCCAGCGGATCATGGACGACCTGTGGGCCATCGGCGCCCGTGCGATCCTGGTCACCAACATCCACGCCTGCCGCCTCTGACCGCCCGTCCCGGGGCGGGGGAGAGCGGTACGCAGCCGCCCACCCGCCCCGGCCCCAGCCCCTCCCCGTGGAGTCCACCGCCATGCCCGTCACGCCGCCCCCCGCCGAGGACCGCACCATCGCCCCCGGTCTCCCGGAGCTGCCCGTGACCTGGCGTGCGACCCGCACCCGCGCCGTGCTGCTGCCGGTCGCGGCCCTGCTGGTGGTGATGTTCGCCGCCATGGCGACCGCGCTGCCGGAGAACTGGCACTTCTACGACCGGGCCGCCCTGGTCGTCATGGGGCTGCTCTTCGCGGCGGCCCTGGTGATGCTCTCCCGCCCCCGGGTCACCGCCGACGGCGACGGCGTGACCGTGGTCAACTTCGTCCGCACCCGCCGCCTGGCCTGGGCCGAGATCGTCCGGGTCAACCTCCGCCAGGGCGACCCCTGGGCGATCCTCGACCTGGCCGACGGCACCAGCCTCGCCACCGTCGGCATCCAGCCCGCCGCGGGCCGCGCCCAGGCCGTGGCTGCGGCCCGGACCCTGCGCGACCTGGCCGAGGCGCGCACCGCCGCCCACAGCTGAGCCGGCGCCCGCCCGGGACCACCCCGCACCCCGGCGGTCCTCCCGGGTCTGCCCCGCACGGCCGCCGCGCCGTCGTCTACGCTGGTAAAGGTGGGGCAAACCCCCCGCAGACCAGGACGCGTCCCGGCGCCCCGAGCACCGCCCCCGCCAGGGGGCACGCGTCTCCACCCCCGACCAGAGGAGTGACACCTCCCCTCGATGGACGATCCGTCCGGTAGTACGAACGCCGCCCCACCCTCGCAGCCGCCGGACCGCCCGGTCCCGGCCGGAGCCAGCGGAGAGGCGGCACGGTGACCACCGCCTGGCTGCTGCTCGCCGCGGCATTCGCCCTCATCGTCGCCAACGGCCTCTTTGTGGCCGCCGAGTTCTCCCTGGTCACCGTCGAGCGCGGCGCCGTCGAACGCGCCGCCGCCTCCGGTGACCGGCGGGCCGGCGGTGTCGCCAAGGCCCTGCGCAAGCTCTCCTTCGAACTCTCCGGAGCCCAGCTCGGCATCACCGTCACCTCCCTGGTGGTCGGAATGCTCGCCGAACCGGCGCTCTCCGTCCTGCTCCGCCCGGTCTTCACCGACCTCGGCGTCCCCGCCTCCGCCGCCGGTGGCGTGGCCGTCGCCGTGGGCATGGTGCTGGCGACCGTCGTCCAGATGGTCATCGGCGAGCTGGTGCCCAAGAACTGGGCCATCTCCCAGCCCCTGCGGGTGGCCAGGGCGGTGACCGGCCCCCACCGGGTCTTCTCCGCCGTCTGCCGACCGCTGATCACCTTCCTCAACGGCTCCGCCAACCGCGCGGTACGCGCCCTCGGGCTGGAGCCCGCCGAGGAGCTGGCGCACGCCCGCACCCCCGCCGAACTGGTTGCCCTCGCCCAGCACTCGGCCAAGGCCGGAGTGATAGAGGAGGACACCGCAGACCTCTTCGTCCGCACCCTCGGCCTCACCGGTCTCACCGCGCAGAGCGTGATGACCCCCCGGGTCGACGTCTCCTCCCTGCAGGGCGACGCCACCGCGACCGATGTGCTCAACCTGACCCGCGCCACCGGCCTCTCCCGCTTCCCGGTCTACACCGACACACTGGACGAGGTCACCGGCACCGTCACCCTCAAGGATGCGCTGGCGGTCCCCGCCGACCAGCGCTCCACCACCAGGGTCTCCGACATCGCCGTCCCCCCGCTGCTCGTCCCCGAGACGCTGCCCGCGCAGCGCCTGCTGGAGCTGCTGCGCCGCAGCCAGCCGATGGCCGTGGTGGTCGACGAGTACGGCGGCACGGCCGGGGTGGTCACCCTGGAGGACATCATCGAGGAGATGGTCGGCGAGGTGCTGGACGAGCACGACCCGGCCGACGTCCCCGACCTGGTGCCGCTGGCCCCGGTCGGCTCGCTGCCGGTCTGGGACGCCGACGGCCGCAGCCGCGTCGACCAGCTGGAGTCCATCGGCCTCTATGCGCCGGACGGCCCCTACGACACCCTGGGCGGCCTGGTCGCCGACCTGCTGGGGAAGATCCCCGCACCCGGCGACAGCGCCGAGCTGCCCGGCTGGCGGCTGACCGTGCTGGACACCGACCGCCGCCGCACCTCCCGGGTGCGGCTGGAGCGCACCGGGCACCTGCCCGGCGGCCCGCACGACGACGAGGAGCAGGCCCGATGACCGCCCTGCAGATCCTCGCCTCGCTACTGCTGCTGCTCGGCAACGGCTTCTTCGTCGGCGCCGAGTTCGCGGTGATCTCCGTACGCCGCAGCCAGATCGAGCCGCTCGCCGAGGCCGGCAACCGCCGCGCCCGGACCGTGCTGCACGCCCTGGAGAACGTCTCCGCGATGCTGGCCGCCGCGCAGCTCGGCATCACCGTCTGCTCGCTGCTGCTGGGCGCCCTCGCCGAGCCGACCATCGCCCGGCTGCTGCACGGGCCGTTCCATGCGGCCGGTGTCCCCGCCGGGCTGACGCACCTGGTCTCGTATGTCATCGCGCTGGCCGTGGTGGTCTTCCTGCACATGGTGGTCGGCGAGATGGTGCCCAAGAACATCGCGCTGGCCGGTCCGGAGAAGGCCGCGCTCTGGCTGGGCCCGCCGCTGGACGCCCTGGCCCGGCTGCTCGCCCCGGTCATCAGCTTCCTCAACGCCTTCGCCAACCTGGTGCTGCGGGCGTTCCGGGTGGAGCCCAAGGACGAGGTGGAGTCGGTCTTCACCAGCGAGCAGCTGGCCCACCTGGTGGAGGACTCGCGGGTGGCAGGGCTGCTGGCGCCCGGCGACCAGGAGCGGCTGGAGGACGCCCTGGAGCTGGGCCGGCGCCCGGTCACCGAGGTGCTGCTGCGGCCGGAGAAGCTGGTCACCGTGGACGCCTCCGCCACCCCCGACCGGGTAGAGGAACTGGCCGTGGCCACCGGCTTCTCCCGGTTCCCGGTCGCCGACGAGAACGGCGCCTTCCTGGGCTATCTGCACGTCAAGGACGTCCTCGACCTGGACGACCGCAGCGCGCCGGTGCCCCCTCAGGTGTGGCGGCGGATGACGGCGGTACGCGACCGCACCCCGCTGGACGACGCGCTCGGCGCGATGCGCCGCGCCGCCGCCCATCTGGCCGCCGTGGTCGACCAGCACGGCCGCACCCTGGGCCTGGTCACCCTGGAGGACGTCCTGGAGGAGCTGGTGGGCGAGGTCCACGACCCCGACCACCGGCGGCCCTCCACCGCCTTCAGCTAGCGCACCGCCCCGGGCCGGGACCCACTCCCGGCCCGGGGTGCCCGGCCCGGGGCGCCCGGGCGCGGGCGGTCAGGACCGGCCGTCGATCAGTTCGCCGTAGGCCTGGACCAGATCGGGCAGCCGCAGGGTGGCCAGGTCCTGCCGGGTCGGGGGCGTGGACAGGACCGAGAGCCGCAGGTCGCGGTAGGCGCAGCACTTCTCGTACAGGGTGCGCATAAAGCGCCCGTTGCCCAGCTCGTCGATCCACCCCTCGCTCACCACATGGCCGCAGATGGAGTGCAGCTCCTCCAGCGCGTCGGCGTCCCAGCCGTCGCCGTCCCGGGCGGCCAGGGCCTGCCCGATCGCGGTCAGCTCGGCCGGGCGGTAGCTGGGGAAGTCGACGCGGGTGGTGAAGCGCGAGGCCAGGCCGGGGTTGGCGGCCAGCAGCCGGTTCATCCCCTCCGGGTAGCCGGCCAGTATCACCACCAGCCGGTCCCGGTTGTCCTCGGCCCGCTTCAGCAGCACCTGCAACGCCTCGTCGCCGTAGGCGTCGCCCTTGCTGTAGCCGGAGTTGGCCAGCGAGTACGCCTCGTCGATGAAGAGCACCCCGTCCAGCGCCGAGTCGATCAGCTCATTGGCCTTGACGGCGGTCTGCCCCAGGAACTCGCCCACCAGGTCCGCCCGCTGGGCCTCCACCAGATGGTCGCCGGAGAGCAGTCCCAGCGCATAGAAGACCCGGCCCAGGATCCTGGCCACCGTGGTCTTGCCGGTGCCGGAGGGCCCGGAGAAGACAAAGTGCCGCTTGGGCGGCTGCACCGGCAGGCCCTGGTCGGCCCGCAGCCGCGCCATCCGCAGCTGCGCCGACAGGGCCAGCACCTGGCGCTTCACCGGCTCCATGCCGACCATCCGGTCCAGCTCGGACAGCGCCGCGTCCAGCTGCTCCCGGTCCGGCCCGCCGCCGTCCCCGGCCGGACCCGAGGACCGGGGCTGCGCCGGCAGCACCACCCGGTCGCGAAGCGTGCCCTCCGGGGCGCCCAGGGACGGTTCCGCTCCTTCGGAGGCGGTCGCGGTCACCGGGTCGGCCGCCACCGGGTCGGCTGCCATCGGGTCGGCTGCCACCGGGCCCGGGGCCTCCAGGTCGGGGGAGGGGATCTCCAGGCCCGGCTCCGAGGACTCCGGACCGCCGAACTCGCCGAACCCCTCGACGCCGGGCAGCTGCACCGTCCCCGCCTCCGGCGCCCCCTGCCCGCCGTTCAGCTCCGCCTCCAGCAGCTCGGGGTCGACCCCGTCCTCGGAGGTGATCGCCGCCAGCCGGGCCGCCGTGTCCATGAAGGCCGGATCGGCCCGGTGCACCGCCCGGTACAGCGGCAGCGCGGCGGCGCTGCGCCCCGCCCCCTCGTACGCCCGGGCCAGCCAGTAGCGCAGCTCCTTGCGCTGCGGCTGCTCGGAGCGGCAGCGGGCCAGCGACGCCGCCAGCGGGACCTCCGCCTGCGCGCACATGTCCAGCCGGACCCGCGCCATGCCGCTGAAGAGACCCGCCTCTATGCCCAGCAGCGGGTCGTCCAGCAGGCCGTCGGTGTCCCGGATCAGCTGCTCCCAGTCCTTGACCAGATAGGACCGGCAGGCGTGCAGGAACCGCACCGACGGGTCCTCCGCCGCCGGCGGGCAGAGCGCCATCGCCCGGTCCAGCTCGGTCAGATGGCGGCCGTCCAGCCAGTGCGAGGCATGCGCCAGCGCCAGGTCGCGGCGGTCCTCCAGGACCGGCTGCACCCACCAGCCCAGCCAGTACCAGGAACTCAGCGGCCGGCGGTGCCGGCGCCGCTGCTCCCCGAACCGGTCGCGGTGGCGGTGCATCGCCAGCAGCGCCCCCGAGGTGTCCGAGCGCAGCGCGTGGAGGCCCAGCCAGGCGTCCGCCATGCCCGGGTCCAGCCGCACCGCCGTCCGGAACTCCTCCTCCGCTCGGGTGTAGGCCCCCGCCGTGTACGCGTCCATCGCCCGCAGCCATGCCCGGTCGGCGAGCGCCGCCGCACCGGAGTCCTGCACCGTCGCCACTCATGCCCCCCGCTGTGCGTTCCGAGCCCCTGCCGCCGCTTCCGCGTCCATGAGCCCCGCCCCCTCGCGCCACCCGCCGCACTGCGGGCCGACCGCCGCACCGGCCGTCCGGCCACCATGATGAACCCGTCGGGGCCGACACGGAATGCGGCAGTCCCCGCCGGATCCGCAGCGCCGGAGGATTGACGGAAAGTCACCGTTTCGCCCCCGGCCCGCACCGTTCCGCGCGCCGCTTCTCCCGGCATCGTACCGGCGCCCCGCTGATCCGGAAGAGTGCCTCGCCACCTGGCCTCCGGGCCCTGGACAGGACGAAGCCCTCTCGGCCACGGGGGAACAGCCAAGAGGGCTTCGCGTCTGTAGTTGCGAGATCAACCAATCTCGCCATGAGGAGAACGTAAGTCCTGACCAGAGGGTTGGTCAAGCCATTGATCGAACGCCCTGCCGACGCCCGAACCGGTGGTACACACAGTCACCGCCCGGGTGTGATCCGTCCCGGTTCGGCCCCCGACGTGGCGCGGTCCGCAGCCGCGTCCAGCTGGGCGCGGAGCTCCTCGGCCTCCGGAAGGCCCAACCGCTGGAAGACCGCGTAGGCGTCCTCCAACTGGGTCCTGCCCCGGTCGGTCTCGCCGAGCCGGGTCAGCACCCGCCCGCCCACCGCCAGCGCCAGCCCCTCGCAGAAGGCGTCGCCGACCTCCCGGGCGACCACCAGGGCCTGCTCGGCGGAGAGCGCCGCGTCCGCCTCCCGGCCCTCGTCCTCCAGGCACTCGGCGAGCCGCGCCAGGGCCAGCCCCTCCCAGGTCCGGCGGCCCTGCTCGCGGAAGAGCCGCAGCGCGTCGCCGAGGTGGGTCGCCGCCGCGTCCGCCCGGCCGGCCTCGCGCAGCACCACGCTCGACTGGTAGTGGGTGTCCGCCACGGTCGACTGGTTTCCCGACCGGCGGGCCGTCTCCACCGCGGCCTCCGCCGTGGCCAGTGCCTCGTGCTCGCGGCCGAGGTCGCTCAGCGAGCGGGCGGTGTTGCCCAGGATGATCGCGGAGACGCTGGCGTTCCCCAGCGCCTCGCACTGCTCGAAGGCCTCCTGGAGGAACGGCAGCGCCTCGGCGGCCCGGCCCGTCGTCCCGGCCACCATGCCCAGCAGATTGGCGGCGGTGAACTGGGCGACGGCGTCCCCGTTGGCCCGGGCCGGCAGCAGCGCGGCAAGCAGCTCGGCCTCGGCGGCCTCGTACTCGTCGACCGCGTACAGCAGCAGCCCCCGGATGCAGCGGGCGCGGGACTCCGCGACGGCGTCGCCGATGCGGTGGGCGGTGACCACCACCGGCCGCAGGATCTGCTCGATCTGACGCTGGTGGACCGCGCCGTCGATCAGCCACACCCAGGCCATCAGCAGGTCGATCAGCGGGCGTACGGCGGCCTCCCGCTCGTCCCGCGCCCGCTGGGCGATCACCGCGAAGAGCGTCGACTGCTCCGCCCGCAGCCAGGCCCGCGCCGCCGTGGTGTCGGTCAGCGGGACGCTCTCCGCGCGCGGCGGGCGCAGATGGTCCGTCAGCACATCGCCCGGCTCCAGGATGCGGGAGGCGGTGGACACGGTGGCGAAGAGGAAGTCGAGCAGCTGGTTGACCGCCTGGTCGCGCTCCTCCGCCGAGTCGGCCCGCTCCGACTGGCGGCGGGCGAAGAGCCGGAGCAGATCGTGATGCCGGTAGCGCCCCGGTGCCGGGGACTCCAGCAGTCCGGCGTCCACCAGGGACTCCGCCAGCTCCTCCGCGTCCGGTTGCGGAAGGCCCAGGACGGCGGCGGCCGAGGCCAGCGAGAGGTGTGGGCTGTCCGGCAGGGCCAGCAGGCGGAAGGCCCGGGCGAGCGCGGGGGAGAGCTGCCGGTACCCCAGTTCGAAGGTGGCCTCCACGGCCAGCCGCCCGGTCTGGAGCTCGTCCAGCCGGCGTTGCTCGTCGGCCAGCCGGGCGGCGAGCGTGGAGACCGTCCAGGAGCGCCGGGCGGCCAGCCGCGAGGCCACGATCCGGACGGCCAGCGGAAGGAAGCTGCACGCCGAGACGACGTCCAGGGCGGCCTCCCGCTCCGCCGCCGCCCGCTCGGGCCCCGCGATGGCGCCGAAGAGTTGCAGTGCCTCCTGCGGATCGAGCACGTCCAGGTCGACATGGCGGGCCCCGGGCAGGTCGGTGAGGCGTGCCCGGCTGGTGACCAGCACCGCGCAGCCCGCACCGCCCGGGAGCAGCGGCATCACCTGGTCGGTGTCCCGGGCGTTGTCCAGCACCACCAGCACCCGCCGCTCGGCCAGCAGCGACCGGTACAGCAGCGATCGGCGCTCCAGCCCCTCCGGAATGGACCCGGTGTCCTCGCCAAGGGCCGCGAGGAAGTCGCCGAGCACCGCCTCCGGGTCCACCGGGCCGTCGCCCGCGCCCCGCAGGTCCACATAGAGCTGCCCGTCGGCGAACTCCGAGCGGACGCTGTGCGCCGCGTGTACGGCCAGCGCGGTCTTCCCCACCCCGCCTATCCCCGCGAGCGCGCAGATCCGCACGCCCAGCCCCGGGTCGTCGCAGAGGGCCAGCCGCAGTTCCGCCGTCAGCTCGGCCCGCCCGGTGAAGTCGGTCGGGTCCTGCGGCAGCTGGGCCAGGACCCGTACGGAGGGCATGACGGCCCCGCCCGCCGTGCGCTCGGGGACGACCAGCGAGGCGTCGGAGGCCAGGATGCGGGCATGGAGGTCGGTGAGTTCGGGGCCGGGCTCCACCCCCAGCTCGTTGACCAGCAGCCGGCGGGTGTCCGCGTACGCGGCCAGCGCCTCGGCCTGCCGCCCGCTCCGGTAGAGCGCCAGCATCAGCAGCGCCCGGAAGCGCTCGCTCAGCGGCTGCTCGGCCACCAGGTCGGCCAGCTCGGCGACGGCCTCCCGATGGCCGCCCAGGTCGATCACCGCACCGAGGCGGAGTTCCAGCGCCGTGGAGCGCAGCTCGTCCAGGCGCCGGCGCCAGGTCTCGACCGACGGGCCAGGCAGCCCGGCGAGCGGCGCCGCCCGCCAGAGGCCCAGCGCCGCTGCCGCCTCCTGCTGGCAGGCCACCGCGTCACCCGCCGCGCGAGCCTGTCCGGCGTCGGTGATGTGCTGCTCGAACCGGGCCGCGTCCACCGCCTGCGCGGGCAGCCGGAGGGTGTACCCGTCGGCCACCGAGACCAGCAGGCTGGCCGCCGCCCGGGACTTGCGGTCCGGCTCCAGCAGGCCCCGCAGCCGCGACACATAGGTGCGGACGGCCGCGACCGCGTTCGGCGGGGGCTCCTCGCCCCAGATGCCCTCCACCAGCTCCTGAAGCCCGATCGGACGGCCCGCCCGGCGCAGCAGCACAGCCAGCAGCGCCCGTTGCTGCGGTGGACCGGGCTCGATCTCCTGCGACGACCGCCAGACCTGCAAGGGCCCCAGCACCTGGAACCGAAGGATCGGATCCGCTGCGTCCGCATCACTCTGCACGGCCGTGATTCTCCACTTCGCCGGTGCCTACCCCGACCGGCTCGGGGCAGCGCCTCACGCGGCGCCCGCTGCTCCCCACCGGCCCTCGGGGCCCCGCATGCCACCGGAAGGTAGCCCGGCTCTGCCGCGTCGCACGTGCTGTTTATCAGATGTTTATTGGGCTTCGCCATGCTGATGAGGCTCGTTCTTCCAGGGTCGGGAGGCCGACTCCGGGAGCCGGAAGCGAGCGTACATCCGCGTCAGTGCAAGGGAGCCACGACATGAGCACGCCCGAGGAGCCCACTCCGGAGATGCCGGAGCCCGGTACCGAGCCCGGGCCCGCGCCCGAGCCGGAGCCCGGTACCGAGTCGCCCACCGGCAACGGCGGCTCGCGCAAGTAGCCTTCACGCTTCCGTCGCCCGGGGGGGGACGGCGGAAGCGGCTTCCGCCGTCCGGGGGGACGGTGGGGGCCGTCTCCGGGTGGTGCTCGGAGGCGGGGACGCGGGGGGAGCAGGGGGAACAGGGGGGAACAGGGGGAGAGCGGCCGGCTCCGCCGGCGCAGCAGCATCGGGGGGCTGCTGCGCCGGGGGAGCCGGCCGCTCACGCATGCCCGGAGCGGTCCGGGGCGGGTCAGGGCCGGTCGGGGCCGGTCGGGGCTGGTCCGGGGGGCTCCTGCGGTGACGGACGCGCCAGGATCGGGCATACTCGCATCGCCACGTTGGTTAATGGTCGTTCACTGCGAACCGGTGAAACCACCTCCGACAAGGCACGATGACCCCACCGGTCCCTCACCCAGGGCCCGGGGCGCGACCGAGGAGGCGACCCCGCCATGAGCATCTCCCCGACCAAGCCGGTGGAACGCCAGCTGCCCACCGAGGAGGCCCGTGACCTGCTGACCCTCACCCGTGAGCTGGTGGAGCGGGAACTGCTGCCGCGCGCCGCCGCCGACGAGGCCGAGGGCCGCTTCCCGCGCGACGTCTTCCGCACCCTGGGCAGCGCCGGGCTGCTGGGCCTGCCCTACCCCGAGCGGCACGGCGGCGGTGAACAGCCGTACGAGGTGTACCTCCAGGTCCTGGAGGAGCTGGCCGCCGGATGGCTCGCGGTCGGCCTCGGCGTCAGCGTGCACACCCTCTCCTGCCATGCGCTGGCCACCTTCGGCAGCGAGGAGCTGAAGCAGCGCCTGCTGCCGGGGATGCTCGGCGGCGACCAGCTCGGCGCGTACTGCCTCTCCGAGCCCCAGTCCGGCTCGGACGCCGCAGCGCTGCGCACCAGCGCCGTCCGCGACGGTGACGCCTACACCGTCAACGGCACCAAGGCGTGGATCACCCACGGCGGGGTCGCCGACTTCTACAGCGCCATGGTCCGCACCGGGCAGGAGGGCGCGGGCGGCATCAGCGCCCTGCTGGTCGCGGGGGACACGCCCGGCGTCTCGGCAGCGCCGCCGGAGCGCAAGATGGGCATGAAGAGCTCGCCGACCGCGCAGATCCACTTCGACGGGGCGCGGGTGCCCGCCGACCGGCTGATCGGCGAGGAGGGGCAGGGCTTCGCGATAGCCCTCTCCGCGCTGGACTCCGGGCGTCTCGGCATCGCCGCCTGCGCGACCGGTGTCGCCCAGGCGGCCCTGGACCACGCGGTGGAGTACGCCCGCACCCGCCGGCAGTTCGGCCGCCCCATCGCCGACTTCCAGGGGCTCTCGTTCATGCTGGCCGACATGGCGACCCAGATCGAGGCCGGCCGCGCCCTCTACCTGGCCGCCGCCCGCCGCCGCGACGCCGGGCTCTCCTTCACCAAGGAGGCGGCCATGGCCAAGCTGTTCTGCACCGACGCGGCGATGCGGGTCGCCACCGACGCCGTCCAGGTGCTCGGCGGCTACGGCTACACCCAGGACTACCCGGTGGAGCGCTATATGCGGGAGGCCAAGGTGCTCCAGATCGTGGAGGGCACCAACCAGATCCAGCGCATGGTCATCGGCCGCCGCCTCACGGGCGGCAACGGCCGCTGACCGTCAGGCGCATACGCGAAGGGGCCCCGCCGACCATTCGGCGGGGCCTCGGTGCAGTGCGGCGGCGTGGCACTGCGGAGGGGCGGCGGGGTGGTGGCGCGGCGGCGCGGCGTCAGCGCTGCGCCAGGCGCTGCTGCTGCGGCACCCGCACCGGCCGCGAACCGGGCCCGCCGACGTGCGAGAACGGCTGGGTGCGCCAGTCCAGCTCCGGCGGCAGCGCCAGCAGCGCCTCCAGGTCGGGCTCGGCGTCGAAGTCGGGGTCGTCGTCGAGGTCGGCCGCCTCGTCCACCGGCCGGCCGGAGCCCGGGCAGACCGCCGAGGCGAACGGGTTCCACGCGCTGTGCAGCACGGCGTGCTGCGGGAAGCGCTCCTCGTCCCCGAGCAGCGCGATCGGGCGGTCGCACTCCGGGCAGCGGAGCCGCAGGATCTCCCAGGTGTCGCCGTCGCCGGGGTCGATGCCCCGGAAGGACCCCGGGTGGGTGGGGTCGGCCTCGGCCGCCGACATCGGATCGTTCCCGGGCTCGACGTCTTCTGCGCGCAGTGCCGCCTCGGTGCTGCGGGTGCGCTGGTCAAGTACAGGCATATTCATCCCCCTCGGGTGGGCCAGGCCGCCACGACCATGACCACAACCAGCACTTCCCTGCGTACGCCCCACATAATCCTGCGGATTGACGCACCATCATGCGCCCGGTGTGTCCTTGGTCACATATGACTCCCGAAGGCATCCCCGCACTCCGGAACCCGCCGCCCAGCGCCCCCTGCGCCACGGGACATGACGCCATGTCAGAAGGCGCCGCCGACGGTCTGCCGGGGTCCGTCCCGGCCCGCTCGGGACCGGGCGTGTCGCTCCTCCGGGTCGGCAGCTGTCGGTCGTGCCCAGTAGGTTTGCCCCTTGTGGAGGATCTCGACCGTCAGATCGTGCAGCTGCTCGTCCAGGACGGGCGGATGAGTTACACCGACCTGGGGAAGGCCACCGGCCTCTCCACCTCGGCGGTGCACCAGCGCGTGCGCCGCCTGGAACAGCGGGGCGTCATCCGCGGCTATGCCGCGATCGTCGACCCCGAAGCGGTGTCCCTGCCGCTCACCGCGTTCATCTCGGTGAAGCCGTTCGACCCCAGCGCGCCCGACGACGTGCCGGAGCGCCTCGCCGGGATCGAGGAGATCGAGGCGTGCCACAGCGTGGCCGGTGACGAGAACTACATCCTCAAGGTCCGGGTCGCCGGTCCGGGCGACCTGGAACACCTGCTGGCCCGCATCCGTACGGCGGCCGGCGTCTCCACCCGCACCACCGTGGTCCTCAGCACCCCGTACGAGGCGCGCGCGCCCCGGCTGTGAGCCGACCGCCGCCGCCCGGCAGACTGGGCCCATGACCGATCGCACCACCCGCACCGTGCTGCTGCGCGGAGGCAATGTCCACAGTCCCGCCGACCCCTTCGCGACCGCCATGGTGGTCCAGGGGGACGCCGTCGCCTGGATCGGCTCGGAGGGGGCGGCGGACGCCTATGTCGACGGCGCCGACCAGGTGGTCGACCTGGCCGGGGCCCTGGTCACGCCTGCCTTCGTGGACGCCCATGTGCACGCCACCGCGACCGGTCTGGCCCTCACCGGGCTCGACCTCACCGGCTGCCCCTCGCTCGCCGAGGCGCTGGCCCGGCTGGAGCGGCAGGTCAAGCAGGAGCGCGCCCGGGGCCGTCTCACCGCCGCCGGGGGCGGTGCCGGAGGCGCGGCCGGGGGCGTGCTGATCGGCCATGGCTGGGACGACACCGGCTGGCCGGAGAACCGCCCGCCGACCCGGGCGGAGCTGGACGCCGCCGCCGGCGCCGCCGCCGTCTACCTCTCCCGTACGGACGTCCACTCCGCCGTCGCCTCCACCGCCCTGCGCGCCCTCGCCGAGCGGGCGGCCGGGCTGTCGTCGCTCGCCGGACACCACCCCGACGGGCCACTCACCCGCGACGCCCACCACGCGGTCCGGCGGGCGGCCCTCGGGCACCTCACCGCCGACCAGCGGCGCGACGCCCAGCAGGCCACCCTGGCCCGTGCCGCCTCGCTCGGCATCGGCGCCCTGCATGAGTGCGCCGGCCCGGACATCTCCTCCGCCGACGACCTGGCCGAGCTGCTGGAGCTCGCCGCCGCGTCCGCCGGCCCGGACGTCTTCGGCTACTGGGGCGAACTCGGCGGCATCGACACCGCCCGCCGCCTCGGCGCGGTCGGCGCCGGCGGCGACCTCTTCGTGGACGGCGCCCTCGGTTCCCGCACCGCCTGCCTGCACGCCCCGTACAGCGACGCCCCCGACTCCACCGGCACCGCCTACCTCACCGCCGAGCAGGTGGCCGACCATGTGGCCGCCTGCACCGAGGCCGGTCTCCAGGCGGGCTTCCACGCCATCGGCGACGCCGCCCTCACCGCCGTGCTGGACGGCGTACGGGAAGCCGCCCGGCGGGTCGGCACCGACCGGGTACGGGCGCTGCGGCACCGGGTGGAGCACGCCGAGTTCCTGGACGACGAGGCGGTCGCGGCCTTTGCCGAGCTGGGCCTGGTCGCCTCCGTGCAGCCCGCCTTCGACGCCGCCTGGGGCGGCGAGGACGGCATGTACGTCCGGCGGCTCGGCGCGGAGCGGGCGCGCGCCCTCAACCCCTTCTCCCGGCTGCTGCGGGCCGGTGTCCCACTCGCCTTCGGCTCCGACGCCCCGGTGACCCCGCTGGACCCCTGGGGCACCGTGCGGGCCGCCGCCTTCCACCGCACGCCCGAGCACCGGATCTCGGTCCGGGCCGCCTTCACCGCCCACACCCGGGGCGGCTGGCGGGCGCTGGGCCGCGACGACGCCGGGGTGCTGGTGCCGGGCGCCCCGGCGACCTTCGCCACCTGGCAGGCGGGCGACCTGGTGGTCCAGGCCCCGGACTCGCGGGTGGCCGGCTGGTCCACCGACCCGAGGTCGGGCACCCCGGGCCTGCCGGACCTCACCCCGGGCGGCCCGCTGCCGGTCTGCCTGGCCACCGTCGTCCGAGGCCGGGTGGTGTACGGCGCCCTGTGACGGGGCGGCGGCGCGACGGTGTGCCGGCCGAGCGCCGCAGCGGAGGCCGCAGGAGGGCGGACCCGAAGATCTCCTGCGGCCGATCGGGTGGTGCCGCATACCTCCCTAGGGCGGGCCGGACAGGCCACCTGGCCTGAGTGCACCCCGGCTGACCTGCGGTTTTGATGCGTTCGTGCTGGTCAGGCCCCAGTTGACAGACGATGGTCGGCTACGAGTAGGTTCGACGCCGTCCACCTCCGGGGAAGCCCCCCGCAGGTCGCCCGACCGGAACACCTCCACGCCAAACCCGTGACCGCAGCTGGGCCAACGGGCGGCGCCCCCGGGGGCGCCGTCGACAGGCAGCCAGGTCCAGCCTCCGCGGTGCGGGGAGCGTGGGAGCCGGCAGGCCAACCGGGTCCGGCCGGGCAGGTGCGACCCGGGCGGGGACCGGACGCTCAGTAGACAACGGCTCTCGGTCGACCCGCAGCCGGCGGGCCCCAGGTCGGACCGAAGGGCGTCCGGTCCCTGGCCCGCTGCGCGGGCCGGGACCCCGCACCGGTCATCCGCGCAGGTCATCACGGTGGTCATGCGCGCCGATCACCCGTTCAGCCCCGGCTCCCCTGTCCCGCCCCGCGCGTTGTACCGTCGTCGCACGTCGCCCTCCCCACCGGACGGCGCACGCAGGAACCACCGACGAGAGAGGCGGCGCGCGTGGCACTGCCGGTAGATCCCGTGCTCCGTGAGCAGCCGGCGGTGGAGGACGCTCCCTCCGCCGCCGAGCCGGAGCGGGCGGCGCCGCGTCCCCGCAGCCGACCGTCCCGCTGGGAGCGCCTGCGGCGCGGGCTGCCGCGCACCGGCGCCGCCGTCTGCCTGGGACTGCTGCTGGCGGCAGCCTTCCCCCGTACGACCTCTGGCCGCTCTCGGTGGTCGCCGTCGCGGGCCTCTCGCTGCTCACCCGGGGCCGTACCGCGCGCCAGGGCGCCTGGACGGGGTTCGCCTTCGGTGCGCCCTTCCTGCTCTGGCTGCTGGCCTGGCTGCGGGTGATCGGCCCGGACGCCTGGATCGCGCTCTCGCTGGTGGAGGCGCTCTTCCTGGCCGCGATGGGCGCGGGGCTGGCCGTCACCTCCCGGCTGCGCGCCTGGCCGCTCTGGGCGGCCTGCCTCTGGGTCGCCCAGGAGTGGGCCCGCGACCGCCTGCCGCTCGGCGGCTTCCCCTGGGGACGGCTGGCGTTCGCCAACACGGCGACCCCGTACACCCCGCTCGCGGCGGTGGCCGGAGCGCCCCTGGTGACCTTCGCCGTGGCGCTGACCGGAGCCCTGCTCGCCGCAGCGGCCCTCCCGCTGCTCCCGCGTGCGGAGGCCGCCCTGCGCCGGCGCCGCCCGGCAGCTGCGGCCGCCCCGGACGGCACCGGCGCCCCGGAAGCCCTGACGGCCCAGGAGCCCGAGGCCGCCCGCTCTCCGCTGGGCGTGCGCCCGGTGGCCGTACCGGTCGTGCTGGCCGCCGCCGCGCTGCTGGCCGGCTACGCCGTCCCCGTCCCCACCGCCCCGGACGCCACCGCGGAGGTCGCCGTCGTCCAGGGCAATGTGCCGCACCCGGGCATGGACTTCCTGGGCCGCCCGATGGCGGTGCTGGGCAACCACGTCAAGGCCACCGAGCGGCTGGCGGCGGAGGTCGCGGCCGGCCGCCGCCCCAGGCCCGACATCGTCATCTGGCCGGAGAACTCCTCGGACCTCGACCCGTTCGGCTACCCCGAGGCGTACGCCGCCATCGACCGCGCCGTGAAGGCCATCGGCGTCCCCGTGCTGGTCGGCACCCTGGTCGACGGCCCGGACAGCCAGCACGTCCGCAACGAGGGCATCGTCTGGGACCCGGTCACCGGCCCGGGGGCCTCGTACACCAAGCAGCATCCGGTGCCGTTCGGCGAGTACGTGCCCTTCCGCTCCGTCCTGTCGAAGTTCATCACCCGGCTGAACCGGGTGGCTCGCGACTTCTACCCCGGCACCACCACCGGGGTGATGCAGCTGGGGCCGGTCCGCATCGGCGATGTCATCTGCTTCGAGGTGGCCTATGACGAGATCGTCCGCGACACCGTCAACGCGGGCGGCCGGGTGCTGGTCGTGCAGACCAACAACGCCACCTATGCGCGCAGCGGACAGCCCGAGCAGCAGTTGGCCATGTCCCGGCTCCGGGCGGTGGAGCACGGCCGGGCGGTGCTGATCGCGGCGACCAGTGGGATCAGTGCGGTGATCACACCGGATGGTGCGGTCCAGCAGCGTACGGCCGAGTTGACCCCGGCCGAGTTGACGGCGAAGATCCCCCTTCGTGACGGCAGGACACTGGCCGACCGCCTTGGTGACTGGCCGGAGTGGGTGATCGCTATTGTGGGTCTGTTCTCCTGCGCAGCAGGCGTCCTGCGGAGTCGAGCCCGCCGGAGTGCCGCGCCCGGGGCGCCGACCGGTGGGGCCGGTCGCCCGGCCGCGCCCGGTGGGGGCGGCGGTGACCGTGGCTGACGGGTGCACCGTGCGGGAGCGCAGTCACTCAGGGGGACGGCACCGGGTACTCGACGGACCGAGGACGCGCCTCCAGCCGCACCACTGCCCGATGTAATGGAGAAAGGCCGGTCCGTGACCGACACAAGCGCCGACGAGTCGCAGAGCTTCGCAGACCTCGGGAAGATCCTGGTCATCATCCCGACCTACAACGAGGCCGAGAACGTCGCCCGCATCACCTCCCGCGTCCGCGCCTCGGTGCCGGAGGCGCACATCCTCGTCGCGGACGACAACAGCCCCGACGGCACCGGCAAGCTCGCCGACGAGCTGGCCGCCGCCGACGACCACATCCAGGTGATGCACCGCAGGGGCAAGGAGGGGCTGGGCGCCGCCTACCTCGCGGGCTTCCGCTGGGGCATCGAGCAGGGCTACGACGTGCTGGTGGAGATGGACGCGGACGGCTCGCACCAGCCGGAGCAGCTGCCCCGGCTGCTGACCGCGCTGCTGGGCGGCGCCGACCTGGTGCTCGGCTCCCGCTGGGTGCCCGGCGGCAGCGCGGTCAACTGGCCCAAGTACCGCGAGTTCATCTCCCGGGGCGGCAGCACCTACTCCCGGCTGATGCTCGGCGTCCCGCTGCGCGACGTCACCGGCGGCTACCGCGCCTTCCGCAAGGAGACCCTGCTCGGCCTGGGCATGGACGAGGTGGCCTCCCAGGGCTACTGCTTCCAGGTCGACCTCGCCTGGCGTGCCGTCCGGGCCGGCTTCACGGTGGTCGAGGTCCCGATCACCTTCATCGAGCGGGAGCTCGGCGCCAGCAAGATGAGCCGCACCATCGTGGTGGAGGCGCTGGTCCGGGTCACCGGCTGGGGCGTACGCAACCGGCTGGGCCGGCTGCCCGCCCCCAACGCGGCCGCCCCGAACGCGGGCGCCCCGAAGGCGGGCGCCCGGAACACCCCTGCCGCCTCCGACGTTGACCCCAACGCAGGGGCGAACGAGGCCGCTCAGTAGGAGCAGCGGCCCCGCCGGATCGCCGGCGCCCCCAGCTGACCGGGCGGACGCCCGCCCACGGCCCTCCCGGCCGGGTGGCGGCGGCCCCGGTCGCCGGCGCTCCGCCCGGGAGCGCCGGGGGCGAGCGATGGAGTGGACCGCACCGTGACCGAGTCCGACCCCCGCCTCCCCGGCCCCGCCGCACGGACGGGCCGCGAGGAGGCCCGCCGGCGGCCCGACAGCGGGCGACGTGGGCGGCTGCGCACCGTGCTGCCGCTGCTGATCGCGGCCTGGCTGGTCCTCGAAGTCTGGGTGGCGCTGGAACTGGCCTCGCTGCTCGGCGGCTTCACCGTCGTGGCGCTGCTGGTCGCGACCGCCGTCCTCGGCGGCTGGATCGTCAAGCGCGCCGGGCTGCGTGCCCTGCGGGCGGCGGCCCGGGCGGTGGAGCAGGGGCGGGAGCCCGAGGCGGGGGAGTCCCACACCGCCATCACCCTCACCGGCGGCGTGCTGCTGATCGTGCCCGGCTTCCTCTCCGACCTGCTGGGCCTGGCCTGCCTCTTCCCGCCGACCCGGGCGCTGCTGCGGCGCGTCCCGGCCCGGCTGGCCCGGTCGGCGGTACGCCGAGGCCGGGTGGGGGACCCGCTGGGCGAGGCGCTGCGGCTCCAGGAGCAGCTGCGCATCCACCGGCCGGACGGCAAGGTCGTCCCCGGTGAGGTCGTGGACTCTGCCGGGCCCACCGGGCCTGCCGGACCCGCCGGACCCGCCGGACCCACCGGGCCTGCCGAGCCGCAGGACGGCAGCCGTCCGCCGCGCGTCATCCGGGTGCTGCCGCCCGACCGGCCCCGCCCCTGAGCCCGCGGGCCGCCGAGCCCATCGGCCGCCGAGCCCAGGGACCCCTGAGCCCATGGCGAAGGCCCTGGCGCCGGCAGACTCCTCTGCCGCCGCCAGGGCCTTCGCCTCCCCGCCGTGGTGGGAAGGCGGTGGAATCAGGCGCTCTTGCGGGTGTCCCTCGGGTGAACCGCCAGGTTCATCCCGCCGGAGCGGAGCACGGCCAGCCGCTCGGCCAGCACCTCCTCCAGCTCCTCCCGTGTGCGGCGCTCCATCAGCATGTCCCAATGGGTACGCGCCGGCTTCACCTTCTTCTCTTCCGGCTCGTCGCCGTCGAGCAGGAGAGCCTCGGTACCGCAGAAGCGGCACTCCCACACAGGCGGGATCTCGGCCTCCACGGAGAACGGCACCTCGAACCGGTGTCCGTTCTGACATGCGTACTCCACGGTCTGGCGCGGGGCCAGATCGATACCGCGGTCGGTCTCGTAGCTGGTGGCCCCGAGTCGCGTGCCGCGGAGAGCTCGCTCACTCATGAATCGTGCCTCCCGGGCTTGTGGCCCACAGGACTGGTGGTCGCTGTCTTGTTGGTCGCTGTCGTCGTCGTGTCGGTCAACGCTCGACCGCCGTCGAAGATTCCCGTCCCGGGACGCGCGTCGTCCGTTGTGCCGCCCCCGTTGTACCCATCGGCGCCCTTTTTGTCACATCTGGCGTGCGATGTCACCGTGGGTTTCCGAAATTCTGCACGCAGTGACGAATCCTGACAGCTGCAATCGGCGTACACTGCGCTTCTGCCCGAAACCGGCCCACGGATGTCGCGAGACTCACACCCGCGCCCGCACACCGCCGTCCTCATACCCGCTCCGGCACCGGGTTGCCCGCCTCCTCGATGGCCCGGCGCACCGGCACCCGCAGCAGCAGGACGAACCCCACCGCGAAGAACACCATCAGCGACACGATCGCCGCCCGGTAGCTGCCCGTCGCCTGGTAGGCCACACCGAAGACCAGCGGGCCCAGCCAACTGGTGCCCCGGTCGCTCACCTCGTAGACGCTGAAGTACTCGGCCTCCTTGCCGGGCGGCACCAGCTGTGAGAAGAGCGACCGCGACAGCGCCTGGCTGCCGCCCATGACCAGCCCGATCAGCGCGGCCAGCGCGAAGAACCAGACCGGCCGGTGCGCCGGCAGCACATAGCCCACCGCCACCGTCGCCCCCCACGCCACCAGCGACCCCAGGATGGCCCGCCTGGCCCCGAAGCGGCCCGCCAGCCGCCCGAAGAGGAGCGCCCCGCCGATCGCCAGCACCTGCACCATCAGCACGGCCACCACCAGCGACCCCTGCGCCATGCCGAGCTCGCGGCTGCCGTAGAGCGACGCCTGCGAGATCACCGTCTGCACGCCGTCGTTGTAGCAGAGGTAGGCGGCGAGGAAGAGCAGCGTCAGCGGATAGCGCCGCATCTCGCCGAGGGTGGCCCGCAACTGCCGGAAGCCCGAGCCCGCACCGGCCGACGCCGCCCCGGGCGCCACCCCGACCCGGTCCGGCAGCCGCACCATCGGCAGCAGCGTGAACCCCGCCCACCACACCCCCGCCGAGGCCAGGCAGATCCGCACCGCGTCGCCCTCCGAGACGCCGAACCGCGCATGGCCCTGGTACAGCACCAGGTTGAGCACCAGCAGCAGCGCCCCGCCCGCATAGCCGAAGGCCCAGCCACGGGAGGAGACCGCGTCCCGCTGCTCGGGCGGCGCGATGACCGGGAGGAAGGAGTTGTAGAGCACCACCGAGACCGCATAGGCGACATTGGCCACCACCAGCAGCGCCGCGCCCAGCAGATAGCGGTCGCCGCGCAGCAGGAACATCGCGGCGGTGGCGGCGGCGCCCAGGTACGCGGAGGCGCCCATCAGCACCCGGTGCCGACCCGCGCGGTCCGCCACCGCGCCGACCAGCGGCATCACCAGCACCGACAGCAGCACCGAGGCGGACACCGCGTACGGGAAGACGGCACCCGAGCGGACCGGCAGCCCCAGCGGGTGCACATAGCCGTCGGCGTCCGCTGCGGCCTCGGCGACCGAGGTGAGATAGGGGCCGAGGAAGACGGTGATGACCGTGGTGGGGAAGACGGAGTTCGCCCAGTCGTAGAAGTACCAGCCGCGCTGCACCCGCCGCAGCCGCCGGGCCTCCGCGTCCATCGCCTGAGCCGCCGGAGCCCCCGGAGCCGCCTGCGCGGCGCGTGCTCCGCCCGTGCCGTCGCCGCCCGTGGTCCGCCTCGCGTCCATCCGCCTCTGCCCCCCGGTTCGTCGGTCGCGGGTCAGCCGGACCAGGACCCGTGCTCGACCAGCACATCGCGCAGTACGTCGATGCGATCGGACATGATGCCATCCACCCCCAGCGCGATCAGCTCCCGCATCAGCCGAGGATCGTCCACCGTCCAGACATGCACCTGGAGCCCGAAGCGGTGGGCGGTGCGGACAAAGGCCCGGTCGACCACCCGGATGCCGCGCCCGCCCGCCCGGTCCTGCACCGCCCCGGTGTCCTGCGGTTGCTCCAGCGCCGGAAAGCGCACCGGGACCTGGACGCAGACCGCCTGCCGCCGCACCGCCGCGCCCAGCAGCCGCCCGCCCAGCAGCCGGTCCGCCGGGACCGGTCCGGCCAGCGACCGCAGCCGCAGGCCCAGCACCGCGCGCGGGCCCAGCGAGGTGGCCAGCCGTGGCCCGGCGGCGGCCCGCACCGCCGCGAGACGCCCGTCGGAGAAGGCGCCCACGCAGACCCGGTCCCAGGCCCCGGTCCGGCGCACCGCAGCCACCAGGGGCCGCACTGCGGCAGCGCTCTTGACGTCGATGTTGAACCGGACCTCGGGAAAGGCGTCCAGCACCTCCTCCAGCAGCGGTATCGGCTCCCGCCCGGCGACCCGGGCCGCCCGCACGGTACGCCACGGCAGCTCGGCGACGGCCCCCGCGCCGTCGGTGGTGCGCTCCAGCCGCGCGTCGTGGAACGCCAGCAGGGCCCCGTCGGCGGTCGCCCGGGCATCCGTCTCCAGATAGCGGTAGCCCAGTGCCACCGCCCGCTCGAAGGCGGCCATGGTGTTCTCCGGGGCGCCCAGCGCACCGCCGCGATGGGCGAAGGCGAGCAGACCGGAGTGGCCCAGGAACGGGTGGCGGGCGTGGTCGAGGCTGGTCACGCCCCAGAGTATGCCGCCGGCCGGGCACGGCCGGGCACGGCCGGGCACGGCCGGCTGTCAGGGAGTGCCCTCGGCGGCGGCCGGTACCGGGGCCGGGCCCGGGGAGTCGTCGGACACCCGGACCGCCGCCCCCTGCCCCGGACGGGAGAACCACCGCAGGAAGACCTGCGCCACCGGCCCGATCGCCAACGCATAGACCACGGTGCCCACCCCGACCGTGCCGCCCAGCAGCCACCCGACGGCCAGCACCGTGACCTCGATGCAGGTCCGCACCAGCCGGATCGACCGCCCGGTGCGGCGGTGCAGCCCGGTCATCAGCCCGTCCCGGGGACCCGGCCCGTACCCCGCGCCGATGTACAGGCCGGTCGCCGCGCCGTTCAGCACCACGGCCGCCGCCAGCAGCACCACCCGCAGCGGCAGCGAGGCGGGCTCCGGCACCACCCACAGCGCCGCGTCCATGGAGGTCCCCACCAGCACCACATTGCTCACCGTGCCCAGCCCCGGCCGCTGCCGCAGCGGTATCCAGAACAGCAGCACGGCCGCGCCGACCACGCAGGAGACCATGCCGATGGACCAGCCCGTGTGCAGTGCCACGCCCTGGTGGAAGGCGTCCCAGGGGTCCAGCCCCAGGGCGGAGCGGACCTGGAGGCCGGCGCTGGCCCCGTACAGCACCAGCCCGATGTACAGCTGGGTAAGACGTCGTGCGTGCATCCCGTCGGCCCTCCTCGGCCTTCCCCGGTCCCCTCGGCCGGCCCTTCCCGGCCCTTCCCACCCGGCGGCCTGGCACCGCCGGGCCACCGCATGCCACTCTGGGGCTGACCGGCCTGCATATCGAGGGCCAATCCGGGAGAAGTGGACTGATCCGTATGACCGCATGGGCCACCGTCCTCGGCGCACCCCGGCTCGCCCGGCTGCTCGCCGCCGCCGGCTTCCCCCCGAAGGGACCCACCCCCGCCTACCGGGGCCTGGCCGAGTCCACCCGGCTGCTGGTCCTGGAAGGACGGCTGGGCGTGGGCGTACGGCTGCCCGCCGAACGCGAACTCGCCGTCGCCCTCGGCGTCAGCCGCACCACCGTCGCCGCCGGGTACCAGCAGCTCCGCGACTGGGGCTATCTGACGAGCCGCCGGGGCTCGGGCAGCTGGACCGTCCTGCCCGACGGCCACCCGGTGCCCTCCGGCGGCCTGGACCCGCTGCCCCCCGAACTCGCCGACGCCGTCATCGACCTCGGCTGCGCCGCCCTGCCCGCCGTCGAACCCCGGCTCACCGCAGCCTTCACCGAGGCCCTTCAGGACCTCCCCGCCCACACCCGTACCCACGGCGACCACCCGGCCGGACTCCCCGCTCTACGCGAGGCCCTGGCCGACCGCTACACCGAGCGCGGCGTGCCCACCATGCCCGAGCAGATCATGGTCACCACCGGCGCGATGGGCGCCCTGTCCGCCGTCCGCCGCCTGATGGCGGACCCCGGTGACCGGGTGGCCGTCGAGGCGCCCAGCTACGCCAATGTGCTGCAACTGCTGCGCCGCGACGGCCTGCGGCTGCTGCCCGTCGCCATGGGCGAGGCCCTCTCCGGATGGGACCTGGCCGAGTGGCGGCGGGTGCTGCGGGACGCCGCCCCGCGCGCCGCGTATGTCATCCCCGACTTCCACAACCCCACCGGCACGCTCGTTCCCGACGAACAGCGCGGCGCCCTGGCGGCGGCGGCCCGCGCCGCCGGAACGCTCCTGGTGGTCGACGAGACCATGGCCGAGCTGTCCTTCGACGGCGAGGCGCAGCGGCCCCGGCCGATGGCCGCCGCCGACCCCGGCGGCGCCGTCATCACCGTCGGCTCGGCCAGCAAGGCGATCTGGGCGGGCCTGCGCATCGGCTGGGTCCGGGCGGCCCCCGGCGTCATCCGCCGCCTGGTCTCCGCCCGCTCGTATGCGGACCTGGGCTCCCCGGTGCTGGAGCAGCTCGCGGTGGTCCGGCTGCTGCGGGGCGGCGGGTGGGACGCGACGCTCGCGGAGCGGCGCCGCAGACTCCTCGGCCACCGCGACGACCTCGCGGCGGCGCTGCGCACCGCCCAGCCGGGGTGGCGCTTCGACCTGCCGCAGGGCGGGCTCACCCTCTGGGTCCGCACGGCGGGGCTCTCCGGTGCGGCGCTGGCCGCCGAGGGCGACCGGCACGGAGTACGGGTCGCGGCCGGGCCCCGCTTCGGGGTGGACGGCGCCTTCGAGCAGTACCTGCGGCTGCCGCTCACCGTGGGCGGTGACACCGCCCGCGAGGCCGTCCGCCGCCTCTCGCTGGCCGCCGACGCGGTCGCCGCCGGGGCGTCGGGCGTGGCGGTGGGTGAGGTTTTTGTGGCGTGAGCGGGGTGGTGGTCGGTCAGGCGCCGGGGCCGGGCTGGGCGGGGGACTTGACCAGGGTGGTGGTCGTGGCGGCCGCCTCGACGCGGGTGTCGGAGTGCGGCAGCAGGGCGATCACCGCGTCCCGCTGCCCGGCGGGGGCGTCCTCGTCCAGCGGGTCCGGGGCAGCCGGAACCTGGAGGCGTACCGGGGCGGCGCCGCCGAGCCGGGCGTAGCCGCGACCGGGCGGGGTGCGGGCCGGGGGAGTGATGTCCAGCGGGGCGCCGAGGGCCGCCTCCGCCTGCTCCGGCGTCGGCGAGCCCAGCACCACCCGGCCCCGGGCGGCAGCCCGCACCACGGGCCGGATGCGGTCCAGGGCGCCCAGGTGCTCGGCCACCACCACGCAGACCCGTACCGCCCGGCCCTGCCGCAGCGGGGCTTCCAGCAGGTCCTGCGGGTCGGGCCGCCCCTCCGCGTGGGCGAGTTCGCTGAGCTCCGTCGGGTGGTCGAGCAGCAGCCACAGCGGCCGGGTGACGCTCTTGGGCAGTGCCCCGCCGCCCAGCCGGACCCGCTCCAGCGCCGCCAGCCGCCGGGCGGTCTCGCCCGCCGCCCACTGGAGCGCCGCGACCGCGCCGTGCAGGCTGGTCTCGACCCGGCGTACGCCGGGCCTGCCGACCAGGCAGCCGTGTTCGCCGGTGCCGGCGCCGTCGATCACCACGATGTCGCCGTACGGCAGCGCCTGGAGGGCGAGCGCGCGGAGCAGCGTCGAAGTGCCGGAACGCGGTGTGCCGAGGGCCAGCAGATGGGCGTCCGAGGCCCGTGCGCCGGTGCGCCACACCACCGGCGGCTGGTGGGCGGGGGTTCCGCCCTGGTTGAGGGGGATGGTCCGGTCGCTGCCGTCCGGGTCGGTGACGCCCAGCACCAGTTCGCCGGGCCCGGTGACGAAGCGCTGCACGGTGATGTCGTCGGGCAGCGGAGCCAGCGCCTCGGTGCGCAGCCGGTTGATCTCCTCGTCCCAGATGAAGCGGTACTCCCGGCTGCGGCCCGCCTTCCCTTGCAGGACCTGCTCGACCCGGGTCCGGGAGGCGGCCTCGCTGTCCCGGAAGTACGGGGGGTAGCGCAGCTCCAGCATGGTCAGCCGGCCCTCCGCGTCGAACTCCCAGGCGGTGAAGGCCGCCGTGTGGTCGCCGTCGTGGGCGTAGAGCGGCTTGGGGTCGTCCGGGTGGCCGAGATACGGCGTCAGCGCCGCGTACACGGCCTGGAGCTTGAGGTGGGTGGCGTCCGGGGCGGGCTCGGCGGGTGCCCGGTCGCGACCGGCCCAGGCGGCGCTGGCGGCGAGGCCGGCGGCGGCCAGCAGCAGCCCGTACGGGAGGACCGCCACGGCGGCGGCCACGGCGGCGGCCAGCAGCAGCGCCGGGCCTCGGCGGTCCCCCGGGGTGCGCTTCCACCAGGCCCGTACCCAGGTCGTGTGGTGGAGCAGCCCACGGCCGAGCACCACCAGCGGGCCGAGCATGTCGGCGGCGTGGTCCCCGGCGGTGCGGGCCAGGTCGCGGCCCCGGACGAGGGTGCGGTTGAGGGACATCGGCTCTCCCCGAGCGGTGGACGTGCGGTCGGAAGGGCGGTCGGAAGGGCGGTCGGGCGGTGGGACGGGGGCAGGCCCGGGGCGGTGGGTCCGCGCCCGGGCCTGAAGGGTGGAGCCGGGGCTCCGCTCAGAATTTGAGCCCGCCGAGCAGTCCGGCCAGGCTCTGGCTTCCGGCGTGGATGCTGGGAGCGATGGCGGTGCTTGCCAGATAGAAGCCGAAGAGGGCGCAGACCATCGCGTGAGCCAGCTTCAGTCCGCATTTGCGGGAGAGGAGGGTGACGATCACGCCGAGGAAGACGACGCCGGAGAAGGAGAGGATCATGGGGGGTGCTCCTCGAGAGGGGGACAGCATTCCGCGAGAGAGCTACGGAATGTTCCCCCATGGTGACAAAAAGTAATAGATGACGAAAGTTGGCAAATGGGTGGTTCTGTCACCGTCGGTGCACGGTGGCAAGCGCGCCCAGCGGCTCCCGGTGCGGGCCCGGCGCCGCCATTGCGATGCTGCCTGACGAACGGTCGAAGCCCTGACCTGCGGCGTCGGTGACCTCCGCGCCCGCCTCCCGGGCGAGCAGCGCTCCCGCGAGCCAGTTGTACTGGTCGGGCCCGTACTGCCAGAAGGCGTCCACCCGGCCCGCCGCCAAGTGGGCCAGTTGCAGTGACACCGGCCCGAGGTTCCGTACCGCCATGACGTGCGGCAGTACGGCCGACAGGGAGGCGCCGGTGCGGCGCACGGCCTTGGCGTCGTCTGGCAGCACCCCATGCGGGCCCGGGTGGAGGTCACCCTGGTCGGACGCACCGTCAAGCGCGCCGGAGGCCCGCCGCAGGATGGCCGTGAAGCTCTGACCGCCCGCTGCGGCACTGTCCGGGCCGCTATTTGCTTGGCCGGCCACCTAATGAGTGCTAGTTTTACGTGGCTAGCCACGCAACCTCCTGGAGGCTTCGATGACCGCAGCGCTGTGGAACCCCGTGACCCTGGGGGACATCCCCCTGGAGCACCGCCTGGCGATGGCCCCGATGACACGGGACCGGTCCACACCCGAGGGCGTGCCGACCGAGCTGAACGCCGAGTACTACGCCCAGCGCGCATCCATGGCGCTGATCATCACCGAGGGCACCCAGCCCTCCGCCGACGGGCAGGGCTATCTGCTGACCCCGGGCATCCACAGCGAGCAGCACATCGCCGGCTGGCGCAAGGTGGCGGACGCGGTCCACGAGGCCGGCGGCCGGATGGTGATCCAGCTGATGCATACGGGACGGATCTCCCACCCCGACAACACCCTGCACGGTCGCCGCCCGGTGGCGCCGTCCGAGGTCAGGCCGGCGGGCGCGATGTTCACCGCGTCGGGCCCGCAGGAGATGCCGGTGCCGAGGGAGCTGTCGACCCAGGAAGTCGCCGCCACGGTGGACGACTACCGCCGCGCCGCCGCCGCGGCGATCGAGGCCGGTGCCGACGGCGTGGAGATCCACGGGGCCAACGGCTACCTGGTGCACCAGTTCCTGTCCAGCAACGCCAACCTCCGCACCGACCGCTACGGCGGCTCCGTCGAGAACCGGATCCGCTTCGCGGTGGAGGTGGCCACAGCGGTGGCGGACGAGATCGGTGCGGGCCGCACCGGGTTCCGGATCTCGCCCGGCAACCCGTTCAACGACATCGTCGAGGCCGACACGGCCGAGCTCTACCCGGCGCTGGTAGGCGCGCTGGCACCGCTGGGCCTCGCCTATCTGCACATCGCCCACGGCGGCGACGAGCAGCTGCTGCGCAGCCTCCGCGACGCCTGGCCGACCGCAGTGGTCCTGAACCGCGGCGGCGCCGACCTCGACGCCCGGGTCGCGGACATCGAGGCCGGTTTGGCGGATGTCATCACCGTCGGCGCGATGGCGCTGGCCAACCCCGACCTGGTCGAGCGGGTGCGCTCCGGTGCGCCTCTCAACACCCCGGACCCGAGCACCTTCTACGGGGGCGGCGAGGCGGGCTACACCGACTACCCGAAGCTCCCCGCGACCATCGGCTGAGGAGGGCGGATGACCACCCCCCCTGTTCGGTATCCGAGCACGGCACGCGGCGGACGCCTCAGCTATGCGGTCTTCCTGCTCGCCCGGGCCCACCGCGCCTACGCGGCCGGGAAGCTGAGAGACCTGGGCCTGCACCCCGGGCAGGAGCTGCTGCTGATGCAGCTGCTCGACAGGGACGGGCAGACCCAGTCCGAGCTTCTGGAGAGCGTCGGCCTGGACCACTCGACCGTCTCCAAGTCCCTGCGCCGCATGCAGCAGGCCGGGCTGCTCACCCGGGAACCGGCCGAGCACGACCGGCGGGTCCTGAACGTCAGGCTCACCGACAGGGGCCGGGAGATGCGCGAGCCGCTGGAGGCCATGTGGTCCGCGCTGGAGCGGATCTCCGTCCAGGGCCTGGACGAGGGTGAGATCGAGTCCTTCATCGCCGTGGCCCGGAGGATCGAGGGGTCGATCGCCGACCGCGACCGCACAGGGGGCCGGCCGGAGTGACCCCCGGCCGAGGCGTCACCGACGGACAGGCCCGGCCCGGCAGTACGCGCCGGCCGGGCCTGCCCGAGACCGCCCATGGCGGGTTCGCGGTGTACCCCGGTGATGCGCCGGATACGGTGCACACCAAGACCCGCCTTCCGGAAGGATTGCCATGACCGAGCCGTCCACCCCGTCCGAGCCGACCCCCGACCCCGAGGTCGTCGAACTCGCCGGGCGGATCTTCACGGCGGCACGGACCGGCGACGCCGCGACGCTCGCCGCCTACCTGGACGCCGGCGTCCCCGCCAACCTCTCCAATGACCGGGGCGACACCCTGGTGATGCTCGCCGCCTACCACGGCCACCCCGACGCCGTCCGCGCCCTGCTGGAGCGCGGCGCCGACCCCGACCGGGCCAACGACCGGGGCCAGACCCCGCTCGCCGGCGCGGTCTTCAAGGGCGAGGACGACGTGGTGCGGGCCCTGGTGGAGGGCGGCGCCGACCCCCGCGCCGGGCAGCCCTCGGCACTGGACGCCGCCCGGATGTTCGGCAAGGACGAGCTGCTGAAGCTGCTCGACCGGCCCGGCGACCGACCCTGAGGGCCACCCGGGGAGCGCTCCTGACCAGCGGGTATCCTGGTCCGCCGTGGAGATACAGGTGGTGGGGTACGCGCACCCGGACGCGGTCCGGCTGATCGCCGAGGTCCAGCAGGAGTATGTGATCCGGTACGGCGGCATGGACGTCACCCCGGTCGACCCGCGCCAGTTCGAGCCACCTCGCGGCCTCTTCGCCGTGGGGTACCTCGGGGGCGAGCCGGTGGCCTGCGGCGGCTGGCGGGCCAGGGAGGCGGACGGACCGGGGCTGGCGGCCGGCGACGCCGAACTCAAGCGGATGTACGTCACCCCCGCCGCCCGTGGCCGGGGCCTCTCCCGCACCCTGCTGCGCCACCTCGAAGCGACAGCCGTCGAGGCCGGACGCTCCCGGATGGTGCTGGAGACCGGTACCGAGCAGCCGGAGGCGGTCGCCCTCTACACATCCGAGGGGTATGCGGCGGTGGTCAAGTTCGGCGTCTACCGCGACACACCGGAGAGCATCTGCCTCGGCAAGGCCCTGACCCCCGCCGTCCCGGTGCAGCGCTCGGCGGACCGCGCCCCCGGCGTGGTCTGACCGCCGCTGTCCGTCACCCCTGCGGGTGGGTCCGGCGGCCATGGTGCCGTCTCCCGGGTCATCCTGAAGGCCGAGGCGCCGACCGGCGGACGCCGTCGGCGAGGAGCCCGCAATGGACAGCAGCGCTCAGGTGCGCGAGGTCGTGGTCGGCGTCGACGCGCTGCCGGAGTGCGGCGCCGCCGTGGAGTGGGCGGCGGCCGAGGCGGAACGCCGGGGCTGCCCGCTGCGGCTGGTGCACGCGGTCTCCACCGGGACCGGCACCCTCTCCAAGCGGGCCTCGGCCGGTGCCACCGAGCTGATCCTCCAGGCCGGCCGCGACCTGCTGGCCGTGGCGGTGGCGCAGGCCGTGGCGGCCCATCCCGGTCTGGAGACGGCCGACACGGTGGTGGCGGCCGACCCTGCGGCGGCGCTGCTGGACGCGGCCGGGCCGCACACCCTGGTCGTGGTGGGCTCCCGTGGGCGGGGCGGGTTCGCCGCGCTGCTGCTGGGCTCGGTGAGCCTGCGGGTGGCCGCCCACGCCAGGTGCCCGGTGGTCGTGGTGCACGCCCCTCCGGCGCCCGCCCAGGGGCTGAGTGTGCTGGTCGGCGTGGGCGGTGAGGAGGACATCCCCGTGGTCAGGTTCGCCTTCGACCTGGCGGCCCATCGGGCGGCGCCGGTCCGGGCCCTGCACGCCTGGTCGGCGGTGTCCGACGCGGGCCAGCTGGTGCCGCTGGTCGACAGTCTGGACGAGGAGGAGCGCGAGCACGCCCGGCTGCTGTCCCGCACGATGGAGGCCGCCCGCTCGGGCTTTCCGCAGAGCCAGGTGGTGACCGACGTGGTGAGCGGCACCCCCGCCGCCGCCCTGGTGGAGGCCTCGGCCCATGCCGCCCTGCTGGTGGTCGGCGCCTCCCGGCGGGGCAGGGCCGGACACCTGGGGCTGCATCCGGGCCGCGTGGTCCATGCCGTACTGCACCATGCGCACTGCCCGGTCGCCGTGGTCCCGGTCCCATGAGCGACGGGCCCCTGAGCAATGGGCCTGTGAGCGACGGGCCCGCGAGCGCCCACGCCGTGGGCTCCGGCGTGGCGACGCCCGTGGTGGTCGGGGTGGACGGCTCCATGGCCGCTCTGCACGCCGTGGACTGGGCGGTGGACGAGGCGGCCGCCCGGGGGCGCCCGCTGCGGGTGGTGCACGCCTCGCCATGGGACCGCTATGAGACCGACGCCACCGACAATCCCGAGCTGGCGCAGGCCCGCACAGCCGCCGCCGAGCTGGTCGGCGAGGCCGTCCGCCGTGCCGTCGCGCGGCGTCCCGGTGTGGAGGTCGGCAGCGAGCCGGTGGCGGCCGACGCCGCGACCGCGCTGGTGGCGGAGGCCCACCGCGCCTGCCTGGTGGTGGTCGGCTCCCGGGGCCACGGCGGCTTCGCCGGGATGCTGCTGGGCTCGATCGGCCTCCAGGTGGCGGCCCGGGCGGTCTGCCCGGTGGTGGTGGTACGCGGCGGTGACGCGGCCGAGCGGCGGCATCGGCGGATCGTGCTGGGCATCGGCGGGCACGGCGAGGCGGACGGTCCCGCCGCCGCCTTCGCCTTTGCGGAGGCGGCCGACTGGCAGGCCAGGCTGGAAGTGGTCCACGCCCGGCACAGCGAACTGGACCGCCTGCTCGGCGCGGTGCACCGGGCGCACCGCGGCGATGCGGCGGCCGAGGCGCGGCGGGTGCTGGAGGAGGCGGTCGCCGACGCGGTGGCGGCCCATCCGGAGGTGCGGGTCGCGCTGCACCCGGTACCCGACCGGGCGGCGCATGCGGCGCTGCTGGCGGCTGCGGTCGACGCCGACCTGCTGGTGGTCGGCTCGCACCGGCGCCGCCGTCCGACGTCGCTGCACCTCGGCCCGGTCGACCATGCGGTGCTCCACCATGCGCACTGCCCGGTGGCCGTGGTCCCCGCGCGCTGAGCCCCAGCACCGCCGAGCCCCGAGCGGGTCGCCGACGGCCGAAGCCCCGGCCGGTGGGGGACCGGCCGGGGCTTCGGTGTCACCGAGGAGCCCGGATCAGGGGTAGCTCACCAGGTTGGCGACATTGCTGCCCGAGTTGGACGGGCCGCCGGTGCTGTTGATGACATGGCTGATGGTGCCGGTCCCGCCGAGCGAGACGGTGACCATGTCATGGAAGCGGACACCGGACCGGTTGGGCACCTCGAAGGCGTGCTCCGCGACCACGGCCGGGTTGCTGCTGAAGTAGCAGTAGCTGCCGAGCCCCCATGCCTCATGGCTGGTCACCGAGTCGGCCACCTTGTAGGCGGCGTATCCCTTGGTGGTGCCGTTCATCCAGGCGGCCTGGTTCGGCGGGTCGTACGGCATCTCGTTCTGGTAGAAGTACGTCCGCCCGCCGTTGCCGTTCCAGATCACCTGGTGCTTCTGGTAGTGCTCCACGAAGAGGCCGTACATGGTGACGTCATTGCCGTTGACGGTCAGTCCGGTGTCGGCGGTGTTGGTGGTCCAGCCGACGCCGCTGCCGTGGTCGGCACGCCAGATCCACATGTGGTCGCCGATCACATTGGAGCTGTTGACCACCAGGGACTGGGTGGCCTTGCCGACTCCGGCGCCGCCGATCCGGAAGAAGACGTCATGCAGCGAGGTGGGGTCGGCGGCGTGGCTCGCGGTGGAGCCCGCAGGCCCGACCTGCATCAGGACCGGCGAGTTGACCGTGCCCGCGTCGATCAGCAGTCCGGCGATCTTCACGCCGTCCACGTCGGCGACGGAGACCGCGGTGATGCCGTTGTCCGGGACCAGCGTGGCCAGGCCCAGGCCGAGCACCACCGTGTCGGCGCGGTTGATCCTCAGCGTGTCGTTGAGGTGGTACACGCCGGGGGTGAAGAGCAGGTTCTTGCCCTGGGCGAGCGCATTGTTGATGTCCGCCGCGACCGCGCCGGGCTTGACGATGAAGAACTGGTCGATCGGCAGCGACGCACCCTGCTGGTTGCCGCCGGTCCAGCCGGCGCCCTGGGTGTTGCTGCGCAGGGCGGGGACGAAGACCTTCCAGGCCCCGGCCGCGTCCACGTAGAGGAAGGGCTTCTCGCGGACCAAGGGGGTCTGCGCGACCGTGGTGTAGGGCGGGTTGGGGAAGGTGTTGGCGGGGGCGTTGACGTCGCCCACGAAGACCATGTTCCAGTTGGAGCCGGTCCAACTGCCCCACTGGGTGTTGCGCGACAGCCACTGCTGCTGCGACCCGGACCGCACCTGACCGTCGATCTTGGAGTCGGCGATGAACCCGCCGCTGGACCAGCCGCCGTCGTCCAGCTGGAGGTTGCCCCGGACGTGCATCCGGCGGTACGGCGCCGCCTGGGAGACCGCCCAGCGGTCGGTGCCGGAGGCGGGGGTGACCGACAGGTTCTCCGCCGACCGCCAGAAGTTCTGGGTGGCGTTGCCCTGGAACCAGTCGGCCTCGGCGTGCACCGCGCCGTTGATCGTCACATCGTCGGGGGAGAGGCCGAGGCCGGCCACCTGCGTGTAGAAGCCGACATTGGCGTCGACGCTGTAGCTGCCGGGCTTGAAGAGCAGTGCGTAGCGCTGGGCGCCGAACTGGTTGCTCTCCTGCTGGTTGAAGACCTGGTTGAGCCTGCTCTGCACGGTGGCGGCGGACATCGACGGGTCGAAGACCGACACATTGGGCCCGAAGTCGGGCGTTCCCGGCGGCACGGCCGGGCCGGAGCCCAGGGTGAAGGACTGGGCGGCGGTGCCGTTGCAGGTCCACTGCTGGAGCTGCACGCTGTCGGCGGTCGAGGCGCTCGCCACGTCCAGGCACTTGCCGCTGCCCCGGTTGACGAAGTGGTACGCGCCGTCGGCCTCCGCCACCGGCTGCCACTGCTGGTTGGTGCCTCCGGTGTAGGTCCAGAGCTGGATCTTGGCGCCGTCCGCCTTGGAGACATCGGTGACGTCCCACGCCTTGCTGGCGTCGCCCTGGTTGTTGATCCGGTAGTAGCCGCCGTCGGTCGCCTGGAGCTGCCACTGCTGGGCGGCGGAGCCATTGCAGCCGTACTGCTGCACGGCGGTGCCGTTGGCGGTGGCGGCGGCGCGGGCGTCCACGCAGCGCCCGCTGTTCTTGTTGACCACGCTGGTCCAGCCGGTGGGCAGCGCGGCGGCGGAGGCGGTGGGGGCCGCCGCGACCGTGAAGGCCGCGCAGGTCGCGGCCACCAGGGCGGGGGCGAGCAGCAGCGGCACCGCACGCCGACGTCGTCCCCGCAGGGGTTTGCGTACCAGGGTCACAGGGTTCCTCCTCAATCGGCGGTCACGCGACTCTGCGCCCACCGAAGGGGAAGCTATGGCCATGACAAATAAGTTGTCAATACACCTAAGACTAAGACGTAAACTATCCTGGGTGCTGCCGCCGCCGCCCGCCCCGCACCCGGTCGAGCAGCGCCCGTGAAGCCTGCCGCTCCCGGCGCTCCCGGTGATGGCGGTCAAGCGCCTCGGCCAGCATCTGGGACCGCCGCTCCACATCCAACTCGTCCAGCAGCCGGTCGATATTGGCCAGCAGCGCCCCCTGCAACTGCCATCGGTCCGGGCGCCGCTCCATCTCCGCCACCAGCAGCCGCGAGATCCGCTCCCGGGCGGCCCGGCCGTCCAGCAGCGCCTGCGCCAGCTCCTCCTCCGCCTGCTCGGCGCTGGCCGAGACCTGGGCCGTGATCAGCCGCCCGAAGCCGTCCACCGCCGTCGCCAGCTGTTCCAGCAGGTCGCAGAGGGGGGCGGCCACCTCGTCTGGGTAGACGCGGTCCTGCCGCCCCTCCCGATCGACCGCCAGATCGGCCAGCGACCGGCACAGCGTGCGCAGCACCACCGCGCAGATCTCCAGCGTGTCCAGCCCGCTGCGCAGCACCAGCCGCGCCAGCTCGCCCTGCCGGACCCGGGGATTGAGCCGCAGGCTCTCCTCGGCCCGGGAGAGCTCCACATCCACCCGCACGATGTCCTGGTCGAGCCGCCGGGCCTCGTGCAGCCAGCCGACCGTCTCCGGCCGCGTCATCCGGTGGGTCCGGCCGCCGATGTCCAGCAGCAGGTCCCGCATCCGCCCGGCCAGCGCCTCGATGGCCTCGCCGGCGGGCTGGACGAAGACGGGCGGTGCCAGGAACAGGTTGAGCAGCATGCCCACCACGGCGCCGATCACGGTCTCGCCGACCCGCCCCCGCGCGGTCTCGGTCACATGGGTGACGCCCAGCACCAGCATGCCGCTGATCGCCACCTCGGGGACGTACTCGTCCACCCGCAGCAGATGGCCCAGCACCAGCGACGCCAGGATCAGCAGCCCCAGGCTCCACCAGCTCAGGCCCACCAGTTCGCTGAAGCCGGCCGCGATCAGCACCCCGGCGATCACGGCGACCATCCGGCGCAGCCCGTTGGTGAGGGTCGCGTACAGGGTGACCTGGACGACCAGCAGGGCGGTCAGCGGCGCCAGCAGCGGCGCCCGGTCGGTGGTCAGGTGCAGCGCCGCCACATAGGCCAGGACGGCGGCGACCGTGGAACGGAGGGTCTGGACGACCACCGGTTCGTTGTGCCGCCGCGCGACATGGATCACGGACTCGGGGACTGCGGGCACCTCGCACCTGTCTCCGTGGGTTCCGGGTTGTCGGCGTCGGCGGTGCTTCTGCCCCTGCGGACCGCCGCTACACGCCCAGCCCGGCAGGCGGCTGCGGATTGACCCCTCCCCGGCGCCGCGCCACCGGCCGGATCACCGTCCACCCGGCGCCTCACCGGGGGTTCGACCAGGGGCCTGCCGCGACTCGGGTATTCGAGGCGGTGTCAGGCTTGGGCGGCGTAGGTCACGGTGACGGGGGCGTGGTCCGACCAGCGGGCGTCGTAGCTGGCTGCGCGTTCGACCCGGGCGCCGACCGCCTGCTCGGCGAGGCCCGGGGTGGCGATCTGGTAGTCGATCCGCCAGCCGGAGTCGTTGTCGAACGCCTTGCCCCGGTAGGACCACCAGGAGTACGGGCCGGGGGTGTCCGGGTGGAGGCGCCGGACGACATCCACATACCCGGCCTCGTCGAAGACCCGGGTGAGCCAGGCCCGCTCCTCGGGCAGGAAGCCGGACAACTTCTGGTTGGCCCGCCAGTTCTTCAGGTCGGCCTCGCGGTGCGCGATGTTCCAGTCGCCGCAGACCAGCACCTCGCGGCCGGTCACCGCTGCCTGCGTCCGCAGATCCAGCAGATGGACCAGGAACTCCTTCATAAAGCGTTCCTTCTCCTCCTGCCGCTCGGTGCCGACCTCGCCCGAGGGCAGGTAGAGGCTGACCACGGTGAGTCCGGGCAGGTCGATCTCGGCGTAGCGCCCCGAGGTGTCGAACTCGGCCGACCCGAAGCCGATCCGCTGCCGCTCCGGCCGCTGCCGGGACAGCAGCGCCACCCCCGCGCGGCCCTTGGCGGCGGCCGGGGCCCAGACGGCGTGCCACCCCTCCGGCTCGCGGATCTCGGCGGGCAGCTGCTCGGGCTCGGCGCGTACCTCCTGGAGGCAGACCACATCGGCCTCGGTGGCGGCCAGCCACGCGCTGAAGCCCTTCTTGGCGGCGGCCCGCAGACCATTGACATTGACCGTGGTGACGACTCTGAGCACCGCAGTATCAAACCACCCCCGACACGCGCCCCGAACACCGAGCCCCGCCGGGCGTCTCGGCCGTCCGGACCCAGGCGGGCGAAAGGGGTACCTGACAGTTCGGGACGCGGCGTCCCCGGTCACCGGGTGCGCTGCGGCGGCCGGCGGTGGCGGAGCCGGGCGGCGGGGTTCAGCTCCAGGGGCGGGCTCGGTGAGCCGGGCCGAGCGCGGTCGGCTGCCCGGCAGGACCCCCGGCGAGGGGGTGCGCCGCCTCAGGCTGCCATGGCGACCTCTGCGGTCGGGCCGGGCGCCAGCAGCGGCCGACCGGTGCGCCGCCGGTGGGCGAGCGCCCCGGCGCCGATCACGGCGGTGATGACCAGGCCGCCCAGGGCCAGTGCGCCGCGCGGACCGGCCGCCTGGAGCAGCAGGCCCAGCAGTGGAGGCCCGGCCAGCCCCCAGGCGGTGCTGATGCTGCGCCAGGTGCCCAGGACCCGGCCGCGCATGGCGGCCGGCGGATCGGTCTGGAGCACGGTGGTGGCGGCGGTGTCGCTGACCGTCTCCACCACGGCCATCGGCACGACCAGCACCGCCAGCAGCAGCAGCGTGGGCGAGAACGCCGCCACGGCCTGGAGTACGGCGCCTGCGGCGGCCAGGGCGGCGATCAGCCGCACCGAGGGCCGCTGGAGCCGACCGGCCAGCACCGCACCCGCGATGCCGCCCACGGCGAGCACGGTGGAGATGGCGCCATACGCCCCGGCGCCGCCGTGCAGCGGGCCGGTGACCAGGGCGGCGAGGGTCAGCGCGTAGTTGCGGCCGAGGACGGCGCTCACTGCGGAGATGACGGCGAGCGCGACCAGCCGGGGCCGTCCGGCGAAGAAGGCCAGACCCTCCCGGGTGGCGCCGCGCCGCGCCGCCCGGCCCTTCCCCGCCGCCATCGGAACCGGCGTCGGCGTCGGCTCGGCGACCCCGGTCGGCTCGGCGGGCAGCAGCCGCAGGAAGGGGATCACCGCCGCGACAAAGAGGAAGGAGAGCCCATTGGCGGCGTACGCGGCCGCCGCGCCCAGGGCGGCGGTGGCCACCCCGGCCAGCGCCACCCCGGCCAGCCTGCCCGCGCTGTGCACCACCGAGCCCAGCGCTATCGCCGACGGCAGGTCGCGGCGCGGCACCAGGTCATTGCCGAGCAGGGCGCAGGCCGGTCCGTCCACGGTGGCGATGAACCCGGTGAGCGCGGCCAGCACCAGCAGCACCGGGACGCCGAGCATCCCGAGGGCCAGCAGCGCCGCCGTGGCCAGCGCCACGGCGGCCAGCAGGGCCTGGCTGACGGCTGCCGTGCGGCGGCGCGGCCAGGCGTCGACCACGGCGCCGCCCGCCGGACCGAGCAGCAGGCCGGGGGCGGCCTGTACGGCCAGGCAGACACCGGTCAGCGCGGCGGAGCCGGTGAGCTGGAGGACCAGCAGGTTCTGCGCGGTGAGCTGCATCCAGGTACCGGCGTTGGAGACCAGGTTGGCCAGCGACCACCAGCGCATCGAGGGGTGGCGCAGACAGCGCCAGGGCGATCGGTCGGGACGGGGCGATCGGTCGGGGCGGGGGGAGCGGTCGGGACGGGGCGATCGGTCGGGACGGGGGGAGCGCTGGTCGGAGGAGACGGCGGGGGAGGGCACAGGCGCGGGTTCCCTCTGCGGTGCGGGGCGGCGCGGAGCGCCGGACGGGCAAACGAGATCCGCGGACGAATCCACGGCAACCCGGACATTCTGACAAGCGGCCCCGCCCGCTCGGGGCGTGATCCTCCGCACCCTCGCCGCCCCGGCCGCCGACCTCCCTGGTCACCGCGATGTCGATCACCCGTGGTGGGCTTGGTCACACCCCGCTGCCGCCGCGCTGCGGCAGCCGGTGCAGCACCACCTCGGCCAGCCGCCCGCCGCGTACCTCCGCCGTGAGGTAGGTGCAGAACGGCTGCCGCCGCCGGTCGGTGGGGGAGCCGGGGTTGAGCAGCCGCAGTCCGCCCTCGGCGGTGCTGTCCCACGGGATGTGGCTGTGCCCGAAGACCAGCAGGTCGGTGCCGGGGAAGCGGGCCGCGCACCGCTCCTCCCGCCCCTTGGCCGGTCCGCTGTCGTGCACCACCGCCGTACGCAGGCCGCCCAGGTCGGCCAGGGCCACCTCGGGCAGCCGGGCGCGCAGCTCAGGGCCGTCGTTGTTGCCGTACACCGCGACCAGCCGCCGGCTGCGCTCCAGCAGCCGGTCCAGCAGCTCCGCGCTCACCCAGTCGCCCGCGTGCACCACCACGTCCGCCTCGGCTGCCCGGCGCCACACCTCCTGCGGGAGGTCCCGGGCGCGGCGGGGCAGATGGGTGTCGGAGATGATCAGCACGCTCAGGGCCATGGCGCCATCGTGCCCCGGCCGCAACGCTGCGGCCGGGGCACGGCGGGGGTGTCAGACCCGGGTGCCGGGCTCTGCGGTGCGGTGCCGCATCGAGCCGAGGCGGCCGGACCGGGCGCCGGTCCGCCGCTCCCTACCCGCCATCGCGGCTGCGGCCAGACCGAGCAGCAGTGCCACCGCTCCGACGATCACATTGCTGATGATCGATCGGGTGGTGTTGACATGTCCGGCCATCACCCAGGGGGCGATGATCGTCCAGAGGCCGATCAGCGCGGCGGCCCACGCCATGCCGTGAGTGCGCTCATAGGCCGATCCGAAACCGGCCATCAGCAGCGCGAAGGCGATGCCGGTGACCAGGTTGCAGATCGCGAGCCCGGTGAGGCCGCTGAACCCGGCGATCCAGGCCGACAGCGCGAGGTACAGACCCGTGATCAGGCCCAGCGCCTGGATCGCCTGCGCTCGCGGCGTGGTCGTCGCCCGTTCGTACCGGGCGCGCATCTCCATGATGTCGGGGTGACGCTCCATGCTCGACGGTGTGGACACCACGACCACCTCCTGAAGGAAGACACAGGGTCGTGCGGGCGCCCCGGGAGGCGGCGCCCCCGTCTTTATCCAGCATATTCCCGCCCGCTTTGCCGGTGTATATGGCTTTGGTATCGGTTCGGCCGCTGATTGGCGACCATTGCCGACCCATGGCCCGCGCGATGCGGTGCCGCCTCGCCCGACGGCCGTGCGGCGGTCATCGGCGGGCCGGGCCGCAGGCGGCGGCGGCCCCGGCGCCACCGTCCGAGGTCGGGACGGCGGCCGGCACCGTGGGCGGGCAGAGGCGCACGGTGCCGCAGTTGCCGCACGCCCAGCCGCCGGCCGGACCCTGGCGCATCATCGAACCGCAGTTGGGACAGGTCATCGGGGTACACGGTGCCGCCCGGGCCCGGGCGGCACCTCCTCCTTCGGTGGGGCGGAGCAGGTGGCCCCACCGGCCCGCCGGGAGCGGCCGACGGGCTGGTGAGGCCGAACTACGATCTGCACCAGTAGACGGTTGGAACGCCGCCGCGGTTCGGGCGGGGGTGCCGATATCCCTGATGTCCTTGATGTCTTGTGGGCTGCCCGGCCTGCGGAGCGGCTGCTCCGGGGCCCGGCTGCGGGGCCGCTCAGCCCAGCCGCTCAGCCCAGCCGCTCAGCCCAGTACGTGGGTCGCGGTGGGGCGGCGCAGCGCCTGCTGGCCGCCGGACGCCAGCATCCGTACCTCGCCGCTGTCGCTGATCTCGGCGCGCACGATGCCCGTGTCGTCGCAGTAGACCGGGTGGCCGCCCGGTCCGGTGGCGCTGGTCCGGTGGACCACGACGATGTCGTCCCCGGACGGGTCCTCGCCCGGCCCCGCCTGCTGGAAGATCAACTCGTATCGCTCGGTGGTCACGGTGTCTCCTCCTTCTGGGGGCCCTCGGCGCAGGATGCGGACGAAGTTCTCATACCCCCATGATGCGACTGGAGCCGAGCTCTCCTCCGGGGGTGTCGCCCCGCCCGCGCGGGGTAGCCGAACCCCTGGTGACCAGGGAGGAAAGGACCGAGACCGTGAGCGAGTACAAGGCGTCCCGGGCCATGGCCGCACCACCCGGGCAGGTCTTCGACGAGGCGTCCGACCCGCGGACCATGGAGCGGTGGCTGCCGCGCGAACTGCATATCGAGGCGCAGCGGCCACCGGCGGTGACCGTGAGCCACGGGCCGGATGCGGAACGGGAACGGGCGCTGCTGCGGGTCGAGCGCGACCGGCTGCGGCTGGAGTGGGGCACCCGCGACAGCGGGCGCTACGCGGGGTGGTTGCAGGTCACCGGAGGTGCGTCCGGCACCAGCGAGGTGACCGTGCACCTGGCGTTCTCCGACCCCGCCACGGCCCCGCCCGCCTGGCAGGTCGAGACCGAGCTCCGGCAGAGCCTGGACCGGCTGGCGGATCAGGTCCGGCTGCGGACGCGGCACCCGGCGTAGCTCACTGCTTGCGCCCCACGCCCGCGTAGACCCAGAACTCGCGGGGGTTGTCGGGGAGTTCGTCCTCCGCGTCCGGGCGCCACAGCGGCACATGCACCAGACCCGGCTCCACCAGGTCGAAACCGTCGAAGAGGCGCGCTATCCCGTCGCGCGACCGGGCGGTGACCGGAGAGGTGGCCTTGGAGCGGTAGAGCTTGCCGACGGCGGCGGCGGTGTCCGGCCGGTCCTCGTCGGTGGCGTGGGTGAGCGCCAGCCAACTGCCCGCCGGGAGCGCGTCGCGGTACGCCGCCACCAGGTCGCCGGGCCGCTCCTCCTCGGTGATGAAGTGCAGGATGGTGATCATCAGCACCGCCACCGGCTGCTCGAAGTCGATCACCTCGCGCACCTTGGGGGAGGCCAGGATGTCGGCCGGCCGCCGGATGTCCCCGTTGACGATGGCCGCCCCGGGGTTGTCCGCCAGCAGGGAGGCGCTGTGCGCCACCGCCACCGGGTCGTTGTCCACGTACACCACCCGGGCGTCCGGCGCGGCGGCCTGGGCCACCTCATGCACATTGCCCTGGGTGGGTATGCCCGACCCGAGGTCCAGGAACTGGCGCACCCCGGCGTCCACCAGGAACCGCACCGCCCGCCCCAGGAACGCCCGGTTGGCCCGGGCCAGCGACCGCACCTGAGGGTCGATGGCGGTGAACGCGGCCAGCGCCTCCCGGTCGATGGCGAAGTTGTGCTCCCCGCCCAGCATCGCGTCATAGATCCGCGCCACGCTGGCCTTGCCGGGGTCCACACCCTCCGGCAGCAGCTCCTGCTTGGTCACCGTATCTCCCATCGTCACCAGTGGATTGACGGTCTATCATAGGATTCCAGACCGATCGGTGCGGGGGGACGGAGCCGGGAGTCCGCGACAGCGCGGGGGCTCCGTGCCGCCCATATACCCGCCGCAGTACGGCCTGTCGAAAGGCACCGCTCTGCTCGCCGAACCGCCCGGCCCCTCGGAGCAGCACCGCACCGCGACCCCGAGCGAACCGCCTCCTCTGGTCCCCCCTGCCCGCGTGCCCCACCACCGCCTGGCACCCACGGCGGCGGCCGTGCTCGGTTCCGTACTCGACCTCCACCTCACCGGCGGCCACCTGGTCGGCGCGGTGGCCCCCGAGTTCTGCGACGCGGCCTCGGTCTACCTGCTGGAACGCTGGCTCGCCGAGGACGCCGCCCCTCCGACCCCCGACGCCCCCGCCATCGAGGCCCGCCGCCTCGCCGTCCGGGTCGGCGCCGACGCCTCCGAGGACTGGGGTGGCATCTTCCCGATAGACGAAGTGGTGGTCTTCCCCCGGGACACCCCGTACGCCCGCGCGCTGGCCGACGGACGCCCCCAACTCCTCGGCGGCGTGGACCCGCACACCGCCGACCGGCTCACCCGGTCCGG
Source organism: Peterkaempfera bronchialis (assembly GCF_003258605.2). Classification (NCBI taxonomy): domain Bacteria; kingdom Bacillati; phylum Actinomycetota; class Actinomycetes; order Kitasatosporales; family Streptomycetaceae; genus Peterkaempfera; species Peterkaempfera bronchialis. The sequence continues at coordinate 6,752,364 of NZ_CP031264.1, forward strand.
CCGTGGCGACACCCGGATCGACGGGCTGCTGCGAACCGCCTCCTTCCTGGTCGTCCCGCTGCTGCTGCGCGGCACGGCGGTGGGGTTCCTGGTCTGCACCCGAGGCCCCGGCGCCCGCTCCTTCGACCGGGTGGACATCGCCGCCGCCGAGACCCTGGCCGCCCGCGCCGCCATATCGCTCGACAACGCCCGCCTGTACGAGCGCGAGCGGCGCACCGCCCTCGCCATCCGCAACAGCCTGCTCCCCGCAGCGGCCACCTCGGCGCCCGGCTGCCGGGTCGCCCACGCCTACCAGCCGGCCGGCTCGGCCGGCGTCGTCGGCGGCGACTGGTTCGACGTCATGATCCGCCCCTCCGGCCGGGTCGGACTGATCGTCGGCGACGCCATGGGCCACGGGCCCGAGGCCGCCGTCGCCATGATCCAGCTCCGCACCGCAGTCCGTACCCTGGCGGCCCTGGACACCGCCCCGCAGGAACTGCTGCGCCACCTGGACGCGCTGGCCGCCGACACCCCCGGCGCCTCCTTCGCCACCTGCCTGTACGCGGAGTGGGACCCCGCCGCCGGCCTCTGCACCCTCATCGGCGCCGGACACCCGCCGCCCTTGGTCCGGGTGGGCGGCGGTCGCACCTCCGTCGTCTCGCTCAGCGCCGGACTGCCGCTCGGGCTGGGCTCCTGGGCGGCCGAGCCCACCGTGCTCCCGATACGGGAACCGACGCTGCTGCTGCTCTACACCGACGGCCTGGTGGAGAGCCGCCACGAGGACATCGACATCGGCATCCTCCGCCTGGCCCACCACCTCAACGCGGCCCGTGGCACCCCGCAGGCGATCTGCGACACCCTGCTGCGCCTCACCGCCGACCGCGCCCCCGCCGACGACCGCACCCTCCTCCTGGCCGAACTCTCCCCGCCCACCTGACCACCGCGCCCCGGGCCGGACAAGCCGACGGACTTCAGAGGCGATGGGGCCGACCGAATGCGCCCGGCCGCGCCCGGCCGCTCGGGTCGGCGGCTTGGAGGGGTGGCCGGGCTGGTCGGGTTGCCAGACCGTGTGCGTGAACCGGTGGGCGGGACCGCCGAATTGGCCCTGCCCCCCGACTGCCCGACTGCCCGACTGCCCGCCCGGGCCGGGGTGGGTCGGCTCGGGTCTGGCGTGTCGGTGTATGGCGGAGCGCCGTCCCCTGCAAGGCCGTGTGCGTGAACCGGTGGGCGGGACCGCCGAGTTGGCCCTGCCTGCCCCGACCGGTGGTTCGGCCGGCCCGGGGCCGGTCGGGTCGGGGCGTGACGGACCGCCGCTCTGGCCGCGCTGGCCCTGGGCGGCGGTCCGGGTGGTGTGGGCGGGTCAGTCCAGGCCGAGTACCGAACGCAGCGCCTCGCCCAGCACCCGCTCCGGATCGGCCGCAGCCGAAGGCGAACGCCAGGCCACAAAGCCGTCGGGCCGCACCAGTACCGCCCCGTCCGCCGCCGTGCCGTGCAGTTCCGCCCAGTCCGCGCCCGGCTCCGGCGCCAGATCGTGGTCGGGGCCGCCGCCCACCAGGTAGCGGTCCAGCGGCACCCCCGCCGCCGAGGCCGCCCGAGCCCCCGCCTCGTGCCACGCCTGCCCGGTCGGCCCGCTCAGCAGCACCATGGACCGCTCGTACAGGTCGAGCGTGGAGAGCCGCGTCCCGTACCGGAAGCACCACTGGTGCGGCGCCCGGGTGCCCGGCTCACCGCTCTGCCGGAACCGCTCGGGCAGCACCGGCTCCGCCGGGTCGGCACCCACCAGCGCGCCCGAGGGGTACCGGTAGCCCAGCACCACCCCCAGCACATTGCCCCGCCGCCCGGTGCCCGGCGTCACGTCGTACCCGGGGTGCTGGTGCTCCGCCGACCGCGCCGACGCCCGCGCACTGGTGGCCACCGCCACCGGACGCCGCTCCGCCTCATAGCTGTCCAGCAGCCCCGGCCCCGCCCAGCCGCCCAGCACGGCGGCCAGCTTCCACGCCAGGTTGTGCGCGTCCTGGATCCCCGTGTTGGAGCCGAAGGCCCCGGTCGGCGACATCTCGTGCGCCGAGTCCCCGGCCAGGAAGACCCGCCCCCAGCCGTACCGCTCGGCGACCCGCTCGGCGGCGTGCCAGGGCGCCCGGCCGGTGATCTCCACCTCCATGTCCGGGATGCCCGCCGCCGCCCTGATGTGGCGGATGCAGCGCTCGTCGGTGAAGTCGTCCAGGGTCTCGCCACGGTCCGGATGCCACGGCATGTGGAAGACCCAGTCCGCCTCGTTGTCCACCGGCAGCAGCGCCCCCTCGCCCTCCGGGTCCGTCAGGTAGCAGACGATGAACCGCCGGTCGCCGACCGCGTCCGCCATCCGCTTGGCCCGGAAGGTGACCGAGACATTGTGGAAGAGGTCGCCCGGCCCCTCCTGCCCGATGCCCAGCCGCTCCCGTACCGGGCTGCGCGGCCCGTCGGCGGCCACCAGGTAGTCGGCGCGCACCGTACGCAGCTCCCCGCTGCGCCGGTCCTGGACCACCGCCGTCACCCCGTCGGCGTCCTGCTCGAAGGAGAGCAGCTCGGTACCGAACCGGACGTCGCCGCCCAGGTCGCGGGCGCATCGCAGCAGCACCGGCTCCAGGTCGTTCTGGCTGCACAGGCACCAGCCGCTGGGGGAGAACCGGGCCAGCGCGCCACCCGGGTCGATCTCCTTGAAGAGCCACTCCTGCGGGCCGCCGGTGAGCGTCCCGACCTGGAGGATGCCGTGGTTCTCGGCCAGCACCGACGCGGCCTCCCGGATCAGCGGCTCGGCGCCCGCCGTACGGAACAGCTCCATGGTGCGCACATTGTTGCCCCGCCCGCGCGGATGCACCGAGGTGCCCGAGTGCCGCTCCACCACCAGGTGCCGCACCCCGAGCCGGCCCAGGAAGAGGGAGGTGGACAGCCCCACCAGGGAACCGCCCACGATCAGGACCGGCACCCGGTCGTCGATCTTCGGATTCATCATCACTCCAGGGAGCGTGCGGGGGGCGTCCGGGACACCGCATCCGGACCCGGGACGCATCGCCGCCGTCGGCGACGCCTTGCTTCTCCATGCCCGTTTCCCGACGGTCGGTCACGGTGTTCGCCCATATGGCCGCCGGGCGTCGCCGCAACCAGGACACGGGGTGACCATCGAATCCGGGCCGGGCGACGACCCGGCCCCCTACCGGCTTCCTCGAAGGGAACGTGCATCATGACCGCCCTGTCCGAAACCCAGGAGTCCCCGCCGTCCGCCGACCGTGACACCACCCGCCTGCGGGTGGTCCTGCTCTGCGATGTCAACGATGGCCAGCAGCAGCGCTTCCTCGACGCCTACGAGCAGATCCGCCACCAGGTGGCCGACATCCCCGGCCACATCAGCGACCAGCTCTGCCAGTCCATCGAGGAGCCCACCAAGTGGCTCATCACCAGCGAGTGGGACAGCGCCTCCCGCTTCCTCTCCTGGGTGGACAGCGCCGAGCACCGCGAACTGGTCAAGCCGCTGCACGGCTGTGTCCGCGACACCCGCTCGCTGCGCTTCGCCATCGCCCGGGAGACCCCCGAGCAGCCCGCCGGCCGGTCCAGGGCCGCCGCCGCCCAGGGCCGTCCCGCCGCTGCGGGACCGCAGCCCGGCGGACTGGTGCGCCATGCCCTCACCTTCACCGTCAAGCCCGGCAGCGAGCAGGACGTCGCCGAGATCCTGGCCGGCTACCGCTCGCCGCGCGCCCGGGTCGACGAGAACACCCGGCTGCTCCGCACCTCGCTCTTCATGCACGGCAACCGCGTGGTGCGGGCGGTGGAGGTGGAGGGCGACCTCGCCGCCGCGCTCCGCCATGTCGCCCAGCAGCCCGAGGTACGCGCCGTCGAAGAGGCCGTCAACCCCTACCTGGAGGAGCCCCGCGACTTCGCCGACCCGGCCTCCGTCCGCTCCTTCTTCGCCCGCGCCGCGCTGCCCGCCGCCCACCACGCCGAGGCGCCCGCCGCCGCCCACGGCGAGCTGCGCCGCCGCGCGCTGCTCTACCCGGTGCGCCGGGGCTGCGCCCAGGTCGCCGCCAAGCTGCTGGCCGGGCATGACGACCAGGCCGTGCAGGACCCGGCGAACCCGCTGGTCCGCTCCACCGTCTTCCAGCGCGACGACGTGCTGGTGCGGATGGTCGACCTGCGCGCGGACCTCCCCGAGGATCCGGCCGTCGCCGCCGGTGTCGGCCGGGGCCCGGCCGCAGCGGAACTCACCCACCTGCTGGAGCCCGGCGAGGACCTGCTGCTCTCCACGGCGGACGGCCTGAAGCGCTTCCTCGCCGACTACGACCTGGCGCTGGTCACCGACCGCAGCTCGGCCCAGGAGTCCTGACCGCGCAGCCGACGCACCCCGTACGACCGCCACCTGACCGACCGCCACCTGGAGGCAACGCCCATGACCACCACACCACCACGCATCGTGGACCTGCACGAGATCGAGCCCAACCGCCGGCGCGGCGGTGACCTGCGCGCCATGCTGACCCCCACCACCGTCGGAGCGACCAGCGGGTTCATGGGCGTGGCGATCGTGCAGCCCGGCGAGCGCATCGGAGAGCACTACCACCCCTATTCCGAGGAGTTCGTCCATGTCGTCTGCGGCGCCCTCGAAGTGGACCTGGACGGCGTCGCCTACCCCCTCGCCCCCGACCAGGGGCTGATGATCCCCCGCAATATGCGGCACCGCTTCCGCAATGTCGGCCGGGTGGAGGCCCGGATGGTCTTCCACCTCGGCCCGCTGGCGCCGCGCCCCGAACTCGGGCATGTGGACACCGAGGAGACCGAAGCCGCCGGGGCCGGCGGCCCGGCCTCCGCCGTGGAGGCCCGAGCGTGACCCGGCGGGTTGCGGTCACCGGGCTGGGCGTCGTCGCTCCCGGGGGCGTGGGCGTGCCGGCGTTCTGGGACCTGCTCACCGCCGGGCGTACCGCGACCCGCGGTATCACGCTCTTCGACCCCGAGGGGTTCCGCTCCCGCATCGCCGCCGAGTGCGACTTCGACGCGGCGGCGTGCGGAGTGGACCGGCAGCGCGCCCGACGTGCCGACCGCTATGTGCAGTTCGCCCTGGCCGCCGCCGGTGAGGCGCTGCGCGACTCCGGGCTGGAGACCGCCCGCGAGGACCCGTGGCGGATCGGGGTCTCGCTGGGTACGGCGGTGGGCGGCACCACCCGGCTGGAGCACGACTATGTCGAGGTCTCCGGCTCCGGGCAGCGCTGGGGGGTGGACCACCTGCGGGCCGGACCCCATCTGCACCGGGCCTTCTCGCCCAGCGCACTCGCCTCCGAGGTGGCCGAGGACATGGGCGCCCACGGCCCGGTGCAGACCGTCTCCACCGGCTGCACCTCCGGCCTGGACGCCGTCGGCTACGCCTTCCACGCCATCGAGGAGGGAAAGGCCGATGTGATCCTGGCCGGTGCCTCCGACTCGCCGATCTCGCCGATCACGGTGGCCTGCTTCGACGCCATCAAGGCCACCTCCACCCGCAACGACGACCCGGCGCACGCCTCCCGGCCGTTCGACGCGGAGCGGGACGGCTTTGTGCTCGGCGAGGGAGCTGCGGTGCTGGTACTGGAGGAGCTGGAGCACGCCCGGCGGCGCGGCGCCCGCGTCCTCTGCGAGATCCGGGGCTTCGCCACCTTCGGCAACGCCTACCACATGACCGGGCTGACCCGGGAGGGCCTGGAGATGTCGCACGCCATCGACACCGCGCTGGCGGACGCCCGGATCGACCCGGGCGACATCGACTACGTCAACGCCCATGGCTCGGGCACCCAGCAGAACGACCGCCATGAGACCGCCGCGGTCAAGCGGTCGCTGGGGGCGCACGCCTACGAGACCCCCATGAGCTCCATCAAGTCCATGGTGGGCCACTCGCTGGGGGCGATCGGCGCGATCGAGCTGGCCGCCTGCACCCTGGCGCTGGCCCGGGGCGTCGTACCGCCCACCGCCAACTACGAGACCCCCGACCCCGAGTGCGACCTCGACTACGTGCCCCGTACGGCCCGCGAGGTGCCGCTGCGGACCGTGCTCTCGGTGGGCAGCGGGTTCGGCGGCTTCCAGTCGGCGGTGGTCCTGGACCGGGGCAATGGGAGGACAGCATGAGCAGCGAACGCCGCGCGGTGGTGACCGGCATCGGGGTGGTGGCCCCGAACGGCATCGGCGCCGACGCCTTCTGGAAGGCGACCCGGGAGGGCGTCGCGGTCCTGGACCGGGTCACCAGCGAGGGTTGCGAGGAACTGCCGCTGCGGGTGGCCGGCGAGGTACGCGGCTTCGACCCGCAGGAGGCGGTGGAGCCCCGGTTCGTCGTGCAGACCGACCGGTTCAGCCACTTCGCCATGGCCGCCGCCGACCTGGCGCTGGCCGACGCCGGACTGGACACCCACGGCGGAGCGCCCTTCGACATCGGGGTGGTCACCGCAGCCGGCTCCGGCGGCGGTGAGTTCGGCCAGCGCGAGCTCCAGCAGCTGTGGGGCAAGGGACCCCGGTTCGTCGGCCCGTACCAGTCGATCGCCTGGTTCTACGCGGCCAGCACCGGTCAGATCTCCATCCGAGGCGGTTTCAAGGGGCCCTGCGGGGTGCTGGCCAATGACGAGGCCGGCGGCCTGGACGCCCTCGCGCACGCCCGCCGGGGCATCCGGCGCGGTGCGCGGGCGGTGGTGGTCGGCGCCGCCGAGGCTCCGCTGGCCCCGTACTCGGCCGTCTGCCAGCTCGGCTACGAGGAGCTGAGCCGGTCCGAGGACCCGGCCCGCGCCTACCTGCCGTTCACCGCCGACGCCTGCGGGTTCGCCCCCGCCGAGGGCGGCGGGATGCTGGTGCTGGAGGAGGCGGCGGCGGCCCGCGAACGCGGCGCGACCGTCCGCGCCCTGGTCGCCGGGCACGCCGCCACCTTCACCGGGACCGACGGCTGGCAGCGGTCCCGCGACGGGCTGGCGCACGCCGTCCGGGCAGCCCTGGACGAGGCGGGCTGCGCGCCCGAGGAGGTCGACGTGGTCTTCGCCGACGCGCTCGGCGTCCCCGAGGCCGACCGCGCCGAGGCCCTGGCACTGGCCGATGTGCTCGGCCGGCGTGCCGCCCGCGTCCCGGTCACCGCGCCCAAGACCGGCATCGGCAGGGCGTACTGCGGCGGACCGGTGCTGGACGTGGCCGCCGCCGTACTGGCCATGGAGAGCGGGGTGGTGCCCCCCACGCCGAACGTCGTGGACATCTGCCACGACCTCGACCTGGTGACCCGCACCGCCCGTCCCGCCGAGCTGCGCACCGCCCTGGTGCTCAGCCGGGGACTGATGGGCTGCAACGCCGCACTCGTACTGCGTCGGGGCAGCGGCACCGACCGGCCGTGACCGGGGCGCCCGCGCCTCTGCCCAACGGCCGCCACCTGCGAAGGAGAACCCTCTGATGAACGAAGCTCTGACCTTCGACGAACTGGCCTCGCTGATGAAGTCCTGCGCGGGTGTCGCCGTCGACCCCGGAGAGCTGGAGAGCCGGCCCACCGCGACCTTCGAGGAGTTCGGGCTGGACTCGCTCGGCCTGCTCGGGGTCGTCGCCGCGCTGGAGAACCGCCACGGCACGCCGATCGGGCCGGGCGCCGAGTCCTGCAAGACCCCGCACGAGTTCGTGGCCCTCGCCAACGACCGCCTCACCTCAGGAGTCTGAACCATGACCGCACGCGTCGGACACACCGACAACGAGATCGTCATCGCCGCGCCCCTCGCCCTCACCTGGGAGATCACCAACGACCTGGAGGCGTGGCCGCAGCTGTTCAGCGAGTACGCCGAGGTGGAGGTGGTCCGGCGGGAGGGGCGGAAGACCACCTTCCGGCTCACCATGCACCCGGACGAGAACGGCCAGGTCTGGAGCTGGGTCAGCGAGCGCGAGCCCGACCCGGTCACCCACACCGTCACCGCCCGCCGGGTCGAGACCGGGCCGTTCCGCTTCATGGACATCCGCTGGGAGTACCAGGAGGTGCCCGGCGGCACCCGTATGCGGTGGATCCAGGACTTCGCCATGAAGCCCGAGGCGCCGGTCGACGACAAGGGCATGACCGAGCACATCAACCGCAACTCGGTCGTCCAGATGGAGCTCATCCGCGACAAGGTCGAGCAGCGCGCCCGTGAGCTGGGCGCGGACCCGGCCGCCGCCGTCACCGGCTGACGCACCGACCGCCCGGCCCCGGCCCCCGGGCCCGGCCGACGGCGGACCACTACGCCGTCGGCCGGGCCCGACCCGACACTCTCCGCTTCCGAGGAGGCACCCACCGTGTACCGATCTCTGATCGTCGCCCGTATGAAGCCCGACGCCGCCCCCGACATCGCCGAGGTCTTCGCCGCCTCCGACCGTGGCCAACTGCCGCACCTGATCGGGGTGCGCGGCCGCAGCCTGTTCCAGTTCGGCGAGGTCTACCTGCACCTCATCGAGGCCGACCGGCCGCCGGGCCCCGAGGTGGCCAAGTACGCCGGCCACCCGGAGTTCCGGGACGTCAGCGAGCGGCTCCAGCCGTTCGTCTCCGCCTACGACCCGCTGACCTGGCAGGAACCCAAGGACGCCATGGCCCGCGAGTTCTACCGCTGGGAGCGTGACCGGACCGCGTGATCGGCCCCGCCGGCGACCCCTACTCGGGTACCACGCCGTCGAAGGCGTGCAGGTAGGGGTTGACCGGGCGGACGTCGCCGACCTTCAGCCCGGCCTCCTCCATCAGCGCCACCAGGCTGTCCTGGGTGTGCTTGCGGCCTCCCACGTTCAGCAGGAGCAGCAGGTCCATGGCGGAGGTGAACGGCATCGAGGCGGTCTCGTCCACCAGGTTCTCGATCACCAGCACCCGCGCGCCCGGCCGGGCGGCGGCGACCGCGTTGTGCAGGGTCGCGCGGGTGGAACGGTCGTCCCACTCCAGGATGTTCTTGATGATGTAGAGGTCCGCCTGCACCGGGATCTCCCGGCGGCAGTCGCCCGGCACCAGGTCCACCCGCGAGGCCAGCGCGCCGCCGTCGCGCAGCCGGGGGTCGGCGTGGGCGATCACGTCGGGCAGGTCCAGCAGGGCGCCGCGCAGGTCCGGGTTGCGCTCCAGCAGGCCCGCCAGCACATGGCCCTGGCCACCGCCGATGTCGGCGACCACGGAGACGCCCCGCAGGTCCAGCAGCTCCGCGATGTCCTGGGCGGACTGCCGGCTGGAGTGGGTCATCGCCCGGTTGAAGACCTCCGCCGACTCGGGCGCGTCCTCGTGCAGGTAGCTGAAGAAGTCCTTGCCGTGCAGTTCGCCGAAGACATGGCCGCCGCTGCGCACCGCCTCGTCCAGCCGGGGCCATGCCTCCCAGGTCCACGGCTCGGTGGTCCAGAGCGACACATAGCGCATCGAGCGCGGGGTGTCCTCGCGCAGCATCCGCGACATCTCGGTGTGGACGAACCGCCCCTCGCCGTCCTCGGCGAAGACGCCCTGGCAGGTCAGCGCGCGCAGCAGGCGGCGCAGCGCCTGCGGGTCGGCGTCCACGGCGGCGGCCAGCTCGCCGGCCGTGGTGGGCGTGTCGCCGAGCGCGTCGGGGACGCCGAGGCGGACGGCGGCGCGGACGGCCGCCGCCGAGGCGGCGCTGAAGGCCAGTTCGCGCAGTCGCATGGCTGCGGACGGGGTGGCGGTCGCCGGGCTGTCCATGGGGGACCCCTTTTCTACGTGGGAGGAGGTGCCTGCTGGGAGGAGCTGCCTGTCGGGAGGAGGCGTCCGCTGGCAGGAGGCACCTGCTGGTGGAAGGTTTCTGCGCTGGTGGAGGCGGCGAGCGGATGCGCCGCCTTCCACGGTCGCCGACGCGGGCGGGCGCGGCCGAGTGGCGCGGCCGGGCCCCGGTGGGGACGACCCGAATGGCCGTCGCCCCGGCGGCGCACCCCCGGCAGGCCCGTCTCTCCACTGCCGCCTGACAGGGGAGAAGGCCCCATGGCGGATGGCCCCGCCGCCCGGTCTCCGGTGCGGCGGGGCCATCCGCGCGGGCGGCTACCGGGCGCGGTTGACGGCGGCCGGGACGGCCCGGACCGAGGCGGTCAGCAGGGAAGTGCCCCGGCGCGCGCCCCCGTGCTTGGCGAGCTGTGCGCCGCGTTCGTCCCCGCGCTGCGGCAGGGGTCGGCCGGCCTGGCCCGGGACGTCGGCCGCACCCTGCACACCGAACCGGAGCGGACCCCGGCCCGGTGCCGCGCGGTCAGGACGCCCGCCAGCCCAGCCAGCGGGTGACCTCGACCGCGATCACCGCACCCGCCGGGGGCCGCTCCCGGTACTGCGGGTACTTGGCGCAGAGCAGCGCCACGGCCCGTGCCCGCAGCACCGGATCGCCGTCCGCCGGGACCACCCGGGCCCGCCCCCGGGCCTGCGCCCACCAGAGCAGCGCCCAGTCCTCCTGGTAGCCGCCGTCGGCCAGCAGGCAGACGGCGGGGTTGGCGGCGATGTCGGCGAGCCTGCGCAGCCGGGTGGACCGCTTGGGCTTGTGGTCGACGGCCGTGACCACGGTGTCCCCGTCCACCGCGAAGACCACCGGCACCAGATGCGGGCGGCCCTCCGCGTCGGCGGTGGCCAGCCGGGCGATCCGGCAGGCCGCGAAGCAGACCCGCGCGCGGGGCGGCTCCAGGCTCGGCATCGGACGCCGCCCGGACCTCAGCGGAAGCGGGCGGCGGTCTCCGCCAGCCCGTCCAGGTCCTCCAGGGTCTCCTTCTCGGGCCGGGTCGGCAGATAGAGCAGCACCCGCTCGACCCCCAGCTCCCGATACCCCTCCAGGTCCTCCGGCCGCTCCTGCTGCGCCGCGTACACGGTGACCGGCACCGGGCGCCCGGCCGTCTCGCGCAGCCGCTCCAGCTGCGGGCCGAGCTCCTGCGGCGACCCGCTGTTGGCCAGCCAGGCGTCGCCGTACTCGGCGATCCGGGCGAAGGCGGCCGCTCCGCCGCCGACGTAGATCGGCGGATGCGGGCGCTGCACCGGCTTGGGCCAGCTGAAGACCGGGTCGAAGTCCACGAACTCCCCGTGGAACTCCGCCTCGTCCCGCGTCCACAGCTCGCGGATCGCCCGTACCCGCTCGTCGGCCAGCCGACCCCGGGTGCGCGGGTCCGTCCCGTGGTCCCGCATCTCCTCGCGGTTCCAGCCGATCCCGATGCCGAACACCGCCCGCCCGCCCGACACCACGTCCAGCGAGGCCACCTCCTTGGCCGTGGTGATCGGGTCGCGCTGGACCACCAGCGCGATCCCGGTGCCCAGCAGCAGCCGCTCGGTGACGGCGGCGGCTGCGGCGAGCGCCACAAAGGGGTCCAGCGTCCGGTAGTACATCCGAGGCAGCTCGCCGCCGCCCGGGTAGGGGGACTCCCGGCGCACCGGGATGTGGGTGTGCTCGGCGATGAAGAGCGAGTCGAACCCCCGCTCCTCCACCGCCCGGCCCAGCGCGGTCGGGGCGATGCCCTCGTCGGTGATGAAGGTCGAGATCCCGAACTTCACGGCGGCTCCTTCGATGGTCGGTCACCGGCTGCTCCCTGCACCCTGCCGCCTACCCCGCGCCGCGCCACCCGATCCCGGAGCGGGCGCCGGCCGGGCCCGCGGATACCGTGGACCGGTGCGTACCGTGGAGCTGACCTGCGACCCTGCCTTCGACGAGGCGGTGCGCGCGGTGTGGGACCGGCTGGCCGAGGCAGGGCTGCCCGGCCTGAGCCTCAACACCCATCCCACGCACCGCCCGCACCTCACCCTGGCGGCGGCCGGCAGCTTTCCGCCGGGCGCGCAGGAGCGGATCGACGCGCTGCTGGCCGCACCGGCGCTGCCGCTCCAGGTACGGCTCTCCGGGCTGCTCTCCTTCAGCGCCCGCAGCCGCCGCCGGGTGCTGTCCTGGGGCGTCGTCCCCACGGCCGAGCTGCTGGCGCTGCACGGCGCGGTCTGGCGGGAGCTGGCGGACGCCGAGGAGCCGCACCCCTTCTACCTGCCGGGACGCTGGATGCCCCACCTGGGCCTGACCCGGCGGATGGAGCCCGACCAGCTGATCACCGCCCTGGAGGTGCTGGGCAGGCTGCCCGACCTGCCCGGCGTACTGGACGCCGGGCGCAGCTACGACACCGAGACCCGGCAGACCGTCCCGCTCGGCGCGGGTTGAGCCCTCCCGCCGGGCGAGGGCTGAACCCTCCTCGGCCGACTCCGCATCCCCGGTGGCTGCGCGGGTACGCCGTGGGTATGCGGGCGGGCGCGGGAGAGGCCCGCCGCCGACTGCGGAGGCGGAGGCTGCCATGACGGTTCACCCGCACTCCTCCGGCTCGGCTCCCTCCGGACCGGTACCCTCCGGCGGTGTCCGCCTCGGGCGGGCGGACGGACGCTGGGTGCTCGGCGCTGCGGTCATCGGGTCGGGGATGACCCTGCTCGACTCCACCGTGGTCAATGTGGCGCTGCCCACGCTCGGCGCCGACCTGCACGCCTCCCTCGCGGGGCTCCAGTGGACCGTCAACGGCTACACCCTGACCCTGGCCGCGCTGATCCTGCTCGGCGGGTCGCTGGGGGACCGCTTCGGCCGCCGCCGGATCTTCGTCGTCGGCACCGTCTGGTTCGCGGTCGCCTCGCTGCTCTGCGGGCTGGCACCGGGCATCGGCCTGCTGATCGCCGCCCGGGCACTTCAGGGCGCCGGGGGAGCGCTGCTCACCCCCGGCTCGCTCGCCCTCATCCAGGCGTCCTTCGCCCAGCGCGACCGGGCCCGGGCGATCGGCGTCTGGTCCGGGCTGGGCGGTATCGCGGGCGCGCTGGGGCCGCTGCTCGGCGGCTGGCTGGTGGACGCGGTGAACTGGCGCTGGGTCTTCTTCATCAATGTCCCGCTGGCCGCCGTGGTGGTGGCGATCGGGGTGACGCATGTCCCGGAGAGCCGGGACGAGACCGCGACCGGCGGCTTCGACTGGCTGGGCGCGCTCTGCGCCGCGACCGGTCTCGCGGGGGTCACCTATGCGCTGATCGGGGCGGCCGAGCCCGGGGCCGACCCGGCGGTGATCGCGGTCACGGGTGCGGTCGGCGCCGCCGCGCTGGCCGCCTTTGTGCTGGTCGAGCTGCGCAGCCGGCACCCCATGCTGCCGGGGTCGGTCTTCGCCGAGCGGCAGTTCACCGCCGCCAATGCGGTCACCTTCGCGGTCTATGCGGCGCTCGGCGGGGTCTTCTTCTTCCTGGTGCTGGACCTTCAGATCCAGGCCGGTTTCTCCGCGCTCAAGGCCGGTTCCTCGCTGCTGCCGATCACGGTGATCATGCTGGCCCTCTCGGAGCGGGCCGGACGGCTCGCGGAGCGGATCGGGCCCAGGATTCCGATGACGGTCGGTCCGGCGGTCTGCGCGGCGGGACTGCTGCTGATGACCCGGATCGGCACCTCCGCCGGCTATCTGTCCGATGTGCTGCCTGCGGTCGCCCTCTTCGGCCTGGGGCTGGCCACGACCGTGGCGCCGCTCACCGCGACCGTGCTGGGTTCGGTGGCGCAGCGGCACGCCGGGATCGCCTCGGGGGTCAACAACGCGGTGGCGCGGGCCGCCGGGCTGATCGCGGTGGCGGCCCTGCCGCTGGTGGCGGGGCTCTCCGGCCGCCACTACCACGATCCGGTGGCCTTCGGCCGGGCGTTCCACTCCGCGCTGCTGGTCTGCGCCGGTCTGCTGGTCGCGGGCGCGGTGCTGGCCTGGTGCACCATCCGGTCGGATGTGCTGCGGGAGGGTCCCGAGGGGGCTGGCGGCGAGGGTCCGGTACCGCCGCCGCCGGGTCGGCGGCACTGCGCGGTCGGCGCTCCTCCGCTTGAGCCGCCCGCCGACCGGTCGCGCTGACCGGCAGCAGGCCGGTGGTGGTGACCGGTCGCGGCACGCTCGGCGGTTGGGCGTGCCGCGACCGGGGTCTGGGTCAGCCGGTCAGCTGGTCAGCTGGTCAGCCGGTGGGGACGGTCCACTTCTGGTTGGCGCCGCCGGTGCAGGTCCAGATCTGGAGCGGGGTGCTGTTGGCGGAGGTGTTGCCGGTGACGTCGAGGCACTTGTTGGCCTGCGGGTTCACCAGGTCACGGCCGAAGGAGTAGACCCAGCGCTGGGCTCCGCTGCCGTTGCAGTCGTACAGCTGCACCCTGGCGCCGTCGGCGGTGGAGCCGGAGGCCACGTCCAGGCACTTGCCGAGCGCCCGGACCGAGCCGTCGGCGGCCATGGTCCACTGCTGCGCCGTGGTGCCGTTGCAGTCGTAGAGCTGGACCTGGGTGCCATTGGCGTTGCTGGCGGCGGCGACGTCCACGCACTTGCCGGCCAGGCCCTTGATCGCACCGGTGGGCGTACCGCCGCCACCGTTGTTGCCGCTGTCCCAGGCGTAGGCGCGGACGTAGTCGACGGTCATCTGCTGGGGGAAGCTGGTGCTGCCGTCGGGCGAGCCGGGCCAGGAGCCGCCGACCGCCAGGTTGAGGATGAGGAAGAACTGGTGGTCGAAGACCCAGCGGTTGCCGCCGGCGTCGGCGGGGGTGCGGGTCTCGTAGACCTGGCCGTCGATGGCGAAGCTGATCGAGCCGGGCGCCCAGTCCACCGAGTAGGTGTGGAAGTCATCGGCCAGCGCGCGACCGCCGGGCAGGGTGTAGCCGCCGGTGAGCGGGTTGCCGCCGGAGTAGCCGGGGCCGTGGAGGGAGCCGTGCACGGTGCCGGGCTCGCTGCCGATGTTCTCCATGACGTCGATCTCGCCGTTGTTGGGCCAGCCGACGCTGCCGATGTCATTGCCCATCATCCAGAAGGCCGGCCAGATGCCCTTGCCCCGGGGGATCTTGATCCGGGCCTCGAAGCGCCCATACGCCTGGGTGAAGGTGCTCGCGGTGTTCAGCCGCGCGGAGGTGTACTGACAGGAGCCGTACCAGCAGTTGTAGCCGCCGGGGTTCTCCTTGCGGGCGGTGATCACCAGATGGCCCTGGCCGTCCAGGGCGGCATTGGCGGCGCCGGCCGTGTAGTACTGGAGCTCGTTGTTGCCGTTGCCGCTGCCGCCGGTCTCGTTCCGCCACTTGGCCTGGTTGGGGGCGCTGCCCGCAGGGCCGTCGAACTCGTCCGACCAGGTCAGCCCGCCGACGGCGGCTGCGGCGGGGGAGGCTCCCGGGCCGAGGGCGCCGGCGGCGATGCCGAAGGCCGCGATGACGGCCAGGAGCAGCAGCATCAGGGGGTGGCGCCGGGGTCGTCTCCGGACGGTCTGTTCCATGTCTCCTCCTGGCCGGTGAATGCGATTGTCGAGTACCTGACAGGCAAATAGTTCGCCTCTTAGTTCGCGCCGTGATTCAACTCCCGGTCTGTGGTGGCGTCAAGCCTCTGGTCTGTACCAGTGCGACGTTCTCCGGACATGGTCGATCGCATCACATAACGGATCGTGGGATTCCGGTCATTGTCGGCCATTCCGGCGCGTCGCGGGCGCTGCCCACCGACCTGATGCCTGACTGTCCCTCATGCCGGACGAGCGGAGAGACCGGCGTCCGATGTCCGGTAACCACGCCCCGAGGAGTGACCGCCATGCGCAACCGCCTGCGTACCACGCTCATCACCGCCGCCGGCCTGCTGGCCGCCACCACCGGACTGGCCTCCGCCGCCCCGGCCGGGCTCTACCCGCCGAGCGCCCTGGTGCTCACGCTCAGCCCCGGCGGCGGAACCGACCCTGACGCCTCCGTCGCCCGGGCGGTGACCCTCAGCTGCGCCCCGACCCCGTCCGGTACCCACCCCGCCCCGGAGCAGGCATGTGCCCTGCTCGCCCGGAGCGGCGGCTCCTTCGCCGCACTCCGCGGCAGGCAGCGCCGCTGCCCGGCCACCGCCGACCCGGTGACGGTCACGGCCGAGGGCGTGTGGCGCGGCAGGCAGGTCTCCTACCGGGGGTCGTTCGCCAACCGCTGCGTACTGCTCGCCGCCCGTGGCCCGGTCTTCGACTTCTGACCGCCCCCGCTGCGCCGCCTCCGCTGCGCCGCCCCCGCCGTGTCGCCTCCGTGCCGTCGTGGCAGGCGCCGGAGCGGCGGAGGCATGCTGGAAAGGTCCAGACGTTCCGCTCCCGATCCCCGAGGGAGGCCGCGATGTCCCAGCCGGAGCCACCCGTCGACGCGCCGGAGGCCGCCGCCGACGAGACGGGCGAACCGCTCGTCGAGGACACCACATCGGAGCAGACCGCCCACGCCCAGGACCACTCCCAGGCCGAGGGCGACGATTTCGAGGAGTGATCACTGCGGGCGTCCGGCCCCCGGGACGCGTATTCTGCCGTCATGGCGAATCCTCGAACATCCGTGCCTGACGAAGCGTTCGGGCTGCTGCTGGCCGGTAATCAGCGCTTCGTCTCGGGCGTGCCCGAGCACCCCAACCAGGACGCCGAGCGCCGCGCGGCACTCGCTCCCGTCCAACATCCCTTCGCCGTCCTCTTCGGCTGCTCCGACTCCCGGCTGGCCGCCGAGATCATCTTCGACCGAGGGCTCGGAGACCTCTTTGTGGTACGGACCGCCGGCCATGTGCTCGGCCCCGAGGTGCTCGGCAGCATCGAGTACGGGGTGAGCATGCTCGAGTGCCGTCTGGTCGTGGTGCTCGGCCATGACTCCTGCGGCGCCGTGGCGGCGGCTCGCTCCGCGCTGGTCGACGGGCTGCCCCGGTCGGCGGGCTATGTACGCGATGTGGTGGAACGGGTCACCCCGAGCGTGCTGGCCGCCCGCGCCGCCGGAATCGACCACCCCGACGAGATCGTGGACGAGCACATCCGCCAGACGGTGGACCTGCTGCTCGACCGCTCCCGGGTGCTGGCCGACGAGGTCGCCGAGGGCCGGGCGGCCGTGGTGGGCCTGTCCTATCGGCTGGCCGACGGCAGCGCCCGGCTGGTCTCCGCCCGGGGCCTGGAAGCCGCCGAAGCACTCCAGGCCACCGAAGGGCTCGCCGCCGCCCGGGCCCCCTTCGACGCCGGAGCGGTCTGACCCCACACCGCCGCCTCCTCGCCGTCCGTACCCCCTCTGCGCCGCACAGCGGACGCGTAGCATGGAGGGCGGACGACGAGGAGGCGACGTATGACTCGACGCAACTCCTGGGAGACCGGCACCTCCGGCGGCGCGGCCGTGCACCCGCACATCCGCGCCGAACTGCTCAGTGAGGTGTCCACCGACGGTGTGATCGGGCTGACCCGGGTGCTCCGCGCCGCAGGCCGAGGCGACCAGGATGCCGCGCAGATGCCGGTCGCCGCGCTGCTGCGGGCACTGCCCGGCATGGGTTCGCTCACCGCCCACGAACTGCTGCGGAGCGCCCACATCCGCGAGGACCAGCAGGTCCGCGACCTGGACGCCTACCAGTGGGGGCCGCTGTTGCAGATCATGAGCCGACTGTCCCGGGCCCCGTACGGCATCCGCTGAACCGCCCCTGCGTGGCTTCCGCCACCAGCTCGGCCGTATCGCCGGCGAAGAGCGACCGCCCCGCCGCGATGCTCCGCTCCCTTCCCTCCCCGGCCGTCGCCGCGTCCAGCGCCGCGACCAGCTCCCATGGGTCGCGGGCGTACGCGGCGACCCCGATCTCGCCCATCCGGCGGACCCCCGCCAGGCCATGCCCGGGAATCGGCCGGTAGCCGACCACCGGCAGCCCCGCCGCCAGCGCCTGCACCGCCGTCTGGCCGGCCGCGTTGTCCACCAGCGCCCCGCAGGCTCCCATCAGCCCGGGCAGATCAGCGACCCAGCCGCACGCCATCACCCCGGGCCGGCGGTCCAGCCGTGCCCGCAGCCGGTCGTTGCGACCGCAGAGCACCACCGGCAGATACCCCGCCCGGCTCAGCATCCCGGCCGTTCCCAGCAGCCCCGAGCCTGTCCCCCACGCCCCGGCGGAGAGCAGCACCGCCGGCCGCCCGCCGCCGACCCCGGCCAGCACCTGCCACCAGCGCGCAGCGCCCGGCGCGGGGGAGCGGAACTCCGGCGGCACCACCGGCCCGGGCGCCGCAGCCGGCCGCCCGGTGGCGCGCAGCACCTCCGCCGCCGCCTCCGGACAGACGCAGAGGTGGACGTCATTGCCCCGGTGCAGCCACTGCCGGTGGACGGCGAAGTCGGTGACCACCACCACGCCGGGGACCCGCAGCCTGCCCTCTGCGCGTAGCCGACCGGTCAGCTGGGCGGCGAGGTGGAAGACCGGCACCACCGCGTCCGGCCGCTCCTCCCGGACCAGCGCCAGCAGCCGCTCGGCCGCCAGCCCGGCCAGCGGCGCACTGCCGGGCCGAGGGCCCTGGCCGGGCCGGAAGAACGCCGCGTACACCGCCGCATAGGCGCACGGCAGCCGCCGGACGGCCGCCCGGTAGCCGGCCTGCACGGCGGCGCCCAGCCCCCCGGGCAGCAGGTCCAGGACATCCGCCCGGACCACCCGGTGGCCGCCCCCGGCCAGGCGGCGGCCCAGCTCCGCCGCGACCGCGTCATGGCCGGCGCCCATGCGGGCGCTGAGAATCAGGAACCGCTGCGCCACGGAATCGCACCCTCCTCTGCGGACTCCTCTGCGGACCTCGCCGCGCGGGCCCGACCGGGCAGCGGCGGCCCCGCACTCTGCTCACCCTAGGCGACTGATTCGACACCGAGGGTGAAGAATCCGCCCGCCTCCCGGGTTTATCCCGCCCCGCTGCGGATACCCGCAGGGTTCTCGGCACACAGCCCACCCAAGGAGCCCGCCGTGGGGGCCGTACACCCGCCCTGGACCCGTCCACCCGTCGACCCCGGCCCGCCCGGGCCCGGCGCCACCCTGCCGCGCACCGGCCCCGCCGACGCCGCCCGGCCCGCCGACCGAGGCCGCCCCGCCGAACCAGCCCGCCCCGCCGGTGCCCGGCCCGCCGACGCCGGGCCGAGCACCGCCCCGGTGGCCCTGATCACCGGGGCCTCCTCCGGCATCGGCGCCGCCGTCGCGGCCCGGCTGGCGGCGGCCGGCGGCTGGCGGCTGCTGCTCTCCGGACGCGACCCGCTGCGGCTCGGCCGGGTCGCCGCCGAGACCCACGGCGTGCCCCTCCCGGCCGACCTGGCCGCCCCCGGCGGCTGCGCCCGCCTGGCCGAGCAGGCGCAGCAGGCCGTCGGCCGGGTCGACCTGCTGGTGGCCGGGGCCGGTATCGGCTGGGCCGGGCCGTTCACCGGTATGCCGGTCGCCGCGATCCACCAGGTGGTCACCGTGGACCTGGCCGCCGTCCTCCACCTGGTGCGGCTGGTGCTGCCCCAGATGGTGCGGCGCGGCAGCGGACACGTGGTGCTGATCGGGTCCATCGCCGGGGCCGTGGCGGTGCGCGAGGAGGCGGTGTACTCCGCCGCCAAGGCCGCCGTGGGAGCCTTCGCCGACTCCCTGCGCTATGAACTCGCCGGAACCGGCGTCCGGGTGACCCTGGTGGTGCCCGGTGTGGTCGACACCCCCTTCTTCACCCGCAGGGGTGCCCCCTACCGGCGTTCCCGCCCCCGGCCGATCCCGCCCGCGCAGGTCGCCGACGCGGTCTGGGACGCGGTGCGGCACGGCCGCGACGAGGTGTTCGTCCCCGGCTGGCTGCGCCTGCCCGCGCGGCTGCGCGGCGCCGCCCCCGGCCTGTACCGCCGCCTGGCCGCCCGGTTCGGCTGACCCCGATGGCAGCGCGCGCACGGACACCGCTGCTGCTGGCCACCGCCCTGCCGGTGCTGGCGGCGGCCGGTCACCTCGGACCGGCCGGAAGCTGGCTGCCGCCCGTACGCCGCACGCTGCTCCCGGCCCTGGCCGGGCTCGGCCGCCCCGACCATGTGGCGCTCACCTTCGACGACGGCCCGGACCCCCGCTCCACCCCGCACATCCTGGCCGCCCTGGACCGGCTGGGGCTGCGGGCCACCTTCTTCGTCCTCGGCGAGGCCGTACGCGCCCACCCCGCGCTCTGCGCCTCGATCGCCCGGCAGGGCCACGAGCTCGCGCTGCACGGCTGGACGCACACCCGGCCCTGGCTGCCCGCCCCGCTGCGGGACCGCCGCGAGCTCGCCCGCGCCGCCGAGGCCGTCCGGGAGGCGGCCGGAGCGGAGTGCCGCTGGTACCGGCCGCCCTACGGGGTCCTCACCGGCGGCCGGTGGGCCGCCGCCCGGCACGCGGGGCTGCGGCCGGTCCTCTGGTCGGCGTGGGGCCGCGACTGGACCGCCGACGCCACCCCGGCGTCCGTACTGGCGACCGTCGCCCGCGACCTGCGCGGCGGCGGGACCGTACTGCTCCACGACTCCGACCGGACCTCGGCGCCGGGCTCCTGGCGGACCACCCTGGAGGCCCTGCCGCTGCTCGCCGCGTTCTGCCGGCGGCGCGGCTGGCAGCCGGGGCCGCTCGCCGAGCACGGGACCGGGGGCATCGGTACGGCGGAGGGCGCACCGGGCGTTTGACGCCGTGTGCGTCGGGAACCCATTGCCCGTTCCCCGCCCTCGGGCGGATGCGTACGCGGGGCGGCGGGCCCTGCCGGTCGGAGGGCAGGGCACCGATGGCGGTGGTGGAGACGACTCCCGGACGGCCACCGGACGACCGGCCCGGTCCGCATGTCCGCCAGGGCTCCACCGTCATGCGGTGGCTGACCACCACCGACCACAAGGTGATCGGCAACCTCTACCTGACCACTGCCTTCGGGTTCTTCCTGGTGGCCGGTGTGATGGCGATGGTGATGCGGGCCGAACTGGCCCGACCGGGCCTCCAGGTGGTCACCCATCAGCAGTACAACGAGCTGTTCACCATCCATGGCACGATCATGCTGCTGCTCTTCGCCACCCCCACCTTCACCGGCTTCGCCAACGCCGTGATGCCGCTCCAGATCGGCGCCCCGGATGTGGCCTTCCCCCGGCTGAACGCCTTCACCTACTGGGTCTTCCTCTTCGGCGGGCTGATGGTGCTGAGCGGCTTCTTCACCCCGCAGGGCGCGGCGGCCTTCGGCTGGTTCGCCTACGCCCCGCTCAACGGCCCGGTCCACTCCCCGGGGATCGGCGCCGACCTCTGGGTGATGGGCCTGGTGGTGGCGGGGCTCAGCACCATCCTGGGCTCGGTCAACTTCATCACCACCGTCACCTGCCTGCGCGCACCCGGCATGACCCTCTTCCGGATGCCGATCTTCACCTGGAATGTGCTCTTCACCTCGATCCTGGCGCTCTTCGCCTTCCCGGTGCTCACGGCGGCGCTGCTGGTGCTGGAGGCGGACCGCAAGTTCGGCGCCCATGTCTTCGACGCGGCCAACGGCGGGGCCATCCTCTGGCAGCACCTCTTCTGGTTCTTCGGCCATCCGGAGGTGTACATCATCGCGCTGCCGTTCTTCGGCATCATCACCGAGATCCTGCCGGTCTTCAGCCGCAAGCCCGTCTTCGGCTACTACGGGCTGATCGGCGCCACCATCGCCATCACCGGGCTGTCGGCGGTGGTCTGGGCGCACCATATGTTCGTCACCGGGCAGGTGCTGCTGCCGTTCTTCTCCTTCACCTCCTTCCTGATCGCCGTCCCTACGGGGGTGAAGTTCTTCAACTGGGTCGGCACCATGTGGCGGGGGTCGCTCTCCTTCGAGACGCCGATGCTCTGGGCGGTCGGCTTCCTGGTCACCTTCCTCTTCGGCGGGCTCACCGGGGTGCTGCTGGCCTCGCCGCCGATCGACTTCCATGTCTCGGACTCGTACTTCGTGGTCGCCCACTTCCACTACGTGGTCTTCGGCACGGTCGTCTTCGCCACCTTCGCCGGTTTCTACTTCTGGTGGCCCAAGTTCACCGGGCGGATGCTGGACGAGCGGCTGGGGAAGATCCACTTCTGGCTGCTCTTCGTCGGGTTCCAGACCACCTTCCTGGTACAGCACTGGCTGGGCGCCGACGGCATGCCCCGCCGGTACGCCGACTACCTGCCGAGCGACGGCTTCACCACCCTCAACACCATCTCCTCGGCCGGAGCGTTCCTGCTCGGGCTCTCCACCCTGCCGTTCCTCTACAACGTCTGGCGGACCGCCCGCTACGGCCGCAAGGTGACCAGCGACGACCCCTGGGGCTACGGCCGCTCCCTGGAGTGGGCCACCTCCTGCCCGCCGCCGCGCCACAACTTCCATGCGCTGCCCCGCATCCGCAGCGAGTCCCCGGCCTTCGACCTGCACCACCCGGAGATCCAGGTCGGCGCCGCCCACCCCGAGCAGGGCCACCGCACCACCCCCGCCACCGGGAGGCTGGAGCCATGAGAGGGGAGGCGCTGCTCTTCACCGGGGTCTCCGCGTTCTTCGCGGTCACCGCCGGGTCCTACGGCTGGTTCTCCCATGAGCCGGCCGGCACGGCGGCGCTGATCGTCTCCTTTCTGATGTCCGGCCTGGTCGCCTTCTTCCTCTGGGTGCAGTACCAGCGGCGCGGGCGGCGCCCCCAGGACCGGACCGACGCCGAGGTGGCCGAGACCGCCGGGCCACTGGACTTCTTCCCGCCGCGCAGCTCCTACCCGGTGCTCTGCGCGGTCGGCGCTACCCTGCTGGCCCTCGGCGTGGTCTTCGGCCTCTGGCTCTTCCTGATCGGCCTCGGGACGACCGCCGCCGGGGTGGCCGGCTTTGTCTTCCAGTTCAACGGCCGGACCGCCTGACGACCCGCCACCCTCGACCCGGACCTTCCTCGACCCCGCGCGGCCCCGCTCGACCGTGCCCCCGTCCGGCCCCGCCCCCCCTCGACGCCGACCCCACCTCGACCCCGCGCGGCCCGCTCCCGCATGATGAGACCCATCCGCAGCGGGGAGGCGCAGGCATGCAGGTGTACATCAGTGCCGACATGGAGGGCGTGACCGGGCTGGTCGACGCCGAGGACGTGCAGCTCGGCGGCCGGGACTACGCACACGGCCGGGCGATGATGACCGAGGACGTCAACGCCGCCGTACGCGGCGCACTGGGCGCCGGCGCCACCCGGGTCCTGGTCAATGACGCGCACAGCACCATGCGCAACCTGCTCGTCGACCAGATCCACCCCGAGGCCGTGCTGGTACGCGGCAAGCCCAAGCGGATGGGCATGCTGGAGGGCCTGGACGGCGGCTCCGAGGCGGTGCTCTGCGTCGGCTACCACTCCCGGGCCGGCGCCCTGGGCGTCCTCAGCCACAGCTATATGGGCCATGAGATCGAGGACATGTGGCTGGACGACCGCCCCGTCGGCGAGATCGGCTTCGCCCACGCCACCGCCGCCGCACTCGGCGTACCGGTGGTGATGCTCTCCGGCGACGACGCGGCCTGCGACGAGATGACCGCCTGGGACGGCACGGTCGCCACCGTCGCGGTCAAGTACGCCCGGGACCGCTTCGCCGCCCGGCTGCGCCCCGCCGCCGAGGCCCGCAGGGCGATCGAGGAGGCCGCCGCCGAGGGTGTCCGCCGCGCCGCCGCCCGGCCCCGGCCGACCGGCGCCGACGGGCCGGTGACGCTGGCCGTGCGCTGGCAGAACGCCTCGGTCGCCGCAGAGCTGGAGGGCATCCCCGGGGTCACCCTGCGCGACTCGCGTACCGTCCTGGTCACCGGGCCCGCCCCGCAGCTCTTCCGCCTCTTCGGCGTCTTCATGCGGGTCGCGGCGTCGCTGACCGGCCAGCACCCGTACTGCTGACCCTGTGGCCCCGGAGCGGAGCTCAGGCGGGCGGAGCGTCCGGCAGCGCCTCGTCGGCGAGCAGCTCCAGCACAGGGATCGCCGCGTACAGCACCTCGCACTGCTCCGGGCTGAGCCGGGCCGCCCGCCGGGAGAGCACGGCGGACCGCTCCCGGCGCAGCCTGGCGATCATCTCCCGGCCGACCGGGGTGACGGTCATCAGCCAGGACCGGCCGTCCAGCGGATCGGGCTCCTTGCCGACCAGCCCGCCCGCCGTCAGCGGAGCCAGGGTGCGCACCATGGACGGCGCGCTGACGCCCTCCCGCCCGGCCAGCTCACCGAGCCGCAGCGGGCCGTGCTGCTCGATCCTGGCCAGCGCGGAGAGCTGAGCGGACGTCAGGTCCCGGCCCCCGGCCGCCTGGGTCAGCTGCCGGTTGAGCCGGGAGATCGCCAGTCGCAACCGGGTGAGCTCCGCCGGGTCGAAGACGCCCTGTGGCGGCTGCGGCGGGTGCTCGACCGTCGTTGTCTGCACGGCTCTCGGCTCGGTCATGGGCGGCGGGCTCTCCTCGGTGTCAGCGGACGCCCGCCGAGGCGGAGTCCGGCTGGTCCACCGTATCGGCCAGCCCCCCGGTCCTGCGCCCGCCCCGCAGCAGCGAAGCGGCGGCGGCCACCAGGGACATGGCGATGGCCAGCCAGAAGACCACCACCAGCCCGTCGTGGAACGGCCCCGAGATGAGGTGCGGGAAGAACTCCCGCCCGGTCAGGGTGTGCGCGTTGGCCGCCGGCAGCTGCCCCAGCACCTCCGGGCCGAGCAGTTGGCGGATCGGGTTGTAGCCGAGGAACGCCGCGAAGAGCGTGCCCACCGGGGGGATGCCCGCGATGGTGTGCGCGGCGGACGCGGGCACGCCCTGGGCGGTCAGCCCGCTGCTCAGCGCGCCCGGCAGCGAACCGGACAGACCGGCCACCATCAGCGAGAAGAAGACACCGATGGAGAGCACCATGCCGGCGTTCTGGAAGGTGGCCCGCATGCCGGACGCGGCGCCCCGGGCCTCGGCGGGCACCGAGGACATGATCAGCGAGGTGTTGGGGGCGGCGAACAGCCCGCCGCCCAGCCCGTTGAGGAAGACCAGCAGGGCGAAGGCGGGGTAGCCGAAGTCGGTGGGCAGCATCAGCAGCCCGGCGAACGACGCGGCCATCACCACCAGCCCGCCGGCCGCGAAGAGCCGCGCCCCGAAGCGGTCCGACAGATGCCCGGCGAGCGGCCCGGCGGCCAGGAAGCCGACCGTCAGCGGGACCAGGTAGATGCCCGCCCAGAGCGGGGTGTCGGCGTAGTCGTAGCCGTGCAGCGGCAGCCAGATGCCCTGCAACCAGATGATCAGCATGAACTGGAGCCCGCCCCGGGCCACCGAGCCGATCAGCGTCGCGGCGTTGCCGCCGGCGAAGACCAGGTCGCGGAAGAGCGCGAGCGGGAACATCGGCTCCGCCACCCGGGTCTCGATTAGGCAGAACAGCAGCAGCATGGCGACCCCGCCGACCAGACCGGCCAGCACCCACGGGTTGGTCCAGCCCATGGTGTGCCCGCCGTACGGCTGGATGCCATAGGTGATCCCCGCCAGCAGCGCGGTGAGGCCCACCGCGAAGGTGACATTGCCCCACCAGTCGATCCGCGCGGGTCGGCGCAGACCGGTGTCACGCAGCGACCGGTACGCCCACACCGTGCCCACCACGCCGATGGGCACGTTCACCCAGAAGATGGAGCGCCAGTTCCACTCGGCGAGTACGCCGCCGAGCACCAGCCCGATGAACGACCCGGCGATGCCCGCCACGATGTTCACCCCGAGCGCCATACCGCGCCGGGACAGCGGGAACGCGTCGGTGATGATCGCCGCCGAGTTGGCCATCAGCATCGAACCGCCGACCGCCTGGGCGACCCGCCAGCCGATCAGCCAGAGCGCACCGGCCCCGCCCCGGAAGGGGTCGAGCGAGAGCGCCACCGAGGTCACGGTGAAGACCAGGAACCCCGCGTTGTAGATCCGCACCCGGCCATAGATGTCGCCCAGCCGGCCGAGCGTCACCACCAGCACCGCCGTGACCAGCATGTAGCCCATCAGCATCCAGAGCAGATAGCTGACATTGCCGGGCAGCAGCGGGTCGAGTCCGATCCCGTTGAAGATCGCCGGCAGCGAGATCAGCACGATCGAGCTGTTGATCGTGGCGATCAGCGTTCCCAGCGTGGTGTTGGACAGGGCCACCCATCCGTATCGCTCGCCCTCGGCCGTCATCGGCCCGCCCCCTCAGGTCGTTAGCTGATATCAACTAACGATAAGCCCTGCGGGATGCGGCCCGCATCCTGCACCTGAATCCCGCCGTACCGATATCCGCAGGCCCCGAGCGGGTACCGATCTCAGCCGACGGGCGGGCCGGACAGGGGTGTGACAGGCGTGGTCTATGTGTACAGCCTGATCGCGGCGTGCCTGCTGGGCCTCGGCTTCGTCCTCCAGCAGCACGCCGCCGAACGGGCGCCGCTGCGGGACCTGCTCAGCTTCCGGCTGCTGCTCGACCTGGTGAAGGTGCCGCTCTGGCTCTGGGGCATCGGCTGCATGGTGCTGGGCCAGGTCTTCAGCGTGCTCGCCCTCGCCAGGGGCGACCTCTCCCGGGTGGAGCCGCTGCTGGCCACCAATCTGATCTTCGCCATGGCGCTGGCCCGCTGGCGCGGCGGGCAGCGCCTGGGGTTCTCCGGCTGGGCGGGGGTGGCGCTGCTCAGCGGCGGTGTGGCGGCCTTCATCGTGGCGGGCGCCCCGGAGGGCGGTTCGGCCGAGGTGAGCGCCCTGCGGCACTGGCTGGTGGTCGGCCTGGTGGTGGGGGCGGCGCTGCTGCTGGTCGCGGTCGCCCGGCATCTGCGCCTGGTCGAGGAGCCGCCGCTGCTGGCTGCGGCGGCCGGCCTGCTGTACGGGTTGCAGGACGCGCTGACCCGCACCTCCAGCCGGATCGCGGGCGACTCAGGGCTCGCCGCACTGCTGGTCACCTGGCAGCCGTACACCATCGTGGCGCTCGCAGTGACCGGGCTGCTGCTGGTGCAGAGCGCGTTCGAGGCGGGTGAGCTGCGGATGTCGCTGCCCGCACTCACCGCCGCCGAGCCGCTGGCCGGGATCGCCTGCGGCATCGGCTTCCTCGGGGACCGGCTGCGGGTCACCCCTGCGGCCCTGGCCTGGCAGGTGGCCGGGCTTGCCGCCGTCGTCACCGGCGTCTTCGTACTGGGACGGCATCCGGCGCTGCCCACGTCCCGGGGTGGGGGGCGGCAGCCGGCGGCGGAGGGCTGACCGGGCCGGGGCGCCGATCGCCTGGTCCGGGCGAGCCGGGTGGACCGGCACATGGCAGGGGCCCGGAGGCGGATGCCTCCGGGCCCCTGGTCGGCAAATCGTCAGAAGACGACCACAACGTTGTTGCCGAACCCGCCGAAGCCGAAGCCGGAGAAGCCACCGAAGCGGTGGTTCTCGAAGTGGCGGTGCTCGAAACGACGCTTCTCGAAGCGGTGCTCCTCGAAGTGGCGGAACTCGCGGTGGCGGCCCTCGCGGCCGAACTCGTGGCCGAACTCGTGGTGGCGGCCGCCCTCGTGCCGGCCGCCGAAGTCCTCGCGGTCACCGCCACCACCACGGTAGGTGCTGGCGGACTGAGGGCTGGCGGACGCGGTGGTGGCGAGCGGGACCACGGACGACGCCGCAGCCAGGGTCACGATGGCGGCAGCCCGCGCGATGCGCTTGGACACTTTAGTCACCTCATGTGTTGATCGGATTACCCCCCGACAGCTATGACGCTAGGCCGGGCCCTCGCCGGCCCGCATCCGCAGACCGCCGTCCGGGTACCGTGCGGGGGAGTCCGACTGGACGATTCGGACGACGCCTCAGACTCCGTCCACCGCCGGGCTGAAAGGCCCCTGGGGCCCTGCTCGGACTGACGGCGCCCTCGTACGAGTGAATCCCCCATGGGGCCCATCCGGGTAGCCCGGGAAGGGTCCGGAGGCGGCAGACGGGGCCTGAGGGAGCGTGGGGTGGCCGCCGCGAGACCGGGCGAAGCGGGCTCGATGTCACCCGTGCGGCCCGGTGATTCGTACTCTTGTGCGGGCTGACAGTGCCGATCCGGCGGAGCGTCACCTGCCTGGCGCTGGAGGCGGGGGGTCCTCTTGGTGTCAGCCCACGCGCTCGATGCGTGCGTTGCGGATCAGGAACTTGCCGGGTTCGCGAACCTGTTCGAACGCGGCGTTGTTGAGGAGCACACAGCTGCCGGAGACCGAGGTGACCTCGACCGTGGTCGACGCACCGTTGTCCAGGTTGGTGACCTTCAGCCTGGTGCCCGCCGGGAACTGGTTGCTGGAGGCGGCCGGTGCACCGCCCTCGCCGGAGAGCGTCACCGTGGACCCCGGGCAGACCACCTCCCCGGCGGCCTGCCCCACACCCACACCCGTACCCGCACCCGTACCAGCCGCCGGCTGCGCCGCCTGACCGCCCTGCGCCGCCTGACCGTCCTGCGCCGCCTGACTGCCCTGCATCCCCGGCGCCGGCTGACCGCCCATCGGCGACCGGGCCGTCACCACGGCGGTGCAGCCGGCCACCTGGCGCCGCTGCTGGATCTGGTCGACCACCGCCTGCCGGTTGGCGATCCGGGCCTCCGAAAGGGCGTCCGGATCCGCCCGCTGCCCGGCGATGAAGTCCAGGTTGTTCCGCAGCACGGTGTCCAGCCCATCGCAGTTCTCCGCCGCCTGGCTGCTGCCGGTGGCCATCGCCACCCCGCCCGCGACCAGGCCCGCCGCGCCCACCAGCAGCGCGATCCTGCCCGTGCGCCCCACCTGGATCTTCCTCGTTCCCGCCATGCGATACTCCGGTTCGATCGGCCCCACCCGGATCGGTCCACGCCTCCAGGAACGCCGTGCGACCCGATCCGGTTCACCCCGTCCCGACAGCCGGCGCGGACGCGGGGGAACCGGATCCGCAGCCCCGCACGTGATGTGCGGCGAAGGGTTCCGCAGCCCGTACACCGTCGATCGGAGCAGCCATGAACGACCCCTGGGGGCTCAGCGGCCCGCAGTTCCTCGGTCTGTACGCGGCCGGCTTCGCGGTCGCCCTGCTGCTGGCCTTCGCGGTCCGCGCCATGGTCAAGGCAGGCGGCGTCGCGGACGCGGCCGGGTCGCCCCCCGATGTGTACACCCTGGCCTGGCTGGCCGGCGGCGTCCGGCAGGTCGTGGACACCGCGATCTTCGCCCTCGTCCAGGGCGGCCATCTGCGCACCGGCCGCAGCGGGGAACTGACGGTCTGCGGCTCCATCCCCGCCGAGCCGGTGCAGTGGGCCGTACTGCGGGCCGCCGGGACGCGGCAGAGCATCCGCCGGGTCCCGCTGCACAGGGCGGCCCGGGTCACCCCGGAGGTCCAAGGGGTGCGGGAAGCCGCCGAGCGGCACGGACTGCTGCTCCGCCGGGGGCGCCGCGCCGTCGGGCGGCTGGGCGCACTGCCGATGGCCCTGCTGGTCGGCGTCGGCATCGCCCGGCTGGTCAACGGGGTCCGGCTGGGCCGCCCGGTCGGCCTGCTGGCGCTCTTTCTGCTGCTGTCGGTGGTCGTGACGGTGCTGCTCGCGCTGCTGCCGCCACGGCGCACCACTGCGGGTAAGCGGATGCTGGGGAGTGCGGTGAAGTCCCGCGGTCAGGCGGTCCAGTCGGTCGGCTGGGGTTCCGGCGGCGGTTCCGCAGTACCGGCGTCCGTGCTCGGGGTCGCGGTGCTGGGCGCCGCCGGGGTCACCGACCCGACGCTGCGCACCGCTCTCTTCGGGGCCACCTCGTCCTCGGGTTCGTCCTCTTCTTCCTCCTCCTGTTCTTCGAGCAGTTGCGGATCCTCCTCCAGCTGCGGCGGTGGCGGGGGGTGCGGCGGTTGATTCCCCGGCTGGGATTCGGCATCGGCTGGCGGCCGGAGATCGACCTCACCGTGGAGGGGCTGCCGGGGGTGGACTTCGTCGAGGCCATCGCCGAGGGGATCGATCCGGGTCGGCTCCCCGAGTCGCTCCGGGTGCTGCGCGCCCGGGGTACGTCGGTGGTCCCGCACGGCGTCTCGCTCGGCCTGGGCGGCGCGGAGCGGCCCGACCCGGCGCAGCTGTCCCATCTCGCGGCCTGCGCCGAGGCGTTGGACGCGCCACTGGTGAGCGAGCATGTGGCCTTCACCCGGGCGGGCGGTCTGGAGAGCGGCCATCTGCTGCCGGTGCCGCGTACCCGGGAGGCCCTGGAGGTGCTGGTCGAGAACGTCAGAGTCGCCCAGGACCGGCTTCCGGTGCCGCTGGCGCTGGAGAACATCGCGCCGCTCTTCGGCTGGCCGCAGGATGAGTTGACGGAGGGGCAGTTCCTCTCCGAACTGGCAGCGCGGACCGGGGCGCTGCTGCTGGTCGATGTGGCGAACCTGCACACCGCCCGGGTCAACCTGGGGGTCGATCCGGTGGCGGTGCTGGACGAGCTGCCGCTGGAGCGGCTGGCGTATGTGCATGTCGCGGGCGGAGTGGAGCGCGGCGGCGTCTGGCACGACACCCATACCCACCCGGTGGCCGCGCCCGTCCTGGAGGTGCTGGCGGAGCTGGCCCGCCGCACCGACCCGCCCGGCGTACTGCTGGAGCGGGACGGCGACTATCCGCGCGACGACGAGCTGGCGGCCGAACTCGCCGTCATCCGGCGGACCGTGGAGGAGACCCGCCGTGCCCGCTGACCGGTCCCGGCCCGCTGACCAGCCCGAGCCCGCCGACCGCCCCGAGCCCGCCGACCGCCCCGAGCCCGGCGGCGGGCGGGAGGCGCTGGCCCGGCAGCAGGCCGGGCTGCTGGCCGCCCTGGTGGCCGGGGGTGAACCGCCGCCCGGCTTCGACCCCGAGCGCCTGCGGGTGCAGACCCGCACGCTGCTGGAGAAGCGGCGCCGGGCGGTGGCGGCCCACCTCCCCGACCTGGCCGAGGCGCTGGGGAGGACCTGCCCCGGCTGTTCGCCGGGTACGCGGCCGACCGGCCCCGTCCGCCCGGCGGTGCCCATGCCGACGCGGCGGCCTTCGCCGCCCACCTCCGCGACCGGCGCCTGCTGCCGCCGGGCGTGCTGCCGGGCCGGTTCGGCGGACTGCTGCGGCGGCTGCGCGGGGGCCGAGTACGGCAGCACCCTTGACACCTGGAGCATGCTCACGACAACTTGTGGGGATGTCGAAACCCCATGGCACCCTCATGAAGAGATCCTTCGTCGGTGCGTCCGCAGCCGTGCTGCTCACCGGGGCCACCGCCCTGGCCGGCGCGTCACCCGCCCAGGCCCAGAGCCGACCCGCCCCCGCCGCCGCCACGGTCAGCTACGCCGGGACCGTGGCCCTCAGCAACTGCTCCGGATCCCTGGTGCGGATGCCCAACTCCACCGCCCAGGACCACGCCCTCATCCTCTCCAACGGCCACTGCCTGACGACCGGGATGCCCGCCCCCGGCAAGGTCGTCGTCAACCAGTCCTCCACCCGCACCTTCACCCTGCTGGACTCCTCCGCCAGAAACCTCGGCACGCTCCGCGCCACCAAGGTCGCCTACGCGACCATGACGGACACCGATGTGTCGCTGTACGAGCTGAACACCAGCTACGCCGCCATCCGCAGCCAGTACGGCATCGACCCGCTGACGGTCTCCCCGGACCACCCGGTCCAGGGCACCGCCATCAAGGTCGTCTCCGGCTACTGGAAGCGGACCTACTCCTGCTCCATCGACGGTTTCGTCCATGAGCTGCACGAGGGCGGCTGGACCTGGAAGGACTCGGTCCGCTACACCTCCGCCTGCGACACCATCGGCGGCACCTCCGGCTCCCCGGTGATCGACACCGCCACCGGACTGCTGGTCGCGGTGAACAACACCGGCAATGAGGACGGAGCGCGCTGCACCGTCGACAACCCGTGCGAGGTCGACGAGAACGGCCAGGTGACGGTCCGCCAGGGCATCAACTACGCCGAGCAGACCTACCTCCTCACCTCGTGCTTCGCCCCCGGCAACAAGCTCGACCTCACCCTCCCCGGCTGCCGTCTGCCCCGACCGTAGGACCGCCGCACCCGCACCACCACCGCGCCCGCCGGCCGCCCACCCCGTGGCCGGCGGGCGCTCCCTCAACCGGAGGCCGACAGACTGAAGCGGTACTCGGTACGGCTGCGCAGCACACCCCCCGGCCGCAGCACCGTGCTGGGGTACTCCGGGCGGTTGGGCGAGTCCGGCAGATGCTGCGTCTCCAGGCAGACGGCGCCGTACCGCTCATGGCGGCGGCCCGCAGCATCCCTCAGCGAGCCGTCCAGCAGGTTGCCCGTGTACACCTGGAGGCCCGGCTCGGTGGTCCAGACCTCCATCGCCCGTCCGCTCACCGGATCCTCCAACCGGGCGGCGCGGCGCGGCCCCGCACCGCCCTCCGGCGGACGGAGCACCCAGCAGTGGTCATAGCCGCCCGCCGCCCGCAGCTGCGGATCGGGCGCGTGCAGGCGCTCGCCGATGGCATGCGGGGTGGTGAAGTCGAAGGGCGTACCGGCCGTCGCCGCGAGCGGGCCGTACGGGATGCCCGCCCCGGTCACCGGGAGGTACCGGTCGGCGTCCAGCAGCAGCACCTGGTCGGCCACGGTCGGACCACCCGAAAGGTTGAAGTAGGCATGGCTGGTCAGATTGACCACGGTGGGCCGGTCGGCGGTGGCCCGGTAGTCCAGCGCCAGCGTCCCTCGGGCGTCCAGGCGGTAGGTGACCGAAACCTCCAGCGCCCCCGGGAAGCCCATGTCGCCGTCCGGGCTGCGCAGCGTCAGCCGCACCGCCGCCGCGCCGTCGTCCGGCACCGGCGCCGCCGTCCAGACCCGCCGGTCGAAGCCCTCGGGGCCGCCGTGCAGGGCATGCCCCCGGTCGTTCACCGGCACCCGGTGCTCCCGGCCGTCCAGGGTGAAGCGGCCCTCGGCGATCCGGTTGGCATAGCGGCCCACCAGCGCCCCCAGATAGGGGCTCGGGCCGGCGTAGTCGTCGACACCGGGCAGCGAGAGGACCACCGACCGGGTCCCGCCCCACCGGTCCGGCACCTCCAGGGCGTGCAGGACGCCGCCATAGGTGAGCACCTCGGCGCGCACTCCGGAGCCGGAGTCCAGATGCCAGCGCTCCACCGGAGTGCCGTCCGGAGCGGTGCCGAAGGGGGAGCTGCGCAGCACGGGTCGGGGCATGGAGGTCCTCGGGGAAGGGGGTGGCGGGCGGCCGGATCAGCGACGGCGGCCCAGGGTGGATTCGCGTACCACCAGGTCGTGCCCGGGCCGGACCCGGCGCGGCTCGGCGGTGGGCGCACCCGCCAGCCGCTGGACCACGCAGTCGACCGCCTGGCGGGCGATGGCCTGCTTGTCGGGCGAGACCGTGGTCAGGGTGGTCGCGCCGTAGCGGCTCTCCTCGATGTCGTCGAACCCGACCACCGCGATGTCCTCCGGCACCCGCAGTCCGCGCTCGGTCAGCACCCGCATCGCACCGATGGCCTGGAGGTCGTTGTACGCGAAGACGGCGTCCGGCCGGGAGTCGCGGTCCAGCAGGTCGGCCATGGCCTGGGCGCCGTCCGCGCGGCCGTACCCGGCGGCGGTGGCCACCAGCGAACCGTCATGCGGCAGCCCGGCCGCCGACAGCTCCTCCCGCCACCCCTGGAGGCGCAGATGGGCGGGCTGCCGGGCGCTCTCCCGCCGCGCCCCGAGGAAGGCGATCCGCTGCCGCCCCATCCCGGCCAGGTGCCGCACCGCACTGCGGGCCGCCGCCACGTTGTCGATCGCGATGTGGTCGTACGGCGCGTCGTACTCGCGCTCGCCCAGCAGCACCAGCGGTGCGGTGTCGGTGCGGCCGAGCAGGTCCTCGGTCTCCAGCTCGATGGGGGAGAGGATCAGCCCGTCGATGACCTGGGCGCGGAACCCCTGGCAGACCAGCATCTCCTTCTCCCGCACCCCGGCGGTGTGGTCCAGCAGCACGGTGTAGTCATGGCGCGCCGCGGCGTCGATGACCGCGCCGGCCAGCTCGGCGAAGTACGGGTTGCCCAGCTCGGGGACGGCCAGCGCGATGATGCCGGTGCGGCCCTTGCGCAGATGGCGCGCGGTCAGGTTGGGGCGGTAGCCGAGCTCGTCGATCGCCTGCTGCACCCGGGCGCGCATCGCCGGGGTGACATGCGGGTAGTCGTTCACGACATTGGAGACGGTCTTGATGGACACTCCCGCTCGCAGCGCGACGTCCTTGAGGCTGACGCCCACGGCGTTCCTCTCCTCCGGGTCGGGCCGGCGCCGCGCACTCCCGGGGAGCCCGCGGCACCGGCGTCTGTCATGTGGTGCGGCGTGCCCGCGCCAGGTACCGCTGGGCCACGACCACCACGATAAGGAAGCCGCCGCTGACCACGGACTGGTAGGAGGAGTTGAGCGAGCCGATCTGGTTGATCAGGTTCTGGATCACCGCCAGCAGCAGTACCCCCCACAGGGTGCCGCTCACCGAACCGGCGCCGCCCACCAGCAGCGTCCCGCCGATGACCACCGCGGCGATGGCGTCCAGCTCCATGCCCACCCCGACGATGGTCACCCCGGACGACAGCCGGGCGGCGTTCAGCGCCCCGGCGAACCCCGCCAGCAGCCCGCTCAGCACATACACCAGCACCCGGGTCCGGGCCACCGGCAGGCCCATCAGGGTCGCCGCGTCCGCGCTGCCGCCCACCGCGAAGAGCGATTGGCCGAACGAGGTGCGCTGGAGCACCAGCCCGCCCGCGCCGAAGAGCACCAGCGCGATCGGCACCGGATGGCCGAAGCCGCCCACCGTCCCCTGGCCCAGCTCGGCGAAGGCCGAACCGCGCGGCACCAGATAGGTGGTGGCGCCCTCATGGGTGAGGCTCAGCAGCAGGCCCCGGGCGCAGAGCAGGGTGGCCAGGGTGACGATGAACGGCGCCATCCCGGCCCGGGCGATCAGCAGCCCGTTCACCGCGCCGATCGCCCCGCAGACCACCAGCGGCAGCAGCAGCGCGGGCACCACCCCGTACTGCGACGCCCAGGCCGCCAGCACTCCGCCGAGGGCGAAGACCGACCCCACCGAGAGGTCGATGCCGCCGGTGATGATCACCAGCGTCATGCCCAGGGCGACGACGGCGAGGAAGGACGCCTGCACGGTGATGTTGTGGGCGTTGTCCAGCGAGGCGAAGGACGGGAAGACAAAGGAGGAGACCAGGACGACCGCCAGCAGCACCGCGAAGACGCCCTGCCGCTGGACCAGCGAGGCGATCCGCTGCCGGTCCGGCGTACGGGCCGGACCGGGCGGCGCGGGGACGGGAGGCACCGCAGGATCGGCGGGGGCCGGGGCCGGCCCGAGTGCGGAGAGGGGCTTCATCGGGATCGACGCTCCCGGGCGACATAGACGGCGACGAGGATGATGACCGCCTGGGCCATCTGGGCGGTGGAGTCCGGCAGGTCGTGCTTGACCAGGGTGGCGCGCAGCAGCTGCATCAGCAGGGCGCCGAAGACGGTGCCCAGCACCCGGACCGAGCCGCCGGTCAGCGGCGTACCGCCGACCACCACGGCGGTGATGGCGGAGAGCTCCATCAGATTGCCCAGCGCCGAGGGGTCACTGGCCGTCAGCCGGGCGGTGGCCAGCACCCCCGACAGCGCCGCCAGCACCCCGCAGAGCACATAGACACCGATCAGCACCCGCCGGACCGGCAGCCCGGCCAGCCCGGCCGCCGCCCGGTTGCCGCCCACCGCGACCAGCTGCCGGCCGAAGGTGGTGCGGTGCACGATCCCGGCCACCAGCAGCGCCAGCACCCCGGCGACCAGCACCACCACCGGGACGGACAGCACATCGCCGCTGCCCAGCGCCAGCAGGTCGGGGTTGGCGATCTGCTTGAGCTGCCCGTCCGCGACCACCAGCGCCAGCCCCCGGCCGCCGACGAAGAGCGCCAGCGTGGCCACGATCGGCTGGAGGCCCACCACCGCCACCAGGACGCCGTTGACCAGGCCCACCGCGACCCCGGCCAGCAGCGCCACCAGCAGCGCCGGCACCAGCCCGTACCCCAGGTAGAGCGGCAGCAGCGCCGCCGCCAGCGCCATGGTGGAACCCACCGACAGGTCCACGCCCTCGGTGCCGATCACCAGCGCCATGCCGAGCGCCACGATCACAACCGGGGCCACCTGCACCAGCTGGGTGCGCAGATTGGCGGTGGTGAGGAAGTGGTCGGTGAAGACGGCGTTGAAGACCAGCAGCACCGCCACCGCCGCATAGACCCCGTACCTCTGGAACCAGGCCGGGGCGGCGAGCCGGACCGGGCCCCGCCCCAGACCCAGCGACAACTGGCTCATCCCTGTGCCTCCTCGGCCGTGTCCGGACCAGGCGCCGGGGCGGTCGGGGCATCAGGTGCGGCCGGGGCGTCCGGGGCGGCCGGGGCGGTCGGCGCGTCGGAGGCCAGTACCTCCAGCAGCTCCGCCTCGGCCACCCGGTCACCGGTCAGCTCCCCGGCCACGGCGCCGCCGCGCAGCACCACCAGCCGGTCCGCCCCCTCCACCAGCTCCTCGATGTCGGAGGAGATCAGCAGCACCGCCAACCCCTCCTGGGCAAGCTCGTCCACCAGCGCCTGCACCTCCGCCTTGGCACCCACATCGATCCCCCGGGTGGGCTCGTCCAGCAGCAGCACCTTGGGCTCCAGACAGAGCCAGCGCGCCAGCAGCACCTTCTGCTGGTTGCCGCCGGAGAGCTCGCCGACCTTCTGCTCGGGGCTGGACGCCTTGATCCGCAGCCGCTTCATAAAGACCTCGACGATGCGGTCCTGCCGACTGCGGGAGACCACCCCCGCCCGGGACAGCCTCGGCATCGCCGCCAGCACGATGTTCTCCCGCACCGACAGCCCGGGGATCACCCCCTCCGCCTTGCGGTCCTCCGGCAGCAGGCTGACCCCGGCCCGGATCGCGGCGGCCGGGGAGAGACGGCGCAGCCGGCGCCCCGCCACCGTCACCGTGCCCGCGTCCAGCGGCAGCGCACCGGCCAGCGCCTTGGCGGTCTCGCTGCGCCCGGAACCGAGCAGCCCGCCCAGGCCCAGCACCTCACCGGGGCGGAGTTCCAGGCCCACGTCGTCCAGCACATGGCGTCGGCTCAGACCGGTGGCGGTGAGCACCGGTTCGCGGGTCGCCCGGTGGCCGTCGCCGAAGCCGGTGACGCCATGCCGGCGCACCTCGGAGACCTCCCGCCCGAGCATCATCGAGACCAGCCGCATCCGGTCCAGGCCGGCGAGGTCGCCGGTGTGCACCAGCCGCCCGTCGCGCAGCACCGTGACCCGGTCGCAGATCCGGTACAGCTCGTCCATCCGGTGACTGACGTACAGCACCGCGATATGGCGGCTGTGCAGGTCCTCGATGACCCGGAAGAGCGTCTCCACCTCGCGCGGCTCCAGTGCGGAGGTGGGTTCGTCCATCACCACCACCCGGGCCTGTACGGAGACCGCGCGGGCGAGCGCCACCATCTGCTGGGTGCCGACGCCCAGGCTGTTCAGCGGGCGGCGGACGTCCACGGTGACGCCGAACCCGGCGAGCAGCTCGGCCGCCTCCCGGTACATCCGGGGGAAGTCGATCAGGCGGAGGCGGTTCCTGGGCTCGCGGCCCAGGAAGATGTTCCGCGCCACGCTCATCAGCGGGACGAGGTTGACCTCCTGGTAGATGGTCGACACACCCGCCTGCTGGGCCTCGTACGGCCGGGCGAAGGAGACCGGACGGCCGCCCAGCCGCAGTTCGCCGCTGTCCGGGCGGTGCACTCCGGTGAGCACCTTGATCAGGGTGGACTTGCCGGCGCCGTTCTCGCCGACCAGGGCGTGGATCTCGCCGCGGCGGAGCGTCAGGGAGACGTCGTCGAGCGCCACCACGCCGGGGAAGCGCTTGCCGACGCCGATCGCCTCCAGCACCGCCGGGGCCGCGGAGCCGTCCGCGTCCGGGGGCGGTGCGGCGGCTGCCGCTTCTGGGGGTGCCATGGGGTACGGCCTTCCGTGGTTCGGTGAGGTGATCCGGTGTGAGGGTCACGGGACGGCGCCCCGGGCCGCCCGGCGCGGAGCGCGGTGCGGTGGACGGCCCGGGGCGGCACCGGTCAGTACGCGCCGGAGAGCGAGTCCTTGGCGTTGGACGCGTCATAGGCGCGGTCGGAGATGATCACGTTCTCCGGGATGGCCTCGCCGGCGAAGAACTTCTGCGCGGTGGCGAAGGCCAGCGGGCCGAACCGGGGGTTGGACTCGATGACGCCGTTGTACTGGCCGTCGGCCAGCGCCTGCACCGCGTTGCGGGTGCCGTCGATGGAGATGACCTTGACGTCCTTGCCGGGCTTCTTCCCGGCCCCCTTGAGGGCGGTCACCGCGCCCAGGCCCATCTCGTCGTTCTCCGCGTACACGGCGGTGATGTCCGGCTTGGACTGGATCAGCTGCTCCATCACCTGCTGGCCCTTGTCGCGGGCGAACTCGCCGGTCTGCTGGGCCACGATCTCCAGCTCCGGCGCCTTCGCCTTGATCTGGTCCACAAAGCCCTTGGTGCGGTCGGTGGTGACATTGTTGCCGGAGGAGCCGAGCAGGATCGCGACCTTGCCCTTGCCGCCGGTCACCTCGATCATCGCGTCCGCCGCGCGCTTGCCCTGCTCCACGAAGTCCGAGCCGAGGAAGGCCACATAGTCCTTGCAGGCGGTGGCGTTGAGCTTGCGGTCGACGGTGATCACCGGAACGTGCTTGGCGGCGGCGGCCTGAAGAGCGGGCTCCAGTCCGTCCGAGTTCAGCGGCGCCACGATCAGCAGCTGGGCGCCCTGGGCCAGCATGTCCTGGATGTCGCTGATCTGCTTGGAGAGCTGCGACTGGGCGTTGGTGGTGAGCAGCTTCTTCACGCCGAGCTTCGCCGCCTCGTCCTTGATGGACTGGGTCTCGGCGATCCGGAACGGGTTGGCCTCCTTCTCGGACTGCGAGAAGCCGACGACCGCGTCCTTCAGGTCGAGCTCGGCGGCGCCATAGGACTGGAGGGTGCAGCCGTCGGCGGCGGACTCGGCGGCGGTCGGCGACTGCACCACCTGCGCGCCCTGGGTGGAGTCGGCGTCGGCGGTGCCGCTGCTCTCCTGCTTGGCGCAGCCGGCGGCGGTCAGGGCCGCGGCGGCGGTGAGGCAGAGGGCGGCCAGGATGCGTGGTCTGCGGGAGGTGGTCATGTGCGGCGCTCCTCGGGAGGGTGGGTGAGGGTGCTCTGCCATACGAGGGGTTTACAACGTTATACAGAGGGCTCAACTAGCCTGGCAATAGCGGGAATGCAACGTTGTGAAGCGCATGCGGGGCCCGCCGGAGCGGGAGGCCCCCGGGGCGTACCGGGAGCCTCCCGCCACCGTCACCGCCCGGAGGGCGCCGCCGGTTCACGGGCCGCCAGCGAGGCCACCTCGGCCGCGCTCAGCGCCCGGTCGTAGGCGTGCACATCGGAGACCGCCCCGGTCCAGTAGTCGACCGCGCTGCCGTGGTACCTGCCCCGGCCGATCAGCAGGTGCCCGGAGGACACCTCCGCGTTGCACGCCCGGGTGGTACCCGCCTCGGCGCCGTCCACATAGACCCGCAGCGCGCCGTCCCGGTGGCTGTAGCTGCCGGCCAGGTGGTACCAGCGGCCGGTCTGGGGCTCGCCGATGGACCCGGCCAGCGCGCGGGCGCCGGCGAAGCTGAAGGCGAACCGCTTGTCGGCCTGGGAGTACTGGAGGTAGAAGGCGCTGTCGGCGTCGCCGTCCACCGAGACCGCGGTGCTGAAGTGCCCCTTGTCGTCCAGCCGCACCCAGGCGGCCACCGAGTAGTCGCCCTGCTCGGTGTCCAGCACGGGCGCTCCGGTGTCCACATAGCCGGTCTTCCCGTCCAGCAGCAGCGCTCCGCCGTTGGGGCCGGAGGTCCAGCCCGCTCCGCCGTGCAGGGTCCCGTCGTGGCGGCCCGCCAGATCGGGGGCCACGGTGCCGGACTGCTGGTGCAGCGGCCACCAGCCCACCCCGGCCGCACCTGGGGTGCCCGGCCGCACGGTGGTCCCGCCCGCCGCCGCGCCCGCCGCGATGACCTGCCGGTTGACCTCCCGTACCGGGCCCGGCGCCACCTTGACCACCTTGCGGTCGTAGGTCAGCAGGCCGTTGATCTCGCCCTCGACATCGGCGATCTGGGTGTAGACCGAGCCGGAGAGGCCGCAGGAGGCGCCCTGGATCAGCTTCCTGGTGTTGGCGACATACGCCTGGGTCAGCTCCTCCGAGTTGGGCACGTCGCCGTAGTTCTGGCCGCCCGGGACATTGGCGATATGCCCGGGGACGGTCAGCGAGTAGCCGCCGTGCTCACCGTCCACCGCCGCCCGGGTGGCGTCCGGCGCGGGTCCGGCCGGCCCGTGGTAGTCGTGGTGGTCGATCAGGTCGCCACGGCCGGAGTCGCCCTTGGAGAGGCAGCAGTTGACCCCGGAGTGGGCGTCCACCAGACGGGAGGGGTCCTGCTTCTTGACCGCGTCCACCAGGTCACCGGTGGCGGCCTTGCTCCACTCGCCCCAGCCCTCGTTCATCATCGTCCAGATGACGATCGACGGGCTGCTGAGGTGCTGGTCGACGATGGTGTGCACCTGGTCGATGAAGACCCGGTCGGTCTCCGGCGTGGACGGCGCCCCCGGGGCCCGGCTCGGCATGTCCTGCCAGACCATCAGGCCGAGCCGGTCCGCCCAGTAGTACCAGCGCGCGGGCTCCACCTTGATGTGCTTGCGGACCGCGTTGAACCCGAGGTTCTTGTGCTGCACCAGGTCGGACTTGAGGGCCGCGTCGGTCGGCGCGGTGTAGAGGCCGTCCGGCCAGAACCCCTGGTCCAGGGTGGCGAGCACAAAGGTGGGCTTGCCGTTGAGCCGGACCTTGTTGACCCCGCCCACCTGGGCCACCGCGATCGACCGCATCCCGGCGTACGAGCCGACCGTGTCCTTGGCGCGGCCGTCGGCCAGGGTGACCTGGAGGTCGTACAGATACGGGTCGTCCGGGCTCCACAGGCGGGGCTTGCCGATCGGCACCCGCAGCGCCGCCCCGGCGGTCCCGCTGACCGAGCCGACGGCCTTGCGGCCCGCGTAGACGGTGGCGGTGACCTTGGCCTTGGGGCTGGTCCCGGCGGCGGGGCGCACGGTGACCGAGAGCGAGCTGTCCGCCAGGTTCGGCGTGAGCACCAGCGAGTCGATGCTCGCCTCCGGCACCGGCTCCATCCAGACGGTCTGCCAGATCCCCGAGGTGGGGGTGTACCAGATGCCGCTGGGGTCGGAGGACTGCTTGCCCACCGCGTAGCTGTTGCCGTCCGTGGTGTCCTTCACTCTGACCAGCAGCGTCTGCGACCCGCGCTTGGTGACCGCCGCCGTGATGTCGGCGGTGAACGCCTCATAGCCGCCGGTGTGGTGGGCGACCTGCCTGCCGTTGACGTAGACCCATGCCTCGTAGTCCACCGCGCCGAAGTTGAGGTGCAGCCGGTTGCCCGAGCCCACCTGCCAGCCGCTCGGCACGGTGAAGGTGCGCTGGTAGAGCGACCAGTCGTGGTGCTCGGCGACCCCCGACAGGGCCGACTCCATCGGGTACGGCACCAGGATCTTTCCGCTCAGCCTGCCGGAGGGCAGTGCGGCGCCCTGCTCGGTGGCCTGGAACTGCCAGGTCCCGTTGAGGTTCTGCCACTGCTGGCGGGTGAGCTGCGGCCGGGGGTACTCGGGCAGGGCGTTGGAGGGTGACACCTCCTTGGCCCACTTGGTGGCGAAGTACCAGGTGGAGTCGTTCTGCGCGACGATCGAGAACGGGCCGAGCGCGCCGCGCGCGGTGGTGATGCCGCCCCGGCCGTCATAGCTGATCCGCACCTCGGCGTTGAGCGGGATCGGGGTGTCGGAGTCGCCGGGGGTGATCACCAGCCGGGAGGTGTTCCGGGGGTCCTTGGCCACCCGAGCCGACCAGAGGGTGCCGCCTGCGAGCACGGCCAGATGGCTCGCCGCGCCGGCCGGGAGGGATGACACGGCGGAGGGCAGCGTCACCGTGGCGGTCCGGCCGGTGCGGTCGACGGCGCCCTTGGCGTCGGCGGGCGCGAAGCCGGCCGGCAGGTGCAGCGCCGAGTCGGGCACCGGACGGCGGTCGAAGCCGGGCCCGGACCACTCGGTGTGCAGGTAGGCCCCGCCGTTGCCCTGGTTGTAGTCGACCGCCAGGTCATGCAGGCCGGCCGTCAGGGTGATCGGCTGGGAGGTGGTCTGCACATCCCAGTCCGTCGTCCAGTGGTCGATCACGCTCGACCCGTCGAGGGACATCCGGAAGCCGTTGTCGCCCTTGATGTAGAAGGTGTAGACGCCGTTCGCGGGCACCTCCAGCCGCCCGGTCCAGCGCACCGCGACATTCTCCGTGGTGCCGGTGTAGGCGCGCAGCGCGGGCAGCAGGTCGTCGACATGGAGCGAGGAGTCGATCCGGGTGCCGGTGTAGGTGGCGAAGTCCAGTGCTGTGCCGTTGGAGCTCCGGTAGTAGTCGCCGCGCAGACCCGGATCGGCGGAGGCGGAACTGGTAGCAGAACCGGCGGCGGCGGCCGGAGCGGCACTCACCGAGGCCGGCGCGAGCAGCGCCGCCCCCAGCAGCAGCGGTAGCAGTACGGCCAGCCGATGGAGGAGGGGTATGCGGAATCTGCCAGGGCTCATCACGTGCACCTTCCGTGGAGGGGAGGGGATCGCCGGCACCTCGGGCATCGGTACTCTCGCGTATAACGTTGGAAATGCCGATGCGAAGAGCATGAAAGCAGGGTGCGGACGCCGCGTCCAGACCCCTGCGGGGACTCGTTCCCGTCGGGTGACGCCGCACCCCCAGTGCTGATGGACAGTCAAAATGCCTGCTGGCCTGGGGTGAGATCTCGTTTGCCGAGCGGCCGGGAGGTGAGCCTCGCTGCATCGGGCGGCCTTTCGATCGGCCGTGCAGGTACCAGGTCTGGACACCGAGGTGGGTCCGTGCTGTCATTTGGTGGGACAGCATTTCTAACGTTGAAGACAGTTGGTGCCGACCGGCCGCATCGCCCGTGCGCAGCGGCGGGGCGGAAGGGTCGCGCGCGATTGCGCCGCCGCGTGCGCCGGTGACGCCGGGTCAGCTGTTGCGTACCGTGGCAGGCGTTCACCCGCCGTCCGGTCGCAGGCAACAGTTGGAGGGGCACCATGGCACGGGAGGCACGCCACCGCCGTCCGCACACCACCAGCACCACAAACCGCCTCGTCCTCGCCGCCGGGGTGACCGGCGCGGGGCTGGGCGTACCGGTCGCCGTGGCCGGGGCGGGCGGGGCAGCCGCCGCCACGCCCCACCTCGCGGACCGGAGTCTCGACCTGTCCGCCGACACCCTGGACGCCTCCGTCCAGACCGTCGCCCTCACCGGGGCGGTGGAGTTGGCGGCCGCTTCCGCGAAGTCCGCCGCACCGACCGTGCATGTGGTGGCCCCCGGGGAGACCCTCTCCGGCATAGCCGCCGGCCGCCGCACCCCGGGTGGCTGGCGCAGCGTCTATCTGGAGAACCAAGAGCTGATCGGCAGTGACCCCGACCGCATCATCCCCGGCCAGCGCCTGCATCTCGATCCGCCGGCACCGGCACCGGCAGCCCGTCCGGCCGCCCGCAGCACCGGCCATGTCGTACGCAGCGGCGAGACCCTGACGTCGATAGCCCAGGACGAGGGCGTGGACGGCGGCTGGCACAGCGTCTATGTGGAGAACCGGCAGCTGATCGGCGACGACCCGGACCGGATCCTCCCCGGCCAGCACCTCACCCTCCCCGCGCCCGCCACCGCCCACCCGCCGAAGGCCACCCCGCCCGCGGCGCCCAAGCCCCCGGCCCACAGGCCCGCGGCCCACAAGCCCGCCGCGCCCAAGCCGCCGGCCCACAAGCCCGCCGCACACCCCGCCGCCCGGGCCATCCTCCCCGTGCACGGCTACACCCTCACCGCCGGATACCACGCCGCAGGCAGCCACTGGACCCACCGGCACACCGGCCAGGACTTCGCCGTCCCCACCGGAACGCCCGTCGTCGCCGTACTGACCGGCACCGTCGTCTCCGCCGGCTGGGGCGGCGCCTACGGCAACGAGGTGGTCCTCCGGCACCGCGACGGCACCTACACCGTCTACGCGCACCTCTCCTCGATCGCCGTCCACTCCGGGCAGAGCGTCACCGCCGGCGCGCGGCTCGGCCGATCCGGCGCCACCGGCAATGTCACCGGCCCCCATCTGCACTTCGAGGTGCGCAACGCCCCCGGTTACGGCTCCGACATCGACCCGGTCGCCTGGCTGAGCCGCTATGGCCTGCACCTGTGAGCCCGTCGGCACCGCCGCCCGGGTAACCCGTTCGGCCGTCCACCCGGGGCCTGCCCCGCTCGTTGGTCCGCGTATGAACCACCCCAGCAGCGGAGCCTCCCGACCCGACACCGGCACGGTCCACCTGCGCGCCGACGACACCCTGATGATCCCGGTGGCGGCCGACCGGTGGGGGGAGCTGCTGCTGGCACTGGCCGACGCGGCGGTGCCGACCGTACCCGGCGACACCGGGGCGATGCGGGCGGTGGCCAAGCTGGACGAGCAGGCGTACACGGCGGTGCTGCGCTGGATCCGCAGCGCCAACCACGCGCATCACACCCGGCACGCCCAGCACGCCCAGCACGCCCGCCAGGCCGACCCGGCCGAGCGCCCCGACCGCTGACCGCCCCCCTCGATCCGACCCGGCCCGGCCCACGGAACACCGTGCGGCCGGGCTCTGCTGTGCCCGCTCGTACGGGAGCGCTCCCACGCGTTGGGGCCGCCACACCCCTTTCGTTCGAGAAGTTAACGCACCGGGGTCTCTTGACGCCTCGTTAGCCCACTGGCTTCATATGGAACGACATCGAACGGGTCGTCGATCTCCAGAAAACAGAGACCTCTTCGGCGCAGGCCCGACCTTCGATATGGAAGCGCTCCCACAGCCTCCCGTCCACCCACCCCGAGGAGAGACCGCTCGTGCGCAGCACCCGCATCGCCAGAGGACTCACGGCCGCCGCCGCAGCGGCCGCCCTGTGCGCCTCCGCGACGGCCACCGCCACCGCCGCCACCTCCCGACCGGCCACCGACCGGTCGCTGCCGTCCGGCAGCCACTTCTACGTCGACCTCGACAGCAAGGCGGCGCACCAGGCCGTCACCGACCTGAAGGCCCATGACCTGGTCGGCGCGGCGGCGATGAGCAAGCTCGCGTCCTGGCCGATCGCGCAGTG
The DNA here is from genome assembly GCF_003258605.2 of Peterkaempfera bronchialis. Lineage (NCBI taxonomy): Bacteria > Bacillati > Actinomycetota > Actinomycetes > Kitasatosporales > Streptomycetaceae > Peterkaempfera > Peterkaempfera bronchialis. The sequence continues at coordinate 6,797,086 of NZ_CP031264.1, forward strand.
GTTCAACGGCACCGCCAAGCCCGCCGACACCACCGCGGCCATGAAGCGGCTTCAGCAGAAGGCCGCCCTTCAGCACCAGACCCCGGTGACGGTCGCCTACAACGTCCCCGGACGCGACTGCTCCCAGTACTCCGCCGGCGGCGCGGCCACCTCCCAGGAGTACGCCGCCTGGGTGGACGCCCTCGCCAAGGGCATCGGCAGCAACCGGACCGTGGTGGTGCTGGAGCCCGACGGCCTGGCCCTCAGCCCCACGTACTGCGGCGGCACCGCCCAGCAGCAGTCCGACCGGCTGGCCGAGATCCGCGCGGCCGCGCAGCGGCTGGAGAAGGAGTCCGGCCCGGTCGTGTACCTGGACGCCGGGCACAGCGGCTGGCAGAGCACCGGCACCCAGGCGCAGCTGCTGATCGACGGCGGCATCGCGCACGCCCGGGGCTTCTTCGTCAATGTCTCCAACTACCAGACCGACGCCGACTCGATCCGCTACGGCACCCAGATCGCCAAGTGCGTCTGGTACCTCGGGCACACCGCCGGCGCCACGGCGGACGACTGCGCCAACCAGTACTGGCCGGCCGCCGACGCAGACGCCTGGTACGCCTCCCACGTCCCCGCCAAGGCGGAGCTGCCGCACTTCGTGGTCGACAGCAGCCGCAACGGCAAGGGCGCCTGGGACGCGCCGGCCGGCACGTACTCCGACGCCGAGACCTGGTGCAACCCGCCCGGCCGCGGCCTGGGCACCCGGCCGACCGCCGACACCCGCAACGCGCTGCTGGACGCCTACCTGTGGATCAAGGTCCCCGGTGAGTCCGACGGCAGCTGCACCCGTGGCACCGCCGGTCCGGTCGACCCCGAGTACGGCATCGTCGACCCGGTCGCGGGCGGCTGGTGGCCCGCCCAGGTGCACGGGCTGGCAGCCAACGCCTCCCCGGCGCTGACCTTCAACCCTCACCTGATCGGCTGATACCCGCGCGCGCCCCGGCCTGCGAAGGCCGGGGCACGCGTGTAACCGTGAACGGGCAAGGGAGCCTCGTCCTGGGTGCCACCCGGAGAGCCCCTACCAGGAGGTGCGTGCGAGATGTCCTTCCCCCTCCCCACCCGTTTCGCCGCCGTGTCGGCGGCAGCCCTGCTCGGACTCACCGGCGTGGTCGCGGGCGCGGCCCCCGCCCAGGCCCGGACCCAGCCCGACCCCGCGCGGTCCCGGACCGCGTCGGCCGTGCCGGCGGCCTGTACGGTGGCCGGCCTCCGCCTCTCCATGGGCAGCCAGGACGTCGGAGCGGGCCAGCTGTACTGGCCGATCCGCTTCACCAACACCGGCTCCCACAGCTGCTCGCTGCGCGGCTACCCCGGCGTCACCGTGCTGAACGCCAAGCACGGCCGGATCGGGACGCCCGCCACCCACAGCGGCCGGTCGTACGACACGGTCACGGTGCGGCCCGGCCGCACGGTCACGGCGATCGTCCACACCACCAACGGCCCGCTCGGCGGCCCCTGCCGCGCCACCGGCTCCTACCTGCGTGTCTACCCGCCGGGGTCCCTCCGCGCGCTGACCGTCCCGGCCAAGTTCAGGGTGTGCTCCAACACCTTCGACATCTCCCCGGTGATGGTGCCCCGGTCCTAGGCCGCGGCTGACCATTCGCGCCTTGCGCTGCACCGCACCGGAGGCCGTGCGCTTTACCGGCGCGAATGGTCGGACACCGCCTAGGCTGGACGTCGTCGGCACCGCGTGCGCGGTGCCGACGACATGTCCGCCGGGGCGGAGAGGCAGGGGGGCCATGGGCGACGGGATCGACTCCGGCTATGCGGCGCTGCGGCGCGACCGCGCGGGCCAGGCAGCGGCATTCGACGCGCTGGGCGCCCGCTATGACGAGGCGTTTCCGCACAAGGAGGGCCAGCTCGCGGCGGGGGAGTGGCTGGCCGCTTCGCTGCCGCCCGGGTCCAGGGTGCTGGACCTGGGCTGCGGCACCGGAGTGCCGACCGCCCGCAGGCTCGTCGACGCCGGGCTGCGGGTGGTCGGCATCGACCTCTCCCCGGGCATGGTCGAGCGGGCGCGGGCCAATGTCCCCGAGGCGGACTTCCACCAGGCGGACATCGCGGACCTGCGCCCGGGCGGCCCGGTCGACCTGGGCCGCTTCGACGCCGCCACGGCCTTCTTCTCCCTGCTGATGCTGCCCCGCGCGGAGATCCCGTTCGCCCTGGCCGCGATCCGCGGACTGCTGCGCGAGCGGGGGCTGTTCGCCCTCGCGATGGTCGAGGCGGACGCCGACGACATGCCCGTCCCGTTCCTCGGGCAGACCATCCGGGTGTCGGGCCACCCCAGGGCCGAGCTGCGCCGGATCGTGGCGGAGGCCGGCTTTGAGATCGTGCGGGAGACCGCCACCGGCTACGCCCCGGAGGCCGCCGACGTGCCTCCGGAGGTGCAGCTCCTGCTGCACTGCCGACGCGTCGGCTGACCCCGCGCGGGCTCCGCCGCCTCCACCCGGCTGCCGAGCCGACCGCCGAGCCGACCGCCGACCCGACCGCCGCCCCGACCGTCAGTCGGACCGTCAGCCGGACTGCCCCACGGTCGCCCCGCCGCCGGCCTGCACGGCGCGCACCGCCTGCTGGTGGATGGCGCGTCCGGTGGCCTCGTCTGCGGCCGGGACCGGGCTGCCCTGCAAGGTGTACCAGTCGCTGGCGCCGGTGTACTGCACGGTGACCCGGGCCTCGTTGTCGGCCCACATGGTGTGCACGGTCAGGTCGCCGGTGATGGGGCCGACCTCGGCGGTCATCGCCCCGCCGGCTCCGGCGATGATGCCCTGAGTGGTCCAGGTGGCCCAGGTGTCCACGGTGCCTCCGGTTGGGGTGCGGCGGGTCGGGGGTGTTCTCCAGTCTCCTCGCGGAAGGCGCCTCCGCGCACCTGGGCGTCCCCCCGTACGGCCCCGCCGTCTCCGTCGTCCCGATGGCAGCCGACAGCTCGGTTCTCCTTGACAAAAAAAGTTGTCGGTGGGACCTTGGTCGCATGCTCGATGTGACCGTGATCGACGATCCGGCCGCCGCAGAGGCGTCGCTGGACCCGGTGCGGGCCCGCCTGCTGGCGGCCCTCGCCGAACCGGCCTCGGCCAGCACCCTGGCCGCCCGGTCCGGCCTGTCCCGGCAGAAGGCCAACTACCACCTCAGGGCCCTGGAGCGGCACGGGCTGGTGGAACTGGTCGAGGAGCGCCGCAAGGGGAACTGCACCGAGCGGATACTCCGGGCGACCGCCGCCTCCTATGTGATCTCCCCGACCGCGCTTCCCGCCGTGGCCCCCGACCCCGACCGCGCGCCCGACAAGCTGTCCGCCCGGTGGCTGCTCGCGCTCGCCGCCCGGCTGGTGCAGGAGGTCGGCACCCTGATCGCCGGGGCGACCGCCGCCCGGCAGCCGCTGGCGACGTTCGCGGCGGACAGCGAGATCCGGTTCGGCTCGGCCGCCGACCGGGCCGCCTTCGCCGAGGAGCTCAATGGAGCGGTCACCGCCCTGATCGCCAAGTACCACGACGAGAGGGCGGAGGGCGGCCGGCCGCACCGCCTCGTCCTCGCCCTGCACCCGAGCGTCACCCGCCACTCGGAGCAGCACCACTCGGAGCAGTACCACCCTGAGCAGCACCACCCGGAGCAGACCTCCGGGCAGACCAAGGAGACCTAGAGATGTCCGAAGAGTTCGAGATCGTTCGCGAGGCCGAGCTGCGGGCCACCCCCGAGGAGGTCTGGGACGCCTTCACCTCCGGCACCGGGGGATGGCTCTGGCCGATGGAGTACGAGCCCCGCGAGGGCGGCGCCGCCCCCGGCGGCGGCACCGTCACCGTCTGGGAGCCGCCGCACCGCTTCACGGCCCGTATGGAGGGCGAGGACGGCTGGTTCAACCAGCTGGAGTACGTCATCGAGGGCCGCGACGGCGGCCTGACCTCCTACCGCTATGTCCACAGCGGCGTCTTCACTGACGACTGGGACAACCAGTACGACGGAGCCTCCCGGCACACCGACTTCTACCTCCACACCCTCGCCCAGTACCTGCGCTACTTCAGCCGCCGCCCGGTCGCCTACGCCGCCGCCCAGGGGCCCGCCGCCTCCTCCGCGAGCGACGCCTTCACCGTGCTGCGGCACGCGCTGGGGCTGGACGAGGCGTCCCAGGGTGACTCCGTCCAACTCGCGCTGCCCGGCATCGAGCCGCTGGACGCGGTGGTGGACTACCTCGACCCGTACTTCATCGGCCTGCGCACCGACGACGCGCTGTACCGCTTCTTCGGCCGCAACGCCTTCGGCGCCCCGGTCGGCATCGCCCTCCACCTCTTCGGCGAGAAGGCCGACCGGGACGAGGCCGAGCACGCCTGGCAGTCCTGGCTGGACGGGGTCTTCGCACAGCACCCGTGACCATGGCCCCGATGCGACGGTGTGCACGCCGACCCGGCCGCTCCGTCCCTGCCCGGCGCGTCGTGGCATGCTCGACCCCGTGACCCCCGAGGACCTCGCCCACCTGCGCCGGGCACGCGACCTCATGGACCGCGAGTACGCGCGCCCGCTGGATGTGCCCGCACTCGCGCGTACCGCACTGATGTCGCCCGCCCACTTCTCCCGCCAGTTCCGCACCGCCTATGGAGAGACCCCGTACAACTACCTGATGACGCGTCGGATCGAGCGGGCCAAGGCCCTGCTGCGCCGGGGAGACCTCAGTGTCACCGAGGTCTGCATGGCGGTCGGCTGTACCTCGCTCGGCTCCTTCAGCTCACGCTTCACCGAACTCGTCGGCGAGACCCCCAGCGCCTACCGGGCACGCGACCACCGGGCCGGAGCCGCCGTGCCCGCCTGCTACGCCAAGGTCGTCACCCGACCGAGCAGATTTCGAGAAGCACCGGTCGCACCGCCCACGTAGCGTTCAGGACATGGACCTCAAGCTCTCCCACACGTTCATCCAAGTTCACGACCAGGACGAGGCGCTGGCCTTCTACCGCGACATCCTCGGGCTCCAACTGCGCACCGATGTGGAGTTCGACGGCTACCGGTGGCTGTCCGTCGGCCCGCCGTCCCAGCCCGGGGTGGAGATCGTCCTGGAGTCGGTCGGCATGGGCCGACCCGCCGACGAGAAGACCTTCCGTGAGCTGCTGGCCAAGGGCTCGCTCAGCGGCGTGATCTTCGTCACCGGCGACTGCGACGCCACCTTCGAGAAGTTGCGCGCCTCCGGCGCCGAGGTGCTCCAGGAGCCGATCGACCAGCCTTACGGGGTGCGCGACTGCGCCTTCCGCGACCCCTCCGGCAACCAGCTGCGCTTCTCCGAGGTCCGTACCTCCTGACCCTGCCGCTGTGCCGGGCTGCTGCCGGGCGGTGCGGGCCGTCGGTTTCCCGCGCCGCCCGGTGCTCCACCCTGCCGTCCACGCCTCGGTGATCCACTTCCGCGGCCCGGCTCTAGGGTACGGGTATGAGTGCTCAGGCATACCTCTCCGAACTCTTCTCGCTCGATGGCCGGGTCGCCGTGGTCACCGGCGGCAGCTCCGGCATCGGCCGGGCCATCGCAGGGGCCCTCGCGCAGGCGGGGGCGAGCGTGGTGGTCGTGGCCCGCAGGGAGGCGGAGTTGGCCGCCACGGTCGACGAGCTGACCGCCGCCGGCTGCCGGGCGGCCTGGGTCAGCGCCGACCTGGGCACCCGCGACGGTGTGCGCGCGGCGGCCGAGGCGGCGACCGAGGCGTTCGGGGAGCCCGACATCCTGGTGAACTCCGCCGGGATCAACCTGCGGCCGCCGATGGGCGAGTTGGGCGACGAGGTGTGGGACACCACGATGGCGGTGAACCTGGAGGCGCCCTTCCTGCTGGGGCAGCGGTTCGGTCCCGGCATGGCCGAGCGGGGCTTCGGGCGGATCATCCACATCACCTCCCAGCAGGCGCATCGGGCGTTCGTCCAGAGCGGCGCCTACGGGGTGTCCAAGGGGGCACTGGAGTCCCTGGCCCGTTCACAGGCCGAGGCATGGTCGCCGTACGGCGTCACCTGCAACACGCTGGTGCCGGGCTTTGTGATGACGCCGCTCAATGTGCGGCTCTCCTCCGACCCGGAGAAGGTGGCGGCGCTGGCCGCACGCACGCTGATCGGGCGCAATGGGCTGGCCGAGGACTTCGCGGGCGCGGCGGTGTTCCTGGCCAGCCGCGCCTCCGGCTACGTCACCGGACAGGCCGTCTTTGTCGACGGCGGGCTCTCCGTGCACTGAGCCTGCCGTTGTCCAGTGCCGCAGGAGTCGTGCAGCTCCACCGTGCGTTTTCCGAGGGTGGGCACGCCTGGTTCTCTCCACGAGTCCGGACAGCAGATGTACGGCACTCCGGGAGGCATCCCGTCCCTGGCAGGCGTGGCTGTAGGGCCCGGCCCCGTGGGTGAGGGCGGGGCCCGGGCCGGTGGCTTGATCGGTCGGCGGGTCTTGATCGCTGCCGAGCCTGCTGATTGGGTGGCCGGCATGACTGAGCTCGGACCCGTCGCCTGGCCACCTGCCCCGATCAGGACCGAGAGGCTCGTGCTCCGTGAGCCCGAGGCCCGGGACCGTGCGGCGTTCATCGAGCTGCTGGCGTCGCCAGAGGTGCACACCTACCTCGGCGGCCCCCGCGCGCGTGACGAGCTTGAGCGCGAGATGCCCGAGGCGCCCGGGCGGTGGCCCGGGAGTTTCGTCGTTGATCTCGACGGGGCGATGATCGGCCAGATCCTGCTCAGGAGGGCAACGGAGCACCGTCGCCCGGCTGCCGCGGGGAAGGCCGATCTCGGCTACCTCTTCCTGCCGCGAGCGTGGGGACTCGGGTACGCCGCCGAGGCGTGCACGGCGGCACTCGACTGGTTCGACGGCGTCCTTCCCGGCGAGCCGGTGGTGCTCACCACCCAGACCGCCAACGTCGGCTCGATGCGCCTCGCGGCAAAGCTGGGGTTCACCGAGGTGGAGCGGTTCCATGCCTGGGACGCCGAGCAGTGGCTCGGCCTGCGGTCCCCGGTCACGCCCTCCGACCGCCAGAGCAGCCAGAACGGCTGAGACGAGATCCCCGCCCGCCCACCGTGGACGACCACCACAGGCCGAGCGCGTCCCAGGGTGCGTTTCGCTGTTATCTTCGGGGGCCGGAGGTGGTGCCCGTGTCCGAGTGGTTCGACGCGGTCGATGCGCTGCTGGCCCGCGTGGAGGCCGGAGGAGACCTGCCGCCGCCGGAGGAGCGGGAACGGCTGCGCAAGGCCGCACGGCTGACCCAGGGGGACGTGGCCCAGGCCCTCCAGGTGCGGCGGGAGACCGTGGTGGCCTGGGAGTCGGGCCGTACCGAGCCCCGGCAGCCCAAGCGGGGAGCCTACGCCCGCCTGCTGGAGGGCCTGGCCGCCCGCTTCCCCGCCCCGGTACGGCCCTCCGGGCCTTCCGCAGCTGCCCCTGCGACGTCCGCCCCTGTGGACCCGCCCGTTGCCGGTCCTGCCGCCGACGGCCCCGACCTGGACGCCTCCGGGGTACCGGTGACCGCGCCGCCGGAGCCGTGCGTGCGATGCGGCAGGCCGAGCCCGTACCGTTCCGGTGGCCGTCCCCGGCACCTGGGCGACTTCTGCGCCCCCGCCGCGCCCGCGGCCACCCCTGCGTCCAACCCTGAGCCCCCGTCAGCACCAGCGGCAGCACCCACCCCCGTGCCTGCGCCCACTCCCGCGCCAGCGCCAGCGCCCACCCCCACCGTCGCCCCCGCGCCCACTCCGCCCCCCGCCCCCGGCCGGACCCGGGCGGTCGCCGCCCCCACCCCCGCAGGGGACACCCCGACCCGGGCCGGGGAGCGCTTCCCCAACGGTCCGCTGGCCGTACTGGACGGCGACGGCACCGCCCACCTCGCCGACGGCCGCACCCTGCCCTGCCCGGCCGGCACCGTCCCCGCCCTCGCCGACTGGGCCCTCACCACGGCGGGGATCGGCGCCGCCCGGCTGCACCGCTCCGGCAAGGACGGCGACCCGCTCGTCGTCCTCACCGCCGCCGCCGCCCAACGGCTCGGCCTACCCCCCGAACTCCAGGACCGCCGCACCCTGCGCCTCCCCGAGAACCACCGGGTGGTCAAGCAGTTGGCGACGGCGGAGTGGAAGCTGACCCGGCGCGGATTCGGCCCCTGGGCCCGCATCTACCGCCCGGCCAGCGACGGACGGCGCCACTGCGTACAGTTCGCCGTGCTGCCCTGGGACGCCCTCGACCCCCGCGCCTGGGGCGACGCAGGCAGCTTCCCCGCAGCCGAACTGGCCCGGGTCCTCGGCGCCTACGCCGCCCGTGTCCTGACCCCGCGCGGCTCCACCGCCGTCACCGGCCTGGAACTCATGACCGCGCTGCGCCCACCCACCCGCGCGGTCCGGGACGAGGCCACCGGTGCCTGGACGTCCGGGCCGGTACCCGGCTCCCTGACCGCCCCGGTGGACCCGGCGCCGCCGGAGGCCCCCGCCGAGCACCCCGCCGCAGTCGGCCGCGCGGTCGGCGATGTGCTCGACGAGGAGGCCTACGAGTGGCACCGCGACCCGGCGCTGCTCACCGAGGAGGAGCGGTCCCGCCCCTTCGCGGTCGGCCTGGACGTCAACACCGCCTTCCTCGCCGCCGCCAACCGGCTGACCGTCGGCCTCGGCGCACCCCGCCGGGTCACCGCGCCCGCCTTCGACCGCAAGACGCCCGGCTGCTGGCTGGTCGACCTCTCCGGCGTCCCCACCGACCCCCGCCTCCCGTCCCCGTTCACCCCCACCGGCGAACCCCCCACCGGCCCGGGCTGGTACGCCACCCCCACCGTCGCCTACGCCGTGGAACTCGGCGCCCGGGTGCAGCCCGTCGAGGCATGGATCCGGCAGGAGTCCGCCCCCTACCTGGACCCCTGGCACGCCCGGCTGCGCGACGCCTACCTTGCCACCATGGCCGACCTCGGCGTCACCAAGGACCTCGGGGAGGCCGCCTACCTGGACGCCATGGACCGCCACAAGCAGGCCGACCCGGCGATGGCCGCCGTCCTGTCCGCGATCAAAGCGACCGTCAAGGGCGGTATCGGCAAGCTGCGCGAACGCCCCCAGGGCGCGGGCTACCGGCCCGGGGAGCGCTGGCCGGCCCTGGAACGCCCCACCTGGCGCCCCGACATCCGCGCCGCCGTCATCGCCACCGCCCGGGTGAACATGCACCGCAAGATGGCCAGGACCGCAGCCGCCGCCGACCTCTACCCGCTCGCGGTACTCTCCGACTGCGCCGTCTACCCCAGCTCCGGCCCCACCCTCCACCACCTCCTCCCGCACACCCCCGACGGCAGCCCCGCCCCCGGCACCTTCCGCCTCGGCGTCAGCCCCGGAATGGTCAAGCACGAGGGCACCCAGACCATGGCCTGGGCACTCGACCTGCTGGAGCAGGGTTACAACCCCGCCCGCCACATCAAGGGCGGCGACGCCGTCCTGGACGAAGGAGAGTGACCCGTGGGGGAGATCGACCAGGGCATGGAACGCGCCCTGTACACCAAGCCGATCCCGCGCTCCGACGCCGCCCGCCTCCGCTTCCTGCTCCGCCAGGAGAAGGGCTCCACCCGCGCCCTGGCCGTCCGCCTCGGCGTCTCCCAACGCGCCGTCCAGCACTGGCTCAAGGGCGACCGGCACCCCCGACCGGACGCCGGAGCCCGGATCGAGGCGGAGGTGCGCCGCAGCTGGCAGCCCCGCGTCCGCCGACGGCTGCGCAGGCAGGCCGAGGCCGCCGGCATGGTGATCCACGCCCGCGCCCAGTTCGGCTTCACCGCCGCCCCCGGCTCCACCGACGACCCCCGGCTGCGCCTGATCACCCAGCACATCCCGGCCGACACCGCCGCCGCCCTGTTCGCCGCCCGGGACGCCGGCGCCCCCGAGGCCCGGCAGGCCGGCATCATCGCCGAGGGCCTCCAGGAGGCGTACTTCAAGGACGGCGGCCGCCGCGCCCCCGGGCTGCTGGTCGAATTCACCGGCATCGACTTCATCGACTTCGGCATCTGACCAGTCCCCGGCCGGCGGCAGCACTCGCGGTCTTGTGACCGAGCGCTTCATTTGGCCAGTGAGCGCCGCTGGACACCGGAAGGTCGTTCTCTGTCGCCGCCTGTGCCTGTTGTCGCGTGGCGGGCGGAGCCATGTGCGGGCCGCCTCGGCGTAGGGCTCAAGGTAGGTGAGACGGAATGGGGAGGGGTCGGGAAGAGTGTCCCCCTCGATGCGCCCGCGGAGGGTGCCCTGGTCGGCAGGAGTCCGCTGGGGCGGACGCCCCCTTGCCGCTGCGGCCTGAAGAACCCGGCGAACGCAATCCGGTCACAGCACTAGCCGGCGTAGGGGTTGCCACCGAGCCAGGTGGTGCCGTCGATCAGTTCGCGCACCGCGTCCAAGTGACCGCTGTGGCAGGCGACTTCGGTGAGCACGTGGATCAGGATGTGCCGCACGTCAGGCAGCCGCCAGGTCGGCCAGATCTCCACGGGCCAGGCAGCGGGCTCCTGTTCGGGCGCGGCGGCGGCGAGCACGGCGTCCGCGCGCGCGATGGCCGCCCGGTAGTCGGCGAAGACCTCCTCGGCGCTTATCCCCTCGGGTACGTACCAGTGCGCCTCCGCGCCCGCCGTGAGCTGTCCGGCCACATCCGGCTCGCCCGCGATCACCCCGGGGAACCAGAAGCGTTCGACATCCAGGGTGAGGTGGCGCAGCAAGGCCAGGCAGCTCCAGCCGCTGGGCAGCACCGGCCGCCGCAGATCCTCCTCCGAGAGTCCTTCGAGGATGCCGACGATGTGCTCGCGCTGGCGGTCAAGGGCGCCCTTGAGGGCGTCGAGTTCGGCGTTCACCGGGCGGCACACAGTTCGGCGAGGCGTTCCAGGGTCCTGTCCATCTGCGTCTGCCACCAGGCACGCCCGCTGTCCACTTCCGTGCGCCTGTTCTCCGGCATGCGCGAACCGTCGAAGATCTCGGTCACCACCGTCGCCCCGGCCCCGTCCGGGAGCAGGTCGAAGATCCACCGGTGGCCCCACGCGGCCCCGGGCACGGTGGCGTCCGGATGCCCACGACCGGGCCTCGGCTCCCAGCCGATGCGGCGGTCCGGCTCGTACTCGACGATGTGGTTGTCCATCTCGTAGTCGCCGTAGCGCTCGTAGTACATCCGCATCACAAAGACGTCCCCGACGCCCGAGACCACGGCATCGGAGACGCCGGCGCGCAGCATCCCCGAGCCGTCGAGGTCCGGGTGCCGTCCGGGGTCGGCCAGGATCCGGAAGATGTCCCCCGCCGGTGCCCCGATGCGCCGGGACACCATCACCAACGGCTCGCCTGTCGTACTCGTCATACCCGCCCCTCCGTCAACCGCAGAGCATGAACCTGACTTCCGCCTGGACGCTACAACAGGGGTACGACAACGCCTGGCCGAGCAGCCGGGCCGAGCATGTACGAGCCTTGCCGCCGGCACCACATGCCGTCGGGTGGCGCGGCGATCCTCCCGCAGGACTCGCGCCGGCGTGCGGCCCACCTCCGCCGCCGGTCGACAGCGGCTTTCGGCCGCGTATGGGAAGGGGGTGGCGCTGGTGGTGTGCGCGGCCAGAGTTTTGACGGGGACTTGACAGGAAAGAGGGGGGCTCCCATCCTCGTGGGAGCGCTCCCAGATGCTTGCCTCGATGCTCGCGGTCGTGGAGGCGCGGAGCGTCCGAACGGCGGGTCCCGCGCTGATGGCGCTCCCGAGCCCTCGACTTCCGCGCCGTACCCGCTCGAAGGAGAGCATGCCCATGCAGCGCAGACCCGCCCTCCTGGTCGCCCTCCTGGCCTCGGCCCTGGTCAGCGGCGGCCTGGCCGTCGGCCCACCGGCCGCCGCCGCAGGCCGGGCCGCCGCGGCCGGCGGAGGTCCGACGCTCAGCGTCGATCCGGCCGCCGCCCGGCACCCCATCAGCCGCGACATCTACGGTATGAACTTCGCCGACGCCGCCCTGGAGAAGGAGCTCAAGCTCCCGGTGGACCGCTGGGGAGGCAACGCCACCACCCGGTACAACTACCTCACCGACACCAGCAACCGCGCCAGCGACTGGTACTTCGAGAACATCCCCGAGAACGTCGCGGACCCCGGCGCCCTGCCGGACGGCTCCACCGCCGACCAGTTCGTCGAGAAGGACCGCGCCGCGGGCACCAGCACGATCATGACCGTGCCGCTGATCGGCTGGGTCCCCAAGCCGGCCCGTGAGAAGCTCTGCGGCTTCAGCATCGCCAAGTACGGCCCGCAGCAGTCCATCGACCCGTGGGACGAGGACTGCGGCAACGGCATCGCGCCCGACGGCAGCTTCATCACCGGCAACGACCCGACCGACACCAGCATCCCGGCGGGCGCCGACTTCGTCGCCGGCTGGGTCAAGTACCTCGGTGACAGATACGGGGACGCGGCGCACGGCGGCGTGAAGTTCTACAACCTCGACAACGAGCCGGACATCTGGCACGAGACCCACCGCGACGTCCACCCCAAGGGCGCGACCTACGACGAGATGAAGGCGACCACCTATGCGGTGGCCTCCGCGATCAAGGCCACCGACCCGGCCGCCAAGACCCTCGGCCCGGCCGGCTGGGGCTGGAACTCGGTCACCCTCTCCGGCGCCGACCAGCAGACCTGCAACACCCAGGGCGGCAGCTGCTGGGCCAACCCGCCGGACCGGGCGGCGCACGGCGGCGTCGACTTCGGCGCCTGGTACCTCCAGCAGATGGCCGCGTACGAGAAGGCCCACGGCACCCGCATCCTCGACTACTACGACAACCACTGGTACCCGCAGGGCAACGGCATCTTCGGCGAGAACGACGACGAGGCCACCCAGGCCCTGCGGCTGCGCTCGACCCGGGGGCTCTGGGACCCGACGTACACCGACGAGAGCTGGATCGGCCAGACGGTCAAGGCGATCCCCCGGATGAAGGCGCTGACCGAGGCGAACTACCCGGGCACCAAGACCGCGATCACCGAGTACAACTGGGGCGCGCTGGACAAGGTCGACGGCGGTATCGCGCAGGCCGACATCCTCGGCATCTTCGGCCGCGAGGGGCTGGACCTGGCCACCCTGTGGGGGCCGCCGGCCAACGACGACCCGGGCGCCTACGCCTTCCGGATGTACCTCAACTACGACGGCGCCGGCTCCGCCTTCGGCGACACCTCCGTCCGGGCCGCCAGCACCGACCAGGACCAGGTCGCCGTCTACGCCGCCGAGCGCAGCAGCGACCGGAACCTGACCGTGATGGTGATCAACAAGAGCCCCGGTGCGGTCACCGCTCCGCTCTCCGTCGCCGGTCTGGTCGGCAGCAGCAGGGCGCAGGTCTACCAGTACGGGCAGGCCGACACCAAGGCCGTCAAGCACCTGGCGGACCAGACGCTCACCGACGGCGCCGCCACCCTGAGCCTCCCGGGCTACTCGATCACCGAGCTGGTCCTGCCGCCGGCGGGCCGCAGCTGCACGGTCACGTACACCCGGCAGAGCGTGTGGCTGGGCGGGTTCACCGCGGCCGTGGACATCCGCAACACCGGTGACACCGCGCTGGACCACTGGACGGTGAAGTGGAACTACCCGGGGGACCAGCAGGTGACCAACGCCTGGAACGCCAAGGTCACCCAGAACGGCAAGTCCGTGACCGCGAGCGACATGGACTACAACGCCAGGATCGGCGTGGGCGGCAGTACCTCCTTCGGCTTCCAGGGCACCTGGACGTCCAATGACAGCCCACCGACCGCCTTCACCCTCAACGGAACCCCCTGCGCCGTCGGCTGACGCCGACACCACCGCCGCCGGGCCGGTCCTCGCCGTAGCGCGAGGGCCGGCCCGGCGCCGTTCGGCCCGGCGCCGTTCGGCCCGGCGCCGTTCGGCCCGGCGCCGTTCGGCCCGGCGCCGTTCGGCCCGTCACCGTTCGGCGCGTCACCGGAGGCGCAGGGTCGCGGCGGCCTTGTAGGTGCGCAGCACCGGCGCGGTCTCGATCCGGGCGATTGCGTCCAAGGCCACCTCGTGGATCAGGTAGCGGTGCAGTTCCTCCGCGTCCCGGCAGAGCGCGTGCGCGACCAGGTTCGTCGGGCCGGTCGTGGCCGCGACCAGGGCCAGCTCCCGGTGCCCGGCCAGTTCGGTGGCGACCGCGTCCAGGTGTGCGGGCGCGACCTGCATCCACAGCAGCGCCGACACGGTCACGCCCAGCGCCGACGGTTCGATGTCCACGTCGAGGAAGATCGCGCCGCACGCCCGCAGTCCGGCGAGCCTGCGGGCCACCGTGGAGGCGGTCGAACCGGTCGCGGCGGCAAGCTCCGCATAGCTGAGCCGGGCGTTGTCGCGCAGTGCGTCCAGCAGCAGGCGGTCGGCGCCGGTGAGCAGGTACGGCGGACCGTCCGGCTGGGATTTCGTCGCCCCGCTGTTCGGGCCCGGCTCCGGGCCGGTGGCGCTCTGGGCACGCAGCCGGGCCCGCTGGGCGGCGTCGAGGGTCTCGACGCGTCCGCGCCAGGCGGTGGGCCCGCCGAGGTAGGTGTGCAGGAGGTAATGCGCCGACACCGCCGTGATCCCGGCGGTGCGCTGGATGTCGCGCAGCAGCAGCGCATGCGCGTCGGGGCCGGTGGGCGCGGTGTGGATGATCGCGACGATCTCCGTGCCGCCGGAGGTCAGCCGCACCCATGAGGTGTCGGGGCGGCGTGCGAGTGCGACCGCGATGTCATGCGCGGCGCGCGTCGCGGCGGTCAGCCGTACGAACCACTGGTGGGTCCCGGAGCTGCGCGGCGTCGGCAGCGCGACCACGCGAAGGCCCGCCTCCGCGTAGAGGCGGCGATAGCGGCGCACCACGGTCTGGGTGGAGCAGCCGAGGATGTCGGCGACGAGCGTGAACGGCGCCCGCCCGTCGACTTGCAGGGCATGGATCAGGCCGCGGTCCAGGTCGTCCAGTACGAGCACATCCACCAAAGTAACCGACCTGGATGGAAGTAATCGCCGAATCCCGTCTCGGTGATGGCACCGGATGCCCGATGGCCGGGACGGTGGTGAGCGGCACCGCCACCGGTCGCGGGCCGCCCGCCCGGCGGGCCGCATTCCGAGCACCGCACACACCACGAGCACGGCACACCCAGGGGGAGACGCATGTCCCAGAGCACCGGCCACGGCACGCCGATCGATACCGACCCGCATCCGGACCAGGGCGGGGCCGCGCCGGCGTCCGCGTACCGGTGGCGGTGGCCCGCGTTGGCGGCGGTGCTGATCGCCGAGGCGATGAACCTGCTGGACGCCACGATCGTCCAGGTCGCGGGCCCGGTCATCCACACCGACCTGGGCGGCGCGGACACCGCCATCCCGTGGTTCAGCGCCGCCTACACCCTCGCGTTCGCGCTAGGGCTGCTGACCGGCGCCAGGCTCGGCGACATCGCGGGCCGCCGCCGCGTCTTCCGTATCGGCGTCGTCGCATTCGCCGTCACCTCGCTGGCGTGCGCGCTCGCGCCGACCGCCGGGGTGCTGATCGGGCTGCGCGCGGTGCAGGGTGCCGCGGCGGCGCTGATCATCCCGCAGACGTTCGGCCTGATCCGGGCGATGTTCGACGGCGATGAGCTGCCCAAGGCGCTGGGGACGATCGGCCCGGTCATGGGCCTGTCGGCGGTGCTGGGTCCGGCGCTCGGCGGGGTGCTGACCCATGCCGACCTGTTCGGTTCGTCGTGGCGCGTCTGCTTCCTGGTCAATCTCCCGCTCGCCGCCGCCGTCCTGGTCGTCGCGCGGCGGCTGCGCGAGGACCGCGCACCGGTACGGCCGGGCCTGGACCCGGTGGGCACGGCCCTGGCGATGGCAGGCACCGCGCTGGTGGTCTGCCCGCTGGCCACCGGCACGCCTGGACCGGCCGGTCGGGTGGTGGCGTGCGCGGGTGCGGCCCTCCTGGCGCTGTTCGTCGCCCACCAGCGCCGTACCGCGCGCCATGGCCGGGCCCCGCTGGTCGAACCGGCGCTGCTGCGGGGCCGCGCGTTCCCCGCCGCGCTGGCCGTCTCCACACTGTTCTTCGCCGTCATGAACGGCGTCATGATCACCGTGGTGCTGCACCTGGAACTGGGCCTGCACCGCGGCCCGCTCAGCGCGGGCCTGACCCTGCTGCCCTGGTCCGCCGGACTGGCCGCCGGGTCGTGGGCCGCAGGCGCGTACCTGGTGCCGAGGTACGGGACCCGCGTGATGCACGCCGGGATCGCCGCCCTCGCGGTCGGGCTCGCCGCCGCGATCCTCGCCTACCGGTCCGCCGCGCCCGGCGCGTACCCGGCGGCGCTCCCGTTCGCGCTCGCCGTCGCGGGGCTGGGCACCGGCCTGTTCACGCCGCCCTTCTTCACCACCGCGCTCAGCGGCGTCGGCCCGCAGGAGACCGGCTCGGCGGCCGGGCTCCTCAACGCCGTCCAGCAACTCGGCGGCACACTCGGCGTCGCGGTGATCGGCGGCGTCTACCTCGCCCACGGCGGCACCCCGCGCGGCGCCGTACAGGCCGCGCTCGGCACGGCCGGGGCCGTTCTGGCGGCCACCGCGCTCGCCGCCGTCGTGATGACCGGGCGGCGCCGCCAAGGGCCCGGCCCCGAGACCTCGCACCGCTGAACGGACCACTGCCTCCCGCCATCCGGACGGGTTCCCAGTGGCACCCGTAAGCTGCGCCGCCCAGACGCATCCGCCGGGCCGGGACCACCGGCCAGGTCCCGGACTCCCACCGTGGCCGGCAATGGGTGCCCGCCGGCCCCGCGCCCAGGCGGCCGGACATACGCGGCCCCGGCCCGGGTCGGATGAGCCCGTGCACGATCACGGCCAGCCGGTAGGCCGCGTTGACCAGGGCGATCAGCGAGACCAGCGAGACCAGCGCGGCGGTCCGGTCGTCGTCGTGGTGCTCGCGCACCTGGGCCCAGGTCTCGTCGAACACGCTCTGGTGGGCGTCGGCAAGCACTGGCGCAGCCTGCTCGGCCGCCCTCCTGGCCGACCACCCATGCACGTCACCGTCAGTCGCCTTCGGACGCACGCCGGGCGAGCCTCTCACGCAGGCCGGCCAGCCGGGCGATCTCGGCGTCGAGGGCGGCGAGCCTGCGGCCGACGATCCCCGAGGTGGGGGCGCCGGGTTCCACGGAGCCGCATCGCGGCGGAGGCTCCTGGGCGAGCAGATGGAGACGGTCGGCGCAGCTGCGCAGGTCCTCGATGGTGAGCCCGAGGGCCAGCAGGTCGCGGATGATGCGCACTCGTGTGATCTCGCCGGGCCCGTATTCGCGCTGACCGGAGGCCGTGCGGACGGGCGGGGGCAGTAACCCGCGCTGCTCGTAGAACCGCAGTGCCCTGGGCGTAGTGCCCGCCGCCGCTGCCGCGTCGCCGATCCGCATCCTGCCCCCGTTCCCCGCTGCCCACCCGCCCGCGTCCGCCGAACGGGCACCAGGCTCGAAGTGCCTGCCCTCGATCATGTGCTGCAGCGCCTGCGGTACGCGATCGATGCCCGCGATCGGGCCGGAGCGCAGCCAGTCACCGAAGCGACCGGTCCACTCCTTCGCGCGCGTCAGCTCACCGCCTGCTTGACGAGCGCAGCGATCCGCGCCTCCACCTCGGCCGTCACCTCGGTCAGGGCGAAACCGGCCGCCCACATCGTGCCCTCGTCCAACTTCGCCTGGTCGCTGAACCCGAGCGTCGCGTAGCGGGTCTTGAACTTCCCCGCGCTCTGGAAGAAGCAGACGACCTTGCCGTCCAGCGCATAGGCGGGCATCCCATACCAGAGCTTGGGCGCGAGGACCGGGGCGTTGGCGGTGATGACGGCATGGACGCGCTCGGCCATGATCCGGTCCGAGTCCTGCATCTCGGCGATCTTGGCGAGCACGTCCCGCGCTGCCTCCGCCGCCTTGTCCGCGCGCGAGCTGCGGCGCGCCGCTGCCTTCAGCTCTCGGGCGTGGTCCTTCATCGCGGCCTGCTCCTCGGCCGTGAAACCCTCGTATGCGCTGCTTCCGGTGTTGCTCATGGCCGGCTTCCCCCTTGAGAAACGTGATGTGCGGGGCCTTGCGAGGGGACCTTATCCCGGTGCACTGACACCGGGCCCGGCTGCCAGGCCCCGCCGGATGAGCCCATGCTGCTGCGCGCACATTCCGTTCCCCGGCGTCGCGGATCAGCGGCCGCCGCGCAGCCGCTCCAGGTCGCGCCGCTCCCGCTTGGTGGGGCGCCCGGCGCCACGGTCGCGGTGGGCGACCTCGGCGGTCTCCTCGCGGGGCGGCGGGGGAGGGCTGTTGTCGACAAAGCACTCTGCGGCGACGGCCGCCCCGATCCGCTTGCGCACCAGGCGGGAGACCACGACGATCCGCTCCCGCCCGTCCTGGCGGAGCCGTACCACGTCGCCGCAGCGCACGGTGTGGGCGGGCTTGACGCGGTCGCCGTTGACCTGCACGTGGCCGGCCCGGCAGGCGGCGGCGGCGAGTGAACGGGTCTTGGTGAGCCGTACCGACCAGATCCAGCTGTCGATCCGTACGGGCGCCTCGTCTGGAGCCATGCCACGACCCTAGTGCCTCGCCCGCCGACGTTTGCCGTGCCGAGGCCCCGCGCGGGCGCTTGCCCAGGCACTCCGGGCTTCGCAAGCGCCTCCCGGACACCGGCTATAGGGTGCTGACGGGCTTGATCATCGAGAGAGCCCACCGAGCACCGTCCGAACGGAGGGATACGCCATGTATGACGCGCTGCTGGCGGAGACAGCCACCATCACCGGCCACGGTGGAGACCGGATCGAGGCATACACCGCCCGCCCGATGACCCCCGGGCCCATCGGCGGCGTCGTGGTCATCCACCACATGCCGGGGTATGACGCGCCGACCAAGGAGATCACCCGCCGGTTCGCGGCCGAGGGCTACGCCGCGGTCTGCCCCAACCTGTACAGCCGCGAGGCTCCGGGGGCGGCGCCGGACGACGCGGCGGCGGCGGCACGCGCCCAGGGCGGGGTGCCGGACGAGCGGCTGATCGGGGACGTCGCCGGCGCCGCCGCTTATCTGCGCGGCCTGCCGTCCGCCAACGGCCGGGTCGGCGTGATCGGCTACTGCTCCGGCGGCCGGCAGGCATTCCTCTCCGCGTGCAGCCTGGACCTCCAGGCGGCCGTCGACTGCTACGGAGCGTTCGTCGGCGGCCGTCCGCCGGAGAACTTCCCGATCCAGGTGGAGCCGATCGCCCACCTCTCCAAGAACCTCCACTGCCCGCTGCTGGGCCTCTTCGGCGCCGAGGACCAGTACCCCTCGCCCGCCGAGACCGCCGAACTGGAGGCGGAGCTGAAGTCCCACGGCAAGGAGTACGAGTTCCACACCTACGAGGGCGCCGGCCACTCCTTCTTCTCGGTGGACCGGCCCAGCTACCGCCCGCAGGCCGCAGCCGACGGCTGGGGGCGCATCCTCGACTTCTTCGGCCGCCACCTCGCCTCCTGATCCCGAGCCCCACCCGCCCCCTCCAGATCGGAGTCAGCGCATGTGCACCTACCTCACGGCAAAGGTCGAGATCGCCGGCAGCGGCAAGGGAGCCCACGGGTACTTCCCGCTCACCCACGCCACGGTCTATGTCGACCACCCCCAGCACGCCCCCTATGAGCACACCGTCAACATCGACTTCCTCAACCCCGCCCAGGGGCCGTCGGCTCGGGTGGCGGTCGAGCTGACCGAGGAGGCCGCGCTCGCCCTCATCGAGGCGGTGCGCACCGCCCTCGCGTCGGCCCCGCCCGGGCTGGCCTCGCAGCGGACCGCCCAGCAGACCGCCTAGCGGCTCGGGGCCCCGTCTCCGGCGGATCGCGGGGGGACCTCGACCGGTGTTAGAAATGGCGTATGATCGAATTTTTCGGTCGATATCGGGCGTGGCTCGCCCGCCTGCTCGCCGGATCGCGTCCGCGACACCGGAGCAGTCGGCGCACACGCCCGCGCCCCCCGCTGCCGGGGCTCCTGCCGAAGCTGGGGGTCCGCAGCGTCGCCGGCCAGGTCTTTGTGCTGCAAGTGGTGGTGGTGGCGCTGCTGGTCCTGGTCTCGACCGTGGCGCTGCTGCTGCAATCCCGGTACGACATCACGCAGGACGCCCGCGACCGGTCGCTCGCCGTCGCCGAGACCCTGGCCGAGGCCCCCGGCACCGCGCAGGCGCTGACCAGCGCGAACCCCACCGCGACCCTGCAACCGGAGGCCCGGAAGCTCCTCCTGGAGTCCGATGTCGACCTGGTCGTCGTCTACGGGCCGAACGGGATCCGCTACACCGACCCCGACCCCGCCCTGATCGGGAAGCACGTCTTCGGCGCCGGAGCGCCGCCGGTCCGCCCGTCCACCCGCGTCATCAGGACGGCTGCGGGGCCCTCGGTGACCTCGCTGGTCCCCGTGGTCGACTCGGCCGGAGCGACCGTGGGCACGGTCGCCGTCGGCGTCACCGTCCAGAACCTCAACGGCGAGCTGACCCGCCAGCTGCCCGTCGTGCTGGGTGCCGCCGGGGGCGCGCTCGCACTGGCCACCTGTAGTTCGCTGCTGGTCAGCAGGCGGCTGCGGCGCCAGACCCACGGCCTGGGCGCCGGTGAGATGACCCGGATGTACGAACACCATGACGCGGTGCTGCACGCCGTACGGGAGGGGGTCCTGATCACCGGGAGCGACGGCCGGCTGGTGCTCGCCAACGACGAGGCGCGACGCCTGCTCGACCTCCCCTCGGACGCGGAGGGCCGCCCCGTCGCCGAGCTGGGACTGGACCCGGAGACCGCCGGGCTGCTGCTCTCCGGCCGCGCGGTCACCGATGAGGTGCACCTGGCCGGCGACCGGCTGCTGGCCGTCAACACCCGCGACACCGCGCTGTACGGAGGGGGGTCCGGCATCGTCGCGACGCTCCGGGACACCACCGAGCTGCGCGCGCTCTCCGGCCGCAGCGAGGTGGCGCGGGAACGCCTGCGGCTGCTCTATGACGCCGGTGTGCGGATCGGCACCTCGCTGGATGTGGTGCGCACCGCCGAGGAGCTGGCGAACGTGGTGGTGCCGCGCTTCGCCGACTTCGTCACCGTCGACCTGCTGGACACGGTCCTGCGCGGCGAGGAGTCGCCGGAGTCGGCCGACCCCCTGCGCCGGGCAGCCGCCAGCGGCATCCGCCCCGGTCCGCCGTTCCTACAGGTGGGCGAGGTGGTCCGCAGCCGCCTGCTGCCCGCCCGTACGGCAGGCGCCGCGCGCGGCCGTGCGGTGCTCGACTCCCACCTCGCCTCGGCACACGACTGGCATGCGCACGACCCCGGTGCGGCCCGGACGGCGCTGGACCACGGCATCCACTCCCTGATCACCGTGCCGCTGCGGGCCCGGGACGCCGTGCTCGGCGTGGTCGCCTTCTACCGCGCGGACGCCTCCGAGCCGTTCGAGGAGGAGGACCTGTCCTTCACCGAGGAACTCGCCGCCCGCGCCGCCGTCTGCATCGACAACGCCCGCCGGTACACCCGCGAACGGGCCACCGCCGTCACCCTCCAGCGCAGCCTGCTGCCCCGCGCCCTGCCCGACCAGGGGGCCCTCGAAGTCGCCTACCGCTATCTGCCCGCGCAGGCCGGGGTGGGCGGCGACTGGTTCGACGTGGTCCCGCTGCCCGGCGCCCGGGTCGCGCTGGTGGTCGGGGACGTCGTCGGCCATGGACTGCACGCCGCCGCCACCATGGGGCGGCTGCGCACCGCCGTGCACAACTTCTCGGCCCTGGACCTGTCGCCCGACGAACTGCTCGGGCACCTGGACGAACTGGTCGCCCGGATGGACCAGGACGCGGTGTTCGGCGGCGAGTCCGCGACCGGCGTCACCGGCGCCACCTGCCTGTACGCGATCTACGACCCGGCCTCCGGCCGCTGTGTCGCGGCGCGGGCCGGACACCCGGGCCCGGCCCTGGTCCGGCCGTGCGGCGCCGTGGAGTTCCCGGAGATCCCCGCCTCCCCGCCGCTGGGCCTGGGCAGCCTGCCGTTCGAGACGGCCGAGTGGGAGCTGCCGGCCGGGACCCAGCTGGTCCTCTACACCGACGGGCTGGTCGAGGACCGCCTCCAGGACGTCGACGTGGGCCTGGAGAGGCTGCGCCGCGTACTGGCCTCGGACGACCAGGTGAACCGCACACCGGAGGAGACCTGCCAGGCGGTCTCCGACGCCATGCTGCCCCCGCACCCCAGCGACGACATCGCGCTGCTGGTCGCCCGCACCCGGCGGCTGGACCCGACCCAGGTCGCCGAGTGGGGCGTCCCGTCCGACCCCGCCGCCGTCTCCCGGGTCCGCGCCGAGTGCAGCCGCCGCCTGGCGGAGTGGGGGCTGGAGGAGACGGGGTTCGCCACCGAGCTGGTGCTCAGCGAGCTGATCACCAACGCCATCCGCTACGGCGCCCAGCCCATCAGGGTCCGGATGCTCTGCGACCACAGCCTGATCTGCGAGGTCTCCGACGGCAGCAGCACCTCCCCGCACCTGCGCCGGGCGGCCAGCACCGACGAGGGCGGCCGTGGCCTCTTCCTGGTCGCCCAGTTCGCCGAACGCTGGGGGACCAGGTACACGCCCGAGGGCAAGGTCATCTGGACCGAGCAGCCGCTGCACCACGGACCGGCGGCAGACGTCGGCGGCGACTCGGACTCCGACATCCTGGAGCAGTGGGACGTACCTGCCCTGTGAGCCCGCGTCCGCCCGGCGCTGCCGCCAGGGCCTTGGCTGACCTACCGTCAGAAAGCTGGAGCGGCCGGTCGGCAGGGGCTCAGTCGGGCTGGGAGCGCGGCCGGGCGGTGCTGTGGCGGACGATCAGCTGCACCGGCAGCGACAGGCGCACCGGCGGCGCGGGGGCGCGGCCGACGGGCCCGGGCGGCAGCACATCGGGGTGGACCAGCAGGGCGCGGGCCGCATGCCGGCCCTTGTCGACCGAGGGCTGGCGGACGGTGGTCAGCGGCGGGTCCGCCGCTGCCGCCGCCGGGATGTCGTCGTAGCCGACCACCGAGAGGTCCCCCGGGATCGTCAGACCGGCCTCCTCGGCTGCCTGGCAGGCGCCCAGGGCCAGCAGGTCGCCGATGGCCAGGACGGCGGTCGGCGGCGAACCGGCCGCCAGCAGGGGCCGGGTGGCCTCGCGCCCGGCGGCGACGGTGTTGTCGCCGCACTCCACGACGGTGAGGTGCCCGGGGGGCAGCCCGGCGTCGGTCCAGGCGGTCAGGTAGCCGGAGAGCCGTTCATGGAGGATCGCGCTGCTGGTGGCCAGCGCCTCGGCCCAGGTGGCCGTGCCATGCCGGGGCTGTACGGCCAGCCGGTCGACCAGCACCACCGCCCGGCGGTGGCCGAGGTCGATCAGGTGGCGGGCGGCGGCGTGCCCGCCGTCGCGGTCGTCCACGGTGACGAACCCGCTCCAGGCGGCGCCGAAGATCCGCAGGCCGGTGCCATGGCCGGGTGAGTCGGCGGCGGCCACCGGCAGGCCGCGCTTGGCCAGCACGGCGAGCCCCGGGTGGTCCACCTCCACGCTGTAGAGCAGAGCGGCGTCGATGACCGCGCGTTCCAGGGCGGCCAGCGGCGCCGGGGAGACGGGGTGCGGCGGCGCGGCGGCGGTGCGCGGCAGCGGGCCGACGGCGGGGGGAAGCGCAAGCAGGGTCATGCCCAGTTCGCGCCGCTGGAACTCCTCGGCCGCGCCCCGCAGGAACGCGGTCGCGGCCGGATCGGCGAACGCGGCGGCCAGCGGCATCGGCAGCACCACCCCGAGCGTCCCGGTGCGGCGTCGGCGCAGCGAGGCGGCCGTGGGGTCGGGCCCGGCATAGCCGAGGGCCTCGGCGGTCTCCAGCACCCGGGTCCGTACGGCGGCGGAGACCCGACCGGTGCCGTTGAAGACATTGGAGACGGTCATATGGGACACGCCGGCGGCCCGCGCCACGTCCTTGAGCGTTGTCACGCCCCTACTGTGGCACGGCCGCACTTGTGTGGAGGGGTCTGCTGTGCGACGGTGGTTCACCGATAGAGGTTTATCGGTAAATCACGACCGCCCTGGAGAGACAGACCGCCGATGTCCCGGACCGACCGCCCCGCACCACCGACGGCCGCGCTGCGCCGGGCCCGGCTGGCCACCTTCGCCTTCTTCGGCCTCAATGGCTTCGTCCTCGGCATGTGGATCGTGCACATCCCGGTGATCGAGGAGCGGACCGGGGTCTCCCACAGCACCCTGGGCGCCCTGCTGCTGGTGCTCGGCGGCGCCGCGCTCGCCTCCATGCAGGTCGCCGGGCCGCTCTCGGACCGTCTGGGCCACCGCACCGTGGTCACCGGAGCCGGCATCCTGATCAGCGCCGCCGTCATCGCGCCCGGCCTGGCCACCGGCCCCTGGGCGCTGGCTGCCGCACTGGTCGCCCTCGGGCTGGGCAACGGCGGCCTGGACGTGGCCATGAACGCGCACGCGGTCGAGGTCGAGCGCGGGTACGGGCGTCCGGTGATGTCCGCCTTCCATGCGGTCTTCTCGGTCGGCAGCGTCGCCGCCGCAGCCGTCGGCGCACCCCTGCTGGCCCACCAGGTCGCCCCCGGCGCAACCCTGACCGTGGTGGCCGTGGTCGGCGTCCTGGCGGCGTGCCTGGCCGGCCGGGGCCTGCTGGCCGAGCTGCCCCCGCAGCAGGACGCCGCCGGCGCCCCCGCCGATGCGGCGGACACGGGGGCGGGCACCGGCCGCAGGCCGCTCGGCCGCGCGCTGTGGCTGCTGGGCGCCCTCACCTTTGCGCTGATGCTCTGCGAGGGGGTCGCCTACGACTGGTCCACCCTGCATCTGCGGGATGTCCTGGACGCATCGGTGGGCACCGCCGCACTCGCCTATGGGGCCTTCTCGGTGGCCATGACCGGGGGCCGGTTCGCGGCCGACCGGGTCAGCGCGCTGCTCGGCCCGGTACGCGTGGTGCGCTACGGCGCCGCCGTGGCCGCCGTCGGCCTGGCCACTGCGGCGGCCTCGCCCTGGATCGCGGGCGCGCTGGCCGGCTGGACCCTCTTCGGCATCGGCCTCTCCGGCTGCGTCCCGCAGTTCTTCACCGCCGCAGGCAACCTCGACCCGAACGCCTCCGGCGCCGCCATCGCCAAGGTGGGCGGCCTCGGCTACCTGGGCCTGCTGGCCGGGCCCGCCGTGATCGGCGCCCTCACCCACTGGATGCCGCTCAACGCGGCGTTTGTGCTGCCCGTCGTCCTGTGCGTGGTCGGTGCTGCCAGTGCCCGGGTGTTGCGTCCGGCCGCTGCCCGGTCCCAGGCTGCTGTGGCGGTGGAGTCTTCGGCTGAGGCATGAGGGGCGGCGGGTCGATTTCTCCTGCGGCGTTGTGCGGCCTGGCGTTCTGGGCGTGATCGGTGCTGCCAGTGCCCGGGTCCGGGTTGCCGTGGCGGTGGAGTCTGCGGCTGAGGTCTGAGCGGCGGTCGGTCGACCGCCACCTCCGGCGGGTGCGTCAGGCCGGGGGCGGTCCCGGTGTGTCGAATTCGCCCTGCTCCTCGGCGGCGACGGCGGCGTCGACGTCCGCACTGCCCATCGCCATCCGGACGGCGGTGTAGTAGATGAGCAGGCTGTAGCCGATCACGGCCAGCAGGTCCCACCGGTCGGGCAGGGCGCCCACGCCGCCGTAGCGGCCCAGTCGGCCGATCAGGATGAGCCCGCCGAGCCACGGCCACACCCAGCCGGCGGACCGCAGATGGAGTGCGCGGCGCTCGGCCCGGGGCGTGGCGGCGCGGGTGGCCGCGAAGATGGCGAGGCCGACCAGCAGGGAGGCGCCGAGCTTCCAGTCCGCCTGGTAGCCGGACCAGTAGATGATGAGGTTGGCCGAGACAAAGGCCACCGGGCAGAGCAGCCGCCACGCGGGCAGCCGGTAGGGGCGCGGGCGGTCGGCGTCCCGCAGCCGCAGGGCGTGCAGCGCGACCGGAGCGAAGCCGTACATGATCGACGTCGCCGAGGTGACCAGGCCCACCAGGGACTGCCAGCTCGGGAACGGCAGGAAGGCGATCTCGCCGACCACGAAGGCCAGCAGGATCGACACCAGCGGGACCCCGCGCCGGTCGATCCACGCCAGCCGCCCGGGCAGCGCCCGCTCGTGGCCCATCGCATAGGAGAGCCGCGAGGACGCGGCGACATAGACCAGGCCGGTACCGGCCGGGGAGACCACCGCGTCGATGTAGAGGATGACCGCCAGCCAGCCGGCGCCCGCCGCAGTCGCCAGCGTGGCGTACGGGCCGAAGTCGCCCTTGCCGACCGGATGGGCCCAGCCGTGCACCAGACCGGCCGGGTCGAGCGTCGCGATGAAGGCGACCTCCAGCAGCAGGTACACCAGGGTGCCCACGACCATGGCGGCGATCACCGCGCGGGAGACGTCCCGCTGCGGGTCGCGGGCCTCCCCGGCCAGCTGGATGGCCTGCTCGAAGCCCTGCAACGCGAAGACCACACCGGCCGGCAGGGCCGCGAAGACCCCGTGCGCGCCATAGGGGGCGAAGCCGCCGCCGGCGGTGAAGTTCGACCCGTGGAAGGTCAGCGCCATCAGGACGACCACGGTCAGCAGCGGGACGAGGGTCTTCCAGATCACCGTCACCGCGTTGCTGTCCGACAGCAGCTTCACCCCGAGGATGTTGACGGCGGTGAAGAGCAGCATGAAGCAGCTGGCCACCAGCAGCCCGGTGCCGGTGAGCGTCCCGTCCGGGTGCAGCAGGCCGACGTGCTGCCGCACCCAGCCGATGTGGTCCGTGTACGACAGCGTGGCCTCGACCTCGATCGGGGCGATGGTGACCGCCTGCACCCAGCCCATCCAGCCGGCCGTGAAGCCCGCCAGCGGACCGAAGGCGAAGAACGGGAACCTTGCCGTCCCCCCGGCGACCGGGTAGGCGGCGCCCAGTTCGGCGTGCACCAGCGCCAGCACGGCCAGCATCGCGGCGGCCAGTACCCAGGAGAGCAGCGAGGCCGGCCCGGCGATGGTGGCGGCGGTCAGCGCGCCCAGCAGCCATCCCGAGCCGATGATCGACCCCAGCGAGACAAAGAGGAGGCCCCAGAAGCCGACGTCCCGGCGGAGCCGGCCGGGGCCGGTCCCCTCGGTCAGGGCTGTGCCCATGGCACGCCTCCCGTGCTGGCCGTTGCCGGGACGGTTGTCCGCCCGGCGGCGGTCGGCGGCCTGCGGGGCAGGCCCGCCGCGCCCGTGCGCACCCGTGCGCTACCAGGGGATCGGGCCGCGCTCGCCGAAGCAGCCGCCGGTCGGGCCGCCGGCGTCGAGGGTGGCCAGCCGTACGGCGATGGCGGCGCCCTGGGCGGCGGTGCGGGTGAAGCCGGGAGTGGCCGCGTCGAAGTCGGTCGCGCAGGGGCCCGGGTCCGCCGCGTTGACCAGGACGCCGTGCGGGCGCAGCTCCTTGGCGTACTGCACGGTCAGCGCATTGAGCGCGGTCTTGGAGGGGACGTAGGCCACCGAGGCCGGCCGGCCCGCGAAGGGACCCGCCTGGTCGGCCATCAGCGTCAGCGAGCCCATGCCGCTGGTGACATTGACGATCCGTCCGGCTGCCGAGCGCAGCAGCAGCGGCAGCATCGCGGTCGTCACCCCGATCACGCCGACCACATTGGTCTCGAAGACCGCCCGGACGGTGTCCAGGTCGGCTTCGCGGGGGAGCTGCCCGCCGGGATCGCCGGCGATCCCGGCGTTGTTGACCAGCACATCGAGCCGCCCGTACTCTCCGTCGATCTGCTTGGCGGCCGCCGTGACCGTCGCCTGGTCGGTGACGTCGAGTGGCAGCGCCTGCACATCGGCGCCGCCGGACCGCAGCGCGGCTGCGGCCTCCTCGCCATGTGCCGGGTCCCGGGCGGCCAGCAGCACCGTCATGCCCAGGCCGGCGAGTTGCGCGGCGATCTCGCGTCCGATTCCCCTGTTCGCTCCGGTGACCAGCGCAATGGTCCGCCGTGCGGTGGTGTTCTGGGTCATGGCGGGATACAACCACGCCGCAGGACCGACTTCCAGCATCGCCTTCCCGGGTATTTCGGAAGGCCGGTATGCCCCGCCGCCCGGAAATTCACCCGTTCTGCCCAACGGCGGAACAGAAAAGCCGGTCCGGCCCTGCGTTGCGGCGGATGCGAAAGTCTGTTCAGATCGTGCCTGCTGGACTCCGGAGCCACTTGAACGGCCCGGGTGCGGGCCCTCTCGGATCCGCGGCCGCTCCTACCGGGCCCCAGTCCTGCGACTCGGGGAATCCCCATGCCGCACAAACGGTGGAGGAGACGTGACCACAGTGCAGTACGGCCGACCCCGCACGCACGAAAAGTTGCGCGTGCTTTTCCTGATTCGCCTCGCGGAAGGTGGCCGAGAGGGTTTCCTCAGCGCCTACGAGAGCATCCGGCATTCCGTCGCCGACGTCCCCGGGCACATCCTCGACCAACTCGGCGCCCCCGTCGACGACTCCCGGCAGTGGGTGATCACCAGCGAATGGGAGACCCCGGAGCACTTCTTCGCCTGGCAGCAGAGCGAGGAGCACCGCGCCCTGGTCGCGCCGATGGGCGCCTGGATCGAGAAGGCCGAATCCCTGCGCTTCCGGGTGGTCGAGGAGACCCCGGACCCGGCGGCGGGAGGGCGGCGATGACCGAGGCGAAACGCTTCGAAGGACCCGTCGCCGTGCTCGGCCTCGGCGCGATGGGCAGCAGCCTGGCGGCCCGCCTGCTCGACCAGGGCGTCCCGGTCCGGGTGTGGAACCGCACCGCCGAGCGCACCGCCCCCCTCACCGACGCGGGCGCCGTCGCCGCCGCCCACCCGGCCGAGGCCACCGCCGGCACCAGCGCCGCCATCTGCACCGTCGCGGACGGCGACGCCCTGGCCGCCGTGCTGCACGGGCCCGGTGGCGTCCTCGCCGAGGGGCCGTACCCCGGATGCCTGGTCTGCGCCAGCACGGTCGCCCCCGGCGACGTGGTCCGCATCGCGGAGTCCACCACCGGGTCCGTCCTCGACGTCGGCATGCTCGGCAACCGGGAGCACGCCCGCACCGGCGAGCTGCGCCTCTATGTGGGCGGCGGGCAGCAGGCGTTCAACGCCGGGCGACCGCTGCTGGACCTGCTGGGCAGGGAGGTGGTGCACCTCGGCGGCCCCGGCTCCGGCATGCGGATGAAGCTGCTGCTCAACCTGCTCATGGGCATCGAGGTGCAGGCGCTGGCCGAGGCCGCCGAACTGGGCGCCGCCCTGGGGCTGGACCGCCAACTGGTCCTCAGCACCATCGCCGGCAGCGGCTTCGCCTCCCCGGTCATGGCCTTCAAGTCCCGCCGCCTGGCGGCCGGGCGGTTCGGCCAGCCCGACTTCCGACTCCGGCTGATGGCCAAGGACCTCGCCCTCGCCGCAGCGGAGGGCTCGGCGGCCGGGGTGCGGCTGCCGCTTGTCGACGCCGCCGCCGACACCCATGGCCGCGCCGTCGAACAGGGCCGGGGCGGCGACGACTGCACCGCCGTCGTCCATGCGCTGGGCGCCACGCCGGACCTGGCGGCCGTCCGATCGTGAGGCCGACCCACCGAAACCCCGCCCCGAACCCAGGGACCGACACATGATCATCGACATCCACGGGCATCTCTCCCCGCCCGAGGCAGCCCGCCGATTCCCGATGCCGCCGAGCCTCACCGACGTCGACGGCATGCTCGCCGCCCGCGCCCAGGCCGGGATCGACCTCACCATCATCGGCAGCCCGGTCGGCGCGGGCGCGATGGCCCGCGTCCCCGGCGTCGACAACTACGCCCAGCCCCGGGACCGGCTGCGCGCCTTCCACGCCTGGATGTCCGGGTTGATCGGTACCTTCCCGGACCAACTGCGCGGCTATGTGTACGCCAATCCGTTCGGCGACGACGACCACCTCGAAGGGGTCCGGCAGACCCTCGCCGACCCCGCGTTCGTCGGGCTGATCACCACCTCCAGCGTCCACGGCGAACTGCTCGGCTCCCCCCGGGCCGACTCCTTCTTCGCGCTGGCCGCCGAGGCCGCCGTACCGGTCCTGGTCCACGCCCCGGCGGAACCGGCCGGGACGGAGCGGGTCACCGACTTCGGCTTCGTCGAGCAGATCGGCCGGTTCGGCGACCTCACCAGCGGCCTGGCCATGATCGCGTTCGCGGGGTGGCTGGACAAGTACCCCGGCCTCCGGCTGATCGGGGCGACCGGCGGCGGCGCGCTGGCCCTGCTGCCCGAGCGGTTGCAGACGGCCGCCCGCCCCCGGCACTGGGCCCCCGCCGCCGCCGGCCCCGGCGAGCGCCCGCCGACCCGCGAGCACCCGCCCACCGGCGAGCGCCCGCCCTCCGTGACGGCCGACCCGGGCGCGGCCCTGCGGCGCCTGTACGTCGACACCAGCACCACCAGCGCCGCCCATCTGCGCCTCAACGCCGAGGTGCTGGGCCCGGACCGGATGCTGCTCGGCACCGACTCCCCGCCGCTCGCCTCCCCCCTGGAGGACCACCTGCGGATGATCGAGAAGCTTCCGATCGACCAGGAGGCCCAGCAGCGCATCCTTGGCGGGAACGCCGAAGCGCTCTTCGACCTGAGGAGGCGGCCGTGACCACCGCCGACACCCGGACCGCCGAGGCCACCGACCTGGACCCGGCGTCCGAAGCCTCGCGCTGCACCCCGGAGTTCCGCCGCAACCCGCACCCCGTCTACGCCCGGCTGCGCGACGAGGCCCCCGTCTGCCCGCTGCGCCCGCCGCACGGCATCCCCACGTACCTGGTCACCCGGTACGAGGACGCCCGCACCGCCCTGACGGACCCCCGCCTGAGCAAGGACATGTACGGGGCGATGGACTCCTACCGGAGGATCTTCGGCGACTCCTCGGTGGCGATCGACGACAATATGCTCAACGCCGACCCGCCCAAGCACAGCCGACTGCGCAGAGTCGTCAACTCCGCCTTCACCCCGCACCGGGTGGAGGGGCTACGCCCGCACATCCGGCAGATCGCCGCCGACCTGCTGGACGAGTGCCCCACCCGCGAACCGGTCGACCTGCTGCCCGCCTACGCCTTCCCGCTGCCCGTCATCGTCATCTGCGAGCTGCTCGGCGTGCCCCCGGCCGACCGGGACGACGTGCGGAGCTGGTCCACCACCGTGGCGCACACCGGGTTCGACGCCGAGTCCAAGCGGGCCCAGCAGCAGGCCGAGGAGAATCTGCACGCGTACTTCACGGACCTCGTCGCACGCAAGGGGCGCGACCCCGGCGACGACCTGCTCAGCGCCCTCACCGCGACGCAGGACCAGGACGGCGGCCTCACCGGGCGGGAACTGGTCTCCACGGCGTTTCTGCTGCTCTTCGCCGGCCACAAGACCACGGCCTATCTGATCGGCAACGCCCTCCACCACCTGCTCGCCCACCCGGCGCAGCTCCGCGCCGTCCGGGAGCGGCCCGAGCTGGTCGAGCGGGCGGTGGAGGAGGTGCTGCGGTTCGACGGATCGGTGGAGAGCGCGACCTTCCGGTACGCCACCGAGGACATCCCGCTCGGCGGGACGGTCATCCCGGCCGGTGCCCTGGTCCAGATCGCGCTCAGCTCGGCCAACCGCGACGCTCTGCGGTTCAGCGAGCCCGACCGGTTCGATGTGACGCGCGAGGAGAACCTCCAGAGCGCCCACCTCGGATTGGGTCACGGCCCGCACTACTGCCTGGGCGCGGCGCTGGCCAGGCTGGAGACGCAGATCGCGCTGAGCGCCCTGCTGGACCGCTTCCCGAGGGTGGCCCCGGCAGTCCCCGGGGCCGAGGCGTCCTGGCTCACCGTGCCGTTCCCGGCCTTTCGCGGCCTGGCGGAACTCCCGGTGGTCCTGGACCCGCCGGGCGCCACCGCCGACTGACGCCCGCTGACGCCGACTGACGCCCGCCGCCCGGGTCCGGGCCGTCCCTCGGGACGGTCCCGGACCCGGGTCGCGCCTGTCCGGGCGGGTTCAGGGCCGCCGCGCCGCCGGGGGGCGGGAGCGCAGTGCGCCGACCACCGACCAGGCGACCGAGACCATGGGCACCGCCACCACCGCGCCGATCACCCCGCCGACGATGCTGCCCGCGATCACCGACACGGCGACCACCACCGGGTGGAGCCGCACCGCCCAGCTCATCACCAGCGGTTGCAGCACATGCCCCTCGATCTCGCCGACGACCACGATCAGCACCACCACGATCGCGGCGGTGATCGGCCCCCGTCCCGCCAGTGCCACCACCGTGGCCACCGACAGCGCGATGGGCGACCCGATCAGCGGGATGAACGCGGCGAAGAACTCCAGCAGCGTCAGCGGCAGCGCCAGGGGCACCCGCAGCACCGTCAGCGCGATGCCGACCAGTACGGCGTTGGTGGCGGCCACGATGATGATGCCCCGGGTGTACCCGGCGAAGGTGTTCCAGGCAGCCCGGCCCGCCAGGTCCCACGGCGAGCGGGCGGACTCGGGGATCTGCGTCAGGAACCAGCTCCAGAACCGGCCGCCCGAGTAGACGAAGAAGAGGGAGCAGAACAGCGCCAGCGCCGCCCCGGTCACCACCTCGACAGCCCGGCTGGCGCCGCTGAGGGCACTGCTGATCAGTGTGGCGCGGTGGGAGGTGAGAAATGAGGTGATCTTCCCCTGCAACCCGGTCAGCGTGTTGTGCGCGATCCGCAGCGGCGGCCCCTCCAGCCAGCGCCGGATCTGCTCCACCCCGCCGCTGAACTCGGTGGCGAGCCGATGGGACTCCCCTGCCACCGAGCCGCCCACCAGCGCCAGCAGGGCCAGGAGCAGCAGCAGGCTGCCCACCACCGCCACCGCCACCGCCAGCGCCCGGGGCAGCCACCGCACCAGCAGTTCGGTCACCGGGCGCAGCACCGACGTCACCACCAGGGCGAGGAACACCGCGATGGCGATCAGCTGGAAGCGCCCCAGGACCATGAAGGCCACATAGACGACAGCGCCCACCGCCAGCAGCCGCCAGGCGTATGACGCGGCACTGCGCAACCCCGAATGCACCGGGTCGCCGTCCCACCGGGGACCGCCCCGGCCGGCTGCGGCCGACCGGGCCCGGCGCACCGCCCCCGTGGTGCGGGTCGGCCGCCCGACCCGCACCGCGCGGCGGTCCGCCCGTCCCCTGCCCGGCCGTGCCCCGCCTGGCCGTCCCCTGCCCGGCCGTCCTGCGCCCGGCTGTCCCCGGTCCGGCTGCCCCCGGTCCGGCTGCCGCCGAGGGTCGGGGGCCCTGCTGCTCACCTGGGCGCCATCGCTCTCTGCCTCCCGCTCCGGTGCGGCGGGTCAGTCCTCGTCGCCGGACCTGCCGTCGTGCCGGTCGGACGCGGCGAGGTGCAGCCGGAACGCGGGACCGAGCACCTTGCGCCCGCCGGCCGGATGGGGGGTCTCCACCAGCCGGTGCGCCTGCTTCTCCAGGTGGAACATCAGCCGCTCCGCGCGCCTGAGCTCGTGCGGATGTCCGTCGAAGACGCGCTGGAGGGCGAGCAGCACCTCGGTGTACGCCTGGTCGCACGCCTCCGACAGCGCCCGCTCCCGGGAGCCCTGCGGCAGGCGCGTGGTGTCCGGGTCGTCGACCACCGGATGGACGCCGTCCGGGTCGAAGGCGATCCGGGGCCCCTCGAACCGCCACCGGTCGCCGCGCTGCACCATGCGGCGGCCCCTGACGATCTCCTCGAAGCGGTAGTAGTGGGCCAGCTCCTCGGACCCGGTGGCCGCCGCCTCGGACGCCTCCGACGCCTTGGACGCCTCGGCGGCGCCGGCACCGGCGCCGCCGCCACCCGCCCCGTGGGTCGGGTGGTCGCAGTCGTCGGCGTGGGCGGTCCCGGCCGTGGCGGCCACCACCGGCACGGCGAGTGCGGCGGCGGCTTCCAGGGCGGTGCGGCGGCTGATCTCTGTGCTCATGAGGTGCTTCCCGAAGCGAGGTTGGCCGGACGGGTGTCGGAGGCGGCCCGCACCGGGGCCAGCGGTCCGGTGGTCGGGTCGGTGGGCGTGCCCTCGCCCTGGCGGACGATCTCCAGGATGGCCCAGAGGGCGGTCGACGCATTGGTCACCCGGTACAGCCGGCCCGGGGCGCCGCGCCAGCTGACCTGGCGGGCGGGATCGCCGGTGAAGAGGTGCTCGCGGCTGTCCAAGTGGATGATGGCGGCTGCGATCTTCTGGTAGAACCAGCCGATGGTGTGCTCGTCGTAGACGGCCTTCTGGAAGAAGTCCCGAGGGGCGTCCAGGACGTCGGCGGTGGCGTTCTGGATCTCTCCGTGGTCCGACAGGCGGATGTCGTGGGCCTCCAGGGCGGCGAGGGCACGCCGTCCGGCCAGGTCGACGGGGACGTGGGGGTGCTCGATGGTCATGAACACGTCCCGTACATGCTCGATGGAGCAGCGCCGCAGCGAGACCGTCAGCTGGGGCAGCACATCTCCCGGCAGCCGGCCGGGGTAGTGCGGGACGAAGCGCGGTGAGGCGATCCGGGGGGTGGCCCCGACGGCGTTGAGGATGTTGCCCACCAGCGCCATGTGGAGCATCTCCTGGATCACCACGCTGCGGATGATCCGGGCCACCTCCCTGTTCCGGCCGCGCTTGAGGGAGAAGAGCGCATACAGATAGGCCGGGACCGTGGCGTGTTCCAGGGCCAGTGCCGCCTGCAAGGCCTCGTGCAGATCCCGGCGGTCACGGATGTCCAGTTTCCTGCCGCGTGCGGAGTCGTCCTGTGCTGCCGCGTTCGCCTCCGGCACCACGCCTGGAGAGCTCGACTGGGGCATGTCCGTCCCTCTGTCCGTGTCGGCCGGCCCGGAGGGGATCCGGGCCCTTCCGTCGCACGGTCGCACGGCGGGGGAGGGGGATCGGGGATTGGAATAGTCGACTCATAGTTCGTTCCGTCGATCGGGCCAATATCGGGGGACAGGCAGGGCCTGACCGCACCGGCCTCCGGAGTACCTTGGGAGAGGCGAGGGCGCCCCGTGGGCAGGCCACCGGCGCCCTCCGACGTTCCCATGGTGCTGCACCGCTGCGGAACCGGGCAGGAAGACTGTATGGGCGCAGCAGACGACGCGGAGCAGAGTCCGATCGGGGCCATCGGCCGGGTGACCGTCCCGATCCCGCCGGACGGTCCGGGCGAGGTGCTTCTGGCGGTGCGCGGCGGGACCGAGGCGTTCGCCGCCTGGTCCGAGACCCCCATTGCCAAGCATGTACGCGTCATCGTGGTCGACTGCACCTCGGCACGCTCCGTGGTCGTCCAGCCCTTTCCCACCCCTTAGACGCGCGAAAGGAGCCCCCCATGTTGTTCTGGCATGTTCCCGCCCCCAACGAGGCGATGCTGATCTCCGGCTCCAAGCGGCAGGCACAGGACACCCAGTTCCGTATCGTCACCGGGCACGGCAGCTTCGTCCTCCCGATCAAGCAGAAGGCCCGGATGCTCTCGCTGGCCCTGCGGGAGGCGGAGATCACCGAGGACTGCGTGACCCAGCAGGGCATCCGCCTCAACGTCCGCGCCGTCGCCGTGTTCAAGGTCGGCGACGACGTGGTCTCCATCGCCAACGCGGCCCGCCGCTTCCTGTCCGAGCAGAACCGCATGGAGGAGCTGGTGGGCCGCATCTTCGCCGGGCATCTGCGCTCCATCATCGGCGGCCTGACCGTGGAGCAGATCATCCGGGAACGCGACCGGGTGGCGCAGGAGGTGAAGGAGGGCAGCCACAGCGAGATGGAGAAGCTGGGCATCGTGGTGGACGCCATGCAGATCCAGGAGATCGAGGACGCCACCGGCTACATCGACAACCTGGCGGCCCCGCACGCCGCCGCCGTCGCCAGCCAGGCCCGGATCGCCCAGGCCAGGGCCGACCAGGAAGCCGCCGAACGCGAACAGCAGGCCGCCGCGCTCAAGGCCGCGTACGAGCGGGACACCGCGGTCAAGCGGGCGGGCTTCCAGGCCGAGACCGAGCAGTCCAACGCGCGCGCCGCGCAGGCGGGCCCGCTGGCCCAGGCCAGGGCCTCGCAAGAGGTCATCGAGGAGCAGACGGCGCTCGCCCAGCGCCAGGCGTCGCTGGCCGCGCAGCGGCTGGAGGCGGAGGTCCGGCGCCCCGCCGACGCCGAGGCGTACCGGCAGCGCACGCTGGCCGAGGCCCACCGCGACCAGGCCAAGTACGAGGCGGACGGCAGCGCCTATGCGCAGCGGACGCTCGCCCAGGCCGAGGCCGACGCCAACAACGCCCGCGCCGCCTCGCTGCGGGACGGCAACCAGGAGCTCATCGCGGCCAACCGGATCGTGGAGAACCTGCCGCTCCTGGCCGACGCCGCCGCGCGCGGGATCGCCGGGTCCACCCTGACCGTCCTCAACGGCACCGACGGTGTCAACGATGTCGCGGCGGGCATCGTCGGGCAGGGCATGGCCATCCTGGACACCCTGAAGAAGAGCCCGTCGGTCGGATACCGGCAGGCGTACCGGCGCGGCCAGGAGCCGGGACCCCAGGCCGCCTGAACCGGATCCCGCCTGAACCGAGCCGGGGCACCGCGTCCCCGGGCAGGCCCCCGGCACCGCCGGGGGCCTGCCCCTGCCTCGGCGGCGGCCCCGGTCAGGGAACTCAGGGGACTCAGGGGACTCAGGGGGCTCAGGGGGCGAGGTCGAGCTGGGCCATCAGCTGCCGGACCGCCGGGGCGCAGCGGTGGCTGTCGGAGGCGGTGAGCCAGGCCAGTTCGGCGATCTCGGCGGCGGGGCGCGGGGTCCCCTGGACGGGGCCGGTGTAGCAGTGCATCCGCAGCCGCGTCCCGGGGCGGCCGTGGGCCACGTCGTGCACGGTCCGCAGGGCGGTCAGGTCCTCGGGCGCGCAGCGCAGCCCGAGCTCTTCGGCGAGTTCGCGGACGAGGGCCCGGGGGGCGGTCTCGCCGGGCTCGGGTTTGCCGCCGGGCAGGTAGAAGGCGTCCTTGCCCCGGGTGCGTACGGCCAGCAGCCGGCCGTCGCGTACGCAGACCCAGGCCACCGAGTCCAGCACCGCCTCCGCAGCCGGGGTGTCCCACTTGGGGGCGGGCGGCTGCCAGGCGGCCAGCGCCCGCAGCAGGGTCTCCGGGTCGTCCGTGCTGATCAGGTCGCGGTGGGCGGGGCGCAGGAAGCCGCTGGTGACCAGGTGGTCGGCCAGGGTGAGCAGGGGGTCCCAGAAGCCGGGCGGGCCGAGCAGGGCGACCGGTTTGGTGTGCAGGCCGAGCTGCTGCCAGGTCCATGCCTCGAACAGCTCCTCAAGGGTGCCGGCGCCGCCGGGGAGGGCGACAAAGGCGTCTGCGGCCGCGGCCATGGCGGCCTTGCGGCGGTGCATGTCCTCGACCACCTCCAGGCGGGTCAGGCCCCGGTGGGCGATCTCCTTCTCCACCAGCGCGCGGGGCATCACCCCGTGCACCTGCCCGCCGGCGGCGAGCGCGGCGTCGGCCAGGGTTCCCATGAGCCCCACCCGGCCGCCGCCGTAGACCAGGCCGATCCCGTGCCGGGCCAGGGTGGTGCCCAGGGCGGCGGCCAGCGCGGCATGGCCGGGGTGGTGCCCGGGGGCGGAACCGGCGAAGACAGCGATCTGCATAGACCCTCCAGTGCGACGCGACGTCGCGTCGCATTGTGGCAAACTTACAGGCGTGACCGCGCCTCCGCCCTCCGCCGCACCCCACGAGCCCCGCACCGGCCCGGCCCCCGCCTCCTCCCGTGCCGACCGGCCCGCGGCCGGACCGCGCGGCCGGGAACGGGTGCTGGACGCCACACTCGCGCTGCTCGCCGAGGCCGGCTACGGCAGGGTGACGGTGGAAGGCGTGGCCGCCGCGTCGCGTGTGCACAAGAGCACCCTGTACCGGTGGTGGCCGGACAAGGCCGCCCTGGTCGCCGATGCGCTGGCCTCCCGGCTGGACGCCGGCCCGGTACCCGACACCGGCACCACCAGGGGCGACCTGGCGGCCTGGCTGGAGGGCACCATCGCCAACTACACGGCCACCCCGGCGGGCGCCGCGATGCCCGCCCTGATCGCCGACCTGGCCGGCCGCCCCGGCGCGCTGGACGCCTTCCGCGCAGCCTTCCTCACCGAGCGCCGGGCCAACTGCGCCACGCTCCTGCACCGTGGCATCGCCCGAGGCGACCTGCCCGCCGACACCGATGTCGACCTCTTCATGGACGCCCTGGCGGGAGCCGTCTTCTACCGGCAGCTCGTCACGGGGCTGCCCATCGACCGCGACCTGCCGCATCGGCTGCTGCGGCTGCTCGGCCTCTGATCGGCCTCTGATCGGCTGTACCTGATCCAGCGTCAGGTGACCTGCGGGTGAACCGTTCTGCCGCATGGCGCGTGCATAGGGGCGGAGTTCCGTCCATTCCCGCAGGGCTTGACGTGGACATGGTCTAGACCTACCGTCGTCGCCTAACCGGACGTCACATAGGTATCCCGAGTTCATATCCCTGAACGAGGGTGATGGTCCGTGCCCGGAAAGGCATGCCCTCCATGTCTCAGACACCCCTGTCCGCCGCGCCGGGGCGCACCCCTCGTCGGCGCAGGCGAGGCGCCGCCCTGCTCGCCGGCGCGCTGACCACCGCCCTCACCGTGGCGGTGGTCAACGGGTCCGCCTCGGCAGCGAAGCCCGCCCCGACCCCCGCCGCCCCGACCCCCGCCGCCGCGCAGCCCGTGGCCGCCGCAGCCCCGGCCGCCTTTGTCCACCCCGGCGTCCTGGTCGGCCAGTCGCAGCTCGACTTCCTGCGCGGCAAGGTCCAGGCCGGAGCCCAGCCCTGGAAGCGCGCCTACGACCAGATGCTCGCCAGCAGCTATGCCTCGCTGTCGCGCACGCCCAAGCCCCGCGCGGTGGTCGAGTGCGGCTCGTACTCCAACCCCAACAACGGGTGCAGCGACGAGCGGGAGGACGCCATCGCCGCGTACACCGACGCGCTCGCCTGGTACGTCACCCGCGACAGCCGGTACGCGGAGAAGGCCGTCCAGATCATGGACGCCTGGTCCGCCACCATCACCTCGCACACCAACAGCAACGCCCCGCTCCAGACCGGCTGGGCCGGCTCGGTCTGGCCCCGGGCGGCGGAGATCATCCGCTACACCTACAGCGGCTGGTCGGGCGCCGACCGCTTTGGGACGATGCTGCGGAACGTCTACCTTCCGCAGGTCATCAACGGCTCCAACAGCAACGGCAACTGGGAGCTGTCCATGATGGAGGCCGCCGTCTCCATCTCCGTCTACCTCAACGACCGCACCAGCTACGACAAGTCCGTCACCCGCTACCTCAACCGGGTCCAGGCCTATGTCTACCTGGAGACCGACGGCGCCCTCCCCAGGACCGTGCCCGGCAGCGGCCTGGACACCAGCGCCAAGATCATCAGCAACTGGCAGGGCCAGTCCACCTTTGTCACCGGCCTCACCCAGGAGACCTGCCGGGACTTCACCCACACCGGCTACGGCATCTCCGCCATCTCGCATGTGGCCGAGACCTCCCGCATCCAGGGCCAGGACCTCTACCCCCAGGTCGGTGAGCGGCTGCGGCAGGCGCTGGGCTTCCAGTCCAAGTACCAGCTCGGTGCCGCCGTGCCCTCCTGGCTCTGCGGCGGGCACCTCGAACTCGGCCTCGGGCCGATCACCGAGGTCGGCTTCAACGCCCTGCACAACCGCCTCGGCTACGCCATGGACAACACCCAGCAGCTCACCGAGCAGCAGCGGCCGGCCGGCAGCAACAACCTGTTTGTCGCCTGGGAGACCCTCACCCACGCCGGTGACCCCGGCGGCGGCGGTACCGCCCAGCCGCAGGGCCGGATCACCGGCTATGGCTCCAAGTGCGTCGATGTGGCCGCCGGCGGGACCGCCAACGGCACCGCCGTCCAGCTCTACGACTGCAACGGCACCACCGCCCAGCAGTGGACGGTCGCCGCCGACGGCTCCCTCCAGGCGCTCGGCAAGTGCATGGACGTCACCAGCGCCGGAACCGCCAACGGCTCCAAGGTGCAGCTCTACGACTGCAATGGCACCGGCTCCCAGAAGTGGCAGCCGGGCTCCGGCGGCAGCCTGCTGAACCCGCAGTCCGGCCGCTGCCTGGACGCCACCGGCCCCAGCTCCGACAACGGCACCCGCCTCCAGCTCTGGGACTGCGCCGGCAGCGCCAACCAGAAGTGGACGCTGCCGACCTCCTGAACACGCCCCCGGGGCCCGCAGCCCATCGGGCGGCGGGCCCCGGCGGCGCAGGCGGCTAAGCGGATTGACGTGCCACCAGCTCCGCTCGGAAGATCACCGAGGGGACCGTCCTGCCGGGCTCGCCGATCTGCCGCAGCAGCAGCCGGGCCATCTCGGCGGCCATCTCCTCCACCGGCTGCCGCACCGTGGTCAGCGGCGGATCGCAGGCCAGCGCGGCGCTGCTGTCGTCGAAGCCGACCACGGCGACATCCTCGGGCAGCCGCTTGCCCGCCCGGTAGAGCACGGGCAGCGCCCCCAGCGCCATCAGGTCCGAGGCGACGAAGAGGCCGTCGAGGTCGGGCCGTTCGGCCAGCAGCCGCCGCATCGCCGCAGCCCCGCCCGCCTGGGTGAAGTCCCCCTCCACGGCCGCCACCTCATGGATGCCGTGCGCCGCCAGGGCGTCCCGGAAACCCTCCAGCCGGTCGCGCCCGGCGGGCATGTCCAGCGGGCCGGAGACGGTGCCGATCCGGGTCCGTCCCAGGGCCGCGAGGCGGTCGGCGGCCAGACCGGCGCCGGCGTGCTGGTCGATGTCGACATGGGCGATCGGCGGCCCCGGGTCCGCCGGGCGAGCGGCCAGCACCGCCGGCAGCCGCGCCCGGGTCAGCATCTCCGGCAGCGGATCGGCGGAGTGCGACGAGATCAGCACCACACCGTCGGCATGGCCCTGCCGCAGATAGCCGACCAGCTGGTCCCGGGAGGCGGCGTCGTCGGCCAGCATCAGCATCAGCTGCACCCCGGACGGCCGCAGCACCTCCAGCAGCCCGCTGACCACCCGGCCGAAGTACGGATCGGTGAACATCCGCCCGATGAACGGGTCGTGGACCGCCCGCCGCTCCCGCTCCGAGACCACCAGTGCGACCGAGTCGGCCCGCCGGGTCACCAGCGAGCGGGCCGCCCGGTTGGGCACGTACCCGGTCTGGGAGACCGCCTGCTCGACGGCGCTCCGCAGCCGGGGGTCCACCGTGTGCGCGCCGTTGACCACCCGGGACACGGTGGCCCGGGAGACCCCCGCGACGCGGGCGACGTCCTCCAGGGTCGCAGGTCGGGCCATGCCCGAGGGATCCGCCGTCATCCCGCCTTTATACCGGGTGGGCACGGCAGTCCGGACCCCGCCGGGTACCGACGGGTCCGGACCCCTCCGTACCGCGAGTGCGCGGCGGCACGGCATGGCGTGCTGCGGCTCACGGAAGGCGGCCGGGCATGGGTGTCGCGGTGGGCGGTCGAGTAAAGTTAGGCTCGCCTTACCAGCGTCCGGCCGCCCGGCCATGAGCGAGGAGATTCCCGTGTCCGACAGGCCCAACCGCAGAAAGTCCCATGTCCACCGCGCACAGGTGGTGCAGAAGCAGCGCCTGACCCCGCACATGGTGCGCATCGTCCTGGGGGGTGAGGGTCTGGCGGAGTTCCGGGCGGGGGAGTGGAGCGACCACTACATCAAGATCCTCTTCCCCGTCCCGGACGTGCGCTACCCCGAGCCCTTCGACCTGGAGGTGATCCGCCGCGACCTGCCGCGCGACCAGTGGCCCACCTCCCGTACCTACACCGTGCGCGGCTGGGACGAGGAGGCCCGCGAGCTGACGGTCGACTTCGTCGTCCACGGCGACGAGGGCCTGGCCGGACCCTGGGCGGCCGGAGCCCAGCCGGGGGACACGGTGCTCTTCCTCGGCCCCGGTGGCGCCTATCTGCCCGAGGAGTGGGCTGACTGGCACCTGTTCGCCGGTGACGAGAGCGCCCTGCCCGCCATCGCCGCCTCCCTGGAGCGGGTCCCGGCCGGCGCCCCCGTATGGGCCTTCATCGAGGTCCAGGACGCGGCGGAGCAGCAGGAGCTGACCGCCCCCGAGGGCGCCCGGGTGGTGTGGCTGCACCGTGGCGCCGCCCCGGTCGGCGCCGCCCTGGTGGAGGCCGTCCGCGCGCTGGAGTTCCCCCCGGGCCGGGTGCAGGCGTTTGTGCACGGGGAGGCGGGGTTGGTGAAGGAGCTCCGTCGCCATCTGCGGATCGAGCGGGACATCCCGCGCCAGCAGCTCTCGATCTCCGGCTACTGGCGGCTGGGGCACGACGAGGACGGCTGGCAGGCGTCCAAGCGCGTGTGGAACGCCCAGGTCGAGGCCGAGCAGGAGGCCGCGCCCGTCGCCTGACCGCCACCGTCGCCTGACCGCCCCCGCCGCCGTGGGCCGGGCGCCCGCTCCGGGCGCCCGGCTCAGCGGCCGAGGCGTTCGCGGGCGTGGCGGCCGGTGACCCTGGCCAGCTCGTGCCAGAACGGGACGGCGGTGAGGTAGAGCCCGAGGACGGACATGACGCCGAACGACACATCGACGCTGATCCGGCCCTGCTTGGCCCAGTAGACGTCCTGGAGGTCCAGCAGCAGCGCGAACTCGTCGGCGATCAGCGCTGCCCCCGCGCCATAGGCGGCGGCCACGGCGGGATGGCCGATGTACTGGGCGTCGCCCCGGACGGCCACCATGCCGACCCCGGCCAGGGTGCCGATGCCCAGGTTGTAGTGGTGCAGATGGGTCCCGCCCATCGAGACATTGCCCCAGGGCAGCCAGCCACCACGGATACCGTGTGTGATCAGCCGCACCGTGCCGAAGGTCGTTCCGAACGCGACCCAGGTGACCAGTAGCGACCGCTGGGTGGGCGTGGTGTGCTCACGCAGTGTCGCCGCCCAGCGCTCGGTCAGGCGCGGCGGACGCCGCCCGCCGTCCCCGGTCTGCTGCTGCGCCTCCACGTCCGGCATGGCGCCCTCCGTTCCGCTGCGTCCGTGGCCGCACCCCGGTCAGGGGCACCGCTCCGTCCACGCTACGTCGAGGAGGGCGGCGGCGCCGGTCGGCGCCTGCCGTGGGGGCAGGCACCGCCCGGCGCCCGGGGCGCGGCTCAGCTGCCGTAACGCAGCGTGATCGTGTCGCCGAGGTGCACGGTGGTGCCACGGGCGGCCGCTGCCGACGCGGCCCCGTCGATGCTGACCTGCCAGGTCGAACTGCCGCTGTTGGCCAGGCCGTTGACGGCGGTGACCTGGCCGCTGCCGGAGGACGGGGCGCTGCCGGTGACGCAGCCGCTCGGGGTGGCCGCGGTGGTCGCCGCGTCGAGTACGGCCCCCAGGGTGCTGGTGGCGCCCGTCGGGGTGATGGCCACCGAGCAGACCTTGGGGGTGCCGCTGCCGCTGTCC
This sequence comes from Peterkaempfera bronchialis, assembly GCF_003258605.2. Classification (NCBI taxonomy): domain Bacteria; kingdom Bacillati; phylum Actinomycetota; class Actinomycetes; order Kitasatosporales; family Streptomycetaceae; genus Peterkaempfera; species Peterkaempfera bronchialis. The sequence goes on from NZ_CP031264.1 coordinate 6,840,235, forward strand.
ACGATCAGGGCCAGGCTGCTGGTGGTGCCGCTGGTGAACGCCGTGTCGCCGACCCAGCGGGGGGCGCCCACCGTGGTCGGGATCGGCGGGGGCGCGGTGAAGCCGCCGCCGGCGACGGCGCGCAGGGCGTCGATGGAGGAATAGGCGGAGGGCGAGCTGTCGGACGGCAGATAGCGGAAGCCACCGCCGGGGTTGAACTGCTGGGCGATCAGGAAGTCGACCGGGGTCTTGCCGGCGGGGGTCGTGAAGTCGGCGCCCTGGCTGTTGATGCCGCAGGCGTTGAGGCCCGAGACGCCCCAGCCGTTGGAGTCGCTGTTGGCGCCGAACATCGAGGTAAAGGCGCCGGAGGTGTTGACCAGCTTGCCCTTGAGGAAGTTCTTGGCGGCCACCACGGACGCGTCGGTCGCCGGGACGCCGCTGCTGCACAGGGCGGCCATGGTGGCGCCGGTCATGTCGATGTCACTGGTCGAGGCGAGGGCGGACGGGTTGCCCGCGGCCTGGCTGTAGTTCCAGCCGCCGTCGTTGTGCTGGTTGGCCCGTACGACCGTGACCGAGGCGTCCAGCAGCCGCTGCGGGACGCGCTGGACGCCGGACTGCGTCTTGGCGCCGCCCAGGGCGAGCAGCGCGAAGACGGTGCCGTTGAAGTTGGCGGGCGGCCCATAGGAGCCGGGGGAGGAGGTCTGCCAGTAGGAGGCGACCCGGGCGATCAGGTTCTGCCCGGGGGAGACCCGCGCCGGGTCGATCCCCGCCGCATAGGCGTTGAGGATGCCGCGTTCGTAGTCGGTCACCACCGGCGAGGCGCCGGGCCAGGTCGGGGCGGCAAGCTGGTTGCGGTAGACGGTGCGGGCGTTCTTGGTGGCGTCGCCGCCGGGGACCACGTCGACGGCGGCCTTTCCGGCGGCGGCCATCGCGCTGAACGCCCACTCATTGGAGAGGCCGCCGCCGGCGTACCCGCCGTCAGGGCCTTGCAGAGAGGTGAGATAGGCCACGCCGTTGGTCGTGGAGGTGGCGATCTGGGCCGCGCTTGAGGTGGCCTGGGCGGGTACGGCGGTGAGGGTGAGTGCGCCGATCCCGAGGGAGAGCGCGACGGCGAGTATGCGGCCTGACAGTGTGCCGGACATGGGGTCTCCTCGGCTGGGCGACGTGTCCACCGCGCCCGGGCCGAAGCGTCCGCGACTCACCGCGGCACCCTCGCCGACGAGGCGGCCGCCGCCCTCTCGCGTGGACAGGCATCCGCTGATGGTGCGTCACCGTGCGGGCATTCGGGCTCGAAGCGGCGGTCGCCGCTCACACCGTTGCGCGTCAGCCCTGGACTTCCACCAGGTTCCCCCGCGCGGTGACACGGAGACGGTAGCGCCTTTCGAGCGGGACGTCCCGCCCGCTGACGATCCGTTGACCGTCCCGAACCGGGTGTGTTCTCATGAACGCGTTTCGTCCTTCAGTTCGCAGGGGAAGCCGGTCAGAACCCGGCACTGACCCGCAACCGTAGGTCCGCCACCGTGCGGACGAGTCGGATTACCTGCACTGAAGAGGTATGTCAGGAGCGCTGCCGAGGACTGCGGCGCGGACTGGACGGCACGCCCGGCCCCGCCGGGTGTGGTGCACAGCCGTGCCCGGACTCCCTCGTCGGCAGACCGGGGGGACCACCCATGGGTATCGGCACCACCAGGCACGGCAGCGGACGGAGAGGCGTCACGGCGCGGCTGTGCGCCGTCCTCGCGACGGTGACGGCGCTCTTCCTCGCGCTGGTGCCGTTCAGCACACCGGCCGGTGCCGACCCGATCGAGAAGTGCACCGCCACCACCGGCGCGATCGTCGCGGTCGACTTCGGCCACTGGGGCGGCCCGGTGGTCCGAGGCTGCGACGCGCACCCCACCACCGGGATGAACCTGCTGCACAACGCCGGGTTCACCACCGTCGGCACCGTGCACGACGGGCCCGGCTTCATCTGCCGGATCGGCAGCGGCGACTTCAACGGAGGCGCGCAGTACCCCACTGCGGCGGAGGAGAGCTGCGTACAGACCCCGAAGGCCACGGCGTACTGGTCGTACTGGCTCGCCCCGGCCGGCCGGAACACCTGGACCTACAGCCCCCTCGGCGCCCTCAGCGACGTGCCGAAGCCGGGCGAGGTCGAGGCATGGGTCTTCGGCGGGACCGATGTCGCGGGCACCAGCGGACAGCCGGCCTTCAGCCCGGACTCCGTCCGCGCGGGCGGCCCCGGCGCCACGCCGTCCGTCCCGCCCTCCGCCTCGCCCTCCTCCGGCCCGGGCGGCTCCCCCTCGGCGCCCGGCTCGCCCCAGCCGTCCCCCGCCGTGGCCGCCGCGGCACGCTGGCTGGTGGGCCGGCTGGTGGACGGCGACCACCTGTACAACGAGGCATTCGGCGCCCCCGACTACGCACGCACCGCCCTCCTGGGGACGGCGCTGGCCGCAGCGGGCGGCCAGGACGCGACCCTGACCCGGATCACCGCCTATCTGGCCGCCCACGCCGACGACTACCTCCAGCCGGACGGCACCTCCGTACCCCCGGACCCCACGGCGGTCGCCAACCTCGCCCTGCTGGCCGAGGCCACCGGCGCCGACCCCCGGGACTTCGGCGGCCATGACCTGCCCGTCGACCTCGCGGACCATGTCTGCTCCGCCGCAGGCAGCCTCGGCAACTGCACGGCCGCCGGGGACTTCCACGGCGCGTTCTCACCGAGCACCCAGGCGCTGGGCGTGCTGGCACTCGCCCGCAGCAGCGTCGCACCCCCGGCGGCGGCCGTCGCCCGGCTGGAGCAGTTGCAGTGCGCCGACGGCGGCTTCTCCGGCTCGATGATCGCCCCGGGCGAGTTCTGCGACCCCGAGCCCGGCACCACCGCGCTGGCGGCGATGGCCCTCACCCTCGTCCCCGAGGCCGCCCCGGCGCTCGCCAAGGCCACCGCCTACCTGGCGGACCAGCAGCAGGCCGACGGCAGCTACCTCCCGTACACCGGCGCCCCCGGCGGCGACACCTGGAGCACCGCACTGGGCACCCAGGCACTGCTGGCGCTCGGACGGACCGCCGGAGCGGCCACCGCGCAGCGCTGGATCGCGGACCGGCAGAACGGCGACGGCGGGTTCGCCTCCGACGCCACGGGCGGTGACTCCGACCTGACAGCCAGCGCGCAGGCGCTGATCGCCCTGGCCGGGGCGAACCTGGCGACCCTGCACCCCGCCGATCCCGACCCGTCGTCGTCCCCGTCTCCGTCGCTGTCTCCGTCGGACACCGCGACGCCGACCGGTCCGCCGTCACCGTCCGCCACCTCCTCGCCCTCCACGCCGACGCCCCCGGCCGGCCGGGTGCCCGACCTGGCCAAGGGCGTCGCCTACCTGGTCGCCCCGAAGCGCCTGCTCGGCGGCGAGTACTACGAAGCGTTCGACGGAACCGGGTTCGCGGACTTCGGGCTGACCATCGACGGCGCCTTCGCGCTGGCCGCGACCGGCGGGAACGACACCGCTCTCGCCGGGATCGTCGACTTCATCGACCAGCAGCGCAAGGACGGCACCGACCGTACGGTCAACGACTGGACCCTGATCGGAACGTCCTACGCCGGCGGCGGATCGATCGCCAAGGAGGCGCTGCTCGCCCAGGTGACCGGCCGCAACCCCAGGAACTTCGGCGGCCATGACCTGATCGCTGCCCTGGACCAGGCGGTCTGCACCCGGGCCGCCGCCGACACCGGCTGCGCGGCCGAGGGCAACTACACCCACGCCATGTCGGTCTTCTCCCAGTCCCTCGGCGTCATCGCCCAACTGCGGGCCGGTGACGCATCCCACGCGGAAGCGCCGATCGGCTATCTGCGGAGTCTCCAGGCGGAGGACGGCTCCTGGCCCAGCCTGATCCCCTCCACCGGCGACCGGGATGTGGACAGCACCGCGATGGCCGTGATGGCGCTCGCCCTGGTGCCCGGCGACGCCGCAGCGCAGGCCGTCGACCGGGGGGTGGCCTGGATCGCCGCCCGGCAGCAGGCCGATGGCGGATTCCCCGGCGCGGCCGGCGACTCCACCAACTCGGCGGCGCTGGCGATCCAGGGGATGAGCCTGCACCCGGAGAAGTACGCCGGCCGGATCGCCAGGGCGCGTGCCTTCCTCGCGGGTCAGCAGAACGGCGACGGCGGCTTCAGGGTCGCCTCCGACGGGCCGCAGAAGGAGTCCGACCTGCGGGCCTCGACCCAGTCGGTGGGCGGCGCGGTGGGCACCTCGTTCGGCGTGCTGCTGCGCGACCTGACCGGCGTCCACAGCACCATCGGCCCCGGCGGCGGCTCCACCGACCCCGGTACGGGCGGCACTTCCGGTACGGGCGGCATCGGCGGCTCCGGTACGGGCGGCTCCGCCTCCGGTGGCTCCGGCCCGCTGGCCGCCACGGGTGTCGAGGCCCAGCGGCTGACGCTGTGGGCCCTGGTGCTGCTGCTGGCCGGAGGCGGCACCGTCGCCGTGGTCCGGCGGCGGGCAGCGACCGGCGGGAGGCGTCACTGATGCGGTGGCGACGAGGGGCCGGGCCGCTGCGGGCCTGCGCCGTCCTGCTCCTGGCCGCCCTGGCCACGGTGGCCGGCCCCACCGCCGGACCGGCGGCGGCGAGCCCGCTGCCGATCGGGCAGTGCACCACCTCCTCCGGGGTGGTGCTGGCCGTCGACTTCAGCCACTGGGGCGGGCCGCTGCTGCGCTCCTGCGGGACCACGCCCACCACCGGCTACACCCTGCTCAACCAGGGCGGCTGGCAGACCACCGGCACCGGCCACGACGGGCCCGCCTTCATCTGCCGGATCGGCTACAGCGGCTACCAGGGGGGACGCCAGTACCCCACCCCCGCACAGGACCCCTGCGTACTCACCCCGCCGGCCTCGGCCTACTGGTCCTACTGGCACGCCGACCCCGGGCAGAACACCTGGACGTACAGCCAGCTCGGCGCCATGAGCTACCACCCGGTGCCGGGCAGCGTGGACCTGTGGATCTTCGGCGGTACCAATATCGCCGGTACCGAGGGACGCCCGACCTTCTCCCCGGACACGGTGCGCGCCCGCAATGCCTCGCCCGTCGGCGCCACCCGGACGGCGGCGCCGCCGCCCGCGCCGCGCACCACCGCGCCGCCCACCGTGCCCGCCACCTCCGACCGGGCGACCCGGCCGCAGCCCGGCAGCGGATCGGCCGCAGCGGGCGGCCCGTCCACGTCCCCGTCCCCCTCCCCCTCTCCGGCCAAGACCCCGCCCGACACCTCCCCGTCGGCGCCGCCGCCCTCGTCGAGCAGCGCGCCGCCACCCGCGCCGACCGGAGCGGCGGCGCCGTCCGACGCGGCCCCGACCGTGGTGGACGGGCCGCCGGTGGCCGCCGTCCGGCCCTCGTCCGGCTCATTTGTCCCGGGGCTGGTCGCGGCCGTACTGGTGGCCGGGATCGGCGGCACCGCCGGGGTCGTCGCCTGGCGACGGCGGCGGGCGGACTGAGCAGGTGCCCGCGACCACCGAGACCCCGGCGACCCCGGACCACCCGGCGACCCCGGAACGCGCCCGGGCGCAGGCCGGCGGCCGCCGCCTGCCCCGCACGCTCCACCCCGTGGCGTGGTGGCTCTGGGCGATCGGCCTGGCCACCGCCGTCAGCCGCACCACCAACCCGCTGCTGCTGGCGCTGGTCCTCGCCGTCCTCGGCTGGGTGGTCACCGCCCGCCGCGGCGACTCCCCCTGGGCACGCGGCTTCAGGTACTACCTCTGGCTGGCGCTGACCGTGGTGGCGATCCGGGTGGTCTTCCGCTCCGTCTTCGCGAGCGGCATCACCCCCACCGACCACATCCTCTTCACCCTGCCGCAGCTGCCGACCCCGCACTGGTACGCCGGGATCGCGATCGGCGGGCCGGTCTCGCTGGAGGCCACCCTGTCCGCCGCGACCGACGGCCTCCGCCTGGCCTGCCTGCTCTGCTGCATCGGTGCGGCCAACACGCTCGCCAACCCGAAGCGGGCGCTGCGCGTCCTGCCCGGCGCCCTGTACGAGCTGGGGGTCGCCGTGACCGTCTCCATCAGCGTCGCCCCGCAGCTCATCGAGAGCGTGCAGCGGGTCGGCCGGGCCAGGCGGCTGCGGGCCGGTGACGCCCGCGGCCTGCGGGCGCTGCGCGGCATCGCCGTCCCGGTCATCGAGGACGCGCTGGAGCGGTCGCTGCACCTGGCCGCCGCCATGGACTCACGCGGGTACGGACGCGCGGGCACCGCCACCCGCCGCTCGCGCCGGATCACCGGGGCGCTGCTGCTGCTCGGCCTGCTGGGACTCTGCGCCGGCGTCTACGGGCTGCTCGACGGGACGGCGCCCAAGGCCCTGGGACTGCCCGCGCTGCTGGCGGGTTCGCTGCTCTGCTGCGCGGGCCTGGCGCTGGGCAGCCGGCGGGTCCGGCGCACCAGCTACCGGCCCGATCCCTGGCGGCTCCCGGAGTGGCTGGTGGCCGGCTGCGGCGTGGTCGCGGCGGTGCTGCTCTTCGTCACCGCCGGGTACAGCGCCACCGAGCTCAACCCCTCGCTCTACCCGCTGAGTTGGCCGACGCTGCCGCTGGTCCCGGTCGCCGCGATCCTGATCGCCGGCACCGCCGGATTCACGGCGCCGCCGCCCGCCGCCCGGCCGTCCAGGGCAGGCCGGGACCGCACCCTACGGACCGAGGGGGCGCGGTGATCCGCTTCGACCGGGTCAGCGTGACCTACGACGGCGCACCGGAACCGGTCCTCCGCGAGGTGGACCTGCAGATCGAGGAGGGCGAACTCTGCCTGGTCGTCGGCCGTACCGGGGCGGGCAAGTCCACCCTGCTGGGCGCCGTCAACGGGCTGGTCCCGCACTTCACCGGAGGCACCCTGGCCGGTCGGGTGACCGTCGCGGGCCTGGACACCGCACACCACCCGCCGCGTGAACTCGCCGAGGTGGTCGGGGTGGTCGGCCAGGACCCGTCGGCCGGCTTTGTCACCGACACCGTCGAGGAGGAACTGGCCTACGGCATGGAGCAGTTGGCGGTCCCGGCCGAGGTGATGCGCAAGCGGGTCGAGGAGACCCTGGACCTGCTCGGACTCGCCGACCTGCGGTACCGCGCCCTGCATGAGCTCTCCGGCGGCCAGCAGCAGCGCGTCGCCATCGGCTCGGTGCTCACCTCCCACCCCCGGGTCCTGGTGCTGGACGAGCCCACCTCCGCGCTCGACCCGACGGCGGCCGAAGAGGTGCTGGCCGCCGTCACCCGGCTGGTACACGACCTCGGGGTCACCGTGGTGCTCGCCGAACACCGGCTGGAGCGCGTGGTGCAGTACGCCGACCGGGTGGTGCACCTCGGCGGCGACGGCACCGTCTCCGCCGGACCGCCCGCCGAGATGTTCGAGACGGCCACGGTGGCGCCGCCGGTGGTCGAGCTGGGCCGCCTGGCGGGCTGGCGCCCGCTGCCGCTCTCGGTCCGCGACGCCCGGCGTGCGGCCGGACCGCTGCGCCAACGGCTCGCCGCACAGCCGGTGCCGCCGCCCCGGCAGGCCGTCGGCCGTACCGAAACCGGCGAAGTCGCCCTCACCGCCCGCAGCGTCGTGGTGCGCCACGGCGAGGTCGTCGCCGTCCGCGAGGTCAGCCTGGACCTCCGGCGCGGCCAGGTCACGGCGCTGATGGGGCGCAATGGCTCCGGGAAGTCCTCCCTGCTCTGGGCGCTCCAGGGCTCGGGACCCCGGCAGTCCGGCACGGTCGGCGTCGCGGAACCCCGTCCGGACGGCGGAGCCCGGCCCGCCGGACGCGGCCCCGACCCCAGAAAGCTCTCAGCGGCGGCTGCCCGGCGGCTGGTGGGCCTGGTCCCGCAGACCCCCACCGACCTGCTCTACCTGGAGACCGTCGCCGCCGAACTCGCCCAGGCCGACCGGGAGTCCGCCGCCTCCGCCGCACTCCCGGCCCGGCAGATCCTCGACCGGCTGGCCCCGGGGATCGACGACGCCACCCACCCCCGCGACCTGTCGGAGGGCCAGAAGCTCTCCCTGGTGCTCGCCATCCAACTGACCGCCACCCCGCAGGTGGTGCTGCTGGACGAACCCACCCGGGGGCTCGACTACCAGGCCAAGCAGGCCCTGACCCGGATCGTGGACGAGTTGGCGGCCGAAGGGCGCAGCGTCGTCGTCTCCACCCATGACGTGGAGTTCGTGGCCGCCGCGGCGGACCGGGTGGTGGTGCTGGCGGAGGGCGAGATCGTCGCCGACGGGCCCACCGCCGAGGTCGTCGTCGCCTCCCCCGCCTTCGCCCCGCAGACCGCCAAGATCCTCGCCCCACTGGAGTATCTGACGGTCAATCAGGCAGCGGCGGCGCTCAGCACCCCGGCGGACCGGCGGTGAGCTCCACCCGGGCCGCCGTCCGGCTCCGCACCCGCGCGCTGGTCGCGGTGGTCCTCGCGGCCTTCGTCGGCCTGGTCGCCTTCCTCTGGCCGTTCGCGGTCGCGCCGGGCAGGTTCGGCACCTCCTACGCCCCGCCGCTGATCTTCGGCGTGCTGCTGGTGCTGGTCCTCGCCGTGGTCTTCGCCGAGATCGCCGACGGCGGCATCGACTCCAAGGCGCTGGCGATGCTCGGCGTGCTCTCCGCCCTCAATGCGGCACTGCGCCCGCTGGGCGCCGGCACCGCCGGGGTGGAGACGGTCTTCTTCGTCCTGGTGCTGGCGGGACGGGTCTTCGGCCCCGGATTCGGCTTCACCCTCGGCTGCACCTCGCTCTTCGCCTCCGCCCTCATCACCGGCGGCGTCGGACCGTGGATGCCGTACCAGATGTTCGGCTGCGCCTTTGTCGGCATGCTCGCCGGACTGCTGCCCCGGGCCCGGGGACGGAGCGAGATCCTGCTGCTCGCCGGGTACGGGGCGCTCTCCGGCTACCTCTTCGGATTCCTGCTCAACCTGTCCTTCTGGCCGTTCTCCCTCGACCCCGGCAGCTCGATCGCGTACCTGCCCGGACTGCCCTTCACCGAGCAGTGGCACCGCTACCTGGCCTTCGACGTGGCCACCTCGCTGGGCTGGGACACCGGCCGGGCCGTCACCAACTTCGTCTGCATCACCCTGGCCGGCCCGGCGGTGCTCACCGCGTTCCGCCGCGCCGCCCGCCGGGCCAGGTTCGACGCCGCCGTCCGCTTCGACCCCCGGACCACCGGGCCCGGGCAGGACGCCCCGCACTCCTGAGACGCCGCCGCCTAGGGTCCGCCCGGCGGCCGGAACGCCTCCAGCAGGTGCTCCGCCGCCAGGGTGGCGGTCAGCGTCCCGTCGCGGACCTGCTGCTCCAGACCGGGGGCGAGCCGGCGGACCTCGGGGTGGTCCCGCATCGCGGTCAGCAGCCGGTCGTGGACCATCGCCCAGGCCCAGTCGACCTGCTGGTCCCGCCGCTTGGCGGCGAGGCTGCCGGCGGACTCAAGGTGCCGCCGGTGCTGCTCCAGCTTCTCCCAGACCGTGTCCAGCCCGGTGTTCTCCCGGGCGCTGCACGTCAGGACCGGCGGCGTCCAGGCCGCGTCAGCGCCCTGGAGCAGCCGCAGGGCGCCGGCCAGCTCACGGGCGGCCGAACGGGCCTCGCGCTCATGCGGCCCGTCCGCCTTGTTGACGGCGACGACGTCGGCCAGCTCCAGGACGCCCTTCTTGATGCCCTGCAACTGGTCGCCGGTCCGGGCGAGGCTGAGCAGCAGGAAGGAGTCGACCATATTGGCCACCGCCGTCTCCGACTGGCCGACGCCCACCGTCTCCACCAGGACCACGTCATAGCCCGCCGCCTCCATGACGATGATGCTCTCCCGGGTCGCCTTGGCCACCCCGCCCAGCGTCCCCGCGCTGGGGGAGGGGCGGATGAACGCCGCCGGATCGGCGGCCAGCCGCTCCATCCGGGTCTTGTCCCCCAGGATGGAGCCTCCGGTCCGGGTGGAGGACGGGTCCACGGCGAGCACCGCCACCCGGTGGCCGAACGAGGTGAGCAGCGAGCCCAGCGCGTCGATAAAGGTCGACTTGCCCACGCCCGGCACCCCGCTGACACCGATCCGCCGGGCCCGCCCCGAGTGCGGCAGCAGCTCGATCAGCAACTGCTGGGCGAGCCGCCGGTGGTCCTCCCGGGTGGACTCCACCAGGGTCACGGCACGGGCGATATACGCCCGGGAGCCGTCCAGGACGCCCTTGGCGTAGTCATTGAGGTCGATGGAGGGGCGCATGGGTCACAGCTCGTGGCCGAGGGCCTCGGCGAGGGTCCTCAGCAGGTCGTGGGCGGCATCCGGGATCACCGTACCCGGCGGGAAGACGGCGGCGGCGCCCGCCTGGTGCAGCGCCTCCACGTCCTGCGGCGGGATGACCCCGCCGACGACGATGGTGATGTCCTCCCGGCCCGCCTCCGCCAACTGCTCACGCAGCGCCGGAACCAGCGTCAGATGCCCGGCGGCCAGCGAGGAGACGCCGACGATGTGCACATCGGCCTCCACCGCCTGCCGCGCCACCTCGGCCGGGGTCTGGAACAGCGGGCCCACGTCCACGTCGAAGCCCAGGTCGGCAAAGGCGGAGGCGATCACCTTCTGGCCCCGGTCATGGCCGTCCTGCCCCATCTTGGCGACCAGGATCCGGGGGCGCCGCCCCTCGGCCTTCTCGAAGGCCTCCACCAGCGCCCGGGTGCGCTCCACCGCCGGCGACGAGCCGGCCTCCTCACGGTACACACCGGAGATGGTACGGATCTGCCCGGAGTGGCGTCCGTACACCCGCTCCAGGGCGTCGGAGATCTCACCGACCGTCGCCATCGCCCGCGCCGCGTCCACCGCCAGCGCCAGCAGGTTGCCCTCCAGCCCGCCGCCGCGCTGCGGACCGGCCTCGGCGGCGGCGCTCAGCGCCCGCAGCGCGTCCTGGCAGACGGCCTCGTCGCGCTCCGCGCGCAGCCGCCGCAGCTTGGCGATCTGCTGGGTGCGCACCGAGGAGTTGTCGACCTTGAGCACGTCGATCTGCTCGTCGCTCTCCACCCGGTACTTGTTGACGCCGATCACCGGCTGCCGCCCGGAGTCGATCCGCGCCTGGGTGCGGGCCGCCGCCTCCTCCACCCGCAGCTTGGGGATGCCCGCGTCGATGGCCTTGGCCATCCCGCCGGCCGCCTCGACCTCCTGGATGTGCTGCCAGGCCCGCCGGGCCAGGTCGTGGGTCAGCCGCTCCACATAGGCGCTGCCGCCCCATGGGTCGATCACCCGGCAGGTGCCCGACTCCTGCTGGAGCAGCAGCTGGGTGTTGCGGGCGATCCGGGCGGAGAAGTCGGTGGGCAGCGCCAGCGCCTCGTCCAGCGCATTGGTGTGCAGCGACTGGGTGTGCCCCTGGGTGGCGGCCATCGCCTCCACACAGGTGCGGGTCACATTGTTGAAGACGTCCTGGGCGGTGAGCGACCACCCCGAGGTCTGCGAATGGGTGCGCAGCGAGAGCGACTTGGCGTTCTTCGGGGCGAAGCCGTTGACCAGCTTGGCCCAGAGCAGCCGCGCCGCGCGCAGCTTGGCGACCTCCATGAAGAAGTTCATGCCGATCGCCCAGAAGAAGGAGAGCCGGGGCGCGAAGGCGTCCACATCCAGCCCGGCGTCCAGCCCGGCCCGAAGGTACTCCACACCGTCCGCGAGGGTGTACGCCAGCTCCAGGTCGGCCGTCGCCCCGGCCTCCTGGATGTGGTAGCCGGAGATGGAGATGGAGTTGTACCGGGGCATCCGCTGCGAGGTGTACGCGAAGATGTCGGAGATGATCCGCATCGACGGCTGCGGCGGATAGATGTAGGTGTTGCGGACCATGAACTCCTTGAGGATGTCGTTCTGGATGGTCCCGGCCAGCTTCTCCGGCGGTACGCCCTGCTCCTCGGCGGCGACGATGTACAGCGCGAGGACCGGCAGCACGGCGCCGTTCATCGTCATCGACACGGTCATCCGGTCCAGCGGGATGCCGTCGAAGAGCTGCCGCATGTCGTAGATCGAGTCGATCGCCACGCCCGCCATGCCGACATCGCCGGTGACCCGGGGGTGGTCGCTGTCGTAGCCCCGGTGGGTGGGCAGGTCGAAGGCGACCGACAGGCCCTTCTGACCGGCCGCCAGATTGCGCCGGTAGAAGGCGTTGGACTCCTCGGCGGTGGAGAACCCGGCGTACTGGCGGATGGTCCACGGCTGGTTGACGTACATCGTCGGATAGGGCCCCCGCAGATACGGGGCGACACCGGGATAGGTGGCCAGGAAGTCCAGCCCGGCCAGGTCGTCGGCGGTGTACAGCGGCTTGACGCTGATCCCCTCGGGGGTCTCCCACACCAGGTCGTCGGCGCTCTTGCCGGTGGTCTCCGCGACCGAGTCCCGCCACTGCTCGGCGGTCACCCGGGGGGCGTCGTCCGGCTCCAGGCCGATGCCCGTGAAGTCCGGGATCGGGCCCGGCCGGTCCGTTCTGCCCTGCATCACGCCACTCCCATGCCATCGAGAACGGAGGAGAGGACGGCGACCGCGTCGCCGCCCGCGTAGACGAACGTGTCGACCCCGGCGGCCAGCCAGGCGTCGCGCTGCTCCCCGGGCCGGCCCGCGAGCAGTACGGCCCCGGCGCCCGCGGCCTTCAGCGCCGCCGCGACCCCCTCGGCCTGCTCGGCGTAGAGCCGGTCGCTGGAGCAGAGGCAGGCCACCGTGCAGCCGGAGCGGGCGAACGCCTCGCCGACCGAGTCCGCGTCGACCGACTCCGGGTCGTGGACCGGCTCGATCCCCCCGGCCTGGAGCAGATTGGCCGCGAAGGTCGCCCGCGCGGTGTGCGCCGCCGCCGGGCCCAGGGCGGCCAGGAAGACCCGGGGCCGGGCGCCGGTCGCGGCCAGCTGCGCGTCCGAGCGGGCCCGCAGCGCCTCGAATGCCTCGTCCCGGCGGACCACCGGCAGGCCGCCGCCCGGCCGGACCGGCGCCGGCTCGCGGACCACCGGGGGCTCCGCCAGGTTCGGGAACTCGCTGACCCCGGTGATCGGCTCGCGCCGGTGCGCAAGGTCCTCCGACCGCTGCCGCCACGCCGCCGACACCCGCTCCGCCACCAGGCCGGACCCCAGCGCCGCCGCCTGCCCGCCGACGCCCTCGATCTCCTGGAACCACGCCCAGGCCGCATGGGCGACCTCGTCGGTCAGCCGCTCCACGTACCAGGAGCCCCCGGCGGGGTCGACCACCCGCGCCAGATGGGACTCCTCCAGCAGGATCGCGGAGGTGTTGCGGGCGATCCGCCGCGCGAACGCGTCCGGCAGCCCCAGCGCCTCGTCGAAGGGCAGCACCGTGACCGCGTCGGCGCCGCCCACCCCGGCGCCCAGACAGGCCACGGTGGTGCGCAGCATGTTCACCCACGGGTCCCGACGGGTCATCATCACCGCCGAGGTCACCGCGTGCTGACGCTGCGCCCCGGCGGCCGGCGAGGCCCCGCACACCTGCGCCACCCGGGACCAGAGCCGCCGCGCCGCGCGCAGCTTGGCGATGGTGAGGAACTGGTCGGCGGTGGCGGCGTAGCGGAACTCCAGCTGGCCGCAGGCGGCGTCGACGGAGAGCCCGGCAGCGGTCAGCTCACGCAGATAGGCGACGGCGGTGGCCAGCGAGCAGCCCAGCTCCTGAGCGGCCGAGGCCCCGGCCTCGTGGTACGGCAGCGCGTCCACCGTGAGGGCCCGCACCCCGGGGTAGGACCGGTGGCACCGGTCGGCCAGGCCGACCGCAGCCGCCGTCTGCCCGGCGAGGTCCGGGGCGCGGCCGGTACGGGCGAGCTGCCCCAGCGGGTCCGCGCCGAGGTTGCCCAGCGCCGCATGGGGCGGTACCCCGCGTGCGTCATAGAGCCCCAGCAGCGCCTCGGCCGCCGCCTCCGTGGCGGAGCCCGCGTCCAGTACCACCGGCGCCAGATCGAGGTAGACGCCGTCCAGCGCCGTCGCCAGCCCCTCCGCCGGCAGACCCGCCTCCCCGACGGTCAGCCAGAGCGAGGTGACCCCGTTCTCCAGGTCGGCCAGCACCGCGTCATTGGCCCGGGCCGGGTCGGGGTGGGCGTGCCGCTGGCGCACATCCCACCCGGAGACCGCGCTTCCCGTGGCCCGGCCGCCGCGTACGAAGGGCGCGTGGCCCGGATAGCCCGGGTCGGCGACGCCGTCCTCCGAGGTGTACAGCGGACGGACGACCAGGCCGTCCTGGAGTCGGGTGGACAGCTTGCCCTCGGCCGCCGCGCCGGAGAAGTCTCCGACGCCCCCCTTGCGCAGCACCCCGGCCACCAGGTGCTGCCACTCTGCACGGGTCGCCTCGGGGAATTCGGCACCCAGCGAGAGCTCATCGTCACGCAGGACTGTCATAGGGCAAGGCTAGAAGAAAGGTGTCAAGTCGCAGCAGTGCGAGGCGCTGTGACCTTGCCCTCGTTGACCTGTCCGCACCACAACGCTAGCGGGCCCGCCGCCCGCTGGTGAGGCAGAATCGGGCCGTGCGGAAGATCCTGGTCATCGGCATCGGCGCGGGCGACCCCGACCACCTGACCCTCCAGGCGGTCAAGGCACTCAACCGGGCCGAGGTGTTCTTCATCCTGGACAAGGGCGAGCAGAAGGCGGACCTCGCCCGGCTCCGCCATGACATCCTCGAACGGCATGTCGAGCGCCCCTACCGGCTGGTGGCGGCGCGTGACCCGGACCGGGAGCGCGCCGAGCCCGACTACACCCCCGCCGTGGCCCGCTGGCGCAGCCGCCGCGCCGACCTCTATGAGCGCCTCATCGCGGAGCAGGTCCCGGACGACGGATGCGGCGCCTTCCTCGTCTGGGGCGACCCCGCCCTGTACGACTCCACCCTCGGCATCCTGGAGGAGATCCGCCGCCACGGCCGGGTGGAGTTCGACCACGAGGTGGTGCCGGGCATCAGCAGCGTGTCCGCGCTGGCCGCCCGGCACCGGATCGGGCTCAACCGGGTCGGGCGGCCGGTGCAGATCACCACCGGCCGCCGCCTGGCCGAGGGGCTGCCCGACGGCGTCGACGACATCGTCGTCATGCTGGACGCGCACCAGGCCTTCGCCCGCTACGCCGACGACCCGGACCTGCACCTCTACTGGGGCGCCTACCTGGGGACACCCGACGAGATCCTGGTCGCCGGGAAGGCGGCCGACGTCGCCGACCGCATCCTGGCGCTGCGCGCCGAGGCCCGCGCCCGCAAGGGCTGGATCATGGACACCTATCTGCTGCGCCGGGGCGACCCCGCCGAGGACCCGCCGGGCGACTGACCCCCGGGCGTCCCGCGCCGGCCGCGCATGGTCGGGCACCGCCTAGGATCCCCGGCAGCCGCCGCCGCTCCGGCGCGCGGGCCGGAGCGGGGAGGGCATGGATGGATACGACGGTGTTCGACGAGGCCGAGCGGCGCACCTGGGCGGGCCGCGCCGAGGCGTACGCGGCCGGTTTCGCCAAGCTCTGCGCCCACCCCGTACCGCTGCTGCTCGACGCGGCCGGAGTGCGGCAGGGAACGCGCGTCCTCGACGTCGGGACCGGCACCGGCACCGCCGCCGCAGCGGCCTGCGCACGGGGAGCGGCAGTGGCCGCCGTGGACGCCGAACCCGGCATGGTCACGCTCGCCGCCCGGACCGCCCCCGACGCCGAGGTGCGGCTCGCGGCCCTGCCCGGCCTGCCCTTCCCCGACGACGCGTTCGACGCGGTGGTGGGGAACTTCGTCCTCAACCACGTCGGGCGGCCCCGCGCGGCCCTGGCCGAACTCCACCGGGTCACCCGCCCGGGCGGACGGATCGCGCTGACCGTCTGGGCCGCCCCCGCCGCAGCCGGACAGGCCCTGCTCGGCCGCGCCGTCCAGGCCGCCGGCGCCACCCGCCCGGCCCATCTGCCCGCACTCGCCCCCGACGACGACTTCCCCCGCACCGAGCAGGGCTTCGCCGACCTGCTGCGGACCGCAGGGTTCACGGACGCCTCCTGCCGCACACTCGCCTGGGACCACCGGGCCACCCCCGAGGAGTGGTGGAGCGGCCCCGCCGCCGGGGTCGCGACGATCGGACAGACCGTGGTGAGCCAGCAGCCCGCCACCATCGCGGAGATCCGACGCCACTACGACCTGCTCAGCGCGGAGTTCACCGGACCGGACGGCATGCTGGTGCTCCCGCACACCGCCCTGCTGGCCCACGGGCGCGGCTGACCGCCGCGGGACCCGTCAGCCGACTGGTCGGGAGATTCACGACAACGGGTGCTTGTCCCTGCCCCAATGGGTGATGTACCTGCTCCGCCCGGAGGGCCGCCGCGCGGCTGCCGCGATGATCGAAACGCAGTCCCGTCCGCGTTCCGCACCGTCCAGCCCCCTGGAGGACCAGATGATTCCCGTCAAACGGCACAAGCGCTCCCTGACCCATCTGGGAGTCCTGACCGCGCTGGTCGCCGCCGCAGGCGCCACCGCGCTCGCCGGGGCGCAGCGGCCCGCCACCGCCGGGTCCCCCGCACCCCGCGCGGCCACACCCCCGCTCTCCTGTACGGGGACGGCCGACATCCAGGCCACCGACCCCGCCACCGTGCTGCTCCGGGACTCCACCGGGAGGGCCGGATACCGCGCCACCGTCACCGGCGACTGCACAGGCAATGTGCTGGTACCCAAGGTCAGGGCGGTCCTGGAGGGCGTCGCGGACGGCACCTGCGGGCAGGCCACCGGGACCGGACAGGGCACCATCACCTGGCTGGGCGCGCGGGGCGAGGAGGTCGGCACCAGCACCGTCCGGGGCACCCTGCGGTTCAGCAACGACCTCTCCGGCAAGGTGACCTTCACCGCCGAGGGCGTCCAGTTCACCAAGGGCCTCTTCGTCGGCTCGGCCGGCGCCCAGCTCAAGGTCGACACCCCCGGGATCGGCATGGACTGCTGGACGCAGGGGCGCCTGGCCGGCGGCTCCGGCACCGGCTCACTGCGGCTGACCTTCGGCTGACGGACCGGGCGGCGCCGGAGAGGACACCCTGCTCGCTTCGGCACCGCCCGGCGCCCCGGCGCGTACGGCGGCCACCGCCTGCGGGCGCCGCAGCCGGTCGGGCAGGCTCGGCAGCCACCAGTTGGCCCGGCCGAGCAGGCGCATCGTGGCCGGGACCAGCACCGCCCGGACCAGAGCGGCATCCAGCGCCACCGCGATGAAGATCCCCACGCAGATCTCCTTGACCAGGACGACCTCGCTGGTCGCGAAGACCGCCGCCACCACCAGGACGGCGGACGCCGCCGCAGTGATCACACCCCCCGAGAGCTGGAGGCCCAGCGCGATGGCCTCCTCGTTGTCGCCCAGCCGCCGGTACTGCTCACGGATGCGCAGCAGCAGAAAGAGCTCGTAGTCCATCGAGACCGCGATCAGCAGAAAGAGCATCACGATCGGGGCGAGCGCGTCCACATAGCCGGTCGGACGGACCCCGAGCAGCCCGCTGCCGTGGCCGTCCTGGAAGATCCAGGTGAGCGCGCCGAACGAGGCGCCGATCGACAGCACATTCATCAGCAGCGCCTTGACCGGCAGCACCAGCGACCGCAGCGCGACGGTGAGCAGCGCAAAGCTGCTCCCCGCCATGAAGAGCAGCACCCTGGGCAGCAGCTCCCAGAACCGGTCCATGGTGTCCAGCGCCAGCGCCGTCGCCCCGCCCACCAGTACCCGGCCGCCGCCCGGCAGCGGCTGCGCCCGGACCGCCCGCACCAGCGCCTTGGCCGAGTCGCTCTCGGCACCCCCCTCGTGCCCCAGGTAGACCACCGCGCTCTGCTGCGAGGTGCCGGCCACCAGCACGCCGTGGGCGCCGTCCAACTCCGCCAACCGCCGCGTCCAGGCGAGCAGCGCCTCATGGCCGGTACGGCCGGTCAGCGGCGCGTCGAAGGTGGCCACCGCCTGGATCGCCCCCAGACCGGAGACCGCGAAGTCGCCGCGCAGCTCCTCGGCGGCGGTACGCGCCCCGGCGCCGGGCGGCAGCATCCGCTCGTCGGGGAAGCCGATCACGGTGTGCAGGAACGGGACCGCCAGCGCCAGCAGCAGCGCCGAGACGGCGAGCGCATAGCGCAGCGGCTGCTCCATCACCGCCCGCGCCGTCCGCGCCCACCCCGTCCGCGCCCACCCCGTCCGCGCCCACCCCGTCCCGCGCCCCCCGCCGACCGGGCCCGCGCACCATGGGCGAGGCAGCGCCCAGGCGTTCACCCGGTGCCCCAGACAGGCCAGCAGGGCCGGGAGCACGGTCACCGTCACCAGCGAGCCCGCCAGCAGGCCGACGGTCGCCCCGATCCCGAAGGAGCGGACGAAGCCCAGCGGGAAGAAGGTCAGCCCCACCGCGATCACACTCGTGATCGTCCCGGACAGCAGGACCGTGCGCCCCGCCGTGTCGACGGTGACCACCACCGCGTCCGGCACCTCCCGGCCCGCCCGCAGCTCCTCCCGGAACCGGCTGACGATCAGCAGTCCGGCATCGACCCCGGCGGCCAGCCCGATCGCCACCACCAGGTTGACCGTCACAAACGGGACCTCCACGAACCCGGCGACCGAGGAGAGCGCCGTCAGTGACGCCGCCGTCGCCAGCACCCCCGTGACCAGCGGCAGCAGCGCCGCCACCACCCCCCGGAAGACCACCACCAGGAGCAGCGCCATCAGCGGCAGCGCCAGCAGCTCGGTGCGGAGCAGATCGTGCCGGGACCGCTCCACGATCTCGGTGATCACCGCAGTGGGACCGGTCCAGCCCACCTCGAAGCCGTCCGCCCGGACATCCCGGCGCAGCGCCAGATAGCTCCGGGTACGCGCGGGCTCGTCGTCCCCGCCGAGCAGGACCGCCGCCACCGTGGCGTGCCCGTCCAGCGAGACCAGCATCGGGATACCGGTCGACCAGTAGGTAGTGGCCCGCGCCACCGAACCGGCCGGGGCGCCGCGCAGCGCCGCCTCGACGCCGTGCCGGAAGGCGGGATCGGACACCGGCAGCGTCCTGCTGCGGAAGGTGACCAGCACATCCGCGCCGCCCTCGCCGATCTGCGTGCGGATGGCCTCCGCCGCCCGGCTCGCCTCGGCGTCCGGCGCGATGAAGCCGCCGTAGCTCAGCCGGTCCTGCAACCCGGAGCAGGCCCACCCCGCCACCGCCAGGACGACGGCCGCCCCGGCCAGCACCCAGGCCCTGCGCACCACGTCGAACCGCCCGAGCTGGGTGAACACCAGTGCCTCCGTCGCGCCGCCCGGCCCGGACCCCCCACCGGTGGGGCCCGGTTCCCGCCGCAGGCACAACGACCGCCCCGACGCCCGGTCACGGGCGCCGGGACGGCTCAGGGCCTGTAGACCTTCCCCGGCTCCCTGCGCGGGCGGACGCGTGCCACCAGGTGTGACAGGCTTGGGCTGCATACCCCCGAAACCAGGAGGTCCCCATGACTGCCGAGTCCCCGTCGCACGAAGGCTTCGAGCCGGTGGTTCCCGAGGGCGGTGACCAGGCGGCGGACGGCGGCTCCGGCGACGATCTGAAGCGCAAGTTCCGGGAGGCCCTGGTACGCAAGCAGGGCACCCGGACGGATGGCGCTTCGGGAGGCCCGGGCGCCGACCAGTCGAAGATCCACGGCGCCCACGGGCCCGCCTCAAGCCAGCGTTCGTTCCGCCGCAAGAGCGGCGGCTGAGCCGCACAGTACGGCCGACAGGCCCTGCCGGGCGGGGTCGCCCCCCGCCCGGCCGGGCCCGGACCGGGTACCACCACCGGGGAGCGAGCCGGGCCCGGGCGCCCTACCCTCGGGGTACGGGCCGCTCGACCGACGGTCCCGCACCTCCGTGGACGGAGGCAGCACCCATGGCACCTCCACCGACGTTGCGCCGCTCCCTCCTGGTCCTCGCCCTCACCGCCGCACTCATGCCCGCAGCGGGCCCGCTCGCGGGGGCGGCGACCCCGACGATCCGCCTCGACGACCTCTCGCAGCGCCCCTCCGTCCGTCCGGCGACCTTCCAGGTGACGACCACGGTCGCCCTCGGCGGACTGCACTGGTCGCACTGGGGAGCACCGACGGCGACCGGCAGCGGGACGCTGCGGATCAACACCTGCCGGCCGAACTGCGCCACGGGCCGCATCCGGGTGCTGCACGGCGCGCTGCTCCAGGTGCGCGGTGTGCGGATCGACCGGGACCAGCGCTACTACCGGCAGTACCGGATCCTCGATCGGGCCTTCACCCCCTCGGAGCGTGCCACCTACACGCGCTGGACCGACGCCTACGTCCCCAGCGACTTCCGCTAGCGCCTGGGAGCCGCATGGGATCGCCATGGAGCACATCCGAGAGTGAACGGAGGACGGCATGACGTCGCCTTGTCCCCGCTACATCGTGCTGCTGAAGCCCCAGATCGCCGACTCGGAGGGCCACCCCGAACACGGGGCCGCGCTGCGCTCCGCGACGGTCGAGGCCACCGGGGTGGAGGGTGTGAGCGGCTTCCCGCGCTATGAGGGGGACGGCGTCCAGGCGGACATCGACCCGGAGACGCGCACGGTGGAAGCGGTGACCATCGACGGGGACGAGCTGCCCTACGGATGGGTGGTGGAGGTCGCCGAGGCGCCGCACGACGCCTGACGGCCAGGCGCGTCGGCCGCTCAGCGGGAGGGGCTCTCGCCGGGGGAGCCGCCCATCATCCGCAGCATCGCGGACCCTCCGGTGCGCAGGAACCGCGCCAGCAGCGCGCCTGTGAGGAGCAGGAACGCGAGGTTCAGCCAGGTCGTGTAGTCCCAGGTGACGCCCCCGGCGGGGATCCGCGCCGCCGCCTGGTCGGGGATGAGGCCGAGGCCGCCGAAGAGGAGCTCCACCGTGTATCCGGCGACGGCCATGGCGGCATAGAAGGTGACCAGCAGGAAGAGCGCGGTCCTGCCGCCGTAGTACTTCCGGTAGATGTGCAGGATCGGCAGGATCAGCAGGTCGGCGAAGATGAAGGCGACCACACCGCCGAAGCTGATCCCGCCCTTCCACAGCACCACGGCCAGCGGCACATTGCCGATGGAGCAGACGAACGAGACGATCGCGACCAGCGGACCGATCAGCGGCCCCCACACCTTGGCGGCCAGCGGGTGGCCGACGAAGAAGAACGAGCGCCAGAACGAGTCCGGGACCCAGGCGGCGACGGCCCCCGCGATCAGCAGGCCGATGACCAGGTCCCGCAGGATCGCGGCCCACTCCATGACGAAGACATGGGACACGGCGGTGAACCCCTCGCCGGAGAGCAGCCTCCGGGTGAAGGAGCCGGACCGCCGTACGGACATGTCCATCGCCGCATGGCCCTCCATGGAGCCGGCCAGCCCCCGGTCGGCCTGTCTGCGCGCCTCGGCCAGCAGCCGCCGGCTCAGGAAGAGACGGAACAGCACCGCCAGCACCGTGATCATCACCGGGCCGCCGATGAACTCCGCCACGGTGAACTGCCAGCCCATCAGCAGCGCCAGGATCACCCCCAGCTCGACCACGAGGTTGGTGGAGGCGATCTCGAACGCCATGGCGGCGGTGAAGTCCGCCCCCTTGCGGAAGAGCGAACGGGCCAGCGCGACCGCCGCATAGGAGCAGGACGACGACGCCATGCCCAGCGCAGAGGCCACCACCAGGGTCCGGGGGCGGTCGTCGCCGAGCAGCCGGACGACGGTGGACTTGCGCACCACCGCCTGGACGACCGCCGAGAGCGCGAAGCCCAGGATCAGCGCCCAGCCGATCTCCCAGGCCATCGCGCCGGTGATCGACAAGGCGTGCAGGACCGCATGCATGGCATCCGCCCTTCCGGTGGGGTTCTGCGGCTTCCCGTCCGGCCATGCGTACCCCGGCAGATCACCTGCGCACCGGCGGACTGCCGGGGCTCCGCCCGGCGGCGGGCCCCCGCCCGCTCATCTGCAACCGATCACGATGCCCGCCGTGCCGAACAGGGCGAGCTGGAAGGTACCGGCGATGCGGCAGCCCACCGCGTACAGCGGTGCGGCGCTGATCACGGCGACGGCGGTGAGGATCCACATGGTCTGCCACGCCACATCCGGCGCCGCCGGGTTGTGGAAGGAGCCTGCCTCCGCCCAGGGCCCCATACCGGCGGTGAACCCCAGACAGCCGACGATCAGCAGATTGAGGGGGAGCAGACCTGCGGCGATCAGGCCGTCGGTGCCCCACGACGACGGGGACCCGTTCACCGCGCCTCCCGCCGGTGGTGCAGGGGACGGCGGGAGGGGAACGCGGGGCGCAGCGGTCTGATGGTGCGGAACATATCGATAACGATGGCGTCGGCAGGTCTCTTGGTTGCGTCCGCCGACCGGATGGGTCCATTCCTCGGCCGTCGCACGGCGACGGGTCACCAGGGCACGGGCCCGTGGTCGTCGAAGAACCCTGCCGTCGGTCCGTCGCTGTCCAGGGTCGCCAGCTCCACGGCGATCCGGGCACCCTGCGCCGCCGTGCGGTCCCCCTTGTGGTCGTTGATGTCCGTGGCGCACAGCCCCGGCGCGCACACATTGACCTTGATCGGGGTGTCCCGCAGCTCCCGGGCGTAGTGCACCGTGACCGCGTTCAGCGCCGACTTGGAGCTGTTGTAGGCCAGAAAGAGCGGCAGCGTCGAATCCGGCGCCAGCAATCTCTCCAGCGACCCCAGACCGCTGGAGAGATTGACGATCCGGCCGGCCGGAGAGCGCCTGAGCAGCGGCAGCATCGCCCGGGTCACGGTGACGACCCCGAAGACATTGGTCTCATAGACGGTCCGCATCGCGTCCGTGGTCGTCGTACTCGGCGTGGTGCTGCGGTCGACGGTGATACCGGCATTGTTCACCAGCACATCCAGGCGGCCGAACTCGTCGGAGATCCGCCGCGCGGCGGCGGCCACCGACTGCTCGTCGGTGACGTCCAGCCGCAGGGGGCGGACATCCAGCCCCTCGGCGGCCAGCTCGGCCACGGCCCGTTCGCCGCGCTGCTCATCGCGGGAGGAGGCCAGCACCGTGAGGCCCAGCTGCGCCAGCCCCCGGGCGATCTCCCGGCCGATGCCCTTGTTGGCTCCGGTGACCAGGGCCACCGCTGAATTCGTCATGGGGGGAAGTGCACCACCCCGGGCACACTCCGGGTCGAGCGGCACGCCCAGCGGGGTCCCCTCATGCCGCACTCGGGCGAACTGCGGGGCGCCGGTCGGCGCGGGCGACGCGACGGCGCTGCCGCGATCCGACCGGCGGAGGAGCCGGAGAACGGCCGCTGCCGTGCCGCCGGCCACCCCATGCCAGGCCCTACCGCTTCACGCCCACCCCGCCGTACAGGGAGATCACCTCCGAGCCCTTGGGCACCTCGCCGTCCGGCCGCCACCACGGCGCCTGCACCAGACCCGGCTCCACCGGTTCCGTCCCGGCGAAGAACGCCTCCACCGCCTGCCGGTCGCGGGGCAGGAACGGCGCCGTCGCGCGGTTGTACACGTCCTTGCCCATCGCGACCGCCTCCCGTGACGCATAGTCCGAGGTCGCATGGGTCAGGATCAGGGCGGACCCGGACGGCAGCGGGTCCAGCAGCGCCCGCACAATCTCCGCCGGCTCCTCCTCGTCCCGTACGAAGTGCAGAATCGCGACCAGCATCAGCGCCACCGGCCGGTCGAAGTCCAGCAGCTTCCGCGCCTCGGCCGTGATCGCCGCCGGGTCGCGCAGGTCCCCCAGCATGACCTGGGTGCGCTGCCCCTCGTCCGCGTGCGCCAGCAGCGCACGGGCATGGCTCAGCACGATCGGGTCGTTGTCGACGTAGAGCACCCGCGCGTCCGGCGCCACCTCGTGGGCCACCTCATTGGTGTTGCCCTGGGTCGGAATGCCGGTGCCCACGTCCAGGAACTGCCGGATCCCCAACTCGCCCGCCACATGGCGGACCGCGCGCCCCAGGAAGGCCCGGTTCGCCAACGCCGTGACCCGGGAGGCCGGATAGGCCTGGATGACCGCCTCCGCCGCCTCCCGGTCCGCCGGGAAGTTGTCCTTCCCGCCCAGGTAGTAGTCGTACATGCGGGCGGGGTGCGCCACATCGGTCCGCAGATCCCCGGGCACCCTACCCTCCCACTCCTGCCAGTCCTGCTCGGCCATCGCCAAGTCCCCTCCTTCTGCACGGGTTTCCGGATTCGGCGAGCCTACCGGCCAGGGGCGTCGCTCCGCTGGACATGATCGCGAATGGGCCTTCGCCCCGGGTACGGAGGCGCACCGCACGGCCGTCCCGCAGGGGTGCGCCGCCGCGCGGGCACGGAGATGATGGATGGCGACCGACCACCGAGGCCCGGGACGGAGGGCCGGATGCGCCCGCACAGGCACGCCGCCGACGCCCTGCTGGCGCTGGTCAGCCGCGACTGGGCGGGGCTGCCCGTCGCCCTGCTGCTCGCGGCGGTCGGCGGGTGGTGCGCCGCCCTGGGCCCGACCTGGACGACGGTGCTCGGCGGCGTGCTGCTCGGCCTGGCCGTGCTGACGGGGGCAGGGTCCCTGCGCCATCTCCGCCACGTCGCCCGGGTGCTGGCGAGATACCCCGCGCCGGGCCGCCTGGTGGACGTGGGCGGCCACCGTATGCACGTCCTGGCCGAAGGCCGCGCCGGGGGCAGGCCGACGGTGGTGTGGATGCCCGGCGGCCACTCGCCCGGTCATGAACTGCACCACCTGCACGCGGCGCTGCGGGAGGAGACCCGCTCGGTCCTGGTCGACCGGCCGGGCTCGGGATGGAGCGACATCGGCCCCTTCCCCCGGACGACGGCGACCGAGGCGGACGAACTGCTCACCGCCCTGGAGAAGGCCGGTGAGCGAGGGCCCTTTGTGCTGGTCGGCCACTCCCTCGGCGGCCTGCTGGTCGCCAACGCCGCCAGACGCCGCCCGGACCTCGTGGCCGCACTGGTCCTGCTCGACCCCACACCCCCCGATGTCATCACCTATGGGCCGTCCACTCCACTGCTGGCGCGGAGCCGCAGCGACTCGCTGCGGAGCGCGCTGCGCTGCCTCTTCGGCATCCACGGCGCGGGCCGGAAGAGCCCGTCAGGCGAGCCGGGCGAGCCGGACGAGGTGCTGCGGGCGCTGGCGTCCAGGGCCCGATCCGGCTGCGCCACCGCGTCGATCTACCGGGAGCTGTCGCCCACCGGGATGGCCGAGGTCGGCTGGCAGACCATGGTGTACGACGGCGACCTCGGCGACCTGCCGGTGGTCCTGGTCACCCCGGGGGACCTGACGGGAGGCGAGGAGGCGCTGAACGGCGGTCATGACGCCACGGAGGCCGAGCGGCTGCGCCGGTTCTACCTCGCCACCAGGAGCCGGTTCCTGGCGACCTCGACCGCCGCCCGACGGATCTGCACGCCTGCGGGCACCGGCCACAACTTCCCTCATGAGGCGCCCGAGTTCGTTGTCGGGGTGGTGCGGACGGTGCTGGGTGAGCTCCATAAGGAGCAGCCGGAAGCAGGGGCCGGGTAAAGCGGACCGGTCAATCGGTGATTGTTGCGTATGTCAGCTTC
Organism: Peterkaempfera bronchialis; assembly: GCF_003258605.2. Classification (NCBI taxonomy): domain Bacteria; kingdom Bacillati; phylum Actinomycetota; class Actinomycetes; order Kitasatosporales; family Streptomycetaceae; genus Peterkaempfera; species Peterkaempfera bronchialis. The sequence continues at coordinate 6,865,603 of NZ_CP031264.1, forward strand.
CATGGGTGCAGTAGCAGGGTGCCGGAGCATGGAATCGGAGTTGCGGCCGCGGTCGGTCATTCCGGGCCGACAGCGCTGGGGCGTCGGAATTCTCCTTGGCAGCCCCCGTATCGCGGAACTCCTCGCGGCTGTGCTCCGGAGAACACCGGGTATCACAACGGTGCGGGCGAATCCGGTCACCGGGCGGGTGCTCATCCTGTATGACACCGCGCTGAGCCCGCCCTGCTCGGGGGCGGCGGGCTGCTGCGGCGCCCCTGGGGTGAGCCCGGGGGCGGTGGCAGCGGCGACGGCGGTCGTCACCGGACCGCCGCACCGGCCGCGACGCCGTCGGCTCCCCGGCTACCTCTCCATGCTCAATCCCAAGCCGAAGTGACGGACGGCAGCCCGCCGGGGCCGCTCTGCCCCGGCGGGCGTGGTGTGGCGTCTGCCTAGTCGGGCAGCACCGGAAGCGCCGAAGGCGCCGGAGGCACCGAGAGCGCCGGGAGCAGTCGCGGCGCCCGCGCCGGGATGGCGCCGCTGCCACCGCAGAGGGCCTCGTCGGCCAGGGCGTTGAGCGCGCTGTTCAGCGCCCGGCCGTCCCCGTTGGTCGGCGGGTTGTACGACAGCGCGAGCCGGCGGCGGCCGTCGGCGGTGCCGATCACCAGCGAGCCGTACCCGGGAATGCTCCCGGGATGCCCCCAGGCCGTGCCGCACCGCGTGGTGTAGCGCATCAGACCCAGCCCGTAGCCGGAGCCGCCGCCGAGGTCGACCGTGGTGGTCATCTCGCGCAGCGCGGCCGGTCGGAGCAGCCGCCCGCTCAGCAGGGCGGCGTTGAAGCGGGCCAGGTCGGTGGTGGTGGAGATCACCTCTCCGGCGGCCCCGGCGACGGACGGGTTCATCAGGGTGGTGTCGACCGGCTCGCCGTCCACGTCCAGGTAGCCGTGGGCGTGCGGGCCCGGGATCGACCGCGAGGTGCCGGGCAGCGTGGTGTGCCGCAGCCCGAGCGGACGCAGGATGCGCCGGGTGATCTCCGAGGCGTACGACCGGCCGGTGACCTTCTCGATCAGCATCCCGGCCAGGATGTAGCCGGTGTTGGAGTAGTGCCAGCCGGTCCCGGGCCGGAAGTACGGCCGGTGGCCTGCGGCCAGCGCGGCGATCCGCTGCGGTGTCCAGGTCTGCCAGCGGCCCCGGGCCAGCCAGGCGCGGGTGGCCGCCGGGTCGGTGATGTCGGGGAGCACCCGGGTGTCCTCGGTGTAGTTGTAGATCCCGGCGGTGTGGTTGAGGACCTGGCGGACGGTGGGGGACCCGGCCCCGGGGAGGACGCCGGGCAGATAGCGGGCGAGCGGGTCGTCCAGCCGGATCCGGCCCTCCTGCACCAGTTGGAGCACCACCGTCGCGGTGAAGGTCTTGGTGATGCTCCCGATCCGGAACCGCCCGTCGGCCCGGGCCGGGGCGCCGGTGGCCAGGTCGGCGGTGCCGGCCGCACCGCTCCAGCGGCCCGTACCCTCCCTCACCTCGGCCAGTACCGCCGTGGAGCCCGCCGCCACCATGGCGTCGAGTCGCCGTTGCAGGGCCACCGCGCGCGGCGGCGAGGCCACCGCGGCCCGGGTGGCCGCCGCCCTCGGGGCGGCGTACGCGGTCGTGGCGGGCAGCAGCAGCGGCAGCGCGGTGGCGGTGGCGGCCAGCAGGCCGACGGCGACCCGGACGGTATGGCGGGCGGCGCGGCGGTCGGGCGCGGGCGCGGGCGTGGGCGGTCGGACGGTCATATATCCCCCTCGGTGGGCCGGATGAAGACGGCTCACCCCTAGCCTGGGGCACGGCACGGCTCCTCCGGTATCGCCCTGGAGTGTCGGACACCGCCTGGTACCCGGGGTTGACGACCGCCGCGCCGGTCGTCAGCCTCGGCCGCGCGGACCGTTTCTGACGGACCGTAGGATGACGAACTTGGGATTGCTCGCGACGATCTCGCAGTTGCCGAAGAGCCGCCGCAGCTTGATGTGGTACCCGAGGTGGCGGTTGCCGACGACCCAGAGCTCGCCGCCGGGGCGGAGTGCGTCGCGCGACCCGGTGAACATGCGCCAGGCCGTTGCGTCGGTCGTCGCCTGGTGGGTGTGGAAGGGCGGATTGTTCAGTACCAGGTCCACCGTCCCGGCCGGTACGCCTGCCAGGCCGTCGCCCACCAGGAACTCCGCCCTGCCGTCCGACTCGACGTTCGCCCGGAAGGTGGCCTCCGCCGACGCCACCGCCTGGTAGGACTCGTCGGCGAAGAGCACCCGGGCCTCGGGGTTGGCCAGCGCCGCCGCCGTGCCGACCACGCCATTGCCGCAGCCCAGGTCGGCGATGCGCTCGGGGCCGCGATGCTGCGGCAGATGCTGGAGGAAGAACCGGGTGCCGATGTCGAGGCGTTCGGCGCAGAAGACGCCCGCGTGGTTGGTGACGGTCCGGCCCGACATCGCCCCGATGCCGCTGGGTAGCGCATGGCTGCGCGGCCATGGGCTGCCGACCCGGGCGAGCCCGGGGTCCGGGGTGCAGAAGATGAGCCGTGCCTTCTTCGCCGCCAGGGAGGTCCGGGTCGGCCCGAGGATCTGCTCGAAGAGCTTCAAGGTCGAGGTGTGGATCTCGGTGACCATCCCGGTGCCCACGACGACGGTGTCCGGGTGGACACCGGGGGCCAGGCGGTGCAGCTGGTCCTCCAGGAGGGCCAGGCTCTTGGGGACCCGGATCAGCAGCACGTCGATGCGGTCCGGGGGCGTGTCCCTGGTCGACAGCAGCCGCACCCCGCCCGGGTCGACCCCGCTGCGCGCCAGATTGGCCCGGGTCGCCTGCCGGGTGAGGAACGAGTCGGTGATCTGGGTGGGGCGGTGGTCGGCCAGCGAGGTCACCAGGGCGCCCCACCGGTCGCCCACCACGACGACGCTGCCCGAGAGGTCCACCGGCTCGGCGTCGATCCCCTGGAGGTGGCGCAGCAGATACTCGTCGGCGGCGTCCCAGGCGCGGAGCCTGTCGCGCGGGTCCTCGGGGAAGCGGGTGAGGTCGAAGGCACCCCATGACGTGGTCAGACGGTTCATTGTGCCTTCAGGCTAGCCGAGTCCCCGGAGTGCCCCAGACGTCCTGCGCCGTGTCCGGCCTCGGCTGTGGGGATTGCGGAACCCCGCAGCCGAGGCCGTGCGGGGTCAGCCGGAGGTCACCAGCCTCAGCCCGTAGCGGGAGAGGATCTCGTTGACCGGCTGGAACCAGGTCTGCCCGCCGCTGGAGCAGTTGCCCCAGCCGCCGGAGGTGACGCCCTGGGCCTGGTCACCGGTGATGAACGAGCCGCCGGAGTCGCCCGGTTCGGCGCAGACGCTGGTGCCGGTCAGCCCGTAGACCGCGCCCTGGCTGTAGTTGACCGTCTCGTTCTTGGTCAGCACGGTGCCGCAGTGCCAGTGGGTGGTGGACCCGGAGCGGCAGACGGACGAGCCGATCGGCGCCTCCCATGAACCGCGCACCAGCGCGTCGCTGACCGTTCCCCAGCCGAGCACGACCGGTACGGTCCACCAGCCGTTGCCGATGGTGATGTAGGAGTAGTCGCGGCCCGGGAAGGTGGAGCCGGCGAAGGTGCCCATCCAGGAGCCGTCCCAGCCGGCCACGGAGCTGCCCGGCGTGCCGCAGTGTCCGGCGCTGACGAAGCCGCCCACGACGGCGAACCCGATGGAGCAGCGGGTGTTGCCGTTGATGTAGTACGGGTCGCCGCCGACGACGCCCGCGGAGTACGTCCGGGGCTCCGGGGTGCTCTCCTCGTGCACCGTGAGCAGGCCGGCGGACCGCGCCGAGGCGAGGAAGGCCGCCACATCCGGGCGGTCGGCGGCACCCGCCTGGACCTCGGCGACCACGCGGTTGGTGCGTGGGTCGACGCGCCAGCTGCGGATGGCGGACGGAGCACCGGATGCCGTACCGGCCCGCTTGTCGAGTGCGGCCTTGGCCCCGTCGAGCGTGGCGAGGGTGTGGGTGACGCGGACGGGGGTGGCGCCGGTGGTCCGTACCGCGTTGGCGGCGCCCGGGTCGGTGACGGCGACCACGAGGGTGCCCTGCTCGGCGTCGAACCAGGAGCCGCCGTAGGCGGCGCCCGCCGCTCGCTGGGCCCTCGGGGCGAGGGTGGAGGCAGCGGCCTCGTCGCGCAGTCGCGCGGTCGCCTCGGCGGCGGTGCCGCCCAGGTCCCGTTGGACTGCGGCGACCAGGGCGGACGGCAGCTGCGGGGCGGCGGTTCCGGCGGCGGGCACGGCGGAGGCCGGCGCCAGGCCCAGCGTCCCGGTGCCAAGGGCCAGCAGGGCGGCCAGGCCCCACCGCAGACGGGTGGTGCGTCGCATGGATGCACTCCTTTGCTTCTCATGGTGGAGGGCGGTCGGCGGCGGCGGAGCGTTCGGTCACGGATGAGGGTGGGTAAGGGGACGCGACCGGTTGGGAGCGCTCTCAGAGGGGAGTTGCCGTCGCCGAGGCAGCCTGAGAGGTGCCAAGTGGTATGGACCTCTCAGGCTCCCGAGTCTCCATTCATATCATGCTCATGTCAATCACTGAGACCCGAAGAAGGCCGGGCTGACGCTCAGTTGCCGGATCCCGATTCCCCGTCGGCGAGCCGCGCACGACTTTCGTCATCCTGGAAGCGATGGGCCCACCGCCGGCCGTCGAGCAGGCTCAGGGCCGGCAGATGCCGGACCTCCAGGGCGAACAGGGCCAGGGCGGTGCCCAGGACTGCCAGCGCGACCCTGCCCTGTCCCGCAGCCGCGCCGATGCCGGCGGCGGCGAAGATCGCCGCGGCGGTGGTGACGCCGTGCACCACTTCTCCGGAGGCCCTGGACTGACGGAAGGTCAGACCGCCTCCGATGAAGCCGATGCCCGTGATGACCCCCGCCAGTGCGTTGGGGGCGTGGTCCAGGGCCAGGATCGCCACCAGCGCCGCCCCCACCCCGATCAGGGAGAAGGTCCGGTCCCCGGCCGCAGAGCCACGCAGGTTCCGTTCGAAGCCGAGCGCATAGGTGAGGGCGAAGGCCAGCAGCAGGTGGCCGAGGGTGGGCAGGTCGTGGGTCACGCTCCATTGAAGCGCAGCGGAGCCCGGAACCGGCTCTGTGCCGGACCGGTTCGCGCCCGTCCGCGCCCGGAAGTCAGGCGTTCAGGTTGTCCTGGGCGGCACCGAGGGCGGCGTGCAGCAGCAGACGGCCGGGAAGTCCGACCCCGCTTGCCTCGGCTGCGGCGATCAGCGCGGGGGCGGCCAGGGGGAGCAGGCTGCGCAGCAGCTCCCGGCTCGGGGTGGTGAGGCTGAAGCGGGGGAGGGTGATGACGAGGTTGAGGGACACGCTGGGCTCCGGGTGGGGGCGGGACCGCCTGGCAGTGCGGTGCCTGGCATCGTCGGGGGACGGTACCAGGAAAGGCGGGCGCGGGGGAGCGGCGGTGTCCGCTGGGCGTCTCCTCGGTGAACTCCGGGGGAATGCGGGGCGGTCGTCCAGGCTGCGGTCGGCCAAGCGGCGGTCGTCCAGGCGGCGTCGGCCTGGCGGCGGTCGGCCAAGCGGGCGTCGGTCAGGCGGCGGTCGGCCAAGCGGGCGTCGGTCAGGCGGCGGTCGGCCAAGCGGGCGTCGGTCAGGCGGGGGCGGTACCGGGCCCGGACCGGGAGAGCAGGCGCGGGGCGACGGCCGCGGCCAGCGTGGCGGTGGTGGAGCAGACGCCGACCGTGGTCCAGGCGAGCGGCCCGAGCGGCGTGCAGCCGAAGAAGTGGCTGAGGCCGGGGGTCTCCACGATGCCGATCAGGGCGGCGGCGGACAGCGAACTGGTGGCCAGGACCAGCGGGCTGTGCCAGTCCGTGATGAGGGTCTGGCCGAGCTGGGTGGCGACCAGGGCGGCCAGGCCCATGGTCCCGGCCCGCCGGCTCAGCCCGGTCACCCGGCCGATCTGCCAGGCGCTCGCCGCACCCAGCGTGGTGGCGGTGCCCCGTACGGTCAGGATGCGGGCCAGGTCGCGCCCCAGCAGCGACGGCGACGGCCCGTCGGCGAGCGGGTCCTCGTCGGCGCGGCGCCTCCGGGCCGGTGCCAAGGCGACCGCGAGCGCGGGCAGCATGTCGGTCAGCAGGTTGACCAGCAGCAGTTGGCGGGTGCCCAGCGGCGCGCGACCGGCCAGCGCGGTGCCGAGCACGGTGAAGGCGACCTCTCCGGCGTTGCCGCCGACCAGGATCGCCACCGCGTCGCGGACGCTGCGCCACAGGGTGCGGCCTTCCAGCAGCGCATCGAGGATGCGGGTGGGGTCGGGCTCGGTGAGGACCAGGTCCGAGGCGGCCCGGGCGGACGTCGAGCCGTGCGCGGAGAGGCCGATGCCGACGTCCGCGAGGCGGATCGCGGCGGCGTCGTTGACACCGTCGCCGGTCATGGCGACCACGTGTCCGGCCTGCTGGAGCGCGCGGACGATACGGACCTTGTGCTCGGGGGAGACCCGGGCGAAGACGGTGGTCCGGGCGATCCGCTCGCTGCGCTCACCGTCGGGCAGGGTGTCCATGTCGCTGCCGGTGAGGACGGTCTCGGCCTGCGGGATGCCCAGCTCGCGGGCGACGGCGGAGGCCGTGGTGGGATGGTCGCCGGTGATCATGGCGACCCGTACCCCGGCGTCCGAGAGGCGTTTCACCGTCTCGGCGGCACCCGGGCGGGTGGTGTCGGCGATGGCGAGGAAGCCGAGCAGCGTCAGATCGCTGACCAGCAGGGGCTCACCGTCGGCGGGCGCGGCGGCCGGGGCGGGCCGGGCCTCGGCGACCGCGAGCACCCGCAGCCCGTCGGAGGCCAGCCGCTGCACCAGGTCATGGGCCGAGCGCCGCCCGGTCGCGTCCAGCGGGACGGGGTCGCCGCCGTACCCGAGGCGGGCGCCGAGCGAGGTGGTGCACCGGGCGAGTACGGTCTCCGGTGCGCCCTTGACGGCCAGGCAGGGCTGCCCCGACTCGATGCCCAGCGAGGCGGCATAGCCCCGACTGGCCTCGAACGGCAGCTCGGTCACCGGCTGCCATGCCTGGTCCTGGCCGCACTGGGCGACCGCGGCGTCCACCACCGCCTGGTCGGTGGCGTGCGCGAGGACCTGGCCCGGCCGGGCCTGGGGACAGGCCCTGGCCGCGATGCGCAGCAGATGGTGTCCGGCGGGGCTGTCCAGCAGCAGGTCGTGGTCGAGCCCGGTGACCCGGGTCACCGCCGGGCGTCCCTCGGTCAGGGTGCCGGTCTTGTCGAAGCAGACCACATCGACGCGGCCGAGCGCTTCCAGGACGCGGGCCGAGCGGGTCAGCACCCCGCGCTGGGAGAGCCGGCGGGCGGCTGCTGACTGGGCGACGGTGGCGACCAGCGGGAGCCCTTCGGGCACGGCGGCCACGGCGATGGCCACACCCGAGGCGAGCGCTTCGCGTACCGGTACTCCGCGCAGCAGCCCCAGCAGGGTGACCACGGCGCCGCCGACCCCGACGGCTGGCAGGGCGGCCTTGGTGAGCGCGGCGAGGTGGCCTTCGACGCCGATCGGGACGGTGGCGCGGCCAGCCAGGTCGGCGGCGCGGCCGGCCTCGCTCTGCGCCCGGTCGGCGACGACCACGGCATAGCCGGTCCCGGCCAGTACGGTGCACCCCTGGTAGACCATGCAGGACCGCTCGGCCAGGTCGGCGCCCGGGGTGGCCCGGGGGTCCTTGGCGACCGGTCCGGACTCGCCGGTCAGCACCGCCTCGTCGAGTTCCAGACGGTCGCTGACCAGCAGCCGGGCGTCGGCGGGGACGACATCGGAGGGCCGCAGTGCGATGATGTCCCCCACCCGCAGGTCCTCGGCGGTGGCGAGCCGCGCGGGGGCGGCCTCCAGCCCGGCCGGGAGCAGCGTGCGGTCCGCCGCCGTGCGGGCGGGCGGCGCCCAGTCGACCCGCCGGGCGGTCACCCGCTCGCCCAGGATCAGGCCGCTCAGCGCGCGTTCGGCGCGCAGCCGCTGTGCTCCGCTGACCACGGCGTTGCCCACCATCACGCCGCCCACCAGGGCGGAGTCGACGCTGGACCCCACGGCGGCGGAGGCGGCAGCGCCCAGCGCCAGCACGGGGGTGAGCGGGTCGCGCAGCTCCTCGCGCACTGCGGCCAGCAGCGACGCCGCGCCGAGGGCCGTGGTGCCGAGCAGGGGGAGGCCGACCAGGGTGCGCAGGGCCTCCTGGAGGGTGCCGTACAGCGGATGCCGGGGCGCCGAGGGCTGCTCGGCGGAGCGCCGACTGGGCTGGGCGCCGGGCTCGCCGCCGGATTGGCCGCCGGACTGGCTGTCGTGCAGGGCCTGGAGGGTGTCGAGGGTCTCCAGGGGGCCCAGGGCGTGCCAGTCGCCGCGCACCCGGACCGGGGGCAGCGGCTGGCGGGCGACCCGGCGGGCGGCGCTCATGCCGCCGAGCACGGCCAGGAAAGCGGCCCCGTACACCGGTGACGTGGTGAGCCCGGCCACCCTGCGACGGGTGCCGGCGGCGGCGAGGAGCGCTCCGAGCGCGGATCCGCCCATCGAGAGATGGGCGGATCTGCTGCTGACCCGGTCGGCCTCGTCCAGGGCGGTGAGGATGCGCCAGGGCTGCGCCAGACCGGGGCCGCAGATGAGGTCCGCCGACCAGCAGACCGCGCCGGTGGCGGCCCCGGGGCGGGGGAGTACGGCGACACCGAGGTCGGCGGCGGCCAGTGCGTGGTCCTGACCGGCCGAGATCAGCAGGACCCCCTGGCCCTCGCCCTGGAGCCGCCGTACCTGTTCATGCAGCGGCTCCGGGCCGAGCGGCAGGGCGTGGTCGGCCCAGGGCAGCAGTTCGGCGGCGCTGGCGTGCTCGGTGAGCAGCAGGCGGCGGGTGCCGGACCGGGCCGCTCCCAGCAGCGCGTCGGCCAGCGGGTCGAGTTCGCAGCCGACCAGGATGCGGGCCTGGTGCCGCCCGTCGGTGTCGTACAGGTCCAGCGGGAGCGCCGAGGGGTCGTCCGGGCGCCGCTGCGGCGCGTCGGCGGGGCGCTCCAGCCGCCAGCGGCCGTGTGTCCAGGGGCCCTCGCCGCATAGCTCGGGCAGCGGGCGGCCGGTCAGCACCGACTGCGCGGCGCTCCACAGCCCGGCCTCGTCGAGGTCGCCGGTGGCGGTCACCGAGAGCAGCCGGAGGCGGGCGGTGCAGAGCGCGGCCGAGTCGATCAGGACGGTCGAGATGCGGTCCAGCAGCCGCAGGGCGCCGCCGTCCATGGGGACCACGCCGTCCCGGGCCAGGTCGCCCGCCAGCCGGGAGGCGAACGCCTCCCGGCCCATGCCCGCGGCCTTGGGCACGGTCGCCAGGATGGCCTCCGCCGCCTGTTCGGGGCTGTGGGTCCAGGCCAGCAGGCCGCCGGCTCCCAGCAGTGCGGCCAGCGAGGTCCGGTCCCCGCAGGTCTCCACCGGTCCGGCGGGCAGCGGCACCGGCCGGGCCGACGGGTCGGGCGCCTCGCGCGGCAGCTTGTCGCCGGTCCGTACCAGCTCGGCTTCGCGGAGCTGCCACACGGCCTGGCGGCTGCGGATCTCGGAGAGCTGGAGCAGGCGCTGCACCGCGTCCAGGGCGAGCGGGGCCACGCCCATGGTCAGCGAGTGGACCGCCGCGTTGGAGACCCCCAGCAGCATGTCGGCGTGCGCCCGGCCGAGCCGGGCCTCCAGCAGTCGGCGTACGCGCGGCTGGGCGTCCGCCACCACCACCGGCACCCGGAGCATGGGCGGCAGTGCGGGCAGCGGGGTCACCTGTCGGACCGCGGCCACCGCCAGGCCCAGGCAGTCGGCGGCCAGCGATGTCTTGGCCAGGGTGGCCGGGGCCGATTCAAACGGGGGGTACGGGCGGGTGCCGGCGAATGGCTCCGTGCTGGTCCCGTGCTCCAGCTCGACCCGCTCCACCAGCTCCAGCAGCTGGTCGAGGTCGACGCCGTCCTCCTCGACGTCGACCACCACCTGGCCCAGCACCGCGTTGACCGCCGCCCAGCGGACCCCCTCGGTCTCGCGCAGCACGGTGGTCAGCCCGCGTACCAGCCGCTGGTGCCGGTCCCCGTGCCCGGTGAGCCCGCGTACCTCGATATGCGCCCTGCCCGGGCGCGACCACACCCGCCGTCGCGTCCGGTGCTTCCCGACGTCGACCAGGACGGCGGCGGCCTCGGCGATATCGGCGGGCAGGCCGACCAGCGCCTCATGGACCGCATGCTGCCCCCAGCGGGCCGCAGAGGCCAGGGCAGCCCCCGCAGCCTCCCCCGCAGCCGTGGCCAGGGACACCGGCCAGGCGATGAGGGCGGGCAGGGGCGGCAGAACCTGAATCCTGGGCGCCACGGCAACTCCTGACTGTGTCGGGTACGGGCGTGCGCTGGGCGGGGCACCCCGAGGCCGGGACGCCATTCGGCGGCATCTGCCCCCAGCCGATGGCACCACGAACCGCAGAAAGCATCACAATTACCTAATAGACGATTGGATTCGTAAAACCGACAGAGCCGTCAGAGGGAAACCGTGTCCACTCCCACCGCACGCACCAACCGCACCCGGTCCGGCACCGCCAGGACGCCGCGCCGCCCGACACCCGCAGAGACCGCAGCCGCACGGGCCACAGCCGCAGAGGCCAAGGCCGCACAGGCCGACGCCCAGCAGGCCGAAGCCGAGCAGACCGCAGAGGGCCACGATCGGCACACCATCACCGTCACCATCCCCCTGGACCGCGCAGCCCGCGCGGCGGGCAAGGTCGCCGCACTGCCGCTCACGGCGGCGCGGCGCATCCTGCCGGCCAAGGGCGGACTGCCGCTCTACCTCGGCCTCGGGGTACTGGGCGCCGTCGGCATCCTGGAGTGGCCGGTGGTCGCCGGAATCGGCATCGGATACGCCATCCTGCGGCGCGGCGGTCCGCTGTCCCCCGCCGCCGCCCGCCAGGAGCCCGCGTCCGACCCGCAGGCACCCACCGCATAGCCGGACCACCGCACAGCCGCACCGCTGCACAGCCGGAGCACCGCATAGCCGGACCACCGCACAGCCGCACCGCTGCACAGCCGGAGCACCGCACAGCCGGACCGCTGCCGAAGCGGCGCCCCCGGGAGCCGGGGGCGCCGCTTCCACCGGGCGGATGCCCCGAGCGGCCTACCGGAGTGCGACCAGGACGCAGCTGTCGCCGAACTGCCACACCGGCCCGGCGTGGGAGAACCCCGCGCCGCGCAGCAGTGCGACATGGCGGGAGTAGCTCAGACCGTTGTCCTTTCCCTCGCCCAGGTCCCGCATGACCTGCCGCCGCTCGGCGAGCAGGTCGGCGAACTCCGGTTCCTCCGCCACCCCCGCCCACCAGGACTCCCAGTCCTCCTGGTCGAAGACGCACTGCCGCTCGGCCCGCCGCCGTCCGACCCGGGTGGCGAGCTCGGAGAGCCCGGCGCAGTCCTGGAAGAGGTGGTCGGCATTGACCAGGACGCCACCGGGGCGCAGCACTGCCGCGAGCTGCCGGTAGACCCGTCGCAGGGCGTCCTCGGGGAGGTAGTGCAGCGCGGTGGTCGAGGCGGCGGCGTCCAGGGGGCGGCGCAGCCCCAGCGCCTCGACCCACCCGGCTCCGCCTATCGTCGCCCGGACGTAGCGGGCCGCGCGCCCATGGTGGGTCCGGCCGAGCTCCAGCAGCAGCGGGTCCGCGTCGACGGCCACGACCTCGGCGTTCGGCAGCCGCCGGGCGAGCCGGACCGCCAGCGACCCCGGCCCGCAGCCGAGATCGACCACCAGTGGCCGGTCCTGCCCGGCCGTCACATGCTCGACCACATCGGCGATGACGGTGAACCGCTCCTCGCGGTCGACCGCATAGCGCTCCTGCTGGCGCTCCCAGCGCTCCACCCACAGCCCGGCCGTCGCGATGCTCAGCCCCATCCGGTCGTGCCACCTCAGCCGTCGTGCCGATCTCCGCCGAAATGCCTCGAACCTACCGGTTGGGTCGGCCCCGGCGGCCATCGGCGGCGCCGGTTTCAGGCCAGGTCGGCCAGGACGGAGAGCAGCCGGTCGATCTCCGCCGGGGTGTTGTACACATGCAGGCTGACCCGTACGGAACTCTCCTTCTCCCCGGCGCCGGCCTGGCAGTGGCCGTCGGTCCGCACCATGAAGCCGTGGCTGAAGAGGATGAAGCCGAGGTCGGCGGCGCCGATGCCGCGATGCCGGAAGGTCACGATGCCGTGGCGCTGCTGGACCTGGGAGTCCGCAGCCAGGCTGAGCGGGCAGCCCAGCACCTCATAGGCGTCCAGGTGGCGCAGCCCGTCGGTCAGCCGGGCCCCGAGGGCGACGGTCCAGCGTTCGATCCGGTCCGTACCCGCGCGGTCCAGCCAGTCCAGGGCCGCCTCCAGACTGGCGACACCGGTGGTGTTGGGGCTCCCCTCCCACCCGCCGGGCCGGAAGCGCGGCCCCCGCGCACAGCGGGCCCAGACGGCCCCGGAGCCGGGCAGGGCCAGGGCCTTGTGTCCGGAGAAGACCACAAAGTCCACATCGGTCTCGGCCACCGACAGCGGCAGATGCCCGACGCTCTGCGCGGCGTCCAGGCAGATCGGCACCTCGGGCCCGACCACCTGCCGGATCCGCTGCACATTCATGTTCCCGCCGTAGACATGGTGCACATGGGTGGCGGCGACAAAGCGGGTCCGTGGGCCGACCAGTTCGGCCAGCGCCCCCTGGTCGTAGTCGCCGGACCCCGGCTGGTAGGGCATCTCCCGGACGGCGACCCGGACCCCCTGCCGGGCCAGCAGCCGCTGCGCCTCCAGCCACGGCGAGAGGTTCGCCTGGTGGTCGGCGAAGGGGACCACGATCTCGTCCCCGTCGGTGAGGACGTCGGTGAGCCAGTCGCGGGCGACGGTGCGCAGCCCCTCGCTGGCCCCGCCGACGAAGTGCACGGCCGACCGCTCCGGCTCCGGGTCGTGCAGGAACTCCTTGATCCGCTGCCGGGTCCGGTCCACCAGCGCGGTCGCCTGGTTGGCCCAGGGGTAGCTGCCCCGCCCGGCGTTGGCATTGGCGCTGGTCAGATAGGACTGCACGGCGTCCAGGACGGCCTGCGGCTTCTGTGTGGTGGCCGCGCTGTCCAGGTAGGCCAGCTCCGGATGGGCGGTGATGATCGGGAACTGGGCGCGCAGCGCGCTCTGCCAGGCGCGCAGCCGGTCGGGAAAGGCCCCGGAGCGGTCGGTGGCGGTCATGGGCGTGTCACTCCCGTACCAGCGGTGCGCCCGCGTCGCGCCAGGCGATGATGCCGCCGGCCAGGCTGCGCGCATCGGGGTGCCCCAGGCGGGTGAGCAGCGCGGCGTACCGGGCGGACTTCTCCCCGACCGGACAGGCGAGCAGCACCGGCTGGGCCTTGCTGAAGGGGAGGCCGCCCTGCACCAGTTCCTCGAACAGCTCGTCCACGATGTTGATCGACCCCTCGATATGCAGCGCGGCATAGGCCGAGGGGCCGCGCAGGTCGACCACCAGCGGCCGTTCCTGGGCCAGCCACTTCTGGGCGTTCTCCGGGTCGACGGCCGTGACCGCCAGCACCTCCTGGTCGGTGACCCCGGCCACCGAGTTCTTCCGGGGCGGTCGGCCCAGCAGGTCGGGGCGCCGCTGCCGGATGTAGCTCATATAGCTCTCGATGCGGTCGCAGACGATGAAGACCGCGCTCTTACGGTCCGTCAGTTCGGCATCCACCGTGCGTAGATGGCGCACCGCCCCGAAGTAGGCGGCTCCGCCGGTGGGCCCGGCCAGCATGCCGCAGCGCCGGACCAGGGTCAGCATCCCTTCCAGGGCCTCGTCGGCGGTCACCGACGCGATGGTGTCGAAGGTGGCGGGGTCGAAGAGGCCGACCTCATGCACCTCGTCGATATTGCGGATGCCGGGGATGAAGTCCGACTTGTGCGCCACCAGCCCCACGACCTTCAGCTGCGGGTCGTGCGCGCGCAGCACCCTCGCCACCCCGCTGGAGGAGCCGGCGGTGCCGACGCAGGCGATGAACCAGTCCGGGGCCCGGCCGTCCAGGTCGGCGAGGATCTCCGGGCCGGTGGAGGCGGCGTGCGCATCGGCGTTGCGCGGGTTGTAGTACTGGTCGGTGTGCAGATAGGTGGATCCCGACTCGGAGAGCATCCGGTGGATCACGGTCAGCGGGTCCTCCGGGTTGGTCGGGTCCAGGCACTCGGTCTGCCCCGGCAGCTCCTGGATCTCCGCGCCCAGCAGCAGCAGCAGGTCCTTGACCTCCGGAACCCGCATCCGGTTGCTGATGCTCTTGAACGGCACCCCGTGCATCGCCGCGATGACCGCCAGCGCCTTCGCGGTGTTGCCGCTGGACAGCTCCACGATCGAGGCGCCGCGCTCCACCGCGGCGGCCAGACCGGGCCGGGCCATGTTCCACGCCGCCCGGTCCTTGACCGAGCCGAAGGGGTTGAGCATCTCCAACTTCGCGTACAGGTCGATGTTCCGGAGTCCGTGCACGGCCGGGTCGATCCGCACCAGGGGGGTGTTCCCGATGGCCTCGATGATGCTGTCGTACCTCATGCCTGTCCTCCGGGACGTGTGATCGGCCAGTACTCCTCATCGAGGCACCAGCGCCAGGAACCGGCCTGCTGCCAGGCGGCGACCTTGCGGGCGACGGGCTGCTGCTGGGCGTGGTCCGCGCGGAAGTCCATGCAGTAGCCGGCGGTGTTGGCGAAGCCCATGAGGTCGCCCGGCCTCGGCAGCCGGGGTAGGAAGACCATCCTCCGGGTGATCAGGTCGGCCTCCAGGCAGAGGTTTCCGGCCAGGTAGACCCCGACCGCTTCGGCCCCGGCCCGTTCCGGTTCGGCTGCTGCCGGGCCACCGCCGCGCGGCACGGCGACCGGATCCATCAGGACGCCGTGCTCCTCCAGGCTGACGTCGCCGGCGTTCATCCCGAGCCGCACCAGCCAGTCCCCGGCGTCCGTACGGCGCACCTCCAGCACCCGCGCCAGGGTGAGCCCGCACTGGTCCACCAGCGCCCGCCCGGGTTCGGCCCAGAGGTCGTAGAGGTGCTCCAGCAGCAGTGTGGCCAGCGGGCGCCCCAGGGTCGGCGCGGGAAGGGAGAGCAGCTGGTCGAGGTATCTCTCCCCGGCGTCCGGACGGTGGGACGGGTAGAGCCCGAGCGCCCCCCGGAGCGTGCCGGACTCGCTGCGCAGCCCGTACCCGTGCCGCCGCCAGGTCATGGCTGGGCGGTGGCCCAGGACCGCGTCGGCGAGTGCGGTGGTGTACCGCTCCCACTGGGCGCGGTCGGCGAGGTAGTTGACACCGAACCCGCCGCCGATGTCGATCACCCGTGGCTGAAGCCCCCGGTTGCGGCACTCGTCCATGACCGTGACGCAGCTCTCCAGCGCCACCGCCTTCTCGGCCAGGCCGACCGTGTCCAGGTGGTAGGCGACGCCGATCAACTCGACGGCGTCCCGGTGCCGTTCGACCGCCGCCAGCAGGCCGTCCACCTCCCGTACGGGCGAGCCGAAGCGGCTCCGCCGGGTCAGCACCTGGACGCCGGTGCCCTGGAACCCGGCCCCCTGGGACCCGGCCCCTTGGAACTCCGACAGCCGCAGCAGAATCCGGACCCGGGGCAGTCCGTGCCGCCGCACCAGCGCGGCGAGGTCGTCCAGTTCGGCACGGCCGTCGACATTCACGGTGGCCCCGGTGCGGGCGGCCAGCCACAGGAACTCCGGGTTCTTCGGGCCGGTCGCCAGCACCCGGTCCGGGGTGAACCCGGCGCCGAGGACATGCTGGAGTTCGCCCAGCGACGCCGCGTCGACCGCCGCGTCCGTGGCGGCGAACCGCCGTACCAGGGCGCTCGACCGGTTGGCCTTGTGCGCGAAGAAGACCTCCCCGCCGAGGTGGTGTCTGCGGTAGACGGAGCGGAAGCGCTCCAGGTTGTCGCTGATCTGCTCGGGCAGGACCACATTGAGCGGCGACCCCAGCGCGTCGACGAGCCCGTGCAGGAACTCCGCCGACCCCAGCAGCGACGACAGCCGCGCGTCCAGCCGGGGCGCCAGATACAGCGGTTCCGGGACGCCCATCCGAGAATCCCTCCCCCCGCCCGCTGTGCGCGTCTATCTCTTTCCAGCAAGGGAAGCCTTTACGCCCGCCATCGAGAGCATCAGTTTACGGGTAAAACACCTGCTAATCTTGTTCCCATGGTGAAGCTCGGCAGCGCCCTCAGCCTCAGACGGCCACTCGACATCTGGTACAAGCCCGGACTCAGCGCGGTCGTGGCCGCCGCCGTCCCCCAGCTGATCCTGCTGCTCGCCTTCGACCGGCTCGACCTGGCGGCCTTCACCACCGCCGGCGCCATGTGCGCCCTCTACGCCCACGGCCTGCCCTATGCCGCGCGCGCCCGGACCATGTCCTGGGTCGGCGCGGGCATGATCGCCGGGGCCGGGCTCGGGCTGGTGGCCGGTGCGCTGATCCACTCGGCGGCCGCGCTGATCCTGGTCATCTCGCTGATCGCCGCCATCCAGAAGCTGGTGTGCGACGCCACCCGGATCGGGCCGCCCGGCAATGTGGTCTTCACCTTCATCACGGCGGGCTTCGCCTTCCAGGCGGTGCCGCTCGGTGCGGTCCCGTTCCACTGCGGGCTGGTCGTCCTGGGCGCGGCCCTCGCCTGGGTGGTCACCATGGCCCCGGCCGTGGTCCGGCCCCGTGGCCCGCAGCGCATCGCCGTGGCCCGCGCGCTGGAGGCCGGCGCCCGGCACCTCGCCGCCCGGCCCGAGGAGCGCGCCCGGACCCGGCATGCCACCGCCTCCGCGATCAACGACGCCTGGCACACCCTGTTCCTGGTCCCGGACCGCGACCCCGCCAAGGAGGCATCCCGGGCCCACCTGGAGCAGCTTCTGGTGCACGCCGAGTCCGTACTCGCCCACACACCGGCATCCGCCGACTCGGCCCCCGACCCGCGCGGCCTGCGCCGCCTCGCCCGAGCGCTGCGGCGCAACCGCCCGCTGCCCGAGCTGCCGCCCGGCCCGGCCGGGCGCCGGGAGCTGGCCGGGATCGCGGCCGAGCGGGCGACCCAGCGGTACCCCGGGCCCGGCACCCGGCGCGGTCTGCGGCTGGTCGTGGACGCCTTCCGGCCCGGCTCCCCGCTGCTGCCGATCGGCGCCCGGCTGCTGATCGGCGCGACCGCCGCCGGCTGGATCTGCCTCGCCCTGGGCATCGGCCACCCGTACTGGGCCGTGGTGACCGCCGCCTCCGTCTTCCAGGCGAACCTGTCCCTCTCCTGGAGCCGCGCCCTCCAGCGCGCGGTCGGCAACTTCCTGGGCCTGGCCTGCTTCACCGTGCTGCTGCCCGTCACCCGCTCCGGCGACTTCGGGCTGCTCGCCGTCCTCTGGCTGTGCGTGATCGGCGCCGAGGCGCTGGTCAGCCGGAACTACTGGGCCGGGACGGTCTGTGTGACACAGCAGGCGCTGCTGCTCACCGAGTTCGGCGGGTACCGGCCGGCCCTGCCGATGATCACCGACCGCTGGATCTGCACCTGCATCGGCGTGGTGGTGGGCGTGGCCGTCACCATGGCCGTCGGCAACTGGCGGGCCGCCGGCCGGATGGAGGCCGCACTGCGCCAGGTGCAGCAGGCACAGGCGGCGGCGGAGCACGCGCTGCGGACCCCGGCGCTCCTCGGCGGCGGGCTGCCGGAGGCGTCCTGGGCCCGGGACCGCCTCTCCGACGCGCTGGTCGAACTGCGAGACGCCACCGAGGTCGCCTCGGGCGAGTGGTGGCAGCGCGCGCTGCCCTCGGAGCGGATCACCGAGGCGGAGCGGAGCGGCCACCAGGCGCTCGCCTCCCTCGTCCGGCGACTGGCGGCGGCGCGGCCTGCCGTCGCCGCATAGGATCGGGCGGGCCGCACCGGGGCCGTACCGGGCCGTGCAAGGCGGCACCGAGGAAGGGGCGCAGGCACGTGGACGACATCGTCACCGGGGTGATGCGCCAGTGGCAGCTCGTCCGTCCGGACCTGGACACCGCACCGATGGCCGTGATCGGCCGCCTCAACCGGTGCACCGTGCTGTTGCAGCAGGCCGCCGAGGCGCCGCTGGCCCGGGCCGGTCTGACCCGGGCCGAGTTCGACATCCTGGGCACCCTGCGGCGGGTCGACCATGAGCTCACCCCGGGCCAGCTGGCCCGCGAGACCTTCGCCTCCGGCGCGGCCGTCACCAAGCGGCTGCGGTCGCTGGCGGAGCGCGGCCTGGTCGTCCGCCGCACCGATGTACGGGACCGCCGGGTCGCCCATGTCTCCCTCACCGACGAGGGCCTGGAGATCATCGACCGGCTCATGCCCGAGCAGCTCGGCTATGAGTCCGCGCTGCTGGCCGGCATGGGTGAGGAGAACCAGGAGGACCTGGCCGACCTGCTCGGTCGGCTCCTCATCCACCTCGAAGGCCGTCTGGGCAGCCGACTGCCGGTGTGAGCCCGTGGACCGGCCCTCGGCGGCGGGGCCGGGCTCAGAAGTGCCAGATGTTGACGTTGAGGCCCTTGTCGGCGGCGCGGGTGTAGGGGTTCCAGACGTGGGTGCCGACCCGGGTGGGGCCGACCCAGTTGGAGTCGACGACCTTGAACTTGTGGCTGCCGAGGTTGGCCACCACGATCGCGGTGTGCATGCCGCTGCCGAAGCTGTCGGGGGCTCCGGGCACATTGAGCTGGATGACGTCGCCCTTGGCGGCCTTCTTGGCGCTGACGCGGTGGGCGCCGGCGCGCTGGAAGTCGGAGTAGTAGCCGCCGCCGAGCAGGACCCGGCCGCTGGACGCCTCGCGCACGATGTCGTTGACGAACTGCTTGCACTGCCCGCCGTAGCTGCCGGCCTGGGCCAGCGCCCGGTCGGCGATGGCGCCGTTGCCGCCGGCGAAGCGGACGCTGGCGGCACTGGCGGCGGGGGCGGCGTAGGCGGTGGCGGGGACGGCCAGCGCGGCGACGCAGAGACCGGCGACGGCACTGGTGCGGGAGAGCAGAGAAGGCATGGGCATTCCCGGGGGTGCTGGGGACAGAAGGAAGCCCTGGGCTGCGTCCGACCAGCCCCCGCAGGGGTGAGGTGGGGCACACGGCCGACGGTGCGCAGGGCCCTCCCGGGCGGCGGGCGACGATCGCGGCTGTGGGGGGCCGCAAAAAAAGCGGATTCGGAGGTGTCGATCGCCCGACGCGCCGAAAGTCCCGTCATCCTGAGCGGATCGGCGCCGCCCCGGCAACGAGCGCCGCTACTACGCCACTCCGTGGTCGGCAGCCATCCCCCGCACCCACCCCGCAGCCCCCCACCCCCCGCCCAAACCCCCGCCAACCGCCCCCGGCCATACCCCGCACACCCCAGCTGAGCTGCGACAACCCCCCATCCCATAGCGCAGCCCCACAACGGTCACCGACACCCCCGACCACCGACCCGCCCCGCGCCCTCCATCCACGAAGGCGGCTCGTAGGCCCGCCCCGGGCAGTGACCCACTTCACGCCCAGAGCACCCCAAAGGCCCCCGCAGAGGTAGCGGAAGGCCGGTTCCTCCGGCACCCCAGGAGGCTCGGAGGCCCCCGAGCGGCGCCATGGAAGAGGCTTACCGCCGGATCTCCTCATGGGGCTCGGCGGCGGCGGAGGCGGTCGGCGCCGACGGAAGGTGCCACTCCAGCGGCCGGCGGCCGCTGCCGCCGGTCACCCGCTGGGCGGCCGGGTCGGAGAGATCGATCCGGTAGTGGTCCGGGCGCCCGGCGCGCACCCAGCGGCCGTGGACGTCCTCCACCTCGGCCCAGAGGTCGCGGGGACCGGTGTACTCCACCGTCCAGCAGCCGCCGTCGGGGCGGACCACGGCGCTGGAGCGCTCGCCCGGGGCGTGCACGGCCACCTCGCCGCCGACCGCACCGTCGGCCAGGACCAGCCCGGGCACCAGATGCTCTGCCGCGAGCCAGAAGCCGCCCTCGGTCCGGGCGGGCGGCGAAACGGTGCTCCTGCGGACCGCGACCGGCCCGGTCGGCAGCTGCGGGGGAGCGGTGGCCCGGTCCGGCCCCCGGAGCGGCCGATGGCCGGAACCGACCGGCCGGAGCACGGCGGACAGCCCGCCCCGGGAGCGGACGACGGTGGCCCGGGCAGGACGGCCCGGCGCCCCGGTGGTGAGCGGGGCCAGCAGCAAACCGCCGTCGGCGAGCTGCTCCAGCAGCGCCGGGGGCAGGCAGCGGACCGCGAAGGAGAGCACGATCCGGTCGAAGCGGGCGCCGGGGCAGCCGCCCGCCCCGTCGCCGTGCACGATCCGAGGCCGGTACCCGAGGGCCGCCAGGCGCGCGCGGGCCGCCTCGGCCACCTGGGGATCGGCCTCCACGGTGGTGACGGCCCCACCGCCGACGAGCTCGCAGAGCGCGGCCGTGACCACGCCGGGGCCGGTGCCCAGCTCCAGTACCCGGTCACCGGCCGCCGGCGAGAGGGCTTGCAGCACCTCGACGGTGGCGGCCACAGCGGCGGACCGCACGGTGAAACCGCCGCCGGTGACGACCTGCCCGCGCTCGGCGGCGTCAAGCGGCTCCCCGCCCTGCCGGACCGGGACGGCGCCGCCGTCATGGATCCGTACCAGCCACTCGGCCTGGTCGCGCGGGTCGGCACCGTCCAGGAGCTGCCACGCCTTCGGTCGGCCGGGGGCGGTGGGGCGGCGGACATAGCAGCGGGGGAGCAGCACCTCGCGGGGGACCGCGAGCAGCGCCCGGCGTACGGCAGGGTCGGTCAGGACGCCCTCGTCCTCCAGCCGCTCGACCATCGCCGCCCGCGCCTCGGCGGCCCGCGCCCGCAGCGACGGCGCGACCGGCGCGGCGACCGGCACGCCCTGCTCAAGGTGGACGATGCCGCCCGAGGCAAGCGCCGCGAGACCCGCCGCCACCCGGGCGGCCAGGCGGGCGGGCAGCCGCACCGCGGCCTCCTTGCGGTCCATCCAGTACGCGGCCCGGACCTCCCCGTCGACAAAGACCAGATCCTCGGCCTGCGCGGCCGTGAGCGGCGGAGCCGCGAAGACCAGGCAGAGCTGCGCCCGGCCGTGCCGGGTCGCCGACGCCGGTGAGGTGTCCACCGCCAGCAGTCGGCCGACCGGGACGGCCAGGCCCAGCTCCTCCGCCAGCTCCCGGGCGGCGGCCTGCCCGGGGGACTCCTGCGCCTCGACCATCCCGCCCGGCAGCTCAAG
Source organism: Peterkaempfera bronchialis (assembly GCF_003258605.2). Classification (NCBI taxonomy): domain Bacteria; kingdom Bacillati; phylum Actinomycetota; class Actinomycetes; order Kitasatosporales; family Streptomycetaceae; genus Peterkaempfera; species Peterkaempfera bronchialis. The sequence continues at coordinate 6,886,685 of NZ_CP031264.1, forward strand.
GTGCCGCTTGTCGCGGGGGTCGAGGACCAATACCCGTCCGGCCGTGTCGGTGAGCAGGACGGTGGCCGCCACCATCGGCGCGGGCAGCAGTGCATAGTGGTCCCGCCTGCGCACCGGCAGCCGGTGGCCGTCCCGCAGCACGGCCGTGTACGAGCCCCGCTCGGCGGCGAGCGCGGCGGACAGGCGGCGGCTGACCGGTTCCGGCAGCAGCGCCAGCGCCTCCTCCTCGGGGAAGAAACCGGCTGCCCGGATCTCGCTGTCCTGGAGGGTCAGCGCGGAGGCGGCGGGCTCGCCATGGGCGTGGCCGGCGTACAGAAAGGCCAGGACCGTGCGCCCGTAGACGGCGGCGGGGAGCGTGTCCACGGCCAGCAGTCGGCCGACCTCGATGGCCAGGCCCAGCTCCTCGTCCACCTCGCGGGCGAGCGCGCGGACCGGCTCCTCGTCCTCCAGCATGCCGCCGGGCAGGTCCCAGCCCTCCTTGTACGTCGGGTCGACCAGCAGGATCCGGCCCTGGCCGTCGCGGATCAGGGCGTCGGCGCAGGCGGCGGGCGCGGCGTGCTGGGCGAGGTAGTGCGCGAGCTCCGGGTCGACGGCGGGGGAGCTGTCGTCGGTGGGGGGTGCGGTCATGGGAAACCTCCGGGAGCTGGGCGGGTACCGGGCTCAACTCCGGCCGTGGGAAGGCCGTTACGCCGTACTTCGGACAACACTTCGGATAACACTTCGGACAACACTTCGGACAGCGCGGCCGGACCTGCCGGATCCTGCCCGGCGGCGCGCAAACCCGCTGGAGGCGGGGTGCGGGCGCCGCTACGGTCGGGCACCATGCGCATTCTGGTACTTGGCGGCACCTCGTTTGTGGGCCGGGCGATCGTGGACGACGCTCTGCGGACCGGCGCCGAGGTGACCCTGTTCGGTCGGGGCAGGACCGGCACCGACCTCTTCCCGGGCGTGCCCAGGCGTATCGGCGACCGGGACACCGGTGACTACGCGGCGCTGCGCGACGGCAGTTGGGACGCGGTGGTCGATGTCAGCGGATATGTGCCGCGCCATGTCGGGCAGGCCATGGAGGTGCTCGGCGACCGGGTCGGCCGGTATCTCTTCCTCTCCAGCCAGGCGGTGTACGAGCGGACCGGAGTGGGGCCGGGCTCGGACGAGGACACACCGCCCCGGCCGCCGGTGCGCGACACCGAGGAACTGAACGAGGACACCTACGGCCCGCTCAAGGCGGCCTGCGAGGACGATGTGCTGGCCCGCTACGGCTCACGGGCGACGATTGTGCGGCCGGGGAAGGTCGCCGGGCCGTACGACGTGCAGTCCGGGCTCACCTACTGGGTGCGGCGGGCCGCCCGCGGCGGCCGGGTGGCTCTGCCGGGCAGCCCCGAGCAGCCGGTGCAGGTGGTCGACTCGCGCGACCTGGCCCGGCTGGTGGTGCGGCTGCTGGCGGACGACCGGCCCGGCGCGTTCCACGCCGTCGGCCCGGCCGAGCCGACCACCATGGCCGAGCTGATCACCACCTGCGCCCGGGTGGCGGGCAGCCGGGTCGAGGTCGTCCCGGTGCCGCCCGAAGCGGTGCCGCCGTTCTTCCCGCTGACGCGCCCCCGGTCCAGGTGGTCGACGCAGCAGCGCAGCCCGGCGCGTGCCCGAGCCGCCGGTATGCCCGCGACCCCGCTGGCGGTGACCGCCGCCGATGTGCTGGCCTGGGACCGCGAGCGCGGCGAACCGCCGCTGGAGTACGGGTTGTCCCCGGCCGAGGAGGCACAACTGCTCGCCGGAGCCTGACAGGTGGATCCAGGCCACCTGGTGGTCGGCGCAGGTGACAGCACCCATGCGGCGATGGCCGAACGAGCGAGCCAAAGCATCTCTCTTGACAGGGTGTGACCGCACGGCATCATTGGGTGCGGCCCCGCGATGGTCGGTCCTCCGGTTCGGAGTGACCCCCCCGCCTCCGGGTCCGGTACCGAGCGGACACGCCGGATCGTGCGTGGACGTCCCCCGCCCTCGGCCCTCGGCCGGGGGCGCACCGGCGCGAATCGTTCGCCGGCCCTCCCCACGCGAGGTTCCCGCGCTGCATGGAGCCGCTGTACGGAGCCCCGGCACGGCCGCGCCGGGGCGCTGACCGCTGCCCGGCAGGCGCCGCACCGCCTTGCCACCATCCTGTCCACGGAGGACGTCGTGATCACCCCGCGCACCACGCCACGGTCGCTGCTCACAGCGCTGCTCGCTGCCCTGGCCCTTGTGACGGCCGTCTGCACCACCGCTTCGACTTCGGCGAGCGCTGCGGTCTCGGCGTCGTACACCGGGAACGCCACCTACTTCGACGCCCTGGGCTCGCCGTACGGCGGCTGCGGCGTCCCGCAGGCGAACCTGGACTCGCAGAACTTCGTGGCCCTGAACGTCTTCAACACCCCCGGTTCCAGCTCGTACAACACCCGGCCGGTCCCGGCGCAGGACGCCGCCAAGATGGGCGCCTTCGCCAACGGCCTGAACTGCGGGCGCTGGGTGCAGGTGACCATCGGCGACTACTGCACCGGCATCAACGACGGGGACATCAACCAGCCGTTCTGCCGCAACGGCTCCTGGACCCAGGACAAGTACAACGGCGCCACCCTGAACATGCTGGTCGCCGACAGCTGCGCGGACCCCAACGGCTGGTGCCGCAACGACCCCAACCACCTGGACCTGGCCAAGGACTCGCTGAACCGGTTCGCCAAGGACGGCACGCCGGTCGGGGACATGTACCCCAACCACTGGGGAAACCGGCACATCACCTGGTCGTATGTGCCGGCGCCCGGCTACACCGGTGACATCTCCATCGGGTTCATGGCGAACGCCAAGCCCTACTGGCCCGCCATCGCCATCACCCACCTCGCCAACGGCATCCACGGCGTGGAGTACTTCGACGGCAGCGCCTGGCAGCCGGCGCAGCGTCAGACCGACATGGGCCAGGCGTTTGTCATCGCGCCGACCGCCACGAACGGCACCAGCTACCGCATCCGCGTCCGGGACGCGGACGACGCCCTCGTCCAGGGCGGCCGCACCTACAGCTTCACCATGCCGAGCTCCTGCTCCAACGGCTGCTCAAGCCCGTTCACCGGGGTCTCGTACACGACGGACGGCGGCACCGGTGGCACAACGGCCGGCACGACCAGCGGCACAACGGCCGGCACGACCAGCGGCGGGACCGGCGGGGACACCACCCCGCCGACCGCGCCCGGGCAGCCCTCGGTGACCGGTACCACCAGCACCACCGTCTCGCTGACCTGGGGCGCCGCCACCGACAATGTGGGCGTCACCGGCTACAACGTCTACCGCGACGGCCTGCTGGTGGCCTCGCCGGTCGGCACCAGCTACACCGACACCGGGCTGACCCCCTCCACCGCGTACTCCTACAGCATCAAGGCCCGCGACGCGGCGGGCAATCTCTCGGCTGCCTCCGGCACCGTCACCGCCACCACCTCGGCCACCAGCGGCGGGGGAGGCCAGAACAGCGGCTGCGCCGCTTCCTGGCACCTGGACAGCCAGTGGAACGCGGGCTTCGGCGCCACGGTGACCGTCTCCAACACCGGTACCGCCGCCACCCGCAGCTGGAAGGTCACCTGGACCTGGCCGGGCGGGCAGACCGCCACCGACCACTGGAACGCCGACCTCACCCAGACCGGCACCGGGGTCACCGCCACCAGCCTCGGCTACAACGGCTCGCTGGCCCCCAAGGGCACCACCACCTTCGGCTTCAACGCCACCGGCACCGCGCCCACCACCGCCCCCGCCCTCTCCTGCACCGCCACCTGATCCCACCCCGCTCCCTCGGTTCCCTCGGTCCGGCCGGGCTGCCCCGCAGCCCGGCCGGACCCGGCCGTGCACCAGGAGGCCGGGTCGTGCCACTGTCGTCCGGCCGGGCGGAGCGGAAAAATGCCCCCATGGACGACGAGACGGCACCAAGCCGCGCAGACCAGCTCCGCCTGTACCTGGAATCGCTGCGGATCCGGATGGACCCCGACCAGTTCCGGGTGCTGGGCCGCATGATCACGGGCCCGCTGAAGCTGATCGAGTCCGGGGCGGACACCGTCGACGCGGACATCCCCGACGAGGACGAGCGGTTCCTCACCCGGGAGGTGCGGGACGAGTTCCTGGTCGTCATGGGCATCCTGGCCACCGGCCGGATGGACCAGCAGGTCGTGGACCTGGGCAGCGGCATCACCACCGTGGTGAGCGCCGAGGTCGCCGAGGACCCGGTCAGGCTCCAGGAGCTGCGGGACTGGGCCGCCGCCCGCCGCCGCCAGCAGGAGGAGACCGACGCGGTGCTGCGCGGGATCGAGCAGGCCTCGCAGGACGACACCGTGGAGTGACCGCCCAGGCGAGGGCGGCAGCGATCCGGCCGGAGCGGAGCCGCAGGGGCCCGCCCCGGCCGGAGCCGGGTCAGAGCTGGGTCACGAGCCGGGTCAGGAAGCCGTGGCCGGCAGGCCGTCCCGGACCTCGCGGGCCGCCGCGACCAGGTTCTCCAGCGAGGCCCGGACCTCGGGCCAGCCGCGCGTCTTCAGACCGCAGTCGGGGTTGACCCAGAGCCGTTCGGCGGGAATGGCCTCAAGTCCCTTGCGCAGCAGGGCCGCCGCCTCGTCCGCGCCGGGGACACGCGGGGAGTGGATGTCGTAGACGCCCGGGCCGACCTCGCGGGGGTAGCCGGCGGTGGCGAGTTCATCGGCGACCCGCATATGGGAGCGGGCCGCCTCCAGGCTGATCACATCGGCGTCCAGGTCGTCGATGGCCTGGAGGATGTCACCGAACTCCGCGTAGCACATATGGGTGTGGACCTGGGTGTCCGGGCGGACCCCGCTGGTGGTGAGGCGGAACGCCTCGGTCGCCCAGGCCAGGTACCCGGCCCGGTCGGCACCGCGCAGCGGCAGCGTCTCGCGCAGGGCGGGCTCGTCCACCTGGATCACCGATGTACCGGCCGCCTCCAGGTCGTTCACCTCGTCGCGCAGCGCGAGCGCGACCTGCCGGGCGGTCTCGCCGAGCGGCTGGTCGTCGCGGACGAAGGACCAGGCGAGCATGGTGACCGGACCGGTGAGCATGCCCTTGACCGGGCGGTCGGTGAGCGACTGGGCGTAGGTCGTCCAGCGGACCGTCATCGGCTCGGGGCGGGAGATGTCCCCGGCCAGGATCGGCGGCCGGACATAGCGGGTGCCGTACGACTGGACCCAGCCGTGCTGGGTGGCGAGGTAGCCCGTCAACTGCTCGGCGAAGTACTGCACCATGTCGTTGCGCTCGGGCTCGCCGTGCACCAGGACGTCGATACCGGCCTTCTCCTGGAAGGCGAGGACGTCGCGGATCTCCGCCTTGATGCGCTCCTCGTACGCCGAGGCGTCGATCCGCCCGGTGCGCAGCTCGGCGCGGGCGGTGCGCAGGTCGGCCGTCTGCGGGAAGGAGCCGATGGTCGTGGTCGGCAGCAGCGGCAGCCCGAGGCGGGCGTGCTGCGCGGCGGCCCGCTCCGGGTACGGGTGCGAGCGGCGGGCGTCCTGGTCGGTGACGGCCGCGCTGCGGGCGCGGACCGCCGGGTCGTGGGTGAGTACGGAACCGGCTCGGGAGGCCAGGTCGGCGCGGTTGGCGGCGAGTTCGGCGGCGATGAGGTCGGTGCCCTGGGCGAGCCCTCGGGCCAGGGTGACGATCTCGGCGGTCTTCTGGCGGGCGAAGGCCAGCCAGCGGGCGATCTGCGGGTCGATGTCACGCTCGGCCGAGGCGTCCAGCGGGACGTGCAGCAGGGAGCAGGAGGACGCCACATCGACCCGGTCGGCGAGTCCCAGGAGCGTGCCCAGGGTGGCCAGGGACTTCTCGAAGTCGTTGATCCAGACATTGCGGCCGTTGACGACTCCGGCGAGCAGGCGCTTGCCGGGCAGCCCGCCGACGGCCGCGAGGTCGCCGAGGTTGGCGGCGGCGGCGCCGGTGAAGTCCAGGGCCAGCCCCTCGACGGGGGCCTTGGCCAGGACCGGAAGGGCCTCGCCCAGCCGGTCGAAGTAGGAGGCGACCAGCAGCTTCGGCCGGTCGGTGAGACCGCCCAGCTCACGGTAGGCGCGGGCGGCGGCGTTCAGCTCGGCCGGGGTGCGGTCCTGCACCAGGGCCGGTTCGTCCAGCTGCACCCACTCGGCACCGGCGGAACGCAGGTCGGCGAGCGCCTCGGCGTACACCGGCAGCAGCCGGTCCAGCAGGGCCAGCGGCTCGAAGTCCGCCGCGACGCCGGGGGCGGGCTTCGCCAGCAGGAGGTAGGTGACCGGGCCGATCAGCACCGGGCGCGCGGTGAGGCCGAGCGCCAGCGCCTCCGTGAGCTCGGCGACCTGCTTGGCGGTGTCGGCGCTGAACGCGGTGTCGGGGCCCAGCTCCGGGACCAGGTAGTGGTAGTTGGTGTCGAACCACTTGGTCATCTCCAGCGGCGCCACATCCTGGGTGCCGCGCGCCATCGCGAAGTAGCCGTCCAGGGCGTCCGCCTCGACGGCGGCGCGGTGCCGGGCGGGGATCGCGCCGACCATCACGCTGGTGTCCAGGACGTGGTCATAGAGCGAGAAGTCGCCGGTCGGCACCTCGTGGATGCCGGCGTCGGCGAGCAGCCGCCAGTTGGCGCGGCGCAGTTCGGCGGCCGTGTCCCGGAGGGCGCCGGCGGTGACGCGGCCCTGCCAGTACCCCTCGATGGCCTTCTTCAGTTCCCGGTTCCGGCCCGGGCGTGGGTAGCCGTACACGGTTCCCCGTGCTGCCGCGGCTGCGGACGTGCTGGTCACAAGACTCTCCTTCGCGAGCATGTCTCCGACGACCCCGGGACGGGTCGTAGGCGCGAAGGGTGGCAAGACCGGGCGGACCGCGACGATCTGCCGTCGCATGTCTCCGCCTGATATGTACGCCGACCCGCCCACGAGGTCACCGGGATCTCCGCGCGCGTCGGTTGCGCACGGGCAGTGGCAGGTCTTCGGACTCGTGGGCACGTCTGCCGGGGCAGACACCTACTGGCCGTCGCTTCCCAGGCCCGTACCGGGCCCAGTGCATATGACGGCGGTCGTTCCCGCTCACCGCTGCGGGGCAGTCCCGGATTCCCACCGGGTTCCCTCTTGCGACGCGTCTGCCTGGCGGGCAGGGCGAACCAGCTGCGCCGGTCAGCCTAGGCGCTGGGGCGGGTCCGGGACAGCACCGTTCACATGTCGGATGGTGAGATGAGACACGGGCGGACCTGCGGCAGGGGGGCTCTGGACTTACTAGGACGCCCAACTATATGTTCATGGACAAGGCCCGCGGTGCAGGGAAGCCGGTGCGAATCCGGCGCGGTCCCGCCACTGTGACCGGGGAGTGCGTCGCTGAGACACGCCACTGACGTGCAGGACGTCGGGAAGGCAGACGGGGCGCGTTGATCCGGGAGTCAGGATACATGGTCGCCTGGATGATCGACCGCTACGGCGACCAGGCCCAGCGCGCCCGCTGGCTGCCCGCCCTCTGGCATCGTCATGACCCGCACCGGCGGAGAGGGGGCGGACGGCGTCTCCGCGTCTGTCGTCGACCGCGACGATCCGCAGGCAGCCCAGCTCTGCGCCGTGGCCAAGCGGTTCGCCACCGACACCGGCTACTCCGTGGCCGACCGCGCCCGGCAACTGCACGGCGGCTACGGCTATCTGACCGACTATGGCATCGAGAAGATCGTCCGTGACCTTCGGGTCCACCGCATCCTGGAAGGAACCAACGAGATCATGAGCCTGATCGTGGCCCGTGGACTGACCGGGGCCGCCCGATGACCGACGACGACTCCGTCCTGGTGCGCACCGAGGGCCGCGCGGCCTACCTCACCCTCAACCGGCCCCGGGCCCTCAACGCGCTCAACCACGCCATGGTGCTCCGCCTCGGGGCGGCCCTCACCGCAGCGGAGCGTGACCCCGCCGTGCAGACCGTGGTGATCAGCGGCGCGGGGGAGCGCGGCCTCTGCGCGGGCGGCGACATCCGCTCCATTTACCAGGACGTACGCTCCGGCGGCGGCGCGGCCTCGGCGGCGTTCTGGCGCGACGAGTACCGGCTCAATGCCCGCATCGCCCACTACCCCAAGCCCTATGTCGCCCTGATGGACGGCATCGTGATGGGCGGCGGCGTCGGCGTCTCGGCCCACGGCAGCGTACGGATCGTCACCGAGCGGTCCAGAGTCGCCATGCCCGAGACCGGCATCGGCTTCGTACCGGACGTCGGCGGCACCCATCTGCTCTCCCTCGCCCCTGGAGAGCTGGGCACCCACCTGGCGCTCACCGGGACGCCGGTGGGCGCCGGGGACGCCCTGCTGTGCGGGCTCGCCGACCACTTCGTCCCGGCGGGCCGGCTGCCCGGACTGCTCGCCGACCTCGCCGATGCCCCTGTGCCGGAGGTGCTGCCCCGGTACGTCGGCGAGGCACCGGCGGGCGAGCTGGCCGCCCACCGGGAGTGGATCGACCACTGCTACGCGGCCGACAGCGTCGAGGAGATCCTGGACCGGCTGCTCGGCAGCGGCGCAGCGGCCGCGAAGGAAGCCGCAGCGACCATCCTCACCCGATCCCCCACCTCGCTCAAGGTCACCCTGGCGGCGCTGCGCCGCGCCCGGCACCTCGGCCCGCTGGAGCGGGTCCTGGAGCAGGAGTACCGCATCTCCTGCGCCACCCTGTCCGCACCGGACCTGGTGGAGGGCATCCGCGCCCAGGTGATCGACAAGGACCGCGACCCGCACTGGTCCCCGGCCACCCTCGCCGAGGTCACCGAGTCGGACGTGGCCCGCTTCTTCGCCCCGCTCGGCGCGCAGGAGCTCTCCTTCGCCGCCGACCCCGCCGACCCCGCCGACCCTGCCGACCCCGTGCAGGAGGTGCCCTGGTGAGCGCCGTCATCGGCTTCATCGGACTCGGCCATATGGGCGGCCCGATGGCCGCCAACCTCGTCAAGGCCGGCCACCGGGTGCGCGGCTGCGACCTGTGGCCGAGTCCCTGGCGGGGCGGCTGCCGACTCCGGCGTCGAGCCCGCCTCCTCCCGCCTCGCGAGCCGCGAGCCGCGGGGCGGGAGGAGCATCGAATCAGACATAAGGCGCAGACCGGGATGCTTACCCCCGCGATACGAGGGAATGAGCGGCGTGGAGGCTACTCATCCGGGAGATCGGAGGACCCCGTGATCGCCCTCGGAATCATCCTCCTCATCATCGGCTTCATCTTCCACATCGCCATCCTCTGGACCATCGGGATCATCCTGGCCGTCATCGGGGCCATCCTGTGGATCCTGGGGTCGTTGGGACACGCGATCGGCGGTCGACGCCACTACTGGTAGGACCGTCCGGAAGTGGATCGAGATGCCAGAGGACCCTGGCCCGCTGAACCCGATCACCATCGCCTGGAACACGGTGTCCAGCTACGCCACGTACGAGGAGGCGCAGGCTGCGGTCGACCGGCTGTCCGACGAGCACTTCCCGGTCGAACAGCTCGACATCATCGGTACCGACCTGCGCCTGGTGGAACGGGTCACCGGCCGGCTCACCAAGGGACGCGCGGCAGCCGCAGGCGCCGCCAGTGGAGCCTGGTTCGGACTCTTCATCGCCCTGCTGGTCGGTCTCTTCACCGCCGGTCCGGTGTGGCTGGGCCTGATCGTCGGCGGCATCCTCATCGGAGCGGTGTGGGGAGCCCTCTTCGGCTTCGTCGGGCACGCCGCCACCCGGGGCCGCCGTGACTTCTCCTCCACGAAGTCCCTGGTGGCGTCCCGCTACGACCTGATCGCCCGGGGCGGCCACGCCGATCAGGCCCGCGCCGCCCTGGAGCGTGCCGGGCTCGGCAGCGGCACCGCCGCGCCGCCGCCCCAGCCGAGCCGCTGACCCGTCCCGCCTGCGCCTGCCGGCAGGCGCAGGCGGGTCAACCTGCGGTGAGCCGCGCGTGCCGTCGGCGCCGGCTGCGCCCGCGACGGGCAGCGTGGAGGCATGCACCGGTTTCCGCTCTCCGCGATCCTCTGTACCGCCTGCGCCGTCTCCATGGCCTGGACGGCACCGGGTTACTCGGGCCCGGCGTGGGCGACCACGGTCGTCGGCGCGGGCAATGGCGCCTTCGACAACGCCTGTACGACCGTGAGCGCCCCCGCAGCCCAGACGCAGACCGACGCGGGCGGCGGGCTGATCGGCACCGCCGTCTCCCTGCCCGGGGGCGCACCGACCAACCAGTGCGGCAACCTCGGCATCGGCGACACACCGGACGGCCGCACCGACGGCCCGGTGGGCCAGACCCTCCACGGCCTGATCCAGGCGGTCAAGGGCGAGAAGTAGCGGGCCGCCACTCGTCCAACAAGGGCGCGCGCCGACAGGCGGCGTGGAAAGCCGGTCGTGCACCGCGTCGACCTGGGTGAGGCCACCGCACCGAAGCCGGCCCGGCATGCCTTGGTCCGAAGATCATCGTCCAGTCATGGGCGTCGTCGCCGGCGGCGGCAGCCAGCGGTTGGGCAGCAGCGCAGCGAATTGCTCCCAGAGCGTCACCCTGCTGCCGGGGCTCCCCACGCCGCCTGTCTGCGCGAGCTCTAAGGTACAAGCCGGACGGCGTGACGACCGCCGCGCGCCTGGATCCAGCAGCTGGCCGGCCCGCTCCCCACCAGCTAGCGCCTCGCCCGCCGACGCGGCAGACGGGCGTGCCAGGGCACCACCCGACCCGGGAGCCGGGCACGCGATGGTCTGCGCGGCCCGGCTCCCATTGCCCGCCCCCTGGTGGTCAGCGGCCCTGTGGTCAGCGGCCCTGCGGTGGGCTGCCGTGGCGGGCTGCGGCGAGCCGGGCGACCGGTTGCGGTGCCGGGTCCGGTACGTCCGGTGGGCCGAGCGCGAAGGCTTCGCGGAGCGCGGCCACGGCCAGCTGCCGGGCCTGGGCGGCACGCGGGGAGACGGCGTCGAGGTGGAGCGCGGGGTGGATCACGCCGAGGCAGCGGGTGGCCCGGACCGGTACTCCGGCCGCCGCCAGCCGCTCGGCGTACGCCTCGCCCTCGTCGCGCAGCGGGTCGTACTCCATGGTCAGCACGGTGGCCGGTGGAAGCCCCGCCAGGTCGGGGGCGCGCATCGGGACGGCCTGCCAGGGGGCGTCGGGGAACGCCTCCTCGGGCATCGCCAGATAGGTCTGCCAGCAGAGCCGCATCACGGCCCGGGTGCAGCCGTAGCCGTCCCCGAGAGTGCGGTAGGAGCCGGAGTCCATGGCGGTGTCGAGGGCCGGGCAGATGAGGAGTTGGTGGGCGATCGGTGGCCCGCCCGCGTCGCGGGCGAGCATGGCCACCACGGTGGCGAGGTTGGCACCGGCGCTGTCCCCCGCCACCGCCAGCCGGGCGGGGTCGCCGCCGAAGGACGCGGCGTTGGCGGCGGCCCAGGCGGTGACCGCCCAGGCGTCGTCCAGCGCCGCCGGGAAGGGGTGCTCGGGGGCGAGCCGGTAGCCGACGTTGAGGACGACGGACTCCGCCTCCGAGGCCAGCGCGCGGCAGACCGGGTCCATATGGTCGATGGAGCCGGTCATCCAGCCTCCGCCGTGGAGGTAGACGACGACCGGCAGCGCGGACCCGGGGCGCGGGTGGTAGAGCCGGACCGGGACGGGGCCGCCCGGGCCGGGCACCGCGAGGTCCCGGACCTGCGCCACCGGGGCGGTGGGCGCGCAGTACGCCACCATGCTCTCGATGACGGCGCGGAACTCGGCGAGCGGCAGATCCTGGATGGCGGGCCCGGTCGTGTGGGCGTCCAGGAAGGCCGCGATCCGGGGGTCGAGCGCCATCTCAGCGGGCCCCGGCCCGGTGCCCGGTGGGGCCGGGCAGCGGCAGCAGGTTGCCCTTGACCCGGGGGACGCAGCGGTCGAGGCTCGCGCCGCGCCCGGCGAGGACCCGGAAGCCGGTGGGGCGGAGGCGCAGTTCCAGCGCCCGCACCCGGTCGAGGTTGCCGAGGGTGGAGAGCCGTTCGCGCAGGGCGGCGCTGTCGAAGAGGCTCTGGGGGCGGACGAAGCGGTCGCTCTCCGGCTCCAGGCCGTCCAGGTCGATGAACGCCACCCGGTCGGGGCAGTACACCCGGTCGGCGGCCAGCCAGTCCAGGCCCAGCCCGTCGAAGAGCCCGGGCACGTCGCCGAAGCGCATCGGCTGGACCACGGGGTTGAGGTAGGCGTCCGCGTCGAACACGTCCTGCTCGGCCTGGCTCAGCGCCGTCCCGGTCCAGCCGGCCGGGAAGCCGTACTCGGCGAGCGGCAGGCTGAGCCCCAGCAGCCGCACCGTCTCCAGGCCGGCGGCCGGGTCGTCGGCCGGGGCCAGCAGCTGGACCAGCTCCCGGTCCAGCATCCTGCCGTGCTCGCCGAGCGCGTGGTAGAGCCACAGGTGCAGCAGTCCGTCGTCGCCGAGGTGCTCGGTCAGCCACCGCAGCCCGGCCCGGGGGTCGGGCAGGTGGTGCAGTACGCCGAAGCAGACGACCAGGTCGAAGCGGGTCGCCAGGTCGAGCTGCGGCATGGTGCCGTGGACGAAGTCCACATTGCCGACGCCGTGCCGTTCGGCCAGGCCACGGGCGATGTCAAGGGAGCGCCGGCAGGCGTCCACCCCGGTGAACCGGGCCTCCGGGTGCCGCCGGGCCAGCGCCACCAGTGTGTGCCCGGTGCCGCAGCCGGCGTCGAGCACCTGGAGGCCGTCCAGCGCGGTGTCGCCCAGTACGAGCGGCAGCTCGTCCGCGACGACGTCGATCAGCCCGGAATCCGGTTCCGGGGAGGGAAAGGGAAAGTCCTCGTAGAGTCGTGCGACCTCGATTGCCATCGGGAGAAGACCCCTGTTCGTCGGCGAGGGATGCGGAAGAAGTCCGCAGATGGACAGCCTTCGGGGTAATTCTGAAAAATCCTAGGCCGCGCCCTTCCGGTGAACAACCCGGGTGCGCCGTTCGGGTGTCCTCCGGCCCGGGACGGGTTGATCGCAAACAGTTTCGAGTCGCGGTTCCCCGGGGTGGAGCCTAGATTGGGCGGCGACCGGCCGTAAGGAGATGCAGATGAAAGGGCAGCCGTGCCCGCCGGAGGAATTCCCGGACCTGTACGACGCCATCGCCGACGCCTATGACCGGCTGGACGACTGGATCGTCCGCGAATGGGGGGAGAAGCCCCGACCGGAGCGGGCGGATTTCCTGGAGAGGTTCTGGGCGGACCGCCCCGACGCGGTCCGCAGCGTCCTGGAGGTCTGCTGCGGCACCGGTCTGATGCTGGAGCAGCTGGCCCTCCGGGGGTTCGAGGTCACCGGACTGGACCGGTCGGCGGCGATGCTGGACCACGCCCGGAAGCGCCTGGGCGACGAGGTGCCGCTGCTGCACGCGGAACTTCCCTCGATCCCCGTGGACCGGCGGTTCGACGCGGTGATCAGCCCCGGAGCGGCATTCAACTACCTGCCCGGCGAGGACGACCTGGCCGCGACCTTCCGAGCGGTGGCGGAGGTGCTGCGCCCCGGCGGGTCATTTGTCTTCGACATCCTTTCCCGGACCATGATGGACGGCCATGCCGGCCGCAGTGTCTGGGCTGCCGACCTCGGCGACCTGGCATTCATCTGGGAATTCAGCAATTCCCCTTCCGGTGGTTACTGCGATGCCACCTACACCCAGTTCCTCCGCCATGAGGCAGAACTCGAAGGCCCCTACACCAGGACCCGGGAACTGCACCGCCTGTACCCCCTGGACCCGGAGATGATCCGCCGAGTCGCCCGCGACTGCGGATTCACCGACCCGGCCGTCCACGACAACTACACGCCCGAGCCGGCCCATGACGCCACGCTCTATGAGACGTGGACGTTCACCCGCGCATAGCCGAGTCGGCACACGTCACCGCACAAGGAGTGGAAATGAAGGGACAGCCGTGCCTGTCCGCCGGATACCCGGAGCCGTACGCGGCCACGGCGGACACCTACGACCGGCTCGTCGGCTGGGCGATCGACCAGTGGGGCGAGAGCCCGCGCCCGCAGATGGCAGCCTTCCTGCAGAGCCTCTGGTCGGACCGCGCCCGCCCGGTCCGCGAGGTCCTGGAGGTCTGCTGCGGCACCGGCCTGATGCTGGAGCAGCTGGTTCGCCTGGGGTACTCGGTCACCGGGCTGGACCGCTCGGAGGCCATGCTGGGCGAAGCGCGGGCCCGGCTGGGCGCGCAGGTGCCGCTGGTCCACGCCGAACTCCCGGAGATCCCGGTGCGGCAGGAGTACGACGCGGTGGTGTGCGCCGCGGCGGCGCTCAACTACCTGCCCGACCACGACACCGTCGTCAAGACGTTCCACGCGGTGGCGGGCGTCGTCCGCAAGGGCGGCTCATTCGTCTTCGACCTGCTCTCCCAGCAGCGGCTGCGGAATGACTTCGGCACCCAGGTGTGGGCCGGTGACCTGGACGACCTGGCGTTCATCTGGAAGTTCGAGCACCACCCGACGGGCGGCTTCTCCGACCTGACGTACACCCAGTTCCGCAGGGCCGGAGGCCCGGGGTCGGACTCCTACACCGCCGCCAGGGAGCTGCACCGGCTCTATGCGCTGGACCACGACACCGTCCGGGACGCCGCCCGGGACGCCGGATTCACCGACATCGCGGTCTTCGACAACTACTCGTCGCGGCCGGTCGACGACTCCACCAACTACGAGACGTGGACGCTCACGCGCGCCTGACCGCCGCAACCGGACGACGTACCCGGTCCGAGGACCGGCCACCGGGAAGGACCTGGCAGTGCTCCTCTGCGGACTCAAACTGACCCATGACGGCGGAATCGCCGTACTCGACGGCAGCGACCTGCTGTTCAGCATCGAGATGGAGAAGCTGGACGGCAGCCCGCGCTACCAACCGCTGGACCGGCTGGAGCTCGTGGAGGAGGTGCTGCTGCGCGAGGGGGTGCACCCGGACGAGATCGACACCTTTGTGGTGGACGGCTGGTTCGCAGCAGCGGGCGAGTCCCGCCCGCTGCTGCGGGTGACCCGCGAGGGGCGCCCGGCGACGGTGGAGGTGGCGCCCTACAGCGAGGTGGAGGCCGGACCGGGGACCGACCCGCTGCGCCGGTACACCTTCGACGGACTGCCGCTGGGGTCGCGCACCGTCGGCTACGCCAGCTACCACCACGCCACCCAGCACCTGCTCGGTTCCTACTGCACCAGCCCGTTCGCCGCCCGGGGGGAACCGGCCCTGGTCCTGGTGTGGGACGGCGGCATGGTGCCCACGCTCTACCGGGTGGACCCGGGGCCGCCGCTGCGGGTGCGGAGCCTGGGCGGGCTCTTCCCGGTCTACGGCAGCGCCTTCGCGGACTTCGCCGCGCAGTTCGACCCCTTCCGCCAGGCGGGCGCCCCGGAACCGGCCTTCGACGAGCACACCATGCCGCGCAACCTCGATGTGGCCGGCAAGGCCATGGCGTACGCGGCGCTGGGCCGGGACGAACCGGACTTCCACCCGGTCCTCGGTGCCGAACTCGCCCGCCTCCCGCTCACCTTCGACACCGGGGTCGAGCTGGGCCAACGGGTCGGCCGGGACCGCGAACGGCTCTGGCCGGGCGCCTCCGACGCCGACCTGATCGCCTCCTTCCAGGGCTACCTCGGAGTCCGGCTGCTGACCGCCCTGCGCGACCGGCTGGCCGAGCTCGCCGGGACCGCCGAGGCGGACGGGAGCGCCGCAGGGCCGCCCAACCTCTGCCTGGCCGGCGGCTGCGCCCTCAACATCAAGTGGAACAGCGCCATCCGCTCCAGCGGCCTGGTCCGCGAGATCTGGATCCCGCCCTTCCCCAACGACTCCGGCGCCGCCCTGGGCACCGCCACCGCCGAGCTGGTGCACCGCGGCGGCACCCGGCTGGACTGGTCCGTGCACCGGGGACCGGTCGTCATCCCGGCAGGGGCGGAGCTGCCGGGCTGGCAGTCCCAGCCCTGCGACACCTCGGCGCTGGCGAAGGTGCTGCACGAGACCGGCGAACCGGTGGTGGTGCTGCACGGGCGTGCCGAGCTGGGGCCCCGGGCACTGGGCGGGCGCAGCATCCTGGCGACGGCCACCGACGCCAAGACCAAGAACGTCCTCAATGACATCAAGGAGCGGGAGGACTACCGGCCGGTCGCCCCCGTCTGCCTGGAGGACCGCGCCCCGGAGATCTTCTCCCCGGGCTGCCCCGACCCCTACATGCTCTTCGACCATGCGATGCGGCCGGGCTGGGCCGAGCGGATCCCCGCCGTGGTGCATCTGGACGGCACCGCCCGCCTCCAGACCGTCAATACGCGGCAGGACCCCTTCCTGGCCGATGTGCTCGCCGCGTACGAACGGCTCAGCGGCATCCCCGTGCTGTGCAACACCAGCGCCAACCGCAAGGGCCGGGGCTTCTTCCCCTCCCCCGAGGCGGCGGCGCAGTGGGGCCGTACCAGCCTCATCTGGTGCGAGGGGCTCCTGTACACGCGCCGTCCGTGACCGGGGCGGCCCGCCCTGCACCGGCGGGCCGCCCCCCACACGTCCGGACCGAGCAGGAAGGGACAACCGCGCATGTCCGACCAGGACCGCGCCGGGCAGCCCGCCCGCGCAGCCGCACCGAAATCCCGCACCACCGGGCCGGCCGTCCGCCGCGCCTGCCCCGCCGACGCCGACACGGCGGTGGCGATCCTCGCCCAGGCGTTCCAGGACGACGCCGTCACCGCCTGGGTCTTCCCCGATGCCCGCCGCCGCCGCGCACTGCTGCCGGACTTCTTCCGCGTCGTCGTGGAGGACCTGCTGGCACACGGCGAGATCCACCTGGCCGACGACTCCGGCGTCGTCCTGGTCGTCCCACCCGACGCCCCGGACCCCACCCCGGGCGAGCTGCGCCGCCATGAGAGCCGGTTGCGCGCCGCCACTGCGGAGTGCGGTGACCGGGCCGTGGCCATCGCCCGGCTGCTGGACGAGCACCATCCGCGCGACCGTGCCCACTCCTATGTGGTCTTCAACGCGGTACGCCCCGCCCGCCAGGGGCGCGGGGTCAGCAGCGCGATCCTGCGCCAGGTCACGGCCCTCGCGGACGCGGTGGACGCGGGCTGCTATGTCGAGTGCAGCAGCCCGGAGAGCCTGGAGCTGATGGTCCGCCATGGCTTCGCCCCGCTGCCGGTGGTCCCGCTGCCCGGCGGTCCGGTGCTCCGCCCCGCGTGGCGCGAGCCGCTGCCGACCGGGCGGCCCACGGCGGCACAGACAGCGAAAGAGGCAGCGGCCCAGACGGCGGCAGAGGCAGCGGGGCAGCCGGCCGAGGCGGTCGGATGAGCACGGCCGTGCGGTCGGCGCCGCAGACCATCCGGGACTGGTCGCGCGCCGTGGACGGCATCGGACCCGGCAGCCCCGCCCCGGCGTTCCCCTTCGCGGAGGCGACGGCCGCCGTCCGGGCGCACGGCACCGCCGAGCTGCCCGCAGAGCTGGCCGAAGCCCTGGTGGACGCCGCCCGGACGGCGCGCACCCGCGCCGGGGAGCCGCCCGACGAGAGCTGGTTCACCGACCGGTGGCTGCGGTCCGCCACCATGACGGCCACCGCCACGCAGTCCTATGAGGCGTACACCATGTGCGGCCTCTTCGAGCAGTACTGCCGGTCCGGCCCTGCCGGGTACCAGCAGCACGCACGCCTGCTGAGCGCCGCCCTGACCGCCGACCTGATCCGCCATGAACTCGACGCGGCGCCCAGCGACCGACCGGACGCCCGCACCGCCGCCGCCACCCGCCTGACCGGCGACCTGTGCCAGGCCATCCGCCCCGGGGGCGCACCGCCCCGGCCGCTCGGCCACGACGCGGCGCTGCGGCTCTGCACCCGGCTGATCCACCGGCTCTGCCGCACTCAGCCGCCCGTGCTGCGCCGCATCGTGGACTGCACTCCGCTGCCCGCCACGACCGAACCGGACGAGTACCTGTTCACCCGGTCGGTCCAGATCATGGAGGTGCTCTCCGCCGTGGCGGCCGAGCAGGCCGGCGAGGCGCGGAACCGGGGCCCGCACCAGCCCTCCGGCCTGCCGCCCCGGCTGCACGCCCTCGCCGACACCCTGCGCCATGCGACCCGGCTGTTCCACCTCCTCTGCACCCTGGACGCCGGGCAGTTCGCGCATATCCGCGACGCCACCTACGGCACCGGGGCGTTGCAGTCCCCGGCCTTCGCCGCGCTGGAGCGGTGCTGCCGGGGCGAGCAGGCGCTGCGGCCGGAGACCCTGGAGGCGGTGCCGCTGGACCGCTCACCGCTGCCCGAGATACCCCTGCGGCAGGCCCTGGCCGCCCTGCGGACCCGGCTGGACCCGGAGGCCGCCGCCCGGCTGGACGAGGCGGTCACGGCCGTGGACACCGCCTGGGTGCGCTGGAAGCGCACCCATCGCGGGGTGGCCCGGCGGATCATCGGGGACGTCCCCGGAACGGGCGGAACCGACGGCCTCTCCTATCTCAACCGGCATCTGGACACCCCGCTGCTCACCCACCACGACTGACAGGAGGCACCGGGTGGACCACATGAGTCCTCAGGAGTTCCGGCAGTTCGGCCATCGCACGGTCGACTGGATCGCGGACTACTGGGAACGCCTCGAATCCCTCCCGGTGGCGCCGGAGGTCGCGCCGGGACAGGTACGCGGCCTGCTGCCCCGGCACCCGCCCGAGCACGGGGAGCCGTTCGAAGCGCTGCTGCACGACCTGGACGGCATCGTCGTCCCCGGTCTGCTGCACTGGCAGCACCCCCGGTTCCTGGGCTACTTCCCCGCCAACACCTCCGGCCCGGCCGTCCTGGCGGACCTGCTCTCGGCGGGCCTGGGCGTCCAGGGCATGACCTGGTCCACCAGCCCGGCCTGCACCGAACTGGAGCAGCACGTCCTGGACTGGCTGGTGGAGATCCTGGGGCTGCCCGACCGCTTCCGCTCCGACGGCAGCGGCGGCGGCGTCATCCAGGACACCGCCTCCAGCGCCCTGCTGGTCGCGCTGGTCTCCGCGCTCCACCGGGCCGGGAAGGGGATGGTCCGCCGCGAGGGCACCGGCGGTCGGCGGTTCGGCCTCTATGTCACCGGCGAGACGCACTCCTCGGCGGTCAAGGCGGCGATCATCGCCGGGCTCGGCGAGCAGAGCGTACGCCAGGTGCGCACCGACCCGGCCACCCTCGCGCTCGACGTCTCCCACCTGCGGACCCTGGTCATGCGGGATGTGGCCGACGGCGTCACCCCGCTGCTGGCCGTGGCCACGGTCGGCACCACCTCCACCACCGCCGTCGATCCGGTGGCCGCCATCGGCGAGGTCTGCCGCCGGCACGGGATCTGGCTGCATGTGGACGCCGCCTACGCGGGCGTCGCCGCCGTCTGCCCCGAACTGCGCTGGCTCAACGAAGGCGTCGCCGAGCACGCCGACTCCTACTGCACCAACCCGCACAAGTGGCTGCTGACCACCTTCGACTGCGATGCCTTCTGGGTCGCCGACCGGGCCTGGCTCACCGAGGCGATGACCATCCTGCCCGAGTACCTGCGCAACGCCGCCACGGAATCGGGCCTGGTCACCGACTACCGCAACTGGCAGGTCCCGCTGGGGCGCCGGTTCCGCGCGCTCAAGCTCTGGGCGGTCATCCGCTGGTACGGCGTCGAGGGGCTGCGCCGGCACATCCGGCAGGGCATCGGCCTCGCCGCCGAGCTCGCCGAGTGGATCCGCGCCGACGAGCGGTTCGAACTCGCCGCGCCGCACCCGCTCTCCCTGGTCTGCTTCCGGCTGCGCACCCCGCCCGACGCCGACCCGGACACGGCCAACCTGCGGCTGCTGGAACGCGTCAACGCCTCCGGCACCACCTTCCTCACCCACAGCCGCATCCACGACCGGGTCGTGCTGCGGATCGCCGTTGGCGGCACCTTCACCCAGCGCCACCACGTGGAGCAGGCCTGGCAGTGCCTGGCCCAGGAGGCATCACGCATCCTCCGCTCCACCCCGGCCTGACCGCGCCGGCACGTGGAGCACTATGCAAAATGAAAATCACGATGCAGGAAACGAAACACCGTCGAACGAGCAATCAACAGGCTCAAGCAGCCGCGGGCCGTGGCCACTGATGCGACCTAGCCGCCGCGCGGTCCTGCGGGCTGCCTTGCCCGCAGGGCCGCGCCGGGGCAGGTGGTCAGGCGGTGGGCCACTCATGGGCCAGCACCGACCAGACCTCCTTGTCGTGGCGGACGCCGTTGTGGGGGAAGTACTCGCGCAGCACGCCGTCGCAGGTCATGCCGACCCGCTTGGCCACATTGCCGCTGCGGGTGTTGGCGGTGGAGGAGAGCCACTGGACCCGGCTCATGCCGCGCACGGTGAACGCCCAGTCGATCAGGTGCCGGACGGCCCGGGTGACCAGCCCCCGGCCCTCGCCGGCGGCCTCCGTCCAGACGCCTATCTCGCAGACCCCGCTCGCGGCGTCGAAGGTGACGAACATGACGCCGCCGACCAGCACCCCGTCCAGCCAGATCCCGTAGATGCGACCGCCGTCGGCGGCCTGGCTGTCGGCGTACCGCTGGAGGGTGGCCCGTGCGGAGTCCAGGTCGGTGGAGCGCGACGCCCAGGGGATCCACGGGTCCACGGTCGGCCTGGCGCGGTCGATATGGGCCAGAAACTCCGGCGCCTGCCACGGCTCCAGCGGCCGGAGCTGGGCATGGTCGTCGAGCGGGATGGCGAACACGGGCAACCTCCGTACGTAACAAACGTTCGGTATGTAATCTAGCGCCATGCCGCCCGCGAAGACAGACCATGCCGCCCGCCGCCGCGACGTCTCCGAAGCCGTCTGGAAGGTCATGGCGTCCCAGGGCTTCGGTGGACTGACCCTGCGCGCCGTCGCCGCGCAGCTGGGCGCGTCCACCGGCCTGGTGACGCACTACTTCCCCAGCAAGCAGGCCCTGGTCGCCCATGCGCTGGCCATCCTGGAGGAGCGCACCGAGCAGCGCCCCCGGCGCGTCCCCCCGGCCGAGGGCATCGCCGCCCTGCGGACCGCACTGCTGGACATCCTCCCGCTGAGCGCCCCCGACACCGTCAGCAACCGGATCTGGGTCGGCTCCTGGGACACCGCGCTCGCCGACCCGCAGCTCGGCGCGGACCAGGCGGCCCGCGACGACCGCTCACGAGCCCGGCTGCGCCGCCATGTGGAGGCGGCGCAGCAGCGCGGCGAGCTGCCCGCCGACGCGGACCCGGAGCGGCTGGCGGTGATGGCCCTGGCCTTCACCCATGGCCTGGTCGTCCAGGCACTGTTCAGCCCGGCCCTCTTCCCACCGGAACGGCAGCAGCAGCTGGTCGACGACTTCCTCGCCGCACTGCGCGCCCAGGCGGTGCCCGGCGCGGGTTCCGCCGGTCAGGGTCCGGAGATGATCTCCCCGTTGTAGCGCCCGCCGAAGCAGTACGCGAGCCCCTGCGGGGAACCCATCACCTTGCCGCCGCCTTCGACGCAGATATGCGCCGGTACGGTCGTCGGCGCCGCCGGGACGGTCGGCTGGGCGGTCGCGGGGACCGCACCGAGGCCGAGCAGGGCGGCGGAGACCGCCATCGGGCCCAGAATTCGTCGGATCCGCATGGTGACTCCCCTGGTAGGCGATGCGTGTCCAACACCTTCACCGTATTCGCGCGCACGGCGGGATGCGATGCGGGCCTGCTCGGCGGTGAGTGCGACCCAGGCGGCCGTGGGGCAGGCTGGGAGGGGAGAAGGCGCGCGAGCCCGTCAGTCATGCAAAGGTCGAGTCCATGGCCCAGAACGAGGAGCCGCCGGAGCCGCTACCGGGCACGCCGGAGCTGTACCCGCCCCTGGACCCGCATCTGCTGGAGATCGCCGAGCAGCTCCAGGAGCTGGCGCGCGCCCAGGGCAGGTTGCAGTCCCTGCTGGCCGCGATGCTCTCCATCAGCCGCGACCTGGACCTCCAGATGGTGCTGCGGCGGATCGTCACGGCGGCGATGGAGCTGAGCGGAGCCCGCTACGGCGCCCTCGGCGTGCTGGACGAGACCGGCGAGAAGCTGGTCGAGTTCATCCCGCTGGGCCTGAGCGAGCAGCAGCGGGCAGAGCTGGCCGGGGTCGACCTGCCGCACGGGCGCGGTCTGCTGGGACATCTGATCCGCCACCCCGAGCCGCTGCGGGTCGACGACATCGCCCACCACCCGGAGTCGGTCGGCTTCCCCGTGGGCCACCCGCCCATGCACACGCTGCTGGGCATCGCCATCAGCGTCCACCACCGCGTCTATGGAAACCTCTATCTGTCCGACCGGCGCGACGGCCAGCCCTTCGACGGCCAGGACGAGGCCGTGGTCGCGGCGCTGGCCGGCGCCGCCGGCGTCGCCATCGAGAACGCCCGGCTCTTCGAGCAGGCCCGGGCCAGAGCCGAGCAGTTCCAGCGGCTGCTCCTGCCCAGGCTGCCCGACCTGCGGCCCTTCACCGCCGCTGCCGCCTACCGGCCCGCCACCAGGCCCAACCACCTCGGCGGCGACTGGTACGACGCCCTGCTGCTGCCCGACGGAGCCTGCGCGGCGATCATCGGCGATGTCGTCGGCCATGACCTGGAGGCCGCCGCCGCCATGTCGCAGACGCGCAATATGCTGCGCGCGCTGCTCTACGACCGGGGCGCACCGCCCAGTGCGGTCCTCGCCCAGCTCGACCGCACCCTGCACTCCATCACCGAGGACCCGGTCACCACCGCCTGCCTGGCCCGCATCGAACCCGACGGACCGGCCTCCTGGGCGCTGCGCTGGAGCGTCGCCGGGCACCTCCCGCCGCTGCTGCTCACCTCCGACGGGCATGCCCGCTACCTCTTCGCCGATCCGGACGTCCCCCTGGGGGTGGACACCGCACGGCCCCGCCATGACCACACCCACCCGATC
The DNA here is from genome assembly GCF_003258605.2 of Peterkaempfera bronchialis. NCBI lineage: Bacteria > Bacillati > Actinomycetota > Actinomycetes > Kitasatosporales > Streptomycetaceae > Peterkaempfera > Peterkaempfera bronchialis. The sequence goes on from NZ_CP031264.1 coordinate 6,909,453, forward strand.
CCCGCCGGGGCCACCGTCATCCTCTTCACCGACGGCCTGGTCGAACACCATGACCGCGCCATCGACGCCGGTCTGTGCACCCTTGCCTCCCTGGCCGCCGCCCACGCCGACCAGCCTCTCGACCGCCTCTGCGAGGCGCTCGCCGACCAGCACCCCAGCGACGGCCATGACGACCTGGCCATCCTCGCCCTGCGCACCCCCGGACCCGGGTGACCACCCGCAGCGGCCGACGATCCCCGTACAGCGCGAAGACTTGACGGCATGTCCATGCCCTGTAAAGTCACAGCCTAAATTATGCCGTGAACAAAGGGGGGCGTGCCTCCGTCGTCCTGTCAGGAGCGTGACGTTCCCTGCCATCCCATGCCAAGGCCCGGCTTCCGGCATGCCCGGCTTCCGGTGTGCCCGCGCGCACCGGAGCGGCCCTGCCGACCCTGACCCGGCCCGCATGGGACGGCCCGGCCGTCCCGCTCCGACCTGCGGCGGAGGCATCCCCGACGCCCCCTCACCTCGGGCTGTCGACGAGGTCGTTCACCGCCCCGTACGCCCGGCGCCCGCTCCCCCTGCGGGGCGCACCCGGGCGTCCTCAAGCAGAAACGGATTGTGAGAGCCCATGAATCGGACCCGAGTAGCCCTGGGCATCGGGGTGGCCTCCCTGGCTGCTGCCACGGTGACGGCGCTGCCCGCACATGCCGCCGACCCCACCGGCCAGATCACCGGGTACGGCGCCAAGTGCGTGGATGTGGCCGCCGGGAGCAGCGCCAATGGCACGGCGGTGCAGCTCTACGACTGCAATGGCACCACCGCGCAGCAGTGGACGGTCGGCTCCGACGGCACCCTGAAGGCGCTGGGCAAGTGCCTGGATGTCACCGCCGCCGGTACCGCCAATGGCACCAAGGTGCAGCTGTACGACTGCAATGGCACCGCCGCGCAGAAGTGGACCGCGAGCGGCGGACAGCTGGTGAACACCGGCTCGGGCCGCTGTCTGGACGCCACCGGGCCCAGCTCGGACAACGGCACCCGGTTGCAGATCTGGGACTGCACCGGCGGCTCCAACCAGAAGTGGACCCTGCCCACCGGCGGCGGCACCACCCCGCCACCGGCCGGCGCCATGGCGGTCGCGCCCTATCTGTACAACGGCTGGGGCAACCCGCCCGACCCGACCACCATCATGTCCGCGACGGGCGTCAAGTGGTTCACCCTCGCCTTCGTCCTCAGCAACGGCTCCTGCAACCCGCAGTGGGACGGCGGCCGACCGCTGACCGGCGGCGTCGACCAGACCACCATCAACAGGATCCGCAGCGCGGGCGGTGACGTCATCCCGTCCTTCGGCGGCTACAGCGGCAACAAGCTGGAGTCCTCCTGCACCAGCGCCGCCGCGCTGGCGGGCGCCTACCAGAAGGTCATCAGCGCCTACGGCCTGAAGGCGATCGACATCGACATCGAGGCCGACGCCTACAGCAACGCGACCGTGCAGCAGCGCACCGTCGACGCGCTGAAGACCATCAAGGCGAACAACCCCGGCATCACCGTCTACGTCACCTTCGGCACCAACCAGTCCGGCCCCGACAGCAGCCTGGTCAAGAAGGCCGCCGCCGCCGGTCTCACCGTCGACAGCTGGACGATCATGCCGTTCGACTTCGGCGGCGCCGGCAAGAACATGGGCACCCTCACCCAGCAGGCCGCGGAAGGTCTGAAGAACGTCCTCAAGAGCGCCTACGGCTACACCGACGACCAGGCGTACCGGCACAGCGGCATCTCCTCGATGAACGGGATCACCGACGACAAGGAGACCGTCACCGTCGCCGACTTCCGCACCATCACCGGCTACGCCCAGCAGCACCACCTGGCCCGGCTGACCTTCTGGTCGACCAACCGGGACCGCCCGTGCGCCGCCGGCTACCCGAACGACGACACCTGCTCGGGCGTCTCCCAGCAGGCGTGGGACTTCACCCGGGCACTCACCGCCTACACCGGCTGACCGGCGCATTTTCCCCGTGGTCCCGGCGCAGCCGCGCCGGGACCACGGGGCGCTCATGCGCCGACCCCTCACGCGCCGATCCCCTCACGCGCAGATTCCCCTCACACCCAGGAGGACCCTCTCCCATGCTCCGGACCAGCACGGCAGGCTCGCTGCCGCGCATGCTGACCCGACTGCTCGCGCTCTGCGCGCTGCTGCTGGGGCTCGCCGCGGCCCCCGGCTCCGGCACCGCCCAGGCCGCCTCGGCCTTCAAGGTCATCGCCTTCTACAACGGCACCTATGACGCGGCCCACATCAACTTCGTCCAGGAAGCCAACCGGTGGTTCCCCCAGGCCGGCGCACAGTACGGCTTCACCTACACCGCCACCAACAACTGGGACCAGCTCAACACCGCCAACCTGAAGAACTACCAGGTGGTGCTCTTCCTCGACGACGCGCCCCACTCGGCCGCCCAGCGGTCCGCGTTCCAGCAGTATGTGCAGGGCGGCGGCGGCTGGATGGGCTTCCATGTCTCGGCGTTCACCACCGACCCCGGATCGTGGTCCTGGTACTACAACGACTTCCTGGGCACCGGCTCGTTCAAGTCCAACACCTGGGGACCGACCTCGGTCACCCTGCGCACCGAGGACCGCACCCATCCGGCGACCTCGGACCTTCCCGCGACCTTCACCTCCTCGGTCAGCGAGTGGTACAGCTGGACCAAGGACCTGCGGCAGAACCCCAACATCGACATCCTGGCGTCCATCGACCCCTCCAGCTTCCCGGTGGGCACCGACCCCAACCAGTCCTGGTACAGCGGCTACTACCCGATCCTGTGGACCAACCGCGCCTACCGCATGCTCTACGCCAACTTCGGCCACAACGCGATGGACTACGGCACCAACACCGGGCTGTCGTCGACCTTCGCCAGTGACACCCAGAACCGCTTTGTGATCAACGGACTGCGCTGGCTCGCCCGCGTCGACACCACCACCCCGCCCGGTGGCGGCACCGCGCGGACCGGTGCCATCACCGGGTACGGCGCCAAGTGCGTGGATGTGGCCGCCGGGAGCAGCGCCAATGGCACGGCGGTGCAGCTCTACGACTGCAACGGCACCACCGCGCAGCAGTGGACGGTCGGCTCCGACGGGAGCCTGAAGGCGCTGGGCAAGTGCCTGGATGTCACCGCCGCCGGTACCGCCAATGGCACCAAGGTGCAGCTGTACGACTGCAATGGCACGGCCGCGCAGAAGTGGACCGCGAGCGGCGGACAGCTGGTGAACACCGGCTCGGGCCGCTGCCTGGACGCCACCGGGCCCAGCTCCGCCAATGGCACCCGGTTGCAGATCTGGGACTGCACCGGCGGCTCCAACCAGAAGTGGACCCTGCCGGCCTGACCCCGCCGACGCCCGACCGCGTCGACGCCCGACCGCGCCGGGGGCCGGTCAGCCCCCGGCGCGGTCCAGCGCGGCCAGCTGCGCCGGGCGGGCCTGCCCGATCGACCCGGCCAGCGCCCTCACCGCCGCGTCGCCGCCCGCCTGCTGCTCGGATTGGGCGAGCCGGGCGGACTGCTCCAGGTACTCCCGCAGATTGCGCAGCACCAGCTGGTCGAACTCCGGGCCGGTCGCCGCCCGCAGGGCGCGCTGCTCCTCCGGGTTGAGCATGCCGGGCATGTCATGGCCCTCGTGCACATTGGTCTCCGGCAGCCCGGTGCGCCGGAACAGGGTGCGCAGCCGGTCCAGTTCGGAGGCGCAGTCGGGGGCGAGCCGGGCGGCCAGCTTCCGGACGCCGGGGTCGGCGGCCCGCTCGGGGGCGAGCGCCAGCATCCCGCCGATCTGGTCGTCCATCGGCATCATCAGCTGGACCCAGGCGAGGTCGGTGGGGCTGAGCCCGCCCGGCCCGGCCTCGGCGGAGGCGTCCTGCGTGGCCTGCGTTGGCTGCGTGGCCTCGGCGGCCTCGGCGGCCTCGGCGGGCGGGGGAGCCGGGGTGCCGCCGTCCGCCGAGGCCGCGCAGCCCCCGGTGGCGGCGGCGAGCAGCAGCACCGCTGCGGCGACGGCCTTCATGTCCATCCTCTCCACTGGTCCATTGGTCCACCGGTCGACGCGGGGTGGGACCGGGTTCGCCGGTCCCACCCCGCCGGGTGGCTCGGTGCCACCGGGGCTTACGGGTTGCCGTTGGCCCCGCACTTGATGATCGGGTTGATGCAGTTGCGCACCCGCCGCTCCAGTTCGTCGGTCGGCCACGCATTGAAGAAGTCGCCATGCATGGTGTAACCGGGTCCGGAGGCGAGCCGGAACCGCGACGGGTCGCCGTTCACCGGGTACCGCAGCACCTGGCGGAGCTTGGGCACCGGGACGGGGTGGGTCGCCGGGCAGGTGCCGTTCACCGGGTAGGCCATGTGGCTCTGGTGGTCCGGCGAGTCCAGGTCACGGCCGTTCCAGCACTGCGGGAAGTCCAGGTACGACTCCAGCATGGTGCCCGCCGGGCAGCGGACGAAGTCATGGGACGCCCCCGCCTCGTTGGCGTGCAGGCAGGACCAGCGGGAGATGGTGCGGTCGTCCGGTCCGGTCGCCTTGGCGTTGCCCGCGACCACCCGCAGGCCCTTGGGGAAGGGCTGGATCTGCGCGATGACGTCGTCGCGGACACCTTCGCCCAGGTAGTAGAAGGTGGTGCCGGTCGGCTCGACGGGCTGGTTGTCGACATAGAGCGTCGGCACCCAGTACGAGGAGAGGTCGATCACCGGATCGCAGGTGCTGGAGGCCTTCTCCAGGTCACCGAGGTTGGTCGCCGCATTGGTCACGGTGTTGCCGAAGAAGCTGTGCATATGCGAGGCGCCGGGCAGGTTCGGGAAGACGATCGGGTCGTCGGGCAGCCGGTGGGTGAACGGGCACTCGGCGAGGAACTCCGCCACCCGCACCGCACCCGGTGGCACGGTCGGGGGCGGTGTGCCGGTCTGCTCGCCGTAGACCTGGAACTCCCAGAGCGAGATGCCCCACTGGGTGGCCCGCTGGGTGGCCAGCAGCCGCACGTAGCGACCGCTGCCCGAGACGTCGAGGGTCTGGTTGCCGCCGGTGCCGTCGGTGACGGTCCGGATCGTCGTCCAGGAGGAGCCGTTGCCGGAGGTCTGCAGCTGGAAGCCCTTGGCGTAGGCGGTCTCCCAGTTGAGCACCACCTTGGTGATGGTGGTGGTGGTTCCCAGGTCGACCTGGATCCACTGGTTGTCGCTGGGGGCGCTGGACCAGCGGGTGCCCAGATTGCCGTCGACGGCCGCGGCTGCGGGCGTGCCGGCGTTCTCCGTCGAGGAGACGGAGACATTGCGGCCCTGCGAGACCAGGGTCGGGGCGGCCTGCGCCGCCGTGGAGCCGCCATAGAGCATGGATGCGGTGAGACCGGCCAGAGCGAGGCCGGTCAGCAGGTTGCGCCACCGCCGTGTCGAGCCACGGCGGCGTGCGCGGAATGGGGTGATCACAGCTCTCCTTCGGGTGGGGTGGAGGCCAGGAGCCACAGGGGTGAGAGCGCTCTCTCAACGGACGGTAAAGGGGTCTCCAGGACCCCGTCAAGTAGCTGGGCGAAGGCTCCTGAGAGCGCTCTATCGAACCCTGGTGTTCAACTACCGTCCGGCGGCCGGGTCGCCGCTGCCCGCCGCCCGCAAGGTGATGCGCGCGGCGTAGTCGGGCATCCGCTCCTGCGGCCGGGACGCGGGGGAGCGGTGGCGGTCGGGGAGCTGCCCGCGCGGGACGCGGGTGACGGCGATGGCCGCCGCGTCGTCGGTCAGCTGTCCGCGCACATGGGCGAGGACGTCCTCGCGCAGGCGCTCCAGAAGCTGGTCGGGGGCGCAGCCGTGCCAGTCGGCGAGCCGTTCGGCGAGGGGGTAGAAGGCGCCGGAGTCGTCCCGGGCCTCGATGATGCCGTCGGTGTAGAGCAGCAGCAGGTCGCCGTCCTCGAAGGCGAACGCGTCCAGGGGGTAGTCGGGGTCGGCGAACTCGCCCAGACCGAGCGGGGGCGCCGGTTCCCGGTGGGCGAGCGGGATCACCGTGCCGTCGTGCAGCAGCAGCGGAGGAGGGTGTCCGCAGCTGATCAGGTGGATGTGCCGACCGTGGTCGGGGATGTCGAGCAGCGCGGCGGTGATGAAGCACTCCTCGTCCTCGTCCAGTCCCCAGCGGACACTGGCGTCCAGGTAGGTCATCAGGGCGGGCAGGGCCGCCTGCTGGTGGGCCGCTCCATGGAAGGCGCCGAGCAGCAGGGCGGCATCGCCGACGGCGGCCAGCCCTTTGCCTCGGACGTCGCCGATGAGCAGCCGGCTGCTGGTGTCGGTGCGGGTGGCCGCGTAGAGGTCGCCGCCGATGTGCGCCTCGGCCTCGGCGGCCAGGTAGACCGAGGCGATCTGGAGCGGGCCGATCCTCGGGGGCAGCGGCCGCAGCAGGACCTGCTGTGCCGCCTCGGACACGGAGCGTACCTGCTTGAGGACCCGGGCGTGCCGGTCGCGCAGCACGGTGAAGATCACCACCACCGTCGAGGCGGCGGCCAGGGCGGCGATCTCGGCCTGCCGGCTCTCCGTCCCGAGGACGCCGTGCAGGATGGCGACGATGATCCGGGCGGCAACGGCCAGCGCGCTGATGCAGGCGGTCAGCCGGGGGCCGGCGAAGGAGGCGGTGACCGCGGGTGCCACGACCAGCAGGGGGCCCAGTTGGATGTCCGGGCCGGTGAGTGCGTCCGCGATGGAGATCGCCGCGATCAGCGCGAGCGGCAGCGTCGCCAGCGCGTGGGCCGGTCGCCATCGCGCTCGCATGCCTTCAAGGCCCCACGACAGATACACGCGCTCGCATACCCCCACCGCCGTCGGCACATGCGGCAGCCGTACGGTCGCGCTGACCACCAGTGGTCCCGGGCCGGGCCTCCTGCGTGTCGCGGTCACCGGCCGGGGCGCCCCGAAGCAACCGGCCGCTCGCGGCTGTCCGGGTGGGCTCCGCCGGCCGGTGCCGGGCCTTTCCGGCGGCGGTGTCCAGGCCTTCCGGGAAGGCGGCGGCACCGCGCCGACCAGCGCCTTCCGCGCCGCCCGGCCGTGACCGGACCGGCCCCGCAACAGCGGCGGCGGTGGCCGGAGGCCGGGCAGGTGTGCGGCGAAGCGACGACGTCGGCCGGGTCGCGGACGGGCCATGATGGACGGATGACCACGCGCCGCGAACCGAACCCGGATGCCACCGGACCGTCGCTGTCGCAGCTCCTGCGGCTGATCGACCCCGGGATGCTCGACGTGCTGGCGGCGCCGCGCGGCACCGACATCCCCGTGGCCGACGTGGTGCTGCACGATCCCGGCGAGGACCGGGACGAGGACCGGGCGGCATCCGGCCTGGTCCTGCTGGTGGTCGGGGTGGAGGCCGCCTCGCCCGACGCCGAGGACGTACTGCGCGCCGCCGACCGGGCCGGAGCCGCCGCCGTGGTGATGCGGCGCGGCACCCGTGGACCGAGGGCGGCGCTGGTCGCGGCCGCCGAGAGCGGGCGCACCGCGCTGCTGACCCGGCACCCGGACCGGGACTGGACGGAGGTGCTCGGCCGGCTGCGGACGGCTCTGGCGCACAACGCCGCTTCCGGTTCGGCCGCCGTGGCCGGGCTGCGTCTCGGCGACCTGTCCGGGCTGGCCAACACGGTGGCGGACCTGGTCGGAGGTGCGATCACCATCGAGGACCCGCAGTCGCGGGTCCTGGCGTATTCGCGGATGGACCACGAGCCGGACCCGATGCGCAGGCTGACCATCCTGGGCCAGGAGGTACCCCGCTGGAGGGTCGCGGAACTGCGCGAGAGCGGCTTCTTCCAGGCGCTGTGGAGCACCGACGACGTGGTGCGGCGACCCGCCGACGACCGGTACGCCGAGCGGCTGGCCATCGCGGTGCGCCACGGCAGCGAGGTGCTCGGCTCGCTCTGGGCCGCCGCCGACGGCCGCCCGCTCGCCGAGGGGGCTGCGGCGGCGCTGCGCACGGCGGCCCGGGCCGCCGTACCGCACCTGGTGCACCACGAGGCGTGGGGGCGGGCGGCGGCCCGGCGGCGGGAGGAGGCGGTGCAGGCCCTCCTCGAAGGGCGCCCGGACGCGGAGCAGGCGGCGCGCACCGTCGGGGTGGCCCCGGACCGGCCGCACACGGTGCTGGTCGCGGAGGCGTACGACACCCGGGCGCTCGACGCGGCAGCCGCCCCGGCCGCCGACGGGGCGGCGGAACAGCGCGTGCTGGATGTGCTCGCGCTCCAGGCCGCCGCCTACCGGCCGGGGTGTGTGACCGCACGCTCGGGCCGCCGCCTCTTCGTGCTGGTCCCTGCGGGCGGCAGCGCGGGCGGCGGCGCGGGTGGCAGCGCGGTCGAGCCCGCGCGCCAACTGGTGGCCACGGCCCGCTCGGTGCCGCACACCGTGGTCTTCGCGGGCGTCGGACCGGTCGCGGCGAGCCTGTCTGAGCTGCCCGCCTCGCGGGAGGCGGCGGAACTGGTGGTGCGGGTCCTGCGCGGACGCGCCTCGGCGGTGGGGGCCGCGTCGGCGGTGTCGGCGTCTGCGGTCTCCGACGACGTCGCCTCGGAGGTGGCCCTGCTGAAGGTGCTCGACCGGGTCGAGCCGTTGTGGCAGGCCATGTCGGGGCCGGTGCACGCGATGGTCGCGCACGACCGCGCCCACGGCTCGGAGTACGGCGCGTCGGTCACCGCGTACCTGCACGCGTTCGGCGACACCGGCGCGGCGGCGCAGCGCCTGAATGTGCACCCCAACACCCTGCGGTACCGGCTGCGCCGCGCCCGTGAGCTCTTCGGCGTCGATCTCACCGACCCCACCGGCCGACTGCTGGCGGACATCGGGCTGCGGCTCGCCCCTCGCCTGGAGTGAGACCGGGGGAGTCCAGGAGGGCGAGGCACTGGTGATCGTTTTGCTGTCCGGGCCGCCAAGCGTGCTGCCAAGGCCTGGTCGCGCCGGATGAAGACGCACCTCCCTCCGCACGGTGAAGCTGTCCTTACCGCTCGCAGCAGCAGGCACCGCCCAGGGCGCGCGGGCTGCGGACGCTCCCTCCCGACCGATGTATGAGGTGTGGTTCACATGAGTTCCGGTTTGGCCCAGCGGCGGCGTACGGCCCGCGAAGCGGCGCTGACCCGCGCTGTCGATGACGGTCTGCTGGGCCCGCAGTCGCCCCTGATCGGCCTGCTGGACGTGGACGGCGTACTCGCCGCAGTCGACGCCCTGCACCAGGCGTTCGACGGACCGGCCCCGGTGCAGCACACGTTCGCGGCCAAGGCGTGCGGCCTGGTTCCGGTGCTCCGCCTGCTCGCCGAGGCCGGCATGGGCTGCGAGGTCGCCTCCCCGGGCGAACTGGAAGAGGCGCTCGCGGCCGGCTTCACCGTCGACCGGCTGGTCTTCGACAGCCCGGCGAAGACCGTCGAGGAGCTGGAGTTCGCTCTCGCCCACGGCATCGCGATCAACCTGGACAACTTCCAGGAACTGGCCCGGGTCGACCGCCTGCTGACCGGCCGACCGGCCGCCGGACCGGTCGGACTGCGGGTGAACCCCCAGGTCGGGGCGGGTGCCATCGGGGCGATGTCCACGGCCACCAGCACATCGAAGTTCGGTGTCGCGCTGCGTGACCCGGGCGCGGTCGAGGCCGTGGTCGAGGCGTTCGCGCGCCGCCCGTGGCTGAACCGGCTCCATGCGCACGTCGGCTCCCAGGGCTGCCCGCTGCCGCTCATCGCCCAGGGCATCCGCGCGGCCTACGAGCTGGCCGAGCAGATCAACACCACCCTGGGCCGCCGCCAGGTGACCGGGCTGGACATCGGCGGCGGGCTGCCGGTGGACTTCGGCAGCGACGAGGACCGGCCGACCTACGCGGAGTACGTCGCCGAACTGCGCGCCGCCGTGCCCGACCTCTTCGACGGCCGCTACACCCTGGTCACCGAGTTCGGCCGCTCGCTGCTCGCCAAGAGCGGCACGATCGCCTCCCTCGTCGAGTACACCAAGTCGGCCGGCGGACGCCGCATCGCGGTCACCCACGCCGGCGCCCAGGTGGCCACCCGTACGGTCTTCATGCCCGACGCCTGGCCGCTGCGGGTCGGCGTCTTCGACGCGGCGGGGCGCCCCAAGCAGGGTCCGACCGAGGTCATGGACATCGCCGGACCGTGCTGCTTCGCCGGGGACCTGACCGCCGTGGGACGGGAACTCCCGGCCGTCGAACCCGGCGACGTGGTCGCGCTCTATGACACCGGCGCCTACTACTTCTCCTCGCACTTCTCCTACAACTCGCTGCCCCGCCCGGCCGTGTACGGCTACCGGGTGGACGCCGCCGGACAGGTGCGCTTCGCGCCCGTACGCGACGCGCAGACCCTGCGCGAGGTGGTCGAGGAGAGCGGCGCCGCACACGTCGACGCCCTGGTGGCCCTGCTCCCGGGGAACGGATCGCTCCCGGGGGACGGATCGGACCGGTCGGCGGAGGCGACCGCGTGACCCGTGTCCTGATCTCCGCCGACATGGAGGGGGCGACCGGCACGGTCTCCCCGGCCGACCGGAACGGGCCTGCGCCCTGGCCGGGGTGGTCATGGCGGCCCCCGCACCGTACGCCTGGAGGCCCCCGACGCCCGCGAGGCACTGCGCCGCTTCCGCGCCCGCTGCTACGTCATCATCGTGGCCGTCGAGGCGGTTGCGGGCGCCGCGATCCTGCACGCCTGGATCGGGCTGCCGCTCTGGGTGCTGGCGATGGGTCTGATGGCGATGATGACCGCTACCAACCTGCTGTCGGTGCGGTCACCGTTCTTCCCGTATCCGACCTGGGTGGTGATGGCCGGCTTCGCCGCAGTCCTGGTGGCCATGGCGGTCATCGGCGACCAGCGCACCCAGCTCTTCACCAGCCTCGGCAGCCTGGCCGTCGTCCTGCTCGCCTACACCGTGCGCCGCGCCCGGGGCCCCCGGCCCGAGCCGACCACCGCCGATGACGCCGATGACACCGGCGTCGCCGATTCGACGGTGAAGGCCGTCGCCGACTCCTGACGGAGGTGTCCGGGGGCCGCACCGGCCCCCGGCGCGGGTGATCTCGTCAGGTAGCGGTGGCCGCCCCGCGCCGACCGGAGACGGGGATGAGGGGCACGGCCGCGTGCCCCTCATCCCCACCGGCCGGACCGGAGCCGCTACGGCTGTGCCGCGCCTGCGGCCGGTGCCGTGGCACGGCCTTCGGCAGCGCCGTCCGCAGGCCCGTCGGTCTGGGCGTCGCTGAAGGACATCACCGGCGGCCTGCGGCTGAACAGGCGGGTGAGGAAGAGCAGATAGAGGAATCCGGCCCCCATCCAGCAGAGCCCCACGGCGAAGGTGACACCGGTCAGGCTGGTCCACAGCCAGAGGGTGAGGACGAACCCGACGAGCGGTAGCACCCCGTAGGAGAGCAGGTCGCGGCGCGAACGCCGCCCCTGGTCGACCAGGTAGTGCTTGACCACGCTCAGGTTGACCACCGAGAAGGCGATCAGGGCACCGAAGTTGACCATCACCACGGCGTTGTCGAGGCTGATGAAGAGCGCGACCAGCCCCACGGCGGAGACCACGGCGGTGGCCGTGACCGGGGTGCGGAAGCGCGGGTGCAGGGCGCCGAACACCCGCCGGGGGAGGACCCCGTCGCGGCCCATCGAGTAGAGGATCCGGGAGACGCTGGCCTGGGTGGTGACGGCGGAGCCGAACGCGCCGGCCACATAGACCGCCACAAAGAACGAGGTGAAGGCGGAGCCGCCCAGCTTGGCCATGATGTCCAGGCCCGCGCTGTCGGGGTCGGCGAAGGACGGGTCGGGGTGGACCAGCGCGCCCATCCAGGAGACCAGGATGAACAGCAGACCGCCGACGACCGTGGTGAGCAGGATCGCCCGGGGGATGGTGCGGCGCGGGTCCTTCGCCTCCTCCGACATGGTGGAGACCGCGTCGAAGCCGAGGAAGCTCAGGGCGAGGATCGCGGCCCCGGAGAAGGCCGCCCCCATACCGGCGCTGCCGGGGACGAAGGACCCGAACGGCGCGGCGGCGCCATGGCCGGAGACATGGTGGACCGAGAGCGCCACGAAGACGACGACCAGGATCCCGGCCAGGGCGACGACCAGCATGCTCAGCCTGCTGATGGAGTCGACCCCCAGCACATTGAGGACCAGCGCCAGCACCAGCGCGGCCAGCACGAAGACCTGCTGCGGCACAGCGGGGAACTGGCTGTGCAGATAGATGCCGATGAGCAGGAAGTTGATCATCGGCAGGAAGAGGTAGTCCAGCATCAGCGTCCAGCCGACCATGAAGCCGACATGCCCGCCGAAGGTCTGCTGGGTGTAGGTGTACGCCGACCCGGCGGTCGGGAAGGCGCGCACCATCCGGCCGTAGCTGAAGGCCGTGAAGAGCATCACGACCAGGGCGATCACATAGGCGGCCGGGAGGTGGCCGTCGGTCACCCCGGTGACGGCGCCGTACGTGGTGAACACCGTCACCGGAGCCAGGTAGGTCAGGCCGAAGAGCGTCAGCCCCGGCAGCCCCAGCACCCGCTTGAGTCGGGGCTGGGCGGTTGTGCTGGTACCCGTCATGGACGGTTCCTTCCAGGGGGGTTTCGGATTGCGGGGTGCCGGTGGTGCGGGTCGGGCGGTCATGAGTCCGCCGCGTGGGTCCGCTCCCCGGCCAGCCAGGTGCCGAGGACGGCGATGTCCGGTACCTCATGCGGATCGCAGGCCCGGGGGTCGCGGTCGAGCCACACCAGGTCCGCGACCTGACCGGGGGCCAGGACGCCCCGGTCGTCGGCCATCGCCTGGTGGGCGACGCCCGAGGTGTAGCAGCCGAGCGCCGCCTCCATGCCGATCCGCTCCTCCGGCAGCCAGCCGCCGCGCGGCTCCCGCTGCGGCGTCTGCCGGGTGACGGCGACCGGCAGCCCGGCCAGCGGCCGGTGGTCGGTGACCGGCCAGTCGCTGCCGAACGACACCCGGGCGCCGCTGCGCAGCAGCGATGCCATCGGGTACTGCCGGTCGCTCCGGTCGGCGCCCAGGCGGGGCATGGTGAGGTCGCGCATCACCGGGTCGGCCTGGAGCCAGAGCGGCTCGACATTGGGGATGACGCCGAGTTCGGCGAAGCGAGGCAGGTCGGCCGGGTCGACCAGCTGGACATGGGCGATCACCGGGCGGCGGTCCCGGGGGCCGTTCACCTCGGTCAGCTGGGCGAGGGCGTCCAGCGCGGTGCGGGTCCCGGCGTCGCCGATCGCGTGCAGATGGGCCTGCATGCCCAGCCGGTCGACCTCCACCAGCGCCTCGCGCAGGTCGGCGGCGGGCCAGACCGGCATGCCCCTGGTGCAGGGGTCGTCGGCGTACGGGGCGAGCAGCGCCGCCGTGCGGTTCTCGATGATCCCGTCGACAAAGAACTTGACCGTGCGGGCCGTGAGCCGGGGGTGCCCCGCCGCCTCGACCCGGTCCCGGTCGGCCGCGAACTCCGCGAGCTGCCCGCGCCACCGGGACGGGTCGGCCCGCAGGGCCAGATTGACCCGGGTGGCCAGTGCGCCCCGCCGGGCCGCCTCCAGATACCCGTCGACCGCGTCGTGCTCGACCCAGGCGTCCTGGATCCAGGTGACACCGGCGGCGGCATAGGTCCGGGTGGCCACGGTCAGCGCCCGTACCCGCTCCTCGGTGGTGCGGGCGGGGGCGGCGTCCAGGACGGCGTCCACCGCGTCCCACTCCACCATGGTGCCCAGCAGGGTCCCGTCCGGGCGGCGGGCGAACCGGCCGCGTGCGCTGTCCTGTACGGAGTCGTCCAGACCGGCCCGGCGCATCGCCTCGGTGTTGCACCAGAGCGTGTGGTAGTCCCAGGCGCGGAGCGCCACCGGCCGGTCGGGCACCGCCTCGTCCAGCCAGCGGGCGTCGAAGAGGCCGTCGGGGGCGAGGGTGGAGTCATAGCTGCCGCCGAGGATCCAGTCGCCGTCCGGGTGCTCGTCCGCGTAGCGGCGGACCTCGGCGACGATCTCCGCCACGCTGCGGCACGGCCTGATCCGGGGGCCGAGCGATTCGAACCCGCCCTGGTCCGGGTGGCAGTGGCCGTCGCCGAAGGCGGGCATCAGCAGCCCGCCGCCCAGGTCCAGGACCTCGTCGGCCGCGTCGGTCAGCGCCTCCGCCGCCGCGCCCAGGGCGGCGATCCGGCCGTCCCGTACGGCGAGTGCGGTCGGTCTCGCCGCGTCCCCCGGCAGGCCGGCGGGACCGCCCGGACCGGTCTGGCCGGTCTGGCCGGTCTGGCCGGTCCAGAGGGTGGCGTGGCGGAACACGGTGATGGGCATGGGGTGGCTCCCGAAGCGAATGCCATTCGTTTTAGTGGACGCAGGCTAGACTCACGGAGCGACGTTTGGGAAGAAGGGTGCGGCACATTCGATGAGCGCCGGCACACGAGGGGTGGGACGCCCGAACACCCCCGTGCTCGACCGCGGAGCGATCGTGCGCGCCGCGCTGGACCTGCTGGACGAGGCGGGGGCCAAGGGGTTCTCGATCGCCCTGCTGGCCCAGCGGCTGCGGGTGCGGCCGTCGTCCCTGTACAACCACGTCAAGGGCAAGGACGACATCCTGGCGGGCGTCCGCGAGCTGGTGACCGCCCCGATCGACGCCGGGGCGTTCGAGACCCTGCCCTGGGACGAGGCCCTGGTGAGCTGGGCCAGGCTCTACCGGGCGGCCTTCGCCGCCCATCCGCAGACCATCTCCCTGCTGGCGACGATCCCCGTCTCCGGTGCGCACCGCACCCTGCGCATGTACGAGGCCGTGGTGCGCGGACTGGAACGCGGCGGCTGGCCCACCGAGGCCGTCATCCCGGTCCTGGTCGGGGTGGAGTCCTTCATCCTGGGCTCGGCGCTCGACCTGGTCGCGCCGCCCACCATGTTCGACCCCGGCCCGGACTCCCCCGAAGTGCCCCGGTTCACCGCCGCCGTACGCGCCCGCGACCAGGCCGCCGACGCCCAGCGGCGGCCGGCGGCCGACCTGGCCTTCGAGGTCTCGCTGCTCGCGCTGGTCCACGGCCTGCGGGCACGCCTCGCCGGGGAACGCGCCGACCGCACCGCCGACGGCGGCGCACCGCCGCTCGGGTAGCACGTCGGCCGCCACCACCGCTGCCCGGCATACGATCTGACGGGCAGTCGGACCGGGCCGAGTGGACGGCCCGGACGGCAAGGCCCGCACCCGGAGGGTCCCCGATGTCCACCGAACCCCTCGCCACGGCGATCGAACGGCTCCCGCTCGTGGACCACCACGTCCACGGCGCGCTGCGCCATGACGTCGACCGGGCGGCGCTGGAGCTGATGCTCACCGAGTCCGACCGGCCCGGTCCGCCGGGGACCACCCAGTTCGACTCCCAGCTCGGCTTCGCGGTCCGGCGGTGGTGCGCCCCCGTACTGGGCCTGGAACCCCACGCCGCACCCGAGGCATACCTGGCACGGCGCGGGGAGCTGGGAGCCGAGGAGGTCACCCGCCGGCTGCTCGCCGCCGCCGGCGTCGCCCAGTACCTGCTGGAGACCGGCTACCAGGCCGACGACCTCCTCGGCCTCGACGGCATGGCCCGGGCCTCCGGGCGCCCGGTGGGCGAGATCGTCCGGCTGGAGTCCGTACTTGAGGACCTCGCCCGGACCGGGGTCGCCGCCGCAGACCTCCCCGCGCGGTTCCATGAGGCGCTGGCCGTACGGACGGCGGACGCCGTGGGCCTCAAGAGCATCGTCGCCTACCGCCATGGCTTCGACTTCGACCCCGAGCGGCCCACCGACCGCCAGGTCGTCTCAGCGGCCGGCCCCTGGCTCCGCGAGGTCGAGGCCACCGGCACCGCCCGGGTGGCCGACCCGGTGCTGCTCCGCCACCTCCTCTGGGCGGGCGTCGACCGGGGCCTGCCCCTCCAACTGCACGTCGGATACGGCGACCCGGACGTCGAACTGCACCGCTGCGACCCGCTGCTGCTCACCCGGTTCATCAAGAACGTCGAACCGTACGGCGTCGACCTGCTGCTGCTGCACTGCTACCCGTTCCACCGCAACGCCGGCTATCTGGCCCAGGTCTTCCCGCATGTCTACTTCGACGTCGGACTCGGTGTGAACCACACCGGGATGCGCTCCGACGCCGTCGTGGCCGAGTCGCTGGAGCTGGCACCCTTCGCCAAGATCCTCTTCTCCTCCGACGCCTGGGGCCCACCCGAGCTGCACCACCTCGGTGCGCTGCTGTGGCGCCGTGGGATGCTGCGCGCCCTGACGCCGTGGGTCGCCGGCGGTGAGTGGGCCGCCGCCGACGCCGTCCGGGTGGCCCGCCTGATCGGGCATGACAACGCACGGCGCGTCTACCGGCTGGCAGATGACGGGTGATCACGGCCGTCGGCGGCCCGGCGCCGCCCGTCGGTGAGGTCGGCGGGCGGCGCGGGGTGGGGTGGTGGGGGTGTGGGGGTTCAGCAGGTGAGGTTGGAGCCGGGGGTGGTGCCGAGGATCTGGGTGAAGCGCTGGTAGGCGTCGATGCGGCTCTGGACCTGGGCGGGGTTGCGGCCGTTGCATTCCAGGGAGCCGTTGATGCTGCGGATGGTCTCGCCGAAGCCGCGGCCGTTGACGATGGCGTTGTGGGGGGTCATGGTGCCGGGGCCGGTCTGGGTGTTCCAGTACCAGAGGGCGGTCTTCCAGGCGACGGCGGAGTCGGTCTGGACGAGGTTGGGGTTGTGGAGGAGGTCGATGCCGAGGGCGTCGCCGGCGGCTTTGTAGTTGAAGTTCCAGCTGAGTTGGATGGGGCCGCGGCCGTAGTAGGCGGCTTGTCCGGCGGGGCAGCCGTAGGGTTGGCCGGTGTCGCAGTAGTGGGGGTAGTTGGCGGTGTTCTGCTCGACCACGTAGACCAGGCCGCCGGTCTCGTGGCTGACGTTGGCGAGGAAGGCGGCGGCCTCCTGCTTCTTGACGGTGTCGCTGCCGGTGGTGGCGAAGCCGGGGTAGGCACCGAGCGCGGCGGTCAGGCCGCTGTAGCTGTAGAAGGAGTTCCGACCCGGGAACATCTGGTTGAACTGCGCCTCGCTGACCACAAAGCCGCTGGGGTTCGGCGGCGTGCCGCCGCCCGAGGGTGCGCGCCACTTCTGGTTGGCGCCGCCGGTACAGGTCCAGATCTGGAGCCGGGTGCCATTGGCGGAGCTGTTGCCGGTGGCATCGAGGCACTTGTCGGCCTGGGGGTTGACGATGTCGTTGGCGGCGGTGACAACCCACTTCTGGTTGGCGCTGCCGGCGCAGTCCCAGAGTTGCACGGTGGAACCGTTGGCGGTGCCACGGTCGGTGATGTCGAGACACTTGCCGAGGGCCCGTATGGTGCCGTCGGAGGCGAGGGTCCACTGCTGGGCGGCGGTGCCGTTGCAGTCGTAGAGCTGCACCGGGGTGCCGTTGGCGCTGCTGGCGGCAGCGACATCCACGCACTTGCCTGCGATGCCGGTGATCTGCCCGGCGGGGTCGGCCGCGGCAGCCGGCACGGTGGCCAGCGCGGAGGAGAGGAGGGCTACCGCGAGCGCGGCTCCGGACCGGAGCGTGAGGCTCCTGAGGGGGGTCTTGGTCATCAGTCTGTGATCCACTTCTGATCAAGCGTTAATTCGAGGCTTGATTCAATGCGCGACGCCCGCTGTTTGTCAAGGATCTGTCAACCTCTGGCTCAAGGGCCCGAAGCCGCCGCATACAGGAAGTCCGCTGCACGACCGAGAGCCCCGCGACCACCGCCCCCAGCACCACCCAGCCCGCCGGACCGGCAGCCATCACCACCCCGGTCAGCAGCGGCGGCCCGGCGGACTTCTGGATGGACTGGGACATCCCGGCCACCCCCAGATAGGAGGCGCGGGCACCCTCGGGCGCCAGCAGGACCGCCAGCTCCCAGGAGCTCACCGAACGCATCAGCTCCGCCAGGGTGACCAGCAGCGCGGCGGCGAGCAGCACGGCCGTGGCCACCCGGCTGCCGCCCCGGGTGGCCGCCGCCATGGCCGTGCAGCACACCAGCATCGTCACCCCGGCCAGCAGCACCGCCCGGGTGGCCCGGCGCGGCCCCTCGGCCCTCGCCGACACACTCAGCTGGAGCACCACCACCAGCACGGTGTTGATGACCAGAAAGGCCGGGACGAGGGCGTGCGGCGCCGAGGTGCGGCTCACCAGCCAGAGCGGCAGGCCGACATTGAGGACCGAGTCGTCGAGGTTCATCGGGATGTCCAGCAGCACAAACGAGAGATAGCCGCGATCCCGCCATGGGCTCGCCCGACGCTCGCGCGGCTGCTTCCCGTCCACGGTCGCCGCCAGGGGAGCGGCGCCGTCGGACCGCGCCACCCGGACGCTGCTCTCCCGGGCCTCCCGAGTGCGCCACACCAGCGCCGCAGCGACCGCAAACGACAGTGCGTTGCCCAGGATCAGGGCCCGGTAGGCGTCGCGGGTCCCCACCGCCAGGCCGAAGGCCGCGATCCCCGCGCCGACGCCGTAGCCCGCGTTGGCCGCGCTGCGCGACAGCGCCTGATAGGCCGCGCGCCGCTCACCCGCCGCCCGGGTGGCGAACAGCATCTCCAGCGTCTTGGCCGCCCGGTCTCCCAGATAGGTGACGGCGACGACGGGGAGCAGCGCGTCAAAGCCGGTGCAGACCTGGAGCAGGCTGAGCGTCCCCAGGCGGAGCAGATGGCAGCCGATCAGCAGCGAGCGCACCGGGAAGCGGCCGGCCAGGCGCCCGGCCAGCGGTGAGCCGACGATGCCCGCCACCCCGGCCGCGCCCAGCAGCACACCGATCTGTTGCGCACTCAGATGCGACACCAAGGTGAAGTACAGGACCGAGGACGCGGCCCACAGCCCTGACCCGGTCCGGTCCACGGCCAGGGCGAGCAGCATGATCCGCGCGTCGCGCCCGCCCGGGGGATTGCGCAGCTGCGCTATCAGTCCCTGCCTGCCTCCGGTGCTGCGCCGCATCGCCTGTCCCCTCGGAAATATCTCGACGTCAAGAGACCAGGGGGCAGCCTGCCGGGAAATATTCTCGATGTCAAGATACTTGATGTCGACATACCTGGGCGGTGTGGTCAGCGGATGGCTCCCAGGCGGGTGGAGATCTCATGGGCGGCCGCGATCACCAGGGGTGCCAGCTCCGGCACCTTCTCGCTCGGAATGCGCTCTGCGGGCGCCGAGACACTGATGGCGCTTGAGCACGCCCCCGACTGGTCGAAGACCGGGGCCGCCACGCAGCGGATGCCCTCCTCGTGCTCGACGTCGTCAACTGCGTAGCCCTGCTTTCTGATCCTGCTCAGTGCGGCCCGCAGGCCCTCGGCCGTGGTGATCGTCCGGGGGGTGCGCGCCGGCATGCCGTTCTCGATCACCAGGTCGACGGTCTCGGCTGTCGCGTGGGCCAGCATGGCCTTGCCGACGCTGGTGCAGTACGCGGGGGCGCTGTGCCCGATCCGGGAGAACATCCGGACCGGGTGCGCGGTGTCCACCTTGTCGATGTAGACGATGTTCGGATAGTCGGCGACCACGAGGTGCACGGTCTCCCGGGTCTGCGACGCGAGCTTCTGAAGGACGTCGTGCATGCTGCGGGGGAGGTCAAGGCCCGCCAGATAGACATTGCCGAGCTGGGCGTTGCGCCACCCCAGGCGGTAGCGGCCGTTGGGGAGCTGTTCGATGAAGCGGGCCTCCAGGAGCGGCTGGACCAGCCGCAGCAGCGTGCTCTTGTTCATGTCCAGCTCGGCGCAGAGTTCGGCGACCGAGTATCCGGTGCCGTCGGTCGCCTCTCCCAGCTGGAGAAGGATGGACAGCGCTCGGCGCAGCGACGCCGAATTGTTGCGAAGCCCCGGGGTCGGGCTCAGCTCCGGGCTCACCTGGGGTGTTCCTCTCTTCTCGGGGTGCGGCCGGCCTTGGGCGTACGGCTTCGCCGAGGCCGCTGGACTATACGTGCCCCGCGCTCCGGGCGTTCACCGTCGACGCTTTCCCACCTGCTGGCTGGGCCTTGACAGCACTATGACGCGTCGGTAAGCATTCTGCAATGCATCTCGCTGGATTGCAATGCAGAACGCGCCTCGGATCAGCGGAACGCCGAGCCAACCACCAGAGGTTCAGATGAAGAAGCAGCACGACCATGTCTTCCGCTCTGCCGCAGCAGTCGTGGCCTGTGCGACGGCTGCGACGGTCGCGGTGGGGTGCTCCCCGCCCAGGAGCAGCGCGACCGCCAAGGGCATCACCGTGGCGGAGACCTCCGCGCCCACCACGCTCGACCCCCAGGGGTCGAGCTACTTCTCCGACCGGTTCGCCTGGCAGCTCTCCTACCAGTGCCTGCTGACCACCACCCCCGAAGGGAAGGTCGAGCCGCAACTGGCCACCGGCTACAAGCGGTCCGCCGACGGCCTCACGTACACCTTCGACCTCAGACCGGGCGTCAAGTTCCAGAACGGGGAGACGCTGACGGCCGACGATGTCGCCTACACCTTCGACCGGCTGAAGCGCAGCCCCGACGGGATAGCCGAGGAACTCTTCCCCACCCTGGAGAAGGCCACGGCGGCCGGCGACTCGACCGTTGCGTTCCACCTCAAGCGCCCCGACGCCGGCTTCGTCAACAACATGGCCAACCCGCTGGTCTGGGGCTGCGCCGTGATGAACAAGAAGGCCGCCACCTCCGAGAACATGGCGACCCGGATGGTCGGCACGGGCCCGTGGGCGCAGGAGTCGTACCGCCCCAACAGCGAACTCAGGCTCAAGCGCTTCACCGGCTACTGGGACCGGAAGACGGCGTCGGAGAACCTCTCCATCCTCTATGTCCCGGGCGCCTCCACCCAGGTCAGCGACCTTCAGGCCGGTGCGGTCGACCTGATCTTCACCGGTACGTCAAGCGCCAGGACGCTCTCCGGCTCCGACAAGTTCGACGTCAAGAACGTGCCGACGGACTCGACGATCTTCCTTCAGGTGAACAACCTCACCAAGCCGTTCGACAATGTGAAGGTCCGCCAGGCCCTCGCCCTGGCCCTCGACCGCGACAGCCTCGCGGAGCAGGCGTACAGCGGCGGCGGCGCCCGCGCCAGCGTCTACATCCCCGGTGGGGAGTCCTGGGCGCCCGCCCCGGCCGATGTGCCGTACTCCACCCCGAACATCGCCAAGGCCAAGGAACTCCTCAAGGAGGCCGGCCACCCCGACGGCTTCTCCGCGCCCCTGATGTACATCAGCGGATACGACCCCGGGACCAACGACCTGGTCGCCGCCGTCCAGAACCAGCTCGCCAAGGTCGGCATCAAGATCCAACTGGACCCGCAGGAGCGCGGCACCTGGGGCGACAAGCTCACCAGCGCCCAGTACGCCCTCAGCTGGAACGCCCAGTCGTACTACTCCAACCCGTACCAGTATGTGCAGCCGGCCGAGGGCCGTCAGGGACCCGTCCCGGACGCGCTGCGCAAGCTGCTGGAGGCCGCCCAGCACGCCGGCGACCAGACCGCCTACCAGCAGGCGCTGATCGCCGTCGAGAACTGGGAGGCCGAGAACGTCTACCCCACCCTCACACTGCTCGCCACCAACACCCTGGTCGCGTACCGGAAGGGGCTGAGCGGGGTGGAGATGCCGCCGAGCCAGAGCCGCGCGTTCCTGGCCCAGGTGAGCCGTGGCTAGCACCCCGGAGCTGGACCAACCCCCGGCCGACGCGGCGGCCCGGGCCGTACCGGAGCCGGAGCCGCTGCTCACCGTCGACGGACTCACCGTCCGCTACGGCTCGGCCGAGCGGGCCGCCGTGGACGATGTCTCCTTCGGCATCCGGCGCGGCGACCGGGTCGGGCTGGTCGGCGAGTCCGGGTCCGGCAAGTCGACCCTGGCGGCGGCCATCCTGCGCCTCCTTCCGCCCGCAGCCGCAGTCTCCGGCCGCATCGAGCTGGACGGCCTCGACCTGATGGACCTCAAGCCGTCGGAGCTGCGCGCCCTGCGCAGCACCCGGATGGCCCGCGTCCCGCAGGACCCGCTGGGCAACCTCAACCCGGTCTTCACCATCGGCCGGCAGCTGTCCGACGTCGTCTCCGCACACCGGTCGATCGGCCGCCGCGAGCGCACGGCGACCGTCGAGGACGCCCTTCGCCGGGTCGGCATCGGCGACGCCGAGGTGAAGCGCCGCAGCTACCCGCATGAGTTGTCCGGAGGCATGCGGCAGCGCGTGATGATCGCGATGGCGCTGCTGAACCATCCCGATCTGCTGATCGCCGACGAGCCCACGACGGCGCTCGATGTCACCGTCCAGGCGCAGGTCGTGGAACTGCTGCGGGAGCGGGTGGCCGGCGCCGGCATGACGCTGCTGCTCATCTCGCACGACGTCGGCGTGATCTCCGAACTCTGCACCACCGTGATGGTGATGTACGGCGGACGCATCGTGGAGACGGGCGCGGCCTCCGAAGTCCTGACCCGCCCCACCCACCCATACACCAGGTCCCTGCTCCGGGCCGCCCGAGGCAGGGTCGCCGGCCACGGGGACGACCCGAGTGAGGTCGTGGCATGACCGAGAACCAGACACCGGCCGAGGAGCCGCAGGACGTGGTGCTCGACGTCCGTGGCGCGGTCAAGCACTTCCGTATGCGGCGCACCAGCCTGAAGGGAAAGCGCCCGGTGGTGCACGCCGTGGACGGCATCAGCGTGCGGCTGCGCGCCGGACGCACCCTCGGCCTGGTCGGGGAGTCGGGCTGCGGCAAGTCCACGCTCGGGCGGCTGATCACCGGCCTGGAGGCCCCGACGTCCGGCTCCGTGCTGGTCGGACTCGACCGGCGGTCCATCACCACCAGCGTCGGCAGCGGAAAGGTACAGGCCGTCTTCCAGGACCCCGCGAGCGCGCTCGACCCACGGATGACGGTGCGGGCCAGCGTCGCCGAGGCGCTGGGCGGCGTCCCCAAGCCCGAGCGGGAGAAGCGCGTGGACGACGTCTTCGCGGCCGTCGGCCTGGTACCCGAACTCGGGACCCGCTATCCGCACCAGCTCTCCGGTGGCCAGCAGCAGCGCGTCTGCATCGCCCGCGCGCTGGTCGCCGAACCGGACCTCATCCTGCTGGACGAGGCGGTCAGCTCCCTTGACGCCTCCTTGCAGGCCCAGGTGCTGGACCTGCTGGAGCGGTTGCAGCGCGAGACCGGCACCGCCTATGTGTTCATCTCTCACGACCTGCGTGCGGTGCGTCAGATCAGCCACTCCATGGCGGTCATGTACCTGGGGCAGATCGTGGAGGAGGCACCCGCCGACTCCTTCGACCAGGGCCTGCTGCATCCCTACTCCGTGGCCCTCCGCTCCACCGAGCCCAGGATCTTCCAGGACGACACGCACCCCGAGCGCATCGTGCTGCGGGGCGAGCCGCCGAGCGCGGTCGACCCGCCGACCGGCTGCCGGTTCGCGCCGCGCTGCCCGATCGCCGACGACCACTGCCGCCAAATCGCGCCCGCACTCGAGGAAGTGACCACCGCTCACCGGGTGCGCTGCCACAAGCCGGGCGAACTCACCCTGACACCAGCCGCGCCCCACCGATCCGCCACGATGGCGGAATCCTAGGAGGAGAACCTTGATCCTCTACCTGGCAAAGAAGCTCGCCGGGGCCGTCGGCGTCCTGCTGGTGCTCTCGGCGCTGGTGTTCTTCGCCGGTCGCGGGCTGGTGCCGGGCAACCCCGCGGTCGTGATCGCCGGGCCCAAAGCCTCCCCCGAGACGCTTGCCGCCATCGAGCACAAACTCGGGCTCGACCAGCCGATCTACCGCCAGTACCTCGACTGGCTCACCGGCGCCCTGCACGGTGACTTCGGGGTGTCGCCCATCTCCGGCCAGAACAACCTGCATGTGATCGCCCAGCAGGCGCCGATCTCGATCGAACTGGCGCTGATGGGCCTCATCACGGCGGTGCTCATCGGCCTCCCGGTCGGCGTGATCGCGGCCAACCACTCGGGCAAGGGCACCGACTGGGGCATCCGCATCCCGCTGCTGGTGGTGTTCGCCTTCCCCGGATTCGTGTCGGGCTCCGCCGCGCTCTACCTGGCAGCGCACTACCTGACCAACCTCTACTCGGCGAGCTACATCCCCTTCTCCGACAGCAGCATCGGCAACCTTCAGACCATGCTGCTGCCGGCGCTCTCGGTCGGCATCCCCACCGCACCCCTGGTGGCCCAGATGACCCGGTCGTCCATGATCGAGGTGCTCGCCCAACCACACATCGCCACGGCGCGCACCAATGGCATCGCGGAGTGGCGCATCAGGTACGTCTACGCCCTGCGCGCGGCCCTGCCACCGGTGCTCACCCTGATCGGATTCATCTTCGGCTTCCTCGTCGGCGGTCTCTTCATCGTGGAGGAGATCTTCAGCCTGCCGGGGATCGGGCGCGGGGTGCTCGCCTCCATCTCCAACCGGGACTTCTCCCAACTCACCGCGCAGGCACTCGTCGTGGCCGGCGCCTTCATCCTCGGCAATCTGCTGGTCGACCTCGCGCTGCCGTTGGTCGACCGGCGCATCATCCACAGATAGGAAGCGGGAGTCAGCGTGACCAACACCGCCGTCCGCCCATCCCGGCCCGCCCCCGCGCGCTCCCGCCGCTGGCCGGTGCGCGGGCTCGTCGCCAACATCGCGCTCCTCCTCATCGCCGGATACATCCTGCTGGCGATCTTCGGCTCCGCCATCGCGCCGTACGGCCCCAACGACGTCGGCGCCGGTCCGCGCCTGACCCCGCCGTCGTCGGCCCACTGGCTGGGGACGGACGCCCTCGGACGCGACCAGCTCTCCCGCATCGTCGCGGCGGCCCGCCCGGCGCTGCTGTCGGCGACCTACGCGGTGCTGTTCGCCGTGGTGATCGGCACCGGGATCGGCATCGCGGCCGGGTTCCTGGGCCGCTTCTGGGACGGAGCCCTGTCGCGCATCGTCGACCTGCTGTTCGCCATTCCGGAGTACCTGCTGGCGATCCTGGTGATCGCGGTGATGGGCAGCGGCCTGCTCAATGCCTCGCTCGCCATCGGCATCGTGGGCATCCCGCGCTTCGCACGCATCGCCCGGGGATCGACGCTGGAGGTCGCACGGCGCAGCTTCGTGGACGCGGCCCGCCTCTGCGGACGCGGTCGGCTCTGGATCGTGTTCCGACACATCCTGCCCAATATCGCCTCCCCGCTGGTCATCATGACCGCGATCAACCTGTCGACCGCAGAGGGGGCGTATGCCGCACTCAGCTTCCTCGGATTCGGCGTCCGCCCTCCCGACGCGGACTACGGCAGCATGATCTCGTCGTCCCAGCAGTACCTGCTCACCGACCCCTGGGTCGTCGCGTTCCCCTCGATCGCGTTTGTGCTGCTCGTCCTCGCCTTCAACCTGCTCGGCGACGTCCTGCGTGACCGACTGGACCCCCACACCCGCACCGCAGCCGGTGCCTGACACACCCACCCTCACCCACACCGCAGGAGAACCACCACCGTGTCCGACTTCACCGCCGTGCTGGACGGCCGAGTCCCCGAGATCCTCGCCCGGCACGGCGTGCCCGGAACCGCCGTCGGCATCATGTCCGGCGACGAGACCACGCTGCTCGGCTACGGCGTCACCAATGTGGCGCACAGCCTCCCGGTCGACCCCGACACGATCTTCCAGGTCGGCTCGATCTCCAAGACGCTGCTCGGCTTTGTCATCGGGCGCCTGATCGACCGGGGCCAGGTCGAGCTGGACCACCCCGTGGCACCGCTCTTCCCCGCCGGGACCGGCATCGACCAGCGCATCACGCTGCGGCACCTGATCACGCACACCTCGGGCATCGACGCCCAGAACATGATCGCCGACGCCCCGCGCCTCCTCGCCGACCACGCGGACGACTCCATCCAGGCGTCGCTGCCCCACTTCGTCCGCCGGCCGCTGCTCTTCGCACCGGGCACGGACTACTCCTACAGCGGCCCGGGGATCATGCTGGCCGCCGCCGTGGTGGAGCGCGTCACCGGTCGGCACTATGCGGACGTCCTCCAGGACGAGGTACTCGACCCGGCCGGCATGTCGGGGACCTTCACCACCGCCGACCAGGTCGTGACCCGCCGGGTTGCCGCACCGCACGGCCGCGACCGGCAGGGCCGGCCGACGCTGCTGGTGGACCAGGGATGGCAGCGGCACTGGCAGCTCCCCGGGTGGGACGTGCCCGGCGGCGGCGTCCTCAGCACCGTGCGCGACCTCATGCGGTACGCCACCCAGGTGACCTCCGCTGAGGCACCCGGCGGTCTCTTCCAGGTCCAGGCGCACCGCAGCGCGGGCCGCGACATCGGACTCGCCTGGATGCTGGAGCAGGTCGCGGGCAGACCGGCCATGCTGCACGACGGACTGACGATCGGCTATGCGACCCGCCTGCTGCTCATCCCGTCGGAGCGCTTCGCCTGCGCGATCCTGACCAACTCGCTGGAGGGCGCGGCCGCGGTGGAGGAGATCGAGCGGCTGATCCTCACCGAGGCGTTCGGTGAGCTGCCGCCCAGGGAGCTGCGCCCCGTCGACGCCGAGCTGGCCGACGCGCTGCTGGGCACCTATGACTGCGGCTTCTACGGCACGATCACCCTCGTCCGGGGCGCCGCCGAAGGCGAGATGCGCATCATCGCGAACCCGGCTCCGGCCGACGCGGACGGGTACCTCATCGCGCTGGACTCTCCCGACCGGCTCGTCCTGGCCCCGCCGGACACGCTGGTCGCACTCGGCCCCGACGGCCCCTTGGGCGATGCCGTCTCCTTCACCCGGGAGCCCGACGGCACCGTCCCGGCCCTGCGGTACCACGAACGGATCGCCCACCGGGTCTCCTGACCCCGCGCCACGGCGAGCCACCCCGGGTGGCTCGCCGTGGCATGTCCGGTCGGTGCGCTCGCCGTCCCGCAGGGCCCTTCGGCGGTCAGCGGCGGGCGCCCAGCCGCCGGGAGATCTCCTCGGCGGCGGCGGCCACCAGCGCTCCCAGCTCCGGCACCCGCTCGGCGGTGACCCGCCCGGCCGGCCCGGAGACGCTGACCGCGCAGGCCGCAGCGCCGGCGTGGTCGAAGACCGGCGCCGCGACGCAGCGGATGTCGGGCTCGTTCTCGATGTCGTCCACCGCGTAGCCGCGCCGGCGGATCACCGCGAGGTCGGCGCGGAGCGCTGCCTCGGTGGTGTGGGTGCGCGGGGTGCGCTGCGGCAGGCCGTGCGCGATCACGGCGTTCACCGCGTCGGCGTCGGCGTGCGCCAGCAGCGCCTTGCCCACGCCGGTGCAGTGCGCCGACTGGCGGCTGCCGATCCGGGAGTACATCCGCACCGGTTGCAGGCTGTCGACCTTGTCGAGGTACACCACCTCCGGCAGGTCGGCGATCACCAGATAGGTGGTCTCCCCGGTGTCGGCGGTCAGCTGCTCCAGCACATCGTGCGCCGTGTCCCGCAGGTCCAGCCGCTCCAGGTAGGTCTGCCCGAGCTGCGCCGTGCGCCACCCCAGCCGGTACCGGCCGGTGTCCGCGTCCTGCTCCACCAGCCGCACCTCGCAGAGCGGGGCCAGCAGCCGCAGCAGCGTGCTCTTGTTCATGCTCAGGCCCGACGCCAGCTCGGAGAGGGTGGCCCCCCGTACGGCGTCGTCCCCGCCGAGGTGCAGCAGGATGGCAAGCGCCCGCCGCAGGGAGGCGGAGTTGTTGCGCGCCGCCGTGGCCTTCTCGTCGGTCGTGGTCATGCGTCCTCCCCCCGCCGTAGCCCGCGCCCCGGCCTGGCCCCGGTCAGCGCCCGGTCGCGCAGTACGAACTGCCCACCGACCAGCACATGGTCGACCCCGTCGGCCGGGCGGCGCGGATCGGCGTACTCGGCACGGTCGGTGACCCCGGCCGGGTCGACCACGGCCAGGTCCGCGACCAGGCCGCTGCGGACGATCCCCCGACCGGCCAGCCCGAACCGCCGCGCCGGATGCCCGGCCAGGTGCAGCGCCGCCTCCCCCCAGCTCCAGTCGGCCAGTTCGCGGGTGTGCCGCCCCAGCAGCCGTGCGAAGGTACCCCAGCCGCGCGGGTGCGGGCGGCTGCCCAGCAGGATGCCGTCCGACCCGGCCATATGCGCCTCGTGCCGCAGCAGCGTCCGCATGTCGGCCTCGGTGTTGGTGGGCGGCTGGGCGAAGACGCAGCCGGCCCCCAGGGCGCTCGCCGACACCAGCTCGCAGACCAGCTCGCCGGCCGCCAGCGACGCCTTCCCGGCGGCCTCGCGCAGCGGCAGTCCCTCCGCCCAGGCCCATGCGTCCGCCCCCACATAGGAGAGCGTGATCCGGTCCAGTACGTCGTCGATCGCCGGGAACCACTCCCGCGCCAGCCGGTTGCGGACCTCCGGGTCGGCGAGCTGCGCCAGCGTGTCCTCCGGGCCCCGGCGCTGGACGTCGGCGGGCAGCGCCACCATCGCCAGGATGCTGCTGCCCCGCAGATACGGATAGGCGTCGAAGGTGACGTCCAGCCCCTCCCCACGGGCGCCGTCGACCAGCCCGGTCAGCATGTTCGCCGGGCCGTGGTAGTGCGACACATGCGTGGCCACCGCCGAGCGGCGCGCGATCTCGGCGACCTCGGCCATGCCGCGCCAGGCGTCGGCCTCGTAGCCGCGCATATGGGTCACGTAGACGCCGCCCGCCGAGGCCACCGGCGCGCAGAGCGCCGCCACCTCCGCCGCATCGGCGAACCGCCCCGGTACGTACTCCAGCCCCGTCGAGAGCCCCACCGCGCCGTCGGCCAGCGCCCGTTCCACCATCCCGCGCATCGCCGCGAGCTGCCCGGCATCCGCCGCCGCGTCGGAGAACCCCATCACCTCGGCCCGGATGGTGCCCGCCGGCGCCAGATAGGCCACGTTCAACGCGGTCGCCCGGTCGTAGTGCGCCAGCAGGTCCGCCACCGTGCAGCCCTCGGCCAGCGCCGCCGGGCACGGCCCGTTCACCGGCCCGAAGTACCGCGACACCGCCGCGATCGTGGGTGCCGAGGCCGGCGCGAACGACAGTCCGTCCTGCCCCAGGACCAGCGTCGTCACCCCCTGCCGCAGCGCCGCCAGCTGGACCTCCTCGCTGTCCGCCAGCGCGTCGGCGTGCACATGCGCGTCCACGAACCCCGGCATCACATACCGGCCGGAGACATCCACCTCGGACGCCCCGGCGACGGCGTCCAGCCGTCCCACCGCCGCGATGCGCTCGCCGGCGACCGCGACATCGGCCCGGAACGGCGGCGCCCCCGTACCGTCGACCACCCAGCCGCCGCGCAGCACCACGTCGAACACGGGCAGCACCTCCCCATCCAGTCACGGCAGTGCGGGCTGCGGCTCTGGACGCCGCACCCACCCCTGCCCGGCTGACGCCGCATCCACCCTGCCATCAACCTCCGCGCGATTGCAACATATGACTTTGCATAGCAAAACTACAGGCGCGATGTCGGGTTGACGCTCCGTCAGGAGCCAAGCGTACGCGGCAGGGCGGCGGTGAAAGCGCGGGCCCTGCGGGTGATGCCGGTCCAGTCGCCGGCGGCCACGGCGGCGGGCGGGACCACCTCGGTGCCGGCGGTCACGGCGGTGGCGCCGTGCTCCAGATAGTCCGCCGCGTCGGCCGCACTGACCCCGCCGGAGGCGACGAACGGCACGCCGGGGTAGGGGCCGTGCAGGTCGCGCAGATAGCGCGGGCCGAAGGTCCGGGCGGGGAAGAGCTTGACCGCGGCGGCGCCCAGGTCCACCGCTGCGGCGACCTCGGTGGGGGTCAGCGCGCCCAGGACGACCGGGGTGCCGGTCCGGTGGGCGACGGCGGCGACCTCGGGCCGCAGCCCCGGGGTGACCAGGAATCCGGCACCGGCGTCCAGGGCTTCCTCGGCCTGGGCGGCGGTCAGCACCGTGCCGGCGCCGATCCGGCAGCCGTGGTCACCGGCGGCGGCGCGTCGCAGGTGTCCGGCGACGCCGGGGGTGGTGAAGGTGAACTCGACCCACCGGATGCCGCCTTCGGCGAGGGCGGCGCAGAGGGCCGCCGCGTCCGGGATGGCGGGGGCGCGGACGACGGCGATGGCGCGGTCGGCGGCCAGGCCGGGGAGGGGGGCGGGAGGGGTCACAGGGCTCGGTCTCCGTTGCGAGTGCGGCGCGGGACGTCGGGCGACGGGCCTTGGAACGCGCTGATTCCCCGCGCCGGGAGTGGCTTCTACCTGCTGCGTTGCAACATATGCAACGAGCGTTGCATAATCTCTCTGGGTTGATTTAACCTCAGGCCCTGGCGGCGGTCAACGTTCCCCCGAGGCTGGACACGGGAGCGCCGACCGGACGGAACCGACGCAGTCGGGGCAGTGAGGAGCGGCACGAGTGACAGTCGGAACACACGCGAGCGCCCAGGGGCCGCCACGGCCGCCGGCCGCCGTCTGCGTCGGCGAATCGATGGTGGTCCTGGTCGCCGACCGGCCCGGCCCCCTGGAGGACGTCCCCTCCTTCCGGCGCGACGCGGGCGGAGCGGAGTCCAATGTCGCCTGCGGCCTGACCGCCCTGGGGATCCCGGCCGCCTGGATCAGCCGGGTCGGCGACGACGGCTTCGGCCGCCACCTCACCGGCGCCCTGGCCGCCCGAGGAGTCGATGTGAGCGCGGTCGCCGTCGACCCGCTGCGGCCGACCGGGCTGTACGTCAAGGAGATCGGCGGCGACGGCAGCCGCCCGCACGACCTGGGCCCCGGCGTCACCCGCATGCACTACCGGCGCAGCGGCTCGGCCGCCGCCGCCCTCGGACCGGAGCTGCTGGCCGACCCCTCCGCCGCCCGGCTGCTGGACGCCGCCCCGCTGATCCACCTCAGCGGCATCACCGCGGCGCTGTCCGACAGCTGCCTCGCCCTGCTCCGCGAACTGCTGACGCTGCGCCGCCCCGGCCGGGCCGTCAGCTTCGACCTCAACTGGCGCCCCGCGCTGTGGCACGGCCGCGACCCCGGTGTGCTGCACGGCCTGATGGACGCGGCCGACCTGGTCCTGCTCGGCGCGGACGAGGCCGAATCCGTGCTCGGCACCGGCGACCCCCGCGCCCTGCGGACCCTGCTCCCCGGACCGCAGACGCTGGTGGTCAAGGACGCCGGGCACACCGCGACCGCCGTACACCGCGACGGCACCACGGTCACCGAGCCCGCCCTGCCGGTCGAGGTGGTGGAGGCCACCGGCGCCGGCGACGCCTTCGCCGCCGGATACCTCGCGGGCGTCCTGCGCGGTCTGGACGAACAGCGGCGCCTGCGGCTCGGCCATCTGTCCGCCGCCCTTGTGCTGACCGTCCCCGGCGACCACGGCGCCCCGATCCCGCCCCCGGTGGTCGCGGCGCTGCTCACGGCGGACCCCGCCGCCTGGGCGGCCACCCGGGTCACGGCGCGCGGCATCGAGTCACCCGTACTCGCCGCCGTGGACGCACCGCCGAACGGGAGCGGAGGGTGGGCAGCGGAGTGAGCCAGACCGTCGATCGCGCCATGCGGCTGCTCCAAGAGCTGGGCGAAGGCGAGCGCACCCTGGACGAACTCGCCGAGGTCGTCGGCGTGCACAAGAGCACGGTGCTCCGGCTGCTGCGGCCGATGGAGGACGCGCGCATCGTCCAGCGTGACGCCGACCACCGCTACCGCCTCGGCCCGCAGCTGTTCGCGCTGGCCGGTGCCGCCCTCGAACAGCGCGGCATCCGCGCCGTCGCCGCTCCCCAACTGCGCGCACTCAACCACGACACCGGCCAGACCGTGCACCTGGCCGCCTATGAGGGCGGCGACGTCGTCTACATCGACAAGTACGACTCCCACCAGCCGGTGCGGATGTACTCCCGCATCGGCCTGCGCGCACCGCTGCACTGCGCGGCCGTCTCCAAGGTGCTGCTCGCCGACCTGCCGGAGGCGGAGCGCCGCCGGGTCGCCCGCCGCATCACCTACACCCCCTTCACCCCCAACACCCTGACCACCCCCGAGGCGCTGCTCGCCGAGCTGCGTACGGTCGCCGACCAGGGCTGGGCCCAGGACCGCGCCGAGCACGAGGCGTTCATCAACTGCGTGGCCGCGCCCATCCGGGACATCACCGGACGGGTCGTCGCCGCGGTCTCCCTCTCCGTGCCGGACCTGGTCCTGCCCTACGAACGCCTCCTGAACCTGCTCCCCAGGCTGCGCCAGGCAGCCGACGCGGTCTCCGCCGACTGCGGCCTCGCGCCCTCGTGAGGACCCTCCTCCCCCCACCCGGACAGACCGAAAGGCCCGCACCCGTGACCACCCCGTACACCGAAGTCCGCACCACCGACGCACCCGCCCCCGCCTGGTCCTTCTCCCAGGGCGTCCGCAAGGGCCCGATCCTCCAGGTCTCCGGCCAGGGCCCGCAGGACCCGGCCACCGGCGCCTACCTCTACCCCGGCGATGTCGGCGCCCAGACCACGCGCACGCTGGAGAACGTCCTCGCGGTCCTCCGCGCGGGCGGCGCCGGGGTCGACGATGTGCTGATGTTCCGCGTCTACCTCACCAAGCGGGAGGACTTCGCGGCCATGAACGACGCCTATGCCGCGTTCATCGAGAAGCACCTCTCTCCCGGCGGCGTGAAGCCCTGCCGTACGACCGTCTTCGTCGGCCTGCCGCAGGAGCCCATGCTGGTCGAGATCGACGCCCAGGCGATCGTCCTGTCCTGACCGTGCGCCGTCCAGGCACCCCCACGCACAAGCCCTCCAGGATGTCCGCAAAGGAACGCCATGGCCCCGCTGCCCGACCCTGCCCAGATTCCCGATCCTGCCCGGACACCCGATCCTGCCCAGATACCCGATCCTGCCCAGGCAACCCGTTCCCTCAGCGCCGCCGCACCGGCCAGGGACGACGGTGCGGCCGGCCGCCACTTCCGTGCGCTGCCGCCCTCGACGGCCCAGCTGACCCTCGGACAGGTGGCTGCGGCGGGTCTGAACCTGTTCGAGTCGGACTTCGAGTGGCCGGTCATGGTCCTGCGGGAACGCAGCCTCGGGGCCAATATCGCCGCCATGGCGGACTACTGCGCCCGGCACGGGGTGTCGCTGGCGCCGCATGGCAAGATCGCCCTCTCCCCGGACCTGTACCGCCGTCAGGAGCAGCTCGGCGCCTGGGGGGTGAGCGTCGCCACGCCCTACCAGGCGCGGGTCTTCCGGGCCGGCGGTGCGCGGCGCGTCCTGCTCGCCAATGAACTGGTCCACGGCGGCTTCGCCGCCTGGATCCAGCGGGAGCTGGCCGCCGACCCCGGCTTCGCCTTCCTCTGCTATGTCGACAGCGTCGCAGGCGTACGCCTCCTGGAGCAGGCGCTCGACCCGGACCTGCCCGCCCTGCCGGTACTCGTGGAGATCGGCCACCACGGCGGGCGCACCGGATGCCGCACACCCGACGCCGCCCTGGAGGTGGCCGCCGCCGCCCACGGCACCGCCGCGCTGAGCGTGGTCGGCGTCGCCGGCTACGAGGGCAGCGTCAGCCATGGCCGCGACTCCGAGGCGCTCGCCCAGGTGCGCGCCTATCTGCACACGGTGCGGTCGGCACTCGCCCTGCTCGCCGAGGCGGGGCTGCTGGACCCGGACGCCCCGGAGTACGTGGCCAGCGCGGGCGGCTCGCTCTACTTCGACCTGGTGGCCGAGGTACTGAGCGGATGGGACCTGGCCCGGCCGGTACGCACCGTGCTGCGCAGCGGCGCCTACCTCACCCATGACGACGGCCTCTACGCCCGGCTGTCACCGGGAACCGGAGGGCCGTTCCGCCCGGCCATCGAGGTCTGGTCCCAGGTCCTCTCGGTGCCAGAGCCGGGTCTGGCGCTGCTGGACGCCGGCCGCCGCGACCTCTCCTTCGACCAGGGGCTGCCGGTCCCGCACACCCACCGCACCGCCGACGGCCCGGTTCCGGTACACGGCTGGACGGTGGAGGACCTCAACGACCAGCATCTCTTCCTCCGCACGGCGCCGGGGGCCGAACCCGGCGTGGGCGACCTGGTCGGCTTCGGCATCTCCCACCCGTGCACCGCGCACGACAAGTGGCAGCTGGTCCCGATCGTGGACGACGACTACCGGGTCGTGGACACCGCACGCTGCTACTTCTGACAGAGGGCGGGTGCCTTTGCGCCTACGCTCCGCCATTCGGGTGACCTTATCGGCCAACTGATTGTGTCGTAGGTACTCCAGGTGCGTCACTGAGATATCTGAACCGGTGGGCCGCCCATCCCTCTCCGGGGGAGCGCGGCAACCGGCCTGCTCGCCGACTGTCCCTGCCTGTAGGGACGCAGAGCGTTCAACGCCATCCTGTCGCGATGGGCAACCCCTGAAGAGGGCCTGGATCCACCAGCCGGTGCCGTGTCGCGGCACCGGCTGGTGTGGCGGCTCCCGCCGCCCCCCGATGGGGCGGTGCGCGGAGCAATCGCGTACTTCGGGTATCCGCCGAGGCCACGACCGTGGCCCTCGCCTCTACGACACGTGGCGCGGCATTTCCCGCCGCCGGCGACCGGCAACACCGGCGACCGGCAGCCGCGCCACCGCCGGCACCACCTTCATGTCAGCGGTACAACGAGGAGGACCACCATGCCCATCAGCCCCAACCAGGGATCCACCGGAGGCGGCACCACCGTCACCATCACGGGCACCAACCTCACCGGCACCACCGCGGTGACCTTCGGCTCCAAGCCGGCCACCGCCGTCACCAACGTCTCCCCGACGGAGGTCACCGCCGTCTCCCCGTCCGGCTCCGGCACGGTCGGCGTGACCGTGACCACCCCGGGCGGGACCAGCAACCCGGTGTCGTTCTTCTACGTCGGCGCCCCGTTCAAGTCCAGCCTCAGCCCGACCTCGGGCACCAGCGCGGGCGGCAACACCGTCACCATCGCCGGTACCGGGCTGTCCACCGCCACCAGTGTCTCCTTCGGCGCCAACGCGGTCACCCCGACCGTGGTGTCGGACAGCCAGATCACCGCCGTCGTGCCCGCGGGCGCGACGGCCGGACCGGTGTCCGTCAGTGTGACCACCGCCGGCGGCACCAACAACGGCCTCTCGTACACCTACATCGACGCCCCCACCATCACCGGGCTCACGCCGACGTCCGGCCCGACCTCCGGCGGTACTGCGGTGACCATCACCGGCACCAACCTGGACAGCACCAACCAGGTCACCTTCGGCGGGACGGTGGCACCGTTCTCGGTCATCAACGCGACCACGGTGTCCGCCGTCACCCCGCCCGGAACCGCCGGCGCGGTCGACGTCACGCTCAGCAACCCCGCAGGCACCGCCACGGACGCGGGCGCCTTCACCTACGTGGCGGGCCCCGGCATCTGATCCACGCCGGTATCCCGTCGCGCACCGTTCACCACCGTCCGCCCGGCCCGGGCAGCGTGAGGCTCGCGGCCGGGCGGACCCATCGGCCCTGAACCGCCACCACCGCCCGGCACCGGGTTCCGGCCGGTGCCCGGGTCCAGGACCATCCTCGTGACCCCGGACCATCCTCGTGACCCACGACCATCCTCGTGAGGAGAACGGCTGTGGAGGCATCCGACAGCTCACCGCCCACCCCCGCGCACCCGTTGGCGGCGCTGGTCGCCCCTGTGATCAACCTGAGCAGTCCGTTCTCGGGGACTGCCGGGACCCTGGTCACCCTGACCGGCACCGGATTCACCGGCGTGACGTCGGTGACCTTCGGGGGCGTGCCCGCGACGTCGTACACGGTGGTCTCCCCGACCCAGATCACCGCAGTCGCCCCGGCCGGTTCCGGGACCGTACAGATCGTGGTGACCACCACGGGCGGCGTCAGCAACGGCATCAACTTCATGTATGCGACCCCCACCCCGGTGATCAGCACGGTGGCGCCCAACCAGGGACCGGTCACCGGCGGCAACAGCGTGACCCTGACCGGAAGCGGCTTCACCGGGGCCACCACCGTCCACTTCGGCGCGGCGAACGCCGCCTTCACCGTGGTGTCGGGAACCCAGGTCACCGCGTTCGCCCCGGCCGGTACCGCCGGAACGGTCAATGTCACGATCACCACACCCGGTGGCACCAGCGCGGGCGTCGCCTACACCTACGTCCCCGCCCCGGCCCTCGGCTCCGTGGCACCCAACCAGGGCCCCCTGGCGGGCGGAACCACCGTCAGCCTGACGGGGAGCAACCTCACCGGAGCCACCGCAGTCCTCTTCGGAGCCAACGCGGCGACCTCCTTCACCGTGGTGTCGGCGACCCAGATCACCGCCGTCGTCCCCACCGGGACCGTCGGAGCGGCCACCGTCACCGTCACCACGCCGGGCGGCACCACACCCGGCGGCGTCTTCTACTACTACCTCGCCACGCCGGTCCTCACCGGCGTCGCCCCCGGTTCCGGGCCCACGGCGGGCGGCACCACCGTGACCCTGACCGGCTCCGGCCTGGTCACGGCCACCGGCGTGGCCTTCGGCGCCACGGCCGCAGCCTTCACCGTCGTCTCCGACCTCCAGATCAACGCGGTCGCACCCGCAGGAGCGGCGGGGACGGTCGCCGTCACCGTCACCACACCCGGCGGAACGAGCAACCCCGGCGGGTACGCCTATGTCGCCCCGCCGACGCTGAGCGCGGTCGCACCGAACCAGGGCCCCCTGGGCGGCGGCAACACGGTGACCCTGAGCGGGACCAGCCTGACCAGCACCACGGCCGTGCGCTTCGGCACCGTGACAGCGGCCTTCACCGTCGTCTCCGACACCCGGCTGACCGCCACCGCCCCGCCGGGCGCCGCCGGAACGGTCAATGTCACCGTCACCACCCCGGGCGGCACCAGCACCGGCGTCCCCTACACCCGCCTCGCCCCGCCCGGGATCTGAAAGCCCGGACACCGGCCGATCGCCGCCCCCCGATCCCTGCCACCCGGTCGCCGAGCGGCGGGCCAGGGGACCACCCCGGTCCCGTGGCCCGCCGTGGGCCACCCCCGCCTAGGCGGGGCGGGGGGCACGGGCCGTGTGGACGGTGATGGCGGTGAGGTAGAAGGCGTCCGGGCGCGACCGGATGCCGGTGCGGGCATCGCCGTCCACCAGGAGGTCCAGGGTCTCGCGGTCCTCACGGTCGAGCCGGTCGCCGAGGCGGTCGCGCAGCCGGGAGAGCTGGGCGTACAGGTACTCGCGGGCCGGCCGGCCCAGGGGGGCCGGGAGGTCGGTGAGGAAGGTCCGCGTCCCGCTGGGCATGAGACCGGCCCGGGCCAGCATGGCAGGCCAGTCCTCCACCGTCTCGGTCGATCCGGGCAGTTGGGCGCGCATGGTGCCGAAGAGCTCCTCGTTGGCGGCGTCCAGGCGGGCTTGCAGGCCGGGGCGGCCGATGCCGATGTCGCGGGGCAGAAAGCGCGGGGGCAGTCCGCGTTCGGCGACGGCGAGCAGGCCGCCGGGCCGCAGCGAGGCGGCGAGGGCGGCCAACGCCGCCTGCTGGTCCCCGAGATGGTGGATCGCATTGCCGGACCAGATCAGGTCCGCCGAGCCCAGCGAGTCGAACCCGCTGGGCAGATCCGTCCGCAGGGTGGCCACCCGGTCGGCCAGGTGCAGCCCGGCCGCCCGGGTACGGACCCGCTCCAGCAGGCCGGGAGCCTGGTCCACGGCGACGACCTCGGCGTCCGGGAAGGCGGCGGCGAGCAGGCAGGCGGCCACCCCCGGCCCGCTGCCCACGTCGAGAACACGGCTGACGCGGGTCTGCCCGCCGCCGTCGAGGCCCAGCAGGTCGCGCAGCCAGTGCGCGGCCTCGGTGACGGCGGGGATGTGCAGTTCGGCTTCGCGCTCCAGCTGGTCGCCCAGGGCCTCCCAGTCGTGGTCGGAGCCATGGCTGTGGGTATGCGTGTGGTCGTGGGTGTGGGCGTGCGGCTGATGCACGGTTTCCTCCATGCCGGGGTTCGGAGTACGTGGTCTCGGCCCTGAGGCCGACGGCACCACAGCCTGCGTCCGCCGTTCCGCTCCCCGCAATCTTTGTTGCCGTTTCCGGGACCGGTGCGGTGCAATGGGCGGCATGGAGCAGTCCACCGCCATCGCCCGGGCCCTGACCGAGGTCGGCCCGCGCCTCAGAAGCCTGCGCACCCAGCGGGGGGTGACCCTGGCGGCGCTCGCCGAGGCCACCGGCATCTCCAAGAGCACCCTGTCCCGCCTGGAGTCCGGCCAGCGCCGTCCCAGCCTGGAACTGCTGCTCCCCATCGCCCAGGCACACCAGGTCCCGCTGGACGAACTGGTCGGCGCCCCCGAGGTCGGCGACCCCCGCGTCCGGCTGAGACCCCAGCGCGTGAACGGCACCACCGTGCTGCCCCTGACCCGGCAGCCCGGCCCGCTCCAGGCTTTCAAGCTGGTCCTCCCGGCGACCCGCAGCACACCCCAGCCGTGCACCCATGAGGGCTATGAGTGGGTCTACGTCCTGGCCGGACGCCTGCGGCTGACCCTGGCCGACCAGGACCTGGTGCTGGGCTCGGGCGAGGCCGCCGAGTTCGACACCCGGCTGCCGCACTGGTTCGGCAGCACCGGCGAGGGCCCCGTCGAACTGCTCAGCCTCTTCGGCCGCCAGGGCGAGCGCATGCACGTACGCGCCCGCCCCGGCGGCCGACCCGGCCCCGGTGCGGTGGCGGGTGCGGGCGGGGCATAGCCGCGCAGGACGAAGTCGATGTCGAACTCCCCGTTCCCCCATGCCTGGCCGTCGCGGCTGCGGGCTTGCCCCGGGACCGGCGGTGGGGGAGTCTCAGCGGTGCGTCGTCAAGGACCGCCTCCCGCCCCCGGCCGCCCGCTCGGCGCCCCGGCCTGGGAAACTCGTGCACAGGTAGGCAGTTCCCGTCCCGCCGCCATGGAGAATCTCCGTTGATCCGGCAACTGGTCGCTCATCACCCCCGAAGCGGCCGGCGGGACGACTCCAGCGGCCGCACCGCCGCACCCCCCGACCCGCTTGCGCCCCCGACGAACGGCCCCCTGCCATGAGCACCCCTCGCCCCGCTCCCGCCCCCACCGCGTTCGCGCTGGCCACCCCGCACGCACTCGCCACAGCCGCCGGCGAGGAGGCCGTACGCGA
Organism: Peterkaempfera bronchialis; assembly: GCF_003258605.2. Lineage (NCBI taxonomy): Bacteria > Bacillati > Actinomycetota > Actinomycetes > Kitasatosporales > Streptomycetaceae > Peterkaempfera > Peterkaempfera bronchialis. The sequence continues at coordinate 6,948,284 of NZ_CP031264.1, forward strand.
CGGCGGCAACGCCGTCGACGCCGCCCTCGCCGCGGCCGTCGCGCTCACCGTGGTCTACCCCCACCAGTGCGCCGTCGGCGGCGACCTGATCGCCCTGGTCTCCCGGCCCGGCGGCCCGGCCGTCGCGGTCAACGGCAGTGGAGCGGCACCGCTGGCCGCCGATCCCGACACCTTCGGACGGCTCGGGCGGATGCCGGTCACCGGCCCGCTCAGCGTCACCGTGCCCGGCGTCGTCGCGGGCTGGGCCACCCTCTCCCGGACCGCCGGGCGGCTCCCCTTCGCCCGGCTCTTCACCCGCGCCGTCGACTATGCCCGCGACGGCGTGCCCACCGCCCCCGGCGTCGCCGCCGCCCTCGCCGCCGAACAGGGCCTGCTCGCAGCGGACGAGGGCATGCGGGAGGTCTTCTTCGCCGCAGGCCGGCCGCTCACCGCCGGTCAGCCGCTCGTCCAACCGGCCCTGGCGCGGACCCTCGCCGCCCTCGCCGAGGACGGCCCGGACGCGCTCTACCAGGGCGGCATCGGCGCGTCGCTCGTCGCCCGCCTCCGGAGCCTCGGCTCCCCGATGACCCGCGACGACCTCGCCCGGCACCGTACGGAGACCACCGCCCCGCTCACCGGGACCTTCCGTGGCGAGCAGTACCTCACCGCGCCGCCGAACTCCCAGGGCCTGCACCTGCTCCAGATCCTCGCCGCCCTGGAACGCCTTGACCCGGCCCTGGACCTGCTCGGTGCCGACGCGGCCGTGCTCGCCCGCGTCTTCCGGCTCGCCGCCGACGACCGCGACGCCTTCCTCGCCGACCCCCGGCACACCCCCGTCCCCGTCGAGGAACTGCTGGGCGCCGCCCGTATCGCCCGGATCGCCGAGGCAGCCGCCGACCCGGCTGCCGATCCGAATGTCCGCCTGGCCCCGCAGACCCCGGCCGCCGCCGCCCAGGCCGCCCGCCCCAGCGGTGACACCGTGGCGGTGGTCGCCATGGACGCCGACGGCACCGCCGTCTCCCTGATCCAGAGCCTCTTCCACAGCTTTGGCTCGGGCATCCTCGACCCGGCCACCGGTGTGCTGCTGCACAACCGGGGCTCGTACTTCAGCCTGCTGCCCGGAGCACCCAACCGGCTGCGGGGCGGCAGCCGCCCCGCCCACACCCTGATGCCGGTGCTGACCCGCCGGGACGGCACCGTGACGGGCGCGCACGGCACCATGGGCGGCAAGGCGCAGCCGCAGATCCACGCCCATCTGGCCATGCGCCTGCACGCCGGGGACTCCCCGGCCGAGGCCCTGCGCCGCCCCCGATGGGTGGTCGGCGGCATGGGGGTGGACGCCCCGGCCGACGCCGCCTTCGCCGAACCGGGCGTCCCCGCCGCCGCCACCGCCGCCCTGCGCTCCGCCGGCCTGCGGCTCCGGGTCGGCGACGCCTCCGACGAGGAGGTCGGCCACGGCCAGCTGGTCCGGGCCCACCCGGACGGCACCCTGCACGCCGCCGCCGACCCCCGCAGCGACGGAACCGCCGTCAGCCACCCCTGAGCCTCGGACGGCGGCGGCAAACTGCGCCTCCCCGCAAGCCGGGGCTGGACCACGGCCGCGTCGACACCCTCGCCCCGGACCACCGGCGCGTCCTCAGGCCCGTCCGCACCACTCCTGGCCCTCCACCAGCCGGGCGAGGTTGGCCAGGGCCATGCGGGTGCCCGTCGCATTGTCGGCGGCGGGCACAGCGTCGGGAATCCCCTCGTGCACCACCAGGACATCGGTGCCGCCGTCCGCGTCGGTGAGCGTGGTCGTCATCCTCATCGTGCCGCGAAGCGCGGGGTCCGAGGTCTCGAACTCGAATGTCTCGACCACCTGCTCGTTCGGTACCAGCTTCACGAAGCGGCCGTGGTACGTGTCGGTGTGCAGGGCCGACTTGCCGGTGCCGACCGGCGCGTCATAGGTCAGCGAGACGCGGAACGCCCCGCCTTCGCGGGGATCGAATGCGTGCACATGGCTGCTCATACCGGTCGGCACCCGCCATGCGGCGATGGCGTCCGCATCCAGCAGCGCCCGGTAGACGGCCGCCCGCGAGGCACGCACATGCCGAGAGACCCGCGTCGAGTACATGGGGGTCAACCTAGCGCCGCCGTCCCGGTGTGCAACGTGACATTGTATGCTCGGCTTCGTATAGATGTACGAAGGAAGCGGGCATGGCAGAGCAGCTCCAGCGCGACGCGGTCCTGGTCCACCAGCGCCTGCGCGACCAGGTGGCGCAGGCGCTGCGGGCCGCGCTGATCGCCGGTGAGCTGCGCCCCGGAGTCGTCTACTCCGCCCCGGGGCTCGCCTCCCAGTACGGAGTCTCCGCCACCCCGGTCCGGGAGGCGATGCTCGACCTGACCCGGGAGGGGCTGGTCGAAGCCGTCCGCAACAAGGGCTTCCGGGTCACCGAGATGACCGCCCGCGACCTCGACGAGTTCACCGAGGTCCGCACCCTCATCGAGGTGCCCACCGTCGGCCGGGTCGCCACCGCCGCCACCGCGAAGCAGCTGGAAGCGCTGCGGCCGGCCGCGCTGGAGACCGTGGCGGCGGCCCACGCCCACGATGTGCTGCGCTATCTGGAGGCCGACCGCCGCTTCCACCTCGACCTGCTCTCGCTGGCCGGCAACACCCACCTGGTCGAGGTGGTCGGGGACCTGCGCCGGCGGTCCCGCCTGTACGGCCTCGACCATCCCGACCACCCCGACCATCCCGACCGGACCGGGCGGACCGGGCGGACCGGGCGACTGGTCGCGTCGGCGGAGGAGCACCTCGAACTGCTCGACCTGCTGCTGGCCGGCGACCGCGAGGGCGCGGAGCGGTGCATGCTCCGCCACCTCTCCCTGGCGCGCTCCCTCCGGGCCGACGACCGGCCGGCCACACCCCCGGCCCCGGCGCTGCGCCTGGGTTGGCGCTGACGCGGCGCCCCCACCCGGCCCGCCCGGCTGGTGGTAGGCCATCGGCGAAGACGGCCGGGAGCCGCCGCCGGCAACGACAACGGTGCGCGCAGGCGACGCCGGAATCGAAGACCAGCGGTCAGGCGGTCCCCACCGCCAGGACGTTGCCCTCGCTCACATATCCGTCCGGGAGGGTGAACGGGCTCTCGGGACGGGCGGGGTCGAGCAGCGCGTCCCCGCCGGCCGAGGTGAGGCCGAGCTTCTTGGCCTGTGCGGCCAGCTCGGCGAAGGCCGGTGCGTAGTAGGCCCGCACGTCGGCGGTGAAGGGGGCGAAGTGCTCGATGAGCACCGTCCGCTGACGGACGGCGTTGATGCCGGCCTCCCGCATCCACCGGTACAGGTCGCGGGTGCGCAGCACAGTGCTGATCCGCGCTGCCTCCGAGCCGCATCGTCCGCCCGGCGGCCCGCGTATGTGCGGGGTTGCCGGGCAGGCGGCGGCAGCCGAGGCCGTGCGACGGCCGTGCGACGGCCGGGCTACCGACCGGGTGCGCCGGGTGAGACCAGGCCCGTCTCATAGGCGAGGACGACGGCCTGGGCCCGGTCACGCAGGGTCAGCTTGGCGAAGATGCGGGCCACATGGGTCTTCACCGTCGCCTCGCTGAGCGTCAGCTCGTGGGCCAGTTCGCTGTTGGACAGGCCCCGGCCCATCAGCGTCAGCACCTCCCGCTCGCGCGGCGTCAGCGCGGCGAGATCGCGATGGACCGCCGGGGCCACAGGACTCCGGGCGGGCATGGAGGCGCCGGACGCGAAGCGTTCGACCAGGCGGCGGGTGATCGAGGGGGCGAGCAGGGCGTCCCCGGTGTCGACCAGGCGCACGGCGGCGGCCAGATGCGCGGGGGTGACGTCCTTGAGCAGGAAGCCGCTGGCCCCGAGGGCGAGTGCGGCGTAGACGTACTGGTCGAGGTCGAAGGTGGTCAGCATGATCACCCGGCAGTCCGGGACATGGCCGAGGATACGGCGGGCGGCCTCCAGGCCGTCCATGACGGGCATCCGGATGTCCAGCAGGACGACATCGGGGCGCAGTCGGCGCACCGCTGCGACGGCCTCGGTTCCGTCGGCGGCCTCGCCGACCACATGGATGCCACGGGCGGTGAGGATCAGGCGGAAGCCGGTGCGGACGAGTTCCTGGTCGTCGGCGATCACCACCCGGGGCGTGGGCTCGGCGGGCGTCGTCATGGCCGGTCCAGCGGGATCCGGGCGCGGACCCGGTAGCCGCCGCCGAGTCGGCGGCGGGCGTCGAGGTCGCCGCCGTAGACGGCCACCCGCTCGCGCAGACCGAGCAGACCGTGCCCCGCACCCCCGGCCCGGACCGTACCCGGGCGGCGGTCCGGGGCCTCGGCGCGACTGCCCTGGCCCTGGCCGTGCAGGACGCTCGGCCCGCTGTTCAGCACCTCGACTCGCAGATAGTGGCCCGAGTAGCGGACGGTCACCTCGGCCTTCGCACCGTCGCCGTGCCTGAGGGCGTTGGTCAGCGCCTCCTGGATGATCCGGTAGGCGGTGACGTCGATCCCGGTCGGCAGCGGGCGGGGCGTGCCGGAGATCCGGACCTCGACGGGCAGACCGGCGAAGGCGATCCGGTCGATCAGCGGGCTGAGCCGGCTGAGGCTCGGTTGCGGGGACAGGTCCAGGCCGCAGGGCTCGTCCTCGCCGTTCTGCGCGGGTGCGAGCAGGCCGAGCAGGTGGCGCAGCTCGGTCATCGCATTGCGCCCGGCGGTCTCGACGGCGCTCATCGCGGCGGCGGCCTCGTCCGGCATGGCGACCAGCACCTCGCGGGCGGCCCCGGCCTGGACCACCATCAGGCTCACATTGTGGCTGACGATGTCATGGAGCTCGGCGGCGATCCTGGCCCGCTCGGCGTCGACGGCGGTCCGCGCCGCGGTCTCGCGCTCGCGTTCCAGCAGCCAGCCGCGCTCCTCGATGGCCTTCCGGTACCGCTGCCGGGTCCGCACCAGCGCCACGCCCAGCCAGCCGACGGCCGCGCATGCCAGCGCGGCCGAGCCGATGGCCAGCCAGACCACTTCCGATGAACTTCCCACGCGGTCAGTCTCGCAACCGACGCCGTGATCCACATCATGCCGGAGGTCCAGCCGCGTACATCCCCGGGATGACGGGCACGGACGGTTACACCCGGGGAGGGACGCGGCACCCGCCGCCTCCCTCCTACGTTCATGGCATGACCAGTGATCACGACAGCGCACGGCAGACGATCGTGCGGCTCGACGGTGTGCACAAGGAGTACGGCGACGCCACGGCCCTGGACGGCGTCTCCCTGGAGATCCAGGCGGGCGAGGCGGTCGCCGTGATGGGGCCCTCGGGCTGCGGCAAGTCCACGCTGCTCAATATGGTGGCCGGTCTCGACCGCCCGACCTCGGGCACCGTCCAGGTGCACGGCCAGGATCTGGGACGGCTGAACGAGACCGGGTTGGCCCTCTTCCGGCGGCGGCACATCGGCGTGGTCTTCCAGTTCTTCAACCTCATCGACGACCTGCCCGCGCTGGACAATGTGGCGCTGGCCGCGCAGCTGACCGGGACCCCGGCCCGGCAGGCCCGCCGCCGCGCCCTGGAACTCCTCGACGAACTCGGCATCGCCGACCGCAAGGACACCTACCCGGCCGCCCTCAGCGGCGGCGAGCGCCAGCGGGTCGCCGTGGCCCGGGCGCTGATGAACCGTCCGGCGCTGCTGCTGGCCGACGAGCCCACCGGCGCGCTGGACAGCCGCTCCGGCGAACAGGTGATGGACCTGCTGATCGACCTCAACCAGATCGGCCAGACCCTGCTGATCGTCACCCATGACCCGCACCTCGCCACCCGCTGCGCCAGCCGCCTGATCGAGTTCGCCGACGGCAGGGTGGCCCGCCAGAGCGCGCTGGAGCCGACCGCATGAGCGCCGTATGGGCAGCCTCGCGCGCCGCCGTCAAGCGCCGCAGACTCCAGACGACCGCCATCGGACTCGTCGTCCTCTGCTCCACCACGACGGTCCTGCTCGCGCTGTCCGTGCTGGCCGCCGTCGCGGCCCCCTTCGACAGCGCCTTCACCCGGCAGCGCGGTGCCCATGTGGTGGCGACCTTCGACGCGGCCAGGACCTCGGACGCGCAGCTTGCCGCCACCGCCCGGCAGCCGGGTGTCCAGGCTGCCGCCGGGCCCTACGGCGAGGCCGTCGTCGAGCTGCCCACCGAGTGGCTAGGGCGGCCGCCCGGTCCGCTGACCGTGGTGGGCCGGGCCGATCCGGGGGGCCCGGTCGACCGGGTCGAGCTCAGGTCAGGCCACTGGCCCGCCACCGCCGGTGAGATCGTCGTCAATATGCCGAACGGTGGCGACTCCGCGAACCTGCTGGGTACAGAGCTCACCCCCACCGGGGCACCGCCGCTCACCGTCGTCGGCTTCGCCACCAGCATGAGCAAGTCCGCCGGCGCCTGGGTCACCCCCGAGCAGCTGACCGCACTGCACCCCACCGCCCTGCAGATGCTCTACCGCTTCCCCACGGCCTCCGACGACCGCCAGATCCGCCAGGCCATGGCCACGGTGACGACGGGGCTGCCCGCGGATTCGCTGACCAGCGCGCAGTCGTACCTCACCCTCAAGCAGGCATTCTCCGCACAGGCCAACTCCTACCTGCCGTTTATGACGGTCTTCGGCATGCTCGGCCTGCTGCTCTCCGTGCTGATCGTCGGAAATGTCGTCAGCGGGGCGGTCGTCTCCGGATACCGGCACATCGGCGTCCTCAAGGCCCTCGGTTTCACGCCGAACCAGGTCGTCGCCGTCTACCTCGCCATGGTCTCGGTACCTGCGGTCGCCGGGTGCGTCCTCGGCGCCCTGCTCGGTACCGGCCTGACCCGCCCCATCCTCGGGGTCGCGTTCACCGGGATCGAAACCGGCACCGCTGCCATCGGGACCCCTGCCTGGGTGCCGGTCGTCTGCCTGCTCGCCATGCCCGCCCTGGTGGTTCTCGCGGCGCTGCTCCCGGCGCTGCGCGCGCACCGGCTCTCCGCAGCCCAGGCGATCACGGCAGGCAGCGCGCCACGGGCCGGGCGCGGGCTGCGGGTCCAGCGCGCGCTCGGTGGTACCCGGCTGCCGCGCTCGGTCAGCCTCGGCCTGGGACAGCCGTTCGCCCGGCCGGCACGCACCGCGCTGAGCATGGCGGCCATCGTCCTGGGGGTCACCACCGTGACGCTGACAATCGGGCTGACCAGCACGATGCTCGCGGCTGCGGGCACGGGTCGGAGCGACGGGGGCGCCGAGGTCCAGGTGGCGGTGGGCTCACCCGCCGAGCAGCGGACCGCGCCCAAGCTCAGCGACTCCCAGACCGAGGCCCTGCTGCGGTCCCTTCCCGGGGCCCGCCAGGTGACCGTCCGTGGGCTGGTCCGGGTGGGCCTGGTCGGCTACACCCAGCCGGTGTTCGGCGACTTCTACGGCGGGGACGACTGGGCGAGCCAGGCCCGGGTGGTCAGGGGACGCCCGCCGACCGGGCCCGACGAGGTCGTGGCCGGACCGGCGTTCCTGAACCAGCACGGGCTGAGGCTCGGCGACCGGCTCACGCTGTACCTCGACGGCAGGCAGCTGCCCGTGACCATCGTCGGCGAGCCCCTTGCGGGCAATGCCCAGGCCCTGACGTCCAACTGGCAGACCCTGGCCAGGCTCGTCCCGGACCCGCACGCCGGCGAGTACCACGTCCGGCTGGCTCCCGGCGCCGACGCCAAGGCATACATCGAGGCGGTCCAGGCAGCCGACCCCGGCCTCCATCCGTCCCTGCCGGCCCCGGACGGCGGCGGCCCCACCGTGGCCGTCGTCGGCTTCTCGACGGTGTTCACCGTGCTGCTGACCGTCGTCGCGGCGCTCGGCGTCTTCAACACCGTGCTCCTGAACATCCGGGAGCGGCGCCGGGACCTGGGCATGCTGAAGTCGATCGGAATGACGCCGCGTCAGGTCGTCGCGATGACGGTCACCTCCGCCGCCGGGCTGGGCGCGGTCAGCGGACTGCTCGGAATCCCCCTGGGGATCGTCGCGCACCGGCTGATCGTCGACCACGTCGAAGTACTGGTGTTCGCGGAGTCCATGAAGAACGTCTGGCACGCCCCGCACCTGGCCGGGCTGGCCCTGGCGGGCGTCGTGATCGCCGTCCTCGGCGCGCTGCTCCCGGCCCGCGCCGCCGCCCGCCTCACCATCGCCGAGGTCCTCCACAACGAGTAGCCCGTCCCGCCGCATCCGGGCCGTGGCAACCGGCGCCCCCCAGCGCCCCCCGGCGGCCCACGGGTCGAGCTGCTTCCCGGGGACCGCATCGACGGAGTGCCGCATACACCGGCGGGCCGCCGCCCTCAGCCTCTACGGTGGGTATCCGGGGTGGACGGCCGAGGGGGGCCCGAATGCTGAAGGGTGCGGTACGCAGTGCCCGGGCGCGCCCGGTCGCGCTGCTCTGCCTGCTGGTGGTCGCGGTGGGCAGCCCATGGAGCCAGAGCCGGCTCGCGGACCTCGATCCGGAGGGGGAGTCGGCACCCGGGTGGGTCGTCCGGTGGCTTGCGCACGGCATTCTGTGGACCCCGGCCTGGCAGCTGTCGGCGACCGGTCCGGTCGGCCGGACCTGGGCCGAGACCGGCGCGCAGGCCGCCGTCGTGGTGGGCATCCTGGTGGGGATCGCGGTCCTGCTGCCCCGGGTGCGGGGCAGCGTGGTGAGCGGCGGTGCCCGTACGGCCGCCACCGTCGGCGCCTGCGTGCTCACCGTGGTGCCCGCAGGCGCGCTCGGCTGGGCCGTGCTGCGGCTCTTCGGGCCGGACTATCCCGGGATGGGGGAGGCACTGGTCGTCCGCCTGGAGCACGCGGCCTGGTTCGGTCTGCTGCTCGGCCTCGTCGGCGCGGTCCTCCTCGCCGACAGCGGCGGCCCGCACACACCGGCGGCCTGGCGACCCACCGCGACCAAGGGCAGGGGCATGGGCAGGGGCATCGGCATGGGCAGGAGGGGACGGATGGCCGGCATGGGCACTCCGCTGCCGCAGCTGGAGGCGCAGGCGACCACCGGGACGGCACCCGGCGACGTCACCCGCTACCTCTGCGCGGCCGCGTACACCGACGAGGTCTTCGCCCGCCGGGTGGTGGAGGAGGTCCTGGCCGACGAGTTCAGCGCGGTCGCCCCGTCGGTGGGCGTCGACCTTGAGGCGGTGGCCCGCCACTGCCTGGCCGCCCGGGAGCTGCGCAACCGACGCGACCTCAGACTGGCGGCCGCGAGCGCGGCGGTGCTGCTCTTCGGTCCGCTGTGGCTGCCGCTCGGCGCACTCGCGGTGAACGCCGCCGCCAGGATGGCGGCCAGGGAGTCCGATCGGTCCTCCACCCGGGGGGACAGCGGGCAGGCCGGCGTCGCGGCCCTGGGCCGGGCCGGCGTCCTGCTGGCGCTGCTTCTGCTCCTCGGGGCCTTCGCCGGTGCCGGGCTGTCCTCGGTGCCGATGCCCGCCGTCCTGCGCTGGCTGACCGGCAGCTACCTGCTCGGCCTGCCCGCGCTGCTGGTGCTCTGCGCGGCGACCGCCTCGGCACTGCGGGTCCTGGTCGACCACACCTTCACCATCGACCGGCTGCTGCGCACCTCCCTGCGCAGGGAGGTGTTCTCAGCGGCGGACGCCCCCGCGCCCGCCGCCCGGAAGACCTGGGTCACCGAGCGCCTGGCCGCCGTCAGGCGGGCGCAGGACGGCAATGTCACCGTCTACAGCGGATACACGCCGTACATCGGCTTCGCGGCGGCCCAGTCCAGCTGGTCGCTGGCGGTCCCGATCCTGCCGCCCGCCGCACCCGGGGGCCTCGGCGGGCCGCGCGACGACGTCACCGACTTCACCGTTGTCGACCTCCTGGACCACCTGCGTACCCGGCTGCGCGACATCGCCGACCGGCATGGCGCCCTGCCGCTGCCCGAGGGAGGTGCCAGGACCGCCGAACTCCTGGTGGAGGACCGGGTGTTCGTCAATGGCGCGACGCTCGCCGACGACGACCGGTTCTTCGAGGAGGACCAGGTCATCCCCTGCGCCCGGATCGCACCCGAGATGGTGTCCGACATCGCGCTCCACCCCGACGGCACCGCCCGGCACCACTTGGGCGTGCACGTCCCGCTGTGGGGCGGGGAGGTCGTGCCGAGCGTCTTGCTGCACCTGTCCGCGACGGAGCAGACCCTGCACCTGCGGTGCGGGACCCATGTGGTCGGGCCGGTGCCCGCCGCCTACCGCACCGTCGACCGCCTGCCCGCCCGGTCCACGCCGCAGTGGCGCCGCCGGCTGCTCGTCCAGGCCCTCGGCCAGGCGGGCGGCGCGCTGCTCGCCGCACTGCCGGCCGCCTGGCGCCACGCCAGGTTCGAGGCCCGGCAGGCCCGGCGGGCGCTGCGCGACCTGCGTGCCCTCCAGCAGGACCCGGCCTTCGACTACGGCGCGCGGTACAGCATCAGGGAGCTGGCGCTCAGCACCGAGTACCACAACTACTTCCAGGTGGTGGACGGCGCCCGGGTCATCGCGGCGGTCGAGCGCCATGTCCTCGCGGGGGTCCGCGACTTCCTGGAGGAGCACGGCGTGGACACCGCCGACTTCCGGGCCCAGCAGCAGACCATCCTCAACCAGGGCGTCATCCAGCAGGGCGGGGTGAGCGTGGTCGGCAACCAGGCCGTCGGCCAGGGCGCCAGCGCCATCCGGAACCAGGCGCCCGCCGACTCCCCTTCCCCCACCCGATAGGCTTCCCCCACCCGATAGGCGGCGTCCGATGTCCGAAGGCACCCCCCGTCCCCCCGCCGTCAACCAGGGCGTGCAGCAGTCCGGCGGCACCAGCTACACCGGCAACCAGGCCGTCGGCTTCCAGGCCCAGGCGGTCACCGGCAGCGTCGGCTTCCAGACGCCCGACGCCGCGCCGCGCATGCGGGCTGCCGAGGCGCTTGACATCGTCGCCGGGCTGCTGGAGGAGCACCGCACGGCGCTCCCCGACGCAGCCGCCGCAGTGGCGCAGATCCGCCGACTGCGCGAGGAACTGGACGAGGAGCAGCCGGAGCCGCGTGTGCTCAGCCGGGCCCTGGAGCGCCTGACCGCGTTCGTCCAGCCCGTCACCCCTCTGGTGACGGCGGTCGCCCAGCTCACCCAGGCCGTGCAGGGCGCTCTCGGCCACTGAGGCCCCCGACGCCGCCGGGGCCGCCGGGGCCGCCCGGCCCGCCCGGCCCGCCCGCGCGCCGAAACGGCGCGAGGCATTCGAGTGACGCGCCGGGGACCGGAGTGGGCCGAACCGGCCAATGTCGTCCATGCCGCCCCGAGGCTCTTCGTACACGAGCAGTCGAGAGTTAGTGTGGAGACTAGTTGCCTGGGAAAACCAACCGCTCCCCCTCTCACTCACCGAAGGCGTTCCGAGATGAACCTGAAGGTGACCATCGACCGAGACCGCTGCTGCGGCTCCGGCCAGTGCGTACTGACCGTCCCCGCGGTCTTCGACCAGAGCGAGGACGACGGGCTGGTCCTGCTCCGCCGGGACCAGCCGGAGCCCGCGCTCCACCCCGATGTCCGGTTGGCCGCCGCCCTGTGCCCGGCAGGTGTGATCGCCGTGCACGACGAGCCCGCCTGACCGGCTCCCGCCCTTGGTCCAGGCCCGGATCGCCGAGCCCGGCCCGCGCGTGGACCCGTGCCGCGTACCACCCGTACCGCGTATCGCCTCTCGCGCTACCCGCATGCGAAGGAGTACCGCACCCATGACTCCCGCCACCGCCGCCGACGGCACCAGCCAGTCCCTCGTCCTGCCCGCCTCCCGGGCCACCGGCTGTCCCTTCGACCCCCCGCCCGCGTACGACCAGGCCCTCCGGCATGAGCCGGTGCGCCGGGCGAACCTCTGGGACGGCACCTCCTGCTGGCTGCTGACCGGCTACCACCAGGTCCGCTCCGTACTCGGGGACCGCCGCTTCAGCGCCGACGCCCGGGTGCCCGGCTTCCCGTTCCTCTCCCCGGGCCGACGCGAACTCGTCAACCGGACCACCCCGTCCTTCATCCGGATGGACGACCCCGAGCACGCCCGGCAGCGCCGCATGCTCACCGGTGACTTCATCATCAAGCGGGTCGATGCGATGCGCCCGCAGATCCAGCAGGTGGTGGACGACACGCTCGACCGGATGGTCGCCAAGGGAGCGCCGGCCGACCTGGTCACCGACTTCGCCCTGCCGGTGCCCTCACTGGTCATCTGCCTGCTGCTCGGTGTGCCCTACGAGGACCACGAGTTCTTCCAGCGGCACAGCCGCACCCTGCTCGACCTGGCCTCGGGCCCCGAACCGGTGCGGGCGTCCATCCAGTCCCTCACCGACTACCTCTCCGACCTCACCGCACGCAGGCGTCGGGACCCGGACGACAGCGTCCTCGGCCGACTGGCCCAGCGCGAGGACATCAGCCTGGGGGAGGCCGCCTCCATGGGCCTCCTGCTGCTCGTCGCCGGCCATGAGACCACCGCCAACATGACCGCGCTCGGCACCCTCGCCCTGCTGCGCAACCCCGACCAGGCCGCCCTGCTGCGCGGCGAGCCCGACCTGGCCAAGGGCGCGGTCGAGGAACTGCTGCGCTATCTGAGCATCGTCCACTCGGGCCTGCCGCGGGTGGCCCTGGAGGACGTCGAACTCGACGGCACCCTGATCCGGGCCGGTGAGGGCGTGATGCTGATGCTCTCCACCGCCAACCGGGATGCCGGACTCTTCGAGGACGGTGACCGGCTCGACATCACCCGCGAGGCCCGCCGCCACCTGGCCTTCGGCTTCGGGGTCCACCAGTGCCTGGGGCAGCCGCTGGCCCGGGTCGAGCTCGAGGTCGCCCTCCGGACCCTCTTCGGCCGGCTGCCCGGCCTGCGCCTCGCGGTCCCGTTCGAGGAGATCACCTACCGGACGGACATGGCCGTCTACGGCGTCAACGAGCTGCCCGTCAGCTGGTAGCCGCGCCGGGCCCCGGCACCCCCGCGACCGCCCCCGCGAGCGACCCCGAGCCGACCGCCGCCGAGCCGCCCGCCGAGCACAAGCGCTCGGCGGGCGTCGCGCATGCCGGGCCTGCCGCGCCCGCCGTCAGGCCAGGTCGTCGCAGCGGCCCAGCGCATCCGGCTGGTGCTCCTCCACCCGCCGCAGCATCCGCCCGAGCGCCCCGGCCAGGTCGGCCCGGGCGCCCGGGTCGGCGTCCTGGAGCAGCGCCTCCTCGAAGACGGCCGCCATCCGCATCGACTCCAGCCACTTCTCCCGGCCGAGCTCGGTCAGCTCGATGTTCACCCGGACCCGGTTGCTCTCGTCCCGGCTGCGGGTGACCAGCCCCGCCGTCGTCATACGGTCCACCCGGTGGGTCATCGCCGCCGGGGTCAGCCCGATCCGCCTGGCCAGCTCGCCCGGCCCCAGCCGGTAGGGGCTGCCGGCCACGATCAGCGCCTTCATGACCTCCCAGTCGGCCTGGCTGATGCCGAGGTCGGTGAGGTGCCGGGAGTACGCCACGGACATCCGCCGGGCCAGCCGGGACAGCGTCGAGACGATCGTCTCCACCTGCGGGTCCACATTCGGGAACTCGCGTTGGTACACAGCCACTTGCTCGCTGATGGCGAGCTCTTGCGGCGGTTCCTGGGGATCTCTCATGCCGGACAGTCTCTCATGCTGAAGTCTTCGAGCCCGAAGAGTTGCACTGAGAAGACTTTAGATGTTAAATCTTTCCCGTTGAAGTTGGTGGCTGTGGGAAAGGTGGTACCGGGGTGGCCCGGGGGATGAGGGGCGGGGCGTCGGCAGGCGCGCTGCGCCGGGTGCAGATCGGAAACGCGCTGAGCTCGTTCGGCGCGGGGTTCACGATCCCCTACATGTTCGTGTACGTGGCCCAGGTGCGGGGGCTGGGCTCGATGACCGCCTGGCTGGTCTTCACGGTGTACGCCCTGGCCGCCCTGGTCGTCCTGCCGTTCACCGGCCCCGGCCTGGACCGGTACGGACCGCGCCCGGTGCTGACGGTCGGCGCGCTGCTGGCCGCCGTCGGCGCACTGGTCTTCGGCCATGCCGCCACGAGCGGGACGGTCGTGGCCGCCGCCTTCCTCTTCGGGGCCGGCGCGACCATCGTCCAGCCGGCCCTGGCCACCATGGTCGTGCGCTGCACCGGACCCGCCCGGCGGGCGCACGCCTTCGCCGTGCAGTTCACCGTGGCCAACCTCGGTCTGGGCGTGGGCGCGCTGATCGGCGGTCAGATCGTCGATGTCTCCCGGCCGAGCAGCCTGACCCTGCTGTTCACCATCGAGGCGCTGATGTTCCTCGCGCTCGCCGCCGTCACCGGGACCGTCCGGGGGCCGGCCGTGTCGGCCGGGGCCGCTGTGTCCGGGGCCGCTGTGTCCGGAGCCGCACCGGCCGAGCGCGGCCGGTCCGACCTGCGGACCCTGCTGCGGGACCGGGCCATGGTCCGGCTCTGCGCGCTCGCCGCGCTGATCTTCTTCGCCTGCTACGGGCAGTTCGAGTCCGGCGTCTCCGCCTACGCCACCGGCACCGTCGGCATCTCGCCGTCCACGCTCGGCCTCGGCCTCGGCGCCAACACGCTCGCCATCGTGCTGCTGCAGATGGTCGTCGTCCGCTTCACCGCGCGCCGCCGCCGGACCACCGCCATCGTGGCCACCGGCGCGGTCTGGCTGGCCGCCTGGGCCGCCGCCGCGCTGGCCGGACTGCTGCACGGCACCACGGCGGTCGCCGTGGGCGGGATGATGACGACCTATGTGCTCTTCGGCGTCGGCGAGGCACTGCTCGCCCCCACGCTCGGCCCCATGGTCGCCGACCTCGCCCCGGCCCACCTGCTCGGCAGCTACAACGCCGCGTTCGCCCTGGTGAAGCAGATCGCCATCGCGCTCGGCCCCGCCGCGGGCGTCCTGCTGGTGGGCGCCGGCCTCTCCCCGCTCTATCTGCTGGCGATGGGCGCGACCACCATCCTGCTCGTGGTGCTGGCACTGCGGCTGCGCCCGGCGCTCACCCCGCTCCAGGACAACGCACCCGGCGCGGTCCGCCCGAGCCTCGGCGTGGCCGGGACGGTGGCCCGGCCGCAGCGCGCCGCCGAACTGCACGCGGCCTGAGGGATCGACACGCACGAGGGCCGGTCCGGGACTCCCGGACCGGCCCTCGCGCATGCGCAGCGGCGTCAGAAGCGGCGTCAGAAGCGGCGTCGGATCACGGGTAGGAGACCACGTTGGTGGGCACCGTGCCGGTCACCGTGACTCCGCCCGTGTCATTGATCACATGGGAGATGGTGCCCATGTAGCCCAGCGAGACGGTGAGCACGCTGTGGAACTTCACACCCGAGGCGGTGGGCACCTCGAAGGCGTGGTAGGCGTTGACCGCCGGGTTGACGTTGAAGTAGCAGTAGCTGCCCAGCCCCCACGCCTCGTGGGTGGTGACACCGGGCGCGACCTTGTAGGCGGCGTAGCCGTTGATCCCGCTCGGGCTCTTCCAGGCGGCCTGGTTCGGCACGTCGTAGGGCATCTCGTTCTGGAAGAAGATGGTCCTGCCGCCCTGGCCGTTCCAGGTGACCTCGTACTTCTGGTAGTGCTCGACGAAGAGACCGGTCGCCAGGACGTTGTTGCCGTTGACGATGACGCCGTTGTCCGCCGTGTTGATCGTCCAGCCGACCGTGCCCGCGTTGCCGTGGTCGGCACGCCAGGCCCAGATGTGGTCGATGATCGTGTTGCTGCTGTTGACGATCAGGCTGGTCGTCGCCTTCCCGGCGATCTGGCCGCCGATCCGGAAGAAGACGTCCTGGACGGTGGTCGGGTTGGAGGCGTGGCTGGTGCCCGCCGACCCGGTCGGGCCGACGGTCAGCAGGGCCGCCGAGTTGGTCGTGCCGGCGTCGAACAGCAGGCCCTTGAGCCGGACCCCGTCCACGTCGGCGACCTGGAGCGCATTGACCCCGTTGTCCGGGACGAACGTCGGGTAGCCGATGCCGAGCACCACCGTGTTGGCCTTGGTGACATTCAGCGTCTGGTTCAGGTGGTAGACGCCGGGGGTGACGAAGAGGTTGCAACCGGCGTTCAGCGCGGCATTGATGGTCGCGGCGGTGTCGCCGGCCTTCACCACGTAGAACTGGCTCATCGGCAGCGAGCTGCCCGGGGTGCTGCCACCGGCCCAGCTGGGACCGGAGGCGTTGGTACGGAGCGAGGGCAGGAACACCCGGTACTTGCCGGAGCCGTCCACGTACAGATACGGCACGTCACGCGAGACCGGGGTGGTGGCCAGCGTGGTCTCCGGGGGGTTGGGGAAGGTGGTCGCCGGAGCACCGGTGGTGCCGGAGAAGACCATGTTCCACACGCCGCCGTCCCAACTGCCCAGGCTGCTGTCGCGGGTGTACCACTGCTGCTGCGAGATGGACGCGGTCTGGCCGGTCACCTTGCTGTCCGCGATGTAGCCACCGCTCGCCCAGCCGTAGCTGGCGGGGTAGAGCTGGAGGTTGCCGCGCACGTCGATCCGGCGGAACGGAGCGGCCTGCGCGACCGCCCAGCGGTTGGAGCCGCCGCCCGGGTTGATCGCCAGGTTCTCCGCCGAGCGCCAGAAGTTCTGCGTCGCGTTGCCCGCGTCATCGGCGTTGAACGCGTCGACGGTGACATGGCCGTTGATGGTGACGTCGTCCGGGTTCTGGCCGAGGCCGGCCACCGAGGTGTAGAAGCCGACGTTCGACTCGATGTTGTAGGTGCCGGGCTTGAACAGGTCCGCCACGCGGTTGTTGGAGAACTGCGCGGTGGCGGTGCTCTTCATCGCGGCGAACTGGGCGTCGAGCTCCGCCTGGATGGTGGCGGCGGACATGCTCGGGTCGTAGATGTGGACGTTCGGCCCGAAGTTCGGGGTGTCCGACTGGGTCGGGCAGCCGGTGGTGCCGCCACCGTTGCCCCCGGTGGTGGTGCCCCCGGTGGTGGTGCCTCCGTTGGTGCCGCCGGTGGTGGTGCCTCCGGTGGTGCCGGTTGAGCCGTGGGTGTAGGTGAAGTGGGGGGTGTCGTACTGGGGGCCGCTCTTCTCGTAGGTGAACCAGTACTCGACGGCGGTGCCGGTGGTGAGGGAGCCGATGGTCTGGGTCCAGGTGCCGCCGTTGTTGGCCATCCGGAAGTTCTGCTGGTTGGCGCCGTTGACCAGGTAGTGGATGTCCACGTACGCGGCCGGGGTGGTCGGCTTGAAGGTGATCTGCGCCTGGGTGCTGCTGAGCTGGGTGGCGCTCTGGGTGTAGTCGGAGGCGTCGGCGGCCGCGACCCCGGCTGCTGAGGTGAGGCCCAGCAGCCCGGCCAGCGCCAGCACAAGGGCCGCGAACAGGGCGACGGTGCGCCGGCCCGGCCGTGGCGGCGCGGAGCGCGGAAGAGTGGTTCTGCGCATAGGAGAGAGGATCCTTTCGCCTGACTTCGGGAAGTGAACGCCGATCGGCTGGGGGAGGGCTCAGGCGCCCAGGGGGGGTGAAGTCCGTACCTCGGTGACCGCGCGATCTTCGGCATGCGATGAGAGCGCTCTCAACGAAGTGTCATGGTCACCTCCATAAGCGTCAAGTGCTCGCGCGGGTGGGGCTCTTGTCCCGCGACCGTCCAAGAGGTGAATGTCGCCTCTGGGCTTGACGTGTACCCGTCGCCTGATGACACTCCTTCTCGACGCGGGTTCCCTCCGCGGATCGTCTGAGAGCGCTTTCATTGGCGCTGTCTCGAAGCCTCCGCGCCAGAGGATGGCCGCGACTTCCCGCCGCCGACCTGCCCTCCACCTCTGAACGCAGGCGAAAGGATCCTCTCTCCTATGCGCAGAACCACTCTTCCGCGCTCCGCGCCGCCACGGCCGGGCCGGCGCACCGTCGCCCTGTTCGCGGCCCTTGTGCTGGCGCTGGCCGGGCTGCTGGGCCTCACCTCAGCAGCCGGGGTCGCGGCCGCCGACGCCTCCGACTACACCCAGAGCGCCACCCAGCTCAGCAGCACCCAGGCGCAGATCACCTTCAAGCCGACCACCCCGGCCGCGTACGTGGACATCCACTACCTGGTCAACGGCGCCAACCAGCAGAACTTCCGGATGGCCAACAACGGCGGCACCTGGACCCAGACCATCGGCTCCCTCACCACCGGCACCGCCGTCGAGTACTGGTTCACCTACGAGAAGAGCGGCCCCCAGTACGACACCCCCCACTTCACCTACACCCACGGCTCAACCGGCACCACCGGAGGCACCACCACCGGCGGCACCAACGGAGGCGGTACCGGCCCCGTGCCGGGGACCATCCCGATCAAGATCACCAACAACTCCGGCCGCGGCGACGCCGTCTACATCTACAACCTCGGGACCCAGCTCTCCAGCGGTCTCCAGGGCTGGGCCGATGCCAATGGCACCTTCCACGCCTGGCCGGCCGGGGGGAACCCGCCGACCGCCGCCCCCGACGCGTCGATAGCCGGTCCCGCCAACGGCAAGTCGATCACGATCCAGCTGCCCAAGTTCTCCGGCCGGGTCTACTTCTCCTACGGCCAGAAGCTCGTCTTCAAGCTGACCACCGGCGGCCTGGTGCAGCCTGCGGTGCAGAACCCGAGCGACCCCAACCACGACATCCTCTTCAACTGGACCGAGTACACGCTCAATGACAGCGGCCTCTGGATCAACAGCACCCAGGTGGACATGTTCTCGGCTCCGTACGCCGTGGGCGTGGTGTCCACCACCGGCGCCGGTCAGACCACCGGCCATCTCAAGACCGGCGGCTACACCGGGTTCCTCAGCGCGCTCAGGAGCCAGTCCGGCGGCTGGGGCGGCCTGATCCAGACGCGTTCGGACGGCACCGTGCTGCGCGCTCTGGCGCCGGGCCACGGCATCGAGTCCGGCGCGCTGCCGAGCACCGTCCTGGCCGACTACATCAACCGCGTGTGGGCGAAGTACGCCTCCTCGACGCTGACCGTGACGCCGTTCGGCGACCAGCCGGCGCTCAAGTACTACGGCCGGGTCTCCGGCAACGTCATGAACTTCACCAACTCTGCGGGCGCCGTCGTCACCAGCTTCCAGAAGCCCGACGCCGACAGCGTCTTCGGCTGCTACAAACTGCTGGACGCGCCCAACGACCTGGTGCGCGGCCCGATCTCCCGCACCCTCTGCGCGGGCTTCAACCGCAGCACGCTGCTGACCAACAGCAACCAGCCCGACGCGAGTTCCGCCAACTTCTACCAGGACGCGGTGACCAACCACTACGCGCGTCTCATCCATGCGCAGATGGCTGACGGCAAGGCCTATGCCTTCGCCTTCGACGACGTCGGCAACTACGAGTCGCTGGTGCACGACGGCAGCCCGCAGCAGGCGTCCATCACGCTCGACCCCTTCAACTGATCCCTCCGGTACGGTCGGTGGCCCGCTCCCGCAGGAGCGGGCCACCGCCTCACCGCCCTGGCGCTCCGGCCCGACCCGGTGGTCGCCTTGGACACCCACCTCGACGCGTCCCGAAGCGGGCCCGGACCGGGCCGCCCCCACGGCGTCCCCTCATCAGGCGACGTCGACCCAGGACTCCCGATCGGCCGTGCACGGCCCGCCCCGATGCACGGCGAGCCCTCCCCGCACGATGTCCAGGGAGACCGTGGCCAGCGTCTCCCAGCGCGTGCCGAGCGCCGCGTCCGGCTGCGGGTGGCTGCAGATCTCCGCACCCTCGTCCAGATGGCAGGTGAGCGCCTTGATCAGCGCCGCCCGGTCCGGCTCGCCGAGGGCCGCCGTACGCTCCTGGAGGACGTCCATCCGGTCGTAGGTGCCCTTGTCCTCGGCTCCGATGACCTCGCCGGTGGCCAGTGCCGGGTCGACGAAGTGGTTGGTCCGCAGCAGATAGCCGTCGTCACGCGGGCGCAGCAGCACCGATCCGGCCGGGCTCAGCTCGACCGCCACCGCGCCGGCCCGCCCCGCCGCGTGGTCGGCCAGCGTCAGCGAGCTGGAGGCCGCAACGGGTGTACGGGTGGCCAGTGCGGCGGCCTGGGGGACGTCGGCGCAGGTGTCGAGCATCCGCCGGGCCAGCACATGCACCGGTATCCATGACTCCGCCGGCTCGGCCGACTTGTCCGAGGTGTGGCCGAGGATGTTGAAGTGCAGGCCCAGACCGGCCGTGTTGACGCCGATCTTGCCGACGATGCCGTACTCCGTCACCGTGTGCACCACCCGGCCGTCAGGGTGCTCGATGGTCCAGACGAACCAGCCGTCCCGCATGCCGTCATGCCAGTCCCAGGTCTGCGCGGTGACCGGCGGACGCCCATCGGCGGGGGTGTACACGGCCGTTGAGCACTCCGGCTGCTGGATCCGGCCGAAGCGGCCCAGAATCTCCGTGCGGGCGTTGAGCGCGGCGATCCGCCACAGCGGCAGGCCCGCACCCCGGGCGATGCCGTCCATCTCCTCGGCCAGCTCCGGGGCCCAGGCGGCGATGTGCTCGAAGGCCCGCAGACCCCAGTCGGTGACCTCCTGCGGGGCCGCGCCCGTTGCGGCGAACAGCTGGTCGTAGAAGGTGGCGGCGTGCCGGATGGGCTCCGGGAAGGCCCTGCCCAGCTGCTGCCCGCGATCACCGGGGGCTGCCTTGGCCGACCGGAAAACCGTAGGGGTGGTCACGATGTCTCCTCCATGGCGAGCGCCCTGCGCTCGTCCTCGCTGATGCGGCGCGGCTTCCAGCCGGGTCCGGGTACGGACCGGCGCAGCATCCGGGTGTAGGGGTGGTGCGGGTCGTCGAGGATGCGGGCCGTGGGGCCGGACTCCACGATCCGGCCCTTGCGCATGACGATCGCCTCCTCGCTGATCTGCCGTACGACGGACAGGTCGTGGCTGATGAAGAGGTAGGTGAGACCGGTGCGCTCCCGGATGTCGGCCAGCAGGTTGAGGATCTGCGCCTGGATGGAGACGTCCAGGGCGGCCACCGCTTCGTCCAGCACCAGCACCTTGGGTTCGGCGGCGAGGGCACGCGCGATGGCGACCCGCTGCCGCTGACCGCCGGAGAGCGCGGAGGGAAGCGCGCGGGACTGCCGTTCGTCGAGGCCGACATCGGCCAGCAGCCGGGCGATCCGGTCCTCGCGCTCCGTCCGGGAGGGCTTGAAGTGCAGATCGACCACCTCGCCCAGGGCGTCGCGGACCGATCTGCGCCGGTTGAGGGAGCCATAGGGATCCTGGAACACCATCTGGATCTCGCGTCCGCGCCGGCGCCGTTCGGCCGCCCCGACGCGTTCCGCCCGGCGGGGGCGGCCGAGGACGGTGATCTCGCCGGAGGTGGGCGTCTCCAGGCCGACCAGCATCCGGGCGACCGTGGACTTGCCGGAACCGGACTCGCCCACGATCGCGAGCGCGCCCCCGGCCCGGACGCTGAAGCCGACACCGTCCACGGCGGTGAAGTCGGCCGAGCCCCGGCCGTCGGGGCGGCGGACGCGGAACACCTTGCCGAGCCCGCTCACCTCCACCACGGGGTTGTCGTCAGACGGCATCGCTCGCCTCCTTGTCCGAACGCCGCAGAGCGGACTCCAACTCCTCGGTGCGGTGGCACCTGACCCGCCCCTCACCGACCGGCCGCAGGACGGGCGCGGTGGCCGTGCACTCCGGCTCGGCGTACGGGCACCGAGGCGCCAGGGCGCAGCCGGAACCGGCCTCGAACGCCGAGATCGGCCGTCCCGGGATCACCTCCAGGCGGTCCGCGACCTGGTCGATCCGGGGCCGGGAGTCCAGCAGCAGCCGGCTGTACGGGTGCCTCGGCCGGTCCTCAAGCGCCTGCGGCCTGGCCTCCTCGACGATGGAACCCGCGTACATGACCGCGATCCGGTCGCACACCGCACCGGCCAGCTCCAGGTCGTGGGTGATGAAGAGCATGGCCAGGCCGTGTTCCCGGCGCATCTCGTCCAGGATGCCCATCACCTCGGACTGGGTGGTGACATCCAGCGCCGTGGTGGGCTCGTCCGCGAGGATCAACCGGGGGCGGACGGCGAGCGCCGCCGCGATCACCACGCGCTGGAGCAGCCCGCCGGAGAGTTCATGCGGGTACTGGCGCATCCGGCGCGCGGCGTCGGGGATGCCGACGTCGGACAGGATGCGCTGGACGCGGGCGCGCGCCTCCCGCGCATCCTCCCGGTGGTTGGCGATCAGCGCCTCCACCAGGAAGTCCCCGACCGTCGAGACGGGGTTGATCGCGGCACGCGGGTCCTGATGGATCACCGCGACGTCATGGGAGCGGAAGCGCCGCAGCTCCTTGCCCGGCATGGCCAGGACGTCGGCGCCGTCGAAGTCGATCCGCCCGGACGCCTCGGCCCCGCGCGGCAGCACCCGCAGGATGGAGCGCACCGTCATCGACTTGCCGGAGCCGGACTCGCCGACCAGGCCGACCGCCTCGCCCGCCGCGACGTCGAGTGAGACGTCATGCAGTACGGGACGTCGCTCGCCCTCGACGTTCAACGTCACATGGAGAGCGTCCAGACGCAGCAGCGGGCTCATGCGCGTCCCCCCGCCTTGCGGCCACCGAGGCGTTCGCCCAGCACGCTGAAGGCCGCGACCGTGAGGACGATCAGCAGACCCGCGTACAGGGACTGCTGGGGGAACCCCTTCACCAGGGACGCCTGGCCGCTGGAGACCATCAGGCCCCAGTCGGCCGTGGGCGGCTGGACACCGAGGCCGAGGAAGGAGATCGCAGCGAGTTCGATCATGGCGGTCCCGAAGTTGATGGTGGCACCGGTGAGGATCTGGGGGGTGATGTTGGGCAGGATCTGCCGGATGCAGATGACGAATCCGGAGAAGCCCTGGATCTCGCCGGACGCGACGTAGGGCAGCATGCGTTCGCGCAGCGAGACGCTGCGCAGCACCCGTGCGGTGTACGGGGTGAAGCCCACCGCGAGGGCGAGGGACGCCTGGAGCAGCCCCCGGTCGTACATCGCGATCACGATGACGGCCAGCAGCAGGCTCGGGAAGGCGAACAGCACGTCCAGCAGGCGGGAGATCAGATTGTCGACCCGGCCGCCGAACCAGGCTGCGGCCAGCGCGAGCGCGGTTCCCAGCACGGCGGTGACCGTGACCACGATCAGCGGGCCCAGCAGGCTGGTACGGGCGCCCCAGATCAGCCGGGAGAGCAGATCGCGACCCGAGTTGTCCGTGCCGAGCAGATGCTCGGCGCTGGACGGCTGGTAGGTACCGGCGAGGTCGAGCTGGAGCGGGTCGTGGGGAGCGATCCAGGGGGCGAGGAGCGCGACGACGGCCAGCAGGGCGATGACGGCGGCGGAGACCGTACCGGCGACGCCGACATGGCGGACGAAGCGGCGGACGGGGTTCCGGCGGCCGGTGGGACCGCCGTTGCGGTCGGCCTTTGCGGTGGAGCCCGGGGTGGCTCTCTCCGGGACGGTGGCGGTGTCGCTCATCAGCGCTTCCCTCCCAGCTGGAACCGGGGGTCCAGCCATGCGTAGAGCACGTCGACGGCCAGGTTGACCAGGCCGAACGAGACCACGAGGGCCAGCGCGATGGCCTGGACGACGGCGAAGTCCTTCTGGTTGACCGCATCGACCAGCGCGGAGCCGAGGCCGTCCAGCGAGAACGCCTTCTCGACCACGGTCGCGCCGGCGATCAGGGCCGCGATGTTGACGCCCACGATCGTGGTCACCGGCAGCAGGGCGTTGCGCAGCACATGCCGCCGGACCACCAGGGAGCGGGGGAGTCCGCGCCCGGTCGCGATGGCGACATGCTCGGACTCCTTCTCCTCCATGATCGAGGTACGGGTGATCCGGGCGACCACCGCGCCCGAGGGGATGGCGAGCGCGATCGCGGGCAGGGTGAGGTGCCAGAGCCGGTCCGCAAGGCCCTCGCCGGACCCGAAGACGGGGAACCAGCCGAGCTGCACCGAGAACAGGTCCATGAGCAGAAGCGCGGCGAAGAAGGTGGGGACGGCGAAGCCCATGCTGGTGACGACCACCGAGGTCGTGTCGAGCAGGCCGCCGCGCAGCCCGGAGACCACGCCGACCAGCACGCCGAAGACGACGATCAGTACGGCGGCGTACAGGGTGAGCAGCAGTGTGGAGCCGACCCGCGGGGCGAGCAGGCTCGACACATCCTGCCGGAAGACCAGGGACTGGCCGAGGTCCCCGCGGACGACGCCGGTGATCCAGTCCCAGTAGCGGAGCGGGAACGGCTCGTCGAGGTGGTACTGGGCGCGGATCGAGGCGAGCGCCTCGGGGCTGATCGAGCGTCCCTGGGTGAGGAAGGTCTCCGGCCTGCCCGGTGCGAGGTAGAGGGCGCTGAAGATGAGGAAGCTGGCAACGATCAGGGTCGCGACCAGCCCGAGCAAGCGTCGGAAGAGGAATCCGAGCATGGCGGCTCCTGCTGGAGAAGCCGGCGGGGGAGCACGGCGGGGCATGCCGCCGTGCTTCCCGCCGGGATTGCGGTGGAGAAGGGGTCCGCACCGGGAGAGGGGTGGTCCGGCGGGGCGGGTGGGCCGGCGGAGGCCGGTGGTCCGGCGGAGGCCGGCGGGTCAGCGGGGGCCGGCGGGCAGGTGCCGGCTCACTTGGCGGAACCCACGGCGGCGGCCCACGGGTAGTACAGGTAGTCGAAGGAGGCGGGCGCCCCGGTGATCCTGCTGTTCATGAAGAGCCGGGTCGAGGGGGCGACCATCGGCAGCCAGGGGGTCTTGGCCATGTACTTGGCCTCGACCTCGGTGGTGAGCTCCGCCCGCTTGGTGTCATCGGTCTCCGCCGATGCCTGCTCCAGCAGCGTGGTGATCTCCGGGTCGGTGAAGTTGTCGTAGTTGTCGGGGGACCCGTGGTCGATGTGCCTCCGCAGGAAGGCCAGCGGCTCGGGCACATCGAGGTAGTTCGTGGTCACGAACCCCGAGTAGCCCTTGCGGGCCTCGGCGTCGGAGAAGAGCGCGCCGTACCGGGCGCTCGGCACGCCCTGCGGCCGGATGTCGAGGCCGATCTTCTTTCCGGAGCTCTGCACCTCCGCGAGGATGTCCTCGTAGACGGTCCGCTCGCTGGGATAGGCGATGACGATCGGCCCGCTGGGCCGGCCGGCCTCCTCGACCAGCTTCTTGGCGCCGTCGATGTCCACGGTGGTGGGGCGCAGCTTGTCGTACGCCTTCTCGTACACCTCGGAGGCATAGGAGGAGGAGCCGGGGGGCACCACCGACCGCAGGGGCGCGGCGGTTCCGGCGAAGACGGTCTTGGCGATGGCCTCCCGGTCGACGGCCGCCAGCAGGGCGGTGCGCAGCCTCGGGTCGGCGAAGGGGCCTTCCCCGGTGCCGATGATGGCCACCAACTGCATGGACCTGCCCAGGTAGAGCGTGCCGTTGGCGGCGTTGGACAGCTGGTCGACGGCGTCGGTCGGGACGTCGTAGGAACCGTCGATCTCACCGGTCTTCAGCGCATTGGTGAGGGTGGCCGGGTCCACGATGAAGCGGAAGTCGAACTCCTTGGCATGGGCCTTGCGCGCCTGGTCCCAGTAGGAGTCATTGCGCACCATCGTGATCTGGGAGCCCTTGTCCCACGACTTGAGCGAGAAGGGGCCGGTGCACATGACGCCCTTGTCCGGGGTGCCGAACTTGGCTCCGGCCTGCCGGGTGAAGGCGGCCTCGGTGATCGCGCCGAGCGGGGTCGCCATGTACTGGTTGATGACGACGTCCGGCTTCTTGAGCGTCACGGTGACCTGGAGGTCGCCGGTCTTCTCGATGCTCGCGATATTGCCGGTCAGCATGGACGAGGCCCAGAACGAGCCCTCGGCGGGGTCCATGTGGCGCTTCAGGCTGTAGACGACGTCATCGGCCGTCATCTCCTTGCCGTCCCAGAACTTCACGCCCTTGCGGAGGTCGTACACCCAGGTGGTGGGCGTGGGGTGGCTGGCCGATTCGGCGAGCCCCGGCGTGACGGAGTAGTCGGGGTTGACCCGCATCAGGCTCTCGCAGAGGTTGGAGAGCACCTCGTTCTCGGGGTAGTTCGCCGACTTGAGCGGATCCAGCGAGGTGGGCTCGCCATAGGGCACGTTCCATGTCACCCGGTCCGCGTCGCCCTTGGCGGCCGGGGTGTCGACGAGTGTTCCCGCGTCGGTGCTCCGGTCACCGCTCGGGGGGTGTGCCGGATTCCCGCATCCGGCCAGCGAGATCACGCCTGCGACAGCGCAGGCGACAAACGCTCTGTTGCGCACTTCAGCCCTTCCTGGCCTGTCCCCGGTGATGCGGCGGCGGCACCTGGCGTGCGCTGGACACCGCATCCACCGGGGGTGGACACCTCGGTGGGTAGAGTTGCCTACCAAAACGTTTTGGTCAATCGTTTTGGGTGTAGTTTTTTCCGCGACGGTCTCAGGAAGGTTGGGCAGAGCGTGATGGCTTCATCCGGGCGGGTGACGATCCGTGATGTGGCACGTGCGGCCGGGGTGTCGGTGACCACCGTCTCCCATGTGCTCAACGGCAAGGGCGCGGTCGCGCCCGCCACCCGTGAGCGCATCCTCCGCATGGCTGACGAGCTGCGGTACCGGGCCAACCCCGTCGCCCAGAGCCTGCGCGGCGGTCGCACCGGGCTGATCGCGCTGGCCATCCGCCCGCTGGACGCCATCGGCTACACGCTCCAGGGCGTGGACCACTTCGTCCGGCTCGCCGGAGCCGCCGCGACCACGGCGCTCGACCGGGGGTTCGGGCTGATGCTCGTACCCGACCTCACCCGGTCCTCCGTCCCCGCCGCCATGAACCTGGACGGCGGCATCGTGGTGGACCCGTTCGTCGGCGACCCGGTCCTGGCCGAACTGCTCGACCAGGGACTGCCCGTGGTCAGCGTCGGCCGCGACCCGGCCCGCCCCGAGCACATCTGGTGGGCCGGGACCGACGACCGTGCCGAGACCCGCCGCATGCTCGATCTGCTCGTCGCTCGCGGCGGGCGCCGGATCGCCTTTGTCGCGGGTACGGACGACAACGCCTGGAACCACGACTCGATCGCGGCCTACCTCGCCTGGGCCGAGGAGCGCGGCCAGGAGCCGATCCTGGAGCGGGTCCCCGAGCAGCGCGGAGAGGAGGGCGGCACCGAGGTCGCGGGAGTGCTGTTCTCCCGCCCGGCTCCGCCGGACGCCGTCCTGGCCAACACCGGCCGCCACGCCGTCAGCATCGCGCGGGTGGCGATGTCGCTCGGCTGGGACATCCCCGGCCGCCTCCTCGTCGCCGCCGGGTCGGACAGCGAGCACACCCGCTTCGCCACCCCCGGGATCACGGCTCTTGAGCTCGCTCCCGAGGCGACCGGCAGGCTCGCCGTGGAACTCCTGCTGGAGCGTCTGGCCGGTGGTGCGGAACCGGTGCCGCCGAGGATCGCGCCGGCGGTGCTGCATGAGCGCGCCTCCACCGCCCGCGCTCTGTGACCGGCCGGGTCGGCCGGACCGGTCGGTGTCAGCCGAGGGTGCGGTCGAGGTTGAACGCGGCGCTGATCAGCGAGAGATGGGTGAACGCCTGCGGGAAGTTGCCCAGTTGCTCGCCGGTGGGCCCGATCTGCTCGGCGTACAGACCGACGTGGTTGGCGTAGGTGAGCATCTTCTCGAAGGCGAGCCGGGCCTCCTCCAGGCGCCCGGCCCGGGTGAGCGCCTCGACGTACCAGAAGGAGCAGATCGAGAAGGTGCCCTCGGTGCCCCGCAGCCCGTCCGGGCTGGCTTCCGGGTCGTAGCGGTAGACCAGGGAGTCGGACACCAGCTCTGCGCTGAGCGCATCCAGGGTCGTGAGCCACTTGGGGTCGGTGGGCGAGACGAACTTGGCCAGCGGCATCATCAGCACCGAGGCGTCGAGTGCGGTGCCGTCCAGGTGCTGGACGAAGGAGCCCCGTTCGGCGGACCAGCCGCGCTGCATGATCTGCCGGTAGACGGCATCCCGGTTCTGCCGCCAGCGGATGAGGTCGGCGGGCAGGCCGCGCCGGTTGGCCATCCGGATGGCCCGCTCGATGGCCACCCAGCACATCAGCCGTGAGTACAGGAAGTTCTTCCGCCCGCCGCGCGTCTCCCAGATGCCCTCGTCGGGCTGGTCCCAGTGGTCGCAGAGCCAGTCCACCAGGGCGGCCACCGCATCCCACCGGTCGCTGCCGATCGGCTGCCCCCACTTGTCGTAGAGGTAGACCGAGTCGATCAGCGCCCCGTAGATGTCCAGCTGCAGCTGGGTGGCGGCGCTGTTCCCCACCCGTACCGGGGCGGATCCCAGGTGGCCCCGCAGGTGGGGGAGGAGGTGCTCGGGCAGGTCGCGGCGCCCGTCGATGCCGTACATGATCTGCATCGGCCCGGTGGCGTCGTCGCCCCGCATCAGGCAGCGCTGGAAGAGGAAGCCCATGAATGCCTCGGCCTCCGAGGTGAACCCCAGCCTGAGCAGGGCGTAGATGCAGAAGGCGGCGTCGCGGACCCATACGTACCGGTAGTCCCAGTTGCGTTCGCCGCCGATCTGCTCGGGCAGACTGGTGGTCGGCGCGGCCACGACCGCCCCGGTCGGCGCATAGGTGAGCAGCTTCAGCGACAGCGCGGAGCGGTGCACCATCTCCCTCCACCGCCCGTGGTAGCGCGAGGCGGACAGCCAGTGCCGCCAGAACCTCACCGTGGCCTCGAACTCCTCCTCCGCCTCGGCCCGGGGGCAGGCCCGGGGCATGACCTCGTCGCCGAGGTGGTCGAGGGCGAACACCGCGGACTCGCCTTCCAGGAGCTTGAAGCGCGAGAACACGTCCGGGCCGTCACGCTCGATCGTCACGGTGGCCGTCAGCGCCAGCGAGAGCGACCGGGAGCGGAAGAACGCCTGGTGGTGCCGGAGGTCCACGGTGTGCGGCGCGGTCCCGTAGTCGAAGCGGGGCGCCACCCGCGCTGTGAACGGAAGCGACCCCCGTACGCAGATCACCCGCCGGATCAGCCGGTGCCGGTCGCCCTCCCGGGGCGCGTCGCTGACCGGCATGAAGTCCTGGATCTCCCCCACCCCGTCGGCGGCGAAGAAGCGGGTGATCAGGACATTGGTGTCGGGGAAGTAGAACTGCCGGGTCCGGGCCGGAACCTCGGTGGCCAGGGTGAACGACCCGCCCCGTTCGGCGTCCAGGATCGAGGCGAACACACTGGGCGCGTCAAAGCGCGGGCAGCAGTACCAGTCGATGGTGCCATTGGTGCCCACCAGCGCCACCGTGCGGAGATCGCCGATCAGACCGTGCTCGGCGATCGGCAGGCTGCGTGTGGAATCCACCTGCCTGAATCCGGCGTTCTCGAAGACCATGTCGGCCTCCCTGCCAGTCCGGGGCCGTCATTCGAACAACTCCGACATACCAGGGTAGAACGCCGCACCGGCGGGCGCCGGTCGCGGCCGTCCGCGCAGCGCTCAGGAGCGACGCCGGGGCTTCTCGCGCTTACCGGTGCCCGAGCTGCGGGAACCGCTGCGCGGGCGCCCGCCGGTCCTGCCGCCGCCGGTGCTCTGCTGGCGCTTGCCCCCCGTGGCGGCCTGCTTCTGCTTCTGCTTGGGCTGCTGCTTCGGCTCCGCGGCGGCCGGGGCGCGACCCCGTGAGCTGTTCACCGTCCGCCCGCGCACGATCCCGATGAACTCCTCCACCAGGTCGGTGGTCTCCTCCTGCGGCCAGGCCAGCGCGACCTGCGACTGGGGCGCATCCACGACCGGCCGGTAGGTGAGGTCCCTGCGGTGGTGCAGGCGGGCGAGCGACTGCGGGACGACGAGGAGGCCCACCCCCGCCGCCACCAGCTCGACAGCGTCCGCCGTGCTGCCGGGGCGCTCCTTCGCGGGCAGCCCGGGCGGGGTCTCCCACTCCAGGGTGTCGTCCAGGGGGTGCAGCACCAGTTCGTCGGCCAGATCCCCGACGGTCACCTCGGTGGCCGTGGTCATCGCGTGCTCCTTGGGGAGGACGACCACCGTGGTCTCGGTGTAGAGGGGGATCGCGCTGAGGCTGGTCCGGTCGACCGGCAGCCGCACCAGCCCGGCATCGGCGCTGCCGCCGTTCAGTACCTGTACTCCCTCGGCGGCGGGGACGGCGACCAGGGTGAGCGGGACGTCGGGCAGCCTCTCCTCCCAGATGCGCAACCACTTGGTGGGCGTCACTCCTGGAACGTACGCGAGCCGGAACGGTGGGGCTGCCTGCGAGTCTGTCACGCAGGCCAGGCTACCGGCCGTGATCCGGAGCCCACGCGCTCGGTACTCTTGGCCCCATGACATCACCCAAGCCGAAGAAGACCCAGACGATGAAGCCCGCGACAGCGGCGAAGAAACTGGGCATCTACCTCGGGGCCACCCCCGCCGAGTTCCAAGAGGGTGTCGTCTCCCGCGAAGACCTGAACGCGCTCCAGGCCGAGCCTCCCGCCTGGCTGGTCGAGCTGCGACTCAACGGACCGTACCCCCGGCCCGTCGTCGCGGCGAAGCTCGGTGTCTCCATCTCGGGTCTCGCCCGCGGCGGAATCACCGAAGCGCTCACCAAGGATCAGATCGAGGCCCTGAAGTCGGACAACCCCATGTGGCTCCAGCACGAGCGCGCCAACCAGGTCGACGTCCGCAAGGAAGCGCTGCGCATCAAGGAGCTGCACCGGAAGCAGGAGGAAGCCGCGCTCCGCGTCCAAGCCTGACCGGACGCCCGCCGCCGGAGATCGGACGCAGATCTCGCGTCAGTCCTCCAGGATGATGCGGACCTCCGGTGCGAAGGCGGCGGCTGCTGCCTGAAGCCGCGCGGGGTCCAGCTCGCACCAGGACAGCCTCTTGCTCGCAGGCGGGATCTCCAGCGCCACATGCTGGGGCCGGAACACATCCGGATGGCCGATGAGCGGGGGCGCTCCTGCGCGTCGGTCGACGCTGAGGTACCGCCCCCTCGACCGGTTGCTGCCGGCCAGCCGGAGATGCCACACGCGGATCGACTCGATGTCGCCCCATGGAACGACCTGTGTCCGCGAGCCGGTGGGCAGCGGCACCCGGCCCAGCGTCACGCCGTGGTCGTCGATCCGTACGGCGACCCGGCGGCTGCCGGCCACGACGACGGCGATGAGGAACGCGGTGCCGCCCGTGAGGACCGTGATCACCACGATGAACCACACCGGCTGCCGCAGGGCGACGGCGAGTGCCGTGGGGACCAGGCCGGCGACCACTCCCAGGACGGAGCGGCGGTGCCAGCCGTAGCGCGATTCGTAGACCGGGGAGGGGTGTGCCATGGACGTGATCATCCCAAAGGTGGCCCACCGAGGGGAAGAGCTTTCGACAGTGGCATGACACGGCCGACCGGCCGCGCAGCCGCTGGTGTGCGTCACCGCAGCCGACCCGTGATCCCGCAGTAGAGTTCCGCCGCGTCCAGGGCCGGCTCGGCGGGGAGCCGGCCCCGGCCGAGCAGCCGACGGCGGGGGTCCGCGCCCAGCTCGCCGAGGCCGATCGCCCTGCGGGGCCGGGCCCACCAGGGGTGGCAGCAGTGGACCGCGAGGGTGAGCACCGCCAGCCCGGCGACGCAGGCGGCCAGCAGGACGTTGTAGAGAAAGGCCGCGCCGGAGAGCGCCGCCCCCTCGGCCAGGCCGAACCCCGCCGCCCGGGGGCGCCGCCGTCCCGGGCGAAGCGGCACCGGGCGGCGGGTGAAGAACGCGTCCGCCATCAGGTCGTAGTACGCCGACTCCTGCGGTGCGCAGCGGTCCACCACCCGCTGGGCGAGCCGTCGGACGTCGTTCCCCGGTCTGTGCGCCGATCCGTCCGGGCTGCCCCCGGCAGCGGAGTGCGATTGCATGGTCCCCCCAGTGCATCGGATGTGTCGCCCAGGGTAACGGCGTGGTGACGGCACATCAGGGCGGTTGCGCTGATCCGTGACCTTTCTGTACGAACCTTCCGGTCCGGGACGGATTGCCCGCCACCGGGAGGTGTGCTGATGGGTGGACGGCGGTGGGTCTCAGCGCGCCGCCGACACCACCGCAGCGCCGTACCGGCGGCAGCCGGCGGCGTGTCCGCAGGATGCTGCGCCGGTTCGGGCCCGCCACTCCTACGAACGGCTCACGGGCTGTCTGGAGTGACCGGTGCGCGGTGCGGTACCCGGAAGGCGAGCAGGGCGACATCGTCCTGGTAGCCGGTGGTCAGCCGGTCGAGCAGTTCGTCGCAGAAGACGGAGAGCGGGGCGGAGGCCAGGTTCGCGGCGTGCTGCCGCAGGCGGGTGAAGCCGTGGCCGATGTCCTCCCCGGGGCGTTCGATCAGTCCGTCGGTGTAGAGGAGCACGGTCGCACCCGGTGGTACGGCGATATGGGCGTCCGTCCGGGGCGTCGCCGGGTCCAGCCCGAGGATGGGGGCGTGACCGCCCTCCAGCAGTTGGGCGGTGCCGTCGGGCAGGGTGAGCAGCGGCGGCGGGTGTCCGGCGTTGGTCCAGGTCAGCGTCCAGGGACCGGCCGGGGGCGCCTGTAGCTGGGCGATCACGGCGGTGACGAGTTCGATCGAGGTCAGGCCCTGCATGACCCGGTCCAGGCGGCGCATCACCCCGGCCGGGGTGTCACCGCTGTCGTAGGCCAGGGCGCGCAGCATATTGCGGAGCTGCCCCATTCGGACGGCGGCGGCCAGGTCGTGGCCGATCACATCGCCGATCGCCAGCACGGTCGGCCCGACGGGCAGCGGGAAGGCGTCGTACCAGTCGCCGCCCACCTCGGCGCGCTCCCGGGCGGGGGAGTAGCGGGCGGCGAGCGGCAGCCAGTCCAGGCCGGACAGGTCCGGCAGCAGCGAGCGCTGCAACTGCTCGGCGGTGTTCTGCTGGAACGCGTACAACTGGGCGTTCTCCAGGGCCAGTCCGGCCCGGTGGCCCAGATCGCTGGCCAGCGACTGGTCCTCGGCGTCGAAGGGCTCCGCCTGGGGCGGGCGGATCAGGGTGAGCGCGCCCAGCACCTGGCGGCGGGCCCGCATCGGCACGATCAGGACCGGGCCGGCGTCCAGGATGCGGTAGAGGTCCTGCTGCACGGCCTCCAGGGAGCCGGGCTCCGCCGCCCGCGCGGGGGAGGCGAGCGCGAGCGGACCCGCGCCGCGCAGCACGCGGGCCAGCGGGTCGGCGGAGTCGTCGGGCCCGGGAAGCAGACCCGGGCCCATGACCCGGAGGGCGCGGTCGGGGTCGCGGTGGGTGACGGCGATCCGGCGAATCCGCTCGCCGTCCACCAGGTCCACCACACAGGCGTCGGCGAGCTGCGGGACGAGCCGGTGCGACAGGCGGCGCAGGGCCTCCTCCGCGTCCAGGCTGCTGGCCAGCGCGAAGCTGATGTCCGCCAGCAGGCGCAGCCGGGTGGAGGCATGCCCGTGGGAGTCCGGGGCAGCTGCTGGTGCTCTGCGGCTCATCGGGGTCCGCCTCATTCCGTCTTGTGGATGTCCGTACCGTGCCGCCACCCCGGTTCCCGGCGGTGCCCGGTCGATGCCGCGCCAGGTGACCGCGATGCCGCCCAGCGGATGGGCGGTCCGGTGATGGTGCGGGCCAGGGTGCCGCCGAGCCCGGTCAGCGCGGCGACGGCCAGGACGGCGACGGTCCAGGAGGGACCGGGGACAAGGGCACCCACGGCGATGGGCAGTGCCGCCCCGGCCAAGCTGGTCACACTCGCCGCACTCATCGCGGTGAGCCCGCGCTGCCGCTGGTCCGCCGGGCGAGGAGCGCCCCGCCGACGCTGGCGCCGGGGACCAACGTCAGGGTGACCTGGCACAGGGACAGGGGGGACATGATCACACCCCGGCTGCCGCGCGCGGGCCGCACGGGCCCTCGGACGAGTCGTGAAGGATGCCGGGGCGGCGGCGTTCGCCCATGACGGCCTCCCGGGTTCGCTGCGGGGTAGAGGCCATCGGCACCGACGGGTGCGGGCAAGGGCGAGCCTCATCGCCTGACCTCCATGCTGCCCCGTCGGCGGCACTCCTGCCACTGCTCCTGCCGCCGTCCGCCACGCTCTGCCGTGCGCCGGACCTGCCTCCAGCCTGAAGCCGTGGCACACTCTCGCGGTCTACGGCAAGGGGGACCCGCCCAAGCGCCAGTGGCCGGACACCCAGCTGCCCCCGCACCCCGGATACCGGCTCACCCCCTGGAACCCCATCTGGTCCTCCAACGCCAAGGGGTGAGGCCCACTGACGGCGCCCCAGGACGCATGCGTCACACGCTCAGGGGTGTGACACCCCGGGGTGGGCGGCCTCCTGGGCGAGGCGCGTGCGGCAGGTGTGGAGGAAGGTGTCGGACAGGGCGGTGTCGGCGTGCCGCACGGCGCGGGCGAGGACCATGGCCCCGACCAGCTCGCTCAGCATGCGTACGGCCCGGTCACGGGCTTCCTGCTCGGTGAGCGGCCTGCCGTTCCGGGCCGTCTGCGCGGAGAGTGCTGTGGCGAAGCCGGACAGATAGCCCTCCACGCCTTCCGCGTACGCGGTCTGGACGGCCTCGCTCTGCCGCCAGGAGTCCACCACCAGCGAGGCCGAGGGGCAGCCGCCGTCGGGGGGCTCCCCGACTGGCAGGGCCGCATCGTCGTCGACGCGACCAACCAGTTCACGCGGCTGCCACCGGACACGCGGATTGCCGACCTCGGCGACCTCACCGGCAGCGAATACGTCGCCTCGCTGCTGCCCGGAGCCCGTGTGGTCAAGGCGTTCAACACCCTGTACGGCCCGTACATCGCGGCCGACCCACGCCACCCGGCAGGTCGGCGGGTGCTCTTCTACGCCGGAGACGACCCGGACGCCAAGGCCCGCTTCCACCGGCTCGCCGACCAGTTCGGCTTCGCCCCGGTCGACCTCGGCAGCCTCCGCGACGGGGGCCGCCTGATGCAGCTCGGCGGTCCGCTGTCCGGCCTGCACCTCCTCAAGCAGGACTGACCCCCCGCACACCCACCCACCAGAGAAGGACCGCACACCCATGGACAACGCCCCCCAGCCCCTGCTGCGCCCCCTCGCCCTGGGCGACCTGGACCTGCCCAACCGGGTCGTCATGGCCCCGATGACCCGCGCCCGCGCCGCCAACCCCGGCCTCGCGCCCACCGCACTGCACGCCCGCTACTACGCCCAGCGGGCCTCCGCCGGACTGATCATCTCCGAGGGAACCTGGGTCAACCGGCAGTCCATCGGCTTCATCAACGTCCCCGGCATCTACTCCGACCCCCAGGCCGTGGCCTGGCGGGAGGTCACCGACGCGGTCCACGCACGCGGCGGCCGGATCTTCTCCCAGTTCGGCCATGTCGGCTCGGTCTCCCACCCCGACCACTTCGACGGCGAACCGCCGGTCGCGCCGTCCGCCGTCAACCCCGGCGAGCAGTCCTTCACCCCGACGGGCCTCAAGGGCACCGTCACCCCCAGGGCCCTCACCGTCCGCGAGATCGGGCAGACCGTCGCCGACTACCGCACCGCGGCCCTGAACGCCCGCCGCGCGGGCTTCGACGGCGTCGAGATCCACGCCCAGGGCCAGCACCTCATCCCGCAGTTCCTCAACCCCCGGCTCAACCGGCGGACCGACGCCCACGGCGGCAGCCTGGAGAACCGCAGCCGCCTCCTGTTCGAGATCCTCGACGCCGTCACCTCGGTGTGGGACACCCCCCGCATCGGCGTCAAGCTCTCCCCGTACTGGGTCAGTGGCCACGCCTTCACGGCGGACGAGGAGACTCTGGTCGAGTACGACGAGATCACCAAGCAGTTCGCCGGCGCCGACCTCGCCCACCTGCACCTGGTGGACAACAGCCCGGCCGCAGCCACGTCCACCCCCGACCGCGACCTGGCCCCCTTCGCCCGCTATCGCCCGCTCTTCGCCGGCGTCCTGATCGTCAACGCCGGCTTCACCCAGGCCACGGGAAACGCGGTACTCGACGCCGGGCTGGCGGACGCGGTCGCCTTCGGTGCCCCGTACATCGCCAACCCCGACCTGGTCGAACGGTTCACCCATGGCCATGGCCTCGCCGAAGCCGACCGCGCCACCTTCTACACCCCGGGTCCCGCCGGCTACACCGACTACCCGGCAGCCCCCGCCACCACCGGCCCCTGACCACCGGCCCCGTCGGCGCCGGCCCGGCGTACCAGGGCGGTGGCGAGCCGGGTGAGCTGGGTGCGCTGGGTGGGCGTGAGGTGGTCGGTGAGCGTGGTGATGCGGCAGCTGATCTCGGCGGTGCACTGATCGGTGAGCTTTCTGCCGTGCGGGGTGAGCGAGACCAGGACGGCGCGGCCGTCCGGTGGCCATGAGATCCGGTTCCTCGGGGACTGAATCCGGATCACCGCCCCCGAGGGGGTTGCCGGGTCTCTTTTCACGGTCCGTCCCCCCGTCCCCCACCCGCCCCGCGTCGCCGCACCCGTCCCGTCAGGCTGTGGCCTGGTCGATCGCGGCCTGGACGCGCTCGGCGAACTCCGGCTCGAAGTGCGGCATGAGCAGCAGCATCGAGTGGAGCACGCCTTCGCGCGCGTCGAGTTCATGCAGCCGCGTGTGCCCGCGGAACGCGACGGCGAAGCTGGTCCAGTTCCAGATGATGATGAAGACGTCCTCCGCCAGGCGGCGCCGGTCGTCGTGGGGCAGCGCCCTCATCGAGCCCTGCTCGATCAGGGCGTCGATCGCGCTGGTGGTCCAGTCGAGGATCCAGGCGGTCAGATCCCTCAGCCGGGAGGCGAGCAGCTCGTCCCGCCCGGCGATCTCCACCATGTTGGCGAAGAAGAAGCGGTACCGCCAGACCGTGTCCAGGCCGTGGAGGAAGACCTCGGCCCACTGCTGCGGACTCACCGGTGCCGACAGCGGGGCCATCACCGCGCGGGCGGTGGTGTCGATCCGCTCGAACAGGGAGCGGATGATGTGCTCCTTGCTGCGGTAGTGGTAGTAGAGGTTCCCGGGGCTCATCTGCAGGTGGTCCGCGATGTGATTGGTCGTCACCGCCTGGACGCCCCTGCTGTTGAACAGCTCCAGGCTCCCATCGAGGATCCGGTCCTTTGTGCCCGCCATGGTTCCTTGGCCTCCGCTCTGTCTTCTCGCCGTCGGCACCCGCGCCGAGGCAAGTGTGTGCAACTCGTTGACACCGGCACCCCTAGAGCTAATACTCCAGAAACGCGGCTAGAGCCTTAACTCTAATCTTCTTTCCGGGAGCCGGTGCCCCGGACGTCTGTAGGGAGTCTCCATGTCCGCAACATCCGCAACGTCCATCGAGCAATCCACCCCACCAGCCCGCCGCCGCATCCTGGCGCCGCCGGTCCCGCCTGAGGGGGAGGGCGGATTCTCCCGGTCGTGGTTCCCGGTCTGCCTCTCCTCGGACGTGCCGAGCGGGAAGGTCGTGGGCCGCGACTTCCTGGACGGCCGGGTCGTCGTGTACCGGGGACCGGACGGGGCGGCAAAGGTGCTGAGCGCCTACTGCCCGCATCTCGGTGCCGACCTCTCGGTGGGCGACGTCCACGACGGGCAGCTCCGCTGCGCGTTCCACCACTGGCGCTTCGACGGCTCCGGCGCCTGCGTCGGCACCGGCTGCGGCGACCCGGCGCCGCCCCGCGCGCAGCTCTTCGCCTTCCCGGTGCAGGAGCGGTACGGGCTGGTCTGGGCCTTCAACGGCGAGACTCCCACCTTCGACCTGCCGGACTTCCCGTTCCCCGACGGCGAGTTGGTGGTGCGGACGCTGGAGCTGGACGAGATCTTCCCCGTCGACCCGTGGGTCTTCTGCGCCAACACCCCGGACATCCAGCACATCAAGGCGCTGCACGGCATCACCTTCGACAACGGGGACCCCGACCCCGAGCAGTTCACCTGGACCGACCACTCCTTCCGGTACGGCTTCGAGGGAAGGCTGCCCTCCGGTGACCCCATCTCCTACGAGATCGGCATCACCGGGACCAACATCTTCTACCAGTCGGGCTCGGTCAACGGCCGGTGGTTCGGGTTCATCATGCCCTTCGGCATCCCCCAGCCCGGCGCCATCACCTCGTTCCTGGTGCTGGCAGCCCGGGAGGACGACGGCGACCAGGGTGACACCGAGGCGTTCCTCGACTCCGTGCAGGCGCTTGAGGAGAGCATCGTCGCGGACGACCGCCCGGTGCTGAACACCATCCACTTCCGGCCGGGCACCACGACCCGCAGCGACAAGGCGCTCAACCGGTTCCTCCAGTACGTCCGCGACTTCCCCCGGACGCACCCGTCGCGTGACTTCATCAACTGACGCCGCGTCCCGTCACGACCTCGGATGCCCACGATGACCGAGCTGCGTGTCCGGCAACTGCGCTGGGAAGCCGACGACATCGTCTCCCTCACCCTTGCCGAACCCCACGGCAGGCGGCTGCCCTCATGGCAGCCGGGCGCGCATGTGGACCTGCACACGCCCGCCGGTGTCCGCCAGTACTCGCTCTGCGGCAATCCGCGCCGCCGCGACGCATGGCGGGTGGCGGTGTACCGCGAACCCGGAGGGCGAGGGGGATCGCAGTGGGTCCACGACGGGCTCCGGGTCGGCAGCCTCGTCACGGTCGGTGCGCCCCGGAACGCCTTCCCCCTCCTTCCGGCGCCGCGCTACCTGTTCATCGGCGGCGGGATCGGCGTGACCCCGCTGCTCCCCATGATCGACCAGGCCGGGCGGGCCGGAGTGCCGTGGACACTGCTCTACGGCGGCCGGCGCAGGTCCTCCATGGCGTTCCTCAGCGAACTCGGCAGGTACGGGGACCGGGTCCGGCTCCGCCCGGAGGACGAGTACGGACGGCTCGACCTGGCAGCGGAGCTGGACGGCCTGGCGGAGGGAACGGCGGTGTACTGCTGCGGACCTCCCGGACTCGTCGCCGCAGTGGAGGAGCACGACCGGTCCTGGCCGCCCGGCGCCCTCCATATCGAGCGCTTCGCACCGGTGGCGCAGCAGCACCCCCTGGACGACACCGCCTTCGACGTCCAACTCGTCCGCTCCGGGGTGACGCTGCGCATACCCGCCCGGACCTCCATCCTCGATGTGGTCGAGCGGGCCGGCCTGGCCAACGTCGGCAGTTGCTACCAGGGCACCTGCGGCTCCTGCGAGACCAAGGTGGTCGAGGGAACCCCCGACCACCGGGACTCCGTGCTCTCGGCCGACGAGCGCGCCTCCGGCACCAGCATGATGATCTGCGTCTCCCGCTGCACATCGTCCCGGCTGGTGCTCGATCTCTAGCGCCTTGCCCGCCCCCTCCCGCAGGGAACGCAAGGCACCCCACCTGTCCCCGACTCTCGGAGCGAGAGTCCAGAGAAGGGATCCCCATGGCCAGTCTCCTGTCCGCTGCCGACTACCTCGGTGCGTCGGTGTTCGACACCTTCGCCTTTGCACAGACCGTGGTCGTCGGCGACACCATCCACCTGTCCGGAATGACGCCGCTGCGCGGCGAGGTCGACGCGCTGGAACTCGTCTGCCCCGACGACCTGCGCGGACAGACGGAGTTCGAGCTGGACATCCTGCGGCGCTCCCTCGGGGAGGTCGGCGCCCGGCTGGCCGACGTGGTGTCCGTGACCGTCTACACCACCGACATCGACGCGCTCACCGCGCACGCCGACCTGTTCCGCGCCGCCTTCGGGGCGGTCCCCCCGGTGGCGACCTGGGTGCAGGTGCAGCGGCTGCTGCACCCCGGCCAGCTGGTCGAGATCACCGCGACCGCCGTCCGGCGATAGCGCCCACCCGGACTTCGATAACCGCACAGCCTCCCACCACCCTCTGTAGGAGATCCCCCATGCCCCGCGTACTCATCCTCGCCGGCGACGCCTCCGAGGCGCTGGAAACCGTCTACCCGCACCAGCGGCTGCTGGAGGAGGGGTACGAGGTCCACCTCGCCGCGCCCTCCAAGAAGAAGATCCAGCTGGTCGTGCATGACTTCGTGGAAGGGTTCGACACCTACACCGAGAAGCCCGGATACCTCTGGGACGCCGACCTCGCCTTCGCCGAGGTGCGGCCCGAGGACTATGTCGCGCTGGTCATCCCCGGTGGGCGGGCCCCGGAGTACCTCCGCTACGACAGCCATGTGCGGCGTATCGTCGACCACTTCGTCAGCGAGCGGAAGGTGATCGCGGTCCAGTGCCATGGACCCCTGATCCTCGCCGCGACGGGAGCGCTCAAGGGCCGCCGTACGGCGGGCTGGCCCACCATCTCCGCCGACCTGGAGGCGGCCGGGGCCGACTACGCCGGCGACGAGGTGGTGGTCGACGACAACCTGGTCTCCGGTCTGGCATGGCCCGCCCACCCGGTGTGGATGCGCCGGGTCGTCGCTCTGCTGCGGGAGCAGGCGCCGGTGGCGGCAGGCTGAGCGGGCGTACCAGTGCCTGGGCCCGTCCGGAGTTCCGGACGGGCCCGTACCGCGTGGGTCAGCCGTCGAACAGATCGAGCAGCATCGCGCCGGACAGCACCAGCACGGTCACCGGACGCAGCGCCATGAGACCGGCCGCGACCCGGCGGGTCCGCTCGGAGCGGCTGCGGGTGAGCAGCCGGGTGGGGATCAGCGGCCGTCTCCGTCCGGGCCGTCGGCCCGGCCAGTGCCTGCTCGCTCCCGGCGAGCAGGATCGCGACCATCAATGAGTGGCTGCGCCCACGCGTCAGCCGAATGTCTTCTGGAAGCTGCTGTAGCCCGCGGCGGCCACGATCGACGAACGCAGCTCCGGGCAGGACTGCTGGGAGGCGTCATCGAGGTCCGACGCCGTCCGCGGCTTCTGCTCCGGGTGCTTCTCGACCCACCCGGCGAGGTCGACCGTCAGCGCCGCCTGCGCGCCGACCGGCGAGCCGATGCTCTTGAGCTTGGGCTCCTCCTCCGTGAGGAAGGCGCAGAACGCCTTGCCGTCGACCGGGTTGGCGTCCACGGGCGGGGCACTCTCTGCGGCCGGGGCACTCTCTGTGGCCGGGGCACTGTCTGCGGCGCTCGGCGACGCAGCGGCGGCCGATGCGCCTGCCGCGCCGGATCCCTTGTCGCCCCCGCACGCGGTCAGGAGCAGCAGCAGCGCGACCGGTGCCGCATACGTCATGGCTCTCTCACGATGCTTCATGTTCTCCCCCTGGTGTGCGTCCGCTCGGCGGGGCGGTCCTGAAGAGCGAATGTAGGGGCTCGGCCCTGCCCGCAAGGGATTCCGTGGAGACCGGGTGCCCGGCTGTGACGTGGCTGTGACGTGGAGGAGCGGGCCGGCCCGGCTTCGTCGTGTCCGGATCTCTTGACACCTCCGCCACCCATCCCCAGGATATGAACCAACGGTTCGCTAAATGAACCGCTGGGTCGACCAACCTCAGGGGAGAGCTGTGAGCATTCGCATCCGCAAGATCATCAAGCATGTCGACGAGACACGGCTGGAGAACGGCCGCGCGGTGGACCCGGTCCACCGGGTCGCCTTCGTCGGGGCGGTGATCGAGAACCCCTACCCCAGCGGCTACGTCCAGGACCTGGTCACCCTCGCCGACGAGCTGGGCGAGGAGATCGGCCGGCTGGTCGGCCCCCCGTGCGTGGAGCTGCTGGGCGGCGAGGTGGAGGCGTTCGGCAAGGCCGCGCTGGTCGGCATCGACGGGGAGGTCGAGCACGGGTCCGCGCTCATCCACAACCTGCGCTTCGGCAATGTCTTCCGCAACGCGGCCGGCGGTACCGAGCTGCTGCCCGCCGCCGAGAAGGTCGGCCTGCCGGGCAGCCCCATCGACATCCCGCTCAAGCACAAGCTCGACGCCAAGACCCGCTCCCACCACCAGACGGTGACGCTCCAGGTCGCCGACGTGCCCCGGCCCCGGGAGATCCTCGTCATCTGCGCCGCCGCCAACGCCGGCCGGCCGCTGGCCCGCCTCGCGACCTTCGGCGCCGAGACCAAGTAGGCGCCCCGGGTCGGCGACCGCCACCGGCCGCCGGCCACCGAGGCCCAAGACGACGCACCACAGGGAGGGCAGTCCATTGACCGTCACCGACAGCGATACCTGGACCGGCCAGCGGGTCAAGGAGGCCGACCGGGAGTATGTGATCCACTCCTGGTCCGTGCAGGGAGCACTCGACCCGATCCCGGTCGCCGGAGGCGCCGGGTCGTGGTTCTGGGACTACGAGGGCCGCAAGTACCTCGACTTCCAGTCCCAGCTGGTCAACCTCAACCTCGGCCACCAGCACCCCCGCCTGGTCGAGGCCATCCGCCAGCAGGCCGAGCAGCTCTGCTACATCGGCCCCGGCTTCGCCGAGCGCTCCCGCGCCGAACTGGCCGAGATGCTGGCGGAGCTGACCCCGGGCGACCTGAAGATGACCTTCTTCACCACCGGCGGCGCCGCCGCCAACGAGAACGCGATCCGGCTGGCCCGCCATGTGACCGGCCGCCAGAAGGTCATCGCCCGCTACCGCTCCTACCACGGCGCCACCAACGGGGCGATCTCGCTGACCGGCGACCCGCGCCGCTGGTCCGCCGAGCCCGGCATGCCGGGCGTGGTGCGCATGCTGGACCCGTACACCTACCGCTGCCCGGCCGGGCACCCCGACCCGTGCCCGGTCTGCACCGGTGGCCCCCACCTGGAGGAGATCCTCCAGTACGAGAACCCCAACACCGTCGCCGCCGTGATCGTCGAGCCGGTCACCGGCACCAACGGCCTGATCTACCCGCCGGACGGCTATCTGCGCTCGCTGCGCGAGGTCTGCGACCGCTACGGCATCATGCTGATCTTCGACGAGGTGATGGCGGGCTTCGGCCGCACCGGCACCTGGTTCGCCTGCGACCACTGGGACGTGGTGCCGGACATCGTCACCACCGCCAAGGGCCTGAACTCCGGCTATGTCCCGCTGGGCGCGATGACCGTCTCGTCGCGGATCTCCGACTGGCTCAAGGACAACATGTTCTGGGGCGGCCTGACCTACGCCGGCCACCCGCTGGCCTGCGCCTCCGGAGTCGCCTCGCTGAAGATCATGCAGGACGAGCATGTGGTGGAGAACGCCAAGGCGATGGGCGAGCGGCTGGGCGCCGGGCTGGCCCGGCTGGCCGAGCACCACCCGAGCATCGGCGAGATCCGCGGCCGCGGCCTCTTCTACGGGGTCGAACTGGTCAAGGACCGGGAGAGCCGCGAACCGCTGGTCCCGTTCAACGCCAAGGGCCCCGCAGCGGCGCCCGTGGGGCGGCTGCTCAAGACGGCGATGGAGCGCGGGCTCTACCTCACCGCGAACTTCAACGTCCTGCGGCTGACACCGCCGCTCGTCATCCAGGACTCCGAGATCGACCTCGCACTCGACGTTCTGGACGACGTGCTGAAGCTGGCCGACGAGCAGTACGTAGGGTGAGCGCGACAGGCCACCTGAAGGGGTACCCACGATGTCATCGACACTGATCAGAGGCGGTACGGTCGTCAACGCCGAGGGGGCGGTCCGGGCCGATGTGCTGGTACGGGACGGCGTGGTCGCCGCCCTGGGCACCGACCCCTCCTGGACCGCCGACCGGGTGCTGGACGCCACCGGGATGCTGGTGATCCCGGGCGGCATCGACGCGCACACCCACCTCGAATACCCGATCGACGGATTCACCACCCGCACCGCCGACGACTTCCACAGCGGCACGGTCGCCGCGGCCCACGGCGGTACGACCACCGTCCTGGACTTCGTCAAGAAGGAGCCGGACCGCACCCTGCGCGACACCTACCTGGCCCGGCGCGACACGGCGGCGGCCAAGGCGGTGATCGACTTCGGGCTGCACGCCATCGTGCCGCCGCGCGCCCAGCAGCCCGATGTGCTGGACGACCTGCGACGGCTCGCCAAGGAGGGCGCCACCAGCTGGAAGTTCTTCATGGCCTACCCCGGCACCCAGATGGTGGACGACGGCGAACTGCTCGAAGGCTTCGAACTGGCCCTGGAGAACGGCGTACTGCCGATGGTGCACGCCGAGAACGGGCACATGATCGACCGGGAGACCCGGCTGCTGCTGGAGTCGGGCCGCACCGCCGAGCCGTTCCATGCCGTCGCCCACGGCCATGACTCCGAGGCGGAGGCGGTGCACCGCGCCGTCGTCCTCGCCGAATCGGTCGGGACCCCGCTGTATGTCGTCCATGTCTCCAGCGCCGAGGCGGCGGCCGAGATCAGCCGCGCCCGCGCCCAGGGCCACCGGGTCTGGGGCGAGACCTGCCCGCAGTACCTGGCCGTCGCCTTCGAGGACTACCAGGGGCTCGGCGAGCGCGCCGCCGCCTACCTGTGCTCGCCGCCCATCCGGGAGCGCGCCAACCAGCAGGGGCTGTGGACCTTCCTGGCCACCGGCGCACTCTCCACGGTCGCCACGGACCACGCGGGCTTCTGCCTGCACCAGCCCGACGACCTGCCCCCGCAGAAGCTGCGCAGCCCCGGCTACTTCCCCAAGGTCCCCAACGGCGTGCCCGGCATCGAGGACCGGCTGATGGTGCTCTGGGAGACCGGCGTGGCCGCCGGCCGGATCGACCCCTGCCGGTTCGTCGACCTGGTCGCCACCCGCCCGGCGAAGCTCTTCGGCCTCTTCCCCCGCAAGGG
The DNA here is from genome assembly GCF_003258605.2 of Peterkaempfera bronchialis. Classification (NCBI taxonomy): domain Bacteria; kingdom Bacillati; phylum Actinomycetota; class Actinomycetes; order Kitasatosporales; family Streptomycetaceae; genus Peterkaempfera; species Peterkaempfera bronchialis. The sequence goes on from NZ_CP031264.1 coordinate 6,992,488, forward strand.
CGCGGTCGTGGTGGGCGCCGACGCCGACCTGGTGGTCTGGGACCCGGCGGCCGACCACGTGATCACGGCGGCGGGCAGCCATATGCGCACCGACTACAACCTCTACGAGGGCCTTCGGGTGACCGGCAAGCCGGTCCACGTCCTCTCCCGAGGAGACCACCTGGTCGACGCCGAAGGAACCTTCACCGGCACGGCCGGCCGTGGGGCCTTCCTCAGCCGCGGCAAGCCGCACCTCTTCTGAGACAAGCACAGAACGGAGCAGTGGCCCAATGAAGATCCCCCTGGGCATCCACGTCGGCGAACGGCTGAGCCTGGAGCAGACCTACTGGCAGGCCGAACTCGCCGACACCAACGGCTTCGAATCCGTCTGGGTCGCCGAAGGACGCCTGGCCCGCGACGGCATCGTCCCCGCCGCGATCATCGCCAGCCGGACCAGGAACGTGAAGATCGGCACCGGCGTCGTCAACAACAAGAGCCGCAACGCCGCCCTGATGGCGGTGACGTTCAAGACCCTGGACGAGGTCGCCCCCGGCCGGGCCATCCTCGGCATCGGCGCCTGGTGGGAGCCGCTGGCCACCAAGGTCGGCGAGCCGCTGCGCAAGCCGGTCGCCTCGATGCGCGAGTACATCACCGTCCTCCAGCGCTTCTTCAGCAATGAGGTCGTCACCTTCGACGGCGAGTTCGTCACCATGGACGACGTCCGGTTCGACAGCATGTACCGGGAGAACAAGCCGGTCGACATCCCCATCTACATCGGCGCCGTCGGCCCCCGGATGCTGGAGCTGGCCGGTGAGATCAGCGACGGCGTGCACATGGACTTCCTGCTGCCGCCCTCGTACCTGACCGGCGCCCGCGAGGCCATCGACCGGGGCGTCGCCAAGCGGACCGACGGCAGGACCGGCATCGACCTCACCCAGATCGTCGCGTGCAGCGTCAACGACGACGACCCGCAGGAGGCCATCGACGCCTGCAAGGCGTTCCTCACCCTCTACCTCGCCCAGCAGCCGCACATCGCCGAGCACTGCGGCGTCGAGCGCGAGCTGGTCGACCGCATCCAGGAGGTGGCGGGCTGGCCGGCCACCCCCAGCGACATCAAGCGGGCCATGCCGCTCGTCCCCAACCACCTGGTCCAGAACGTCACCGCCTGCGGCTCCACCGACGACGCCTTCAACAAGCTGCTCTCCTACCACGAGGCCGGAGTGCGCTGCCCGATCATCTCCACCCTCGGCGAGAAGGAGCAGACCCTCACCCGCCTCGCCCAGGCCGCGAAGGGCTGACGCCATGGCCACCCCCGACAGCCCTCCCCGAACCCCGGTCGCCGTCGTCGGCGGCACCGGGCCGCAGGGCAAGGGAATCGCCTACCGCCTCGCCCGGGCCGGCCACCCCGTGATCCTCGGCTCCCGCGACGCCGGACGGGCGGCGGCCGCCGCCGCCGAGCTGTGCGCGCTGCCCGGCGTCACCGCACCGGTCAGCGGCGCGGCCAACGAGGACGCGGCCCGCGCCGCCGGGACCGTCCTGCTCGCCGTCCCCTACCAGGGCCACGCCGAGCTGATCGGCTCCCTCGCCGCCGCACTGGACGGCAAGCTGCTGATCTCCTGCGTCAACCCGCTCGGCTTCGACCGCCACGGCCCCTACGGGCTCGCGGTCGAGGCGGGCAGCGCCGCCGAGGAGGCCGCAGCCCTCGTGCCCACCGCCTCGGTCGTCGGCGCCTTCCACCACCTGGCGGCGCCGCTGCTGCTCGACCCGGAAGCGGACCTCAGCCATGAGGACGTCCTGGTCTGCGGCGACGACACCGAGGCCAAGGCACGGGTGGCAGCGCTGGCCGCCGAGGTGACCGGCGGCCGGGCACTGGACGCCGGACGGCTGCGCCTGGCCCGCCAGCTCGAACCCCTCACCGCCGTCCTGATCTCCGTGAACAAGCGCTACCGGACGAGGTCGGGCATCTCCCTGACCGGCCTGCCCGTCCCGACCGCCGCCCCGAAGGAGGCAGTCGCATGAAACTCGCCGCAGTCCAGCTGCACGCCACCGACGACCGCACCGAGACCGTCGCCCGGGCGGCCGACCTGGTGGACGCCGCCGCCGACCAGGGCGCCGGGATCGTGCTGCTGCCCGAGCTGTTCGCCGTCCCCTTCGTCCAGCCCGACCCCGACCCGGAGTACTTCCGGCTCGCGGAGCCCCTGGACGGCCCGTCGAACACCATGGCCGCCGAACGCTCCCGCCGCGCCGGGATCACCGTGGTCTCCTCGGTCTTCGAGGCCGGCGACACCCCGGGCGTGTACTACAACACCGCCTGCACCTATGTGCGCGGCGAGCTGAAGTCCGTCTACCGCAAGTCGCACCTGCCGTTCTCCAACGGCTTCCCCGAGAAGTACTACTTCCGGCCCGGCGGCACCGAGCCGGAGGTGGTCGACACCGGCGAGACCGGCGTCGGCACCATCATCTGCTACGAACGGCACTTCCCCGAGCTGAGCCGGATCGTGGCGCTGCGCGGCGGCTCCGTGCTCTGCGTCCCCGTGGCGTCGGCCTCCGCCCCCATGCGCGAGGTCTTCCAGCTGGAGCTGCGCGCCCACGCCGTGTTCAACGGACTCTTTGTGATCTGCGCCAACCGGGTCGGCACCGAGGGCGTCAAGGAGTACTTCGGGCTGAGCGCCGTCTACGGCCCCGACGGCGACATCCTCGCCCAGGCCGCCGACGACCGCGACGACGTGGCCGTGGCCGAGGTCGACCCGGAGCGGGTGGCCGCCACCCGCCGCAGCCGGCCGTTCCTGCGCGACCGCCGCCCCGAGCTGTACGAGCGGCTGACCCGGATGGGACCGGCCTCCTCATGACCGGCCGCCTCCCCGCCGACGCCGTGACGGCCGGCCGCGACCCGGCCGTCACGGCGTGGACCGCCCTGGTACCGGCCAAGCCGTTCGCGCTGGCCAAGAGCCGCTGCGCGGACCTCACCCCGGCCGCCCGGCGGACCCTGGCCAGGGCGATGCTCACCGATGTGGTCACCCGCCTGGGTGCGGTCCCCTCGGTGCACGCGGTCGTCGTGGTCGGCGGCGGCCCCGAGGTGACGGGCACGGCCCTCGCCTCGGGCGCCGCCGCCTTCACCACGACCCACGGCCCCGGCCTCAACGCCGAGACCGCCGACGCCCTGGCGGCGCTGGACGGCCCGGCCCGCAGGTTCGCCGTGGTCATGGGCGACCTTCCGGGCGCGGCCCCCGCCGACTTCGCCGCCGCGCTCGCGGCGGCCGGGCGGCACGGCGGCCCGGCCCTGGTCGCGGACGCCGAGGGCACCGGGACGACCCTGCTGGCCCTGCCCGGGCCGCAGGAGTTCCGGCCCTTCCTCGGCCCGGGGTCGCGCGGGCGGTTCCTCGCTGCGGGGTACCGGGAGCTGGACGTCCCCGCCGCCTCCCCGCTGCGCCGCGACATCGACACCGTGGAGCAGCTGCTCGCGCTGCCGGCGGCCACGCTCGGCCCCGCCACCCGCGCCTGGCTCGCCGCCCGGGAGCCGGCCCGCCCGGCGGGCCGGACCCGGATACCGGAGGTCGCGGCACTGTGAACGCACAGCCTGACGCCCCGACCAGCCCGGCCCCGACCAGCCCGGCCCCGACCACCGCAGCCCCGACCAGCCCGGCCCTGCCCACCCCAGCCTCGCCGCCCCCCACCCGCTCCGCGATGAACCGCGCGCTGCGCCGGGCCCGCGACGCCGTCGCCCTGGACGCCGCCGAGGCCGAGGTCCTGCTGCACGCCCGGGGGAGCGACCTGGACCGGCTCTGCGAGGCCGCAGGCCGGGTGCGGGACGCCGGACTGCTCGCCGCCGGGCGGCCCGGGGTCGTCACCTACTCCCGCAAGGTCTTCATCCCGCTCACCCGGCTCTGCCGCGACCGCTGCCACTACTGCACCTTCGCCACCGTCCCCGGTCGGCTGCCCGCGCCCTACCTCAGCCCCGACGAGGTGCTGGAGACCGCCCGCGCCGGAGCGGCGGCAGGCTGCAAGGAGGCCCTGTTCACCCTGGGCGACCGGCCGGAGGACCGCTGGCCGCAGGCCCGCGAGTGGCTGGACGCGCGCGGCTACGACGACACGCTCTCCTATGTCCGGGCGATGGCGGTCCTGGTGCTGGAGGAGACCGGGCTGCTGCCGCACCTCAACCCCGGCGTGCTCTCCTGGACCGACCTCCAGCGGCTCAAGCCGGTGGCGCCGTCGATGGGGATGATGCTGGAGACCACGGCGACCCGGCTCTGGTCCGAACCCGGCGGCCCGCACCACGGGTCGCCCGACAAGGACCCGGCCGTCCGGCTGCGGGTGCTGGAGGACGCCGGCCGGTCCCATGTCCCGTTCACCACCGGCATCCTGGTCGGCATCGGCGAGACCCACCGCGAACGGGTGGACGCGCTGCTGGCGATCCGCCGGACCGCCCGCGCCTACCAGGGCATCCAGGAAGTGATCGTCCAGAACTTCCGCGCCAAGCCCGACACGGCCATGCGCAACGCCCCGGACACCGAAACCGACGAGCTGGCCGCGACGGTCGCCGTGGCCCGGCTGCTGCTCGGCCCCGGCATCCGCCTCCAGGCCCCGCCCAACCTGGTCGGCGCCGACCGCGCGCTGCTGCTGCGGGCCGGGATCGACGACTGGGGCGGGGTCTCCCCGGTGACCCCCGACCACGTCAACCCGGAGCGGCCCTGGCCGCAGATCGAGGAGCTGGCCGCGCAGAGCGCCGCCGCCGGGTTCACCCTGCGCGAGCGCCTGACCATTTACCCCGAGTACATCGCCCGGGGCGAGCCGTGGCTCGACCCCCGGCTGCGCGGCCATGTCGAGGCGCTGGCCGAACCGGGCACCGCACTGGCCGCCGAAGGCACGGTGCCGACCGGGCGGCCATGGCAGGAGCCGGAGACCCCGCTGGCGGACACCGGCCGGACCGACCTCTTCCACACCATCGACTCGGCAGGCCGGACCGCCGACCGCAGGGCGGACTTCGACGCGGTCTACGGGGACTGGGACGCGGTGGCCGCCGCCGTCCCGGCCGCCGCCACCCGGCTCGGCCGGCAGCGCGACCGGACGGGCCCCGCCGGGCGGCTGCGCCCCGGGTTCGCCGCCGCGCTGCGCGCGGCCGAGGCCGATCCGGCGGGCCTGGCCGACGGCCATGCGCTGACCCTGCTGGACGCGGGGCCGGGCGCCGAGATCGAGGCGCTGGCGAGCCTCGCGGACGGCCTGCGGGCCGCCGCCGTCGGTGACGCGGTCACCTATGTCGTCACCAGGAACATCAACTTCACCAATGTCTGCTACACCGGCTGCCGGTTCTGCGCGTTCGCCCAGCGCCGCACCGACGCCGACGCCTACACGCTCTCCCTCGGGCAGATCGGGGTCCGGGCGGAGCAGGCGTGGCAGGCCGGCGCGGGGGAGGTGTGCCTCCAGGGCGGTATCCATCCGGACCTGCCGGGGACGGCGTACTTCGACATCGCCGCGGAGGTCAAGCGGCGCACCCCCGGGATGCATGTGCACGCCTTCTCGCCGATGGAGGTGGTCAACGGCGCGGCCAGGACGGACCTGTCGATCGCGGACTGGCTGACCGCCGCCCGCGAGGCCGGGGTGGACTCGCTGCCCGGTACGGCCGCCGAGATCCTGGACGACGAGGTGCGCTGGGTGCTGACCAAGGGCAAGCTGCCCGCCGCCGCCTGGATCGAGGTGGTCACCACGGCCCACCGGCTGGGCATCCCCACCACCGCCACCATGATGTACGGGCATGTCGACACCCCGCGCCACTGGGTGGACCACATTCGGCTGATCGGGCGGCTCCAGGAGGAGACGGGCGGCTTCACCGAGTTTGTGCTGCTGCCGTTCGTCCATACCAATGCGCCCGTGTACCTCGCCGGGATCGCCAGGCCCGGGCCGACCGCCCTGGAGAACCGGGCGGTGCACGCGCTGGCCCGCATCCTGCTGCACGGCAGGATCGGCAACATCCAGACCAGCTGGGTCAAGCTCGCCCACCACACCGTGGTGGAGGTGCTGCGCGGCGGGGTCAATGACGTCGGAGGCACGCTGATGGAGGAGACCATCAGCCGGATGGCGGGCTCGCAGCAGGGCAGCGCCAAGGGCGTCGCCGACCTGGAGCAGCTGGCTGCGGACGCCGGGCGGCCCGCCCGGATGCGCACCACGACCTATGGCGCGGTGGACCCCGGGCGGGAGGCGGTGGCGCGGGCCCACGACGGGCTCTGGCGCCCCGCGCCGCTGCCGCTGGTCGACCGTTCCTGAAGGGCGCCGGAGGACGGCCCCCCCGCTGTTCTCCGGCGCTCCTCCGCCCTTCCGGCCGTTCCGGTCGGGCCCCCGGCCGGTCGGTAGGGAAAGGCGGGGAAAACCGCCGGTACGCAAATCCCGCCGCGCGGTCCCTTTCCGCCGGGTGCCGCCTCTTCGCGGAATCCGCCCGGCCCGCCCCCCGGTTCCGCTCCGTAACCCCGCGACGCGCTTTGCGCTGTGCCCGGCGGCCTTTATCCGAATGAGCCCCGGGCGCTTTGCGGATACGTATGGGCAACGGCTGCACAACGTAGCCGAGAAAGTTCTCCCGACCCGTTGACGGGGTCTTGGCCGCCCTCTAGCGTGAACCATCAGTTCACTGAGTGATCCGATAGTCGGGTTGGCCGGCAAGAGCCGCCGCCCCCCGGACGACGCTTCCGAAGGATTCGGAGAGTGCCTGAGCATGACAGCGACGAAGATCCCTGCATCGCCACCCTCGACGGCCGGCCGGGGCCCGCTCGCTGAGCCCGCCGCGCCCACCACCACCGACCGGCGGCGCCGCGCGCTCGGCGCACGAGCGGTCAACCTGCTCGGAGCGCTGCTGGTGGTGGCCCTGTTCGCCGCTCTCTGGGAGGGCTACAAGGCCGCAGGCCGCGCCCTTGGCGACCGCATCGCGGGCTGGAGCCTGCCGGTCGCCACCGACGACCTGTCCATGCCGCACCTCTGGACGGTGCTGCGCTCCCTCGCCGAGCCGGCCCGGCAGGGCGACCCCACCTCGCTGGCCGGCTACCTGCTCGGGGAGACGGCGGTGACCCTGCGGGAGGCGCTGTACGGCCTGGTCGCCGGCTCGCTGCTCGGCCTCGCGCTGGCGGTGCTCTTCCTGCACGCCGCGCCGGTCAGCAGGGGCCTGATGCCCTGGCTGGTGGCCTCCCAGACCGTCCCGCTGGTCGCCATCGCGCCCATGATCGTGATCTGGGGCGGCAAGGCCGGCGCCCCGCCGTGGGTCGCCGTCACCGGGATCGCCGCCTATCTGGCGTTCTTCCCGGTGACCATCAACGCCCTGCGCGGCCTGAAGTCGCCGCCCAAGGTCCAGTTGGAGTTCATGCGCAGCGTGGGCGCGGGCCGCCGTCAGGTCCTGTTCTGGCTGCGGGTGCCCGCCGCGCTGCCCTTCGTCTTCGCCGGGCTGCGGCTCGCCGCCACCGCCAGTGTCGTCGGCGCCATCGTCGGCGAGCTGTCGGCCGGCACCGGACGCGGCATCGGCCGGGTGATCCTCTCGTCCGCCTACTACTACTCCAACGGCCCGGAGAAGCTGTACGCCGCGGTGCTGGTCGCCGCCCTGGCCGGGATCGTCTTCGTCCAGCTGCTGGCCCTCGCGGAGCGGTTCGCCCTCCGCCACCGGGCCGCTCGCTGACCCGCCGTCCGACCCCACCCCCTCGACCCTCGAACCACCGGGAGCCACTGATGGGCGAGCCCGCAATCATCTCCGTCCGCAATGTCAGCAAGGTGTTCAACGGCGGCAGCGACCGCTCGGTGACCGCGCTCCAGGACATCGACCTGGACATCGCACGCGGGGAGTTCACCTCGCTGCTCGGCCCCAGCGGCTGCGGCAAGAGCACCCTGCTGCGGGTGATGGCCGACCTCACCGAGCCGTCGCAGGGCCAGGTCACGGTCAACGGCAAGACCCCGGCCGCCGCCCGTACCGACCGGGACTACGGGATGGTCTTCCAGCAGGCCGGGCTGCTGGAGTGGCGCAGTGTGCGGCGCAATGTCGAGCTGCCGCTCCAGGTCGCCGGCGCCAGGAAGGAGGTGACCCGGGCCAAGGCGATGGAGATGCTGGAACTGGTCAGGCTCTCCGACTTCGCCGAGCACTTCCCCCGGCAGCTGTCCGGCGGTATGCAGCAGCGGGCGGCCATCGCCCGGGCGCTCTCCGCCGACCCGGAGATCCTCTTCATGGACGAGCCGCTGGGCGCGCTCGACGAGATGAACCGCGAACGCCTCCAGGGCGAGCTGCTGCGCATCTGGTCCGACACCCGCACCACCGTCGTCTTCGTCACCCACAGCATCTCCGAGGCGGTCTTCCTCTCCTCGCGGGTGGTGGTGATGTCGGCGCGGCCCGGCCGGGTGGCCGCCAGCATCGACGTGGACCTGCCCTACCCGCGTACCGCCGAGACCAGGACCACCCCGGAGTTCTTCGCGAAGGTCACCGAGGTCCGCCAGGCGCTGCACTCCGTCCCGACCGAGCAGGCCGCGGCATGAGCACCGCCCAGGCCGCACCGCGGGGGGTGGCTCGGATCGCCGGCGGCCTGCGGGGCAGGGCCGGCCGGGCGCTGCCGGTCGCGCTCACCGCACTGCTGGTGCTCGGCTCCTGGCAGCTGGTCGTCGCCGTCTTCGACGTCCCGGCGTTCATCCTGCCGACGCCCGTCACCATCGCCCAGGCGTTCGTCCACGACTTCGCCACGATCATGGCGGCCTCGGTGGTCACCGTGCAGGCGGTCCTGCTCGGCCTGCTGCTGGGCGCCCTCGGCGGGATCGCGGTCGGCCTGGCGGTGAGCCGCTTCCCGGCCGTCTCCGGACCGGTGCTGAACGCCGCCGTGCTGATCAACTGCGCGCCGATCGTGGCGCTGGCCCCGATCTTCAACAACTGGTTCGGCGTCACCAGCCTGCTCTCCAAGGCAGGTGTCGCCGCCGTGATGGTCTTCTTCCCGGTCCTCGTCAACACCACCCGGGGCCTGCTCCAGGTCTCCCCCCTCCACCTGGAGATCATGGAGTCGCTGGCGGCCCGGCCTCGGCAGGTCGCCCTGATCGTGCGGCTCCCCAACGCGCTGCCGTACATCTTCAACGCGCTGAAGCTCGGCACCACCCTCGCGGTGATCGGCGTGATCGTCAGCGAGTACTTCGGCGGCCCCACCGAGGCGCTCGGCGTCTACATCGCCTATCAGGCGGCCCTGCCGAGATTCGACTACGCATGGGCCGGAATCCTGGTCGCCAGCGCACTCGGCCTCGCCATGTTCGGAGCCGTCACGCTCCTGGAACGGCTGCTCATGCCCTGGCATGAATCGCTCCACGATAACCAGGCGTAATCAGCATTTCCGCAGACCGCCTTTGGGCGGTGCGACCGCGTCCCGTACTTCTCTCTTCCCATCCCGGCGGAGGTAGCAATGTCCACCAGCAGACCCGTGAATTCCCCGTCCCCCCGGCAACCCCGCGCGCCCCGCCGCTCCGGCCCCGCCCGCCCGCTGCGGCTGGCCGCCGGACTCGCCGCCGCAGCGATGCTGGTGACCGGCTGCGGCGGGATGTCGTCGGGCGAGACCAGCAAGGCCGCGGCGGAGGCCGGCAAGGACTGCGCCGCCAAGACCAAGGTCCGGGTCGTCCTCCAGTGGGTCGCCCAGGCCCAGTTCGCCGGCTACTACGCCGCCAAGGAGAAGGGCTTCTACGACAAGCAGTGCCTGGATGTCACCATCCAGGAGGGCGGGGTGAACATCGTCCCGCAGCAGGTGCTCTCCGCAGGCAACGCCGAGTTCGCCGTCTCCCACGTCACCAAGACCATGGTCACCCGCGAGCAGGGCGCCGACCTGGTCAACATCGGACAGGTCTTCCAGCGCGGCGCCTACCTCCAGGTCGCCTGGGCCGACTCCGGCATCAAGACCCTGGCCGACCTCAAGGGCAAGCGCGTCGGCAGCTGGGGGTACGGCAATGAGCTGACCCTGTACGCGGCGATGCGCGGCTCGGGCGTCGAACCGGGCAAGGATGCCAAGATCATCCAGCAGCCGTTCGACATGTCGCTGCTGCTCAAGCGGCAGGTCGACGCGGCGCAGGCCAAGACGTTCAACGAGTACGCTCAGCTGCTGGAGAGCACCAACCCCAAGACCGGCAAGCTGTACCAGCCGTCCGACTTCACCGCCATCAACCTCCAGGACGCGGGCTACCAGAGCCTGGAGGACGGCATCTACGCCAAGGGCGACTGGCTGGCGAGCAAGGCCAACCAGGAGACGGCCGTGAAGTTCCTCAAGGCCACCTACCAGGGCTGGGGCTACTGCCGGGACGACCTCGACGGCTGCGTGGACATCGTCCTGAAGAACGGCAGCGCCCTCGGCAAGGGCCACCAGACCTGGATGCTCAACGAGGTCAACAAGCTGATCTGGCCCTCCAAGGCGGGCGTCGGCACGGTGGACAAGGCCGCCTGGGACCAGACCATCGACATCGCGGTCAAGGCCGGCGTGCTCAAGAAGGACCCCGGCCAGGACGCCTACCGGACCGATCTGACCGAGCGGGCCGACCAGGAGCTCAAGGCCGACGGCTTCGACATCACCGGCGACTCCTACCAGCCGCAGCAGGTCACCATCACCCCGGGCGGCAAGTAGCACCGGCCGGTTCGCGCCGCCTTCCCCGAACCGCGGCCGGGCGAGGCCCCCGCGCCTGCCAGGATTGACCGCGCACCGGTCAGGGGCTCGACGTGACAGACGGAGGAAGAATGGCACCCAGCGAAGCAGGGCTCGTCCGTAGGACGATCTGGCTGCTACGGACGGTCGCGGCGCACCCGGAAGGGGTCGGCCTGAGTGAGATCGCCCGCGAGTCCGGCATCCCCAAGGCCACCTGCTACCGGGTGCTGACCGTCCTGGAACGCGAGAGCTGGCTGACGCTCGACCCCGTCACCCGCCGCTACCGCGTCTCCCTCGGCCTGCTGTCCATCGTCGGCGGCCTGCTCGACGGGGGAGGGGCCTACGGCCACATGCGGGACGTGCTGCGCGACCTGGCCAAGCAGACCGGGGAGACCGCCGGCTTCGATGTGCTGCTGCCGCCCAATGTCATGGTCGTCGCCCAGGTCCCCGGCCCCTCGCTGATCGGGCAGACCCTCAAGCCCGTGCCGCGCACCCAGCCGGTCTGGGCCACCTCCACCGGGAAGGTGCTGCTCAGCGCACTCGACCCGGAGACCGTACGGGCCGACTTCGGCGAGGAGTTCCGCACCGGCGCCCCCGAGCGCCTCGGCGGCCTGGACGCGTTCATCGACTCGATGAGCGCCGTCCGGGAGAACGGCTACGCCGTCGCCTACGACGAACTGGAGGTCGGCGCCGCCTCGGTCGCGGCCCCGGTCCGCATCCGAGGCAACACCACCTACGCGGTCTGGATCGGCGGCCCCACCTACCGGCTGACCCGCCCGCGCATCGAGGAGGTGGCCCAGTGCGTGATGAAGGCCGCCCGGCAGCTCGGCGACCTGCTGAGCGTCACCGGCATCGAGCTGCCCAGCGGCTTCAACGAACAGTAGCAACCACGCCACCACCCCCCCCAGGAGGAGACAGATGGCCGACCTTCAGGAGCGGATCGACGCCGCCCACCAGGCCGCCGGCCGGATACCCAAGGGCCTGTACATCGACGGAGAGTGGCGCGAGCCGCGCGGCGGCGCCGCCATCCCCGTCGAGGACCCGGGCACCGGCACGGTCTTCGCCGAGGTCGCGGACGCCGCCGAGCAGGACGCCCTGGACGCCCTCGACGCCGCCGCCCGCGCCCAGGACTCCTGGGCCCGCACCCCGCCCCGGGACCGCGGCGAGCTGCTGCGCCGCGCCTTCGAGGCGATCCTCGCCCGCCAGGACGAGCTGGCCGCCGTGATGACCCTGGAGATGGGCAAGCCCTTCGCCGAGTCCCGGGCGGAGGTCGCCTACGCGGCGGAGTTCCTGCGCTGGTTCGCCGAGGAGGCGGTCCGGATCGACGGCGGCTACCTGGTGGCACCCGGCGGCGGCTCCCGGGTGGTCGTGATGCGCCAGCCGGTCGGCCCCTGCCTGCTGGTCACCCCGTGGAACTTCCCGATGGCCATGGGCACCCGCAAGATCGGCCCCGCCCTGGCGGCCGGCTGCACCGTGGTGGTCAAGCCGGCCCGGCAGACCCCGCTGTCGATGCTCGCCCTGGTCGCCGTCCTGGAGGAGGCAGGGCTGCCCAAGGGCGTCGTCAATGTCTTCACCACCGCCAGGTCGGGCGAGCTGACCGCGCGGCTGCTGGCCGACCCCCGGCTGCGCAAGCTCTCCTTCACCGGCTCCACCGAGGTCGGCCGGATCCTGCTGGAGCAGGCGTCCGAGCGGGTGCTGCGCACCTCGATGGAGCTGGGCGGCAACGCCCCCTTCCTGGTCTTCGACGACGCCGACCTGGACGCGGCCGTGGAGGGCGCGTACCAGGCGAAGATGCGCAATGTGGGGGAGGCGTGCACCGCCGCCAACCGCTTCTATGTGCACCGCCCGGTCGCCGCAGAGTTCGCCCGGCGGCTGGCCGAGCGGCTGGGCGGCCTGGCCGTCGGGCACGGCCTGGACCCGGCGAGCGAGGTGGGGCCGCTGATCGACGCCCGGGCGGTCGGGGGCGTCGCCGCCCTGGTCGATGAGGCGGTCGCGGCGGGCGCCGAGCTGCTGACCGGCGGCGGTTCCCTGGAGCGGGACGGGCACTTCTTCGCGCCGACGGTGCTCGCCTCCGTACCGCGCGGGGCCCGCACCCTGCACGAGGAGATCTTCGGCCCGGTCGCGCCGATCGTCGCCTTCGACGACGAGGCCGAGGCGCTGGCCCTGGCCAACGCCTCCGAGTACGGGCTCGCCGCCTATGTGTTCACCGAGGGCCTGGCCCGCGGCCTGCGGGTCAGCGAACGCCTGGAGAGCGGCATGGTCGGGCTCAACCAGGGGATCATCTCCAACCCCGCCGCGCCGTTCGGCGGCGTCAAGCAGTCCGGTCTGGGCCGGGAGGGCGGCGCCGTGGGCATCGACGAGTACCTGAACACCAAGTACCTGGCCGTCAGGGCGGAGTCATGACCGGCTTCCTGCTGGCCGGAGTGCAGTTCGAGCCGGTACTCGGCGACCCGGCGGCCAATGCCGAAGCGTCCGGGCACTGGGTGCGCGAGGCGGCCCGGCGCGGCGCCCGGCTGGTGGTGCTCCCCGAGGCGTCGTCGGCCGGCTATATGTTCGCCGACCGCGCGGAGGCGCTGCGCTACGCCGAGTCGGTGCCCGGCGGTCCGGTGTACTCGGCATGGGCCGCGCTCGCCGCCGAGCTGGACCTCTGGATCGTCGCGGGCATCACCGAACTGGCGGGGGAGCGGCTGTACAACTCGGCGGTGCTGATCGGCCCGCACGGGCACCTCGGGACGTACCGCAAGGCACACCTGTGGAACGCCGAGCAGGAGGTGTACGACCGCCAGCAGGACGGCTTCCCCGTCTTCGACACCCCGCTCGGCCGGATCGGCATCGGCATCTGCTACGACGCCTGGTTCCCCGAGACCTTCCGCAGCGCCGCGCTGCGCGGGGCCGACCTGCTGGCGCTGCCGTCCAACTGGGTGCCGGTCCCGGGGCAGCCCGCCGACGCACCCACGATGGCCAACCTGATGTGCATGACCGGCGCGCACAGCAACCAGTTCTATGTCGCCGGGATCAGCCGCACCGGGGTCGAGCGGGGCCAGCCGTTCATCGGCAGCTCGCTGATCGTGGGTCCGAGCGGCTGGCCGCTGGCCGGGCCGGCCGGCGGTGACGGCCAGGAGCTGGTGCTGGCCGAGGTGGACCTGATCGGCTCCCGCGCCGAACGGCACGGCAACCCGTTCAACCAGCCGCTGGCGGACCGGCGCCCCGAGCTGTACGAGACCGGCGTCCCGGACGTACCGCGCTGACCCGCCGCGCCACCCGCCCGGTGCGGGGAGACACCGGAATTCATTGACACCCTCCGCCTCCCCATGGAGACTCACAGCACTCCTGAGCAGAACCGATGGTTCGATGGATAGACCGCAGAGAGTCATGATGAACATGCGAGTAATCGGCCGCCCCAGCCCGCAGGTGGGACTCGGCGACCCGCGCGGCATCGAATCGAGCCCGCTGTACAGCCCGGACCTGGCACCCGTACCCGTCGCCGAGCGCACCTGGACGACCTACAACTACGCGGCGCTGTGGATGGGCATCGCTCATGGCATCCCGACCTACTACCTGGCCAGCGGCCTGATCGACCTCGGCATGAGCTGGGTCCAGGCCGTCCTCACCATCGCCCTGGGCAACCTGCTCGTCCTGGTCCCGATCCTGCTGAACAGCCACGTCGGCGCCAAGTACGGCATCCCCTACCCGGTGTTCGCCCGCACCGCCTTCGGCACCCTCGGCGCCAATGTCCCGGCGGTGCTGCGCGCGCTCTCCGCCTGCGGCTGGTTCGGCATCCAGACCTGGATCGGCGGCCAGGCCATCCACACCGTCGTCGGCGCCTTCGCGGGCGACGGCTGGACCCATGCGCGCCCGCTGTGGGGGCACCCGGGCACGCTCTGGCTCTCCTTCGCCTTCTTCTGGCTGCTCCAGATCGGCCTGATCGTCCGGGGGATCGAGTCCATCCGCCGCTTCGAGAACTGGGCCGCACCGCTCATCCTGGTCGTCGCGGTCTTCCTGCTGGGGTGGATGGTCAGCAAGGCCGGCGGCCTCGGCCCACTCGCCACCGAAGGGTCCAAGCTGGGCTGGGGCACCGACTTCTGGCTGCTCTTCGCACCCGCGCTGATGGGGATGGTCGCCTACTTCGCCACCATGTCGGTGAACATCGCCGACTTCACCCGGTTCGCCCGGGGCCAGCGCGAGCAGATCGTCGGCCAGACCCTGGGGCTGCCGATCACCATGACCGCGTTCTCCATGATCGGCGCGCTGACCACCTCGGCCACCATCACGGTCTACGGCAAGGCGATCTGGGACCCGATCGACCTGGTCAGCCGCTTCTCCAGCCCGGTCGTCATCCTCTTCGCGCTGCTCTGCGTCATCGTCGCCACCGTCGCGGTCAATGTCGCGGCCAACACCGTCGGGCCCGCCTACGACTTCTGCAACCTCTTCCCCCGGCGGATCGACTTCCGCATGGGCGGCGTCATCGCGGGCGTCATCGGCATCCTGATGCAGCCCTGGCGGCTGCTCTCCTCGCCCGAGCTGTACATCTTCACCTGGCTCGGCGTCAGCGGCGCGGTGCTCGGCGGGGTCGCCGGAATCCTCACCGCCGACTACTGGCTGCTGCGCGGGCGCACGCTCGACCTCGCCGGGCTCTACCGGCGCGGGGGCCCCTACGAGTACGCCGGGGGCTTCAACTGGAGGCCGCTGGTCTCCCTGGCCGCCGTGCTGGTGCTCTCCCTGGGCGGGGCCCACTCCGATGCCGGCGCGGGGCCCTTCCCGGCCGACGGCTACATCCCGCTGCTGCGGCCGCTCTTCGACTACAACTGGGCGGTCGCGTTCCTCGGCGGCATCGTGCTGCACGCCGGACTCAGCAGGCTCTTCCCCGCGCCCGGCGACCGCACCGCAGCGCCCGGCGGCGCCCCGACCGCCCCAGCAGGCCGCTGACCAAGCCGTATTGACACCATGCTGCGCCGCATCAAGACTATCCACCAAACCAATGGTTCACTCAGCGAACCTGTGTCGCGTCGGAGATCGCTCCCCCCGCCCGGGGCACGCCCACGCAAGACGACACGTCTCCCAGGAGGAGTCCCCTGATGAAGACCCGTGCCGCCGTCATGACCGCCCCCGGCAAGGACTGGGAGATCACCGAACTCGAACTCGACGCCCCCAGGGCGGGGGAGGTCCTGGTCCGCTTCACCCACGCCGGGCTCTGCTACTCCGACGAGCATGTGCGCACCGGCAACATGGCCACGCTGCCCATCATCGGCGGACACGAGGGCTCGGGCATCGTCGAGGCCGTCGGGGAAGGGGTCTCCCGGGTCGCCCCCGGTGACCATGTGGCCGCCTCCTTCAAGCCCTCCTGCGGCCACTGCCGCTGGTGCGCCGGCGGCCGGTCCAACCTCTGCGACGCGGCGACGGGCGGCCCCGAGGGCAGACTGCCCGACGGTACCTTCCGGTTCACCGGCCCCTCGGGCCGCATCGGCGCCAACTGCGCCCTGGGCACCTTCGCCGAGCACTCCGTCGTCTCGCAGAACTCCCTGGTCCGGGTGGACCCCGCCGTACCGCTCTCCGTCGTCGCCCTGGTCAGCTGCGGCGTACTCACCGGCTGGGGCGCGGCGGTCTACGCCGCCGAGCCCCAGCCCGGTGACACCGTCATCGTGGTGGGCGCGGGCGGCGTGGGCATCAACGCCGTCCAAGGGGCGCGGTTCTCCGGCGCCGGAAATGTGATCCTGGTCGACCCCAACGAGGCCAAGCACCCGCTCGCCCTTGAACTCGGGGCCTCGCACACCTGCCGCTCCCTCGCCGAGGCGGCGGCCCTCGCCGCCGACCTCAACCCCAGCGCCGCCGGGGCCGACTCCACCATCGTGTGCACCGGCGAGACCACCGCGGAGATCGTACGTGCCTCCTTCGAGGCCACCGGCAAGGGCGGGACGGTGGTCCTGGCCGGCATGTCGGAGGACGTCCACGACATCAACATCCAGCTCCCCGGCACCCAGCTCGTCTTCGCCGAGAAGCGCATCCAGGGCACCATCTTCGGATCGTGCAGCCCGACGCGGGACATCCCGCGCGTCCTGTCCCTGTACGGCCAGGGCCTGATCAGGCTCGACGAACTGGTCAGCCGCACCTACGGCCTGGACGAGATCAACCAGGGGTTCGAGGACCTGCGGTGCGGCCGGAACCTGCGCGGAGTGGTCGAGCACCGGCCTGCGGACTGAGCACCGCCGCCCGCCGCCCGCCGCACCGCACCACCCGACCGGCCCGCCTGACGCCACCCCAGCTGACCGCCACCCCCGAAGACGCCGCGCCTGAAGAGCAAGAGGAGCAGACTGCCATGTCCCACACGCCCGACCGCGCAGCGCTGTACATCAACGGAGACTGGCGCAAGCCATCGACCGCCAGGACCTTCACCGCGGTCAGCTCGGCCACCGGGGAGCGCATCGCCGACTTCCCCGAAGCCGACCGCGCCGATGTGGACACCGCAGTCGCCGCCGCGCGCGGCGCCCTGGGCGGCCCCGGGGGCTGGGCGTCCGCGCAGCAGCGCGCCGAGGCCATGGAACGCCTGGCCGCCGCGCTGGAGTCCCGCGCCCAGGCCCTGGGCACCCTGATCGCCCACGAGGTCGGCACCCCCCTCGCCCGCGCCATCGACGCCAACGTCGGCGCGGCCGCCGGCCTGCTGCGCTTCTACGCCCCGCTCGCCGACACCATGTACGCCGAGGACCTGCGCCCCGCCCGGGTGGGCCACAGCCTGGTCCGCCGTGAGCCGGTCGGCGTCGTCGCCATGATCGTGCCGTGGAACTACCCGCTGAGCACCCTGTTCTTCAAGCTCGCGCCCGCCCTGGCGATGGGCTGCACCGCCGTGGTCAAGCCCTCGCCCGCCACCGGGCTCGACTCCTTCCTGGTCGCCGACGCGGTCCACGAGGCGGGCTTCCCGCCCGGCGTGATCAACTTCCTCCCGGCGGAGCGGGAGGTCGGGGAGTACCTGGTCACCCACCCCGGCGTGGACAAGGTCGCCTTCACCGGCTCCACGGCGGCCGGCCGCCGTATCGGCGCGCTCTGCGGCGGGCTGCTGCGCCCGGTCACCCTGGAGCTGGGCGGCAAGTCCGCCGCGATCCTGCTGGAGGACGCCCCGCTGCCGCTCTTCCTCGACCACCTGCTCGACCTCTCGTTCAACAACAACGGCCAGACCTGCACCAACAACACCCGGCTGCTGGTCCCCAGGTCCCGCCACGAGGAGGTCGTGGACGCCGTCACCGAGACGGTCGCGGGCTGGCAGACCGGTGACCCGCTGGACCCGGACACCGTCATCGGCCCGGTGGCCGGGACCGCTGCCCGGGACCGGGTCGAGGGCTATATCCGCCGGGGCCGGGAGGAGGGCGCGCGGATCACCACCGGTGGCGGACGCCCCGCCGGTCTGGACCACGGCTGCTACGTCGAGCCGACGGTCTTCGCCGACGTGGACCCGGCCATGGTGGTGGCCCGCGAGGAGATCTTCGGCCCGGTGGTGACCATCTCGGCCCACGACGGAACCGTCGAGGACGCCGTCGCCCAGGCCAATGACTCCGCTTACGGCCTGGCCGGCAGTGTCTGGACGGCGGACGAGGCACTGGGCCGCGAGGTGGCCCGCGCGGTGGACACCGGCACCTTCAGCGTCAACCACGCCAACTTCGACATCGGCGCCCCCTTCGGCGGGCGGCGGGACAGCGGCCTGGGTTCCGAACTGGGCCGAGAGGGGATCGAGGCGTACCTGCAATACAAGACGATCTTCGTGCCGAGCCACCCGTAGGGCGTCGGCGTCCGGGTCGGTATCGTCGCCGTATGCCTGAACTGGTCGCGCCCACCACCCGGCTGCACTCCGCCTGGCTTGAGGCGCGCAACGAGTGGGGCCCCGGCCTCCATGAGGACGGATTCGGGCTGGGGCCGTCCGACGAGGTCGACTCGCCGGATGGGTTCGCGGCCTGGGTGGCGCGGCTGGCTGACGAGTCGGGTCCGCATGCGGGGGAGACCGGCCGCGCCTGCACGTACCGATGGATCGTCGAGGGCGACCGGGTGCACGGCGGGATCGCGCTGCGGTACGGGCTCAACGACTATGTGCTGCAGTTCGGCCACATCGGCTATGGCATCCGTCCGTCGTCGCGTCGGCGCGGGCTGGCCACCTGGGCGCTGGGCCGGATACTCGACGAGGCGCGGGCGCTCGACCTGGACCGGGTGCTGATCGTCTGTGAGGTCGACAACCTCGCCTCGGCGAAGACGATCGAGCACCACGGCGGTGTCCTCGAAGGCGTCCGGGACACCGAACACGGCCCCGCGCGGCGCTACTGGATCACGATCTAGTCTGTGATCTCGCCAGTAGGGCCGGTGCCATGGCTGCGTTCCGACGGCATTGATTCAGCACCTTCTCACGACGCCGCCCGCTGACAGCCGACCGCGACCGAGCCGCCGCTCCGATGCCGCCTCGCGCGCGGCTCAGGACAGGTCGAGCACGAAACGGGCAGCCACCGTGGAGGCCGAGTCGAACTCCCGGCAGGCGACAACGGCATGCATCGCCTGGGAGGCCGCCCTGGTCAGCGTCAGCTCCGCGTGGTGGTCCGCAGTCGGGCGGAGCTGTGCCTGCCACCATGTGGTGGTGGCGCTCACCTCGGTGGTCAGGGTGGACTCCCCGCTGAGGAGGAGGACACCTTCGCGGCTCCCGGTGAGGTGCAGCGGCCCCTCGCCGGTGGTGGAGACCAGGCTCCCGTCGGGACCGAGAGTCCACACGGCGTGCCGGAGCCGGTCCTGCACGTCGTGCATCTGGGCCTTGGTACCGAGCAGCGGGGTGGCGGAGACGACCACGGTGGTACGGAAGGTCCGCGCCTGGACCTCTGCCTGGACCTCCGCCGGGTCGGGCGTCGGGGCGGGGCTCGCGGAGGCGGGTATCCCGGGGACGGCGGGCCTGCGGGGAGGGGCCGGGGCGTGCGGCTCCGGGCAGGAGGGGGAGACCGCAGGAGCGGACGCCGTACCGTCACCGGCGGGCTGGACCAAGGCGGTCGCGGCGCCGTGCGGCAGCAGACCCGCGAGCAGCACGGCGACGGGCAGCACGGCGGCGGCCGCATAGAGCCTGACGGGATATCCGGCGAGGAGCGCCCCGACGGCCGGCGGCTCGACCCTGCTGCCCCACAGCCGAGGCCAGACCGGGGCCAGCAGCGGCCAGAGCAGCAGCAGGGCGAGGATGGCGAGCCATTCCGGCGCGCTGTCACTGATCGCGCCGCGTCCCAGGGCGAGGGCGATGTGCAGGGATTCCCCCCAGGCGGCGCGGTTCAGGAAGTGCACCTCGGGTACCGCCATGACGGTCGCCACCGCCGTGGTGCCCAGCACACTCGCGGGCCAGAGCAGCAGCAGGACCAGGTCGGCCGTGAACCGGCCGCTGCGGACGGCGAACCAGCGTCTCAGCCGCAGCGGCGGGTGGTGCAGCGGAGCGAGCCGGTCGCGCCACCGGCGGACCCGGCGGGTGGTGTGTACGGCTTCGAGCGATGACAGCAGCGAACCGCGCCCGGCGGTGGCGGCCGCGTAGCGGTCGGCGGCGAGTTCCAGGGTCCACAGCGCCGCGACCGGGATGAGCAGGGTCTGGAGCAGCACGGTGAAGACCGTGATGACCTGGGCGATCTGATAGTCCGCCGTGGCGTCCCCCACGGCGAAGAGCAGCAGCAGTGGCAGCAGACCGAGCAGGGCGAAGAACCCGAGCCAGTGCCGGGCCAGCGCGGCGAAGGGGCTGCCGATCCCGGAGACGTGCTGGTCCCCATGGCGATGGTGGCCGAGCTCGTGCAGCAGGGCCGCCTCGGCGGCGCTCCGATGGCCGCGCCACAGTTTGGCGAAGGGCGGGAAGACCGCGATCCGGGTGGTCCGCCAGCCACCGGGGTAGACCCGTGCGAGGTGGTCGGCTCGCTCGGTGTTGACGCGGAGCCGGACCTCTGGCGCGTGCCGGCTGAGGAAGCGCTCCATCTGCCGGACGGAGTCCTCACCTCCGTTCGGGTCTCCGTCCGGGCCAGGGTCCGCAGGCGGGGCGGGCGGCGCGGGCGGGACCTCGTCGGGGTGGAGCAGGTGCTGGCTCCCCTCGACGAGGTTGCGGCGCAGCTGCGGCAGGAGCACGCCGACGATCCCGGCGAGGATGAAGAGGAAGGGCATGGCCTGGATGACCATCGAGGCCCGAAGCGCGATAAAGCCGTCGGCGCGGACGGTCTCGGGGGTGTACGCACCGTGGCCGGTGAGGTCCTTGAGCTGGCTGTACCACCAGGCAAGCCGTGACGGCAGGTGCCAGAGGTAGATCGCCAGGGTGAGCCACAGCCAGGGCGGGGGTGCGCCCACGGCGGCGCGGTCCGCTTCCGGGCCGGCCCGTCTCACCGGGGCGCTCCGCTGTCGGAGAACCGGAGCCGCAGGCGGCGCAGCAGCCCGGGGCGTCCTGATCCGGCGGGCCGGGCGGGCTCGCGGGCGGTCAGCCGGATCAGGAAGGCCGCAGCGTCGGCAGGGTCGCTGCGGAGCAGTTCGGCCAGCAGCTGCGCGGCGATCCGGTCGGCCTGGTCCGTCGGCAGACCGCGCAGGACGAGGTCGTCGCGGAACGCGAAGGCCGCCTGGACCGCCTGCTCCGACGACGCCTGCTCGGAGGACGCCTGCTCCGGGTCCGGATCCGGGTGCCCGTCCGAGTCCGCAGACCGGCCCGGCCTGCGGCTGAGAGTGGCCAGCAGGGTGGCGGCCGAGACGGTATTGGCGAAGGCCGGGCTGGCCAGGACCGCGCGGATGACATCCCCGCAGGCGGCGAGCGCGTCCAGCAGGGTCGGCAGCAGGGTGGCCAGGTCGCCGCCGAGGCTGCCGGGTGCCGAGGACGATGTACGGAAGAGGTCCTGGCGCCGTCGGCCACCGGCGGCGTAGGCGCGGGTCACCTGGGCGGCGAAGTCGATCTCGTCGGGCGCCGCGGTCCGAGCGATCAGCACTCCCCACCGGTCCAGAACGGCGTCGGTCTCCGAAGGCATGGCTGGTTCTCCCCTGGGGTCAGGAGTCGAGAGGAAGGGTGGTGGGCGGACCGAGGGGTCAGCCGGAGAAGGTGAACCGGAACTGCTCCAAGCCGTCAGCGGTGTTGCCGCTCACGGTGAGCCGGGCCCGCCGCTGGTCCAGGTCGCCGCTGAGGGTCGCCCCCGTGCCGATGGCCTCGGGAAAGCCGCCCGGCAGCGAACCGTACTCGGGATGGCATGCGATCAGCGGCCTGCTCCAGTTGAGGAGGTTGAGCGTGACGCCCTCCCGGGTGTGGGTGTCGTTCAGCGTGCCGCTGACCGTGCCCCGCTTCCACTGCAGGCCCCAGTAGGTGAGCACCAGTCGGGGATCGCGGGTGTTGCCGGCCAGGTCGTGGGCGGAGGCCGAGGCGACCCCGGCCGACCACAGCGAGATGCTGCCGTCCTGGGAGGGAGCCCCCAGGGAGAGCACCAGGGTGAACGGATTGGCCTCCGACTGGTCGCCGCCGTCGCGTGGGCGGCCGATCTCCAGTGTGCCTGCCAGCGAGTACCGACGGGTCCCGGTGAACCGCCTGGAACCGTCGACGCTGCACTGGTCGTACGCGTCGACCTGCACCTCGGCGGTGCCCTGGTACCGGAGCCCCCACAGCTCCGACGCGGCGTCACCGGTCGGGCGGGCGGGCGTCGTCGGAGCCTCGGACGGGACCGGCTCCTCGGTGGGCGGGGGATCGTCGGAGGGCTCGGGCTCGGGCTCGGAGGTGTCCGTGCCGGTGTCCGTGGACGTCGGCGCCTCGGTGGACGGGGGAGCCTCCTCGGTGGGAGGCGTGGCCGTGGCAGTGGCCGTGGTGGCGACGGGTGGTGAGGCGGTGCTCCCCCCTCCGTCGGAGCAGGCGGTCACCGGCAGCACCAGCACGGCGGCGGTGGCGGCCGACAGCAGGATGCCGTGTCTTCGGCCCGGTTGCGGGCCTGGCTGCGGATACGGTGCTGTGCACGGCTCGGAATACGGCATAGAGAAGCCCCCCTCTCTTCGCGACCGCACCGGTACCGGCTGGGCGGCCTCGATCAGTGCGCCGATATTACGCTCGGCCTCCGGACGACAGCAGAGCGGAATCGACCGCCGTTACCGATCTGTGGCCGGCTCAGGGGCTGATCCGTCCGCGAAGAGCCGGGCGGAGGAAGGCGCCCGGCCCTGGTCTCTCCCGGCGTTCAGGCGTTGCCCGCCGCCGTCGCGCGGAGCTGGGCGATCCCCGTGTCGAGTGCGGCTTTGAGGTGGGTCGAGTCGCCGGTGGACATCATGATCGACACTCCGCCCTGAATCCCGGCCAGCAGGGCGGCGGCACTCTGATCGACGTCCACGGAAGCCGGGATCAGCTCGCGCATACGGAGTGTGCGGATGCCATGGGCGATGCGTTCCTGCCACTGCCGCATCAGCTCGGCCACGATCGCCCGCGCGCCCGGCTCCGAACGGCCGAGCTGGAGGAACAGCGCCCCCAGCGGGCACTGGTCATTCTGGAGCTCGTACCGTTCCACCACGGCGTCCCGCCATCGGTACCAGGACTCCCAGGAGTCCAGGCAGTCCAGATGGGGCTGCTGGTCCTCCAGCACGCGGTCCGCTTCGAACTCGGCCACCGCCAGGAGCAGTTCGTCCTTGCCACCGGGAAAATAGTGAAAGAGCTGGCTCTTGCTCGTGCGGGTGCGGTTGCGCATGTCGTCGAGCGTGGTGAAGGCGACACCTCTCTCGCGGAGCACACTCGCGGCGCCCTCGATGATGCGGGCTTGGGTGGCTCGCCCCTTCGCTGTCGCTGCCTGCGGCATCGGGCACCCTCCTTGATTGGACCGGCTGGTCCACTGTAGTGCCGCCTCTCGTACGCAGATTGGACTTGCCGGTCCATTTTCATTGGCGCACAGTCGGGGCTGCGGGGGAGTTGTCGCGAGAGCGCTAGAAGAGGAGACCTGCCATGGGCGGACGGCTTCAGGGCAAGACCGCGCTGGTCACCGGATCGACGAGCAACATCGGGCGGGCGATCGTCAAGGCGTTCGCCGCCGAAGGGGCCCAGGTGGTCGTATCGGGCCGCAGCCGGGGACGAGGGCTGCGGATCGTCGAGGAGATCCGCGCGGCCGGTGGGCGTGCCGACTTCGTGGAGGCCGACCTCGATGGCACCGCCGCCGCCTCCCGCCACCTGGCCGAGCAGGCATCCCGGGCGCTGGGCGGCCGCATCGACATCCTGGTCAACAACGCCGGCATCTTCCCGGGCTCCACCACCGCAGACACGGACGAGGAGACCTTCGACCGCGTCTACGCAGTCAACGTCAAGGCCCCCTTCTTCCTGACCGCCGCCATCGCCCCGGCCATGGTCCGGGCGGGTGGCGGGGCCGTCATCAATCTCGGGTCGTGGGTCGCCCGCCTGGGTATCCCGGTCGGCACCCTCTACAGCTCCACCAAGGGGGCGGTGGAGACCCTCACCCGCGCGTGGGCCGCAGAGTTCGGTCCGCAGGGTGTGCGGGTGAACGCCATCTCGCCCGGCGTCATCGTCACGCCCACCACCGGGGAGCACGAACCGCACCCCGCCGAAATCATGATGAAGGGCACCCCGGCCGGCAAGGTCGGCAGCCCGGAAGCCATCGCCCACGCCGCCGTCTGGCTGGCGAGCGACGAGGCCGCCTTCGTACACGGCACGGTGGTGGACGTCGACGGAGGCCGCGTCGGCGCCGCAGTCATCGCCCACTGAGACTCCTTCGCCTCCGATCGATGCCCCCGGAATCCCGGGGACATCGCCTCGTACGGCACCTGGCCGAGGCCCGCAAGGAGAAGCGGAAACCGGCGGAGCTGGTGGGCACCTGCGTAGTCGTGACCGAGCAGCCGGCCCGTGAGCGGGCTGAGACTCTCGCCGAGCATGACGAGGCCCTCGCCGCGCGGGACGCCGCACCGGGCGTGACCCCGCTGCCCACCGCCACCCCGCCGCAGCAGCGGGGCCCACTCCGAACGGGTGGATTGGCGGTTCGCATGGCGGGTTGTGAGGCGACTTGCCTAGGCTGCGGCGGCATGAGGGGCGGCGGCTGGAGACCGCTCCGCGGCGATGGGTGCGACAGTTGGATCGCTACAGCACATCCGGCAAGTTGGTGCGGGACCGGATTCCGCAGATCATCCGCGAGGACGGGGCCGAGCCGGTCACCTACACCGCAGGCCGGGAGGAATACCGCAGCCGGCTGCGGGACAAGCTCGGGGAGGAGGTCGCCGAGTTCCTTGAGGCGGATGAGCAGTCGGCGCCGGAGGAACTCGCTGACGTGCTGGAGGTCGTGCGCGCGCTCGCCGCGGACCTGGGGGTCGACGCGGCTCAGCTGGAGAAGATCCGTGACGCCAAGGCGGCTGAGCGGGGCGGTTTCGCCGACCGGATCGTCTGGACGGGCAACCGCTGACCTCGTGCGTGGGTACGTTCCTCACCCCTTGGGCTTGGCCAAAACGACGTGACAGACCCCGGGCAGCGGCAGCACCGGGGTGCCGGCGGCGGGGACAAGTCCGGCCTGGCGGGCGAGGGCGGTGATCTCGTCCGGGGCGATGCCGCGCTGGAAGGTCCCCTTGCGCAGCGACACGGCGACGACCTCACTGTGCTTGAACGGAATGCTCAGACAGCCCGTGAACGCCGTTGCAGCGCTTGGGTGCGTCCGGCGTAGTCCTGAAGGAAAGCGGGTGCGACCATCCGCTGAATCTTCCGCAGACAGGCAAGGTCCAGCGGCACCGATCGCCTCATCGAGCGCGCTCCCCGTCGACCTTCTGGAGTAGACGTCCCACGGTGGCCTCGGCCGGGGCGGCCGACGCAGTCCGGCGGTCTCGCCGGGCACGGGCGGGCGGCGTCGGCGAGTTGGCCCAGGCCCCGGTCGGGATGGACGATGAAGAACGGGCAGGCGCGGTCCTCCGTCGTGTTGATCAGCGACTCGACGCCTCGTGATCACCCGAGCCCTGCCTGCCGCCACATCCGGCCCAGACAACCCGTCACCAAGCTCACCGGGCTTCCTGCCCGTCTCAACCGGACGCAACCGCGAAAACGGCGCAGCCCTGGGACCTGCCCCGCGAACCCGGGGACAGTCGCCGAGTCAGCTGATGGGCCGAAGTGCGAGCGTCAAGGCGTCCTGTTCCGCTTTGGTTCGCTGTGAAACGGCTGAGACGTGGTCGTGTGCAGGAGTGTCCGGGAGGGCAGTACCCACGCCAGGCCGAGCAGAGCGCCGAGGGTCGCGATCCATAGGGTGGGGCGCAGGCCGATGGTTGCGCCGAGCCACCCGCCTGCGAGTGCGCCGATGGGGCGGATGCCGTAGTTGAACAGGCCAGGACAACCGTGGTGGTCCCCGGCTACGACCCCGCCGCGCGCTGCTGGCCCGGGGTGTCGCCGATCCGGACGCGTTCCATCGGCTCCGTCCGCTGTGCACGCTGTCACAACCGGGAGACGGCCAAGCACCAGCCGGGCGGTTGGGCTGCGGCGAACGCCCGCCCCGTGCGGCGCTGACCAGGGCCGTTACCAGGGGGGTACTCCCCTCCCCTCCCGCGAAAGCACGGCAGGGAGGCTCCGAGAGCGCGCCGGAGCTGTGGCCATTCTTGGAAGCCTCGGCGCCATCACAGCAAGTTAGAAAGGAGACCATGGCCGACCGATACCGACCCAAGCCGGCGGCAGCACGGGCCCGTGAAGGGAACCCGTCCAAGGCTGAGATCAGAGAAGGGGTGATTGTCCCTCGCGCTGTTCTTGCCGAGCCTGATTGGCGAGACGTGTTCAAGGACTCGCCGGCCGCCGAGATCCAAGCGGCCAATATCCGCTGTCGGGAAATTGCCTCGGCCGAGTGGCGGCGCGTTGTGCCGATTCTCGAAGTGGCTGCCGGGCTTGGCGAGGTGGACCACTCGACCGTCAAGGATCTGTGCGTCTGCGTGGCCCGCATCGACCAGGCCGAGCGCGACTTGTCCGAACGCGGACTCATGGTCACTGCCGAGCGCGGCACGGTGAAGAACGGCGCAGCCACCATCGCGGCGCAGTACCGCTCCCAACTCGCTCGATACATCAGGGAATTGGGCCTCTCGCCGAGTGCGCGAGTGGCAATTTCCCCGCCGGAGTCAGCAGACGATTCCGATATCTGGGATTAGCGGTCTCATCAGGTGATGGGGGTCAGCCAATAATCGGAATTGCAAAGGCCCCGTCCTGTTCTCCCTCAGCGGGAGCCAGGGCGGGGCCTTTCTGCATTTGGGGAGATCGCTCCGGCGTCAATGCGGAGTGCAGGCGCCCACTGTCGTCAGCGCGGGGCCGCCGGGAGGTGAGCGGCCGAACGCTTGGCCGCATCATGCGCACGGAATCCGAAGCTGATGAGAATGACGCGTTCTCCGGCGCCGAGGGGTGTCCTTCCGTGCGGGGTGATCGCACCATCGAACACCACGGACTCTCCCGCAGCGAGATCGCACGCATGGTAGCCGTCAGCACCGATGAAGACGGTAGCGCTCACGGTAGAGGCGACGGCGGGGCGATCGTGCTTGAGACACAGGATCAGATTGGCCTCGCCGAACCCGAATTCGTCCACGTGGAAATCTAGGAACTGCCCCTCTTCCAGGTAGGCGATGTAGACACCATTGTGCGGCTGCTCGACCTCCAGGCCGGTGGATCGTGCGACGACTGCGGCGAGATCAGCTTGCCCGGCGAAGCGGTTCGCGGCGTCGCCAACGGCCGCGTTCCACTTGCCGTTGTGAAGGTATCCGTTGGCGGTCAGGGCGTCTTCCGCCTCCTGCGCCATGGCGGTGATCAGCTCGACCGGGAACAACTGGTCGCGCAGGTGGCGCGGGTGCACTCGCTGGTGTGCCGTCAGCCCGCGCACGGCGCCCCGGATGGCGGGGAAGTCTTCTGCCCACCGATCCGGGCTCCGGGCCGTGGTGTGGGACTGGAGCCACGAGGTCCACTGACCGCTCCACTGTTGAGACGCGGTGTCGTTCGCCGACGATGCGGCGGCTTGGTCGATCAGTACTTCCACCCGTGAGAGTGCTGCCTGAGTGGACCCGATCAGCTCGGTGTCTCCCTTGGCGATCCGCAGCCGCAGCGCTTCCCGCAGAAGGGCCTCGGCGCCCGCGAGGTCCCCGCTCTCCATCAGGTGCTTGCCGGTGTGCTGGAGCGCGAAGTCCACGAGTTCCGGGTGCTGGCTACGTGCGGTGCCCAGGGCGCTGCGGTATAGCGCGTCCGCATTGCGCACGTCACCGGCGTAGCGGTGGGCGTCGCCGAGGTTGAGCCCGGTGGCGATGACCGCTCGGGTGTTGCCGCTCGTTGCGGCCAGGTCGAGCGACTGCCGCAGGAAGGTGCGGGCCTCCTCGTGCTGACCCAAACACATCTGGCCGACACCGATCCATCTGGTCAGGACCCGGGTGCGAGCGGGGTCGGACCCTTCGGGCAAAGCCCGTAGTTCCCCCAGGAGTTGGCCGACCGCAGTAGTCAGCTCGCCCCGGTCGGTGGGGACCATCCGCAGGCCGGCGTCTTGTGTGATGAGGTGCTGGAGCACCGGACCTCCTCGTTCGGTTCTGCTCAGCGTGGCACTACAGCCGGTCGGTCTGCTGGCGCAGGTCGGCCAGCAGCTCGACCCCGTGCGGGGAGAAGTGTGCGGTCAGAAGTTCGAGTTCGCGCATCAGGTAGCGAACGGCGGGCAGGCCCTCGTCGTAGGCGGCTTGGAAGCATGCGCGTTCGTTGGCGGTCAGGTCGTCGCGGTCCAGTTCGGTGCGGCGGAACCTCAGCAACTGGTTGTAGACACAGGTCGCGTGGAAGGCCCGGTCCACCTCCCAGAACTGGTTGCGCGCGACACCCTGACCTGCTCGCCACCTGATCTCGATCTTCGGGGAGTCCTGCGACGAGTACCCGTCAGCGAAGACCTGGTGCTGAAGGACGTGGAAGCTGATCGACTGGTGCGTCCCCTCGTGCAGCAGGTTCTCTGCCAGGAATCGCGGGGACGGCTCCGGACTGACCGTGTTCGGCGGGATGTGGTGCCGGGCCTTGTCGGAAAACACGATGACGTACGGGAGCGCCGGGTCGCTGGAGCTGGTCAGCGAGGAAGCGCGGATGCCGGGCTTGAGACCGACCCACAGCAGCCCACGGACGAATTCGCGCACGCGGGCGAACCTCTCGGGGTGGACCAGCGACAGGCGGTCCAGTGCCCCGGCCAGCGCCGCGCGGCGGTCGTCGGTGTGCTCGGCGATCTCGTAGTTCGTCAGGTTGATCTCGTTGGCGATCTCGACGGGAAGCCCGGCGTCGAACCAGTCGAAGTTGGCTCCGGCCACGGTCACGTTCTCGCTGCGCAGGGATTGGGCGTGCTGTGCGTAGGGGGTGCCGGACTTGATGAGGCGTTCCATCAGGGCGAACGGCAGGGCGCTTTCGGCGCCCTCCTCACGCAGGCGGAGCAGTTCCGGGTCCTTTCGGCCGAGGTCGAAGAAGGAGCCGACCGGGACGCGGGTGGCGATGGTGGTGTTCACTGCGGACTCTCCTTGCTTGGGGCTGTGTGGCGATGCCGCGCGGCGGGTCGGCCCGGGTAGTCATTCGAGCCGACCCGCCATGCCGTCAACTGACCGGCATCAGTGGTGAGTTGCTGTTAGGCCTCGGTGGCCAGCGGCGCGAAGTCGCCGTCCGGGACCGAGTGGTCCAGGCGCCGCGTCAGGGACTCGACGTCCCCCGGCGCGAAGTCGCCGTCCGGCACCGAGTGGTCCAGGCGCCGCGTCAGGTCGCTGACCTTGATGTTGTCGGGCATAGCCCTGCTCCTTCCATGGGAACTACTGCGGGTTGGTGCGCCTCCCCGAGGCCCAGGGAGGGTCTATGGACCGCTGGCGGATTCACCGCGTGGCTTGCGGCAGGTGTCGCCCCTGTCCTGCCAGCCGGGAACCCCTGGCCTGTCGGTGCAATCAGTGAACAGCCAGTCACGCTCCGGGGGTACGGTGTGAGGACACCGATCCCGTTCAACCCGTTCAAGATCGCAATCAGGGGCGACAGTTGACGGACACTAAGGCAGCAAACGAGGCATTGGCCCGTGTCATTGCGGAGGCCGGGTGCACGTACCAGGCACTGGCGACGACAGTGCGCGCGGTCGCCTCGGAGGCGGGGGAACACCTGGCAACGGCACCCTCGGCCATCGCTCACTGGGTAGCCGGCGGCACCCCCACGGGCCGCACACCGCAGTACCTCGCCGAGGCCCTTACTCGGAAGACGCGTCGCAAGGTGACCGTGGCGGAGATCGGATTAGGGTCGGAAGCGATCGGGGAGGTTATGAGTGCCGACCCGCTGGCCACCGCCGCCGACCTCGGGAGAGCCGTGATGCAGTCCCGCCGTGACTTCCTCGCCAGTGCGTTCGCCACCGCCGCTGTGGCGCTGCCGCTGACTTACGATCATCAAGCGGTCGCCGCCACCCTGCGAGCGGGAAGGACCGGCAGCCGGGTGGGTATCGGTGAAGTGGCCACCGTCCGGCACATCACCAGCGTGTTCACCGCCGCTGACGAGCGTCTTGGCGGTGGGCACGGGCTGAGTGCGGTGACTACCTACCTCACTGACACGGTGGTGCCGATGCTCCAGGCCGTGTATCCCTCCGAGGCGATTCGCCGGAGCGCCTACGGCGTGGCGGCCGAACTGTCGTACCTCGCCGCGTGGAAGTATCACGACCTTGGCCGGGAGGGCGCCGCACAGCGGTACTACCTTCTCGGTTACCAACTCGCCTGCGAGAGCGATCCGACAGGACATGGAGCCTGGATGATGCGTGCCCTCGCCCATCAGGCCCTCAATCTCAAGCAGCCGGAGTTCTGCGTCGAACTGGCGGAGGAGTCCCTACGGCGGGCGCGCGGGAAGGTGGACCCGCAGACCGAGGCCCTGTTGCTGATCACGAGCGCCAGGGCGTACGGGGCCACCGGGGACGGACAGAAGGCCGCAGCGGCGCTTCTCGCGGCCGAGGACGCCATGCTCAACACTGCGACGCCCCCGGCGTCCTTTACGGCGGCCACCGGGCCGGTAGCGGCGACCGTCGCGTCTCACACCGCGAAGACCCTGGCTGAGCTGAAAGACCACCAGGCGGCCGAACGCCACCACCGAGCCGCCCTCGCAGGTCGTGACCCCGAAGCGTTCCGGCGCATTCACGCCCTGACGCTCGGGAACCTGGCCCGGTCAGTCGCCGCCCAGCGCCGCCACGACGAAGCTGTGGGGATCTGGGGTCAGTCCCTGGATTTCATGGATGGCGTCGTCTCGGACCGGCACAAGAAGGACCTTCACAAGGTCCGTACCACGATGGCTAGTTGGGCCCGGCGTGGCATTCCCGGGGCCGCAGACCTCGGGCAGCGCGCCGCCGAACTCGTCCGAGCCTGATCCGCGCCCGTCAGGCCCCGCCCTGCTGCTGAACTTCGGCGGGCGGGGTCTGCTGCTGCGCGGTGGCCTGGTCGGTGCGGTCGGCCACGAACGTGCCACGCTGCGGAAGAGTCCGGACCCATCCTTGGGTGCGCAGGTACTCGACAGCATGGCGGGCGGTATTCCGGGCGACGCCGTATGTCTGGATCAACGTCGCCTCGGACGGCACCCGGGCCCCGACCCGCAGTTTCCCGGACTGAATGGCCCGGATGATGTCCGCCGCAATCTGCTGGTACGGGTGCGCCTCGGCGTCCGGGTCGATCGGGGTTACGTCCATAGACAAAAGCGTAGGACGGCCCAAACGTCCCCGCGCGTTTCGCTACGACCATGAACATACCTAGACGTACCTATAGGAGTTTGGGTGCGGTCGAAATCCGCATCACCGACCAAAGACCCCCGGGACTGTGCGACCAGTCACCGGGGCCATTCGCCCGCACAGCTATTTGGGAGCTGCCGACGTGCGTCATCTTATCGCTTGGGCCCTGCTCCGGGCCCTGGTTCTCTGCCTGCCGACTCGCAGCCAGCACCGCCCCACCGTGGTCCCCGAGGCCCCGCCGCTGCACATCTGCGGATGGGAAAAGCCGATCCACCCGCACCACCTAGCGAGGACCATGCCGCCCCTGCCGTACGTCTTCCGGATAGCACCGGCGGTGGTGTGGTGGGAGAACCTTCCCGAGGAAGCGCGACGGGCTCAACTCAAGGAGAGCGCCGAGGCCGCTTGGCCGCACTGGCTCAAGGTCAAGGCCAACGCCGGGAAGCGCCGACAGACCCCCCGAGGACGAGAAGCGCCGCAGGGTCGAGCTGTTCGCCATCGCCTACAATCTTCCGAGCCCGTACGAACTTGTGGCAGCGATGGGCTGATGGCCAAGGCATTCGTCAAGGCACTGCCGGACGGCACCCGCAGGGGCAACACGCGGGGTCTGCTGCGGTGCGAGCGGCAGGGGTGGCAGATACTCGCCGGAAGCCGCTACGCGGTCCGCTACGAGCCCCATACGGCGAACGACTGCCGACCGTGGACTGACGGGGCAGCCCGGTACTGGTCGCGGGACTGCTGGGCCGTCTCGCATCACCGCGCCACCCACGCGTCGTAGGTCTCTCCGGACAGCAAAACGCCCCGTTCGGCCAAGTGCCGGGCGGGGCTCTGTCGTTGGTGCTGACCTGCGGCTATGCTGCACAGAACTGGTAGTCGCGTGTGTTGGGGTCCTGCATGATCCACCAGTGCCCGGCGGGTCCCTTGTCGACCTCGCGGACGCGGACCGCTCCCAGGTCCTCCAGCCGGGCCACCAGCTTTTCGAGGCCGCCGGGCTCACTGTGGATGTCGAGGTGCAGGCGGTTCTTGCCCTCCTTGCCCTCCTTGCCCTCCTTGCCCTCCGGGACGTCCTGGAAGAGCAGTCGCCGGCCGCGGCCGACGCCGCTGGTCTCGTCGAACGGGTCCTCGGGGTGGCGGATTGCGGCATAGCCGCGGAAGGTCTTGCGGCCGCGTTGCTGGGTGACCGCCTCCTCGCCGATGTGGCCGGCGGCCAGCAGCGGCGCTCCCTACCGGACGGCCGCAGGAGCAACAGCCGAGGTGCGCGGCTACCGACCGGCCGACCGCATCCGCGTCACCCATGGCACCACCACGGTCCAGGTCGCCCTCGCCCCCGCCGCCGACGGGGCCCGTACGCTGCTCCGTTTCCACCAGGAGCACCTGACGAGCGCCGAGGAGCGCGAACAGCAGCGGGCACACTGGAAACGCACCATGGACCAGGTCGCAGCCGCCCTCGACGGGCAGTGACGGCGGCGCGCGTACTACCTGACCGGAGAGCAGCGCCTTCAAGAGCCCCCGAGGCGCCGACACCCTCCCGGTGGGCGCTGCGTCGTCACGGGCCGGCCGAAGGTCCGATCGATGACCCAACGGCGGGGCTGGGCGGCGAATCCCCTGATGGCCCGATTCGTCAGGAGCAGGGGGTGCCGTCGTCGGGGCCGGCGACTCCGGGCCGGGTGTTCAGCGACCACATGTGCGTGCACTTCGGGCACTGGAGGTGGACGACCGGCCCCTTGTTGGAGATCAGATAGCGCCAGTGCTCGCCGCAGTTGCGGTGGTCGGCGCAGGTCGCGCAGTGGCGGGCGTCGTCACAGACGGGGCAGGCCACCCAGGCGCGACGGGCGAGGTCCGCCTGTGGATCAATGGGTAGCCGCACGGCCCGGCTCCTCCCCTGGGAGGACACCGGCCGACACCAGTAGGTCATAGGTGCGCTGCTGCTCGTCGTCCAGGTTCGAGTAGAGGAGGGCGTACGCCTCGTCCTCGCCTCGGAGGGCGGCCACCGGGTCCCAGTCGGGCCCGAGCGCGGCCACGACCTCGGCCCGTCGCCGGGCTTCCTCGAAGGTCAGGTCGATCGTGAAGGGGATGAGGCCGACGGTGTTGTCCTGGTTCATGGCGAGACTTCCGGTGGGCTGGCGGAACTCCACCATCTCTACCAGGCGTCCACAGCAGCAGAAAAGGGTGACCTAAGTCGCCCCGGGACCGCCCGGCGCCACGCTCCACCCGGCCCATCGACGGGGCAAGCTCGGATCGGCCGACAGGGGTGGGCCGTTGTCGACAGCCAAGCCCCGAACGGCGGAGGCGATCCGCCCCGGCACTGTGACGCACTTCACGGTCGGCCCCACACGCTGCGGGATCACCACCGATCCGGATTTCGCCACCGAGAGCCTGGCTGCGATGACCCAGCGTGTGAAGCCGCAGACGGCGTTGCGCCTCCAGTCGCGCGGCGTCACCCTCGGGCAGAACTCCACTCCCATCCGAACGTCCCTTTTCCCCGGGTGCGGAGGGCATGCGCTCGGGATATGGTTTTGACGGCAAGATATCAACAATTCACTGTCATCACCAGCCTGAGGAGGGAATGGGTTCATGGAGTTTATTTTCAAAGATGAGGCATTCAAGTTCGAGACGCTGCGTACTGCGGGATTCGCCGGGGACGCCGGTGCTGACATCGGCGAGGTCATCGTCACCACAGCGCAGATCCCCGAGGGTGACGAGGACGCGTGGACCGCAGCCTGGAAGGCGACCGCCGAACGCACCGCGAAACGAGGCGAGGCGTCACTGGAGGTCGGCGACACGGTCAGCGCGCGTGAAGCGTTCCTCCGCGCATCGAGTTACTACCGGTCAGCCGAGTTCTACCGACGCAAGGATCCGCTCAACGATCCCCAGGTCCTCGAACTGTCGCGGCTTTCCAAGGATTACCTCGTCAAAGCCGGGGCCTTGCTGGACGGTCCTTTCCGCGAAGTGACCATCCCATACGCGGACGGTGAGATGCCCGGTTATCTGTTCCTCGTCGATGACAGCGGGGAACCGCGACCGACCGTCATCTACACCAACGGCTTCGACTCCACCCGCGAGGAGGGCTACTTCGTCATCGGTGCGGCAGCGCTGCGGCGCGGCTACAACTTTCTGGCCTACGACGGCCCGGGCCGGGGCTGGATGATCCGGGAGAAGAACGTGCCGTACCGGCCGGACTGGGAGAACGTGTTGGGCCCGGTGGTCGACTACGCCCTGACCGTGTCCGAGATCGACAGCGACAAGATCGTGCATTTCGGCTACAGCCTGGGTGGATACCTGGTGGCGCGGTACGCGGCCTACGACCACCGGTCGGCGGCGATCGTGTGCAACGACGGCGTGACGACCTTCTACGCGTCCTACCCGCCGATCCCCGCAGCCACGCTGCGCCTCATCGAGGAGGGGCGAGACGCCGAGGCAATCCCGTTGCTTGAGACGATGACCAGGAACGACACCAATGCTCGCTGGGGCCTGCAGAATGGTGTCTGGGTCAACGGGGTCGCGAACGTCGCCGAGTACGTCCGCAGCACCGCCGATTACACCCTGACCGTGGACGACCTCCACAGGATCCAGACATCCGTCCTGATCCTTGAGGGCGAGGACGACAAGGTCTTCGCCGGTCAGGCGGCCAAGATCGCCGCAGAGTTGCGCGCACCGCATGAGCACGTGGTGATGCGCAATGCGGACGGCGCGGGCCAGCATTGCCACGAGGGGGCGATGTACCTGCTCCACCAAACGGTCTTCAACTACCTGGCCAAGACCCTCGGCTAGTGCTCTGACCACATAGGCCGGCCCTTCACCCGCTGGTCGATCCGCAGACTCGCCGCCTACCTGCGCCGCGTGCACGGCCGTGTCACGCGGTCACGGCACCAGTTCGGTTACAGGTGGAAGATCTGTCCCGCGATGTCCCGGATGGCGTCAGCCAGGGTGTCAGGAGCGTTGAGGTGGGCGGTGTGTCCCTGGCCAGGAAGCGTGACGATCCGCGCGTTCGGCAGGGCTGCCGCCATGTCAGTCAGACGTTCGCGCAGGTGGGCGGGGCTGAGATCGCCCTCGACCAGGGTCGTCGGTAGGTCGAGCGTCGCGAAGCGATCAACACCGGTGCCGAGCGCGTCGATCGCCTCGTTGTCTGCGATCTGTGCCGCCGCGTACGCGGAGAATGCCGCTCGCACATGCTGGTCGGCGAACCTGGCATCGACCACCTTCGCGGGCATGCGGACGATGTCCCGCATATGGATCCGCATCGCCTCGACCGGATCGCCCCCGTCGAACGCGGCGCGAGCTCGTTCGCCCGCAGTCCCGGCGATCAACTCCTTGGTGGGCATCGGCGGTTCGTAGAGGAAGAGTCCGGCGAACGCCGACGGGTCCAGCAATGCGGCTTCCAGCGCGGCGACGGCGCCCGAGGAATGTCCCACGAGCAGCGCGGGGGGCTTCAGGAGACCCGCGACGGCGACAATGTCGGATGCCTCAGTGATCACCGAGTGAGGGTCGATGAGGTGGCGGGTGACGCCGTCCCAGGTCGTCGCATCCCCGCCACCTGGGTGGACCACCAGCAGGTTGGGCCCGGATCCGTCGTCGAGAGCGGCGATGGACCGGCCGTCATCAGCTGACACGTGGAGCTCAGTCATGCGCACACGTATGGACGTGTCCACCGACATCGCACCGACGGGCTGCGCCGGCATGCCGTGCTGCCGACAGCAGTCGGCCGGGCACGGCGTTGCGTCACGCTCCCCAGGCTGCGAACGGAGTGTCCAATTCGGCGGCGGTCAGGGAACCGTGTTCGTAGCGGTATTCGGGGTCGGCGAGGAAGGTGTCTCCCTCGGCGATGAGCAGCAGTTCGCCGACCCGGTCCCGCACGCTCTCGGCAAAGAGGTCCTCAGCCCCGGCCAGGCGCACCGATTCCGGGAGTTTCGCTGCCAGTTCGGCAGCGACGGCTTCGGTCACGCCCGGTGGCGAATAGAGCCACCGGGTGCGGCCGGCGCCGCCCATCCGGAAGCCGTGCTTGCGGGCCAGTGTGTCGAGCAGCTCGGCGAGGTCGGGGTCCGGGCGGGTCGGGGTGAGCCCGTGGTCGGCGTGTGCGAGTACCACCGTGCCGGTGTCGGCCAGCCTGCGGGCCAAGGCTTCGATCTTGGTCAGGAAGCGGGCGGCGTGTCTGTCGTAGCCGAAGTGGTGGATATGGCGGTCGAGTTCGACGTAGCACCACACGAGCCGTGGCCTGGCACCGGGCAGAGCGAGCGTCCGGACCAGGGCGTCACCGACGAGATCCGCCAACAGGTCCGGATCGCGCTCCGAGTACGGACCCGCGTCCGGGCTGTAGAAACGGTGCCCGATGACCGGTTCGGCACCGCGAAGCAGAGCGTTGCGCCAGGAACCGCCGTACGCCTCCATGTCGCCCTGGACGGCGAGCGGGCGATAGCCGAGACCGCAGGCATCGGTGAAGACGGTCTCCTTGGCGGGGGTGAGGTGCTCGCCCTGGTACTCGAAGACGTTGATGAGCTCCCGCGAGCCCTCTGGGCCGGCAAATACCACACCAGGGACGCGATGTCGGGGGACGTCCAGGCCGGTGAGGGCGGAGAGGAAGCCTGCCGAGGTCGTCGTGGGGAAAACCGACCGCAGACGGTCGATCCGGCAGACATCGGGCCAGCATTCGGCCGCAAAGTCGTGCGCCAGGCCGTCGATGCCGAGAAGTACGACATCCCGTGGGGCCGGCGTGGCAGATTCCTGCCGCAGCAGGGCGGAGATCCTGCCACGGACGCTCGTGATGGAGGTTTCGGCGGTAGTAAGGGAGGACTCAGCGCACGTCGCTTGATCCTCTCTGCCCCCCACCAAGTGAAGCGGTGTACCCACCATGGCCCTTGCGAATGCGTCGTACCGGAGACTGCGCTCGCTGGTTGATGGACCGGATCTGCTCAATCTGGCCTGGACCCTGGACGAACGCCGGTTTCTCTCCATCGACCTTTCCTCACTCATGGGTGCCGAACTCCTGGCGGAGCAGAAGGCCGGACTGCCTTATCTGCACAGTTACTTCGTTCAGGACCCGTACGGCGACAGGGAGCTCGGCCCCACGGTCGGGGAGCTCTTCGGCCGCGCGGGCTGGGACTGCGAGATCACCTGTGGGGCGGGAGTGATATCGCTGCTGCACGCGCTGGCCCAGCTGGCCGAGGGCCGTCCGGTGTACGTCACCGGCGATGTCTACCCCGATCTGCCGCACTGGATTGAACAGCAGGGCGGCGTCTGCGCCTCGGCGTTCTTCGACGGGCTCACCCGGGGCGGGCTCGTCGACCATATTCGGGTGCTGGGCTGCCGACTCGTTCTGGTGGAACGTCCCAGCCTGGTCGCGGCGGAAGCCGACAGGGACGCAGGACTGGACGGGCTGCGTCACCTGTGCGAGGCCGTCGCCCCGCAGGGTGCCGTCGTCGTGGTGGACGAGTCGTATGCAAACTACTGTCCGCCGTCGTACAGCTCGGCTGTCCTTGTCGAGGAACTGCCCAACCTCGTGGTCCTGCGTGGGCTGTCCAAGGCGTATGGGATGGGTGGTCTGCGGCTGGCCTACGCCCTGACCCACCGTTCGCTCACCCCTCGGGTGCGGGCGGTCGTGCCGCCCATGCTCGCCTCCTCGCTGTCGATCCGGTTGGGTAGAGCCGTGCTGGCGCTGGGCGACGCCACCGCCGCGCTGCGGCAGCGCGTGCACACCGCCAAGGCCGAGATGACCGCGCTGCTGACGTCCGCGGGAGTGCCGGTCGCGGACACGTCCCACTCGGACGTCCCCTATGTGATGTATGAGGAGCAGGACACCGCGGCGCAGCAGTGGCTCGAGAGCCGGGGCATCATCGGCAAGCTCCAGCCGCTGTGGTCGGAACGCTTGCTGGGCATTGCCCACAAGTACCGGGTCAGCGTGCCGCTCAGTGAGGAGCGGATGGGTGATTTCCGCAGGCGCCTGAAGTGAAGGGTGCCACACGGGTCAGGCCGATGCGTCGATCAGCCCCAGTTGGGCCGCGCGCACTCCGGCCTGGAAGCGCGAGGTCGCGTCGAGACGGTCGAGCAGTGCCGCCACGCGGCGGCGGTAGGTCCGTACCGACAGGCCGAGGACCCGGGCGGCCTTCTCGTCGGTGTAGCCCCGGCTCGCCGCTTGAAGCACCCGAGCCGCGCTGTCATCGTCGATCCACCCCGCATGTGCGGAACTGAGATCGACGGCCCGTGCCCAGACGGCGTTGTGCAGCACGGACATGGCCCGGGCGGTTTCGGGGTCGCTGATCACGGTGAGCGGTGCACCGCGGGTCGAGCTGAGCAACCCCACCCGGCCGTCGAAGACTGTGGCGGTGGGCAATTCGCAGGGTGATATCCGGATCTGTGCCCCGGAGGCGGCGAGTTCATCCAGTCGGGCGAGTGCCTCCTCGTCCCTCAGCAGCCCGCTGGGGATCAGCAGCCGCATTTCACCGTTCCGGGCGAGGAATTGGGTGTGCAAACGGTCCAGAAAGGGATCGGCGAACTCGTGCGGGCCCTCGGCGTAGCTGCACTGCGCCCGCACCACCCGGTCGCCGACCCGTTGGAGCAGACGCGCTGCGACTGTGCGGGCGTCCTCGACGGGTGGGCAGGGTGGCTGGGTCCCGGGCGTTGCGGCGATCTCTCTCCCGGAGAGGCGGTCGGCCATCTCCGCCAACTGCTGTGCCTGGTCGCGCAACTCCTTGAGCGTGGGGGCGGCTGACTCCGTTGATGACCCTGCAGTGTTGGGCACTGGCTGCTCCTCATGTCTTCTCGACCGATCTCCTTCGGTCGCGGACAGCATGCGGTGGGGCGTCGGCCGTTGTCGGCGAGTGGGAAGACGAGCGGTGAGGGTCGGATGGGGTGGGCGGCCCCCGATGCCACGACGCTGCGACCCCCGACTGGCGTGACCGGTCCGGTTCCGGCCTACCGCTGTTCATCATCACTGAACACGGAGTCCTTTTCAACGTTATTGGACAGCCCGACCGGACGGAGTCGAGCGCCGGCGTGGACGTAATTCCTGCCGACCGGGTTGTCGAGGGAGAGGCGAATTTTCGCCAGATGTTCGCGTGAAATCATTCCTATCGCTCATCAAACTGTCCGGTTCGCCCCTTCGGCTCCTGTCCGGTCGGCTGTGGTGGGCATCTCGCGCAGCCGGCAGTGCCCCGTCGGCCGGTCCGCTGTGACCGATCTGCCGGGCGCAGGGAAGGCCGGAGTCGTCGAACGCCGCGCACGTGGTGGTCGCAGTATGGGAAGCTTGCGCGTGCAGGTGTCCTGCCGGGGGTCTGCCGGACGTCTGAGAACTCCCTCAACCGGGTGAGCGGGCACCTATCCGTGTCGGTCCCGCGCTGCGGCCTCTTTCCGAGGAGTCTTCGAGGTAAGCGCGATGATTCAAGCGGTTCAACGGGCGGTCCACGTCCTGAGGGAACTGGCTACCGCGACACCGCAGCTCGGTGTGACGGCGCTCGCGGATCGGATTGGAGTGTCCAAGCCGACCGCCCATGCCCTGCTGCGCACGCTGGAGCGCGAGGGGTTGGTCTGTCAGGACCCCGAGACTGCTCGGTACCAACTGGGTCCGGGCCTGGTGGTGCTCGGCAACGCGTATTTGGACTCCCATGAGCTGCGTGCCCGCGCCGCCGCCTGGGCCGACCATCTGGCAGGCCGGGTTGACTCGGCCGTCTGGGTGGGGGTGTTGAACAAGCCCGACGTCCTGGTGATCCACCATCAGTTCCGTCCCGGGGACGCCCTGCAGACGCTGGAAACGGGGGCCAGCCTGCCGTGGAACACCTGCGCCCTGGGTAAGGCGATCGTCGCGTTCCTCCCCGCCGATCAGCGCGAGCAGTTACTGGGTGGCGAGCTGTACCGGGTGACCAGCGTCAGCGTCGACGACCCGCTGGTCCTCAAGTCCCAGCTGGACGGGGTGCGGCGCACCGGGTACGCCCTCGACGACCAGGAACTGACCCTGGGCGATGCCGGGATCGCCGCCCCGGTCTTCGACCGCACCGGATTGGTCGCGGGGGCACTCGGGCTGGTCGGCCCTGTCGAGCGGCTCCTGGCGGATGACATGCGTCGGGACTACGCGATTGCGGTCCGCGAAGTCGCGCGGGGTGTCTCACGGGATCTCGGCGCTCCGCGCACGGCGGGGCTGTCGGCGAGCATGTAGTCGATCCTGCGCACTGCGCCGTCGTCCTCGCGCCGGTCCGGGCCGGGGGTGTCCGGTGCCTCGGGCCCGGGG
Source organism: Peterkaempfera bronchialis (assembly GCF_003258605.2). NCBI lineage: Bacteria > Bacillati > Actinomycetota > Actinomycetes > Kitasatosporales > Streptomycetaceae > Peterkaempfera > Peterkaempfera bronchialis. The sequence continues at coordinate 7,032,951 of NZ_CP031264.1, forward strand.
TCAGAGCCCCAGCTGTCGTAGCAACCCCAGCCCCGCCGAGTCGAGTTGGTAGAGGACGCGCCCGCCCAGGCGCTGTTTCCAGACGATGCCCGCCTCGCTGAGGACCGACAGATGCTGGGAGACGGTACTTTTGGCGACGCCCAGGGAGGCTGCCAGGGCCGTCGTGGTCTGCGGAACCACCAGGGCACGTACGACCTGTGCCCGGCCCTTGCCGAGGAGGAGGGCCAGCCGGTCGTCCGCCACCGTGTCCCGGCCCGGAGCGGTCAGCACATGGAAGTACCCCGTGGCCCGGGCCTGGTAGGACATGGCCACGACGCCGTCTTCCTCCATGAACAGCCGCAGGCCGCCGGCGAAGACCGTGGGTACCAGGAGGAGCTTCGAGTGGCTCAGGGTGACATCCAGGTCACGGTGGTACGGCGCGGTCAGGAGCGGCGGAGTCCAGGTGATGCGGCCGCCCAGCTCGGCCAGCATCGCTTCCACGCCGCCCACCGCCAGTGTGCGGCCGCGGAAGAGGATCTCCTCCTCCAGCGAGGAGCGGATCGAGGTCCAGTGCGGGGCGATGGCCCACTCCCAGTACCGCTCCAGGAGTCCGATGAACCGTTCCGCCTGGACTGACCCGCGATGCCGCTGCCGAACCTGCCGCAGTTCGGCTTCGATGGTGTTGTGGGCAGCGTCGGGGAGCGGTACGAAGTCCGGGGGGAACAGGGGACGCTCGGGCTGCCGTAACCGCTCCACCAGATCCCTGGCGAACTCGGTCGGCATGCCACGGCGCACTCCTCGTGCCCAGTTCGTGTACGGCGAGGGGGCCACACCCCGGTAGCGGGCCAGGATGCCGATGCTGCCGATCATTTCCCACAGCGGGCTGAAGGCGAGCCGTGTGGTCTGCAGGCTGTCGTCATCGACGTGGAGACGGATCACGAGGGCACCCCCCGTGCCTGGGTCGCGCCGGTGGTCATGAGGTCTCCACTCGCATGGCCAGGTCCTGGCAGAGCGTGAGCACGCCCTCGATCCAGGGGGCCGGGTCTGCGGGGTCGTATCCCTCCATGGTTTCCACTCGCCAGTAGTCGGCGAAGCTGATGGCCTGCGGAGCCACTGCCTTGAAGCGGTTGGGCCGCCACTTCGGCAGATGGCTGCCGTACTCTCCGTGGCTCTCCAACAGGGCGTTGATGACATGTCCGAAGGCCAGGCGCGCCGAGATCGTCGCGCTTTCCAGGTCTCCGGCCTCCAGCTGGCCGAGTGCGTCCTCGACGGCGTCGTCAGCGGCGCCGAGCGAGCGGACCACGGCGAAGGAGTGGAATGCCGATTCCGCGAGCCGGGACCGGCACCGCGCCAGCCAGGCTTCGCCCAGCAGCGGCAGGCAGCTGCCCAGCCGCCCCAACAGCAGCTCCTCTCGCAGGACCAGGGTGTCCTCGGTGACCCGGCCGGTCTCGAACGCCTCCCAGGAGACCTTGGCGAAGATCTGGTCGATCTGGCTGTCCAGCCAGTACGTGACATCCCAGCGTCGGCTCTGCGTGTAGAACAACTCGGTGCTCAGTCGCGGCGGTTCGAGCGGGACCGGGACCGTGCCGCCGGACGAGGAGACGCGCTCCGTACGGGTGACGACGTAGACGTCGAAGTCGCTGCGCGGGTTGTGCCAGCCCCGAGCGGCAGAGCCGACGACAAACACCGCGAGCGCCCCGCGGGGGATCAGGCCATGCTGCCGTAGCGGGGACAGCCAGTCCTCGGCCGCCTTGGTGCCATCCATCCCAACGTCCCCTTCCCTCAGAGGTCTCGCGGATCTTAGACCACGATCTCGGGCAGTTGCGCATAGGTGTTCGGCCAGGACCGAACGCGTGGGCTGGTCGTGTCCGCACATGTTCAAATCGGATCAAGCGAAACCGAACTCTCGTTTGGGGAGGTGTGTGATGGAGGACCTGAACGTCATCGAGGTCGACGAGGACATCGTCGAGTTCGACTCCGACGAGGAGAACGCGGCCGCCGCGGCGAACGTCGTCAACGTCGTCAACGTCGTGAATGTGGTCAACGTCTGACGAAGACGGTGGCGAGGGCCGGTTCACCGTCCCTCGCCACCTCGGATGTGCCTCCAACACCCCGGCACGCCTCGCCTACCCCGGCACGCCTCGCTCGGGATGCCGCAGAAGACCTGCTTGAGAGATGGGAACCACGGGACATGGCCAGCCCCGCAGTCGAGCAGAAGCTCGCGGCGGCCCGCAAGCTCGGACACACCCTTGCGGCTGACGCTGATACAGACATCGACTCCATCTACATCGGCGGCAGCCTCACGGCCGGCCTGGGAAACGCGACCAGCGACGCGGATCTCTTCGCGCTGACCGGCCACCGAGGCCACGCCGGCGACGAGGCCACCCAGTTCAGCGTCGACGGCCACCGGATCGACGTCGAACGGTGCTCACTCAGCGAGGTCGAAGCATTCGTCGCCGACCTCACCGGTTTCGAGCTGCGCCGGGACAACCTGACAGCCCTTCATGGACTACCGAAGGCACTGGACTTCGTCTTCCGACTCAACGCCTCCGAGACCGTGGTCGACTCGGAGCGCCTGACGGCGCTCCGTGGCCGTATCAGCGACGCTCTCCCGGCGCTCCGGCGCACCATGGTCAACTACTCGGCCGCCGCCATCAACGGACATCTGGAAGACTTCCTCGGCGCGGCCGCCGAGGGCGATCTGGACACTGCGGCGTTCGCCGGGCAGCACCTGGTCGCGTTCGCGGGCAAGGCTGTGGTGTCAGCAGCCGGAGACCTGTACTTCAGCAACAAGTGGGTCTACAAGCAGCTGGCGCGCACCCCCGTCGAGGGCTTCCCCGTGGATCTGTTCACCCACTTCCAGCGCGGTGCCTGGACCGACGGAGGTGCCGAAGCCGCCGAGGAACTGATCCTTTTTGTCCAGACCTGCATAGCGGTCGCGCAGCTCCTTGCGAACACAGGCACTCCGCTCGGAGCCTGGCCGAGCTGGCGGCCCGGGACGGCGAAGGACGGCCTGTGGCGCAGCACCGGCTTCAACGTGCTGCACACGAGCGAGGGCATCCTGCTCCACTGGGAGCTCGGTCGGCAGCTGCTGCTCAAGGAAGCTCCGGCCTTCATCTGGGCCTTGTGCGACGGCCGCTCGGTGGAGGACATCGTGGAGGCAGTCCGCGACCTTGGGGCGAGTGTCCCTTCGCTCAAGGACATGCCCCGAGCCCGCGTCGAGTCGGTCCTGGCAGCCCTACGGAACAAGGGCCTCGTCGGCACCGAGCCCTTCTCCCGGCTGAGCTCGGTCTGACGCGGCACGCAACCGACGACAACGGAAATGCGAACGGCATCATGAGCGCTGAGCTGGTGTCCGCGCCAGGCATCGAGCAGCTGAGAGACATCGCCGGCTGGGCCGCCCGTGAACTGCGCGGTGCAGCGGACTATCTCCAGGTCTTCGCTGAGTCCACGCTGGCGGTGAGTGTGGAGTGCACATCAGGCGAGCCGTCGGCCACCTGCGGGGACCTGCGGGAGGGCCTGGGGTGCCTGGCCCTGAAGGATGGTCGCTGGCGCTACAGGGCGGTGACCCCGGACCAGGTTGACACCGTCGCCGACTGGCTTGGCGCCCCGCGTCCGGCAGCCACGCCCCCCTGGGTGCCCGGCCCGGGCACGGCGGGCTTCCGGCCGGTGGATCCGCAGGCATGGCTGGTGGGGCAGGACGGGGACCCCTACTCCGTCCGCTCCGTGGAGGATGCGACCTGCCGGCGCTACGCCGTGGCTGACAGCGAGGGCGCCGCCTACGCGGGTGCGTCGTACACGCTGCGTCGTCGGGTCGAGGCCGGTCTGCTCGCGGCTGGTCGGCGCTATCGCGGGCTCAGCCGCTGGCTGCGCAAGGGGACGGCTGCGGTCGATGCGGACGCATCGGTCGAGGACCTGGTGAACACGGCCCTGGGCCATGCTCGGGACTCTGCCAAGGCCGCCTTCATTGGCAAGCACCGTACTCCGGTGGTCTTCGGGCCCTCTGCGGCGGCCGGATTCCTGCACGAGTTGGTGGGACACGCGCTGGAGGCGGACAACTTCCGGCTCGACAGCGACTACATCAGGGGGCTGCGCCGGCCGGGGGCCCTGCCGGCGGCACTGTCGCTGCGCGACGACCCGACCGTGGAGCACGGCTACGGCTCGTACCCGGCCGACGACGAAGGCTTCACCGCGACGGTCACCACCCTGCTCCAGAACGGCGAGATCGGTTCCCCTGTCACCTGTCTGCGCACCGCGCAGCGCGGTGGCCTCCGACGCACCGCCAACGCCCGCCGTGTCGACTTCCGCAGCCCCGCCATCCCTCGGGCCGCCAACACCGTGGTGGTGCCCGGTGCGGACGACCCTGCACTGCTGCTGCGGGGCGAGGGCTCCGGCGTGCTGCATGTCGGCGGCCTGGGCGCTGGAATGATCAATCTCGGCACCGGCGAGTTCTCGTTCGCGGCACTCAACTGCCACTACCTGACACCGAATGGCGACCGGGTTCCCGCCCGCGATGTGAGCCTGGTCGGCAACGCACTGGACACACTGGCCCGCTTGGAAGGCATCGGGTCGGACTTCGGCGGCGACAACGCCACCTGCGGCAAGCAGGGGCAGCTGATCGGGATCGGGCTGTACTCCCCTTCGATGCGCTACGCGGCTCTCGACTGGAGCGCCGCGTGATCCGGTCGACTATCGAGAGTGCGCCCGCAGGCAGGACGGCGGCATGAGGCAACTGGACAGCGGCTGCGACGAGGCACTGGCCGTCGCGGACGCAGTGAACCGCGAACTGCGAGCGGGTGAGAGGGCGTTCATCCATCTGGGCCGGACCGGGCGGCGGTGCCTGACTGTCGACCCCGCAACCGGCGGCGGGCAGCTGATGGTGCGACAGGGCCGGTTCGACGGCTATGTGCGCCTCACCCGCGACGGCAGCGAGGTCTACCTCAATGCCCCCGCGCCGGGTTCCGCGACCGTGGGCCGGCTCCTGGACGTCGGCCGGCTCCTGCTGCCGCTCGGCACCTTCCGCACCCCTCTGGCCGACCAGGTGCCACACGCGGGCGAGTGGCGCAACCGTGATGGCAGGGTGAGTCTGGAGTCGGTCGCCACCGACCCGGTACCGCTGCTGTCCCGGCTCGCCGAGGCAGCCGGGCCGGACTGCGCCGTGCGGACCCTCGCTGTCTCCGAGGTACTCGGCGAGCAGGTCTTCGCCGACTCCACGGGCCCGCGTGGTCAGAGCGTCTGCCGAGGGGCCGAGGTGCAGGCCGCCGCATCCGCAGACGGTGGCGCGACTGTCGCCCGGGTCTCCCACTACGCCGCTGATCTCAAGCGCATCGATCTGGTCACCCTCGGTCGTGAGCTGGCGCTGACCGCCGCCGCGCTCGGCCCGGCATCGGCTTCCCTCCCCGGGAGCGAGATCGGGTTCCTCCCCTCGGCGGCAGCCCAACTGCTGCGGGTCCTGGTGAGTGCGCTGCTCTTCAACCCGATCGCCGAGCCCCGGCCGCTGTGCACCGCGGTCGTTGACGACGGGCGCACTGCGGACGGCTGCTCCGCGCGGGCTTTTGACTGCGAGGGAACGCCCACCGGGGCGATGGAGCTGGTGACCCGGCAGGGTGAGCAGCAGGCCGTTGCCACCCGGCTGAACTCCGTCGTCGGTACCGGAGGCCGGAAGGCGCGCAGTCTCACCGGGCACGCGTCCTGGGAGGCACGCCGATACCAGCCGCAGCCCACCGCCACAAATGTGCGGCTGGCGCCGGGTGGTGCGGCTCCCGACCTGTGGAGTGGCGAACGCTGCCTGGTCACCGATGTGCGCAGCCTGGGTGTGGAGGAGTTCCGCTCGGGTGGACAGCTGGCGCTCCGCCTGCTCGCCGCGCGAGCGGTGGACGGCGTACCGACGGGCGCCTATGCGCCGCTCGTGGTGGAGGGAGAGGCCGTCGACTTCCTGGCCGCACTCACCGGGGTCGGTGAGACCGCTTCCTACCACCCCGGTCCCTTCTCTGTCGGCGGCGCCCCGCTGTCGATGGACCTGTCCCGTCTGTCCGAGAGGAACGAGGTCTGATCTTGGCTGCTGATCGGGGACTTCATGTCACCGGCCTGACCCGCGTGTTCACCACCCGGGACGGAACCGTCCGCAAGGCGGTTGACGACGTCGACCTGACCGTGCGGCCCGGCGAGCTCGTCTCGGTGCTCGGCCCGAACGGGGCGGGGAAGACAACGACCGTGCGGATGCTGACAGGTCTGCTGCTGCCGACCTCGGGCACCGTCCTGCTCGATGGCCACGACGTGGTGAAGGACCGCAAGAAGGCCTCCCTGGCCTGCGGGTTCAGCCTCGGGGGTGACACCGGCCTGTACCCACGGCTCACCGCTCGGCAGAACCTCACCTTCTTCGGCCTGATGTACGGCCTGCGCGGCGGCGCTCTGGAAGGCAAGGCCGACCAGCTGCTCCGGACAGTGAACCTGGCCGACCGGGCCGGGGATCCCGTCGGGTCGTTCTCGCGCGGCATGAAGCAGCGACTTCACCTGGCCCGCGCGCTGCTGCACGATCCGGCCGTGCTGATCCTGGACGAGCCCTCGGCCGGATTGGATCCGCAGTCCGCTGCCGCGATGCGCGCCCTGGTCGCCGAGTTGTCCGCGGAGGGCCGCAGCATCCTGCTGACCACTCACGACATGCGTGAGGCCGAGGAGCTCAGCGACCGGATCGTGCTGATGAGGGACGGCCGGATCCATGCCGAGTCCACCGCCTCCGCGTTGCGCCTGGCCGCGGCGGAACGGCTCGGTCACACCGTGCGGATCGACTTCGCCGAAGCTGAGGTCCCTGACGGGGTTGGTGACTGCCCGGGTCTGCTGGACGAGCAGCGGACCGGCTCGACGGCGATCCTGCGGGCCACCGACGGGCCGGCGGCTGTGCAGTGGCTCCTGGCGCGTTTTCCGGGCCGGACGCTGAGTGTGGCGGTCACCCCGCCCACCCTTGAGGAGGTCTTCCTGGAGATGGTGGCCGTCTCGTGAACAACACGTACCTCAGGTCGGTGCTCGACCAGTTCAGGATGCACGCGACGAGCCCGATGGCAGTCTTCGGCACACTCGCGATGCCGTGCGTCTTCGCCTTTGTCATCCACAGCAACCGGGCGCATGGCACGGGCGCGGCCGGCACCACGAGCGACATGGCCGTGGGTTCCGCCGGCATCGGTGTCCTGGACTCCGCCATCGTGCTCGTCGTGCTCAGTCTGCTCGGCGAGAAGCAGTGGAAGACGCTGTACGCAGCGCTCGGCAGTCCGGGCGGCATGGTGCCCCTCGTACTCGGCCGACTGAGCGGGATCGCGGTGCAGACCCTGATCGCGGTCCCTGGAACGTTCGCGGTTCTGGCGCTGTTGTGGGGTGTCGACGACAGCTTCGCCTGGAGCCGCTGGCTGGTCGGCGGAGTACTGCTGACACTGGCCACCATGTCCGTGGTCGGTCTGCTCGCGGCAGCCGTGCTCCGCTTTCCCTACTCCTCCGGCATGGTCAACGGCCTGACCGGTCTGGTCATGGCGCTGTCCGCGCTGGTCGTGCCGCAGTCGGCCCTGCCCGGACCGGTGCGGGCACTGGCCCAGCTGATGCCACAGGCACACGTCATGGCCTGGGTGCGCGGCGGCTCGGCGGGCAGTCTCGCTCTCGCACTGGCTCTCACCGCCGGCTACGCGGTGCTCGTCGTACTGCTGATCCGGCGCGTGGAGTACTCCGCCCGCCGTGACGCCGTCCCCATGGAGATGTGACCGGTGACCACCTACATCAAGGGCGCGTTGCTGTCGTACAAGGCCCTGTTCACCTGGCTCAACCCGCTGGGCTATGTCAGCTCCCGGATCGTCCGCCCGATCGGTCTGGCGATTGCCTGCGTCTCGCTGGCCGACTACTACGGTGCCGCCATCGGCCGCATGCTGATCGGCGCGAGTCTGCTCGCGGGCGCGAGTGCGGTGATCTACGGCATGGCCCTCGCGGTCGGCAATGAGCGGTCGTACGGCACGCTCGGCACCTGGCTCGCCTCGCCGCAGAACAAGCTCGGCGCGGCCTGCCAGCGGGCACTGCCACACATCGCGGACGGTGTCGTGGGCGGACTCTGCACCTATCTGGTGTGCTGTGCGCTCTACGGATCGCTGCCGATCGGCGTGCCCGCGTACACCGGCCTGCTGAGTCTGGCTGTCGTGACCACTGCCGGCCTGGGCCTTGCCCTGTCGGCGCTGGCGCTGCTGATCGAGGACCTGTTCATCGGACCGAACGTGGCCGACCTCGTGTTGATGATGCTCACCGGCACATTGATCCCGCATGACCGGCTTCCGGCCTTCCTGCAACCGCTGTCGGAAGTCCTTCCCGTCACCCATGTCATGGCTGCGGTGGCAGGTCGGCTCGCGGGCGGGAGCTGGAACGGTGGCGAGTTCCTGGTGGAACTGGGGGTGGGGGCCGGCTGGTTCGCGGTCAGTTCGCTTTTCATGATGTGGGCGGTCCAGCGGGCCACCCACCGCCTGGGCCGGTCCTCGGGCTGACCCCTGGCCACCCCTGGCGCAGCGTCAAATCTGCTTCTTAGCGGTGAACTTACTGCCGAGTAGGTGGTGGCGGGCTCCGGGTGGCCGTACACCGGACGTGGATAGGGTGTGACCTGGGCACGGCAACGGCGCCGTTGGACCACCGGCAAAACGCCACCCGCACTGACGTGCATACAGCTGACGACAGTAGGAGAGAAATGACTGCGATTAGCCGTGTCGTGGGACGTGAGGTCATCGACAGCCGGGGCAACCCGACCGTCGAGGTCGACGTCGTGCTCGAGGACGGATCGCTCGGCCGCGCGGCAGTTCCCTCCGGCGCCTCCACCGGTGCCCACGAGGCCGTCGAGCTCCGCGACGGCGACTCCGCCCGGTTCCACGGCAAGGGCGTGCGCAAGGCCGTCGACGCCGTCAACGGCGTCATCGCCGAGGCACTCACCGGACTCGACGCCGAGGACCAGGCCCTGATCGACGGGACCATGGTCGAACTCGACGGCACGGAGAACAAGGGCAGGTTGGGGGCCAACGCGATCCTCGGCGTCTCGCTGGCCACCGCCAAGGCCGCCGCCGCCGCGCACCGCGTGCCGCTCTACCGCTACGTCGGAGGCGCCGGCGCGCGCCTGCTTCCGGTGCCGATGATGAACATCATCAACGGCGGCGCGCACGCCAACAACGCTCTGGACTTCCAGGAGTTCATGATCGCCCCGATCGGCGCCGAGAACTTCTTCGACGCCGTCCGCATCGGGTCAGAGATCTTCCACACCCTGCGCAAGTCCCTGTCCGACGCCGGTCACAGCACCGGTGTGGGCGACGAGGGCGGCTTCGCTCCCGCTCTGACCACGGCGGACGAGGCCCTGCAGTTCATCGTCGACGCCATCGAGACGTCGGGCTACACGCCCGGCGAGGACATCACCCTCGTCATGGACCCGGCGACCTCGGAGTTCTACCGCGACGGCGTGTACGACTACGCAGGCGAAGGCGTGAAGCGCTCCGCTGAGGAGCACATCGCCTACCTCGCCGAGCTGGTCACGCGCTACCCGGTCGCCTCCATCGAGGATGCCATGGCCGAGGACGACATCGAGGGGTGGAAGCAGGTCACGCGTGAGCTGGGCGGCAGGATCCAGCTCACCGGTGACGATGTGTTCGTGACCAACGTCGACCGACTGCGTGACGGCATCCGTGGCGGCTACGCCAACTCCATTCTGGTCAAGGTCAACCAGATCGGCTCCCTCACGGAGACACTGACCACCGTCGACGCGGCCCACAAGGCCGGCTACACGGTTGTCATGTCGCACCGCTCCGGTGAGACCGAGGACACCACCATCGCGGACCTGGCCGTCGCCACGGGCTGCGGTCAGATCAAGACCGGGTCGATGTCGCGCTCGGACCGTACGGCCAAGTACAACCAGCTGATCCGCATCGAGGAGGAGCTGGGCTCCCAGGCCCAGTACGCGGGCCGCACGGCGCTCTTTGTGCGCTCCTGACACCTCGCCACCCGGCAGCCCTCCGTGGATCGGCCACCTGGCGGAAACCGGTGGCCGATCCATTGTCATGATGCTGCCAACGCCCAGCGCCCAATGGCACGTTGATGCAGGTGTCGACGGTGCGGGCGGTGCACCGGCCTAGTGTCGAGGCCAGTCGGGAAAAGGTCCCGGCACTGACCTCTGGAGGATGGCATGATCGCCGTTTCCCCCGCGGTGCAGAGCACCAACTTCAACCTCAAGAACGAGGCTGTCGAGCTGATCGCCGCCGGCGGTGTCGCCGAGCGCGTGTCGCTCTCCGTCGCCGACCTGGAGGCCATGCGCACCCTGCGTGCGGCCGTCCCGGCGTCGAAGCACGGCCTTGAGGCCATCACTGGCGGCTCTTGCGAGACCGGCGCCCAGTAGCACCCCGGGTGGGCCGCCCCTGTGGCGGCCCACCCACCTCGTCTCCCACTGCTCGCTGTCAGGGATCAGATAGGACCGGTTATGCCCACGAACCCCGTCTTCCACGGTAATCCGCCGTCGGTCGCCGTCGTCACCTCGCATGGCCGGCAGACGCTGAGCGGCAACAGCGACGACCGCCTCATCGATGTGCTGAACCGGCACAATGTGCCGTGGTCCGCCATTTCCGCTTACGTCATCCACAAGGCGGGTGAGGCCCCGCAGCTGTTCCCGTCCCTGGACGTGCGCCTCGGCGAGCTGGAGGAGGGCGCCGAGGTGCTGCTCTACTTCAACCGGAACGTCAATCCGTTCAAGTTCTCCCTCGGGGCCTTCAAGCTGATCGAGAGTGAGACCCCGGGTGCGGAGGCGACCGAGTACATCTACCAGCGGCTGGACAACGAGACCGGGACCGCAGAGGCGTTCCTGAAGAAGCTGAGTCCCGAGGAGTGCAAGCAGATCATCGCCGATCGCGTCGGCGACACGGTCCGGCAGCACGTCCCGGCGGGCTCCACACTCGTGGTCGGCGTCAGCGGCGGCGGTGACAGCAACGCCATGCTGTACGGCCTGAGCCGGCTCAAGGACCACGGCATCACCGTCCGCCCCGTGATCCTCAAGGGCATCCCGGACTGGGATGCCGGGGTGCCGCGGGCCGAGGCGCTCTGCGAGAACTACGGCCTCGATCTCAAGGTCATGGAGGCCGACGAGGTCAAGGACCTGCTCGGCATCCCGCGTGACTCGGTCGATCTGATCGACCGCTTCGAGCAGGAGTTCCAGGGCGACGACTTCGAGTTCCTGGGCACCCTGATGATCCGGCTCGCACTGTCCAAGTACGCCCGCGAGCTCGGCACTCAGTACATCGTGACCGGCGTCAACCTCGAAGACATCGTCTGCGAGAACCTCTTCCGCGTCTCAAGCGGCCTCAAGCCCGCCGGCTTCCCGGTCCGAACCATCGGCGACGTGACCCTGGTGCTGCCGCTGTGGCTGTGCCCCAAGCGCATCATCGACGGCTGCTTCCCCAAGTTCTCGCTGGAGAACTACGACGCCCGCTACCCGTGCTTCTCGCTGGGCCGCAACCTCTACTACAGCGTCGTGTACGCCATGCAGTCCCAGTTCCCCGGATACCTGGAGCAGCTGGCGCGGGGCATGTCCGAGCTCAGCCTCAAGGACCCGGTCGAGTACACGTACAACGAGCAGCTCGGCTTCCACACCGAGCGCACCGTCCCCTTCCCGCTGCTGCGCCGCTTCCAGCGGATGCTCACCGGAGCCACGCCCAACTGAACTGAGCTGAGCTGAGGCACGACGGAACGGGACGAAGGAGGCCATCACCATGTCCGATCTGGACAACCCGGGCAAGGGCGTACGCGCCATCACGGACGACGAGGTCGCCCACTACCTGGAGCACGGCTGGGTCAGACTCGAAGGCTTTATGCAGCCGTGGCTGGTGGAGGAACTGCTTGCCCACGGGCAGGCGAAGATGGGCGCCGACCCGTTGACGCTCAGCAGCGCGGCCCCCAAGGACCTTCAGGCCAACGAGTTCAAGTGGTACGAGCGTTGGGACGGACCGTCTCACCACGATGACTGGATCAAGAAGGTCAGTCACTCACCGGAGCTGGCCGCCGGCGCCGCCCGGCTGATGGGTCTGGACGCCGTCCGTTTCTACTTCGACCACTTCTTCGTCAAGGTACCCGCCGAGGAGAAGGGCGGGACCGAGACTCCCTGGCACCAGGACTTCCCGCACCACCCGCTGGACCGCATGGGCGCGCTGACCATGTGGATCCCACTGGTCGAGTGCCCGCCGGAGAAGGGCACCATGCGCTTCCTGAGCGGCTCGCACCGGATCGGCGCCCTCGGGCGCTATCTCAACCGGCATGACAAGATCAACCTGCTGGACGAGAACCCGTGGGTGGCCGAGAAGTTCGAGGCGTCACCGCCGCTGCACCTGATGCCCGGCGACGCCACCGTGCACCACCTCGGCATCACGCACTATGCCCCGCCGAACACCACGGACAGCCCCCGCTGGGTCTACACCACGCAGTGGCTGCCGCCGGCAGCCCGGTTCACCGGTGCGCCGAACCACCGTACGGACGGACTCGACCTCGAGATCGACAAGCCGCTCGACCACCCGCGCTTCCCGGTCATCTCGGTCTGACGGGCAGCGGCGGGGTACGACAGGTCAGGACCAGAATGAAGCGAATGGGGCGGAACGTGGCTGTGAGAGTCGCGGCTGTGGACTGCGGCACCAACTCCATCCGGCTGCTCGTGGCCGAGCGAGACGCTCACACCGGCGCGGTGGTCGAACTCGCCCGCCGGTCGCGGATCGTGCGGCTCGGGCAGGGGGTCGGACGGACCGGGCGGTTCGCGCCCGAGGCGTTGGAGCGCACCTTCGCGGCCTGCGCGGAGTTCGCCCAAGTCATCGAGGAACTCAAGGCCGAAAGCGTCGCATTCGTCGCCACCTCCGCCACCCGGGACGTGGCCGACCGCGCGGAGTTCTTCTCCGGTGTGCAGCGCATCCTCGGTGTGCGTCCCGAGGTGATCAGCGGCGACGAGGAGGCCGGCCTCTCCTTTGCCGGCGCCGTCGGGAGCCTGTCGACCGGCCCAGGCCCCTGGCTGGTGATCGACATCGGGGGCGGCTCCACGGAGTGCGTTGTCGGAGCTTCGGCAAGGAGTGCCCCGGAGAGCGGGGGTACCACGTCCGGCGCCCTGGACGTCCATGCGTCCGTCTCCCTGGACATCGGGTCCGTACGGCTGACGGAGCGGCACCTTGCCGACTCGGAAGGATCGCTGGACCGGGCCTCGCCGGAGGGCATCGCAGCCGTGCGCCGGGATGTCGAGGCGGCTCTCGGAGGGGCGGCGGCCCGGCTTCCCCTCGCGCCCCGGCCCACGCTGGTCGGTGTCGGCGGCTCCGTCACCACGCTGGCGGCGGTCCGAAGGGGCAGCAAGGACGGGGTGCACGGGGTGCGGCTCGACATCGACGAGGTCCGCGAGGTCAGCCGCCTGCTGCTGTCTGCCGACCGGGCGCAGCGCGCCGCCATCGACGTCATCGAGCCAGGACGGGTGGACGTCATCCCGGCCGGGTCCCTCATCCTGCTCACCGCGATGGAGAGGCTGGGATTCCCCGAGATCGTCGTCAGCAGGCACGGTCTGCTGGACGGGCTGGCACACCGTCTCGTCGGCTGAACCGCGCCCGCGGCTCGCGTTCCGAAGTCCGGGATCCGAAGGAGAGACCACCCCCATGACCCCCACGACACCCATCGGCGCCGGCAAGCCCCAGCTGGCCTGCTCGTTCTGCGGGAAGCGGATGGACGAGGTGACCCAGCTGGTGGAGGGGCCGGGTGTCCAGATATGCGACGGCTGCGTCGAACTGTGCAGCGAGGCGGTGGCCGAGGGCGCCCGCAACCGTGCCCAGGCGGAGCAGGGCGGCCGCGAACTGCCCAGGCCCTGGGAGCTGCGCGGCTTCCTGGACGGCTATGTCGTCGGCCAGGACACCGCCAAGCGGGCCCTGTGCGTCGCCGTCTACAACCACTACAAGCGCGTCGACCGCGCAGCGGCGCTCGGCCCGGACGCCGTCGAGCTGGCCAAGTCGAACATCCTGCTGCTCGGACCCACCGGCTCCGGCAAGACGCTGCTCACCCAGAGCCTGGCCCGCATCCTCGACGTCCCGTACGTCGCCGTGGACGCCACCGGGCTGACCGAGGCGGGGTACGTCGGCGAGGACGTCGACAGCATCCTGACCAAGCTGCTGCGGGCAGCCGGCAACGACCCGCGGAAGGCTGAGACCGGCATCGTCTACCTGGACGAGATCGACAAGCTCGCCCGCAGCCCCCAGGCATCCTCCGGCGGTCGCGACGTCTCCGGCGAGGGAGTCCAACAGGCCCTGCTGAAGATCCTTGAAGGCACCGTCGTCACCTTGTCCGGCGGCGACAAGGGCGCCCAGGCGGTTCGCGGGCGCGGGTACTCCAGCCGGGAGCCGGTGCGCATCGACACCTCCGGCATTCTCTTCATCGCCGCTGGTGCCTTCAGCGGCCTGGAGGAGATCGTGGACAAGCGCCGGTCGCGCGGCAGCGTCGGCTTCGGCGGAGCCCTCCAGACCTCGGCCTCGGCCGCCGACCGCACCGGGGCCGCCGGGGTGACCGCGGCGGACCTGGTGAAGTTCGGCCTCATCCCCGAGTTCATCGGCCGCTTTCCCGTCCTCACCGCACTGCGCAGACTGGACCGCTCCGACTTGCTGCGTGTGCTGACCGAACCGCGCAATGCCCTGGTGAAGCAGTACCAGACCCTGTTCGAACTCGACGGCGTCGAGCTTGAGTTCGAGCAGGAGGCGTTGGAGGCTGTAGCGGATGAGGCGATAGCCAGGGAGACGGGGGCGCGCGGCCTGCGCGGCATTCTGGAGGATGCCCTGATCCCCGCCATGTACGACATCCCGTCGCTGCGCGACATCGTGCGGGTCACCGTCACGGCGGACGTGATCACGGATCGTGTGGAACCGGTGCTCACCGTCGCGGAAACCGGCCGTGACCGACGGGCCGGTTCAGCGGGATGAGCCCCCACGACCGCACCCGATGTGGTCCGATCGAAGCCGTGGGGGGACTTCTTGCCGAGCAGAGACAGGAACACCGAATGCCCGACTGGCAGTTGATCACCCGAACCGAGGCCAAGGCGCAGCTCTACATGCGCGAGACCTACTTCCGCGAGGGTCTCGCGGACGCCCAGGACACCTTCGGGGACGCGCTTGAGGACGGCCTCTGGCACTCCTCGATGATCATGGTGAAGGCGGACGGCCTTGCAGCCGGCACGCTCGCCCCGGTCGTCGAGTTCCTGCGTGAACACGACTTCGCGGTCGTCGGCGTGGAGGAAGTCCGGTTCACCCGCACACTCTGGCGTGAGCTGTGGCGCTTCCAGCTCACCTCGGCCACCCTCGACCGCCTCGCCGTCAACGATGCCGTGCACCCGGGCCGGTCGGCGCTGCTCCTGCTGCTGCGCAGCGGCGCGGGCCACGACCTGCCCGGGACGGTCCGGCTCAGTGGTCTCAAGGGATCCGCCGGCGGCCCCGCCAAGGGCAGCCTGCGGGACCGCCTGGGCCAGCCCAACCGGGTCTTCAGCTATGTCCATGTGCCGGACGAACCCGCCGACCTGCTACGCGAGTTGGGCCTGCTGCTCGACTCCAGGGCCCGCCGCCGCGCCCTGGCCGCGCTTGCCTCCGGTCGGATCGGAGACGAGGGCACCGCCCGATTGGAAGCAGCCCTGACGGCGCACACAGGCCGCTCCCTGGCCGCAGAGCCGGCCGCCCGGCGGATCGAGGCTGCGATCCAGGACTCCCTGGACCAGGGCACCGTGGCAGCGGAGCAGGCCGCCCAGCTGCTGGACCATCTGAAGGCCCTGGACAGCGGCAGCCCGGTGCCGTGGCGGTCCTTCTACCAGCTCGCAGCCGACAGCGGCCTGGCGGCCGACCCCTGGGACCTCGCGATCCTCGGCGCCACCCATGTCGTCTGCGACGAGACGGGCTTCGCCAAGGTCCTGACCAACCCCGACCCCGAGGACTGGCGCACTGCGCCTGCCACGGTTGCCGAATCAGCCCCGGCCGGCGAGGAGCCGGACTGCCGAAGGAAGACCCCCATGTTCATGCATCGCATCACGACCGCGGACCAGATGCCCGATGAGCGGGCCTGGCACGCGCTCACCCGCTCCCCGCGCAAGCGCGAGCTGTTCGCCGACGACCTCTACTTCCGCGAGGCATGGGCCGATGCCGACGCTGTCCTCGGGGACGGCGCACTCGACCTGCTGAGCCAGGTGGCGCTGTTCAACTTCAAGCCCGACGGCCTGGTGGGCCGCCGTGCGAGCCGGACCCTCGACTTCTTCGAGGAACACGGCTTCACCGTGGTGGGAACGGCGCCGATGCGTCTCAACCGTCACTCCATGCGCGAGGTGTGGCGCTATGACTGGAACGTCTACACCCCCGATCGACTCGCCCTGTGCTCCCTGATGCACAGCGCCACGGAGACGGTCCTGCTCATCCTCCGTGACCACCGCTACGACGGGGTGATTCCCGCTGCCGTGCGCCTGTCCGACCTCAAGGGCTCGGCGGACCCCAAGGCCCGCGGCCCTGAGGCACTGCGCTCCGTGCTCGCCCCGCCGAACCGGGTCATCAACTTCAACCATGTGGCCGACGAGCCCGCCGACCTGGTCCGGGAGATCGGCATCTTCCTCGATCGCGCCGAACGCCGCACGCTCTTCGAGGAGGTGCGCCGCGACTTCTCCTCGGACCTGTCCGAGCGAGCCCGGTCCGAGGTCGAGCGGCTCGAGAACCTCATCCCCGCCAACGACTTCGACCTGGACCAGGCCCTGGACCGCTTGGAAGCCTCAGGCCGGATCCCGGCCGACGACATGGAGCGGCTGCGCAAGGAGTCGGGGGGCGGCAAGGGCATGGCCTTCGACGAACTGACGGCGATCGTCGATCCGCACGACCCGGCGATCGACCGTTGGGACTTCGTCCGCGTCGCCACCGAAGTGCTGCCCGTGGAGCGAAAAGGCTTCGGCGGCTCGCTCCCGGCACCCGTCTCGGCGGACTGGGTCCGCACAGCCGCGGAGAGCCCGGCCCCGTGAGCGAGACAGCAGAGACCGGGTCCGCGGAGCACGAGTTCGACCTGTTGATGTCCCTCCACGGGCATGACGTGCCGGAAGGTCTGCGCCCGGGGGTCCTCGCGGTCCACCTGGAGCTCAGACGGATGACCGCGCTGTTGCGCACTGCGAACCTGCCGCCCGAGGCAGAGCCCGCGCATGTGTTCTCCGTTGAGACCTATGCGCGGCAAGCCTGAACGGATGGACACACCCATGGGTGACAAGCCCCTGCACGAACTGTCGGTCGCCGAAGTCGGCGCCGCGCTGCGCGACGGTTCGCTCACCTCGGTGCGGTTGACCGCGCACACCCTGGAGCGGATCGCGGCGATCGACCCGCTGATCGACTCACTGGTGGCGGTCACGGCGGAGCGGGCACTCTCCGACGCGGAGCGCGCCGACGACGAACTGGGCCGCGGCGCCGACCGCGGGCCACTGCACGGCATCCCGTACACGCTCAAGGACATCATCGATTCGGCCGGCATCCCGACCACCTCCAATTCCCGCTTGATGCTCGGCCACGTCCCACAGCAGGACGCCCATGTCGAGGAGCGCCTGCGCGCCGGCGGCGCCGTCCTGGTGGGTAAGGCCAACCTCGCCGAATTCGCCTTCGGCGGCCCCGGGTTCGACCTGCCGACCCCGCCTTCCCGCAACCCCTGGAACCCGGAGCACTTCACCGGCGGATCATCGGCCGGCAGCGGCGCCGGTGTGGCGGCCGGCCTGGTGCGGGTCTCCATCGGCTCCGACACCGGCGGTTCGATCCGCTCACCCGCCGCCAACTGCGGCGCCGTCGGTCTGAAACCGACGTACGGCCTGGTGTCGCGGCGCGGCGTCTACCCACTCTCGTACACGCTCGACCACGTCGGTCCGCTCACCGGGAACGTACGGGACGCGGCGCTTGCCCTGCAGGTCATCTCCGGTCACGATCCGCTCGACCCCAGCAGCGTCGAGCGGCCCCGGGAGGACTACACCGCTGACCTCGACAAGGGCGTGGAGGGGCTGCGCATCGGCTATGCCCGCGAGTTCTTCACCGCGAGCAAGGGCGTATCCGACGAGGTGGTCGCGACCATCGATGCGGCGGCTGCCCTGCTCTCCTCCCTCGGCGCGGTGGTGGAGGAGGTGCGCATGCCGGACTTCGAGCTGATGAAGGCCTGCGGCCGAGTGATCCTGCAGGCCGAGGGCTACGCCATCCACGAGCACAGCCTGCGCGAACGGCCACAGGACTACGGCCGCTACACCTACCAGCGACTGACCGGCGGTGCCGCCCTGACAGCGGCCGACTACATCCAGGCCACCCGGGTCCGGCACGAGCTGACCCGACAGCTCAACACCGGCCTGTTCGGTCGCTACGACGCGCTGATCACGACCGTCGCGCTCGCGCCCCCTGCGCCGTTCACGGACTTCCCGCACCACTGGCCGCCACCCGGTCCGGCGGTGGCCGTCCAGACCGCGCCGTTCAATGTCACCGGCCACCCGGCGCTGGTGGTGCCCGCCGGCTTCTCGGCCGACGGCCTGCCCTTCGGACTGCAGATCATCGGCCGGCACTTCGACGAGCGGAGCGTGCTGCGGATCGGCCAGACCTTCGAGTCCGCGGCAGGCGCGAGCGAGCGGCGCCCCGCACTCGGAACGCAGGTGGGCACATGACGGGGCAGCACCGGGACGCGACCCGGAATGTCGTCATCGTGGGCGGCGGACCGTGGGGCACCTACGCCCTGGAGCGGTTGGCAGCCCTGCTGCCGCACACCGAGCCGGACAGCACCGTGCACATCACCGTGTTCGAGCGCTCGGGACGTTTCGGTGCAGGTGACACCCACAGTGACGACCAGGTAGCCACGAGCTATCTGAACCGGGTGGCCAGCCAGATAGCATTCGCCGCCGACGAGTCGACCGCAGCCGCCGACCATCTGCTGCCCCGGCGGCTGCGCCCGACCTTCGCTGAGTGGACCCGGGACGCCTATGCGCGTACCGGGGAAGAGCACTACGACCTCCGGCCCACCGACGTCCCGCGCCGCTATCTGCACGGCCACGCCCTGCGCGACATGTTCCAGCGCTACACCGCGCTGCTGCGAGCGGTCCCCGGTGTGACCGTCGACCTGATCGCCGCCGAGGCCACCGACATCGAACCCGGCAGCGGCGCGGGGTTCCTGGTGCACCACACCGGCGACAGCCCACCGGTCAAGGCTGACCACCTCCTCCTGGTCACAGGCCACTCACAGAACCGCCCGGCCCCCGGCTCCACCGAGGCCCTGCTCGCCAAGGAGGCATCGACCCGCTACATCCCCAACGCCTACCCGCTGGCCGACCTCACGCTCGACGCTGTCCCGCCCGGTTCCACGGTTGGCGTGACCGGGCTCGGACTCACCGCGATCGACCTGCTGATGCACCTCACCGAGGGCAGGGGCGGCACCTTCAACCCGGTCGGCGCCGGCGGCCTCCTTGGCGATCTCAGCTACGCCCCCAGCGGCCGCGAACCCGCTGTGATCGTCCCCGTCAGCCCCAGCGGCATGTTCACCTGGGCCCGCGCCGAGAACGCCAAGGCCGCTGACGAAACCGGACGCACCCATGCCGGCCTGGAGCACACCGCGCGCTTCCTGACCGGCGAAGCCATCGCCACGCTGCGCCGCACCGTCGGGACTCCGCGGCTCCTGCGTGACGGCGAAGTGCGCCAACTGGACTTTGAGCGGCACATCTTCCCGCTGGTCGTGCTGGAGATGGCGTACGTCTACTACGCCACCCTGTTCGGTGCCCAGGCCGGCGTCCGGCTCGCCGAGACCGCGGAGACCGGCTACCGCCGCTTCCTGCACGGCACCGCCGACCCGGCGAGCGTGGCCATCGCCGAACTGATGAGGCCGATGCAGCGGGAGTTCGACCGGGTGGCGGAGTACGTCCTGTGCACTGCGGCCGGACGCCCCGTGCCGCCCGACTGCGCCGTCTACGCGGCGACGGACGCGGTGGAGGCGTTTCACCGCACCGTCTTCGGTGAACCGGGAGAGAACGGTCCCGGCGCGTCGGGGACCATGGGCGCCTCGCCCTGGGGCCACTCCACCGACCCCCGGGACCACAGATACGTCTGGGAGGAGTTCTTCGATCCACTGGGCCCGGAGGACACCAAGAACGGTGATGTCTGGCAACGCGGCCTCATCGACCACATGCGCCGCGACCACCGGGCCGCCGCCCAGGGCAACCTGCGCAACCCCACCAAGGCAGCATGCGACGGCGTATGGCGTGACCTGCGCTCCACCTTCTCTGCCGCGGTCGACTTCGGCGGCCTGACGGCGGCCTCGCACCGATCCTTCCTGACCCGGCACCTGCGCCACTACACCCGCATGTCCAACGGCACCGGCCTGGAGGCGATGAAGAAGGTGCTCGCCCTCATCGAGGCGGGCATCGTGGATGTGACGGTGGGCCCCGCGCCTCTGGTCGAGGTGACCCCGGACGGCGCCTTCCGGCTGCGCGGCACCAAGACCGGCACGGAGCGCACCGTCGCGTACCTGGTCGAGGGCAGAGGTCATGCCTTTGACGCCGACCACGATGTGCGCCCGCTGTATTCCAATCTCCTGCGGCGCGGCCTGGTGCGGAAATGGCGCAACCCCGGGGACACCGAGGACGAGGACTTCGTGCCGGGCGCCATCGACGTCAACCGGGACTTCCAGGTCGTCCGGGCGGACGAAACCGTGGACCCGCGCATCACGGTCCTCGGCGCCCCGGTCGAACGACTGTGCTTCTTCCAGCTCAGTGCCGCACGGCCGTACTCGGGTAGCTCGGTACTCAACAACATCGCCCGATGGGCACAGCACGTCGTCGGGGGACTTCATGACGACTGTTGAAAGGCGAGGGACCCGATGACTGACACCCTCCTGGAGGACTGCCTCCGCCTGGTACCGCAAGACGAGGTGATGCGCCACATCGAACGCATCTGCCGCTACGACCGCTACCAGGGCTCGACCGGTCTGGAGCAGGCAGCGGAACTCGTTGCCGAATCCGCGGTCACGGCGGGACTGACGGGCGTGGCCATCGACCGCTACCCGGCCGACGGCAAGGCGCAGTGGTGGACCTGGCGTGCCCCGGTCTCCTGGACTCCGGTCGCGGCGGTGCTCGAGGTGTACGAGGGCGCGGTGCGGGTTGTCCGGATCGATCACGCGGAGCAGCCCTTCTCGATCGGCACGTACTCTGCGCCTACGCCGCCGGGCGGCTGTGACGCACGGCTGGTGCGGGTCGGGGACACCGCCGTGCGGGGGGCACTGGTCGTCGTCGAGCGAGCCGACTTCGGTAACGCTCGTCTGCTCCGGGAACTTCAGACCGCCGGTGCCGTCGGCTTTGTCACCGATGCCCCCTGGAAGGGGACACCGGAAGAACCCCATGCCGGGCGGATTGAACTTCCGCCGGACAGTCCGCTGTCGGCCTTCAGCGTGCCCCCGCCGCAGTTGGCCCGTATAGCCGCAGCGGCAGTCCGCAGGGGACACGCGCGACTGACGATCGAGATCGACCGGTCGGCCGAGATGCCTGTGGTCTCCGGAGTGCTTCCGGGCACGGACCCCGAAGCCGAGGAGATCTGGCTCACGGCCCACTTGTGCCATCCTCGCCCCGGCGCCAACGACAACGCCTCGGGTGTGGCGGCGACGCTGGGTGTGGCGGCAACCCTGAGCGCTGCCCGCAAGGCGCGCGCCTCCTTCGGCACGCGGGCCTCGATCCGCTTCTTCTGGGCACCGGAGTTTCTGGGCCAGGCCGCAGTACTTCACCAGTGCCTGGGAGAGTCCGTCCCCAGGCAGCGGCTCCCGCGCGCGGTGATCAACCTGGACATGGTGGGCGAGGACCAGGCCCAATGCGGGTCACCCTTTGTGGTGGAACGCCCGCCAGACCTGATCCCGTCCCTGCTGGCTCCCCTTGCGGAGCACTACGTCGATCAGGCGTTCCGGAACACCGCCACGCACTCGGGCGCCTGGCAGCCGTCCCCCTTCCTCGGCTTCTCCGACCATGCCCTGTTCGCCAATCCAGGTATCGCCCGCCCCGGCGTGCAGTTCTGCCACCCCGCCGACCGCTTCAACCACTCGGCTGGAGACGCCCCCGACAAGGTGTCGCGCATCGAAATGCTCCGCTCGACCGCGGCTGCCGCCGCCCTGGCCCAGACGCTCGCACGGAGTGGTCCGGACACAGCCGACCTGGGCACCATCGTCGGTCGCTGGTGCGACCGTGAACGCACAAGGGCACGGAAGGTCGCCGCCGGCCGCAGCGCGGAATGGGGTCGTCGCTACCTGACCCGGGTGGACTCCACATGTGCGGCCATGACCCTCCTCGCCTCCGGACGCCCGGCACATCAGCCTCAGCCGTCCCCGGGGCAGGAGGGCCCACCTGTCAAGGCGCACTGGGCCGGGCCCCTGAACGTGCGGGCGATGATGACAGACCTCTCACCCCGCACCCGCGACGCGCTGTCCGACCTGGTGACGCTGGACAAGCACTGCCTCGCGATGCTCTTCCACTTCGCCATCAGGGCCGACGGTCACCGCACGCGCGCCGAGATCATCGACGACACGTCGTTCGCTCTGGAGCGCGAGATCGGCTCGGCGGTGTCGAGGCAGCTCTTCGACGCCCTGCTGGAGTCGGGTTGGCTTCGCGAGGGCTCGGACTAGTGTCCATGTCCATGTCCTGGGCCGAACCCGGCTGAGCTGGTGTG
Organism: Peterkaempfera bronchialis; assembly: GCF_003258605.2. NCBI lineage: Bacteria > Bacillati > Actinomycetota > Actinomycetes > Kitasatosporales > Streptomycetaceae > Peterkaempfera > Peterkaempfera bronchialis. The sequence continues at coordinate 7,055,642 of NZ_CP031264.1, forward strand.
GTCGGATCACAAGCGGCAGGACTCGGCACGTGGGTGCCCGTCACCTGAACCACCACGACCGTCCCTGCCCAACCCACGAACCCAGGACCCCGGAGACCCCGACGACGCGTCGGTTGCGGCGGGCAGGTCCGCCGTCCTCGGTACGAAGAACTTCGCGCCGAGATCCCGCACCAGTTCCTCGTCGCCGGCGCCCGCGACCGCGACCACCCTCACACCGGCCAGCGCGGCGAGCCGCACCGCGTAGCCGCCCACCGCCTCCGCCACCGGATCGGTGCCGACCGGCACTGCGGCGACCGCGTCCGCGTCCAGCACCACGTACTCGGCCTGCGCCTTGAGCGGCAGCGCCAACCGGTCGGACAGCCCGATCACCGCGTCGCCGCCCCGGAAGCCGGTGACCCCGGACCCCAACGCGTCGACGGTGCCGGCGACATCCCAGCCGATGCCGATGACCTCCCGCTTCGGGAGCAGGCCGCCTGCGGTGAGCGCGCCGGAGCGGGTCTGGACGTCCACCGGGGAGCCTGGTGCTCAACGCGCTGGCCGACGGGCCGCTGCCTGCTGCCGGTGATGGCCTCGATCAAGGAGTGGGCCGAGTGCCACATCGAGGAAGTCCAGAGTGCCCGCGCGCAATACGACCAGGGCACGGCCGCGGAACCGGCACCCCAGCCGTAGGCGGCGCGCGGGCTGAGGACTCCCTCCACCAGGCGCCGCCGTCGCCGCTGGTTGTGTAGGGCTGCTCGGTCCGCGCTGCGCAGGCGGGTGCCGTAGCGGAGTCCGTCGACGAGCAGGGTGATCATGCGCTGGGTGTAGCCGTGGTCGTCGGGGGCGACGATGTCGCTCATGGCGCGCAGCAGGTCGTACGGGATGACGTCGGAGCGGATGTCGCCGGATGCGGCGGCAGCGTCCAGCAGCTCCGTCACGACGGGGACGAAGCGCTGCTGGAAGTAGGCGGGCAGGCTTTCGTAGGCGGGGTCGCCGGAGTGCAGGGCGGTCTTGAGGCCGCGTTTGGCTGCGACGAACTGAGCGAAGCGCTCCAGCCACCGCGTCAGGGCCTCCACCGGCTCGTACCGGTCCGAGAAGGCGGGGGCGGCCGCGGCGCAGGCGTCGACCTCGTGGCGGAAGACGGCGGTGATGAGGTCCGAGCGTTGCGGGAAATGGCGGTAGAGGGTGCCCGCCCCCACGCCCGCCTTGGTGGTGATCCGTCGTACGGGGGCGTCCACGCCGTCCGAAGCGAAGACCTCGGCGGCTGCGGTCAGCAGGGCGTCCAGGCTGCGCTGGACGTCGGGTCGCACGCGGCGGGCGGCCGGTTCTCCGGTGGGGCGGTCGGTCTCATGATGTTCGGCGCCATCGGCAACCCCGACCACGACGACTGCACCCGCATCATCCACAAGGCGCTGGACGCGGGCATCAACTTCATCGACACCGCGGACGCCTACTCGCGCGGCGAGTCGGAGGAGATCGTCGGAAAGGCCCTCAAGGGCCGCCGCGACCACGTCGTCCTGGCCACCAAGGCGCACCTCCCGATGGGGGACGACCCCAACCAGCAGGGCAACTCCCGGCGCTGGCTGGTCGGCGCACTGGAGGATTCGCTGCGCCGGCTGCAGACCGACCACGTCGACCTGTTCCAGATCCACCGGCCCGCGCCGGACACCGATGTCGAGGAGACCCTCTCGGACCTCACCGACCTGGTACGCGCCGGCAAGGTCCGTGCCATCGGTTCCTCGGCCTTCCCGGCCTCGGACATCGTCGAGGCGCAGTGGACCGCCGAACGGCGCGGCCTGCAGCGCTTCCGGACCGAGCAGCCGTCGTACTCGACCATGGACCACCTCGACAACCTGCTCGCAGGCGCCGAGACCGCCCTGACCGACGAGATACTCGACCAGATCGACGCCATCGTGCCTCCCGGCACCGACATCGGGACGCTGGACATGGCCTACAACCCACCCGCCATCCAGCAGAGCGCGCTGCGCCGCCGCCTGCCCGACGAGCGCTCCGCCGCCTGACGCCTGACGCCTGACGCCTGACGCCTGACGCCTGACGCCTGGCTGGCCGCCGCCGGTGCCGACCCGCCCGCTGCGGTGCGTTCACCCTTGGCCTGCTCGCGGAACAGGCCCCGGGCCGAGGGCCGTGCTGCGCCTCTCGGCCCGGGGCCCCCGCGCGGGGATGCCCAGGGAGTGCCCGCCGGGCGCGGCACTAGGCTGGAGGCCGCCGTCCAGTCCCCGTACGCCGGAGGGGTTCCCTTGCCCGCTCGTGACGCCGCCCGGCCCACCCCCGCCGAGCTGGAGGCGGCCCGCGACCGCACCATCGCCGATGTGATCGCCGACGACCTGCGGGTGCTCTTCTGCGGCATCAACCCCGGGCTCTGGTCGGCCGCCACCGGCCACCACTTCGCCCGCCCGGGCAACCGCTTCTGGCCGGCCCTGCACCGCTCCGGTTTCACCGACCGCCAGTATCTGCCCCGCGAGCAGGGGCAGTTGCTCGCGCTCGGCCTGGGCATCACCAATGTCGCCGCCCGGGCGACCGCCCGCGCGGACGAACTGCGGGCGGCGGAGTTCACCGAGGGCGGTGCCGTCCTCACCCGCAAGGTGCTGCGGCACCGCCCGCGCTGGTTGGCCGTGGTGGGCATCACCGCGTACCGTGCCGCCTTCGCCGCGCCGCGCGCCGTGGTCGGGCCGCAGCCGGAGCCGATCGGCAACACCCGGGTCTGGGTGCTGCCCAACCCCAGCGGCCTCAACGCACACTGGCCGGCCCCGGCGCTGGCCGCCGAGTTCGCCCGGCTGCGGGAGGCCGCCGGACCGGGGGAGGGGCAGGTCGGACCGACGGCTCGGGCGACTTCAGGCGGGTGACTCCTCGGCGGGGCGGTCAGCTGCCGGTGGCCTGCTTCCAGGCATCGACACAGCCGATCTGGTGGGCCGGGCTGACCAGGGTGGAGTCGAACGGTCCCCCGCCCCTGCGCAGGCCCGCTGCCACCGGGGCCGAGTGCCGCCTTCAGCTCAGCGTGATCCGGGCGGCGATCGGGAGGTGGTCGCTGCCGGTGGCGGGCAAGGTGCGGATGCGGGTGACGGTCGCCGAGCGGGCCATGACCTGGTCGATCCGGGCCAGCGGGAAGGCGGCGGGGAAACTGAGGGCGAAGCCGCGTTTCGCTACGTTCATCCGTGAGGTCAGCGGGGCCAGCCCACGATCGTCGACCGTGCCGTTGAGGTCGCCCAGCAGGATCACCGTGCTCAGCTCCTCGGCGCCGACAGCCTTGCCCAGCAGGTCGGCGCTCTCGTCGCGCCAGGAGGATGCGAAGCCGCTCGCCCGGACGCGGACCGAGGGCAGATGCGCGACGTATGCCGCGATCCGACCGTGCGGTGTGTGCACCACCGTCCGCAGCCCGCGACTCCATGGCTCCGCGATCCCCTGGGGTTTGAGGTCCAACTGCCGGGTGCCGGTCAGCGGATGCTTCGACCAGAGTCCGACGGTGCCCCGGACCGCGTGGTACGGGTAGTCCGAGGCGAGGCTCTTCTCGTAGACCGCCAGTGCAGGGGGCACCACCTCCTCCAGCGCGATGAGATCGGACCCGGCGCCGGCCAGAGCGTGGGCCGTGCCCGCCGGATCGGCGTTCTCGTCGCTGACGTTGTGCTGCACCACGACCAGGTCGTACGGGCCGGACCGCGCCCCGGGCAGGAGCAGCCCGCCGAAGAGATACGTCCAGGCAGCCACCGGCAGTAGCAGGGCCACCAGCGCGATGGCCGAACGACGCAGCAGCGCCAGGCCGAGCAGCACCACGACCACCAGGCCGAGCCACGGCAGGAACGCTTCCAGCAAACTGCCCAGGCGGCCGACGGAGTTGGGCACGGCCCGGTGGAACGCCAGCAGCCCGGCCGTCAGCACCGCGAACGCAGCGAGCACCCGCCCCCGCGTCCAGACCGACCGGCCCCTCGCATCCGTCTTCGCGTCAGCACCCGGAATCCACCGCCCCGCCCACGTCGCACCTCTGCCTGCCCGAGCCCGCTCCACCACGGCCACCCCTCCACTCGCCCTTGCCCTCCAGGACGAGCCACCAGGTGAATCAGTTTCGGTTTCCCGCAAGCGAGCTCCCCTTCCTTGCCCGCTACGCCTGGCTCAGCGGCACCGCCCAGTCGGCACACGGTCAGCAACATCCCGCCGACCGAGAACCTGACGCGGACGTCCGGACAGCCCAGCCGACGGCGACAACCTGGGCGAAGGCGCTGGAGGACTCCCGGCGCAGCCGCACCATGTCGCGTACACCTGGCAGCACGGCGGACACCACGGCATGCTGGCCGGGCCGTCCGCGGCCGTCACCGTCAACAACAGGCCGCGACGACAGGTCATCGATGGAGGGACTCTGCTGACGTGAAGTGCCTTGGCCCGCTTGCGACGTGCTGCAGCCATCTGTGCGGCGAGTCGAATCCACGGAATGCCCGCACACCACCGAGCCCCGCCGCCTGCTGCCTCTAGGGTGGCGGGTATGGATGCCAAGGACGTGCACCCCGCTGCGGAGTGGCCGCTGCCGCCTCCGTGGATGTGGGCCTGCCCGGAGTGCACTGCGCTGTACACGGCGATGCGGCGTGTCGCCGAGGAGGTGGAGGCCGCCTGGGCGGCGGCCGAGCCGGGGCTGGACTGCGATCCGGCGTCCTCGGTGGTGGGCGGTGAGATCCGGCTCGCCCGGCACATCGCCACCGCCCATGCCCCGCAGGTCCCCGACGCCGACCCGGCATGCGCCATGTGCCGGTACCACGGCACCGGTCGGAGCCCCGCCCTGCTGGACTTGGAGCACCGTGCCCGCCACCTCTTCACCCCGCCCAGCACCACCGGCCTGATCTGACCGCGGCGCAGCCACCCGCAGCACCAGCACCCCGGCCCCCTGGGGCGGCGGTGCAACTGCCCCGCGCCGCCATGCCCCGCCGTACCGGACCCGGGCCCGCCAGCGGTGCGGGCCACGGAGGCCGCGCCGCGCTCGGTCGCGATGTCAGCTGACAGCCGGTGGCACGGCACCGGGGGAGAGCCGGAGCCCCGGCCCTCCCCCGATCGCATGCAAGGGGCTACCCGGTGACCCCGGCGCCGTGGCCCTCGTGCAGGCCCCCGCCGCCACCCGCGGAGCCCTTGGTGCGCTGCGGCTTCACCGGCTTGGTCAGCAGGCTGGTGTCCCAGGCGTACTGTCCCACCGCGTTGGCGATGACGTCGATGTTGACGTCGAACGCCCTCATGTTGATGTTCTTGAGGGTGTCGCAGGCCGAGTGGTAGCAGGCGTCGTACGCGATCCCGGCCCTGCCGCCGTAGACCTTCGCCTGACCCCGCGTCTTGATGCCCGCGGCCCCGGTGAAGGTGCCGCCGGACGGGATGCCCACCTCCGTGAACGGCCCGTAGTCGGACAGGCCGGTGAGGTCGGTGCCCTCGTGTGGAATGCGCCGGCTGTCCAGGTAGTCGGTGATCTGCCGCTCCAGCTGTGCCGAACCCTCCGGGCCCGGGCCCTCGCCGACCTGGTCGGAGTCGTCGCCGTCGTAGACGAACTGGACGTAGTTGGGCGAAGCGATCATGTCGAAGTTGAGGTACAGCCTGATCTTCCGCTGCTCGGCCTCCGACAGGCCGTCGACGTACGCCTCCGACCCCAGCAGACCGGACTCCTCCGCCGACCACCAGGCGAAGCGGACCTTGTTCCCGACGTTCTCATGGGCGAGGTTGAGCGCCACATCGAGGATGCCCGCGGCGCCCGAGCCGTTGTCGTTGATCCCCGGACCGGCCGCCACGGAGTCCAGGTGGGCACCGAACATCACCACATTGCGGGGATCGCCGCCCTTGGTCTCGGCGATGAGGTTGTAGGTGTGCCTCGGCTCCGCAAAGGTGCGGACTTCGAGGTTCACCGTGACCTTGCCGGCGGCCGCCCTGGCCGCCAGGGCCTGGCCGTCCTCCCGTGTGACACCGGCGGTCGGGATTCTCCCCACGCCCGGGCCGTCAAGGCTGCCGTTGAGCGTGCCGTCGGTGTTGTTGTAGACGATCACGCCGACCGCACCGGCCGTGGCGGCGGCCGCCTGCTTGTCCGTGAAGCCGCAGCCGCCCCGCATGATCAGCACGACCTTCCCGGCGAATGCGCCCCCGGCGTAGTCCTCGGCCGCGCAGCCCGACGCGTCCTTCACCGGCACCACCGCGAGCGGGGCGGTGATGCCGCCGACCGGGGTGGAGGCCGAGTAGGTCATCGCGGCCACCGGAATGTCCTGCTGCTGCGGCGACACCACCTTCAGCCGCTGCGCCAGCGTCTCGGTGTACATGTAGTCGAACTCGTTCCGGGTCACCGAATAGCCGGCCTTGCGCAGCAGACCGGAGACGTACTCGGCCGACTGGCGGTGGCCTTCAAGCCCGGCCACCCGGGTGTTCCCGTTGGCGTCGGCGATCCGCTGGAACCTCTCCAGATGCCTGTACGCGCTCTTGGCGTCACTCTTCTGGACCAGCTTCCTGGCGAGCCTGGCGGCCTCCCCGGCAGGGTCGCTGCGGGCGGTGGCGGTACCGGATCCGAACAGCAGCAGCGGGGCTGTGAGCGCTGCTGCGCAGACGGCGGCTAACGTGGCGCGGCGGTTCCGTGCGTACAAGGCGCTTCCTTCCGGCGGTCCGTGACGATGGGCAGGCAGGGGGGAAAGCCTGGCTGGTCCCGCCCCCGCAACCGGCAAGGGCAAAGGTATCTTTCCCGGAATCGATTGGTAATGAGTTCGGTGGAAGCGCCGACGCCCCGGGGCACCGGCAGCGGCCGGACTGCGGGCACTGCACTCCGCACAGCCGTACGAGATGCTGGAGATCCATCCGGGCCGCCCGACCACGGTGGACCAACGGCCCAGCGTCCTGGAGGCAGGTCCCCCCTGGATCGCTCCGGCCGCCTGAAAGAAGGGACAATGCGATGGAGCCTGATATCCGGACCAGGGCCGCAATCGAGGAACACTGGCGGGCATCGGAACGTGGGGATACCGAAGCCGAGCATGCCATCTACGCCGCCGACGCGATTCTTGACTACCCCCAGTCAGGTGAACGATTCCGGGGCCGCGCGGCGATTTCGGCGCAACGCGGCGGGCACCCGGCCAGTCGGCACTTCACCGTCCACCGGATCGCCGGCAGCGGGGATCTCTGGGTGAGCGAGTGCATCATCACCTACGACGGGGTGCCCACCTACTCGGTGAGCATGATGGAATTCGCCCAGGGGCAGGTGGTGCACGAGACGCAGTACTTCGCGGATGCCTTCGGTGCGCCTGAATGGCGGACAGCACTCGCGGAGCCGATGCCGGGCAGGGACATCGCCAGGGCCTGACCCAGGGCTGGGAGAGGGTACTGCCTGCCGCTTCTAGGGTGTGGTGGCTGCGGTGCGGTAGAACTCGGCTGCGGTGACGGTGGCGGGGACGCCGAGTTCGGCGGCGACTGCGGTGATCGCGGTGGCGCCGACGCCGAGGTCGGCTTGGCCGTCGGTGGTGAAATACGGTGCGATGAACGTCTCGTAGTGGGCTCGGGCTTCGTCGCCGGTGTGTCGGCCGAGGAACGCCTGGATGTACCGCACCGTGGTGTCGGGTTCGTTGTGGATCACCTGCAGAGCCCGCCGGTGGGCGCGTACGACGGCCTGGACCGCAGGGTCGTCCGGGTCGATGTAGGTGGGGTCGACGGCCACGCCGACGGTGGGGATCCGGAAGTGGTCGCCGACCCAGGCCAGCACCTGCCAGCCGTGCCGGGCGGCTACCGCCTCCGGTGCCATGGTGCTGCCGACCAGGGCGGCGTCGATCCTGCCGTCGTGCAGCCGGCGCAGGTCCATGCCGTAGTCGCCGGGCGGGCGGACGATGGCGTGAAGGTCGCGGTCCGGATCGAGGCCGACCTGGCGCAGCACGATCCGGGTGAAGCACCCGGGCGCGGTGTGGGGGGCGTGTACCGCCAGCCGTCGGCCGGCCAGATCGGCCAGGGAGGTCGGGCCGGGGCGGGCGAGGAACCAGAACAGCGGGCGGTGGGTGTTGACATGGAGTACGACCCAGGGGGTGCCGTCGGCCAGTCGGGACAGCAGTGCCCGGCCGAGCCCGATGGTGGCGCTGTGGCGCAGCCGCTCCTCGTCCCAGGAGCAGCCGTCGTGCAGCGCGACATGGACGCCCTCGTCGGCGTAGTAGCCCTGCTGGTCGGCGATATAGGCGGTCAGTTCCTCATGCAGGCCCCGCCCGGCGTAGGCGAGATCGAACGTGTACATGAGCGTCTTCCTTGGTCGTGTCACCGCCGTGCGCCCGCGTGCCGCTGTCCAGCCATCGGCCGTGACCGGGACGATCGTGACCGGGACGATATGGCCTCGCGTGCACAGCACAGCGAGCCATCAGTACATGGACATCCCGCCGTTGACCGCGGCCGTGGTGCCGGTCATGAAGGCGCTGTCCTCGCCGGCGTAGAAGGCGACCGCTTGAGCGACGTCGCCCGGGTGGGCCAGGCGGCCCAGGGGCGTGGCGGCCACCTGCCGCCGCTTGTGCTCCTCGTCGAACACATCCGCCGCCATGCGGGTGTCGTCCACCGGGCCGGGCTCGACGACGTTGACCGTGATGCCCAGCGGGCCCAGTTCCTGGGCGAGGTACCGGGCGAACTGCGCCAGTGCGGCCTTGGCCGTGCCCAGGGCGATCATGCCCTCCCGGGGCTGCCGGCTGAGGCCGGTGCCGAGATAGACGATGCGTCCCCAGCCCTGTTCGGTCATGGCGGGCAGGACGGCTTTGGTGACCGCGAACGCCGCACGCATCTCGCCGTCGAGCTTGCCGCCCAGTTCTTCCCAGGTCATGTCCTGGAACGGCTTGACCACAAACGGGGCGAGCGCGTTGTGCACGAGCACGTCGGTGCCGCCCCATACCGCCTGGACCTGCTCGATCATGCTCCCGACCGCCGGCGCCTCGCGCACGTCGGCCCGTACGGCCATGGCCTGACCGCCTGCGGCCTCGATGTCGGCCACGACCTCCTCGGCCGCCGTGGCGCTGTGCAGGTAGTTGACCACCACGCGCATCCCTCGGGCGGCCAGCAGGCGCGCGGTGGCCGCCCCGATTCCGCTGCTGGCCCCTGTCACCAATGCCACCCTGCTGGTTGCCCCAGTCATGGGACCACCCCTTGCTTGTCATCGCGGGCCGTCGGGATGACCGTCCGGAGTTGTTCATCGCCGATGCCGGGGTGTGCCGGGCGGATCGCCCCGTAGAGCACGGTGTCGACGGTTGCGCGCAGCAGATCGGCCGCGGCGCAGTCGAGTCCATGCGGCAGCTGTGAGGTGAGCAGCCGCTCCAACGCGCCGCGGGTGATCTCACCGAGCAGCTCGGGCGGCGCCGACAGCACTCCCCGCCGGTGCCCCTCCCGGAACAGCTCGTCCAGCCGCCGGTAGACCGCCGCGTCCACACGCTGCTCCACGTACTGGCGCAGCCTCGCATCGCCGCGCCCCGCCGCGAGCCGGGCCGCGCCGATCCGTCCGAGCTCACTGCCTGCCGCGATCAGGAACCGCCGTACCCGCACATCGAACGGCTGCCCTTCTGCGTCCTCGGCTGCCGCCGCCAGCGTGCGTTCCACCGCCGCGAACCGCCGATCCAGCACTGCGGCCAGCAGGCTGCGCTTGTCCGGGAAATGACGGTAGATCGTCTTCTTGCTCATCCCGAGCTCACGAGCGAGATCGTCCATGCTCACCCGCGTGAAAGCAGGCGCGAGGAACAGCCGTCCGGCCGTCTCCAGAATCACGTCGGCCCGCTGCCGGTCACCCTCGGAAACGTGAGAAACCGATGGAGTTTCCACGGTTCCCATGGTGGATCCCCACCCCTCCGCCGTCAATCAGGACCCCGATGTCTGCCTCGCCCTCCGCCTCGCCCTCCGGCTTGTCCCGGCCGACAAGGCCGCAGGCCAGGCGCGCTCGTGCAGGAGGTCGGCGAGAAGGGCGCGGATGCGCTGCTCGATCTCGTCCCGGATGGGGCGGACCGCCTCGGGGCCCTGTCCGGCCGGGTCGGCGAGCGTCCAGTCGAGGTACTTCTTGCCGGGGAAGACGGGGCAGGTGTCGCCGCAGCCCATGGTGATCACCACGTCGGATGCCTGCACGGCCTCGACGGTCAGCACCTTCGGTCTCTCGGCGGACATGTCGATACCTACCTCCGCCATGACCTGCACGGCGGCCGGGTTCACCGCGTCGGCCGGTGCGGACCCGGCGGAGCGGACCTCGACCCGGCCCTCGGAGAGGTGGGTGAGGAAGGCGGCGGCCATCTGCGAGCGGCCGGCGTTGTGGACGCACACGAACAGCACGGACGGCTTGGACTCAGACACGGGCGGAACCTTCACGGGAGACGGTTGGTCGGGCCGTCGGTGCGGGCTGGGGGAAGAAGCGGCGGGCGGCCAGGGCGACGTAGACCAGGCCGATCAGGACCGGCACCTCGATGAGCGGGCCGACGACTCCCGCGAGGGCCTGGCCGGAGGTGGCGCCGAAGGTGGCGATGGCGACGGCGATGGCGAGTTCGAAGTTGTTGCCCGCAGCGGTGAAGGCCAGTGTCGTCGCCTTCGGGTAGCCGAGTCCGACCGCACGGCCGGCGGCCATGGACCCGGCCCACATCACGGCGAAGTACACCAGCAGGGGCAGCGCGATCCGGGCGACGTCCAGGGGGTGGGAGGTGATGGCGCCGCCCTGGAGGGCGAAGAGTACGACGATGGTGAACAGCAGCCCGTACAGGGCGAAGGGGCCGAGGCGCGGGATCAGCTTCGTCTCGTACCAGGTGCGGCCCCTGGCCTTCTCGCCCAGGCGGCGGGTGAGGAACCCGGCGAGCAGGGGGATGCCGAGGAAGAGGAGGACGGAGCGGGCAATCTCCCACACCGACACATCGAGCGTGGTCTGCTCCAGGCCGAGCCGGCCGGGCAGCACGCTCAGGTAGAACCAGCCCAGCGCGGCGAATGCGATCACCTGGAACACGGAGTTCAGGGCGACGAGGACGGCGGCTGCCTCGCGGTCGCCGCCGGCGAGGTCGTTCCAGATGATGACCATCGCAATGCAGCGGGCGAGGCCGACGATGATCAGGCCGGTGCGGTAGGCGGGCAGGTCCGGCAGGAAGGCCCAGGCGAGGGCGAACATCAGCGCCGGGCCGACGATCCAGTTCAGCACCAGGGACGGGATGAGCAGGCGCCGGTCGCGGGTGACGGTGTCCAGGCGGTCGTAGCGGACCTTGGCGAGGACCGGGTACATCATCACAAGCAGGCCGAGCGCGATCGGCAGCGAGACACCGGTGACGGTGACCTTCGCGAGCGCGTCCCCCAGGCCGGGAGCGAGGCGGCCCAGGCCGAGGCCGGTGGCCATCGCGATCAGAATCCACACGGCGAGGAACCGGTCCAGGAACGACAGCCGCCCGGCCACCGGCCCCGGGGCCGACGCCGTGGCGGCGGCTTCGGCGCTCACGAGACGGCTCCGGCAGGCCCGGCCTCGGTCGGCGGCTGCCCGGCGGGGCGGGTGAGGAGCGCGGCGAGGCGGTCGGTCATCTGCGGCAGCAGCCGGTAGTACACCCAGGTTCCGCGCCGCTCGGAGTCGATGAGCCCGGCCTGCTTCAGCAGCTTGAGGTGGTGGGAGACCGTCGGCTGCGACAGGTCGAAGGCCGGGGTGAGGTCGCAGACGCAGACCTCCCCGCCCGCGCGGGAGGCGATCATCGACAGCAGCCGCAGCCGTACGGGGTCGCCCAGGGCCTTGAACACCTTCGCCAGATCGGCGGCCTGGTCCTCGTCCAGCGGGGCGGTCAGCAGCGTGCGGCAGCATCCGCCGGCACTGTCCTGGCCGATCACCACAAGCTCTTGTTTCGACATTCTTCTATATTGACGCTTCTCGATCCAAGGCGCAAGGTTGCGTCGACCTCGCCGAGCAGTTGAGAGCCGCTGCCGGGGCGCCCCGGCAGCCATGGCCGACCGGGAGAGCAAGGTAGCCGTCGTCACCGGCGTCAGCTCCGGTTCGTCCGCGCTCGGCCCGTCCGCGCCCAGCCCCGCAGCCTCGGCCTCGGCCTGGCGGATGAACCGGGCGCGGTACAGCTGTGCGCAGCGCCCATCGGCCTTGAGCAACCCCTCGTGGTTGCCACGCTCACGCAAGTGCCGCGGCAGGACCCGAGCGCGACCCGTCAGCGACACCGGCGGGTGTTGAGCCGGCCGGCCTGGCGCGTCAGGTGGTCGCGCTCGGCCAGGTTGGGTGCCTTTCGGGCCGCCTCGGCGTACAGCCGTGCCGCCGTCGCCAGGTCGCCGTCGCGCTCGTGCAGGTACGCCGCCACCGCGGCGTGGCGGGGCAGTGAGTCGTCCAGCGCCGCGAGCGCCGCCAGGCCGGCGCGCGGTCCGTCGGCCTCGCCGACGGCCACCGCGCGGTTGAGCCGGACGACCGGGCTGTCGGTCAGGCGCGCGAGCTCGTCGTACCACTCGACGATCTGCACCCAGTCGGTCTCCTCGGCGGTGGGCGCGTCGGCATGGAGCGCCGCGATGGCGGCCTGGGCCTGGAACTCGCCCAGCCGATCGCGGGCGAGGGCCGCCTGCAGGATCTCGACGCCCTCGGTGATCGACTCGGTGTCCCACCGGCCGCGGTCCTGCTCGGCGAGCGGCACCAGGCTGCCGTCGGGCGCGGTCCGGGCCGCGCGCCGGGCATGGTGGAGCAGCATGAGGGCGAGCAGCCCCGCCACCTCGGGGTGGTCGATCGCGGCCGCGAGCTGCCGGGTGAGCCGGATGGCCTCGGCGGCAAGGTCGACATCGCCGGAGTAGCCCTCGTTGAAGACCAAGTAGAGGACGCGCAGCACGGTGGCGACGTCGCCAGGCTGGTCGAACCGCACGCCGGAGACAGTGCGCTTGGCCCGGCTGATGCGCTGCGCCATGGTCGCCTCGGGCACCAGGTACGCCTGGGCGATCTGGCGGGTGGTCAGCCCTCCGACGGCCCGCAGCGTGAGCGCGACCGCGGACGACGGCGTCAGTGACGGGTGGGCGCACAGGAAGTAGAGCTGGAGCGTGTCGTCCACCGCGGGCGCCGGCCCGGGCGCCGGCTCCTCGTCGACGAGGTCCTCACGCCGGCGGCGGGCGGCGTCCGCCCGGGTCGCGTCGAGGAATCGGCGCCAGGCCACGGTGACCAGCCAGCCCTTCGGGTCCCGCGGCGGGTCGGTCGGCCAGACGCGGACCGCCTCGACCAGCGCGTCCTGCACGGCGTCCTCGGCCGCCGCGAAGTCGGCTCCGCGGCGGACGAGGATCCCGAGCACGCTCGGCGTGAGGCTCCGCAGCAGGACCTCGTTCACCTCGGAGGTCACTCCGTGACGGTGGGCGGCGCGGCCAGGAACGGGCGCACCTCGAGCCACTCGTGGATCGGCTCCCCGCCCGCTCCGGGGGCTGCCGACAGCTCCCCGGCCAGCTCGATGGCGCGCTCATAGCTGTCGACGTCGATCACCATCCAGCCGGCGATGAGGTCCTTGGTCTCGGCGAACGGGCCGTCGGTGACCGGCGGACGGCCCTCGCCGTCGTACCGGACGAACGTCCCCTCGGGGGCGAGCGCCTGACCGTCGACGAACTCGCCGGTCCCCTCCAGCCGGGCCGCGAAGTCGTGCATGTACTGCACATGGGCCGAGATCTCCTCCGGCGTCCACTGGTCCATGGGCACGTCGTTGACCGCCGCCGGGGCGCCGCGGTAGTGCTTGAGCAGCAAGTACTTGGCCATCGTGGTTCTCCTCGGTGCTGGTACGACCCATTGTGGTCGCGTTCAGTGCGGGGACGGAGCCGGCCACGGATTCTCGACATCGCCGTCCGGATTTTTTGGCTCTTGTAGTTGAGCGCGGGGTGGGGTCAGTCCGGGAAGGCCCGCGCTTCGGGCAGGTGTCTGCGTGCGGACTTCGCTGACATCGTGGAACGGTTCCCGCCCGGAAGAGTGACAGTGACGCCGCCGGGGCGGACGGGCCGATGGCTAGGCCGAGGAGTGCCCGTGGCCGACCTTCAGTCGCCGAGGGCGCCGAGGGCGCCGAGGGCGGCGGCGTACTGCTCGTCGGTGACCGGCTCCAGCCAGGTGGTGCCGTCGCCGCTGCCATCACCGACCACGAGGGCGATGTGCGCCATGAGGTTGGCCTCGGTGGCACCGTGCCAGTGCTCCTCGCCGGGCGGGCACTTGAGGCTCTCGCCGGCGCTGACGCGCACCACCTTGCCGTCACGGGTGCCGACCAGGCCGACGCCGTCGGTGATGTACAGGACCTGGCCCAATGCGTGGGAGTGCCAGTTGGTGCGGGCTCCGGGGGTGAAACGCACCAGGCCGGCCGCGAGACGGGCGGGCTCGGTGGGGGCCTCGATCACGTTGAGGTAGACGTCGCCGGTGAAGCGCTCGGCCTGGGCCTTGACAGTGGGGGTGGACGTGATGTGCTCCATGGCTCTTTTCCTTGATCGTCTAGTGGTGCGCGGTCGCTCAGCCGGTGGTGCTGCCGCTCAGGCGGCGTCGTCGTGGGCGAGGTCGGCGCCCAGCTCGCGCGAGGCTTCGGCCTGTGCCATCAGTTCCTTGGCCTTGGCGGTGACGGGAGCGATGGCATCGGCTCCGGCGACGAAGCGGGCCGGGGGCTGCTCCTGGCCCGCGCTGGTCAGCAGGGCGGCGGCGAGCTTGGCAGGGTCACCGGCTTGCTGCGGGCCGGCCAGGACCACCGAGAGGCGGGGGCGGCTTTCCAGCAGCCGCCACAGCCAGGATCCCCGGTGGTTCCCGGGGCCCTCAACCGCTGCCGATATCCATGAAACCGAAGGTCAGCGAGGTGGGGAAGGGTCTGCCATTACAGGTACTGACAGGACCCCCCACCCGTGCGCCGTCCGGCCTAGCCTGGAATGCGTGAGTACCGAGAGCGACATCCGCGCCTTCCTGGCCTCCCGCCGTGCCAAGATCACCCCGCAGCAGGCCGGACTGCCCGCCTATGGCGGCAACCGGCGCGTACCCGGCCTCCGCCGCGAAGAAGTCGCCCTGCTCGCCGGCGTCAGCATCGACTACTACGTCCGCCTGGAACGCGGCCACCTCGCCGGAGCCTCGGAGGAAGTCCTCGACGCCGTCGCGAACGCCCTCCAACTGGACGACGCCGAACGCGCCCACCTGAGCGACCTGGCCCGCGCCGCCGCCAAACGTCCCGCCCGCCGCACCAAGCGCGCCCACGGACCGCTCCCCGACAGCATCCTGCGCGTCCTGGAGTCCATGACCGACTCACCGGCCTTCATCCGCAACGGCCGCCTGGACATCCTCGCCGCCAACCCCCTCGGCCAGGCCCTGTACGCACCCCTGTACGCCGACGACGCCCCGCGTCCGGTCAACATCGCCCGCTTCCAGTTCCTGCACCCCGGCGGCCGGGACTTCTTCCCCGACTGGGACGAGTCCCTGAACACCACCGTCTCCCTGCTGCGCACCGAAGCCGGACGCGCCCCCCACGACAGCGGCCTCACCGGGCTGATCGGCGAGCTCGTCACCCGCAGCGAGGACTTCCGCACCGCCTGGGCCAAGCACAACGTGCGCCTGCACCACACCGGCCGCAAGTCCTTCCGCCACCCCGCCGTCGGCGTCCTCGCCCTGGACTTCGACGCCATGGAACTGCCCGCACAGCCCGGCCTGACCCTCACCGCGTACACCGCCGCGCCCGGCACCACCGAGCACGACGCCCTGCAACTCCTCGCCAGCTGGGCCGCCACCGAGAACACCTCGCCCGACAGCAGCCCCGACCCCGCCGACCGGCAGAACCGGTGAACACGGTGCTGCGATCACCCAGCGCCCGACGATTCTCGTCAATGACCGGTTGCGAGAGTCGTTTCCGCAGGTCGCCGCTGGCGGAAGTCCTTTCCCGCCGTCCCGGATCGCCCCAACGCGCAGCCAGCGCTACCGAGGCGACCGGCCAACTGCCACACAGCGTCGCGGCGCCGCCCGGCCCGGGCGACGGAGCTGCCGCTGGGCTTGCTTCTGCCGACGGCTACTGAGGTCGTGTCATCGCGGCGACAGGGGCGCTCGCGCAGCCCAGCGACCCTGCTGCCCAGTCGGCTGATGGCTGGTCGCCAGGGTCATCGTGGTGTCCGGTCGCCGACGGGAGGGTCACACCGGGCCAGGCGGTGAGGCGTTGTCGGACCAGAGGCGCGATGCGGCGCAGGACGGCGCTGTGGGACGTCGCGGTGAGGCGCACGAGGTAGCGGCCCTGTTGGACGTAGACGACGCGCAGCGACCCCTCCGGGGTGGACTCGAACAGCTCCAGGCTGTGCGGGTCGAGCCAGGTCACCGGCTCGATGCTGACCTGGTGCTGTGCACACTCCTTGGCCCGGAGCAGGTCATGGGCTGCCGCCGCGGTGGGTGCCACCCAGTCCAGGGACAGCGTCAGTGAGATGCCGCGTTCGGCGGGCGGCAGGAAGTCGCACTGCGACGGGGCGGTGAGCCCGGCGTCGGACAGGGTCCGGCGTCGGGGGATCGGGACGTATCCGGGGGCGAGGAATGTCAGGTCCTGCTCGGTCAGGGCGGTGCAGGCGTTGGGCCAGGCGGCAGCCGGCGGTACGACGCCGGCGGCCTGGTCGGAGGCCGGGCGCTGCCGCACGCGGTAGGCGGTGAGCCGGGCGTTCTCGTCGCCCTCAAGGGCGGTCTGGACGTACACCAGCCCTGCTGCCGCTCCGATCACGCGCGAGTCCGTGGCGGTGGTGGGCAGCGGCAGCAGTCGCCGGGTGCCGGTGCGCGCGTCGACGGTGAGGACGAAGGCCGGCAGTGGCCAACCGATCCAGGTGCTGTAGAGCACGCCGTCGGCGGCGGCGAGATGGGACCCCTCCACCGACCACACATCCACGCCCCCGGCCGTCCAACGCGGCCTGCCGGTGGACCGGTCCAGGGCGTGCAGCCGGGTGTGGCCCCCCTGGTCGGTGGCGGACTCGTACAGCAGGGTGTCGGCGGTGAAGCCCATGGCCCACAGGGACTCCGGGATTCGGGCGATCATCCTGCCCTGGGCGGAGTAGAGCCGGAAGCTGTCGGCCTCGGTGACGGCGACGGTGCCGTCGGCGACGGCTATCGGGGTCGGAGGCCGCTCCTCCTTCCCGGGGGGTGCCAGGTCGTCGCTCCACAGCAGTCCGCTCACCGGGTCGATGCTCCTGATCCGCGCCGCTCCTCGGCAGAGGGTCGTCACCAGCAGGGCGTCCAGGCTCTCGGAGGTCGCCAGCTGGCAGCCCTCGCGCGCCGTGGCCCTCCAGCGCGTCAGCCCACTGGACAGGTCCAGGGACTCCAGTCGGGTCGGTGTCCCGCGCAGCACGAGGACACCGCGGCGGGTGACGGCCAGGTGGGTACCCAGGACGTCCGGCTCCCGGTCCGCCGGCCACTGCCGGCGCCACAACTGCTGCCCCGTGTCGACCGAGTACGCCGTGACGACGTCAGCACCTGGGGCGTAGCCGACTCCCCGGGCGACGACCAGGGTTCTTTCCGCCACTCCCAGGTATGCGTGTACTGACCTGGCGGCGGGGTCGGGGGGAATGCGCGCACGTTCACGGCCGCTTGCCGGGTCCAGCAGGACCAGGCCTCGCGCCCTGTCCCTGTCGGGTACCACCACGACCGCGTCGGACACCAGGAAGCCGCCCCCGTCCAGACTCGGATCGGGTGCGTCCGCTGCTCGGGACCAGACGGCGGTGAGTACCGGCACCTGGGGGATGGCGT
This sequence comes from Peterkaempfera bronchialis, assembly GCF_003258605.2. NCBI lineage: Bacteria > Bacillati > Actinomycetota > Actinomycetes > Kitasatosporales > Streptomycetaceae > Peterkaempfera > Peterkaempfera bronchialis. The sequence goes on from NZ_CP031264.1 coordinate 7,073,268, forward strand.
CGTGCGGCTCAGGGTGTGTGTCCGTGGCCAGCAGGAGCACCACTGCTGCCGCCACCGCGATCTGACGCAGCCTCAGCACGACGGGTCCAGTTGCCGCAGGGCCTTGCATCGCTGAGGGCCTGTGGCGACCACCCAGGCACCCGCCGAGCGCACGTACACCCGGGCGTAGCGCTGCGGTTTCCGTGGCAGCCCGGTGACGCGGAACAGGCCTCCGTCCTGCGGCGCCAGAGTGAGCGTCTGCGCCTTTCCGTCGGCCGAGACCGTCACCTGCAGATCGAACGCATAGCTCGCCTGACGTGCCGTGAACGACATCACCACGGTGGTCTGCTCACCACGGGCGAGATCGATCTGCTTCTGCCGGAAGTACGCCTTGCTGCCGCCCCCCGCCGAGAACCCGGGCCGCGGCGCGTCCATGTCGGCACTGAGCGCGACGGTGCCCACCTCGCCCGCCGTGGTGGGTGCGAAGTAGGCGCCGGTCAGAGGGGATCCGGAAGCGCGCACCCGCGGCACGATGTCGACGATCCGCACACTGCCGCGAGCCCCCTCCAGCACCACGGTGACGTCCAGGCGCCCCGCCCCGGCCCCTTTGTGTGCCCGCACCACCTGCCCGAACTGCTCCTCGGATGCGCCGGGCAGCAGCGCGGCCCGCTCCCCGGGAGCGGTCACCGGAGTCTCGAGCGCAAGGGGCCCCTCCTCCGTCCGCACCATGATCACGTGCAGCGGGGGCTCTCCCGTCAGGCTGCGCAGCGCGTCGGGCCCTGTCGCTCCCCACCAGCCGGTGAATATTCCGCCCAGGACGGCCGCGACAACGGCGGCTGCCACCCCGGCCAGCCACGCCCGCCACTGCCGGCCGGCGGGTGCCGCTTCCGGCGCTCCGTTCCCGACAGGATCGGCCGCAGGAGCGTCGGCGTCGGCCGCGTCGGCCTGCGGGACCGGCTCAGCGCCGGGCCGAACGGGCGTTTCCTCTGTGGCAGGGGAGGTCGTCCCGGTGTCCTCGGCGGCGTCCTCGGCCTGATTCCTTCTTCGCCCGCCTGCCGTGCTCGGCTCGCGGTCCCCCTCCGTTCGCGCGTCGGCCGCCCCCGAAGAATCGGCCGCTTCCGGAGAAGTCGTTGCGTCGCCCATCGTTGCCCCCCGGCAATTCGCCTGCCCGACCTCGCGAGACGAATCTTCCCATAGCCGCCGGGTTTGGTAGCTGATAAACGGAATGTATCTCGGGGCTGGGCCCCAGGATTTTGCCATTCGCCGACGGTGCTGGAGGAGCTTGCACGCCGACCGGGGAGCGGCACCTACGGCGCGGTCCGGCCGACGGGGTGGCGGCGGTGGCTGCCGCACAGCGTGGGCCGACCCCTCGCCATGGGGAACCCCCACCGCTGCTGAAGGAACTCCAGCAGCGGCGAGGGCACCGCAGCGGTCGCGAAGAAGACGCCCAGGACTTCCCCCGCCGCAACGAAAGACTTCGCTACCGGCCGAGCGCGGTCACGAGCCGCCGTGCCACGGCAGCTGCGGAGCCAGGGTTCTGACCGGAGATCAGGTTCCGGTCGGTGACCGTGAACTCGCTCCACGGCGTGCCGGCGGCGAAGTCCGCGCCTTCGGCCCGCAGCCTCGACTCCAGGGTGAACGGTGCGGCGTCACCGGGACCGCCCTGGGACTCCTCCTCGTCGGTGTACCCGGTCATCCGGTACCCAGCGAAGATCCACCCGTCCTCCGAACGGGCCGAGAGCAGCCCGACCGTCCCATGGCAGACGGTCGCGACCGGCGCCGTCCGCGCCTGCAGCGCGCCCAGAATCCGGCCCAGGTCCGGATCGTCGTACAGGTCCTCCATCGGCCCCGTGCCGCCCGGTACGAACACCGCGTCGATCGTGTCCGGGTCGACCCCGGCGAACGGCTGCGGGTGCGCGACCCGGTCAGCAAGCCCGGCGAGCTCGGTGCGCAGCTCGGCGGTGCGTCCGGCCGATCCGGTCATCGACTCGTCCAGGCTGTACTCCTGCAACGGCGCGGACACGCCGCCAGGGGTGGCCAGCACGATGCCGATTCCCGCCGCCGTGAGGATCCGGTACGGCTCGATGAGCTCCTCGGCCCAGAAGCCCGCCGGAAGCGTGCTGCCGTCCTTCATGGTCCACTTCTCCGCGCCGGTCAGCGCGATCAGCACCGTGGTCATCGTGGTACTCCCTCAGTATCCGCGGACGGCGTTCCCGTCCGCCGTGATCCAGTGTGGAAGCACCGTGACCTGCGGGTCCAAGACCAATCCGGGCTCACGGTGATACCGTTCCGGCATGGTCCGGCGAGCCCGTCATCTTGATCCGAGTGCCGAACTCGACCTGCGCAAGCTCCGCTATTTCCTCGCCGTGGCGCACCACCTGAATTTCAGCCGCGCGGCGGAGGAACTCCTCGTGGCGCAGCCGGCGCTCAGCAGGGCGGTCCGGGCCCTGGAAGCGGATCTCGGCGTGACGCTCTTCGAGCGGGACCATCACAAGGTCACGCTGACCCCGCCGGGCACGGCCCTGGTGCGCGAGGCGGACATGCTCCTCTCCCGAGCCGCTGCGGCCCGCCGCACCGTCCAGGCCGCCGGCCGCACCCCCCGCACTCTCACCATCGGCTTCCGCCCCGGCATCATCATCACCGACGTCGTGCAGCAGTTCACCAAGGCGTGCCCGGGAGCCGCGGTGAACGCCATCCGCATCGAATGGGACGAGCAGGAAGCCGCCGTTGCCGACGGCCGCGTCGACATCGCATGGATCCGGACCCCCATAGCCCATGGCGACCTGCTGATCACCCCGCTCTTCGACGATCCCGAAGTGGTCGCCCTCCCGGCCGCCCACCCGCTCACCGCGTACGACTCCGTCAGCCTGGCCGACCTGGCCAACCAGCCGATGCTGCGCTACGACGCCGCTCCCGAACACGAGATCGGGCGCCCGTCCGGGAAACGCGGGATCAGGACCATGGAGGAGAAGCTGGAGGCTGTCGCGCTGGGCCACGGCCTCGCCCTGGTGCCTGAGACAGCCGCCGCCTACTACCAGCGCCCCGACATCGCCTACCGACCCGTCCCCGGAGCCTCGCCCTATCAGGTCGCGCTGGCCACCACCTCCGACACGGCAAAGCGCCCGGAAGCACAGATCTTCATCAGCACCGCGGTCGCAGTGAACGCGCGGAATGCCGCGCAACGCGGTGGCGCGGCCCGATGAGAAGCAGCGCCGGACCCAGGCGCCACCGGGCGCCGGCGCAGCAACGAACGGAGAGACGGCGGCGCGCTACACAACGCGTCAGCGCAGAACTGCAGGAGGGAGCCGCCCCCGCCTGAGGGGGTCAACGGCCGTCCGGCCCGAGGCTCGGTCCCGGTCCGGCATACCGGGCGCCCTCGTGGTCAAGGACCGCTGGCGGCAGGGAGAGCAGACCGGAGGAGACCCCGGCGGCTTCCAGTGCGCTGAAGAGCAGCGGGCCCGCTCGCCGCCCTGGAGAAGGCCGCCGCCGAGGCATGCCAGCGGGTCCCCGCCCGGCGACGCCCCCGGCCGCACCGCCCGCAGCAGGGCGTCGCCCTGCCGGGCCGCTTCGCTGCTGGAGCGGCCTGACCAAGCCCCTTCCATCCGTCGCGTCAGGTGTGGTCGCCCGGATCGTGCGCAGTACCGGCACGGCGTAGTTGGATCAAGTCCCAGCGGTTGCCGTACAGGTCGCGGAAGACCGCCACCGTGCCGTAGGGCTCGTGCCGCGGGGCCTCCTCGAACACGACCCCGGCCGCCCGCATGCGCTGGTAGTCCCGGTCGAACGCTTCGGTGTTCAGGAACCAGCCCACACGGCCTCCGGTCTGGTCCCCAATCCGGGCCTCCTGCTCACGGCCTGCGGCCCGGGCCAGGAGCACTGCGCTTTCACGCGCCCCAGGCGGGGCAACGACCACCCACCGCTTCTCCTCGCTGATGCGCGTGTCCTCCACGAGCTCGAACCCGAGGGACTCCACATAGAACGCGATGGCTTCGTCGTAGTCACGCACGACCACGGCCACCAGCCCGAGATGAGACACCCGGTGATCCTGCCCGTCATCCGGCCCTCGGCGCCACCCGAAACCGGTCAACCTTCCCAGCCGCAGCACAGCGGGGGACCGATGCTATGGACGTGCACCCCCTGCCGCCTCCGTGGATGTGGGCCTGCCCGAAGTGCACGGGTCTTTACACGGCGATGCGGCTGAGCCTGGTCTGGACCGCACGCCGTCCTTCGCACCGCTGCCGGCGTGCCCCAGGCCGTGCAGCTCGCCGGTCGGTGGCATCTGCGGCCAACCTCGGCGAGGCCGCCGAACGAACCGTTGCCCGCCACCGCAGCTGTCGGCGAGCCCGGGCACCGCAACCGGAAGCATCCCTCGCCGATCCGCCACTGGTCGAGGCAGCAGCGAGCCAGCCGTGGCCGACCGGTCACCGGTTCGCCGACTGCCGACCACAGCTGACGCTCGATCCAGCCTCAGCTCGGTAGGACCCACCACACGGTCAAACGCCTCGCCGAGACCACTACCCCAGAGGACATGTTCAACGGCCAGTGGCAGAACCGGCCCTCCCTCCTGGACGCCAACAAGCCCTCCCCGGAAGACTGTTGGAACGAGGGGTGCATCAACACCCGGAAGCCGTGGGAGAAGATCGTCCCATTGGGCTACAACGCCAGCTCTCAGCGCGTCCGCGCCTACCCGCGGCAGAAACGCACGTGACCGCGGCCCGCCACCGCACCGCCGCCTCGCGCGCAGCCTCCCCGTGCGCACCCGCACACCGGACGGCGTGGTCCACGACTACGACGACCCGCGCCTGCTGCGCGAACGCGGCCTGCGGGCCTCCCTCGAACAGACCGGACCGGAGGTCACTCCGGATGTGGTCGCTGGTCTCGCTGACAGGGACGCTCGCGCGCTGAGCGCGGGACGGTCGCCTCGGCTGCCGACCTTCGGTGCCTCCGCTGTGCTCTTCGCGCTCGCTGAGATGGCCGGGTCCGGCACCCCTGGTACCCTGCTCGCCGCCGAACAGGCCACGATGACCATGGCCGCTGTCGGTGAGGACACCACCGGGCGCGCCACGGTGCGCCGTGTCGAACCCGAGGCGCGGCCCGTCCCCGCCACGCGCACCACCCCCGGGCTTCCCATTCCGATCTCGCTCGCCGCCTACGACCGCGCGTTCGAACCCAAGGTCCGCTGGGAGGCCGCCAGATGCGGGGGCTGCGGGACCCTCGCCTACCCGCCCCGCCACCGCTGCCGCGGTTGCGGCGCCGAGGCCGGCTGGGGGACGTCCCCCCTGCCGCGCCGTGCGGAGGTCTACACCTGCGTCACCGTGCACGTCCCCGTCCCCGGTATGGCCTCCCCGTACGACCTGGCCCTGGTCCAGCTCGCGGACACCGACGTACGCGTCCTGGTCCGCACCACCGCGGCCGCCCCCGGCGACATCGGTATCGGCCGGACCGGCCGGATGACCCTGCGCCGGGTCGCGGTCCGCTCCGGAGTCCCCGACTACGGATACGCGTTCTGGCCCGACACCGAGGGCGGCGCAGCCCCGGGCCCCGACACCGTCAAGGAGGCCGCCCGATGAGAAGGGTCGCCGTTGTGGGAGCGGGCATGACCCGCTTCGCCGAACATTTCGATCTCGGTATCAAGGACCTGCTGCCCATGGCCGTGGCGGAGTGCGAGCGCTCCGTCGACAAGGGCTTCGACCGCGCCGACATCCAGGCGGCCTGGTTCGGTGAGCTGTCCACCACCGACGGGTTCCCGGCCGGCATCCTCGCCGACAGCTGCGGACTGGAGGACGTCCCCGTCACCCGCGTCGAGAACGCCTGCGCCACCGGCAACGACGCCCTGCGCAACGCCACCTTCGCGGTGGCCTCCGGCGCGGTGGACGTGGCCCTGGTGGTCGGCGGCGACAAGGTCCGGGAGTCCTCCACCCGCTCCACCTTCTGGGAGTGGGCCGGCATGACCCGCGACACCGCGTGGGACTACCCCCTCGGCCTTGTCGCCCCGGCGAACTTCGCCCTGCACGTGAGGCGTTACCTCCACGAATCGCCGGCCACCCGCGAGCACATGGCGATGGTCGCGGTGAAGAACCACAAGCACGCCGTCAGCAACCCCAAGGCCCAGCTCCGTTTCGAGATCACCGTCGAACAGGTGCTGAACGCCCCGATGGTCGTCGAGCCGTTCGGTCTCTTCGACTGCACTCCGCAGAGCGACGGCGCCGCAGCCCTGCTGGTGGTGGGGGAGGAGGTCGCCGACCGCTACACCGACAACCCCGTGTGGGTGCGGGGCGTCGGTCTCGGCCTCGACCGGGTGATGCACCAGCACAAGCCCGACATGACCACGTTCCCCGCCACCGTGCGTGCCGCCCGCCAGGCGATGGCCATGGCCGGGATCACGCCCGCCGACATCGACGTGGCCGAGGTGCACGACTGCTTCACCGGCGTGGAGCTCATCTCGTACGAGGACCTGGGCTTCGCCGACCGGTTCGGCGCGCACAAGCTGGTCGAGGACGGCGTCACCAGCGTCGGCGGCCGGCTCCCCGTCAACCCCAGTGGCGGGCTCAAGGGGAAGGGCCACCCGCCGGGGGCCACCGGTGTCGCGCAGTGCGTCGAACTGTTCGAGCAGCTGCGCGGCACGGCCGCGAACCAGGTGGACGGAGCCCGCATCGGCCTCGCCCACAACATCGGCGGCCCCACCGCGGTGTCCGCCGTCAGCATCCTCTCCACGGACCGGGGATGACCCGCGGATGACCCGACTGGACAAGCTCGTGCGACCCGGTTGCACCGTGGCGTTCGCGGACGGCGCCGGCCTGCCGCGCGGCGCCGCCGCCGACGAGCTCTCCCGGGCCGCCGCCGAAGCGGGCGGGGTACGGCTGTTCCTCGGCTGGTGCCCCGCCCCGCCGGAGGGCCTCGACCTCACGGCCTTCGCCGAGGTGCGCACCATCATGGCCGGATACGCGCTGCGCCGCCCCGTCGCCGACGGCGCCGTCCGCTATCTGCCCGCACGGCTGGGCACGGTCCCCGCGCTGCTGCGCGACGTGATCCGGCCCGACGTGCTGGTCGCACCGGTGGTGCGGGTCCCCGGCGGATGGCGGTTCACCATGGAGGCGTCCTGGCTGCACGCCGCCGTCGAGGCGGGCGCCGTGGTCGCCGGCGTACCGCAGCACCGCCCCCGCACCGCCCATGCCGGGCCGCTGCTGGACCCCGCCCGCGTCGTGGAGCTGGACACGGGGGCGGACGGCCCGGCAACCATCGACTGGGGCGGCGGCCCGAGCGACGTCCAGAGCGTCGTCGGCGAACGCGTCGCCGCGCTCGTCCCAGACGGCGGCCGCATCCAGTTCGCGCCTGGCGGCGTGGGCGCGGCGTTCGTCGCCGCCCTGCGCCGCCCGGTCCATGTGGACACCGGAATAGTCACCCCCGACGTGCTGACCCTGGACCGCCGCGGACTGCTCCGGGGGCTGCCCGTCGCGCCCTACCTGGCCGGCGGCGAGGAGCTCTACGACTGGGCCGACGGCCGGCCCCTGGTCCATCCCCTGGAAAACACCCACCATCCGGGCCGGCTCTCCTCGGGGCCGCCGCTGACCGCGGTCAACACCGCCCTCCAGATCGACCTGGACGGCCAGGTCAACGTCGAGGCGGTGGGCCGCGAGCCGGTCGCGGGCGTCGGCGGTCAGCCCGACTACATGGCCGCCGCGGCCCGCGCCACGGGCGGGCTCAGCGTCATCGCCCTGCCCAGCCGGCACCGCGGCCGCCCCACCCTGGTCGAGTCGCTGAGCACCGCGGTCAGCACCCCCTCCCACGACGTGGACGTCGTGGTCACCGAACACGCCACCGTCGATCTGCGCGGCCTGGACCGCGCCGAGCGGCGCGCGGCACTGAGCAAGGCCTGGGCCGGCGAGACGGCACCCGCCCCGGGCCGGGAAAGGACGGAACCGAACGGTGACCAGCAACCCGCCCGACACCGAGGAGCCGACCGAGCTCGTCCTGCGCGACCTCGACGACGCCGGCGTCCTCACCCTCACCTGGAACCGCCCCCACCGGCGCAACGGCTGGAACCCCGACCTCGAGAACGCCTACTTCCGGGCCCTCGACGAGGCCGCCGACGATCCCGCCGTCCGGGCGATCGTGGTCACCGGGGCAGGCAAGGCGTTCTGCCCCGGCGTCGATATGCAGCGCCTGGCCGGGCTGACCGCACGCCCCATGAACCTGGCCGGACGGCGGCCCCATCACCACGCCCGCGGCATCCCGAAGCCGATGATCGCCGCGATCAACGGGGCCTGCGCCGGCGTCGGCCTGATCCAGGCCCTGCTGTGCGATGTGCGGTTCGCCGCTTCCGGGGCCCGCTTCGCCACCTCGTTCTCCCGCCGGGGGCTGCCCGCCGAACGCGGCATCTCCTGGCTGCTGCCCCGGCTGACCGGCGTGGAGAACGCCCTGGACCTGCTGCTGTCCGGGCGCACCGTCGATGCGGCCGAGGCCAAGGGACTCGGCCTCGTCAGCCGGGTGCTTCCGGCGGACGAGGTGCTCGCCGCCGCGCAGGCCTACGCACGGGACCTCGCCGTCAACAGCTCGCCGCAGGCCATGGCGGTGATCCGCCGCCAGGTGCTGGCCGACCTGGAGGCGGACTTCGCCACCGCCTACGACCGGTCGCTGAACGCGATGGCGGCCCTCACCGCCCACCCCGACTTCGGGGAGGGAGTCGCCTCTTTCACCGAGCGCCGTCCGCCGCGCTTCGCACCCCTGCCCGCCGGCCTCGACCCCGAGGTGCTCCTCGCCAAGCCCCAGCCCACGACGGAAGGTGACGCCCGATGAGCGCCCCCGCCCCCCTACCGCACGCGCACGGCATCCTGCACATCAACCTCAACGCCGCCGCCGCCGAGCCGGAGCACGCGTTCTACCGCGACCTGCTGGGCCTCAACCTGCGGATGCGCTCCCACGAGCCCAAGGGCGACGCCACGCCCATGGGCATCGACGGGATCACGGACAGCGAGACGCTGTTCCTCTACGACGCCCGCGGGCCCCGCGTCGCCGGAGCCCTGGAGATCGTGCAGTGGAACGAGCCCGGCCCCGTGGCGCGAGCCCTTCCCGCTGCGCCCTGGCACCTGGGTATTGCCGCCGTCGGCTACCGCGTCCCCTGGGCTCCCGAGGAGCTGCGCCGGCGCGCCGGGGGAGCCGTCCTCGGCGAGGCGCCCCTGCCGGTGGCCGGCCGGGCGAACCAGGGCGCACTGCGGGTGCAGGACCCCGTCGGCGTCCCGGTGGAACTCGTCCCGGACGCCGACGGCGAATCCCCGGCCCTCTCCCACCTGCGGATCAATACCGCCGACCTGGAACGCGCCCTCGCCTGGTACCGAGTCCTCGGGTTCACCGTCGCCGACGGCCCCACCCGGCGCGATCTGCCCGCCGGGACGCTCGGCGCAGCAGGCCCGGTCGCGGTGACCACCGCCGCCGTCGCCTTGTCCGAGGACCCCACCTTCACCCTCGAACTCACCCAGTGGCACACCCCCGAGGCCGTCGGTCCCGTCCCCGACCGGGCGAACACACAAGGCCTGTTCCGTATCGCCCTGGCCTGTGAGGACGTGAACGCGGCCCACGCGGAACTCTCCCGGGACCCGGCCTTCGGCTGCGGCGACCCGGTGTGGATCCCCCTCCCGGGCACACCGCTGGGCGGCCTCACGGTGATGTTCCTGCGCGACCCGGACGGCGTCGTCGTCGAACTCGTCGCCCGTCCCCGCTCGGCGCTCGCCGCACGGGGCTGACCGACAACAGGGGAGCGGGGCCGGACGGCGTGATCGCCGTCCGGCCCCGCTCTTTTGGGTCCCGCTCTTTTGGGTCCCGCTCTTTTGGGTCCCGCTCTTTTGGGTCCCGCTCTTTTGGGTCCCGCTCTTTTGGGCCCCGCTCCCTTGCGCCCCGTTTCCAGAGGTCCCGGAGATCCCAGAGGCCCCAGAGGTCCCAGAGGTTCCTAGAGTCCGGGAGCGGCCAGGGCCGTCCAGATCCCCTCCTCGCCGGCCTCGGCGGCCCGCGCCCCCAGCTCCCGCGCCCACCCCGATGCCGGTGCCACCGCGTCCCGCCAGGCCCACAGCCGGCGGGTCAGCGGATGCAGGGGATACTCCGCCGTGATGCCCACGGCGCCGTGCAGCTGATGGGCGATCCGGGCCACTTCGGTGGCTGTCCGCGACGTGGTGAGCGCCGCGACCGCGATGCCCTCCGGCGTCGTGCCGGCCAGCGACAGCGCGGTGTCCGCCTCCGCCAGCGCGATCCGCGCCAGCGCCAGCTGCCGCATCACGGCGGGCAGCTTCAGCAGCGGAGCGCCGAACTGTTCCCGCTCGGCCACGTACTGGCGGGTCAGCCGGTACGCGCCATGGGCCGCACCGGTCACCGCCACGGACCGCAGCAGCGCGATCCGCTCACGCACCGCCTCGGGGGAGAACGCGGACCCGGTGGTCAGCGGTTCGGGGGCCGCGACGAGCGTGACCGTGTCCCGAGGCTCACCCGCCAGGTCCTCGCCCGGCTCGACTCCAGCCCCGGCGAGGTCCGCGCGGAACAGCCCGCCCGGCGTGCACACCAGCACGGCCCCGGCGCTGCGGCCCCAGGGAACCCGGGGGAGCACCAGCTCCCGCCCCGCCCCGGTGTCGTCCCGCAGCAGCAGCGTGGTCAGCGTCCCGTCGAGCTTCCCGCACCCGGCGAGCACCCAGTCCGCCGTGGCCGCCTCCACCAGCGGCGTCGCCGCGCCCCGTTCGGCCAGCGCCCTGACGACGACCAGCAGGTCCGCCAGCTCGCCGCCGGACCCGCCGGCCTCCTCGGACACACCGATCCGATGCAGGCCCAGCTCCACCAGCTGATCCCACAGCGCCTCCGCCGGCGCGTCCTTCATCCCGTCGGCCACGCTGCCGACCAGGTCCCGCAGTGGTGCGGACTGCTCCGTCATGCCCGTGCCTCCTGTCTCGCGATCATCCCGAGCAGGACGTCCGCCGCCCCGCCGCGCAGACCGAAGGCCGGCGAGGCCATCAGCGCCTGCCCGTACACGCCGTCCGGAGCGGCATCGACCCCCGCCCCGGTGTCCCGCAGTGCCTCGATCACCTCCGTCTCGAAAGCGTTGCCCAGGTACTTGAGGGCAGCCGACTCCTGGACCGGGGCCCGGCCCCCGTCCATGGCACGCGCCACGTCGAAGCACATCCGCCGCAGCACCGCCAGCCGTGCCGTCAGCGCGCCGAGCCGCTCGTGCAGCCCCGCGTCCGGCCGCTCGGCGGCCACCCGCGCCAGCTCGGCCAGCGCCGGGTAGCTGGACAGCATCCGCTCGGCGCCGCCCCGTTCGAACGAGAGCTGCTCCACCACCTGCCGCCAGCCGTTGCCCACCTCCCCGATCACCCGGTGCGCCGGCACGAAGACATCCTCGAAGTGGACCTCGTTGAAATGGTGCTCGCCGGCCAGGTCGGTGATCGGGGTGACCCGTACGCCCTCGGCGTCCATGTCGAGGACGAACTCGGTGAGCCCCTCGTGCTTGCGCTCGCCGGTGGACGTACGCGCCAGCACATAGGCATGGGTGGCCCGGTGCGCGTGACTGGTCCAGATCTTGTGGCCGTTCAGCCGCCAGCCGCCTTCGCAGGGCACCGCCGCCGTGCGCACCGCCGCCAGGTCGGAACCGGCCGACGGCTCACTCATTCCCAGGCAGAACACCGCCTGCGCCGAGGCGATCAACGGCAGGATCTCGGCCCGGAGTTCCGGCGTGCCGTGGCGCAGGATCGACGGTCCGATCTGCCGGTCCCCGATCCAGTGCGCGGCCACCGGGGCACCCGCCCGCAGCAGTTCCTCGGTCACCACGAGCCGTTCGACGTTGGTGCGGCCGGCGCCCCCGTAGGCGACCGGGTACGTCATCGCCACCAGGCCGCGCGAGGCGAGCTCGCGGCTGAACGCCGGGTCGAACGAGCGCAGCCAGGCGTCGCTGCGTGGCACGAAGTCCCATCCGGCCACCAGGGACCGCACCTCGGCCCGCAGTTCGGGCAGGCTCTCCTCGTACGCGGAGAGAGTCATCGCGAGGTCACCTCACTTTCCGTTGTACTGACCGGGACGGCGCTCCTTGAAGGCCGCGAAGGCTTCCTTGCTGTCCTCGGTGGAACCGATGACGCCGAAGTGCGAGGAGACCGTGTCCAGGGAGGTCATCAGGTCGGTCCGGGCCCCTTGCCGGACGAGCCGCTTGATCATGCGGACGGCGGCCGGGGCTGCCCGGCGAGCCGCACGGCGTACGCGTGGACGAATTCGGGGAGCTTGTCGTCATCGACGACCTCCTCCACCAGACCGATCCCCAGCGCCTGCTCGGCATCGATGAACTCGCCGGTCCACAGCAGATGCAGGGCCTTGGACGTGCCCACGATGCGCGGCAGCAGCCAGCAGCCCCCGTCTCCCGGGACCAGACCCACGTTGACGTAACTCTCGCCGAACCGGGCGCCGCGGCCGGCGAAGCGCAGATCGCACATCAGCGCCATGTCCATACCGGCCCCGACCGCGGCACCGGGGACAGCGGCGATCACCGGTTTGTCGATCTGCTCCAGGGCACGCGCCACCCGGTGCACCCGCCCCGTCAGCATCTCCTTCTGCGCCAGCGGGCCTCGCTCCTGGCCCGTGAGGTCGCCGAGGTCGATCCCGGAACAGAACGCCCCGCCGGCCCCGGTCACCACGATCACCCGCACCTCGGGGTCGTCCCCGGCCCGCAGCAGCAGGTCCGCCCACGCATCGACCATGTCGAGCGTGAAGGCGTTCTTCCGGTGAGGCCGGTTCAGCAGAATGGTCGCGACCCGGTCGCGGACGGTGTACTCGATGTCTGCCACAAGGGCTCCTTCGGTTCTCCGGTTTCTTCACGTCGGCGTCCAGGCCCTGAACGACGCTCCGCGTGCCGGGGTCCGCGTTCAGGAGGACCGCGTCCCCGACGCAGCGGACCGGGGTCGCCACCCGACGGCTCGATCCTCACCACCTCGTCGGGGCCCCAGGTACCATCGCATACAAGATTGGATCCAATCATGCATGCGACAATGACCAAGGTCAACGGCGGATCACCGCCGGACTCCGTCTCCCGGCAGGATTCCTGGAGGAGTGGTGGGCGCAGGCACCGAGAACGCCGTCGCCAAGGCGGTCGCGGCGCTGCACGAGATGATCGCCTCGATGGAGATCCTTCCCGGCCAGTCGCTGCGTCAGGAGGCGCTGGCCGAGCGGCTCGGGGTGAGCAGGGCACCGGTGCGCGAGGCGCTGCGGATCCTGGAGAGCGAAGGGCTCCTGGAGCACACCCGGCACGTGGGTTACGCGGTGAAGCGGCTCACCGTCGCCGAGTTCGAGCAGACCTATCTCATGCGCCGTGTTCTGGAAGCGGAGGTGCTGCGGGCCCTGCCCGTGCCGATGCCCGAGGAGGTCCTGGCCCGACTGGAACGGCTCAACGAGGAGATCGTGGAGGCCTGGACCGCCGGAGACGTGGCCATGATGCGCACCCTCAACATCGACTTCCACTTCACCCTGTTCCGGGCCTCGGGCTGGATCTCGTCGTGGACGAGATCCGCCGGATATGGGCACTGAGCGACGTCTACCGCTCGGCATCCCTGATGGACCCAAGGGGGCGGCCCCGGATGTTCGAAGAGCACGCCGAGATGATCGCGGCACTGCGCCGTGACGATCCGGAGGCCGTCGTGGCACTCATGGGCATCCATCGCGACGGGACCCGCACCTCGATCGCCGGCCTGCTCGCGGTGGGGTCCGGAGGCTCCCGGACCGCGTGACGGAGGGCGATGCAGTCGGCTTGTTCCGCGCGCCGGAGGCCCGCACGGCAGCCCGGCTCGGCCGACCAGTGATCCAGGAACCGGCAGGCCGCCGTGACCTGTTCCCCGTCGCCGTCGACCAACCGCACCCGCCGCACGATTCCGCCACCGCGTTCCTTGACCACCCGCACACCGACCTCCCCGAGCCTGCACTCAGATGGCCCAACGAACCCTGCACCTCGATCGCCACGGCGCCGGTTCAGGCGTCACTCGAAGGCATCCAGATAGGAGATCCTCGGCCGCTACGCCTTCACCACCCCGAAGGCGCCCGGCACGCGCCCTCTGCGCAACCCCGGGCCCGTCCTCCCCGATCAGCGGGGTGCCGCCAGCCCACAGCGCCTGGTTGATGCTGAACCCGGCGGTCGCGGCGACGCCCTGCCCCACCCCCGGGCGGTTCGTGATCCTGCCGTACTCCTGCGACCGGACGCCTCCGTACCGGCGCCGGATGCTCGCCTCCACCACGGTGGCCCGCCGCAGGGCGCGGGCGCGCTAGGTGTCTTGATCCGCAGGGTTGTTGACGCGGGTGATCGGGGGTTTTCCTCCGAGTGCTGTGTGGCACCGGTGATGGTTGTAGGTGTGCGGGAAGTTGTCCAGGGCGGGGGTGCGTTCGGTGTTGCTGGTGTGGGGCCGCAGGTGGGCCCACTCGTCGAGCGGTGTGCGGTTGAAGCGTTCGACCTTGCCGTTGGTCTGGGGCCGGTAGGCACGGGTGAGCTTGCCGGTGGCGCCGAGGAGGCAAGGGCCTGCTTCCAGGCGAAGCTCTTGCGGTAGGGCCAGGCGTTGTCGGTCAGCACCGGCTCGATGCGGTCGATGCCGCGGGTGGCGAAGAAGGCGGCGGCCCGGCGGAGGAAGCCGCGTTGTCCACACTACCGAGGCGGCCCGATCCTCGACCTGGCCCCCTCCACCGTGCATCGCGTCCTGGCCCGACACGGCCTCCACCGCCTGGCCCACCTCGACCGACCCACCGGCCAGGTCATCCGCCGCTACGAGCCCGCCCGACCCGGCGAGCTGGTCCACATCGACGTCAAGAAGCCCGGCCGCATCCCCGACGGAGGCGGCCACAAGGTGCTCGGCCGCCACGCCGGCCGTGCCACCAGGGCCGACGTCGGCTACGACTGCATCCACTCCGCCGTCGACGACCACAGCCGCCTGGCCCACAGCGAGGTCCACGCCGACGAGAAGGCCGACACCTGCGCGTGGTGATCCACTCATGCGTGGGTCCCGTCGATGCCGAGGTGGCCGTAGCCGGTGCACGTGCCGGAGCGGACGTTGTTCGGCCACGTCCTCGCCTCCCGCGCCGCATGTCGCCGAATCCGAGACACCGATCGTCCCGCAGCCAAGCGGCCTGCCATGAGAGGCGGCGCCGAGGCCGGGGTACCGCCGCGCCCGGGCGCCATCGATGCGGGGGTGTCCGGAGCCCGCGCCGTTCGCCTGCTCCCGGGCGGGGCACCGTCCCGGCGTCCGGTCAGCGGGTGGCGAGGAGCTCGAGCGTGTCGATCACGCGGTTCGAGAAGCCCCACTCGTTGTCGTACCACGCGACCACCTTGATGTGGCGGCCGTCGACGCGGGTCAGGGCCGAGTCGAAGATCGACGAGGCGGGATTGCCCGTGATGTCGGACGACACGAGGGGGTCGTCCGAGTACTCGAGGATGCCGGCGAGTGGCCCCTCCGCTGCGGCGCGGTACGCCGCCAGCACGTCGTCGCGCGTCACGTCGCGGGCGACGGTCGTGTTGAGTTCGACGATCGAGCCCACCGGCACCGGTACGCGGATGGAGTCGCCCGAGAGCTTGCCGGCGAGGTTCGGCAGCACCAGGCCGATCGCCTTGGCGGCGCCGGTCGTGGTCGGCACGATGTTGACGCCGGCGGCTCGGGCGCGACGGGCGTCGCGGTGCGGACCGTCCTGGAGGTTCTGCTCCTGCGTGTAGGCGTGCACCGTCGTCATGAACCCGTGTTCGATACCGGCGAGTTCGTCGAGGACCGCGGCCAGCGGCGCGAGCGCGTTGGTGGTGCAGGAGGCGTTCGAGACGATCGTGTGCACGGCCGGGTCGTAGGCGCCGGTGTTGACCCCGAACGCGAGCGTGACGTCGGCGCCGTCCGACGGCGCGCTGACGAGTACCTTCTTCGTGCCCGCGTCGAGGTGGGCCCGGGCGGCCTTGGCCGAGGTGAATCGGCCGGTGGCTTCCAGGACGATGTCGACGCCGAGTTCGGCCCACGGCAACTGCGCCGGTTCGCGCTCGGCCAGCACCGTGATCCGGCGGCCGTCAACGACAAGGACGTCACCGTCGACGGTCACCGGGCGCCCGAGCCGGCCGGCCGTGCTGTCGTAGGCGAGCAGTCGGGCGAGAGCGGCGGGCTCCGTCAGGTCGTTGACGGCGACGATCTCGAGGGCGCTGTCGCGCTCCAGCAGTGCGCGCAGCACATTGCGTCCGATGCGGCCGAATCCGTTGATGGCGATGCGAGTCATGAGTGGCATCCCTTTCCCTTCCACACCAGGCTCGCTCGCGGCAGGTGCCGCTGACAGTGGCGGGATCGCCACGGTTCAAAAGGATCCCGCCACGCGGTGGCGGCCCGGCCGGGTCACTCGCCCCGGGTGAAGGTGCGCCGGTACTCGCTCGGTGTGGTGCCGAGGATGCGCTGGAAGTGCAGGCGCAGGTTCGCGCCGGTGCCGAGCCCGACGGCGGCGGCGATCTGCTCGACGCTGCGCTGTGAGCGCTCAAGCAGTTCGCGGGCCAGGTCGATGCGGGCGCGCATCACCCACTGCATCGGCGTGCAGCCGGTCTCTTCGACGAAGCGCCGGGAGAACGTGCGCGGTGAGACCCCCGCCTGCCGCGCCAGTACGTCGAGGGTGAGGGGCTCGCCGAACCGGTGCAGCGCCCACTCGCGGGTGGCGGCGAACCGCTCGCCGAGCGGCTCGGGACGCTGCGCGGCACGTACTGGGCCTGGCCGCCGCTGCGGTAGGGCCGCAACCAGACGCCGGCCGCGTGGTTGGACGCGGCCACTCCAGGTCGCCCGCGCAGGATGCAGGCAAGGTCGATGCCGGAGGCGGCTCCGGCCGAGTGAGCACGCTTCCCTCGTCGACGAACAGCACGTTCTCGTCGACCTGGACGAGCGATGCCTGGCCACGAGTGCCCGCGTGTAGTGCCAGTGCGTCGTGGCGCGCCTGCCGTCGAGCAGGCCCGTGGCGGCGAGCG